>CAWEQS010000025.1:0-196942 GCA_963811265.1 uncultured beta proteobacterium
GAGTTCGTGCTGATGTCGCCCGAACGGGTTCAGTACATGGACATCGCGCCGTCGCAGATCGTCTCCGTGGCGGCTTCCCTGATCCCGTTCCTCGAGCACGACGACGCCAACCGCGCGCTGATGGGCTCCAACATGCAGCGCCAGGCCGTGCCCTGCCTGCGTCCGGAGAAGCCCTTCGTCGGCACCGGCGTCGAGCGCACGGTCGCGGTGGACTCGGGCACGACCGTGCAGGCGCTGCGCGGGGGCATGGTCGACTACGTCGACGCCAACCGCATCGTCGTGCGCGTCGATGACCGCGAGAACGTCGCAGGCGAGGTCGGCGTCGACATCTACAACCTGACCAAGTACACGCGTTCGAACCAGAACACGAACATCAACCAGACGCCGATCGTCAAGAAGGGCGACGTCATCGCCAAGGGCGACGTGATCGCCGACGGCGCGTCGACCGACCTCGGGGAACTGGCGCTCGGCCAGAACATGCTGGTCGCGTTCATGCCGTGGAACGGCTACAACTTCGAGGACTCGATCCTGATCAGCGAGCGCGTCGTCGCCGACGACCGCTACACGTCGATCCACATCGAGGAACTCAACGTCGTCGCGCGCGACACGAAGCTGGGCCCCGAGGAGATCACGCGGGACATCAGCAACCTGTCGGAGAACCAGCTCGCGCGGCTCGACGACTCGGGCATCGTCTACATCGGCGCCGAAGTCAACGCCGGGGACGTGCTGGTCGGCAAGGTCACGCCCAAGGGCGAGACCCAGCTGACGCCGGAAGAGAAGCTGCTGCGCGCCATCTTCGGCGAGAAGGCCTCCGACGTGAAGGACACCTCGCTGCGCGTGCCGTCGGGCATGAGCGGCACGGTGATCGACGTCCAGGTGTTCACGCGCGAAGGCATCGTTCGCGACAAGCGCGCCCAGCAGATCATCGACGACGCGCTGAAGAGGTACCGCCAGGACCTGAACGACCAACTGCGCATCGTGGAGGGCGACGCGTTCCAGCGGATCGAGCGCGTGCTCCTGAAGAAGGAAGCCACGGGCGGCCCTCGCAAGATCGCGAAGGGCACGGTCATCACGAAGGACTACCTCGACTCCCTCGAGAAGTACCACTGGTTCGAGATCCGCCTGTCGGACGACGAGGCGGCGGCGCAGCTCGAGTCGCTCAAGGACTCGATCGAACTGAAGCGCAAGCAGTTCGACCAGGCCTTCGAGGACAAGAAGAAGAAGCTGACGCAGGGCGACGAACTGCCGCCGGGCGTGCTGAAGATGGTCAAGGTGTACCTGGCCGTGAAGCGCCGGTTGCAGCCCGGCGACAAGATGGCCGGCCGTCACGGCAACAAGGGCGTCGTTTCCCGCATCGTCCCGGTCGAGGACATGCCGTACATGGCCGACGGGACTCCGGCCGACATCGTCCTGAACCCGCTCGGCGTGCCGTCGCGGATGAACGTCGGCCAGATCCTCGAGACGCACCTGGGCTGGGCCGCCAAGGGCCTGGGCCAGCGCATCGGCGAGATGGCGACGAATGCCAAGGCCACCCAGCTGCGCGCGTTCCTGAAGGAGCTCTACAACCGCTCGGGCAAGCCCGAGGAGATCGACGCCCTGTCCGAGGACGAGATCGTCCAGCTCGCCGGGCACCTGAAGGACGGCGTCCCGTTCGCCACGCCGGTGTTCGACGGCGCGGCCGAGAAGGAGATCCACGCGATGCTCGACCTGGCCTACCCGGAAGACGTGGCCAGGCGCTCGCAGCTGACCGCAAGCAAGACGCAGGCGCGCCTGTTCGACGGCCGCACCGGCGAGGCCTTCGAGCGTCCGGTCACCGTGGGCTACATGCACGTGCTGAAGCTGCACCACCTGGTCGACGACAAGATGCACGCGCGATCGACCGGACCGTACTCGCTCGTCACCCAGCAGCCGCTGGGCGGCAAGGCGCAGTTCGGCGGACAGCGCTTCGGCGAGATGGAGGTCTGGGCGCTCGAGGCCTACGGCGCGTCGTACGTGCTGCAGGAGATGCTGACCGTGAAATCGGACGACGTGCAGGGCCGCACCAAGGTCTACGAGAACATCGTCAAGGGCGATCACGTGATCGACGCCGGCATGCCGGAGTCCTTCAACGTGCTCGTGAAGGAGATCCGTTCGCTTGGGATCGACATCGATCTCGAGCGCATCTGATCGGAAGACCACGCGAGCCATTGACGCCTAGGATCACAGAGGAGCACGCATGAAAGCGCTACTCGACCTGTTCAAACAGGTCCAGCAGGAAGAGCAGTTCGATGCCATCAAGATCGGCATCGCGTCGCCGGACAAGATCCGTTCGTGGTCGTTCGGCGAGGTCAAGAAGCCCGAGACGATCAACTACCGCACGTTCAAGCCGGAGCGGGACGGCCTGTTCTGCGCCAAGATCTTCGGCCCGATCAAGGACTACGAGTGCCTGTGCGGGAAGTACAAGCGCCTGAAGCACCGCGGCGTGATCTGCGAGAAGTGCGGAGTCGAGGTGACGCTCGCCAAGGTGCGCCGCGAGCGCATGGGCCACATCGAGCTGGCCAGCCCGACCGCGCACATCTGGTTCCTGAAGAGCCTGCCGTCCCGCATGGGGATGGTGCTCGACATGACGCTGCGCGACATCGAGCGCGTGCTGTACTTCGAGGCCTACTGCGTGGTCGACCCCGGCTTCACGCCCCTGAAGAAGGGGCAGCTGATGACCGAGGACGACTTCATCGCCAAGACCGAGGAGTACGGCGACGACTTCCGCGCGCTGATGGGCGCGGAGGCGATCCGCGAGCTGCTGCGCGGCATCGACGTCAACCGTGAGATCGAGACGCTGCGCAAGGACCTGGCCGAGACTGGCTCCGAGGCCAAGATCAAGAAGTTCGCCAAGCGCCTGAAGGTGCTCGAGGGCTTCCAGCGTTCTGGGATCAAGCCCGAGTGGATGATCCTCGAAGTACTGCCGGTGCTGCCGCCGGAACTGCGTCCGCTGGTGCCGCTGGACGGCGGCCGCTTCGCGACGTCGGACCTGAACGACCTGTACCGCCGCGTGATCAACCGGAACAACCGCCTGAAGCGACTGCTCGAGCTCAAGGCGCCCGAGATCATCGTCCGCAACGAGAAGCGGATGCTGCAGGAGGCGGTCGACTCGCTGCTCGACAACGGCCGTCGCGGCAAGGCGATGACGGGCGCGAACAAGCGCCCGCTGAAGTCGCTCGCCGACATGATCAAGGGCAAGGGCGGCCGCTTCCGCCAGAACCTGCTCGGCAAGCGCGTCGACTACTCGGGCCGCTCCGTCATCGTGGTCGGTCCGCAGCTCAAGCTGCACCAGTGCGGCCTGCCGAAGCTGATGGCGCTCGAACTCTTCAAGCCGTTCATCTTCAACAAGCTCGAGCTGATGGGACTGGCCACCACGATCAAGGCGGCCAAGAAGATGGTCGAGTCGCAGGAACCGGTGGTGTGGGACATCCTCGAAGAGGTGATCCGGCAGCACCCGGTGATGCTCAACCGCGCCCCGACGCTGCACCGCCTCGGCATCCAGGCCTTCGAGCCGGTGCTGATCGAGGGCAAGGCCATCCAGCTGCACCCGCTGGTCTGCGCCGCGTTCAACGCCGACTTCGACGGCGACCAGATGGCCGTGCACGTGCCGTTGTCGCTCGAGGCGCAGCTCGAGGCGCGCTCGCTGATGCTCGCGTCGAACAACATCCTGTTCCCGAGCAACGGCGACCCCTCGATCGTTCCCAGCCAGGACATCGTTCTGGGCCTGTACTACGCCACGCGCGAGAAGATCAACGGCAAGGGCGAGGGCATGTACCTCGCGGACCTGGCCGAGGTGCACCGCGCCTACGAGAACCGCGAGGTCGAACTGCAGACGCGCGTGACCGTCCGGATCCGCGAATTCGACGTCAACCCGGAGACGGGCGAGAAGACGCCGAAGATCACACGCTACGAGACGACGATCGGCCGTGCGCTGATGTCGGAGATCCTGCCGGCGGGCCTGCCGTTCTCGGTGCTGAACAAGCCGCTGAAGAAGAAGGAAATCAGCAAGCTGATCAATACCGCGTTCCGCAAGTGCGGCCTGCGCGAAACGGTGATCTTCGCCGACAAGCTGATGCAGAAGGGGTTCACGCTGGCCACGCGCGCGGGCCTGTCGATCGCGATCGGCGACATGGTGGTCCCGACCCAGAAGGAAGAGATCATCCGCAACTCCGAGCGCGAGGTGAAGGAGATCGAGGCGCAGTACACCTCGGGCCTCGTCACGCAGGGCGAGCGCTACAACAAGGTGGTCGACATCTGGGGCCGCGCCGGCGACCAGGTCGGCAAGGTCATGATGGAGCAGCTCGCCACCGAGCAGACCATCGACCGCCACGGCAAGGAAGTGAAGCAGGAGTCGTTCAACTCCATCTGGATGATGGCCGACTCCGGCGCCCGCGGCTCGGTGGCGCAGATCCGCCAGCTGGCCGGCATGCGCGGCCTGATGGCGAAGCCGGACGGCTCGATCATCGAGACGCCCATCACGGCGAACTTCCGCGAAGGCCTGAACGTCCTGCAGTACTTCATCTCGACGCACGGCGCCCGCAAGGGCCTGGCCGACACGGCGCTGAAGACCGCGAACTCCGGCTACCTGACGCGTCGCCTGGTCGACGTGACGCAGGACCTCGTCGTGACCGAAGACGATTGCGGAACCTCCAACGGCGTCGCGATGAAGGCGCTGGTCGAGGGCGGCGAGGTCATCGAGGCATTGCGCGACCGCGTTCTCGGCCGGGTGGCCACTGCGGACGTCATCAATCCCGATACGCAGGACGTCCTGTACCCGATCGGCTACCTGCTGGACGAGGACGCGGTCGAGAAGATCGAGGCCCTCGGCATCGACGAGGTGCGCGTCCGCACCCCGTTGTCGTGCGAGACGCGCTACGGCTTGTGCGCCAAGTGCTACGGGCGTGACCTGGGCCGCGGGGTCCTGGTCAACTCCGGCGAGGCGGTCGGCGTCATCGCCGCACAGTCGATCGGCGAACCGGGCACGCAGCTGACGATGCGCACGTTCCACATCGGCGGAGCGGCATCGCGCGCCGCGGTCGCATCCGGCGTCGAGGCGAAGAGCAACGGCACGGTGCGCTTCACCGCGACAATGCGCTACGTGACGAACGCGAAGGGCGAACAGGTCGCGATCTCGCGTTCCGGCGAGGTCACGATCGTCGACGACAACGGCCGTGAGCGCGAGCGCCACAAGGTGCCGTATGGCGCGACGCTGCTGGCTGCCGACGGCAAGACGGTCAAGGCCGGAACGCAGCTCGCCGCGTGGGACCCGCTGACTCGCCCGATCATCACCGAGTACGCCGGTACCGTGAAGTTCGAGCACGTCGAGGAAGGCGTGACCGTCGCCAAGCAGATCGACGAGGTCACCGGCCTTTCCACGCTGGTCGTCATCGACGCCAAGCGCCGCAGCGCGTCCAGCAAGGGCGTGCGGCCGCAGGTCAAGCTGATCGGCGAGGCGGGCGAGGAAGTGAAGATCCCGGGCACCGAGCACTCGGTGACCATCAGCTTCCCGATCGGCGCGCTGATCGTCGTGCGCGATGCGCAGCAGGTGGCCGTCGGCGAGGTGCTGGCGCGGATCCCGACCGAGTCGCAGAAGACGCGCGACATCACGGGCGGCCTGCCGCGAGTGGCGGAACTGTTCGAGGCGCGCTCGCCGAAGGATGCGGGCACGCTGGCCGAGGTCACCGGCACGGTCACGTTCGGCAAGGAGACCAAGGGCAAGCAGCGCCTGATCATCACCGACCTCGACGGCAAGGAGCACGAGTTCCTGATCCCGAAGGACAAGCACGTGCTGGTGCACGACGGCCAGGTCGTCAACCGCGGCGAGTCGATCGTCGACGGTCCGGCCGATCCGCACGACATCCTGCGGCTGCTGGGCATCGAGGCGCTCGCGCGCTACATCGTCGACGAGGTGCAGGACGTCTACCGCCTGCAGGGCGTGAAGATCAACGACAAGCACATCGAGGTGATCGTGCGCCAGATGCTGCGTCGGGTGCAGATCACCGACCCCGGCGACGCTCCGTTCATCACCGGGGAGCAGGTGGAGCGGTCCGAACTCCTCGACGAGAACGACAAGGCGATCGAGGCCGGCAAGCGCCCTGCGCTGTACGACAACATCCTGCTGGGCATCACGAAGGCCTCGCTGTCCACCGACTCGTTCATCTCCGCGGCCTCCTTCCAGGAGACCACGCGGGTGCTGACCGAGGCGGCGATCATGGGCAAGCGGGATGACCTGCGCGGCCTGAAGGAGAACGTCATCGTCGGGCGCCTGATCCCGGCGGGCACCGGCCTGGCATTCCACCGCGCCCGCAAGGAGAAGGAGGCAGCCGACGCCCTGGAGCAGCAGCAGCTCGCGGCGATGGAGGCGATGGCGGCCACCACGACGACCGAGGGCGAGACTGAAACCGGAGCAGACGAGTCGGCCGAGGTCGCCGAGTAGCCCTGCCCTGGCTGGCAAAAGGGGCCCGCCTGCGGCGGGCCCTTTTCTTGCCCGGTCACGCTGGCCCGGCAGAGGGCTCGCTCGAGAGGGGCGCCTTGACACCCCGCGCCCTCGCTGGCGATAATAGTGAGCTTTTCGGCGCCCGCCCGGGCGCTGCGTTCTTTGCCCGCCGTGGCGGCCTGCATTGCCGGCGCCGACGGTCGAGTCCAGGTCGCAGCTTCCCGCGTGCGTCAGGCGAAAGCCGGGGCAAACGCGCCGGAAACCTGCAGCACGACGTACCCCAGCAGCCAGCAGTTTCAGATTCGGACCCGCGAGTCGCGTGACTCGCGTTTGCAACAACGGACCACAGAAGCGGACCTATGCCGACCATCAATCAACTCGTGCGCAAGCCGCGCGAGATCGAACCCGTCAAGAGCAAGAGCCCGGCGCTGAAGAACAGCCCGCAGAAGCGCGGTGTCTGCACGCGCGTCTACACCACGACGCCGAAGAAGCCCAACTCCGCGCTCCGCAAGGTCGCCAAGGTGCGCCTCACGAACGGGTTCGAGGTGATCTCCTACATCGGCGGCGAGGGCCACAACCTGCAGGAGCACTCGGTGGTGCTGATCCGCGGCGGCCGCGTGAAGGACCTGCCGGGCGTGCGCTACCACATCGTGCGCGGCTCGCTCGACACGCAGGGCGTCAAGGACCGCAAGCAGAGCCGCTCCAAGTACGGCGCGAAGCGCCCGAAGGCCTGACCGGATTCCCGGCCGCGTGCCTTGCGCACGCCGGCCGAGTAAGTCGCGGCCCGTCACCATGGGGCTGCATCCCGCGGGCGCGGTTTCATCGGAAGAGATGCGACGCGACCGCCAACGACTGAAGACTCAAGAGGTGTGAAATGCCACGTCGTCGTGAAGTACCGAAGCGCGAAATCCTCCCGGATCCCAAGTTCGGTTCGCAGGATGTCACCAAGTTCGTCAACGTGATCATGCTCGACGGCAAGAAAGCGGTCGCCGAGCGGATCGTCTACGGTGCGCTGACGCAGATCGAAACCAAGGCAGGCAAGAACGCGCTGGAAGTGTTCTCGGCGGCGCTGTCGAACGTGAAGCCGATGGTCGAGGTCAAGAGCCGCCGTGTCGGCGGTGCGAACTACCAGGTCCCGGTCGAGGTCCGCCCGGTGCGCCGCATGGCGCTGGCGATGCGCTGGCTGCGCGAGGCGGCCAAGAAGCGCAGCGAGAAGTCCATGCCGCTGCGACTGGCCGGCGAATTGATGGAAGCCGCGGAAGGCCGCGGAGGCGCGATGAAGAAGCGCGAGGAAGTGCACCGCATGGCCGAGGCCAACAAGGCCTTCGCGCACTTCAGCTTCTAACTCGGAATAAGCCGGCCCGCCTGCGGCGGTCCGGCACACGGGTCAGTTTCAAGGCGGCACCATGGCACGCAAGACCCCTATCGAGCGGTACAGGAACATCGGAATCTCGGCGCACATCGACGCCGGCAAGACGACGACCACTGAACGCGTCCTGTTCTACACCGGCGTAAACCACAAGCTCGGCGAGGTGCACGAAGGCGCCGCGACGATGGACTGGATGGAGCAGGAACAGGAGCGCGGCATCACGATCACGTCGGCCGCGACGACCACGTTCTGGAAGGGGATGAACCTCAGCTTCCCCGAGCATCGCATCAACATCATCGACACGCCGGGCCACGTCGACTTCACCATCGAGGTCGAGCGCTCGATGCGCGTGCTCGACGGCGCGTGCATGGTGTACTGCGCGGTCGGCGGCGTGCAGCCCCAGTCCGAGACGGTGTGGCGGCAGGCGAACAAGTACGGCGTTCCGCGCCTGGCGTTCGTCAACAAGATGGACCGCACCGGCGCGAACTTCTTCAAGGTCTATGACCAGATGCGCCTTCGCCTGAAGGCGAACCCGGTGGCCATCCAGATCCCGATCGGCGCCGAGGACAGCTTCAAGGGCGTGGTCGACCTCGTCAAGATGAAGGCGATCTACTGGGACGAGGCCTCCAAGGGCATGAAGTTCGAGTACCTCGAGATCCCTCCCGAGCTCGTGGACAGCGCCAACGAGTGGCGCGAGAAGATGGTCGAGGCGGCCGCCGAGGCCAACGAAGAACTGATGAACAAGTACCTCGAGGGCGGCGCGCTCTCCGAGGAAGAGATCAAGAAGGGGCTGCGCCTGCGCACGCTCGCGCACGAGATCACGCCGATGCTCTGCGGCTCGGCGTTCAAGAACAAGGGCGTGCAGGCGATGCTGGACGCGGTGATCGAATACCTCCCGAGCCCGGTGGACATCCCTCCGGTCGTCGGCGAGAACGATCGTGGAGTCTCCGAGGAGCGTCCTGCGGACGACGCCGCGCCGTTCTCGGCGCTCGCGTTCAAGATCATGACCGACCCGTACGTCGGCCAGTTGACGTTCCTGCGCGTGTACTCCGGCGTCCTGAACTCGGGCGACACGATCGTCAACTCGGTGAAGAGCCGCAAGGAGCGCGTCGGCCGCCTGCTGCAGATGCACGCCAACCAGCGCGACGAGATCAAGGAAGTGTTCGCCGGCGACATCGCGGCGGCCGTCGGCATGAAGGACGTCACGACCGGCGACACGCTGTGCGACCCGCACAAGGTCATCACGCTCGAGCGAATGATCTTCCCGGAGCCGGTGATCTCCCAGGCCGTCGAGCCGAAGACCAAGGCCGACCAGGAGAAGATGGGCATCGCCCTCAGTCGCCTGGCGCAGGAGGACCCGTCGTTCCGCGTCCACACGGACGAGGAGTCGAGCCAGACGATCATCTCCGGCATGGGCGAACTGCACCTCGAGATCCTGGTCGACCGCATGAAGCGCGAGTTCGGCGTCGATGCCTCGGTCGGCAAGCCGCAGGTCGCCTACCGCGAGACCATCCGCAAGAC
Source organism: uncultured beta proteobacterium (assembly GCA_963811265.1). Taxonomy (GTDB): domain Bacteria; phylum Pseudomonadota; class Gammaproteobacteria; order Burkholderiales; family Burkholderiaceae_F; genus JAOUJD01. The sequence continues at coordinate 9,345 of CAWEQS010000025.1, forward strand.
CATCGACAACGCCGAGGGCAAGTTCGTCAAGCAGTCCGGCGGCCGGGGCCAGTACGGCCACGTGGTGCTGAAGCTCGAGCCGCAGCCGGCGGGCAAGGGCTTCGAGTTCGTCGACGCGATCAAGGGCGGCGTCGTGCCGCGCGAGTACATCCCGGCGGTGAACAAGGGCGTCGAGGAAACGCTGAAGGCGGGCGTGCTGGCCGGCTACCCGGTGGTGGACGTCAAGGTCACGCTGCACTTCGGTTCGTACCACGAGGTCGACTCGAACGAGAACGCTTTCAAGATGGCCGCGTCGATCGGCTTCAAGGACGGCATGCGCGCTGCGTCGCCGGTGCTGCTCGAGCCGATCATGGCGGTCGAGGTCGAGACGCCGGAAGAGAAGATGGGCGACGTCATGGGCGACCTGTCGTCGCGTCGCGGCGTCATCCAGGGCATGGACGACATCGCCGGCGGTGGCGGCAAGGCGATCCGCGCCGAGGTGCCGCTGGCCGAGATGTTCGGCTACTCGACCACGCTGCGTTCGCTGACGCAGGGCCGCGCGACGTACACCATGGAGTTCAAGCACTACGCCGAAGCGCCGAAGACGGTCGCCGAGGCGGTGATCTCCGCCAAGACGAAGTAGACCAGGAATACATCAACAACCGTTCTTTGAGGGACAGAAATGGCCAAGGGCAAGTTTGAGCGTACGAAGCCGCACGTGAATGTCGGGACGATTGGTCACGTGGATCATGGGAAGACGACGCTGACGGCGGCGATCACGATGGTGCTGGCGGCGAAGTTTGGTGGGGAGGCGAAGGCCTACGACCAGATTGATGCGGCGCCGGAGGAGAAGGCGCGCGGGATCACGATCAACACGGCGCACGTGGAGTACGAGACGAGCAAGCGTCACTATGCGCACGTGGACTGCCCGGGGCACGCGGACTATGTGAAGAACATGATCACCGGGGCGGCGCAGATGGACGGCGCGATTCTGGTGGTGAGTGCGGCCGACGGGCCGATGCCGCAGACGCGCGAGCACATTTTGCTGGCGCGGCAGGTGGGTGTGCCGTACATCGTGGTGTACATGAACAAGGTCGACATGGTCGACGACGCCGAGCTGCTGGAGCTCGTCGAGATGGAAGTGCGGGAGCTGCTGGGCAAGTATGACTTCCCGGGCGACGACATTCCGATCGTGAAGGGTTCGGCCAAGCTGGCGCTGGAAGGCGACAAGGGCGAGCTGGGCGAGCAGTCGATCATGAAGCTGGCCGATGCGCTGGACAGCTACATCCCGACGCCGGAGCGTGCGATTGACGGGGCGTTCCTGATGCCGGTGGAGGACGTGTTTTCGATCTCGGGTCGTGGCACGGTGGTGACGGGGCGGATCGAGCGCGGCATCGTGAAGGTGGGCGACGAGATCGAGATTGTCGGGATTCGTCCGACGATGAAGACGACGTGCACGGGCGTGGAGATGTTCCGCAAGCTGCTGGACCAGGGGCAGGCGGGCGACAACGTCGGGGTGCTGCTGCGTGGCACGAAGCGTGAGGAGGTGGAGCGCGGCCAGGTGCTGGCCAAGCCCGGTTCGATCACGCCGCACACGGACTTCACGGCCGAGGTGTACGTGCTGTCGAAGGAGGAGGGTGGACGTCACACGCCGTTTTTCAACGGGTACCGGCCGCAGTTCTACTTCCGCACGACGGACGTGACGGGGTCGATCCAGTTGCCGGCGGGCACGGAGATGGTGATGCCGGGCGACAACATCCAGATGACGGTGGCGCTGATTGCGCCGATCGCGATGGAAGAGGGCCTGCGCTTCGCCGTGCGCGAGGGCGGCCGCACCGTCGGCGCCGGCGTCGTCGCCAAGATCATCAAGTAGGTCGGACCGCGCAACGCGTTGAACCGGGGCCGGTCGGCATGGCCGGCCTCTCGCTCTTTGAAAAGGATTGGAAATGCAAAGCCAACGTATTCGCATCCGCCTCAAGGCGTTTGACTACAAGCTGATCGACCAGTCGGCCCTCGAGATCGTGGACACCGCCAAGCGCACCGGCGCCGTCGTCCGGGGTCCGGTGCCGCTGCCGACCCGCATCCAGCGCTTCGACATCCTGCGTTCGCCGCACGTCAACAAGACGTCGCGCGACCAGCTCGAGATGCGCACGCACCAGCGCCTCATGGACATCATCGACCCGACCGACAAGACGGTCGACGCGCTGATGAAGCTCGACCTGCCGGCCGGCGTGGACGTCGAGATCAAGGTGCAGTAGGGATGTGACGCCGGCGGGCTCCGCTTGCCGGCAAGTAGCCGACTGGGCTACAATTTCAGGCTTTCCGTAATCCGCCCCGGTGGATTACAGCTCACGAGCAGGCAAACAGGCACCGGACGTCCGCGTCCGAGTGTCCAAACAGGGTCCCGGCCAATTGAAGTCGGGGATGGAGAAAAGAATGAGCGACACCCGCTCGGCCCTTGGTTTGTTGGGCCGCAAAGTCGGCATGACGCGTATCTTCACCGATGACGGCGAGTCCGTTCCGGTCACGGTGCTCGACGTGTCGAACAACCGTGTCACCCAGGTGAAAGCCGCAGACACCGACGGCTACAGCGCCGTGCAGGTCGCCTACGGCAGCCGCAAGCCTTCCCGCGTTGCCAAGCCGATCGCCGGCCATTACAGCAAGGCCGGCGTCGAAGCGGGCTCCGTGCTCAGGGAATTCCGCATCGACGCCGCCAAGGCGGGCGAGCTGAAGCCCGGTGCGGCCATCGGCGCGGACTTCTTCGCCGTCGGCCAGAAGGTCGACGTCACCGGCGTGACGATCGGCAAGGGTTTCGCCGGCGCGATCAAGCGTCACCACTTCTCGTCGAACCGCGCAACGCACGGCAACTCCGTGTCGACCAACGCGCCGGGCTCGATCGGCAACCGCCAGGATCCGGGCCGTGTGTTCCCCGGCAAGCGGATGGCGGGCCATCTGGGCGACGAGCAGCGCACGACGCAGAACCTGGTCGTGGCCCGTGTCGACATCGAGCGCGGGCTGCTGCTCGTGCGCGGTGCGGTTCCGGGTTCGGCTGGAGGAAACGTCGTCGTTCGCCCGGCCGTCAAGGCCAAGGCGGCGAAGGCATAAGGGGGCGCAATGGAACTGAAACTGTTGAACGCCCAGGGCCAGGCCGACGGCACGACGCCGGCGCCGGAGACGCTCTTCGGCCGCGAGTACAACGAGGCGCTCGTGCACCAGATCGTGGTGGCCTACCAGGCCAACGCGCGTCAGGGCACGCGGGCGCAGAAGGACCGGACGACGGTCAAGCACTCGACCCGCAAGCCGTGGCGCCAGAAGGGCACCGGCCGCGCGCGCGCCGGCATGTCGTCGAGCCCGATCTGGCGCGGGGGCGGCCGCACGTTCCCGAACTCGCCGGACGAGAACTTCACCCAGAAGGTGAACAAGAAGATGTACCGGGCGGGCATGGCCTCGATCCTGTCGCGGCTCGCGCGCGATGGCCGCATCGCGGTCGTCGACGGATGGTCGGTCGACTCTCCCAAGACCAAGCCGCTGGCGGAGAAGCTGAAGGCGATGGGGCTCGAGTCCGTCCTGATCATCACCGAGGCCGTGGACGAGAACCTGTACCTCGCGTCGCGCAACCTGAAGAACGTCATGGTGGTCGAGCCGCGCTACGCGGACCCGCTGTCGCTGATCCACTACAAGAACGTCGTGGTCACGAAGCCGGCGATCGCCAAGCTCGAGGAGATGTGGGGATGAGCCAGGACCGTCTTTACAGCGTGCTGCTCGCGCCCATCGTCTCCGAGAAGAGCACGATGATCGGCGAGAAGAACGAACAGGTCGCGTTCCGCGTCAAGCACGACGCGACCAAACCGGAAGTCAAGGCCGCGGTCGAGCTGCTCTTCAAGGTGCAGGTCGAATCCGTGCAGATCCTGAACACCAAGGGCAAGACGAAGCGCTTCGGCCGATTCGAGGGCCGTCGCGGCAACGTGCGCAAGGCGTACGTGTCGCTCAAGCCGGGTCAGGAAATCAACTTCGCGCAAGAGGTGAAGTAAATGGCGCTGGTGAAAGTCAAACCGACGTCTGCCGGCCGGCGTGGAGTCGTCAAGGTCGTCAACGCCAACCTGCACAAGGGCAGGCCGCTCGCGTCGCTGACCGAGAAGCAGATCCGCGGGTCGGGGCGCAACAACCACGGCCGCATCACGATGCGGCACAAGGGCGGCGGCCACAAGCAGGCCTATCGAGTGATCGACTTCAAGCGCAACAAGGACGGCATCGCCGCCAAGGTCGAGCGCCTGGAGTACGACCCGAACCGGTCCGCGCACATCGCGCTGCTGTGCTACGCCGACGGCGAGCGCCGCTACATCATCGCGTCCAAGGGCCTGACGGTCGGCGCGCAGCTGATGAGCGGGAACGAGGCGCCTATCCGCGTCGGCAACACGCTGCCCCTGCGCAACATTCCGGTGGGCACGACGGTCCATTGCGTCGAGATGCTGCCGGGCAAGGGCGCGCAGCTCGCGCGGTCGGCGGGCGCGTCCGTCCAGTTGCTGGCGCGCGAGGGCAGCTACGCGCAGCTCCGGCTGCGTTCCGGCGAGATCCGCCGCGTGCTGATCGATTGCCGCGCCACCATCGGCGAAGTCGGCAACGAGGAGAACAACCTGCGCCAGATCGGCAAGGCGGGCGCGATGCGCTGGCGCGGCGTGCGTCCGACGGTGCGCGGCGTGGCGATGAACCCGGTCGATCACCCGCACGGCGGTGGCGAGGGTCGCACTGGCACCAAGCGCGACCCGGTCAGCCCGTGGGGCACGCTCACCAAGGGCTATCGCACGCGCAACAACAAGCGGACTGACACGATGATCGTGCAGCGCCGGAAACGGAAGTAAGGGGGCCTGAATGTCTCGTTCACTGAAGAAGGGCCCGTTCGTCGACGGCCACCTGCAGAAGAAAATCGAAACCGCACAGGCGACCCGCGACAAGAAGCCGATCAAGACCTGGTCCCGTCGCTCGACCATCCTGCCGGAGTTCATCGGCCTGACGATCGCCGTCCACAACGGCAAGCAGCACGTGCCGGTGTACATCAACGAAAACATGGTCGGTCACAAGCTCGGCGAATTCGCGCTGACGCGGACCTTCAAGGGCCATGCGGCGGACAAGAAAACCGCCGTGTCCAAGAAGTAGGGTGAGCACGATGGAAACCACAGCAATCGTCAAGGGCGCGCGCCTGTCTCCCCAGAAGGGCCGCCTGGTCGCGGACCTGGTTCGCGGAAAGCCGGTCGACAAGGCGCTGAACATCCTGTCGTTCACGCAGAAGAAGGCGGCCGGACTGATCAAGAAGGCGCTCGAGTCCGCGATCGCGAACGCCGAGCACAACGACGGCGCCGACATCGACGAACTGCGTGTCACGCGCATCTATGTCGAGAAGGGCCCGGTGCAGCGGCGCTTCGCCGCGCGCGCCAAGGGCCGCGGCACGCGGATCGAGAAGAAGAGCTGTCACATCTACGTGACGGTCGGCGACGCCAAACCGAGGAAATAGGCAACCATGGGTCAAAAGATCAACCCCACCGGCTTCCGCCTGCCTGTCACGCGGAACTGGACCTCTCGCTGGTTCGCCACCGGTCCGGCGTTCCCCAGGATGCTGGGCGAGGACTTGAAGGTCCGCGAGTACCTGCGCAAGAAGCTGCGCAGCGCCTCCGTCGGCCGCATCGTCATCGAGCGCCCCGCGAAGAACGCCCGCATCACGATCTACTCGGCGCGTCCGGGCGTCGTGATCGGCAAGAAGGGCGAGGACATCGAGACGCTGAAGGCCACGCTGCAGAAGATGCTCGGCGTGCCAGTGCACGTGAACATCGAGGAAATCCGCAAGCCGGAACTCGATGCGCAGCTGATCGCCGACTCGATCACCCAGCAGCTCGAGAAGCGCATCATGTTCCGGCGCGCGATGAAACGCGCGATGCAGAACGCGATGCGTCTCGGCGCCCAGGGCATCAAGATCATGAGCGCCGGCCGCCTCAACGGCATCGAGATCGCGCGTACCGAGTGGTACCGCGAAGGCCGCGTGCCGCTGCACACGCTGCGCGCCGACATCGATTACGGCTTCTCGGAAGCCAAGACCACGTACGGCGTCATCGGCGTCAAGTGCTGGGTCTACAAGGGCGACAGGCTGGCCAGCGGAGCCGCCCCGGCCGCCACGGACTCGCCGGCGCCGGATCGCGAGGAGCGCCGTCCGCGTTCCGACCGCCCGAGCGGCGACCGCCGACCCCCGGCCAAGCGGCCGGCACGCAAGACGGCTGATACCAAGACGGCCGAGACCAAGACCGCCGAGGCGGCGCCTGCCGAGGCACCGAAGGACGCCGCTGCCAAGCCGGTCGTCAAGCGTGTGCGCAAGGTGGCGGCCAAGACCCCGGGTGACGCCAAGCCCGAGGGCGGCGCGAAAGACGGAGAGTAATCATGCTGCAACCCGCTCGACGCAAGTACCGCAAGGAGCACAAGGGCCGTAACCGCGGCCTGGCCCTGCGCGGCGCCAACGTCTCGTTCGGCGAGTTCGGTCTGAAGGTGACCGAGCGTGGTCGCCTGACCGCCCGCCAGATCGAAGCGGCCCGCCGCGCGATCAGCCGCCACATCAAGCGCGGCGGCCGCGTGTGGATCCGCGTCTTCCCGGACAAGCCGATCTCCCAGAAGCCGGCCGAGGTCCGCATGGGCAACGGCAAGGGCAACCCGGAGTACTGGGTGGCCGAGGTGCGGCCCGGCAACGTCGTCTACGAACTGGACGGTGTCAACGAAACCATGGCGCGGGAGGCTTTTGCGCTCGCCGCCGCCAAGCTGCCGCTGAAGACGACGTTCGTCGTCCGTCAGCTCGGCCAGTAAGGAGAACGCGCATGAACGCCAAGGAACTGCGCACCAAGGACGTCGCCGCCCTCGAAAAGGAGCTGCAGGAGCTGCAGAAGGCGCATTTCTCGCTGCGCATGCAGCACGCAACCCAGCAGCTGACGAACACCGGCCAGCTGCAGCGCACGCGCCGCGACATCGCGCGCGTCCGCACCGTCCTGAGTCAGAAGGTCGCCGCCAAATGAACGCCGAGAAGAAATCCCTGACGCGCACGCTGGTCGGCCGCGTCGTCAGCAACAAGATGGACAAGACGGTGACCGTGCTGGTCGAGCGCCGCGTCAAGCATCCGCTCTACGGCAAGTACATCGTCAAGTCGAACAAGTACCACGCGCATGACGAGACGAATGCGCTGAACGAGGGCGACATCGTCGAGATCGCCGAGTCGCGCCCGCTGTCCAGGACCAAGACCTGGGCGGTCACCCGCGTGGTCGAGACGGTGCAGACGATCTGAGGCACTCCCGCAGGTTGCGGCGATGACGCGCTGCAGGATATACTTGCGGGCTTCGCCGGTTCTGGTCTTCGGCTCCGGTTGAGTCTCGCCGGAACAGGGGTAGGGACAAGGCCGGCAAGGCGGTACGGAAGGCAGCAGAGAACACCAGGTTTCAGAGGTTAGGTTTGGTTTCCAGGGCAGGCAGGCGCCCCGGTCCACCCGCGATGCGGGACGGGCTCCGGTGAACGGGGTCAGGACGGAAGCGCCGCCGGCTCTCCAACCCGGACGGGGCCAAGACTGCTCGTCGCGCAGTTCAGCAGCAGCGACGAAGCAAGTTGGTGAAGAAGTCAGCGGAAGTTATCGAGCAGTAGCCATTGGGGCAGCCATGATCCAGATGCAGACGGTGCTGGACGTCGCCGACAACACCGGCGCGCGGTCAGTGATGTGTATCAAGGTGTTGGGCGGATCCAAGCGCCGCTATGCCGGCATTGGCGACGTCATCAAGGTGTCGGTCAAGGAAGCCGCGCCGCGCGGTCGCGTCAAGAAGGGCGAGGTCTACAACGCGGTCGTCGTCCGCACCGCCAAGGGCCTGCGCCGCGGCGATGGCTCGGCGATCAAGTTCGACGGCAACGCCGCCGTCCTGCTCAACGCAAAGCTGGAGCCGATCGGCACCCGCATCTTCGGACCGGTCACGCGTGAACTGCGTACCGAGCGCTTCATGAAGATCGTGTCGCTGGCTCCCGAAGTGCTGTAAGGAAACGCCATGGAACGTATCCGCAAGGGCGACGAAGTCGTCGTCATCGCAGGCAAGGACAAGGGCAAGCGCGGCACGGTGCTGCGCCGGGTCGATGCCGATCACCTCGTGGTCGAGGGCATCAACGTCGTCAAGAAGCACGTGCGGCCGAACCCGATGAAGGGCGTGGCCGGCGGCATCAGCGACAAGACCATGCCGATCCACGAGAGCAACGTGATGCTGTTCAACCCGGCGACGAGCAAGGGTGACCGCGTCGGCATCAAGCTGGTCGAAGGCAAGAAGATGCGCGTGTTCAAGAGCAATGGCGCCGTCGTCGGCGCAAAGGCGTAAGGGGGAGCTGGCATGGCGCGTTTCCAGACCCAGTACCGCGAGAAGGTCGTGCCGGACCTGATGAAGCAGTTCGGCTACAAGACCGTGATGCAGGTCCCGCGGATCACGAAGATCACGCTGAACATGGGCGTCGGCGAAGCGGTCAACGACAAGAAGAACATCGACATGGCCGTCGGCGACCTCGTCAAGATCGCCGGCCAGAAGCCGGTCGTGACGAAGGCCCGCAAGGCCATCGCCAACTTCAAGATCCGCGAGAACCTGGCCATCGGCACGATGGTCACGCTGCGCGGCGAGCGGATGTACGAGTTCCTGGACCGCCTCGTGACGGTGGCGTTCCCGCGCGTGCGCGACTTCCGCGGCGTGTCGGGCCGTGCCTTCGACGGTCGCGGCAACTACAACATCGGCCTGAAGGAACAGATCATCTTTCCGGAGATCGAGTACGACAAGATCGACAAGCTCCGGGGAATGAACATCAGCATCACGACCACCGCGAAGACGGACGAGGAAGCCAAGGCGCTTCTCGGTGCCTTCCGGTTCCCGTTCCGTAATTGAGCACGGTGTCCTAGAGGGATACATGGCAAAACTTTCGCTTAAGAACCGCGAAGCCAAGCGCGAAGCGACCGTCAAGAAGTACGCGGCCAGGCGCGCCGAGCTGAAGGCGATCATCGACGACCAGACCCGCTCGATGGACGAGCGCATGGACGCGATGAAGCGCCTGCAGGCACTGCCGCGCAATGCCAGCCCCAGCCGGCTGCGCAATCGCTGCGACATCACCGGCCGTCCGCGCGGCACGTTCCGCAAGTTCGGCCTGGCGCGGACCAAGATCCGCGAAGCCGCGATGCGGGGCGACATCCCGGGCCTGATCAAGGCCAGCTGGTAAGCGAGGAGATCGAACGATGAGCATGAGTGATCCCATCGCCGACATGCTGACCCGTATTCGGAACGCCCAGGGCGTCGAGAAGACCGAGGTCGTGATGCCGGCATCGAAGCTGAAGGTGGCCATCGCCGGCGTCCTCAAGGACGAGGGCTACATCGATGGCTTCGAGGTCAACCCGAACGACGGCAAGCCGCAACTGCGGATCGGCCTGAAGTACTACGCGGGCCGTCCGGTGATCGAGCGCCTCGAGCGCGTGTCCCGGCCGGGCCTTCGCATCTACAAGAGCCGCAACGACCTGCCCGAAGTGATGAACGGGCTCGGCGTGGCGATCGTGTCGACTTCACGCGGCGTGATGACGGATCGCAAGGCCCGCACCCAGGGTGTGGGCGGCGAAGTCATCTGCTACGTGGCGTAACCGGACACGGCGGAGAGAAACATGTCTCGAATTGCACGAGTACCGGTCGAGGTCGCGAAGGGTGTCGACATCCAGATCGCGGCCGACAAGATCACGGTGAAGGGCCCGCTGGGCACGCTCACGCAGGCGATGACGCCGCGCGTCGCGATCGCGGTCGCCGACGGCCAGGTCACGTTCGCGGCGGCAGACGAGTCGCGCGAGGCCAAGGCGATGAGCGGCACGATGCGCGCGCTGGTCGCGGGCATGGTGACGGGCGTGTCGAAGGGCTTCGAAAAGCGCCTGGCGCTGGTCGGCGTCGGCTATCGCGCGCAGGCCCAGGGCGACAAGCTCAACCTGTCGCTCGGCTTCTCGCACCCGGTGGTGCACGAGATGCCGGCCGGCGTGAAGTGCGAAACGCCCACGCAGACGGAGATCGTCATCAAGGGCGCCGACAAGCAGAAGGTCGGCCAGGTTGCGGCGGAAGTCCGCGGCTACAAGCCGCCCGAGCCGTACAAGGGCAAGGGCGTGCGGTATGTCGGCGAGACGGTCGTCATCAAAGAGACCAAGAAGAAGTAGCGGGGCGAGGCACAGACCATGATCGACAAGAAAGCATCCCGACTCCGCCGCGCGCGCGCCACGCGTGCGCGCATTTCGCTGCAGAAGGTGAACCGGCTGACGGTGACCCGCACGAACCTGCACATCTACGCCAGCGTGATTTCGGCCGATGGCAGCAAGGTGCTCGCGAGCGCGTCCACCATCGAGGCCGAAGTGCGCAACCAGCTCGCGTCCGTGAAGGGCAAGGGCGGGAACGCGAATGCCGCGAAGCTCATTGGCGAGCGCATCGCGAAGAAAGCCCAGGCAGCGGGCGTCGAACAGGTGGCGTTCGACCGCGCCGGATTCCGTTATCACGGCCGCGTCAAGGCGCTGGCCGACGCCGCGCGTGAAGCCGGCCTGAAGTTCTAAGGGGCAGAGATGGCGAGAGTTCAACCGAAGGGCATGCCGCAGAACGAGCGCGACGACGGCCTCAAGGAAAAGATGATTGCGGTCAACCGCGTCACCAAGGTGGTGAAGGGCGGCCGCATCCTCGGTTTCGCGGCGCTGACCGTCGTCGGCGACGGCGATGGCCGCATCGGCATGGGCAAGGGCAAGGCGCGTGAAGTGCCGGTCGCCGTGCAGAAGGCGATGGAGGCCGCGCGCCGCGGCATGGAGCGCATCCCGCTGAAGAACGGGACCGTGCACCACACGGTCGAGGGCAAGCACGGCGCCTCCAAGGTGCTGCTGGCCCCGGCGGCGGACGGGACCGGCGTGATTGCCGGCGGGCCGATGCGCGCCGTGTTCGACGTGATGGGCGTGCGCAACATCGTGGCGAAATCGCACGGGTCGACCAACCCGTACAACCTGGTGCGCGCGACGCTGAACGCGCTGGCGCAGTTGCGCACCCCGGCCGAGATTGCCGCCAAGCGCGGCAAGGCCATCGAGGACATCGTGGGCTGATGCCCAGGGACTGGCAATGGCGAACAAGACGCTGAAAGTGACGCTGGTGAAGAGCCCGATCTCGGCGAAGGCCGCGCATCAGGCCACCGTGAAGGGCCTTGGCCTGAAGCGCATGCACCAGACCCGCGAGCTGGAAGACACCCCGGCGGTCCGCGGCATGATCAACGCAGTCAGGCACCTCGTGAAGGTCGCGTGACGCACGCAAGGACAACACCATGCGCCTGAACAACCTCAAACCCGCCGCCGGCAGCAAGAGCGCGAACCACCGCGTGGGTCGCGGCATCGGCTCCGGCTGGGGCAAGACCGCGGGCCGCGGCCACAAGGGCCAGAAGTCCCGCGCCGGCGGCTTCCACAAGGTCGGCTTCGAGGGTGGCCAGATGCCGCTGCATCGCCGCCTGCCGAAGCGCGGCTTCACGTCGCTCACGCGCCGCTACGTCGACGTCGTGCGCCTGTCCGACCTGCAGAGGCTTGCGATCGACGAGATCGACCTGATGGTGCTGAAGCAGGCCGGGGTCGTGTCGGCGCTTGCGCTGGACGCGCGCGTGATCAAGTCGGGCGAGCTGTCCCGCAAGGTCAGCGTGCGCGGCATCGGCGTGACCAAGGGCGCGCGCGCGGCGATCGAGGCCGCGGGCGGCGCGGTGGCCGAGCCGGTGGCGATACCGGACACCCCGAAGAAGACGGCGGCGAAGAAGGCCATCGCGGACAAGGCGGCTGCGGTCAAGGCGGCGGCGAACAAGCCGGCGGCGGCCAGCGCTCCCTCGAAGAAGAAGTGATCGGCTCCACCTGACATAACCAGGAACCCGCGTGGCGACCAGCCTTCCCAACACGCTCGGCAAGACCGGAAAGTACGGCGACCTGAAACGACGCCTGATGTTCCTGGTGCTGGCGCTCGTCGTCTACCGGGTCGGAACCCACATCCCCGTGCCGGGCATCGACCCCGACCAGCTGCGCCAGCTGTTCAACAGCCAGCAGGGCGGGATCCTGGGGCTGTTCAACATGTTCTCCGGCGGCGCGCTGTCGCGCTTCTCCGTGTTCGCGCTCGGGATCATGCCGTACATCTCGGCGTCGATCATCATGCAGATGCTGACCTACGTGATGCCCTCGCTCGAGGCGCTGCGCAAGGAAGGCGAGTCCGGCCGCCGCAAGATCACGCAGTACACGCGCTACGGCACGCTGGGCCTCGCGATCTTCCAGGCGATCGGCATTTCCGTGGCGCTCGAGTCCCAGCAGGGCCTCGTGCTCGATCCCGGCCTGATGTTCCGCTTCGTCTGCGTGGTATCTCTGGTCACCGGCACGATGTTCCTGATGTGGCTGGGCGAGCAGATCACCGAACGCGGGCTCGGCAACGGCATCTCGATCCTGATCTTCGCCGGCATCGTCGCCGGCCTGCCGACGGCCATCGGCGGCCTGTTCGAGCTGGTGCGCACCGGCGGCATCGCGCCGCTGGCGGCGATCTTCATCATCGCGCTCGTCATCCTGGTGACGGCGTTCGTCGTGTTCGTCGAGCGCGGCCAGCGCAAGATCACGGTGAACTACGCCAAGCGCCAGGTCGGGAACAAGATCTACGGCGGCCAGAGCTCGTTCCTGCCGCTGAAGCTAAACATGTCCGGCGTGATCCCGCCGATCTTCGCGTCGTCGCTGATCCTGTTCCCGGCCACGCTGGCGAGCTGGTTCACCACGGGTGACGCCACGCGCTGGATCCGCGACCTCGCCGCGGCGTTGTCGCCCGGCCAGCCGCTGTACATGTTCCTGTACGCCGTCGCTGATCATCTTCTTCTGCTTCTTCTACACGGCGCTCGTGTTCAACAGCAAGGAGACGGCGGACAACCTGAAGAAGAGCGGCGCTTTCGTTCCGGGGATCCGGCCGGGCGAGCAGACCGGCCGCTACATCGACCGCATCCTGATGCGGCTGACCCTGGCCGGCGCGATCTACATCACGTTCGTTTGCCTCGTTCCCGAGTTCCTGAACAAGCGGTACTCGGTGCCGTTCTACTTCGGCGGAACGTCCCTGCTGATCGTCGTCGTCGTGACAATGGACTTCATGTCCCAGGTGCAGGCGTACCTGATGACGCACCAGTACGAGTCGCTGCTGAAGAAGGCGAATTTCAAGGGCTTCGGCCCCGGCCAGTTGCCGCGCTGATCGAGGACATGGCGAAGGACGACGCAATCCAGATGCAAGGGGAGATTCTCGAGAATCTCCCGAATGCCACGTTCCGGGTGAAGCTGGAGAACGGGCACGTGGTGCTGGGACATATCTCCGGGAAGATGCGGATGCACTACATCCGGATCCTGCCGGGTGACAAGGTGACTGTGGAACTGACGCCTTACGACCTGTCGCGGGCGCGCATTGTGTTCCGCGCGAAGTAGCGCGGATTGGAGAACAAGATGAAAGTGATGGCTTCCGTCAAGAAGATGTGCCGCAAGTGCAAGGTCATCAAGCGCAAGCGCGTTGTCCGCGTGATCTGCACGGATCCGCGTCACAAGCAGCGCCAGGGCTAAGCGGACAACGAGGACTCAGAATGGCTCGTATTGCTGGTATCAACATCCCGCCGCATCAGCACGCGGAGATCGGCCTGACGGCGATCTACGGCATCGGCCGCGCCCGCGCGCGGGCGATCCTCGAGGCCGCTGCGGTTCCCTTCGACAAGAAGGTCAAGGAACTGAACGACGCCGAGGTCGAGCGCATCCGCGAGGAAGTGGCCCGCGTCACGGTGGAAGGCGACCTGCGCCGCGAAACGCAGCTGTCGATCAAGCGATTGATCGACCTCGGCACTTACCGCGGCGTGCGGCATCGCCGCGGCCTGCCGGTGCGCGGCCAGCGCACGCGCACGAACGCGCGCACGCGCAAGGGCCCGCGCAAGGCCGGCGTGTCGCTGAAGAAAGGAACGTAATCCATGGCGAAGAATCCTTCTCCGCAGCAGATCGCCGCGCAGCAGCGCGCGCGCAAGAAGATCAAGAAGGTCGTGTCGGACGGCATCGCGCACGTGCACGCGTCGTTCAACAACACGATCATCACGATCACCGACCGCCAGGGCAACGCGCTCTCGTGGGCGAGTTCCGGCGGCGCCGGCTTCAAGGGCTCGCGCAAGTCGACCCCGTTCGCCGCGCAGGTGGCCGCTGAGACGGCGGGACGCGCCGCGCAGGAGCACGGCATCAAGAACGTCGAAGTGCGCATCACGGGCCCGGGCCCCGGCCGCGAGTCGTCGGTGCGCGCGCTGAACGCTATCGGCATCCGCGTGCTGTCGATCCAGGACATCACGCCGGTCCCGCACAACGGCGTGCGTCCGCCGAAGAAGCGCCGGGTCTAGACGCGGCGGGCAAAAGTGAAAACCTACTTTTGCCCGATCTGATGTGAAAAAGTTCGCTGGCAGAGCCGGTCGAACTTTTTGAAGGTAAGGGCAGGCAACTGCCAGAGCGTCGCGGTCCGAGGACCCCGACTTAATGCGGCCCAGCCGCAGGATGAAAAGGAAAAGCACGTGGCACGCTATACAGGACCCAAACTCAAGCTCTCGCGCCGCGAGGGCACCGACCTCTTCCTGAAGAGCTCGCGCCGCGCCTTCGACTCGAAGGCCAAGGCGGACAGCAAGCCCGGCCAGCACGGCCGCATTTCGGGTGCGCGGCAGTCGGACTACGGCACGCAGTTGCGCGAGAAGCAGAAGCTGAAGCGCATGTACGGCATCCTCGAGCGCCAGTTCCGCCGCTACTACCAGGAAGCCGCTCGCCGCAAGGGCAACACCGGCGAGCACCTGCTGATGCTGCTGGAATCGCGCCTGGACAACGTCGTGTACCGCATGGGCTTCGGCTCGACGCGCGCCGAAGCGCGCCAGCTGGTGGGCCATCGCGCGATCGCGTTGAATGGCGAGACCGCCGGAATCCCGTCGATGCTGGTCAAGGCCGGCGATGTGATCACCGTGCGCGAGAAGGCCAGGAAGCAGGGACGCATCCAGGAGGCGCTCTCGCTGGCCGAGCAGAGCGGCTTCCCGTCGTGGGTCGAAGTCGACCCGAAGAAGCTGGAAGGCAAGTTCAAGGGCACCCCGGACCGCCAGGAGATCGCCCAGGACGTCAACGAGTCGCTCGTCGTCGAGTTGTACTCGCGCTAAGAACTCGGGATGGACGCCGGCCCCGCTGCGCGGGTCCGGCGACGGAAGTGGTTCGGGCGCCCACTTTCGTCTTTTCCCAGCCCTAACCATCAGCCTTATCGGCGTAACGAGCCGAGGGTATTGAAGGGAACGAAATGACAAGCACTGCACTGCTCAAGCCGCGGGCGATCGAAGTCGAAGCGATCGGCCCGAATGCCGCCATCGTCACGATGGAACCGTTCGAGCGCGGCTACGGGCACACGCTCGGCAACGCGCTGCGCCGGATCCTGTTGTCCTCGATGGTGGGCTACGCCCCGACCGAGGCCCAGATCACGGGCGTCGTTCACGAGTACTCGACGCTCGACGGCGTGCGCGAAGACGTCGTCGACATCCTGCTGAACCTCAAGGGCGTCGTCTTCAAGCTGCACAACCGCGATGAAGTCACGCTGCGCCTGGCCAAGGAAGGCGAGGGCGTGGTGACCGCAGGCGACATCGAGCTGCCGCACGACGTCGAGATCGTCAACCCCGAGCACGTCGTCGCCCACCTGTCGGGCGGCGGCCGCCTCGAAATGCAGTTGCGCGTCGAGAAGGGCCGCGGCTATGTGCCGGGCAACGTCCGCGCGTTCCGCGACGACCACTCGAAGACGATCGGCCGCATCGTGATGGACGCCTCGTTCTCGCCGGTCAGGCGCGTTTCCTACGCGGTCGAAGCCGCGCGGGTCGAGCAGCGCACCGACCTCGACAAGCTCGTGATGACGATCGAGACCAACGGCGCGATCACTCCCGAGGAGGCGGTCCGCTCGTCGGCTCGCATCCTGATGGACCAGCTGCAGGTGTTCGGCGCCCTGGAAGGCATGGCGGAATCGTCGTCGACGCCGTCGTCGCGTTCGCCGCAGGTCGATCCGATCCTGCTGCGCCCGGTCGACGACCTCGAGCTCACCGTCCGCTCGGCCAACTGCCTGAAAGCCGAGAACATCTATTACATCGGCGACCTGATCCAGCGCACCGAGAACGAACTGCTGAAGACGCCGAACCTGGGCCGCAAGTCGCTCAACGAGATCAAGGAAGTGCTGGCTGCGCGTGGCCTTACCCTCGGGATGAAACTCGAAAACTGGCCGCCTGCGGGAATGGAGAAGTAGGAAGAACGGGGGCGGGCCGGAGATCCGGCCTGCCCGCTCACTGACCGAACCGCCCCGCGTGGGATAGAAGAGTCGGCAACCAAGACTGAAAGGAAGAACGAATGCGTCACGGACACGGATTGCGGAAACTGAACCGCACCA
This sequence comes from uncultured beta proteobacterium, assembly GCA_963811265.1. Classification (GTDB taxonomy): domain Bacteria; phylum Pseudomonadota; class Gammaproteobacteria; order Burkholderiales; family Burkholderiaceae_F; genus JAOUJD01. The sequence continues at coordinate 25,823 of CAWEQS010000025.1, forward strand.
GCAGCCATCGCCTGGCGATGTTCCGCAACATGGCCAACTCGCTGCTGCGCCACGAGGCCATCAAGACCACGCTGCCGAAGGCGAAGGAACTGCGCCGCGTCGTCGAGCCCCTGATCACGCTCGGCCGCGAGCCGACGGTCGCGAACAAGCGCCTGGCGTTCAATCGCCTGCGCGACCGCGAAGTCGTGGTCAAGCTCTTCAACGAGATCGGCCCGCGCTACAAGGCGCGCAACGGCGGCTACACGCGGATCCTGAAGATGGGTTTCCGCGTCGGCGACAACGCGCCGATGGCCTTCGTCGAACTGGTCGACCGGCCGCAGCAGGAAGCCGCGCCGGCGGCCGACGACGCCAGCTGAGCGTCGGCGCCCGCTAGACTGCAGAGGCCTGCCGGTTCGGCAGGCCTTTTGCTTTGGTCCCCCGGATGAATGCCTTGCCAACGCCTGCCGTCGCGATTGCGGACGACGTGCTCGTCGTCGACGGGCTGCGCAAGGACTACGGCGGCGCGACCGTCGTCGACGGCTTGTCGTTCTCGATTCGACGCGGCACCTGCTACGCGCTGCTCGGCCCCAACGGGGCCGGCAAGACGACGACCCTGCGGTGCTGCCTCGGCCTCACCGAGCCGGATGGCGGCGAGATCACGCTGGTTGGCGAGCCGGTGCCACGCCACGCCCGTCGCGCGCGAATCCGCGTCGGCGTCGTGCCGCAGATGGACAACCTCGATCCGGACTTCACGGTGACCGAGAACCTCGTCGTGTACGGCCGCTACTTCGGGCTGGCGGACGCGGAGGTGCTCGCGCGCGTTCCGGGACTGCTCGAATTCGCGAACCTCGCGCACAAGAAGGATGCGCGCATCGGCGAACTGTCGGGAGGCATGAAGCGCCGCCTGACACTCGCCCGCGCGCTCGTGAACGACCCGGACCTGATCTTCATGGACGAGCCGACCACGGGACTGGACCCGCAGGCACGGCACGTGATCTGGGAGCGGCTGAAGCAACTCCTCGCCCGCCGCAAGACGATCCTGCTGACGACGCACTTCATGGACGAGGCGGAGCGGCTGGCGACGCGGCTCGCCGTGATCGATCACGGACGCAAGATCGCCGAAGGCAGCCCGCGCGACCTGATCCGCGCCCACATCGAGCCGCACGTGATCGAGGTCTACGGCGACGGTGCGTTCGCCTGGGCGGAGCGCGACGGGCGGCAACTGGCCGATCGGCTGGAGGTCAGCGGCGAGACGGCCTTCTGCTACGCGGCCGAACCAGCGCGCCTGCTGCAGTCGCTCGAGCGCGCGGCCTCCCTGCGCTACCTGCACCGGCCCGCCAACCTCGAAGACGTGTTCCTGAAGCTCACGGGGCGCGAAATGCGGGACGAGGCATGAGCGCCGCCGCCGTCAGGCGCCTCCGCCGCGCAGCCCGCTTGAGCGCGTGCCAGCGCCGGACCTCGCGCTGGGCGCTGCCTCAGGTCTCCGCGCGCTTCGTGCCGGTGTGGCGCCGCAACTTCCTTGTCTGGCGCAAGCTCTTCCTCGAGCGACTGCTGACCAACGTGATCGAGCCGCTGCTGACGATCGTGGCATTCGGCTACGGCCTCGGCAGCCTGCTGCCCGAGGTCGAGGGCGTCAGCTACCTGCAGTTCCTCGCCAGCGGCGCGATCGCGATGAGCGTGATCTACTCGGCGAAGTTCGAGTCGCTGTGGGGCGCCTTCTCGCGGATGCACGTGCAGAAGACCTGGGACGCGATCCTGCACACGCCGCTCGCGGTCGATGACCTGCTGCTGGGCGAGATCTTCTGGGCCGCGAGCAAGGCGACGTTCACCGCGCTCTGCATCCTCGTGATGATGTGGGTGCTCGACATCGCGCGCGAGCCGATGTCGCTGCTGGTGCTGCCGGCCGCCTTCTTCATCGCGCTGGTCTTCTCCGCGATGGCGCTGATCGTCAACGCCGTGGCGCGCAGCTACGACCTGCTGTCGAACTACTTCACGGTGGTCGTCATGCCGCTGGTGTTCCTGTCCGGGGTGTACTTCCCGCTGACGCAGTTGCCGCCTTGGCTGCGCGACGTCGCGCAGTGGCTTCCGATGACCGCGGCCGTCGACCTCGTGCGACCGCTTGCGCTCGGCAGGGCGCCGGCGCACCTGGCACGCGACGTCCTGCTGCTCGCGGCCTTCGGCCTGTTCTGCTACTACGTGGCGCTGGTGCTGACGCGCCGGAGGCTGCTGAAATGAGCGAAGCGCTCGTGGTGCTGACCAACTGCCCGGACGATGAAGTCGCCGACCGCATCGCGCGGACCCTCGTGGAGAGCGGGCTGGCCGCCTGCGTGAACCGGCTGGCGCCGGCGTCGTCGATCTACCGCTGGCGGGGCGCCGTGGAGCGCGCGACCGAGACTCCGCTGCTGATCAAGACCACGCGCGAGCGCTACGCCGAGGTCGAGCAGGCGATCCGCGCACTGCATCCGTACGAGGTGCCCGAGATCGTCGCCTTGGGGATCGAGGCAGGCTTCGCGCCGTACCTGCGCTGGATCGTCGATGAAACGCAGCCGCCGCTGATGGCATGAGCGACACACGGGAGCGTCCGCCTCGACAAGTGGCTGTGGGCCGCGCGTTTCTACAAGACGCGCTCGCTGGCCACCGCGGCGATCAACGCCGGCGACGTCCGGGTAGCGCGCGAACGGGTCAAGCCGGCGCGCGACGTGAAGGCTGGCGACGAGCTGCAGATCCGCCGCGGCGATGACGTGATGGACGTGGTGGTGCGTGAGCTCTCGAGCGCCCGCGGACCGGCGCCGGTCGCGCAGCGCCTCTACGAAGAGACCGAAGAGAGCCGGCAGCGCCGCGCCCGGGCGGCGGAACGCCGCGCGCTGGCCCGTGAACCCGCGCTGGACATCAAGGGGCGGCCGACGAAGCGCGACGCGCGGGAGTTGCGGCGATTGCGCGGAGGCGGGTAGGCGTCGGCGGCTCCACCGGCCGGCTGGGACGTCAGCGCAACCAGCGCGGCGTGCGCGGGGCGCGTGGACGCTCGAGGATGCGGCGCGTCCAGAAGTACAGCAGCATGATCACCGCCACGGTCGCCATCGTGCCGACGGTGATCCAGAACCCGTCGATGTCTTCGAGCAGCGGCATGTGGCGGAAGTTCATGCCGAAGACGCCCGAGATCAGCGTCAGCGGCGCGAAGATCGCGGCGATCGCCGTCAGCTTGCGCACGATCTCGTTGGTCTGGTGCGTGTTCGCCGAAAAGTGAAGCTGGACCGCGGACTCGACCGAGGACTCGAGCCGCCGCGCATGGTGCAGGACGCGCTGGATGTGCTCCATCACGTCGTTCAGGCGGACCAGGTACGCGTCGCTGACGCTGGCCTCGGGCGTCTGTTCGAGGTACTCGTCGCGCATTTCGGTGAGCGCGTCGTACTGGCCTTCGCACAGGTTCTCGAGCTTGCGCAGTTCCATCCGCGCCTCGAGCAGCGCGCTCCAGTTCGAGAAGGGGCGCCGAGGATCGAGCAGGTCGCGCTGCCAGCGGTCGAGCCGGTCCGACAGCGGCTCCCTCAACTCGAGGTAGCGGTCGACCATCACGTTCAGCATGCGCAGCATCAACTCCCCGGGACGGGGCGGCAGGCGCGATCTGTCGTAGGCGCCGTTGTCAGCGCCGACACGCCGGGGATCGAGCATCCGTTGCCGTATCGCGTCGATCGACTTGCTCTGCGCATGCCGTACGGTCACGAGCATTCGCTCGAGCAGGAAGAACGTGATCGGGCGTGTGACGATCTCCTGCAACAGGCGGCGCTGATCCGCGGCCATGCCGCGCTTTTCCTCCAGGGCCTGCAGCGGCGGCGCGTCGCCGGTCGACAGCTTCCGGAACACCAGCATCTGGTAGTCGTTGGTGGAGTCGAAGAACGACGGATGCTGCGGATTCGTCGCGTCCTGGAGGTGGAGGTCGAAAAGCCGCACCCCCGTCAGTCGCTCGACGACGCCGGGCAGCGCCTCGGGATCGGCGACGACTTCCTCGAGCGAAACGTCCAGCCAGACGTAGCCGTCCGGCGGCAGCGCCGCCGGCGCGGCGCCCAGATCCTGCGCACGCCCGGCCTGGACCTCGATCCAGTTCACGCGGTCCCTACGCCTGGCCGCGCAGCCAGCGCGCGACCTGCAGCGCGAAGTAGGTCAGGACGCCGTCCGCGCCGGCGCGCTTGAATGCGAGCAGCGATTCGAGGATGACCTTCTTCTCGTCGAGCCACCCGTTGGCCGCGGCCGCCTTCAGCATCGCGTACTCGCCGCTGACCTGGTAGACGAACGTCGGCGCCTTGTATTCGTCCTTCACGCGTCGCACGATGTCCAGGTACGGCATGCCCGGCTTCACCATCACCATGTCGGCGCCCTCCGCCAGGTCGAGGCCGACCTCCCACAGCGCCTCGTCGGTGTTGGCCGGATCCATCTGGTAGACCATCTTGTTCGACTTGCCGAGGTTGCCCGAGGAGCCGACGGCATCGCGGAACGGTCCGTAGAACGCACTGGCGTACTTTGCGGAATAGGCCATGATCCGCGTGTGGATGTGGCCGGCGGCTTCGAGCGCCTGGCGGATCGCGCCGATGCGGCCGTCCATCATGTCGCTGGGCGCGACGATGTCCACGCCGGCGCCGGCCTGCACCAGTGACTGCCGCACCAGGACCTCGATCGTTTCGTCGTTGAGCACGTAGCCGCTCTCATCGATCAGGCCGTCCTGCCCATGGGTCGTGAACGGGTCGAGGGCCACGTCGGTCATCACGCCGAGTTCGGGAAAGCGCTGCTTCAGTTCGCGCACCGCGCGCGGCACCAGGCCATCCGCGTTCGTGGCTTCCCTGCCGTCGGGCGACTTGAGCGATCCGTCGATGACCGGGAACAGCGCCATCACGGGAATGCCGAGCCGCACGCACTCGTCCGCGACCGGCAGCAACTGGTCGATCGAGAGCCGCTCGACGCCCGGCATCGACGCGACCGCCTCGCGCCGCTGGCTGCCATCGAGGACGAACACGGGGTAGATCAGGTCGTCGACCGTGAGAGCGTTCTCGCGCATCAGGCGCCGTGAGAAATCGTCACGGCGCATGCGGCGCATGCGAACTGAAGGAAACTGGCCAAGGATCTGCATGCGGGAAACTCCCACTGGAGCGTGAGCGTGGTCGGATTATCGTTCGTGCCTGATGACTCGTTCATCTCCCGCTTCTCCTCCCTGAGCGGGATGCCTTGAAGACACACAGGCATTGAGGCCCTGGATCGAATTCCGGGGCTTTTTTTTGCCCCGGAATGATACGGGTCCCGGGCGATCCGATTCCCTGCGCTGCGTCAGTCGCGCAGCCAGCCGGCCAGGGTCGTTTCCAGCTCCTCCACGCCCAGGCGCTTCAGTGCGGAGAACAACTGTGCCGACGCCCGGGGGCCCAGTTCTTCGGCCCGGCGCCGGGCCCGATCGATCGCCAGCCGCTTTTCGCTGTTGTTCAACTGGTCGGCCTTCGTCAGCAGGAAGTGCAGCTTGCAGGTCGGCCGGTCGATGAAGGCGATCAACGCCTCGTCGGCGGGCAGCAGCGGCCGCCGCGCATCCATCACGATCACGATCCCGACCAGGGTCTGCCTGCGCGCCACGTAGCCGCCCACCAGCGTGTCCCACTGCGAACGCTCCGACTCCGGCGCCTTCGCGTAGCCGTATCCGGGCAGGTCGACGAGGTAGCCGCGCGGCACGGTCTGGCCCTGGTCGTCGCGCTCGGACAGCTCGAAGAAGTTGAGCAACTGGGTGCGGCCCGGCGTCTTGCTCGCAAAGGCGAGGCGCTTCTGCTGCGTGAGCACGTTGATCGCGGTCGACTTGCCGGCGTTGGACCGCCCGGCGAAGGCGATCTCGGGCAACGCAGCGTCCGGCAGCCCGGCAAGTTCGGCCACGGAGATGATGAAGCGGGCGGAGTGGAAGAGTTGCACGAGGAAGGCGGGAAGGCAGCCGGGCGGATCGGGTCCGGTAGAATACGCGGCTTCGCAAAATGGTCCGCCGCCGGTTCCCGTCTGCAGTCGCGCGGATGCTGGGGCGAGCGGCAAACCAACAACCAAGGCGCTTTGATGAACAGGTCGATAGGGCGACGCTTACTGGTGCTGCTGGGCGCAGCGGCGACGGCGGGGTTTGGGCTGGTGGCCCAGGCCCAGACCAAGGGTCCGTCCAAACCCGACCTCGCGCGCGGTCAGCAGGTGGCATCGCAGGTCTGCACGACGTGCCACAACACCGACGGCAACTCGACGATCGCCGGCAATCCCCGCCTCGCGCAGCAACACGCCGACTACCTGTACAAGCAGCTGGTCGACTACTCCGCGCAGGGACAGTCGAAGCCGGCGCGCGAGAACCCGGTGATGAACGGCTTTGCGTCGCAGCTCTCGGACGCGGACAAGCGCAACGTGTCCGCCTGGTTCGCGAGCCAGGCAGCGAAGCCGGCCTTTGCGAGGAACAAGGACACGATCGAGCTCGGCCAGCGGATCTGGCGGGCAGGCATCCCGGAGAAGTCCGTCCCGGCTTGCGCCGGTTGCCACGGTCCCGCTGGCTCCGGCATCCCGGTGCAGTATCCGCGGATCGCCGGGCAGCACGCCGAGTACACCGAGACCACGCTGAAGAACTTCCGCGATGGAACCCGGCGCAACAACGTGCCGATGCAGCAGATTGCCGCTCGTCTCTCCGACGCGGAGATCAAGGCGCTCGCCGACTTCGCCCAGGGCCTGCGGCGGTAGGCGGCAACGGGCAAGGGACGAAAGGGCGGCCGGGAGCCGCCCTTTCGCTTTCCGCGCGGCGTCAGGACTTTCCGAACATCTCGTTGGCCTGCTGGGCCACGCGCACGAAGGTCGTCCGCTTCGAGAACTCCTTCAGTCGCCGCGCGCCGACGTAGGTGCACGCTGACCGCACTCCGCCCAGGATCTCCTGCACGGTGTGCTCGACCGGCCCACGGTAGGGCACCAGGACCTCCTTGCCCTCGGCCGCGCGATAGCGCGCCACGCCGCCCGCGTAGCGTTCCATCGCCGCGCGGCTGCTCATCCCGTAGAAGCGCTTGAATTGCTCGCCGCCTCGCTCGACGAGGTCGCCCCCGGACTCGTCGTGGCCCGCGAACATGCCGCCCATCATGACGAAGTCCGCGCCGCCGCCGAATGCCTTCGCCACCTCCCCGGGGGTGGTGCAGCCGCCGTCGGCGCAGATCAGGCCGCTCAGCCCGTGGGCGGCGTCGGCGCACTCGATCACGGCCGAGAGCTGCGGATAGCCGACGCCGGTCATCTTGCGGGTCGTGCAGACGGAACCGGGGCCGATGCCGACCTTCACGATGTCCGCGCCGGAGAGGATCAGTTCCTCGGTCATTTCGCCGGTCACCACGTTGCCGGCCATGATGACGAGCTCGCGGGAAGCGCGTGCGTATGCGCGTGACGAAGGTGACGAAGTTCTCGTGGTAGCCGTTGGCCACGTCGATGCACACGTACTGCACCGCGTCGCCGGCCGCGTCCACGACGCGCTGGAACTTCTCCTCGTCGGCCTTGGTGATGCCCATGGAATAGAACGCGGCCGACTTGCGTTCCAGTCCCTTGAAGAACGCGACGCACTCGTCGACCGTGTAGTGCTTGTGCAGCGCCGTCGACAGCTTGAAACGGTCGAGCGCCCGTGCGATCTCGAACGTGCCGGTGGTGTCCATGTTGGACGCGATGATCGGGATGCCGTCGTACGGCACCGCGGCATGGCGGAAGGTGAACTGGCGGGAGATGTCGACGTCCGAGCGCGATGTCAGCGTGGACCGCTTTGGCCGGATCAGAACGTCGCGGAAGTCGAGCTTGAGTTCGTGTTCGATGTGCATCCGATCCTCCAGTGCGCGTTTTCCGGGCAGTCTATCCGCCCGAAACCCCGGGCGTCCGGCGCTGTCCCAGACTTGCCGACCCCTCGACCCGCTGGAGCCCTTGTAACCTCCCATCGCCGCGCCTTGGCGCAGCCCTCCCTGGAGCCACCGATGCTGATTCGACGTCCTTCCGATCTGCCGCCGTCCGAGATCACGCCACGGGCCGTGTATGAAAGTCGCCGCCAACTGCTGAAGGCGGCGGTCGCTGCCGCGCTGGTGCCGGGATCCGCTTCGGCCCAGCAGAAGCTGCAGGCGCGGCCGGGCCCGTACCCGACGATGGAGCAGCCCACGCCTGCGAACCTCGTCACCAGCTACTGCAACTTCTATGAGTTCGGCACCGACAAGGAGGATCCGCCGCGCTTCGCACCGAAGATGCTGAAGACCCGGCCGTGGACCATCCAGGTGGACGGCGAGGTGAAGAAGGCGCAGGCCTTCGACATCGACGCGCTGATGAAACTCGCTCCCCTCGAGGAGCGTGTGTACCGCCTGCGATGCGTGGAGGCGTGGTCCGCGGTCGTCCCGTGGATCGGTTTCCCGCTGGCAGAGCTGATCAGGCGCGTGGAGCCCACTGGCAACGCCAGGTTCGTCGAGTTCGTGACACTTGCCGACAGGAAGCAGATGCCCGGCCTCGGGTCACGGGTGATCGACTGGCCGTACACCGAGGGCCTGCGGATCGACGAGGCCATGCACCCGCTGACGCTGCTGACGTTTGGAATGTACGGCGATGTGCTGCCGGCGCAGAACGGGGCTCCCGTGCGTGTCGTCGTGCCGTGGAAGTACGGCTTCAAGAGCGCCAAGTCGCTGGTGCGGATCCGCTTCGTCGAGAAACAGCCGGCGACCGCGTGGGAGAAGTCCAACCCGACCGAGTACGGCTTCTATTCGAACGTGAACCCCGGGCGCGATCACCCGCGCTGGAGCCAGCAGTCCGAGCGGCGCCTCGGCGAGGACGGGTTGTTCACGAAGCGTCGACCGACCCTGATGTTCAACGGCTACGCGGACCAGGTCGCGTCGCTGTACGCCGGCATGGACCTGATGAAGCTCTACTGATGCCGGGTGGCCCCTTCGCCGTGGTCCCGGCCGCATTGCCCCCGCGCGTGTTCATGGCGGTGCGTGCAGCGCTGTTCGCGCTGGCGCTGGTTCCGTTCGCCGAACTGGTGCGCCGCGGCTTCACCGGTGGCCTCGGCGCCAACCCGGTCGAGTTCGTGCTGCGCTGGCTGGGGACATGGACGCTCGTGGCCCTGCTGGCCACGCTGTCGATCACGCCGCTGCGCTGGTTGACCGGGTGGGCCTGGCTGATCCGCCTGCGGCGGATGCTCGGCCTCTACGCCTTCTTCTACGGCACCCTGCACGTGACCTCGTATGTCTGGATCGACCACTTCTTCAACTGGGCGGAGATCGTGGGCGACATCGCCAAGCGGCCGTATCTCACCTTCGGCTTCGTCGCGTACGTGTTGATGATTCCGCTGGCCATCACGTCGACGAATGCGATGGTGCGGCGACTGGGCGGACGCAACTGGCAGCGACTGCACCGGATCGTGTACCTGGTTGCGGTGCTCGGGGTGCTGCACTACTGGTATCACAAGCTCGCCAAGAACGACCTCGAGACGCCGACGATCTACGCGCTCGCGCTTGGAGCGCTGCTTGGAGTGCGCCTGCTGCGGTGGGCGGGCCGGCGCGGCGTGCCCCTGCCGACGTCGCCGAGCAGGCGTCAGGGCAGGCGCGACTCGCCGGCGAAGAGCTGAGCAGGCTGCTCGCGCGCTCTCACCAGGAACGCCCGGCCACCATCCACCATCACCTCGGCGGCGCGACCGCGGGTGTTGTAGTTGGAACTCATCGTCATGCCATACGCACCGGCGCTCGTGACGGCCAGCAGATCGCCGGGGTGCACTGCGAGGAGGCGATCGCGCGCCAGCCAGTCGCCGGACTCGCACACCGGCCCGACGACGTCATAGGCAACCGGCGCATCCGCGCGCGGCGCGACCGGCACGACGCCCATCCAGGCGTCGTACATGGCCGGCCGCGCCAGGTCGTTCATCGCGGCATCGACGATCGCGAAGTTCTTCGTCTCCCCGTGCTTCAGGTACTCGATGCGTGTCAGCAGAACGCCCGCGTTGCCGACGATCGACCGGCCCGGCTCGAACATCACGGTCTTCGCGCCGTGTCCGCGGCGGTCGACGTGGGCGAGCAGCACCTGCACCAGTCCCTCGGTGGCCGGCGGCACTTCGTCGTCGTAGCGGATGCCCAGTCCGCCGCCGAAGTCGATGTGATGCAGTGGAATGCCATCCCGTGCCAGGGCATCGACGACGTCGAGCACGCGATCGGCCGCGTCGATGTACGGGTCGATGTCGGTGATCTGCGAGCCTATGTGGCAGTCGATGCCGACGATCTCGATGCCGGCCCGGCCTGCGGCGTCACGGTACAGGGGCAGCGTGTCGGCGTAGGCCACGCCGAACTTGTTGTTCTTGAGTCCGGTGGAAATGTACGGGTGAGTGCCCGCGTCCACGTCAGGATTCACTCGGACCGAGATCCGCGCGCGCGTGCCGAGCCGACGAGCCACGGTGTCGATGCGTTCGAGTTCGGGCGCGGACTCGATGTTGAAGCAAAGGATCCCGGCTGCGAGCGCCCGCTCGATTTCGGCTTCGCCCTTGCCCACGCCTGAAAACACGGTCTTTCCCGGGTCGGCGCCGGCCGCGAGCACCCGCTCCAGTTCGCCCCCGGACACGATGTCGAAGCCCGCGCCACGCCGGGCGAGGATGTCGATGACGGCCAGATTCGAATTGGCCTTCATCGCGTAGCAGACCAGCGCTTCGCGGCCGCGCAGCGCCACGGCGTAACGGTCGAAGGCGCGCTCGATCGCGCGCCGCGAGTACACATAGAGCGGGGTGCCGAAGCGCTCCGCGAGGTGCGCGAGAGGAAGGTCCTCGCTGTGCAGTTGTCCGTCGCGGAAGCCGAACCCGTCGCTGTCGGGCAGCGTGGGCGTCATTTCTTTTCGTTCGTCGCGGGGACGTCAGGGAAGGAACGATCCGCGGGACGGGAAGGCGCCGAGGCAGGTGAAGGCGCTTTCGACTGCGGCGCGGCTGGCGGCGGAGGGAGATACAGTGGTCCCTTCTGTCCGCATGCCGAGAGGGCGACGACGCACGCGGCCGCTAGAATCGTTCCACGGATCAATCGCATGCCGACGACTCTAACATGACGGAAACCGAGTTCCTCCAGCGCGCCGAGCAGGCGATGGGCGCCATCGAGCGCGCGGTCGACGCCACCGGCGCGGACATCGAATCCTCGCGCAGCGGCAACGTGCTGACGCTCGAACTCGGCGACGGCTCCAAGGTGGTGATCAACAGCCAGGCGCCGATGCAGCAGATGTGGGTCGCCGGAAGGAACGGCGCTTTCCACTACGCCTGGCGTGACGGCGCCTGGCGCGACACGCGCGATGGCTCGGAGCTCTTCGCGGCGCTGTCGCGGCTGGTGTCCGTCCAGGGCGGTGAGCCCGTGGTGCTCGGTCCGGGCTGAAGCGATCAGAAGATCTGGTCGCGAACCGTGTCGCGCTTGGCGCGTTCCTCGACCGGCATCGCTTCGTCCAGGCCCACGCTCGCCACACCCTGGCCGGGCTGGTGCTCGACGAAGTAGACCTCGCCGCCGAGCTGGACCACGCCCGGCGGCATTTCTCGCACGGTCTCGGGGACCCCGGACAGCGCCTTCGACATGTACGAAATCCAGATCGGCAGCGCCAGGCCGCCGCCGGTCTCGCGCTCGCCCAGCGGGCGCGGCTGGTCGAACCCGAGCCAGCTGACCGCGACCAGGTCTCCGCCGTAGCCCGCGAACCACGCGTCGTGCGAATCGTTCGTCGTTCCGGTCTTGCCGGCGATGTCCGAGCGCTTCAGCGTTGCGCCGGCGCGCGCGGCGGTGCCGTAGCGCGCGACGTCCTTCAAGAGGCTGTCCATCACGAACGCGTTGCGCGCGTCGAGCGCGCGATTGGCTTCGTCTCCGGCCACTAGAGGCTTGCCTTCCATCAGCGTCTTGCCGCTGCTGTCGGTCACCCTGGTGATGAGGTACGGGTTCACGCGGTACCCGCCGTTGGCGAAGACGCCATAGGCGCTCAGCATCTGCCAGGGCGTCACGGAACCCGCGCCGAGCGCCATCGTCAGGTAGGCCGGGTGCTTGTCGGCGTCGAAGCCGAAGCGGGTCACCCAGTCGCGCGCATAGGCCGGGCCGATCGCCTGCAGGATCCGGATCGACACGAGGTTCTTCGACTTGGCGAGTCCCTGCCGCAGCCGCAGCGGGCCCTCGAACTTGCCGTCGTAGTTCTTCGGCTCCCACGCCTGCCCGCCGGTCAGGGCCGGGTCGATCGAGATGGGTGCGTCGTTGATCAGCGTGCTCGGCATGAAACCGCGCTCGAGCGACGCGGAGTAGATGAACGGCTTGAAGCTCGATCCCGGCTGGCGCCACGCCTGCGTGACGTGGTTGAACTTGTTCAGGTTGAAGTCGAATCCGCCGACGAGCGCCCGCACGGCGCCATCCTTCGAGCTCGCCGCGACGAACGCTGCTTCCACCTGCGGCAGCTGGGTGATCTCCCACACGCCCTTGTCGTTGCGTGACAGCCGCACCACGGCGCCGGGGACGATCTTGCGGTTCGGCTGCGCCTTCGGGGACAGCGACGGCGCGACGAACTTCAGTCCGTCGCTCTTGATGTCGAGCGTCGCACCGCCCTGGACGGCAACCCGGACGCTGCCCTGTTCGACTTCGAGCACCACCGCGGGCAGCAGGTTGGGGCTCTCGATCGCCTCGACGAGCGCGTCCTCGATGCGCTGTTCGCGGACGTTCGCGTCGTTGCCGAGCTCGATGAACGATTCCGGTCCTCGGTAGCCGTACTTGCGGTCGTAGTCGAGCACGGCCTTGCGCAGCGCCGCGTACGCGACCTCCTGGTCGTCCTTGCGAAGCGTCGTCGTGACGTTCAGGCCGCGCGTGTACGTTTCGCTGCCGAATACGTCGAACACCAGCTGGCGGGCAAGTTCCGCGGCGAACTCCGCGTGCAGTCGCAGGCGCGGACCCTCCGGGCTTTCCAGGGATGTCTGCCGCGGCCGGAGTTCCTGCAGCACCGCTTCGTCGTGGGTTGCCTTGTCGATGTATCCCAGCTGCAGCATCCGGGACAGGACGTACTGTTGCCGCGCCTTCGCGCGCTTCGGATTGACGAACGGGTTGAAGGCGCTGGGCGCCACCGGCAGGCCGGCCAGCGTCGCCATCTCCGCCACCGTGAGGTCCTTCGCCTTCTTGCCGAAATAGACCTGCGACGCCGCAGAGAAACCGTACGCGCGCTGGCCGAGGAAGATCTGGTTGGCGTAGACCTCGAAGATCCGGTCCTTCGACAGCGACGACTCGATCTTGTAGGCGAGCGCGATCTCGTACATCTTGCGCACGTAGCTGCGCTCGGAACTGAGGAAGAAGTTCCTTGCGACCTGCATCGTGATGGTGCTGCCGCCCTGGCCGCGCTTGCCAGACACGAAGTTCGAGACGGCGGCGCGCATCAGGCCGGTGTAGTCGACTCCACGATGCTGATAGAAGGCGTCGTCCTCCGCGGCGAGGATGGCCTTCTTCATTGTGTCGGGGATTTCGCTGAAGGGCAGGAAGTCTCGCCGCTCCTCTCCGAACTCGCCGATCAGGACGCCGTCCGCAGTCCACACGCGCAGCGGAATCTTCGGGCGATAGTCGGTCAGCGCATCGATCGGCGGCAGGTTCGAGTAGACGATCGCGAAGACGAGCAGCAGCAGGAAGATGCCCGCCAGGGCGCCGCCGCCGATCAGCAGGGCAAGGCTGCCCGCCGCCCGCAGGACCCACGGGCGCTGACGGGACGAGGATTGTTCGTGTTGCGGACCCGGATCGGGAGAAGGCACGTCGGCGCGGTTACTGCAGGGGAAACTAGACGTGTGAGCGGCCGCTTTTTTGCGCTTCGCTGCACAGGGACTCGTGGATTATGTCACTCAAGGCATGTGCGCACGGCAGCAAGGTGCGTAGCGAAGTTGGATGCCCCTCGGCTTCAATCGTTCGTTGTTTATCCCTCAAAGAGGGCACGGTTAGGCTGAATGCGGGGCTTGTGTGCGTTTTGCTTATGTTGCTAGGATCTCAAGTACCGTCCGACAAAAACGCGGTAAACGCTCGAAAGATAAGGAAAAACGGGTGTCGTTGCGACCGCGAAGTGGGGTTGGGGATACCCGGTCCATCGGACGCGCTTGGGACGCCCCTTTGAGCACGAATTCGAGCTTGGACCGTTGTTGGGAGCGTCACCTTGGCTTTTGACCTGCCGTTTTCGCCTAAAACGCCGCCGCTGATCGGACTCGACATCGGGTCGTCCAGCGTCAAGATCGTCGAACTGTCGGAAGCCGGCAAGGGCGTGATGCGCCTCGAGCGCTATGCGATCGAGCCGCTCCCCCGCGGTGCGGTGGTCGACGGCAACATCGACAAGATAGAAGTCGTCGCCGACGCCGTGAAGCGCGCCTGGCGCAAGGCCGGTGGCAAGGTGCGCAACGCCGCGATGGCATTGCCGGCCTCCGCGGTGATCACCAAACGCATCGCTCTGCCCGCGAACCTGCGAGAGGAAGAACTCGAGATGCAGGTCGAGAGCGAAGCGAACCAGTACATCCCGTTCGCGCTCGACGAGGTCAGCCTCGACTTCCAGGTGCTGGGGCCGATCCCCAATGCGCCTGACGATGTCGAAGTCCTGATCGCTGCGTCCCGTAAAGAGAAGGTCGAGGACCGCATCGCGGTTGCGCAGGCGGCCGGCCTGAAGCCCGTGGTCGTCGATGTGGAGTCATACGCTTCGCGCGCGGCGATCGAGCGCCTGGTGCAGCAGCTGCCGAATGGCGGCGAGGGCCTGGTCATCGCGGTCTTCTACATCGGCGCGAACACGACGAGCGTCACCGTGATGCACGACGGCGAGACGATCTACGAACGCGAGCAGCCCTTCGGCGGGCAGCAGCTGACCGGCGACATTTCGCGCACCTACGGCATCCCGACCGAGGAAGCGGAACAGAAGAAGCGAAGCGGCGACCTGCCAGCGGATTACGAAACGGTGGTCCTCAAGCCGTTCATCGACACCACCAGCACGGAGATCACGCGTGCACTGCAGTTCTTCTTCACGTCGACGCCTTACAGCCGGGTCGACCAGATCATGCTGGCCGGCGGCTCGGCCGTGGTGAGTGGCCTCGCCGACGCGCTGATGGAGCGCTCGCAGGTGCCGACGTCGGTCATCTCTCCGTTCAAGGGCATGGAAGTGTCGCCGAACATCCGTGACAAGCAGCTGCGCATGGACGCGCCGGCGCTCCTGACGCCTTGCGGACTGGCGATGCGGAGGTTCGACAAATGACCCCACGCATCAATCTGTTGCCGCACCGCGAGGCGCGGCGTGAACTCAAGAAGAAGGTCTTCTGGGCAGCGACGGCCCTGTCCTTCGTCGCCGGCCTGGTGATGATCGGGCTCGTATGGTCGATCCTGCAGGGCTACATCTCCAACCAGCAGGGACGCAACGAGTTCATTCGCAGCGAGAACAGGAAGCTGGACAGCCAGATCAAGGAAATCGCCACGCTGCGCCAGGAAATCGAAGGCCTGCGTGCACGCCAGCGCGCGGTGGAAGACCTGCAGGCCGATCGCAACCTGCCCGTGTACCTGCTCGACGAACTGGTGAAGCAGGTGCCGGAAGGCATCTACCTGCGCTCCATCAAGCAGGAGGACCGCAAGGTCAATGTCGGCGGATGGGCCACTTCGAACGAGCGTGTGTCCGAGTTCCTGCGCAACCTCCAGAACAACTCTCGCGTTCTCGAGAAGCCCGAGCTCATCGAGATCAAGGTTGCGCCGCAGGGCCCCGCCGGCGTGAATCGGCGCGTCTTCGAGTTCGCGCTGAACTTCACGTTGAAGCCGACGCCGGAGCGGACGCAGATGCAGCAGCAGGCGGACGCCGCCAAGATGGGCACGCCGGTTCGAGCGGCTGGCGCACCGGTTGCGACCCCCACGTCCGCACCCGCGACGACGCCAGCGCCGACTCCGGCCGTCGCCACCCCAACGCCGTCGTCGCCGGTTGGCGCGGCTCCGAAGAAATAGAGCGGGAACGAGGCAACGATGGCAAGCAGTCGTGATCTTCTCTCCGAGTTCCGCGGCCTGACGCTGGACAACGTCGGCGCCTGGCCGATGGTTCCGCGCGTCGCGCTGTGGTTGTTCGTCGTCGCCGCGTGCGCGGTCGGCGGCTGGTTCGGCCTCTGGAGCGGCCAGAAGGAGCAGCTCGAGCAGCTGCAGTCCGAGGAAGTCAAGCTCAAGGAGGAGTACCGGAGCAAGCTGCAGCAGGCGATCAACCTGGACGAACTGCGCAAGCAGCGCGAGCAGGTGAGCCAGTTCGTCCTGACGCTCGAGAAGCAGTTGCCGAGCAAGTCCGAGATGGACGCACTGCTGTCGGACATCAACCAGGCGGGCGTCGGGCGTGGCCTCGACTTCGAACTGTTCCGCCCGGGCCAGACCAACGTGCGCGAGTACTACGCGGAACTGCCGATCGCCGTGAAGCTCGCCGGCAAGTACCACGACCTCGGCGCGTTCGCGAGCGACATTGCCAACCTGCCGCGCATCGTCACGTTGAACAACCTCAACGTCACGACGGGCCGCACCGGCAACCTGACCCTGGATGCCACGGCCAAGACCTATCGGTATCTGGACCCGGAAGAACTCGCCGCGCAGCGCAAGGCGAAGGAGCCGGCGAAAGGACCTGCCAAGTGAACTCCACGATCACTCCACTTCGCACCATCACCATGGCTGTCCTCGCCGCCCTCCTCGCGGGCTGCGGCGGCGGCGATGAAGCGGAACTCCGGGCCTGGATGGACGAGACGCGCAAGACCATGCGTCCGACGACCCAGCCCGTGCCGGAGCCCAAGCAGTTTTCGCCGTACGTCTACGAGGGCAAGGCGCTGATCGACCCGTTCGATCCGCAGAAGATGATCCTCGCCGTTGCCCGCCAGGCACAGGCGCGCGCCAGCGCGAGTGCCCTCAAGCCGGATCTCGATCGCCGGCGAGAAGTGCTCGAGGGATATCCGCTGGACCAGCTGAAGATGGTTGGCACGCTGCGGCAGCAACGTAACAATGCGGCGTTGATCGACGTTGCCGGCCAGACGCATCTGGTCAAAGTCGGGAACTACATGGGACAGAATTTCGGCCTCGTCACGAAGATCACCGAAACAGAAGTTGAACTCAAGGAAATCGTCCAGGACGCTGCCGGCGAGTGGGTCGAACGGCCTTCGAAGCTGGAGTTGCAGGAGGCCGCAATGCGGCAGCAAGGGAGCAAGCGATGAGCATCACCGTTAAGGGTCTGGCCAGCCGGGTGTCGCGATTCGCCGCGGTCCTCGGTCTTCTTGCGTTCACCGGCACGGCGGCGGCCCAGTCGTCGGGAGAAAACGCCATCGAGCGCATCGATGCGATCCAGACCACCACCGGCGTGGTGGTCAGCATCGAACTGAAGAATCCGGTGTCGGGCGTGCCGCCGAGCTTCTCGGTCGCGAACCCGGCGCGCGTGGCGCTCGATCTCCCGCAGACCGTGAACGCGCTGGGCAAGAACCTCGTTGAATTGAACCAGGGCGACGTCCGCTCGGTGAACGTCGTCCAGGCGGGCGGCCGCTCGCGCGTGGTGGTGAACCTGAAGCGTTCGATGACGCACAACGTCACGGTCGACGGCAAGCGCGTGCTGGTCGCGCTGGGCGGGGCGGCGGGCGCCAGCTTCGCCGGAGCGCCGGCGCCAGCGGCTGCGACTGCTGCCGGTGCGCCGGTGGCGGCACAGGCAACGGCCGGCCCGAATGCCTTCACCGGAGGACGTTCGCTTCGCGGCATCGACTTCCGCCGGGGCGCCGACAACGAAGGCCGCGTGGTCATCGACCTGAGCGACCCCAACACCAACGTCGACATCCGCCAGCAGGGCAACACGGTCGTCGTCGACTTCATCAACACGACGCTGCCGGACACGCTGAAGCGGCGCCTCGACGTCTCCGACTTCGCCACGCCGGTGTCGCAGATCAGCGCGAGCCAGCAGGGCAACAACACGCGCCTCGTCGTCGAGCCGCGCGGGCTTTGGGAGCACAACGCCTACCAGAGCGACACGCGGTTCGTGCTCGAAGTGCGCCCGGTCAAGGAAGACCCGTCGCGGCTGTTCCAGGGATCCCGCCAGGGCTACCAGGGCGAGCGCCTGTCGCTGAACTTCCAGAACGTCGACGTCCGCTCGCTGCTGCAGGTGATCGCCGACTTCACGAACCTCAACATCATCACGAGCGACTCCGTGGGCGGCACGATCACGCTGCGGCTCAAGGACGTTCCGTGGGACCAGGCGCTGGACATCATCCTGCAGTCCAAGGGACTGGACATGCGGAAGAACGGCAACGTGATCCTGGTCGCCCCGCGTGAAGAAATCGCGGCCAAGGAGAAGCTCGATCTCGAGTCGCGCAACCAGATCGCCGATCTCGAGCCGCTGCGCTCCGAGGCATTCGTCGTCAACTACCAGAAGGCGGAGGACGTGCGTCGCCTGCTGACCGACGACAAGCAGCGCCTGCTGTCCAAGCGCGGCACGGTGGCGGTCGATCCGCGCACCAACCAGCTGTTCGTTCAGGACACGGCGGCCCGGCTCGAGGACGTGCGCAGGCTGCTGCAGAAAGTCGACGTCGCGGTCCCGCAAGTGCTGATCGAAGCCCGCATCGTCGAGGCCGACGACAAGTTCAGCCGCAACCTCGGCGTGCGCCTCGGCTACGGCAAGGCCAACAACGAATCAGTGGTCGGCGGCCAGAACATCTTCGGCACGATCGCAGGAACGCCGGGCAGCGTCCGGACCGTCCCGAGCAACGTCAATCTGCCGGCGAGCGGCCTGAGCGGCTTCAATCCGGGCATTTTCAACCTGACGCTGTTCAACAGCAGCCTGACGCGCCTGATCAACCTCGAGCTGACCGCGCTCGAGGCCGACGGCCGCGGCAAGGTGATCTCCAGTCCGCGTGTCGTCACGGCGGACAAGGTCAAGGCGACGATCGAGCAGGGCACGGAGATTCCGTACCAGCAGGCCACGTCGAGCGGGGCGACGTCCGTTGCGTTCCGCAAGGCCGTCCTGAAACTCGAGGTCACGCCGCAGATCACCCCGGAGGGCGCGATCTTCCTCGACGTCAAGGTGAACAAGGACACGCGCGGCCAGGAAACACTCTCGGGTCCGGCGATCGACACGAAGAACGTGCAGACGCAGGTTCTGGTCGAGAACGGCGGCACGGTGGTGCTGGGCGGAATCTACGAGCAGCAGGACCGGACCACCGTGACGAAGGTTCCGCTCCTCGGCGACCTCCCCGTGGTCGGCTACCTCTTCAAGAACACGAGCCAGGTCAACGACCGCACCGAGCTGATCATCTTCATCACGCCGCGCGTGATCTCCGAAAAGATCAACGCCGCGATGAAGTAAGGCTGGACGCTCCGACGAGGGCCGCCCGCGAGGCGGCCCTTTTTTTCGCCGTTCACATTCACGTACGCTTCGCGCGATGAACGAGTCACCTCGCTCCGTGTTCCTGGTCGGCATGATGGGTGCCGGCAAGACGACCGTGGGGCGCCTCCTGGCGCATGCGCTCGGCTTCGAGTTCATCGACGCCGACCGTGAACTCGAAGCGCGCAGCGGAGTGCTGATCGCGACGATCTTCTCGGTCGAAGGTGAAGAGGGCTTCCGCAGGCGCGAGTCCGCGCTGCTCGACGAATTGACGCAGCGTCCGGGCATCGTCCTGGCGACGGGCGGAGGCGCCGTGCTGAACGCCGACACGCGCAGACGGCTGAAGGAGCGCGGGCTGGTGGTGTACCTGCGCGCGACCGGCGAGGAGATCCACCGGCGCACGCGCAACGACCGGTCGCGGCCCCTGCTGCAGACGGCCGATCCGCGCTCGCGGATCGACGAACTGCTCGCGCAGCGCCAGCCGCTCTACGAAGAGACGGCCCACCTGACGTTCCAGTCCGCCTCGGCGAACCCGAAGCGCCTCGTCCGCCGACTCCTGGAGGAGCCTGCGGTCCGTCGGCTCTCGCAGGTCGCACCGTAGAATCGCGCGATGCGCAGCATCACCGTGGCCGTGGCAGGCGGGACGTATTCCATCCACATCGGCGGAGGCCTGCTCGGCCGCCTCGCCGAGTACGTGGCGCCGCTCGCGCCGACGTCCATCGTCGTGGTGACGAACGACGTCGTGGCGCCGCTGCATGGCGACAAGGCGCTCGCCGCGTTGCGTGACGTGGCGAGAACGACTCTGCTCAGCCTGCCCGACGGCGAGAGCACCAAGCGCTGGGACAGCGTCGCCCGCATCCTCGATGCCCTCGTGGCGCACGGCGCCGACCGCAGGAGCCTGGTCGTCGCGCTCGGTGGCGGAGTGATCGGGGACCTCGCGGGCTTCGCGGCCTCGATCTACATGCGGGGCATCCGCGTCGTCCAGGTGCCGACGACGCTGCTGGCGCAGGTCGACTCATCGGTCGGCGGCAAGACCGGCATCAACCATCCGAGCGGCAAGAACCTGATCGGCACCTTCCACCAGCCGAGTGTCGTCGTGTCGGACACCGATGTGCTGCAGACGCTGCCTTCGCGCGAACTCGCCGCCGGCCTGGCGGAGATCATCAAGCACGGACTGCTCGCCGACGCCAGGTACTTCGAGGAAGTGGTCGCGGACCTGCCGGCCCTGCGCGAACGCGAGGCGGCGGCGCTTGCGCGCGCCATCGGCCGGTCCTGCGAGATCAAGGCCGGCGTGGTGGGCCGCGACGAGCGCGAGTCGGGGGAGCGCGCGTTGCTGAATCTCGGGCACACGTTCGGGCACGCGATCGAGGCGCTGACCGGCTATGCGCAGTGGCTTCACGGCGAGGCGGTCGGGTGCGGGATGGTGCTGGCGGCCGACATGTCGAAGCGCCTCGGCCTGATCTCGGAGCGCGACGTCAGGACAGTGCAGCACGCCGTCGCGCTCGCCGGGCTGCCGCCGCGGATCGAGGGACTCCGCGCCGACGACGCGCTGCGGAGCATGCGCGGCGACAAGAAGGCGGAAGCCGGGGCCGTTCGCTACATCGTGCTGGAGGCAATCGGCCGCGCCGCGCAGCGGGCGGTCCCCGACCAGGTCGTTCGCGACACGTTGCTCGCCGGGGGATTCCGTTAGTGGACGGCAGCGGTCTCGCGCCTTATGCCGCGCGCCCGGAACTGTCGCGCGGCCGGCGCTACGCCGAGCCGGACGCGCCCGGGCGGTCGGCGTTCCAGCGGGACCGCGATCGCGTGATCCATTGCAGCGCGTTCCGCCGGCTCGAGTACAAGACCCAGGTCTTCGTCAATCACGAAGGCGATCTCTTCCGCACGCGCCTGACGCATTCGCTCGAGGTCGCGCAGATCGGTCGCGCGATCGCCCGGCAGCTCGGCGTCAACGAAGACCTCGTCGAGGCGATCTCCCTGGCGCACGACCTCGGGCACACGCCGTTCGGACACGCCGGGCAGGACGCGTTGCACGAGTGCATGAAGGAGCACGGCGGATTCGAGCACAACCTGCAGTCGCTCCGCGTGGTCGACGAGCTCGAGGAGCGCTATGGCGGCTTCAACGGCCTCAATCTCGCGTTCGAGACGCGCGAAGGCATCCTGAAGCATTGCTCGATCGAGAACGCCCGCAAGCTGGGTGACGTCGGCGAGCGCTTCCTGCACAAGCGCCAGCCAAGTCTCGAGGCCCAGATCGCCAATCTCGCCGACGAGATCGCCTACAACAACCACGACATCGACGACGGGCTGCGCTCCGGCCTGCTGCAGCTGCCCCAGCTGGAGGACGTACCGCTGTTCGCGCGCCACGCGCGCGACGTGCGAGCGGAGTTTCCGGAGATCGGCGAGCGCCGCATGGTGAACGAAACAGTCCGCCGGATGATCAACGCGCTGATCGTGGACCTCGCGACGGAGACCGCCCGACGGATCAAGGCGGCCCGGCCAGCGAGCATCGACGACGTGCGCCAGGCGGGGCCGCTGGCGGCGTTCTCGGCCGACGTGAGGAAGGAAGCCGACGCCCTGAAGTCCTTCCTGCTGCACAACCTGTACCGCCACTACCGCGTCATGCGCATGACGACGAAGGCGCGGCGGGTGGTGACCGAGCTGTTCCGCGCGTTCCTCGACGAGCCGCGGCTGCTTCCCATCGATCACCAGGCCCGCGCCGCCGAGGACAAGGCGCGGGCGATCGCCGACTACGTCGCCGGCATGACCGATCGCTACGCCATGAAGGAGCACCAGCGGCTCTTCGCCATCGACGAAGGC
Organism: uncultured beta proteobacterium; assembly: GCA_963811265.1. Taxonomy (GTDB): domain Bacteria; phylum Pseudomonadota; class Gammaproteobacteria; order Burkholderiales; family Burkholderiaceae_F; genus JAOUJD01. The sequence continues at coordinate 47,948 of CAWEQS010000025.1, forward strand.
TGACGAGTGCAGAATCGGGGTCAGACCCCGATTTCGGAGCGGATGTGGCTCGGCTTCCCCGGTTGACGATCCCGGGCTTCCCTCACCACGCGATCCAGCGCGGCAACGACCGCCGCGCAATCTTCGTCGACGACGTGGACCGCGAGCGCTACCTGTCGGTGCTGCGCGAGATCGCCGCGCAGGTCGGGCTGGCCGTCCATGCCTATGTGCTGATGCCGAACCACGTTCACCTGCTCGTCACGCCACAGGCGGCGGGAGACGTGGGGCGAGTCGTCCAGTCCCTTGGCCGACGTTACGTCCGCTGGTTCAACGACCGGCACGGGAGGACCGGCGCCTTGTTCGAGGGCCGGTACCGGTCGACCGTCGTCGACGCGGACCGCTACCTCCTGGCGTGCATGCGCTACATCGAACTGAACCCGGTCCGCGCCGGGCTCGTGCAGGGACCGGCGGAGTTCAGGTGGTCCAGCCATGCTCACCACGTGGGCCGGGCAGTCGACCCCCTGATCAGCGACCACGCGGTCTATTGGGCGCTGGGCAACACGCCGTTCGAACGCCAGGCCGCCTATCGACGCCTGTTCGAGCACGCGCCCTCGAGCGACGAACTCGCGACGATTCGCCGGGCCACCCATGGAGGCTGGCTCCTCGGTGCCACCGACGCGGTGGCCAGGTTGACGCCGAGCCGACGTCCGGTGGCCCGCAAGGCAGGGCGGCCGCGCCTCCCAAGCCATGACTCTGTCCCCGATTAATTAGACCCTGCTGCGTACCGTGCCGAAAATCGGGGTCAGACCCCGATTTTTCTTCTTGCCCGGGTTGGTGCGGCGCAGTAAAGTGATCAGTTCCCCCTCGCCTTGCGCGAGGGTGTCCTGACTGGAGCCGAGATGACCGACCCCCACACCCTCGAACACGCCGGATCGAACGGCCTGTACTCCGCCAGCCAGGAGCACGATGCATGCGGCGTCGGATTCGTCGCGAACATCAAGGGGCGGCCGAGCCACGGGCTGGTCCAGCAGGCGCTCCTGATCCTCCAGAACCTGGATCACCGGGGCGCCGTAGGCGCCGACGTGCTGTGCGGCGACGGCGCGGGAATCCTGATCCAGATTCCCGACGCCTACTACCGGGAAGAAATGGCGAAGCAGGGGGTCACGCTGCCGCCTCCCGGCGAGTACGGGGTCGGAATGATCTTCCTGCCGCGTGAACACGCGTCGCGGCAGGCGTGCGAACAGGAACTCGAGCGCACGGTTCGCGCCGAAGGCCAGGTGGTCCTCGGCTGGCGCGACGTGCCGATCGACCGCGAGATGCCGATGTCGCCGCTGGTGAAGGATCGTGAGCCCGTCATCCGCCAGATCTTCATCGGCCGCGGACCGGACGTGATGGTGCCGGACGCCCTCGAGCGCAAGCTCTACGTGATCCGCAAGACCGCCAGCCACAAGATCCAGGCGCTGAAGCTGAAGCACGGCAAGGAGTACTTCGTGCCGTCGATCTCGACGCGCACGGTGGTCTACAAGGGCCTGCTGCTCGCCGACCAGGTCGGCCGCTACTACACGGACCTCGCCGATCCGCGCGTCGTGTCGGCGATCGCGCTCGTGCACCAGCGTTTCTCGACCAACACGTTCCCGGCGTGGGAACTCGCGCACCCGTACCGCCTGATCGCGCACAACGGCGAGATCAACACGGTGAAGGGCAACTTCAACTGGATCCGCGCGCGCGAGGGCGTGATGTCGTCGCCGGTGCTGCGTGACGACCTGAACAAACTCTTCCCGCTGATCTACGACGGGCAATCCGACACCGCCTGCTTCGACAACGCGCTCGAACTGCTGGTGATGGGCGGCTATCCGCTCGCGCACGCCGTGATGATGATGATCCCCGAGGCGTGGGAGCAGCACACGACGATGGACGACGCGCGCCGCGCGTTCTACGAGTACCACGCGGCGATGATGGAACCGTGGGACGGCCCGGCCGCCATTGCCTTCACCGACGGCGTCCGGATCGGCGCCACGCTGGACCGCAACGGCCTGCGCCCCGCGCGCTATGTGATCACCGACGACGACATGGTGGTGATGGCTTCCGAGGTCGGCGTGCTGCCGATCCCGGAAAGCCGCATCCTCAAGAAGTGGCGCCTGCAGCCCGGCAAGATGTTCCTGATCGACACCGAGCAGGGCCGCATCATCGACGACGCCGAGCTCAAGCAGCAGCTCGCCGCCAGCAAGCCGTACAAGGAGTGGATCAAGCGCATCCGCATCAAGCTGGATGACCTGCCGGCCGGCGTGGGCGAGAAGCCGGCGTCGGCCGCGCGCGTCGACGTGCCGCTGCTCGACCGCCAGCAGGCGTTCGGCTATACGCAGGAAGACGTCAAGCTGCTGATGGAGCCGATGGCGCTGCAGGGCGAGGAGGCGATCGGCTCGATGGGCAACGACGCCGCGCTGCCGGTGCTGTCGAACAGGACCAAGCCGCTCTACAACTATTTCAAGCAGCTGTTCGCGCAGGTCACGAACCCGCCGATCGACCCGATCCGCGAGCAGATGGTGATGTCGCTGGTGAGCTTCATCGGGCCCAAGCCCAACCTGCTCGACATCAACAACATCAACCCGCCGATGCGCCTCGAGGTCAGCCAGCCCGTCCTCGACTTCAAGGACATGGCGAAGATGCGTTCGATCGAGAACTACTCGTCGAACAAGTTCAGGTCGTTCGAGCTCGACGTCTGCTACCCGCTCGCCTGGGGCAAGGAAGGGGTCGAGGCGCGCCTCGCTTCGCTGTGCGCGCAGGCCGTGGATGCGGTGAAGGCCGGATACAACATCCTGATCGTCACCGACCGCTCGCTCGACGCCGGGCACGTGGCGATCCCGGCGCTGCTCGCGACGAGCGCGGTCCACCAGCACCTGATCGCCGAAGGCCTGCGCACGTCGACCGGCCTCGTGGTGGAGACCGGCTCGGTGCGCGAGGTGCATCACTTCGCGCTGCTCGCCGGCTACGGCGCCGAGGCCGTCCATCCGTACCTCGCGCTCGAGACGCTGATCGCGCTGCACGGCGCCGACGCCGACAAGGCGATCAAGAACTACGTGAAGGCGGTCGGCAAGGGCCTCAACAAGGTCATGTCGAAGATGGGCATCAGCACGTACATGTCGTACTGCGGGGCCCAGATCTTCGAGGCGGTCGGCCTGAACCGCGACCTCGTCGACAAGTACTTCCGCGGCACGGCGAGCAACGTCGGCGGCATGGGCCTGTTCGAGGTGATGGAAGAGGCCGTGCGCGCGCACCGCGCCGCGTTCTCCGACGACCCGGTGCTCGCCACCATGCTCGACGCCGGCGGCGAGTACCAGTGGCGCGTCCGCGGCGAGGAGCACATGTGGACGCCGGACGCCATCGCGAAGCTGCAGCACTCGACCCGCGCCAACTCCTACCAGACGTACAAGGAGTACGCGCAGATCATCAACGACCAGGGCAAGCGCCACATGACGCTGCGCGGCCTGTTCGAGTTCCGGATCGATCCGAAGAAGGCGATCCCGCTCGACGAGGTCGAGCCGGCGAAGGACATCGTCAAGCGCTTCGCCACCGGCGCGATGTCGCTCGGCTCGATCTCGACCGAGGCGCACTCGACGCTCGCGATCGCGATGAACCGGCTGGGCGGCAAGAGCAACACCGGCGAGGGCGGCGAGGATGAGCGTCGCTACCAGCAGGAACTGCGCGGCATTCCGATCCGCAACGGCGACACGCTGGCCAGCGTGCTCGGCTCGGACCGCGTCGTCGCCGACATCCCGCTGAAGGAAGGCGACTCGCTGCGCAGCAAGATCAAGCAGGTCGCATCGGGCCGCTTCGGCGTGACGACCGAGTACCTGGTCAGCGCCGACCAGATCCAGATCAAGATGGCGCAGGGCGCCAAGCCCGGCGAAGGCGGCCAGCTGCCGGGCCACAAGGTCAGCGAGTACATCGCGAAGCTGCGCTTCTCGGTGCCGGGCGTCGGCCTGATCTCGCCCCCGCCGCACCACGACATCTATTCGATCGAAGACCTCGCCCAGCTGATCCACGACCTGAAGAACGCCAATCCGCAGGCGTCGATCAGCGTGAAGCTGGTGTCCGAAGTGGGAGTCGGCACCGTGGCGGCCGGCGTGGCGAAAGCCAAGGCGGACCACGTCACCATCTCCGGCCACGACGGCGGCACCGGCGCGTCGCCGGTGTCGTCGATCAAGCACGCGGGCACGCCGTGGGAGCTCGGCCTCGCCGAGACGCAGCAGACCCTGGTGCTGAACCGCCTGCGCGGGCGCATCGCCGTGCAGGTCGACGGCCAGATGAAGACCGGCCGCGACGTCGTGATCGGCGCGCTGCTCGGCGCCGATGAGTTCGGCTTCGCGACCGCGCCGCTGGTGGTCGAGGGCTGCATCATGATGCGCAAGTGCCACTTGAACACCTGCCCGGTCGGCGTCGCGACGCAGGATCCGGTGCTCCGCGCGAAGTTCAAGGGCCAGCCGGAGCACGTCGTCAACTTCTTCTTCTTCGTGGCCGAGGAAGTGCGCGAGATCATGGCGCAGCTCGGCATCCGCAGGTTCGAGGAGCTCATCGGCCGCGCCGACCTGCTCGACACGAAGAAGGGCATCGACCACTGGAAGGCGCGCGGCCTCGACTTCAGCCGCATCTTCTACCAGCCGAAGATGCCCGCCGACGTGGCGCGCCTGTGCGTCGAGTCGCAGGACCACGGGCTCGCCAAGGCGCTCGACCACAAGCTGATCGAGCAGAGCAAGCCGGCGCTGGAGCGCGGCGAGCGGGTGAGCTTCATCACGCCGATCCGCAACGTCAATCGCTCGGTCGGCACGATGCTGTCGTCGCTGGTCGCAAGGAAGTTCGGCCACGCGGGCCTGCCGGACGACACGATCCACATCCAGCTGAACGGCACGGCGGGGCAGAGCTTCGGCGCGTTCCTCGCGCACGGCATCACGCTCGACCTCGTCGGCGACGCCAACGACTACACCGGCAAGGGCCTGTCCGGCGGCCGGGTGATCGTGCGCTGCCCGAACGATTTCCGCGGCGCCGGCACCGAGAACATCATCGTCGGCAACACGGTGCTGTACGGCGCCATTGCGGGCGAGGCGTACTTCAACGGCGTGGCCGGCGAGCGCTTCGCGGTCCGCAACTCGGGAGCCGCGGCGGTCGTCGAGGGCACCGGAGACCACGGCTGCGAGTACATGACCAAGGGCACGGTGGTCGTGCTCGGCGGCGACGGGGCGGAACTTCGCCGCCGGCATGTCGGGCGGGATCGCCTACGTGTTCGACGAGAACGGCGACTTCGCGACGCGCTGCAACCAGTCGATGTGCGAACTCGAGCGCGTGCTGCCGGCCGCCGAGCAGCAGGAGAAGGTCGACGAGGCGATCTGGCACCTCGGCGAGACCGACGAGTTCATCCTGCGCGGCCTGATCGAGAGCCACTTCCGCCACACCGGAAGCCTGCGCGCACGCATGATCCTCGACCAGTGGCCGGCGATGCGGGCGAAGTTCGTGAAGGTGTTCCCGAACGAATACAAGCGCGCACTGAAGGAACTGGCGGCGGCGCAGGAAGCGCCGGCGCAGCGGATGGCGGCGTAGTGAGCCCGGGCCGGACCGATGCGCGCTCCGCAAGCGCTGTGGCCGCGGCGGCTCCAGTGGCTGCCCGGACTGCTGCTGAGCGCGCCGCTCGCGCTGCTGCTGTGGTCGCTGCGCGGGGCGGGCGAGGACGTGCGGACGAGCGTCGCCGTGGTGGCGGTGCTGCTGGCGTTGCCCTGGGTGATACCGGCGATGGTGCTGGTCGCGGCGCTGTCGGTGCCCGTCTACATGTGGCTGCACACCAAGGGCCCGGTGCCGCCGGTGCTCGCGTGGCTCGGCGGCACCGTGCTGGTCGCCGCGGTGATCGGTGCGCACATCAACGCCGCGCTGGGCTGGATGTGGATGCATCGAGGCAAGGCGGTGCCGGAGCCGGGCATCGGCGATTTCCTGAAGCGCCGCTCGCCCGGCGCACGACAACGAACTGACGACGCGGGATAGCGATGGGAAAGATCACGGGGTTCATGGAGTACCAGCGCCTCGAGGAGGCCGCCGAGGCGCCGCAGTCGCGCATGAAGCACTGGCGCGAGTTCGTCGCGCACCTCTCCGACGAAGAGGGCAAGGTCCAGGCGGCGCGCTGCATGGACTGCGGCATTCCCTTCTGCAACAACGGCTGCCCGGTCAACAACATCATTCCGGACTTCAACGACCTCGTGTATCGCCAGGACTGGAGGGCCGCGCTCGACGTCCTGCACAGCACGAACAACTTCCCCGAGTTCACCGGCCGCGTCTGCCCGGCGCCCTGCGAAGCCGCGTGCACGCTGAACATCGAGGACGTGCCGGTGGGCATCAAGTCGATCGAGCACAAGATCATCGACAAGGGCTGGGAAGAAGGCTGGGTCGTGCCGCAGCCGCCGAAGGTGAAGACCGGCAGGAAGGTCGCGGTCGTCGGCAGCGGGCCGGCAGGCCTCGCCGCCGCGCAGCAGCTGGCGCGCGCCGGGCACGACGTCACGGTGTTCGAGAAGAACGACCGCGTCGGCGGCCTGCTGCGCTACGGCATTCCCGACTTCAAGATGGAGAAGTCGCACATCGACCGCCGGGTCGGGCAGATGCAGGCCGAAGGCGTGACCTTCCGCACCGGCGTGCTGGTGGGCAGGTCGAAGGTCGACGGCGGCGTCACCAACTGGTCGAAGCAGGCGATCGATCCTCGGCCAGTTGCTGAAGGAGTTCGACGCGGTCGTGCTGTCCGGCGGTGCCGAGCAGCCGCGCGATCTCCCGGTGCCCGGCCGCGAACTGAAGGGCGTGCACTTCGCGATGGAGTTCCTGCCGCAGCAGAACAAGGTCGTGGCCGGCGACAAGGTCAGGGACCAGATCCTCGCGACCGGCAAGAACGTCGTCGTGATCGGCGGCGGCGACACCGGCTCCGACTGCGTCGGCACGTCGAACCGCCATGGCGCCAGGTCGGTCACGCAGTTCGAGCTGCTGCCGCAGCCGCCGGCGAAGGAGAACAAGGAAATGACGTGGCCGTACTGGCCGGTCAAGCTGCGCACTTCGAGCTCGCACGAGGAGGGCGTGACGCGCGACTGGTCGGTCACGACCAAGCGCTTCGAGGGCGATGGCAAGGGCAACGTCCGCGCGCTCGTCGCCGCGCGCGTCGAGTGGCAGAAGGACCCGGCCACCGGGGCGCAGAAGATGGTCGAGGTGCCGGGCTCCGAGTTCGAGATTCCCGCGGACCTCGTCCTGTTCGCGATGGGATTCGTGGCGCCGGTGGCCTCGGTGCTCGAGTCGTTCGGCGTCGAGAAGGACGCGCGCGGCAACGCGCGCGCCGCGACCGAGGAATCGAAGAACGGACCGCGGCCCTACGCGACCAACGTCGACAAGGTCTTCGCGGCCGGCGACATGCGGCGCGGGCCAGAGCCTCGTGGTGTGGGCAATCAGGGAAGGGCGCCAGTGTGCCCGCGCGGTCGACGAGTTCCTGATGGGATCGAGCAGCCTGCCCCGCTGAGGCCGGCGTGCCACGCATCTTCCACAAGCCGCTGATCGTCGGCCCGGAGTCGATCGACGCGGTCGGCCACGCCAACAACCGCGAGTACCTGCGCTGGATGGAGGACATCGCGGTCGAGCACTCGGCCGCCCAGGGTTGGCCGATGGAGCGCTACTTCCAGGGCGGCAATGCGTGGGTCGCATCGACTCACTTCCTCGAATACCTGAGGCCGGCGTTTGCGGGCGACGCGCTCGACGTCTACACCTGGATCGCGACCTGGGACCGGCGCACTTCCGTGCGTCGCTATGCCGTGATGCGCCAGCGCAAGGTCCTCGCGCGCGGGGAAACCTGCTGGACCTTCGTCGAGCTCGCGACCGGTCGTGCGTGCGACCTGCCCGAGAGCGTGACCGCGGCCTTCGTCGTCGTCCCGGACGTCGACGATGAACTGAGGGCGCTGGGCCTCGCGCGCCGGGAACGCCGCGCGGCGCCGACCGGGCGGTAAGGGCTGGCCACAACGCGAGTGAACGCTAGGCCGGACGCGCTGAGCGGCGCCGGTCCGCCGTGAGACAATGGCGCCCCTCTGCGGGCCTCCCCCCGGCCGGCGGCGCTGCATCCCCACTTCCAGCGGATGCGGCGGCCTCGCTCGACAATGAAGAACGACAACCTCGTCCAGATCGACCGCGTGACGTTCGGCTATGACCAGCGGGTCATCCTGTCGGACATCACGATGACCTTCCCGCGCGGCAAGGTCATCGCGATCATGGGCGGATCGGGGTGCGGAAAGACCACGCTGCTCCGCCTGATCGGCGGCACGCTGACGCCCCAGCGGGGAACGGTTTCGTTCGACGGCTCGCCGGTGAACCCGCGCGATCGCGAGTCGTTGTACGCGCTGCGGCGCCGGGTCGGCATGCTGTTCCAGTTCGGCGCGCTGTTCACCGACATGACCGTGTTCGACAACGTCGCGTTTCCGCTGCGCGAACACACGACGCTGCCGGAGCCGATGATCCGCGACCTCGTGCTGATGAAGCTGAACGCGGTGGGATTGCGCGGCGCGGCGCAGCTGAAGCCGGCGGACCTGTCCGGCGGGATGGCGCGGCGCGTCGCCCTGGCGCGCGCGATCGCGCTCGACCCCGAACTGATCATGTACGACGAGCCGTTCGCCGGGCTCGATCCGATCTCGCTCGGCGTCGCGGCCAACCTCATTCGCCGGCTGAACGACGCGACCGGCGCGACGTCGCTGGTCGTGTCGCACGACGTGAAGGAGTGCTTCCTGATCAGCGACTACGTCTACGTGATCTCGTCGGGCCGAATCGTCGGCCACGGCACGCCCGCGGAGGTGCAGGCGTCGGACGATCCGGAGGTCCGCCAGTTCATCGGCGGGGAACCGGACGGGCCCGTCAAGTTCCATTACCCCGCCGGCGCGTACGGCGCCGACCTGGGGCTGCGGCCGTGAACGCCGCCGAACTCCTGAGGCGACTCGGCGTGTGGGCGCTCGGCCTGCTGCGCGGCCTCGGGCACAGCGCGTTCTTCCTCGTCGACCTGGTGCGCAGCCTGCCATGGGCGCTGAAGCGGTTGTTCCTGACCGTCTCGCAGGTCCACTCCATCGGCAACTACTCGCTGGTCATCATCGCGGCCTCCGGGCTGGCCGTCGGTTTCGTGCTTGCGCTGCAGGGCTACTACACGCTCAGCCGCTACGGCGCCGCGGAGTCGCTCGGCCTGCTGGTCGCGTTGTCGCTGGTGCGCGAACTCGGCCCGGTCGTTACCGGGCTTCTGTTCGCCGGGCGCGCGGGCACGTCGCTGACGGCCGAGATCGGACTGATGAAGGCCGGCGAGCAGCTGGCCGCGATGGAGATGATGGCCGTCGACCCGAAGGAGCGGGTGCTCGCGCCGCGGTTCCTGGCGGGCATCATCGCCATGCCGCTGCTGGCGGCGATGTTCTCGGCCGTCGGTATCCTCGGCGGCTACGTCGTCGGAGTGCTGATGATCGGCATCGACCCCGGCGCATTCTGGTCGCAGATGCAGAGCGGGGTCGACGCCTGGGACGACGTCGGCAACGGCATCATCAAGAGCGTGGTGTTCGGCATCGCCTGCACGTTCGTCGCGCTCTACCAGGGGTACGAGGCGCAGGCGACGCCCGAAGGCGTGGCGCAGGCGACCACGCGCACGGTCGTCATCTCCTCGCTCGCCGTGCTCGGCCTCGATTTCGTGCTCACCGCGCTGATGTTCAGCGCGCCGCGTTAGAACGGAGTGTGCAATGGGACGCAAGAGTATTGAGACGCTGGTCGGCCTGTTCGTGCTGCTCGGCCTGCTGGCGATCGTGTTCCTGGCGCTGAAGGCCGCGAACCTCGCGACCTTCCGCGTCGGTGGCACGTACGCGGTCACCGCCAAGTTCGACAACATCGGCGGCCTGAAGGTGCGCGCGCCGGTGAAGAGCGCTGGCGTCACGATCGGCCGCGTGTCCGCCATCGCGCTTGACACCAGCAGCTATCAGGGCACGGTGACGATGGAACTCGAGCAGGGCATCGCGTTTCCGACCGACACCTCGGCGAAGATCCTCACGTCCGGCCTGCTCGGCGACCAGTACATCGGCCTCGAGCCGGGCGGCGCCGAGCAGAACCTGAAGCCGGGCGACCAGATCAAGATGACGCAGTCCGCCGTCGTGCTGGAGAACCTGATCAGCGGGTTCCTGTACAGCAAGGCCGCCGAGCCGGGCGGAGAAAAGAAGTAACCGGATGGAGGACGACCGATGACAGGCACGATGCTTGCCCACCGGAGGCACGGGGATACCTCGATGCACTGGCTGCGCCGTGCCGTCGGCGTGGCCGCGCTGCTGCTGCTGGCGTTCCTGGCTGGATGCGCCACCGTTCCGCCGAACGCCGGCCAGGACCCGCGGGATCCGCTGGAGTCCTTCAACCGGCAGGTGTTCGAGTTCAACGAAGGCCTCGACAAGGTGGTGCTGAAGCCGCTCGCGCAGGTCTACGGCGCGGTGCTGCCCGTCCCCGTGCAGGATTGCCTGTCGAATGGCTTCAGCAACCTGCGCGAGCCGTCGAACGCGCTGAATAACCTCCTGCAGGGCAAGGGAAGCGAGGCGGTCTCGGACGTGTGCCGTTTCGCGGTCAACACGACGATCGGCCTGCTCGGGTGCTTCGACGTCGCCACCCGCATGGGCCTCGAGAAGCACCGGGAGGACTTCGGCCAGACGCTGGGCGTCTGGGGCGTGGGCAACGGGCCCTTCCTGGTGCTCCCGCTGTTCGGTCCGAGCACGATCCGCGACACCGTGGGCATCGGCGTCGAAACGGTCCTCGACGTCAACTTCTGGATCAACAACGTGTCGGTACGCAACACGATCTTCGGCGTGCGCACGGTCAACTTCCGACATGAATTACTGAAGGCGGACGACCTGATCTCGGACGCCGCGCTGGACAAGTACACGTTCGTCCGGGATGGCTACCTGCAGCGGCGCCGCAACCTCGTGTACGACGGCAACCCCCCGCGCGAGAAGGACCCGGACGACGAGCAAGGCGAGCCGAAGGCGGACGAAGACAAGGGTAGGCCCGGTCCACCGGCGGCTGGCTCGGACGTTAATCCGCCATCCGCGCCGAAACCGGCGCAGTAACGCCTCGATGAATGGGTGATCGATGTCCCTGCTGAAGATGATCAAGTCCCTTGCGATTGGCGCGGCCCTGCTGGCTGCCGGCTTTGCATCGGCGCAAGCCCCGGCCGCCGCGCCATCTGCCGCGGCCATCGCCCCGCCCGAGGCGCTCGTGCGCGACCTGTCGAACGAGGTCCTGGCCACCATCAAGGCGGACAAGGCGCTCGCGGGCGGCGACGTCAACCGGGTGCAGAAGCTCATCGACGAGAAGATCCTCCCGTACGTCGACTTCCAGAAGATGACGCAGCTCGCGGTGGGGCGCGGGTGGCGCCAGGCCACACCCGAGCAGCGCGCCGCGCTGACGCGCGAGTTCCGCACCTTGCTCGTCCGGACCTACAGCGGCGCGTTGTCGCAGGTGACCGACCACCAGGTGCAGCTGCGGCCGTTCCGGGCCCAGCCCGCCGATACCGACGTGCTGGTGCGCACCAGCGTGGTGGCGACCCGCGGCGACCCGATCCAGCTCGACTACCGGCTGGAGAAGACGGACGCGGGCTGGAAGATCTACGACGTCAACATCCTCGGCGTGTGGCTGGTCGAGAACTACAAGACGCAGTTCGCCTCGCAGATCAACGCCGGGGGCGTCGACGGCCTGATCAAGACGCTGACCGATCGCAACAGGCAGCTCGAGCAGGGCAAGAAGGCCTGAGCCTGGCCATGCGCGTCGACACGACCGACATCGGGATGAACAGCGCTGCCGCGCTCGCGGCCGCCGGAATCGAAGCGATCCGCGGTGGCGACACCGCATTCGATCTGTCCGCCGTGCGAACGTGCGACTCGTCGGCGGTCGCGGTCGTGCTCGCCTGGCAGCGCGAGGCGCAGGCGCGGGGTGGCCAGTTGCAGCTCTCCGGCCTGCCGTCCGGGGCTCCTCAGTCTCGCGACCGTCTACGGCGTTGCGCCGCTGCTGAACATCGCCGAGACCACCGGCTGACCCGTCGACCGACGCCCCTCGGCCCGCGAGCCAGAGTGGCGCAGGGGCGGCGATTACAATCACAGGTTCTTCGCCGGCGCTGACGCGCCGCGTTCCCCGTGACTGCCGCCATCCAGGTTTCCTCCGTCACCAAGCGCTACGGTTCGCTCGCAGCGCTGGACGGCATCGACCTGACCATCGAGCCGGGCGAGTTCTTCGGCCTGCTCGGCCCGAACGGAGCCGGCAAGACGACCCTGATCTCCATCGTCGCGGGCCTGGTGCGCGCGACCTCCGGACGCGTGACCGTGCTCGGCCACGACGTCGTCGACGACGCCCGGGCGGCGCGCCTGGCCCTCGGCGTCGTGCCGCAGGAACTCGCGTTCGATCCCTTCTTCACCGTGCGCGAGACGCTGGTCTTCCAGTCGGGCTACTTCGGCCTGAGGAACAACGGCGCGTGGATCGACGAGGTGCTCGAGAACCTCGGGCTGACGCCGAAGGCAGACACCAACATGCGCGCGCTGTCGGGCGGCATGAAGCGGCGCGTGCTGGTGGCCCAGGCACTGGTGCACAAGCCGCCGGTGATCGTGCTCGACGAGCCGACCGCGGGCGTCGACGTCGAACTGCGGCAGACGCTCTGGTCGTTCATTCGCCGCCTGAACCGCGAAGGCCACACGATCGTCCTCACCACGCACTATCTCGAGGAAGCGCAGGCGCTCTGCCAGCGGATCGCGATGCTGAAGGCCGGCCGCGTCGTGGCGCTCGATTCCACGCGCGCGCTCCTGGCGCGCCTCGCCGGCCTGCAGATGACGTTGCGGGCGCGAGGCGCGCTGCCGCCGTCCGTGCTGCAGCACCGGATCGACGAGCGCGACGGTGCCGTGCTGCTGCGCCTGTCGCAACCGTCGGACGTCGCCGCGGTGCTCAACGCCTGCGCGGCCGCGGGATGCATCCTCGACGACGTCGAGGTCGGCCGCGCGGACCTCGAGGACGTGTTCCTGCAGATCACGTCCGATCCCGCGAAGAGGAAGGCCGCATGAGCGCCTCCGACGTCGGACTCGCAGGCGTCAGGCCCGGCGTCCCGGTCGCCGCGATCGCCGAGAGTTCGCCGGCCGTGGCGTTCCGCACCCTGCTGGTCAAGGAGATGCTGCGCTTCTGGAAGGTGAGCTTCCAGACGATCGCCGCACCCGTGCTGACTTCGGTGCTCTACCTGCTGGTGTTCGGGCACGTGCTCGAGGAGCACGTGGAGGCGCTGCCGGGCGTGAGCTACACGTCGTTCCTGATTCCCGGCCTGGTGATGATGAGCGTGCTGCAGAACGCCTTCGCCAACTCCTCGTCCAGCCTGATCCAGTCGAAGATCATGGGCAGCCTGATCTTCGTCCTGCTGCCGCCGTTCTCGCACTGGCAGCTGTTCGGCGCGTACGTGGCCGCGGCAGTGGTGCGCGGCGTCGTCGTCGGCGCGGGCGTGTTCGCGATCACGGTGTGGTTCGCGCCGCCGGCGTTCGCCGCACCGCTGTGGTCCCTCGTGTTCGCGATCCTGGGCGCGGCGATGCTCGGGGCGCTGGGGCTGATCGCCGGCATCTGGGCCGACAAGTTCGACCAGCTGGCGGCGTTCCAGAACTTCATCGTGATGCCGGCGACGTTCCTTTCCGGCGTGTTCTATTCCGTGCACGGCCTGCCGCCGTTCTGGCAGGGCGTGTCGCACTTCAATCCGTTCTTCTACATGATCGACGGCTTTCGCTACGGCTTCTTCGCGCAGTCCGACGTGAACCCGTGGATCAGCCTCGCCGTCGTCGCGGTGGCGTTCGCGGTGACCTGCGCAATCGCCCTCGCGCTGCTCTCGCGGGGATTCAAGCTCCGGAACTGAGAGTCCAATGGAACCCTCCCCTGAAGACGTGAAGCGCTACATCGCGCAGGCCCTCGATTGCGAGCGTGTCGAGGTCGACGGCGACGGCCGCCACTTCCAGGCGCTGATCGTCAGCGCGGCGTTCGCGGGCAAGAACCGCGTGGCGCGCCACCAACTGGTCTACTCGGCGCTCGGCGAGCGCATGCGCGAGGAAGTCCACGCGCTGTCGATGCGCACCCTGACGCCGGAGGAGTACCGGGAGCAGGGCGCGTGACTTCACGTCGATTTCACGAGGCGTTCGCTCCCGCTTCGGGCGGGGCGACGACCCTTCGCGTCGAGCGTCCGCGTGTCGCGGGCGCCGCACGGAGATCTTCGCCATGCCCGACTCGCTGCTGCTCGACTCCCCGCGCGTCACGCGCGCCGTCCACTTTCACCGCCCGCGGCCCCCGGTCGCGGGACTCCCGATGGACAAGCTGAAGATCCGCGGCGGCAGGCCGCTCGCCGGGGAAGTGGCGATCTCCGGAGCGAAGAACGCCGCGCTGCCGATCCTCGCGGCGAGCCTGCTGACGCCCGACGAGTTCATCGTCGACAATGTTCCGCAATTGCAGGACGTGGCGACGACGCTGAAGCTGCTGCGCCAGATGGGTGTCGCGGCGGAGCGGGACGGCGCAACGGTGCGCCTGAAGGCCGACGCGGTGACGCGCACCGAGGCGCCGTACGAAATGGTGAAGACCATGCGGGCGTCGATCCTCGTGCTCGGCCCGCTGGTCGCGCGCTTCGGCACCGCGCGCGTGTCGCTGCCCGGCGGCTGCGCCATCGGGGCGCGGCCGGTCGACCAGCACATCAAGGGGCTCGAGGCCCTCGGGGCGACGATCCGCATCGAGGGCGGCTTCGTGGTCGCCGAAGCGAAGCGGCTGAAAGGCACGCGCATCGTCACCGACATGGTGACGGTGACCGGCACCGAGAACCTGATGATGGCCGCCGCGCTGGCCGAGGGCGAAACGATCATCGAGAACGCGGCGCGGGAGCCCGAGGTGGTCGACCTGGCGGCCGCGCTCAACGCGATGGGGGCGCGCGTCTCGGGCGCCGGCTCCAGCGCGATCTCGATCGAGGGCGTGGAACGCCTGCACGGCGCGCGGCATCGGGTGATGCCCGACCGCATCGAGACCGGGACGTTCCTGACGGCCGTCGTTGCGGCGGGCGGCGAAGCCGTCCTGCGCGGTGTCGCGCCCCACACGTTCGACGCGGTGGTCGACAAGCTGCAGGAAGCCGGGGCGGTGCTTCAGGCGGACGGCGACCTCCTGCGGGTGCGGATGTCCGGTCGTCCGCGCGCAGTGAGCCTGCGCACGGCGCCGTATCCGGCGTTCCCCACGGACATGCAGGCGCAGTTCATGGCGCTCGACTGCGTGGCGGACGGCGTCGGCCGGATCACGGAGACGATCTTCGAGAACCGCTTCATGCACGTCTCGGAGCTGCAGCGGCTCGGCGCGAACATCGCGATCGAGGGCAACACGGCGGTCGTGCAGGGCGTGCCGAAGCTCGCCGGCGCTCCGGTGATGGCCACCGACCTGCGGGCGTCCGCCTGCCTCGTCGTCGCCGCGCTCGCTGCCGAAGGCGAAACCGTGGTCGATCGCATTTACCATCTCGACCGGGGATACGAAAAGATGGAAACCAAGCTGGCCGCGCTCGGAGCGCAGGTCGAAAGGGTCAAGTGATCACGCTGGCGCTGTCCAAGGGACGCATCTTCGACGAGACGAGGCCGCTGCTGGCGGCCGCCGGCATCGCGCCGCTGGAAGATCCGGAAACGTCGCGCAAGCTGATCATCGGCACGACGAATCCCGACCTTCGGATCGTCGTCGTGCGCGCGTCGGACGTGCCCACCTACGTCCAGTACGGCGCGGCCGACTTCGGCGTTGCCGGCAAGGACGTGCTGATGGAGCACGGCGGCGCAGGGCTCTACCAGCCGGTCGATCTCAACATCGCGCGCTGCCGGTTGTGCGTCGCGGTGCCGGCGGGCTTCGACTACGCCAATGCGGTGCGCCGCGGGGCGCGGCTGCGGGTCGCGACCAAGTACGTGCAGACCGCGCGCGAGCACTTCGCGGCCAAGGGCGTGCACGTCGACGTGATCAAGCTGTACGGATCGATGGAACTGGCGCCGCTGGCAGGACTGGCCGACGTGATCGTCGACCTCGTGTCGTCCGGAGGCACGCTGAAGGCGAACGACCTGGTCGAGGTCGAGGAGATCGCGCCGATCTCGTCCCGGCTGATCGTCAACCAGTCGTCGATGAAACTGAAGCGCGAAGCGCTGATGCCGATCATCGAGCGCATCCAGCAGGCGGTGCGCGCATGAAGGTGAGGACGCTCGACAGCCGGCAGCCGACCTTCGACGCGCAGTTCGCCGAACTCGTCGCCGTCGACACGGCGGTCGATCGCGAGATCGACCGGGTCGCGGCCGCGATCGTCGACGAGGTCAGGACGCGCGGCGACGCCGCGTTGCTGGAGTACACGAACCGCTTCGACCGCATGCGCGCATCCTCGGTCGCCGAGCTCGAGATCCCGGCCGCGGAAATGCAGGCGGCGCTCGACGCGCTGCCGAACGACCAGCGTGTTGCCCTCGAGACCGCCGCGCGGCGCATCCGCGCGTACCACGAGCGCCAGGTGGCGACGACGTGGACCTACACCGAGGACGACGGCACCGAGCTGGGCCAGCGCGTGAACGCGCTCGACAGCGTCGGCCTCTACGTTCCCGGCGGGCTCGCGGCTTACCCCTCGTCGCTGCTGATGAACGCGCTGCCCGCGCACGTGGCCGGCGTCGAGAAGATCGTGATGGTCGTGCCGACGCCGGACGGCAAGCGCAACCCGCTGGTGCTCGCGGCCGCGGCCCTGGCCGGCGTGTCGCGCGCGTTCGCGATCGGCGGCGCGCAGGCGGTGGCTGCGCTGGCATACGGAACGGAAACGGTGCCGGCCGTCGACAAGATCGTCGGACCGGGCAACGCCTACGTGGCGGCCGCGAAGCGACGCGTGTTCGGCGTCGTCGGCATCGACATGATCGCCGGGCCGAGCGAGATCCTGGTGATCTGCGACGGCAGGACCGATCCGGACTGGATCGCCATGGATCTCTTCTCCCAGGCCGAGCACGACGAACTGGCGCAGTCGATCCTGCTCACGCCCGACGCCGCCTTCATCGAAAAGGTGCAGGCGTCGATCGAGAAGCTGCTGCCGACGATGCCGCGGCGCGCGATCATCGAGCAGTCGCTGGGGAACCGCGGCGCGCTCATCCTGACCCGGGACCTCGAGGAGGCCTGCGCGATCGCCGACCGCATCGCGCCCGAGCACCTCGAGATCTCGACCGACGACCCGGAACGGTGGGCCGCGAAGATCCGGCACGCGGGCGCGCTCTTTCTCGGGCGCCACACCAGCGAGGCGCTCGGCGACTACTGCGCCGGGCCCAACCACGTGCTGCCGACCGCTCGCACGGCGCGCTTCTCGTCGCCGCTGGGCGTGTACGACTTCCAGAAGCGCACCAGCCTGATCCGCGTGTCGGAGGCCGGCGCGCAGACGCTCGGGCGCGTCGCGTCGACGCTCGCGCGCGGCGAGCAGCTGCCCGCGCACGCCGCCAGCGCGGAGTACCGGCTGAAACCGCGATGAGCAGCGATCGACCCGACCTCTCGGTGCTGCGCGACGACGTGCGCGCGATCGGCGCGTACCCTGTGCCGAGCGCCGTCGGGCTGATCAAGCTCGACGCGATGGAGAACCCGTTCCCGCTGCCGCCCGGGCTGATGCGGCAGCTCGGCGATCGGCTCGGGCGCACCGCGCTCAACCGCTATCCGTTGTCCGATCCCGAGGGGTTCAAGAAGCGGCTGGCGCGGGCGATGGGCGTCCCCGAGGGGATGCGGCTGATGCTCGGCAACGGCTCCGACGAACTGATCCACCTCGTGATCCAGGCGTGCGCCAGGCCCGACGCCGCGGTGCTGTCGCCCTCGCCGAGCTTCGTGATGTACGAGATGTCGGCGCGCTTCAATCGATGCCGGTACGTGGGCGTGCCGCTGAAGGCGGACTTCTCGCTCGACGCGCCGGCGCTGCTCGCGGCGATCGAGGAGCACCGGCCCGCGGTCGTCTTCATCGCGCACCCGAACAACCCGAGCGGCAACCTGTTCGACCGTGCGGTGATCGAGCAGGTGCTGGACGCCGCGACCGGTGTCGTCGTGATCGACGAGGCCTACCTGCCCTTCGCGCAGGACACGTGGATGCCGGAGCTGCCGCGCCGTCCGAACATGCTCGTGCTGCGCACGATGTCCAAGCTTGGACTGGCCGGGATCCGCCTCGGCTACCTCGCGGGCCATCCGGACTGGATCGAGCAGTTCGACAAGGTGCGTCCGCCGTACAACGTCAACGTCCTCACGCTGGCGGCCGCCGACCTGATGCTCGAGAACCTGGAGGTGCTCGACGGCCAGGCGTCCACGCTGCGCGCGGAGCGTGGCCGGCTTGCCGCGGCGCTGGCCGAAACTCCCGGCGTCCTCGCCTTTCCGTCGGCGGCCAACTTCATCCTGTTTCGCGTCGTCCACCCCGACCACGTGTTTGCGGGCCTGAAGGAGCGGGGCATACTGATCAAGAACGTCTCGCGCATGCACGCGCGGCTCGAAGGGTGCCTGCGCGTGACCGTCGGCACCGCGGCCGAGAACCAGACCTTCATCAAGGCGCTGCGCGCCGTCATCGGGACACCACAATGACCCCAGCTTCCCGTCGAGCCGAGGTGGTTCGCGACACCAAGGAAACGCAGATCCGCGTGGCCGTCGACCTCGACGGCAGCGGGCGGTCCGAACTCGCGACCGGCATCGGCTTCTTCGACCACATGCTCGAGCAGATCGCGCGCCACGGGCTGGTCGACCTCGTCGTGCAGGCCAAGGGCGACCTCCACATCGACGGCCACCACACGGTCGAGGACGTCGGCATCACGCTCGGCCAGGCGTTCGCCAGGGCGGTCTCCGACAAGGCCGGCGTGCGTCGTTACGGGCACGCGTACGTGCCGCTCGACGAAGCGCTGTCGCGCGTGGTCATCGATCTCTCGGGAAGGCCTGAGCTCGTCTGGAACGTGCGCTTCACGCGGTCGATGATCGGTGAATTCGACGTCGACCTCGCGCACGAGTTCTTCCAGGGTTTCGTCAATCACGCGCTGGTCACGCTGCACGTCGACAACCTGCGCGGGGACAACGCGCATCACCAGTGCGAAACCGTCTTCAAGGCGTTCGCCCGGGCGCTGCGCATGGCGGTCGAGCTCGATCCGCGCGCCGCGGGAACGATTCCTTCGACCAAGGGAACGCTGTAGTTCCCGGACACACCCGAAGCGAATGATTTCCATAGTCGATTTCGGGATGGGCAACCTGCGCTCGGTTGCCAAGGCGATCGAGCACGTCGCGCCCAAGGAGAGCGTCACCATCACCTCGGACGCCGCCGTGATCCGCCGGGCCGATCGCGTGGTGTTCCCTGGCCAGGGCGCGATGCCGGACTGCATGCGCTACCTGAAGGAGTACGGGCTCGACGAGACGGTGCGCGAGGCGGCGGCCAGCAAGCCCCTGCTGGCCGTGTGCATCGGGGAACAGATGCTGTTCGATCGCAGCGAAGAGGGCGACACGCCGGGCCTGGGGCTGTTCGCCGGCTCGGTCGTCCGCTTTCGCGACGACGCGATGCGCCTGCCCGACGGACAGCGGCTGAAAGTCCCGCACATGGGGTGGAACCGCGTCCGCCAGATGCAGGCGCACCCGCTCTGGGCGGGCATCCCGGACGAAAGCTGGTTCTATTTCGTCCACAGCTACTATGTGGTGCCCGCGGAGCGGCGAATTTCCGCCGGCGAAAGCACTTACGGCGGCGCCTTTACCTGCGTGGTCGCGAGCGATAATATTTTCGCCACCCAGTTTCACCCGGAAAAGAGCTCCGCAGCCGGCCTGCGCATCTACGAGAACTTCACGCGCTGGAATCCCTGACCGCGTTTTCAGGCCATACTGGCTTCCGCGTCACCTCCCGGCGACCTCCTCTCAGCGCTCTTCCCCACTTTTCGACCTGTAACCCGCCCGCGGGTACCACCGGCATGCTCCTCATCCCCGCCATCGACATCAAGGACGGACACTGTGTTCGCCTGCAGCAAGGCGACATGGACAACAACGTGACGGTGTTCTCCGACGACCCCGTCGCGATGGCCCGGCACTGGCTCGCGCAGGGCGCCCGTCGCCTGCACATCGTCGACCTGAACGGCGCCCGCTCCGGCCTTCCTGTGAACGAGACGGTGATCCGAAAGATCATCAAGGCGGTCGGTGACGACCTGCCGGTGCAACTGGGCGGCGGCATCCGCGACCTCGACACCATCGAGCGCTACATCGACGACGGCGTGAGCTTCGTGGTGATCGGCACGGCCGCCGTCAAGAACCCGGGCTTCCTGCACGACGCGTGCGGCGCGTTCGCGGGGCACGTGATCGTCGCCCTCGACGCCAAGGGGGGCAAGGTCGCCACCGACGGGTGGAGCAAGCTGACCGGCCACGACGTGACCGACCTCGCCAAGAAGTTCGAGGACTACGGCGCCGAGGCGATCCTGTACACCGACATCGGACGCGACGGCATGATGTCCGGGGTCAACCTCGAAGCGACGGTCGAACTCGCCCGCCACGTGAAGATCCCCGTGATCGCCAGCGGCGGCATCGCCAGCATGAAGGACATCGAGCAGCTGTGCGCGGTCGAGTTCGAGGGCATCGAAGGCGCGATCCTCGGCCGCTCGCTGTACGAAGGCGCGATCGATTTCAAGGCTGCGCAGGAGCGCGCGGACGAACTCGGCGCCTGACGCCGCGATGCCCGCGGGCATCCACTATCCTGCGGGTCTGTCCCCGCTCCGCCATGCTCGCCAAACGCATCATTCCGTGCCTCGACGTGACCGCCGGTCGCGTCGTCAAGGGCGTCAACTTCGTCAGCCTGCGCGACGCCGGTGACCCGGTCGAGATCGCGCGCCGCTACGACGAGCAGGGCGCGGACGAACTCACGTTCCTCGACATCACGGCGAGCTCCGACCAGCGCGACATCATCCTGCACGTGATCGAGGCGGTCGCCGAGCAGGTCTTCATCCCGCTCACGGTCGGCGGCGGCGTGCGCAAGGTGGAGGACGTCCGCCGGCTGCTGAATGCCGGCGCCGACAAGATCTCGATCAACACCTCCGCCGTGCAGAACCCGCAGCTGGTGGCCGACGCCAGCGGCCGCTTCGGCTCGCAGTGCATCGTCGTGGCGGTGGACGCGCGCCGCCGCCGGGCGGACGACCCGGCGCAGGGCTGGGAGGTCTACACGCACGGCGGTCGCACGCCCACTGGCCTCGACGCCGTCGAGTGGGCGCGCCGGGTGGCCGAACTGGGCGCCGGCGAGATCCTGCTCACCAGCATGGATCGTGACGGCACCAAGCAGGGCTTCGACCTCGAACTGACGCGCGCGGTGTCCGACGCCGTGCCGGTGCCCGTGATCGCCTCCGGCGGAGTCGGCACGCTGCAGCACCTGGCCGACGGCGTCCTGAAGGGACGGGCCGACGCGGTGCTGGCGGCGTCGATCTTCCACTACGGCGAATTCACCGTGGGGCAGGCGAAGGCGTACATGGCGCAGCAGGGCATTCCGATGCGGGTCGACGAATGAGCGACTGGCTCGACGCCGTTCGCTTCGACGCCGACGGCCTGGTCACGGTGATCGCGCAGGATGCCGCGAGCGGGCGGGTGCTGATGGTCGCGTGGGCCAATCGCGAAGCGCTGGCGGAAACGGCGGCGTCCGGCCACGCGGTCTACTGGTCGCGCTCCCGGAAGCGGCTCTGGCGCAAGGGCGAGGAGTCGGGGCACCGCCAACGGGTGGCCGAGGTACGCCTCGACTGCGACGGCGACGCGGTCCTGTACGCTGTTGAACAGGCTGGGGGGATCGCCTGTCATACGGGACGGGAGAGTTGCTTTTACCGGCGGCTCGAAGGAGGGCGCTGGGAGGCCGTCGATCCCGTGCTGAAAGACCCCGAACTGATCTACCGGAAGTGACCAAGACCCGTGCCGCGATGAGCGACGCCATCCTGAAGCAACTGGCCGACGTGATCGACTCCCGCAGGGGCGGTGACGCCGAGTCCTCGTACGTCGCGCGCCTGTTCGCGCGGGGCGACGATGCGATCCTGAAGAAGATCGGCGAGGAGGCGACCGAGGCGGTGATGGCCGCCAAGGACGGCGCGAAGGACCGCATCGTCGGCGAAACGGCCGACCTGTGGTTCCACTGCATGATCATGCTGTCGCACTACGGTTTGCGGCCCGAGGACGTCCTGGCCGAACTGCAGAGGCGCGCCGGAACCTCCGGCATAGAGGAAAAGGCACTGCGCAGGGCGCGCGAACGGGAAGGCCAGTGAGGAGGGGGCGATGAGCGGATGTCTGTTTTGCCGGATTGCGAACGGAGAGATCCCGAGCAAGAAGGTCTATGAGGACGACGACTTGCTCGCGTTCCACGACATCCACCCGGCCGCCCCGGTGCACTTCCTGATGGTCCCGAAAAAGCACGTGGATTCCCTCGTTGAAGCGGGGCCGGAGCACGAGGGGCTATTCGGTAAAATGCTGGGTCTTGCGCCTCGCCTCGCGAAAGATCAAGGCTGCGAAAACGGCTTTCGCGTTGTGATCAACAACGGGCCCGACGGCGGGCAAGAGGTCAATCACTTGCACATCCACATCCTGGGCGGCCCCCGCCCGTGGAAACGTCTGTAGGAGTCTCGAATGGGTTCATTCTCGATCTGGCATTGGCTGATCGTCCTGCTGGTCATCATCCTGGTGTTCGGCACCAGCAAGCTGAAGAACATGGGCAAGGACCTCGGCGGCGCGATCAAGGGCTTCAAGGAAGGCATGAAGGAGGGTTCGGACGAGGTGGCCAACAGCGCGACCGCCGACAAGCCCAAGCAGGTCCCCGGCCAGACGATCGACGTCCAGGCCAAAGAGAAGTCCTGATCCCGCGGATGACCGACGTCGCCCCGGCGTTCGACCCCCGGTCGGCCGCCGGCGCGCTGGCGCATCGGCATGTTTGACTTCAGTTTCAGCGAGCTTGCGTTGATCGGCGCCGTCGCGCTGGTCGTGCTCGGCCCCGAGCGGCTGCCGAAGGTCGCGCGCACGGTGGGCGAGTGGGCCGGCAAGGCGCAGCGCTACGTTGCGCAGGTGAAGGCCGACGTCACGCGCGAAATGGAAGTGGCCGAACTGAAGAAGCTCCAGGAACAGGCGCGGGACGTCGCGCGCTCGATCGAGACCTCCGTGCAGGAAGGGGTGTCCGGCCTGAAGTCGGACCTCAACTCGACCGCGACGGCCCTGAACTCGGGCTTCGAAGCCTCGTCCTCCTCGTCGTCGACCTCGCCTGGGTCGGACTCGACCTCGGGGGACTACTCGTGGGAAGGCGCCGGCGAGAGCTGGCAGTCGCACCGGTTCCGCCGGCGCTACAAGCCGGGACCCAGCATCGATGAACTGTCCGAGGAGATCGCCAGGCTCAAGCGCCAGTTGGCGATGCCCGAGACGCAGGGCGTCGCGCGGCACAAGTACGCGCCACGCTCGCGCATGAGCCGGCCGCGGATCCGCCGATGACCACGCAGAACGGCGCTGGCGACACTCCCGGAGGCGCGGAACCGGGCCAGGAGCAGAGCTTCCTGTCGCACCTGATCGAATTGCGGTCGCGCCTGGTGCGTTCGGCGATCGCGATCCTCGTGGTGTTCCTGGCCCTGTCGCCGTTCATGAAGGAAATCTTCGACCTGCTGTCGGAGCCGATGATGGCGGCACTGCCGACCGGATCGAAGCTGCTCGCCACCGGCGTGATCACGCCCTTCATGGTGCCGCTGAAGGTCACGCTGTTTTCCGCCTTCATCATCGCGTTGCCGTATGTGCTGTGGCAGGTCTGGGCCTTCGTGGCGCCCGGCCTGTACAGGCACGAGAAGAAGCTCGCGGCGCCGCTGATCGTCTCGAGCGTGGCGATGTTCGCCGCCGGCGTCGCGTACTGCTACTTCGTCGTCTTCAAGCTGATCTTCCGTTTCATCGCGAACTTCGCGCCGGTGTCGGTCACGGTGTCGCCCGACATCGAGGCGTACTTCAGCTTCGTGATGGGCATGTTCATCGCGTTCGGGATCACGTTCGAGGTGCCGATCGTCGTCGTGCTGCTCGTCCGCTTCGGCATCGCCAGCGTCGAGAAGCTGAAGCAGGTGCGTCCGTACGTGATCGTCGGCGCCTTCATCGTCGCCGCGATCTTCACGCCGCCCGACGTCGTGTCGCAACTGCTGCTGGCGATTCCGCTGGTGGTGCTGTACGAACTCGGAATCCTTGTCGCCCGGTTCGTCGAGAAGCCGAAGCCCGCGGAAGAGTCCTCTCCGCAGGAAGTCTCCTGACCCGGGCCCGGTGGCGGCTTCCCGATGCGACGCCGGGCCCTTGCCCTGTTCCTTGCGATCTTCGGCGCTGCCTTTCTTGCACGGGCGGAGCCGGCGCGCGTCGTGCCGGCCGACGATCCGGACGTCGCGGCCGGCTGGACCGCGTATCGCGCTGACCGCCACGAAGAGGCGATCGCGCACTACCGCAGGGCGGCGGCCCGCAACGAGCGCGTGGCCCAGTTCAACCTCGCCGTCATGCTGCTGGCCGGCGAGGGCGGTCCCGCCGATCCGGTCGAGGGGATGAGCTGGCTCCGAAAGTCCGCCGACCTCGGGTTCGCGCGCGCGCAGTACGCCCTCGCGCTGCTGTACGAGCGGGGCGAGCACGTCGAGCGTTCGCTGCCGCAGGCGACGAACTGGTTCCAGCGCGCGGCGGAGCAGGGCCATCGCGACGCGCAGGTGAGCACGGGCACGCAGTACTTCCTCGGGCGCGGGGCGCCGCGCGACTACCGCGAGGCGGCGCGCTGGTACGAGCGGGCGGCGGAACAGGGCGACGAAGGGTCCGCGTACATCGTCGCGAGCCTGTACGAGAAGGGGGAAGGCGTCGCGCAGGACCGCGTGCGTGCCTTCTACTGGTACAGCCGAGCAGCGGCGGGCGGGGACCCGGTCGCCATCTACAAGGCCCGGGAAATGCGCGACCTGCTGTCGCGCTGACCGGGGTTACGGCGCCCGCTGGATCTGCGGCTGCGGGCGCTCGCCGACGGTGACCTGCACTTCGACTTCCCGGCCTTCGCGCGCAACCTTCACCCGCGCCGGCGTTCCCGGCGGCAATTGCGAGATCTGGTTCAGCATGGAGCGGCTGTTCTTCACCGGCTGGCCGTTGATCGTCAGCATCACGTCACCGGGCTCCAGGCCCGCGCGTCCCGCCGGACTCGTGCGCTGCACGCCCTTCAGGACGACGCCCTCGCTGCGCTGCAGCTTCAGCACTTCGGCCAGGTCCGGCGTCAGGTCTTCCGGCTCGACGCCGAAATAACCGCGCACGACCTTGCCAGCCTTGATCAGCTGGTCCATGACCTGCAGGACGAGCGTCGACGGAATGGCGAAGCCGATGCCGATCGAGCCGCCGGTGCGCGAGAAGATCGCGGTGTTGATGCCGACCAGGTGACCGTTCGAGTCCACCAGCGCGCCGCCCGAGTTGCCCTGGTTGATCGCCGCGTCGGTCTGGATGAAGTTCTCGAAGGTGTTGATGCCGAGATTCGTGCGGCCCAGCGCCGACACGATCCCCATCGTCACGGTCTGGCCGACGTCGAACGGATTGCCGATGGCGAGGACGACGTCGCCGACCTTCAGGGAGTCGGAGCGGCCGAAGGTGATGACCGGCAGGTCCTTCGCCTCGATCTTCAGGACGGCGAGATCGCTCTCGGGGTCGGCGCCAACCAGTCTTGCCTCGACCTGCCGGCCATCGGACAGGGCCACGGCGATCTCGTCGGCCGCCTGCACGACGTGGTTGTTCGTCAGCACGAAGCCATCGGCGCTGGCGATCACCCCGGAGCCGAGGCTCGCCACCCGATCGGCGCCGCCGCGCGAGTCGCCGAAGAAGTAGCGGTAGAGGGGGTCCTCGGGAACGCCACGGCGGCGCACTTCCTTCGTCGTGTAGACGTTGACCACCGCAGGCGCGGCGCGGTTGACCGCGTCCGAGTAGGAGGTGAGGGCGTTGGCCCGCGGCGCGTCGGGGGCCGTGGCCTGCTTGATCGCCACTTCGGCCGACCCGGCGGGCGAAGCAGCCGTGGCGGGTGAGCGCCCGATCCACTCGGGACGCAGCGTCGAGACGATGAACAGCAGCGCCAGGCCGACCGTGGTCGCTTGGGCGAAGATCAGCCACAGTCGACGAAGCATCACAGCGGTGTCCGGGGGACTCTCGTCCCGCTCCTGGGCGAAGGGTTGCGCAAGCATTATTCCCGAAATCCAGGCGCGGCCCGGTCGAGCCGGTCGCCGTCCGAGACCCGGCGCGCGCGTCGCGCGCGCCCACGGGATGCCGCCGAGCGTGCAATTGGCGCCGCCGCTGGCGCCTGCGAACCCGCTACCGCCGTTTCGACCTGTCCCGGATCCTTGCCCCTCAAAGCGGCCGCTCAAGGCGCTGGAATGACGCAGGGGAAGTGTAGCTGCTGGAAGGTCGGCGCCGCCGGGGGGTTCAGTCGGGGTGGACGGATCAAGTAGAATCGCGGGCTGCCAGCGGAGCGGGCAACGTGGTCGGATGGCCCGACGGGCCCGTCGAGGGGTCAAGCGAGCCCGTCCGCTTCGGCGCTGCCTTCCGGATTCTTCTCAACTTCGGGGTTTTCAATGTCCACCTCCACATCCCTTCCGAGTGGTCAGGCGCCGGATTCGGCGTCGGTCGACAAGGAGCGGCGCAACGCGCTCATCGTCACCTGCGCCGTCGGCGGAGTCGGTGTCGCTGCCGTGGCCGCGCCGTTCCTGGCCTCGTTGGCGCCCTCCGAGCGCGCCAAGGCGGCCGGCGCCCCGGTTGAGGTGGACCTTTCGTCGATCGCGGCCGGCGACAAGCTGGTCGTCGAATGGCGCGGCCTGCCGGTCTGGATCCTGCGCCGCACGCCCGAGATGCTGCAGTCGCTCAGGAAAACCGACGGCGAAGTGGCCGATCCCAAGTCGCAGCGCACCCAGTATCCGACGCCGGAGTACGCGCGCAACGAGTACCGCTCGATCAAGCCGGAATTCCTGATCACCGTGGGCGTGTGCACGCACCTCGGCTGCTCGCCGTCCGGCCCGTTCCCGGCCGGCTCGAGCGCGGTGCTCGGCAACGATCCCGGCTTCGTCTGCCCATGCCACGGTTCGACATTCGACCTGGCCGGCCGCGTGTTCAAGAACAAGCCGGCGCCGGACAACCTTCCGGTGCCGCCGCACAAGTACCTTTCCGACACCGTCGTGCTGATCGGCGACGATTCCAAGGCCTGACCGGGCAACTGAGCGGGGAACAAGAATGGCAGAACAGAAGAGCCAGTACACCGGCCTGCTCGGCTGGGTCGACGAGCGCATGCCGACCCTGATGTCGGAGTACAAGAAGCATCTCTCCGAGTACTACGCACCGAAGAACTTCAACGTCTGGTACATCTTCGGCGGTCTTGCGATCACGGTGCTCGTGATCCAGATCGTCACCGGCATCTTCCTGGTGATGAACTACAAGCCGGACGCGAACCTCGCCTTCGCCTCCGTCGAGTACATCATGCGCGACGTGCCGGGCGGCTGGTTCATCCGCTACATGCACTCGACCGGCGCCTCGGCGTTCTTCATCGTCGTCTACCTGCACATGTTCCGCGGGCTGATGTACGGCAGCTACCGCAAGCCGCGCGAACTCGTGTGGATCTTCGGCTGCCTGATCTTCCTGATGCTGATGGGCGAGGCGTTCTTCGGCTACCTGCTGCCGTGGGGGCAGATGAGCTACTGGGGCGCGCAGGTCATCGTCAACCTGTTCGGCGCCATCCCGCTGATCGGACCGGACCTCGCCGTCTTCATCCGCGGCGACTACGTGATCGGCGACGCCACGCTGAACCGCTTCTTCGCCTTCCACGTGATCGCGATCCCTCTCGTGCTGCTCGGCCTCGTCGTCGCCCACATCCTGGCGCTGCACGACGTCGGCTCGAACAACCCGGACGGCGTCGAGATCAAGAAGCACAAGGACGCGGCCGGGCGGCCGCTCGACGGCATCCCCTTCCACCCGTACTACACGGTGCACGACATCTTCTGGACGGCGATCTTCCTGATCCTGTTCTTCGCGGTCGTGTTCTTCGCTCCCGAGATGGGCGGCTACTTCCTCGAGTGGAACAACTTCATCCCGGCCGATCCGCTGACGACGCCGAACCACATCGCGCCGGTCTGGTACTTCACGCCCTTCTACTCGATCCTGCGCGCGACGACCGAGCAGTT
The DNA here is from genome assembly GCA_963811265.1 of uncultured beta proteobacterium. Classification (GTDB taxonomy): domain Bacteria; phylum Pseudomonadota; class Gammaproteobacteria; order Burkholderiales; family Burkholderiaceae_F; genus JAOUJD01. The sequence continues at coordinate 76,144 of CAWEQS010000025.1, forward strand.
CATGATCTGGCTCGCGGTCGGCACGATCGGCATGGCGGCGCTGATGATCCTGTCGATCCGCCACGCGATGGCGCGCGGCGCGATCGCGGTCGTGACCATCGTCCTGCTGCTCGGCTTCTTCACGCTCGACCCGAAATTCTGGGGCGTCGTGCTGATGGGCGTGTCCGTGATGATCTTCTTCGGCCTGCCGTGGTTCGACCAGTCGCCAGCGCGTTCGATGCGGTATCGCCCCAGCTGGCACTTCGGGCTGCTGATCGCCTGGGTGGTCGCCTTCCTGTGGCTCGGCTACCTCGGCACGCAGCCGCCGACGCCGGCCGGCACGCTGATTTCCCAGGTGCTGACGCTCCTCTATTTCGGGTTCTTCGCGTTGATGCCGTGGTGGAGCCGGATGGGCACGTTCAAGCCCGTTCCCGATCGCATCACGTTCGTCGCGCACTGAGGAGAACCGGGATGAAAACGACTCTTGCCCGCTTCGCCGCCGCGCTCGCCGCCATCCTCGTGAGCGGCTCGGCCCTCGCGTCGGGCGCCGAACTGCAGCTCGACAAGTGGCCCGCCGAACGCGCCAGGAACCTCGCGGCGCTGCAGAACGGCGCGCGCCTGTTCTCCAACTACTGCATCGGCTGCCACAGCGCGAGCCTGGTGCGCTGGAACCGGCTGCAGCAGATCGGCCTCGACGACCGGCAGATCAAGGACTTCCTGATTCCCGGCAACCAGAAGGTCGGCGACACGATCAGGATCGCCGCCGCGCCCGCGCACCAGAAGGCGTGGTTCGGCAAGACGCCGCCGGACCTGTCGGTGATCACCCGCGCGCGCACGTCGTTCGACTTCGCCGGCGTTGACTACCTGTACACCCTGCTGCGCGGCTACTACCGCGATGCGAGTTCGCCCACGGGCTGGAACAACGTGGCGTACCCGAACATCGGCATGCCGCACATCCTCTGGGAGTCCCAGGGCCCGCGCGAAGCGACGATCGAGGAAATCCACGCGCACAAGGACCCGAAGACCGGCCACACCGGCTTCCTGAGGACCGTCACGACCTTCGACGAGAACGGCATCGCGACGAAGGGCGCTCCGGAGCCGCTGGCGGCGGGCCGGGAAGGGGCGACGCACACGTTCAGGCCGCTCGATCCGGCGAAGGCGCGCCAGTTCGACGCCGACGCGGCAGACCTCGTGGCGTTCCTCGCGTTCATCACCGACCCGTCGGCGGGCACGCGAGTGCGCATCGGCGTATGGGTGATGATCTTCCTGGGCCTCTTCACGATCGTGGCGTGGCGCCTGAACGCGGTGTACTGGAAGAACGTGAAGTAAAGGCGCACCGCGTGTACGCGACCCTGGCGGGTCGCACGTGCACGCGATGCGATTAGTCAGACCTGCGGGCTTGGGGCGGCCCGGCGCCCGCAGGTTCTACAAAGGCAACGAGCGGCGCTTCTGCGCCGCGAATGCGCCGCCGACCGGTTGCCCGCTGGGGCGACTCCAAGGAAGACAAAGATGATGGTGCTCTACTCCGGAACCACCTGCCCGTTCTCGCAGCGTTGCCGTTTCGTCCTGTTCGAGAAGGGAATGGACTTCGAGATCCGCGACGTCGATCTGTTCAACAAGCCCGAGGACATCAACGTGATGAACCCGTACGGGCAAGTGCCGATCCTCGTCGAGCGCGACCTGATCCTGTACGAGTCGAACATCATCAACGAGTACATCGACGAGCGCTTCCCGCACCCGCAGCTGATGCCGGCCGATCCGGTGATGCGCGCGCGGACGCGGCTGTTCCTGTTCAACTTCGAGCGTGAACTGTTCGTCCACGTGCAGGTGCTCGAGAACAGCAACAACCAGAAGGCGATCGAGAAGGGCCGGGCAACGATCCGCGACCGGCTGACCCAGCTGGCGCCGATCATGCTCAAGAACAAGTACATGCTCGGCGACGACTTCTCGATGCTGGACGTGGCGCTTGCGCCGCTGCTGTGGCGCCTCGACCACTACGGCATCGACCTGCCGAAGACGGCGGCGCCGATCATGAAGTACGCCGAGCGGATCTTCTCGCGCCCCGCCTACATCGAGGCCCTGACCCCGTCCGAGAAAGTGATGCGCCGCTGAGGCGCGACAGGCTGCCTGCAATGGCCGAGGTGTCGACCAAGCCCTACCTGATCCGCGCCATCCACGAATGGTGCTCGGACTCGGGCTACACGCCGTACATCGCGGTCGTGGCGGACGACAACGTGAACGTCCCGCGCGAGTTCGTGAAGAACGGCGAGATCGTGCTCAACATCTCGCCGCTCGCCACCAGCCGGCTGAGCCTGGGCAACGAGTTCATCGAGTTCACGGCGCGCTTCGGCGGCGTGGCGCGCGAAGTCTCGGTCCCGATCGAGAAGGTGATCGCGATCTACGCGCGCGAGAACGGGCAGGGAATGGCGTTCGACATGCCCGGCGCCGCGACCCCGGCCGGGATTCCTGCCGCGGCGGCGAGGCCCGAAGCGTCGGCGCCTGCGCCGGTCGCGCTGGTGCCGGTCGACAAGCTGGTGGCCCCGACCGTCCCCACCGACGACCCCAGCGAGCCGCCGACTCCGCCGCGACCGGGCGATCGGCCCAAGCTCACCCGGGTCAAGTAACCTTTCGTCCGCACGCGCGCCCATGGCGGTCGCGGGCTGATCTCCACGCCGGCATAGCTCAGTTGGTAGAGCATCTGATTTGTAATCAGAGGGTCGGGGGTTCGAGTCCCTCTGCCGGCACCATCTCTCCGCTCGGACCTCGGTCGCCGGGCGAACAAGAGGGTCGCGAGTCTTCGCGGCTAGCGTAGAGTCTCCTGTGCTGTATCGCGCGTCTTCCACACTCTCTCAACTGCAAGTCGGAGGAACCCATGAGTTTCACATCTGAGTTCAAGGAATTCGCCCTGAAGGGCAATGTCATGGACTTGGCGGTTGGCGTCATCATCGGAGCCGCGTTCGGCAAGATCGTCGACTCGATCGTCAGGGACCTGATCATGCCCATCGTCGGAAGGATCTTCGGTGGGCTCGATTTCTCGGGCTTCTTCATCATGCTGGCCAGTCCACCGGCGGACTACAAGGGACCCATGACGTACGAGGCTCTCACGAAGGCCGGCGTGCCGCTGTTTGCGTACGGGAACTTCATCACCGTCGCCGTCAATTTCGTGATCCTCGCGTTCATCATTTTCCTGATGGTCAAGCAGATCAATCGCCTGAAGAAAGACGCGCCGCCTCCGCCGGCCCCTGCGACTCCCGAAGATGTCCTGCTGTTGCGTCAGATCCGCGACTCGCTCGCCAAGTGACGCGTGGTGAGTCTTCGACCGCCGGCTCGCTGATCTGTCGATCGGTCCGGCGCCGCCGATTCGGCCGGGGCCGGCTCCGTGCGCGTCGGCTTGCGCTGGTCCCGGGCAGTCAGGTGCGCTGGCCGCCGACCTGTCCGCTCCACCGCGGCGCCAGATCGTGCTCGATGTCGAACAGATCGAGCACGCGCGCGAGCGTGTGGTCGACCATCTCCTCGATCGACCGCGGCCGCTGGTAGAACGCGGGGACCGGCGGGAAGATGACGCCGCCCATCAGCGTGACGGCCTCCATGTTGCGGATGTGAGCGAGGTTCAGCGGCGTCTCGCGCGCGAGCAGCACCACGCGCCGCCGTTCCTTCAGGCAGACGTCGGCGGCGCGGGCGATCAGGTTGTCCGCGAGGCCGTTCGCGATCGCGCCGAGCGTCTTCATCGAGCAGGGCGCCACCACCATGCCGGCCGTCGCGAACGATCCGCTGGCGACCGACGCGCCGATGTCGTTGACGTTGTGGACCACGTGGGCCAGCGCCTCGACGTCGCCGCGCTTCATGTCCAGTTCCTGGTGGACGTTGAGCACGCCGGCGGACGAAAGCAGCAGGTGGGTTTCGATGCCGGGCAGCTCGCGCAGCCGCCGCAGCAGCTGCACGCCGTAGATGGCGCCGGTTGCGCCGGTGATCGCGACGATCAGGCGGCGCATCGGTTCGTCACGCGGACTCGGCTTCCCTGACCAGCGTCTGCAGCTCGCCCGACTCGAACATCTCGGTCATGATGTCCGAGCCGCCGACGAACTGGCCGTTGACGTAGAGCTGCGGGATCGTGGGCCAGTTGGCGTAGTCCTTGATGCCCTGGCGAACGTCGTCGTCCTCGAGCACGTTGACCGTGACGAGGTTCTTCGCGCCGGCCTGCTTCAGCAGCTGGATCGCGCGGCCCGAGAAGCCGCACTGCGGGAACTGCGCCGTGCCTTTCATGAAGAGCACGACGGGATTTTCGGTGACGGTCTTGTGGATGAATTCCTTGGCGTCCATGACAGCACTCTTGCAAGGGAGGGGGCCAGGCGAGTGTAGCGAGCGGGCCGCACGCGTCAAACCGGGACTTGCCTGACCTGCCCGAGGGTCACGCGCAGGTGCCCGGCACCGTCCGCGCGCGCTTCCGCGCCCAGGCCGCTGCGGGCGAACAGCGCGGCCACGGCCGCGGCCTGGTCGTACCCGTGTTCCACCAGCAGCCACCCGCCTGGCGCCAGTCGCCCGCCGGCGCCGGCGGCGATTGCCTGCAGGCACGCGAGGCCGTCCCGCCCGTCGGTCAGCGCGCGCATCGGCTCGAAGCGCAGGTCCGCCAGGTGCGGATCACCGGCCGCCACGTACGGCGGGTTCGAGACGATCAGGTCGAACGTCGCGTCGACCGGCAGCGCGTCGTACCAGTCGCCGGAGTGGAACGCGACTGCGGCGCCGAGGCGCTCGGCATTGCGGCGCGCGATGGCGAGCGCGCCTGCGCAGGCGTCCGTGGCGGTCACCTCCGCTGCCGGACACTCGAGCGCGAGCGTCACCGCGATGCAGCCCGACCCGGTGCCGAGATCGAGCACGCGCGGCCGCTCGAACGCGCGCATGCGCGCGAGCGCGAGGTCGACGAGCAGTTCGGTCTCGGGCCGGGGCACGAGCACGTCCGGCGTCACGGCAAACGCGCGCCCGTAGAACTCCTTCTCGCCGAGCAGGTACGCCAGCGGCTCGCCCAGCGCGCGCCGGCCTGCCAGCGCGCCGAAGGCTGCTGCATCCGCCTCCGCGACGATCGCCTCCGGATGGGCCACCAGCCGCTCGCGCGCGACCTGCAGCCGGTGCGCGAGCAGGGCGCGGGCCTCGAGCAGCGGCAGCCCGCTGCCCGCAAGCAGTCCGGCGACGGTGGACGTCACGCGGACTCGCCGAGCGCGGCCAGCAGCTCGGCCTGGTGCTCGGCCGCGAGGCGCTCGGTCACCTCGTCGAGGTCGCCGTCCATGATCGCGTCGATCCGGTACAGGGTCAGGTTGATCCGGTGGTCGGTGACGCGACCCTGCGGGAAGTTGTACGTGCGGATGCGCTCGGAGCGGTCGCCCGAGCCGATCAGGCTCTTGCGCGTCGATGCTTCCTTCGCCTGCTGCTCGCGCGTCTGCTGGTCCTTGATGCGCGCGGCGAGGATCTTCATCGCGCGGTCGCGGTTCTTGTGCTGCGAGCGGTCGTCCTGGCACTCGACCACGATGCCCGTGGCCAGGTGCGTGATGCGCACCGCGCTCTCGGTCTTGTTGACGTGCTGTCCGCCCGCGCCCGAGGCGCGGTAGACGTCGACGCGGATCTCGGTCGGGTCGATCTTCACGTCGTTGATCTCGTCGGCCTCCGGCAGCACGGCCACGGTGCACGCCGACGTGTGGATGCGGCCCTGCGCCTCGGTTTCCGGCACCCGCTGCACGCGATGGCCGCCCGACTCGAACTTCAGCTTCGAGTACGCGCCGGCGCCGACGATGCGCACGATGACTTCCCGGTAGCCGCCCATGTCGGACGTGCTCTCGGAGATCATCTCGGTGGTCCAGCGGTGCCGCTCGGCGTAGCGCATGTACATGCGCAGCAGGTCGCCGGCGAAGATCGCCGACTCGTCGCCGCCCGTGCCGGCGCGGATCTCGAGGAAGATGTTGCGGTCGTCGTTCGGGTCCTTCGGCAGCAGCAGCCGCTGCAGGTCGGCTTCCAGCGTCTCGATGCGGCCGCTGGCGGCGTGGATTTCCTCCTCCGCGAGCGCCTTCATGTCCGGGTCCGACAGCATTTCCTGCGCGCCCGCGAGATCGACGCGGGCGCGGTTGTACTCGTGGAAGCGCGTCACCACGGGTTCGATCTCCGACCGTTCGCGTCCCAGCGCGCGGAAGCGGTTCATGTCGCGCGCCGCTTCCTCGCTCGCGAGCCCGCGGTCGATTTCCTCGAGCCGGCGGGCGAGCTGCTCGAGCTTGCTGTGCATGGACGGTTTCATCGACTCGCTTCTCTTCGGGATCGGGAGGGGCGGCGGGCGCGGGTGCCCGGCAGGCGCTCGCGGTGCGAGCGGACAGCGGCCCGTGCGGCCAGGCCTGGCGGCCCGGGCACGGGCGGCAGCTAATGATCGGAGCTGGAGTAGAACCGGGCGAGCAGCGACTGCAGGCGGGCCCGTTCGTTTTCCTCGGTGGCCTCGCGCAGCGCGCTCATCGGGTCGTGCAGGAACTTGTTGGTCAGCGCCTGTGACAGGTGCTCGATGACCGCCTCGGGCGAGTCGCCCTTGGCAAGCTGCTTCAGCGCGCGCTCGAGTTCGCGCCGGCGCAGCGTGTCGGCGCGCGTGCGCAGGTCCTGGATGATCGGGACCGAGCGGCGCGCCTTGATCCACTCCTCGAAGTCCCGGACACCGCTTTCGATGATCGCTTCGGCCTGCGCGACGGCGGCCTGGCGCGCCTCGCTTCCGCTCTGCACGATGCGGCCGAGGTCGTCGACCGTGTGCACGTAGACGTCGTCGAGGCGGGCGACTTCGGGCTCGACGTCGCGCGGGACGGCGAGGTCGACGATGAACATCGGCTTGCGGCGGCGGCTCTTGATCGCGCGCTCGACCATGCCGAGGCCGATGATCGGCAGCGAGCTGGCGGTCGACGACACGATGATGTCGAAGCGCGACAGCGCCTCGGGCAGGTCGCCGAGCTTCATCGGGTGCGCGTGCAGCTTGTGCGCGAGCGCTTCGGCGCGCTCCAGCGTCCGGTTGGCCACGGTGATGGATTTGGGATGCTGCGCGGCGAAGTGCGTGGCGCACAACTCGATCATTTCGCCGGCGCCGACGAACAGCACGTTTTCCTGCGACAGGTCGCCGAAGATGCGCTGCGCGACGCGCACGGCGGCGGCGGCCATCGAGACCGACTGCGTGCCGATCTCGGTGGTGGTGCGCACTTCCTTCGCCACCGCGAAGGTGCGCTGGAACAGGTGGTTCAGCAGCAGGCCCAGGCCGCCGGCGTTGCGGGCAAGCTTCTCCGCCTGCTTCATCTGGCCGAGGATCTGCGGCTCGCCGAGCACCATCGAATCGAGGCCGCTGGCCACCCGGAAGGCGTGCCGGACGGCGGTGTCGTTCGGCAGCACATACGAGTGTTTCTGCAACTCGTTGACGTCGAGCTGCTTCTCCGCCGCGATGAACCGCGTGAGCGCCTGCTGGGCGCGCTCCGGCTCGTGCACCGCGCAGTAGAGCTCGGTCCGGTTGCAGGTCGAGACGATCGCCGCCTCGGTGATCCGGCCGCCGGCGGGTTCCGCCAGCATCTCGCGCAGGCGCCCGATCGTCGAGCCCACTTCGTCGGGGACGAACGCCACCCGTTCGCGCACGGCGAGCGGCGCGGTCGTGTGGTTCAGTCCCAGCGTCAATAGCTGCATCGAAGGGGCGCCGGGGAGGTCGGGCCGGCTGGGCATCAGGAACTTCCGTTCGGGCAGCAAATTATAGGGTTCGCGGTTCCCCGAACGGAAAGTCGCGTCGAGGGCGGGGCCTGCGCTGGATCAAGGCGCAGAGGACTACGGGCGACGGAGCCGGCCTGCCGCAGGGCAATAACGCCCATACGGACGGAGTGGGAATTGCCTCGCCTTGCCGTCAACTTCGCGCGAGACGGCGGGGCACGGTTCCGGTCAGATCGCTTTCGCGTTCGCCAGCGCGGTCACGAGCGACGTCGCGAAGTCCACGATCGTCGTCTGCATGCTCGACGTGGGCGTCGTCGTCGAGGAACCGGACCACAGCACCATGAAGTCCTTCGCGTCGAACAGGCGGGTGTCGACGACGACGTTCTGCACCGTATAGACGCTCGGCGGGATCGCATAGGCCGACGCCCACATGCCGTTGTAGAAGCCGTAGAAGCCGCCCCACCCGAAGCCACCCGGCGGACCCATCACCATTCCTGGGCTGACCCGGACTTCGCTGGTCACGCTGATCGTGCGCGAGATCAGGACCGCATCCGCGCCGGCGTCGCGGACTGCCCGTTCGATGGCGGGCTGCGCGGCCGGACCGTCGTCAGGAAGGCTGCGGTACGAAGGCTGCGCCTTGACCCCGCGCGCGGCGAGTTGCGCGACCATCGTGTCCTCGTAGACGCGGCGCGCGGTGGTGTCGCGGCTGATGCCCATCACGAGGACGTTCCTCACCGGCAGGCGGCTGCCCGCCTCGGGATTCAGCCACTGCGCGTTGAACTGCGTGCTCGCGCACGCCGACAGCAGCAGCGCCGCGCCGCCGAGCAGGGCGAGTCGGGCTGCCAGAACGATGGATTGCCTCACGATGCCTCCTTTCAGCAGCGACTGCGTCACTTCAGCGCTTCCTGCTCCATCCTGAGATAAGTGCCGTACGCGTTGATCCGGTTGGCGGCCTCGAACGCCGGAACCCTGGCAAAGCGCGACCAGTCGACCGCGGCGTAGGCCTCGTCGAACGGCGTGAGGTCCTTTACGGCCTTGCCCATCTGCTCGCGCAGGAAGCGCAGGTACTCGCGCGTCAGGTCGATGTCCGGCTGCGGATTGCTCGACGCGCTCCCGTGACCCGGGATGACCATCGCCGGCTTCAGGGGGCCGATGCGGTCCATCGCAGCCAGCCACACCTTGCTGTCGGCGTTGCCGACGAAGGGAATGCGGCCGCTGAAGTAGAGATCGCCGGCGATCAGCACACGGTCGCTCTCGATCCACAGCATCAGGTCTTCGGGCGAGTGCGCGCCGGAGACGTCGATCAGCCTGAAGCGGACGCCGCCGCGCTCGAACGGCATCTCGCGGGACGCCCCGAAGTCGAGCCAGCGCGTGGCGCCGAGCAGGCGCGTGTCCTGGTCGACGTCCGGCCAGAGGTCGCGTCGCCGCTGTTCGAGCCGTTCCTGCGTGGACGGGGAGCCGACCACGTCGCGGCCGTTGGCGTGCGCCCAGATCTCGACGCCCGGGCCGGCGAGCGCCTGCAGCCCGTAGAAGTGATCCGCGTGGAAGTGGCTGACGATGACGAGACGGATCGGCTGCGTCGTGACGTTCGCGATCGCCGCCTTCATCGCCGCGCCGAGGGTCGGCGTGCCGAGGGCGTCGAACACGACGACGCCGTCGTTGGTCACGACGAATGCCGCGTTGGAGTTGAAGGCGCGGTTGGCCGACGAGGCCATCGCGGGCTCGCCCTCGAAGTAGTACACGCGTTCCGAGGCCTTCTTCGGCTGCAGCTTCATCGACGGCGGTTCAGCGCCGGCGACGGCCGTGACCAGGCCGAAGGTAAGGGCGAGCAGGGCATGAGCGAGGTTCATCGCAGCGGCTCCGGTTCCTTTCCGGTCAATCGTAACGGCCCAGCCGCACCTGCGTATTGCCCGGCTTCAGGTGACGCAGCGACGGCATCACGAGCACCGTGTCGTCGTATGGCGCCGTCCAGGTGCGGTCGCCGTCGCGCGCGATCGGTGTCCCAGCCTTCGGCACGACGCTAAGCCCCACGACCGGGACCAGGAACTGGAAGTCCATCGACTGCACGACGACCGGTTCGGTCACCCGCACGACCCGCTGCTGCGCCGGAAGCGGCACCTTGAGGTGCGCCTGCACGCGTTCGAACGGGACGACGCCGACGGCGGCCAGGAAGCGCAGGGTGGTGTCGACCGCCACGTCGGCCGCGGACCGCTCCCAGTGCTGGCCGCACTCGACCAGCAGGGCCTGGCGGGGGCTGGCCGGGTCGTTGAATCCGCCGCGGTCGCGCATGCGAAGGCCGGCCGGATGCCCGGTGTCGATCAGGAGATCCGCCGGCATGCCGATCCGCCGCGCGAGCTCGAGGTGCTTGTCGATCATTCCGCAGACGCCGATTGGCCGGCAGGGGTCGTGCATCGAGTGGATGTCGAGCAGGAAGTCGGCCTGGTCGACGAAGGGTTGGAGCTGGCGCGCGCGGCGCAGTTCCACCGAGTCACGCGGCCCGGACAGCACCTCGTCGGCCCACACGCGGTTGAAGTCCTCGTCGATGCAGCGCGAGGCATCCGGGTCGTCGAAGTCGAAACGACTGAACGCCTCGACGTTGGCGAAGGCGAGGATCAGCCGGCCGGTTTCCGGACGCAGCCCGGAGCGGAACAGGAAGTCGAGCGCGATAGCGCCGCAGATCTCGTTGCCGTGGGTCAGCGCCTGCACCATCGCGGCGGGACCGGGCCGTCCGGAGTCGAGGACGTGCACGTAGTCGACGCCGGTGTTGCCGTCCCGGTACGGCGCGATGTCGGGCGGCTGGATCTCGATCGGATAGTGCTGGGTGGTCATCGGTTTCGAATGAAGTCGCGAATGGCTTCGACCAGGGTGGTGAGGTCCTTCTGGAGCGTCGCGTAGCCCTCGTTCGGCATGCAACGCTCCTCGTCCATGTAGAGGCGCTTGTTGATCTCGACCTGCAGGCTGTGACGCCCGCGCGCCGGGTCCGAGTAGGCGCGCACCAGCTCGACGCCCTTGTACGGATCGTTGACCGTCACCGCGTATCCCATCGACGACAGCGCCTGCCGCACGAACTCGGTGAATGCCGGGTCGCAGGTCGTCTGGTCGCGGTCGCCGAGCACGAAGTCGGCGCGTTCGGTGCCTTCGCCGCCTTCGCCCATCTTTCCCGCCACCGAGTTCATCGAGTGGCAGTTGATGTGGAAGACCTCGCCGAACTGCGCGTGCGCGGCGTCGATGAGCCGCCGCAGCGCGCCGTGGTACGGGGCATGGACCCGCTCGATGCGTCCGACGACTTCGTCCACGGCCAGCCTGCGGCCGTAGATCGCGCGGCCGTCGTCCAGCGTGCGCCAGAGGAGCGCCTTGCCGATCGCCGCCTTGCCGCTCGGCACGAATTCGTGCGGCCAGCGCCCGCCTTCGATCAGTTCGAGGTCGATGTCGCCGGCATGGCGGTTGTTGTCGAGGTAGGTGCGCGGAAACTCGGCGGCGAGCAGCGGAATGCCGAGCTCGGTCGCCGGCAGGTACAGCTGGTCGACGAAGCAGTCTTCGCCGTCACGCAGGTCGAGTTCGCCGACGACGGCGTCGAAGTCGGACGGGAAGCGGAAGCCGGAGTGCGGAGAGTCGAGGACCAGCGGGACAACGGGCACGGCCGGGCCGTGCAGGCGGAAGGCTTCGTGTCTCATGACGGCGTGGAGTCGTTCAGGTGGCAGGCCGACTGCCTGCCGGGTGCGATCTCGCGCAGCAGCGGCACTTCGGACGAGCAGCGCGGCATGGCGTGCGGGCAGCGCGGATGGAAGTGGCAGCCCGTCGGCGGATTCATCGGCGACGGAATCTCGCCCTTGATCGGCACGAAGGTGCGGCGCTTGCGGTCGATGCGTGGCACCTCGGTGAGGAGCGCGCTCGTGTACGGGTGATTGGGCGCGGCGAACAGCGCCTCGGTCGGCGCGATCTCGACGACGCGGCCGAGGTACATCACGACCACCCGGTTCGACAGGTGCCGGACGACGCCGAGGTCGTGGCTGATGAACAGGTACGTCAGCCGGAACTCGTCGCGCAGGTCCATGAAGAGGTTCAGCACCTGCGCCTGGATCGACACGTCGAGCGCCGCGACGGCCTCGTCGCACACGAGGAACTCCGGCTTCACGGCCAGCGCGCGGGCGATGCCGATCCGCGCGCGCTGGCCGCCCGAGAACTGGTGCGGGTAGCGGCGCACGTAGCCGGGGTCGAGGCCGACGCGCGACAGCAGCTGCGCCACGTAGTCCTCGACCTGCTTCGAGTCCACGATGCCGTGCACGCGCGGCGCCTCGCCGATGATGTCCGCCACCCGCATCCGCGGATTCAGCGACGCGAACGGGTCCTGGAAGATCATCTGGACCGGGCGCTGCGCACCGTTGATGTGGTGGATGGGCTGTCCGCGGTAGCGCACCGCGCCCTCGGTCGGCTCGTACAGCGCGCAGGCAAGGCGGCCGAGCGTCGACTTGCCGCAGCCGGATTCGCCGACGAGTCCGACGACTTCGCGCTCGGCGACCGCGAACGTCACCTTGTCGACCGCGTGCACGGTGTGCTCGCTGACGCTGGCGCCGAGCCTGCGCGCGAAGCGCTCGATGACGTCGAGGCGCTTCGAGAAGCGCTTCGAGACCGCGTCGAACTCCAGCAGCGCGCGGCTGCCAGAACCTTCGTCTCGCCGAAGGGCGGCGCTCACGCGGCCTCCCGCACCGCGTCGAGCGGGTAATGGCAGCGCAGCGAGCGGCCGTCGTGGGCGGTCATGTCGGGCATCGTGCCGCAGGCCGGTCCCGCGCGCTGGCAGCGGTCGCGGAAGGCGCAGCCGGCGCCGAGCCGCAGCAGCGACGGCGTCGAGCCGCTGATCTGCTTCAGGCGCTGCCCGGGCGCCGTGGCGGCAGGCACCGAGTCGAGGAGGCCGCGGGTGTACGGATGGCGCGGCCCGTCGAGCACCTCGCCGGCGTCGCCGATCTCCACGATGCGCCCCGCGTACATCACCGCGATCCGGTCCGCGAGGCCGGCCACGACCGCGAGGTCGTGCGTGATCCAGATCAGCGAGGTGCCCGACTCGCGCGTCAGCTTCTGCATCTCGTACAGGATCTGGCCCTGCACGGTGACGTCGAGCGCGGTGGTCGGCTCGTCCGCGATGATCAGTTCGGGGTTGTGCAGCAGCGCGATGGCGATGGCCACGCGCTGGCGCATGCCGCCGGAGAACTGGTGCGGGTACTGCTGCAGCCGTTCGGCGGCCGAGGCGATGCCGACGCGCGACAGCGCCTCGATCGAACGGGCCCGGGCCGCCTGGCGCGAGACGCGTTCGTGCGCCAGCACCGTCTCGACCATCTGCGTCTCGATCGACAGGACCGGATTGAGCGTCATCATCGGGTCCTGGAAGATCATCGCGATGCGCTTGCCGCGCAGCGCCCGCATCCGCTCGGGCGGGGCGCCGACGAGTTCCTCGCCGTTGAACAGGATGCTGCCGCCGGCCACCCGGCCCGGCGGGTCGATCAGGCCGATGATCGAGAAGCCGGTGACCGACTTGCCCGACCCCGATTCGCCGACGAGCCCCAGCACCTGGCCGCGGACGAGGTCGAACGAGACGTCGGCGACGGCCGGCAGCACGCCGTCGCGCGTGGCGAACTCGGTGCGCAGGTTGCGGACCTCGAGCAGCGGCGCCGTCATCGCGCCAGCCTCGGGTTCAGCACGTCGCGCAGCTGGTCGCCGACGAGGTTGATCGCGAGGATCGTCAGCAGCAGCGCGATGCCCGGATACACGCTGATCCAGTACTTGCCCGACATCAGGTACTCGTAGCCGTTGGAGATCAGCAGGCCGAGCGACGGCTCGGTCGGCGGCAGGCCGAGGCCGAGGAACGACAGCGTCGCCTCGAGCGCGATGGCGTGCGCGACCTGCACGGTGCCGACGACGATCAGCGGCGGCAGCGCATTGGGAAGCAGGTGCCGCAGCACGATGCGCGCGCCGGACAACCCCAGCGACCGCGCCGCCTCGATGTACTCCTTGTTGCGCTCGACGAGCGCCGCCGAGCGCGCCGTCCGCGCGTAGTAGGCCCACTGCACGGTGACGAGAGCGATGATGATCTTGTCGATGCCCTTGCCGAGCACCGCGAGCAGGATCAGCGCGACGAGGATCGCCGGGAAACCGAGCTGGATGTCGACGATGCGCATCACGATCTGCTCGAAGCGCCCGCCGAGATAGGCGGCCAGCACGCCCACGACCGAGCCGATGGTCAGCGCGATCACGCCCGACAGCACGCCCACGATCAGCGACACGCGCAGCCCGTACATGATCGCCGACAGCATGTCGCGTCCCTGGCCGTCCGTGCCGAGCCAGTAGGTCAGCCCGTCCATGCTCTTCGCGCCCGGCGCCTGGCGCGCGTCGAGCAGGTCGAGCTTGGTCAGGTCGTACGGGTTCTGCGGCGCGAGCCACGGCGCGAACAGGGCGACCAGCACGATCACGAGCAGCATGGCCAGGCCGAGCATCGCGAGCCTGCTCTCGGCGAACTGGCGCCAGAAGCGGCCCCAGGGCGTCTGCGCCGGCTCGACGGCGACGGCGGGAACGGGGGCAGCGCTCACGATTTCACGTCCGCCAGCCGGACGCGCGGGTCGAGGATCGAGTACAGCAGGTCGACCACGAGGTTGATCAGGATGAACATGAACACGACCACCAGCAGGTAGGCGACGACGATCGGGCGGTCGAGCTGGAAGATCGAGTCGATGACGAGCTTGCCCATGCCCGGCCAGGCGAAGATGGTCTCGGTGACCACGGCGAACGCGATCACCGAGCCGAGTTCGAGGCCGATCACCGTGACGAGCGGGATCATGATGTTCTTCAGCAGGTGCACGCCGATGACGCGGCGCGTCGAAAGTCCCTTGGCGCGCGCGAACTTGATGTAGTCGAGCAGGCTCTGCTCGCGCACCTGCGCGCGCGTCAGCCGGATGATCAGCGACAGCTTGAAGAGCGCGAGGTTGATCGCCGGCAGCAGCGCGTACCGCAGGCCCTCGGCGTTGAGGATCGACAGCTGCAGGCCGAGGAACTCGGTCGTCGGCCCGCGGCCGGTCGATGGCAGCCAGCCGAGTTGCACCGCGAACACGATGATCAGGATCAGGCCGACCCAGAAGGTCGGCAGCGAGAACCCGAGGATCGACCCCGCCATGATCGCCTTCGACACCGGGCTGGCCGGCCGCAGGCCGGCGTACAGCCCGAGCGGGATGCCGAGCGTCACGGCGATCACCATCGCGAGGAACGCGAGCTCCAGCGTCGCCGGCATGCGCTCGAAGATCACCTCGAGCGCGGGCCGCGCGTACACGAACGAATTGCCCAGGTTGCCGGTGAACGCGCCCTTCACGAACGTCAGGTACTGCTCGTGGATCGGCTTGTCGAGGCCGAGGGCGGCGGCGGCGCGGTCCTTCTCGATCTGGTCGGCCGACGGATTGACGAGGATCTCGACCGGGTCGCCGATCAGGTACAGCCCGCCGAACACGAGCAGCGACGTGATCGCGAGCACGAGCGCGGTCTGCGACAGGCGGCGGAGGATGTAGACGAACATGAGCTGGCGGCGGCTGGTGAATTTTCCTGCTTTTGCTTCGCGGCCGCCGCCCGGCCGCCCGAAGGCGGCCGCGCTGATCAACCGCGCCTCGTGCACGTGCGCCGCGCAGCGGCGCGTACACGAGGCGCGCGCGCTACTTGGCGGGGCGCGTCTCGAACGCGAACGTGTACTGGTCGGCGCGCGCCTTGTAGGCCAGGTCCTTGCGCGTGGCCCACGTGCTGACCTCGTAGTGCAGCGGGACCAGGCCCATCAGTTCGCCGACCGCCTTTTCGGACGCCCGCGCCAGCATGATGCCGCGCTTGGTGTCGTCGATCGTCGTCATCGCCTGCGTCAGCAGGGCGTCCACGCCGGCGTCGGAGAAGCGGCCGCGGTTGGCGGTCCCGAGGCCCGCCTTCTGGTCGAAGCTGGCCAGCAGCGCGCGCAGCGGCGACGATGTTTCCCCGGTTTCCGCGCCCCATCCGGCGAGCAGGAAGCTGAACTCCAGCTTCGTGCCGCGCGAGAAGAACACGTTCGACGGCATCGTCTCCAGCTTGGTCGGGATGCCGTTGCGCGACAGGTACTGCGCGACGGCCTGGGCGACCTGCGCGTCGTTGATGTAGCGGTTGTTCGGCGCGTGCAGCGTCAGGCCGAATCCGTTGGGGTAGCCCGCTTCGGCCAGAAGCTTCTTCGCGCCCTCGGGGTCGTATTTCTCGGGCTTCAGCGTCTTGCTGGTGCCGAAGAACGTCTCGGGCAGCAGTTGCCCGGCCGCGACCGCCTGGCCTTCCATGATGCGCGAGACGATGGTGTCGCGGTCGATCATCTTCGAGATCGCCCTGCGAACGCGCGCATCGCGCAGCGGATTCGCTTCCATCGGCTTGCCGTCGGTGGTCGTGACGAACGGCGAGTTCTTCTCGCGGCCGGAGTCCATGTGCAGGTAGACGATCCGGTTGGACACCGCGGACGAAATCGTGACGCGGTTGTCCTTCGACAGCTTGGCGATGTCCGCCGTCGGCACGCCCTCGATCATCTGGACGTCGCCAGCGAGCAGCGCGGCCACTCGGGCCGGCGCGCTCGGGATCATCTTGAAGCGGACGTTGTCCCACGCCGGCTTCTGGCCGTAGTAGGCGTCGTTGCGCTTCAGCACCACGCGGTCGCCGGCGACGTACTCGACCAGGCGGTACGGCCCGGTGCCGATCATCGCCTTGCCGGAGTTGAAGTCCTCGGTCTTCGCCGTCTCCGCCACCGACTTCGGCAGGATCATCACGGCGACCATGTCGTTCGGCAGCAGCGGGTGCGGCTTGTCGGTCTTCAGCCGCAGCGTCAGCGGATCGACGGCCTTGATCTCGACGATCGGCCGCACGAAGAAGGCGAACGACGCCGGGCTGTTCGGCACGTTCGGCACGCGCTTGAAGGTGGCGATCACGTCGTCGGCGGTGAAGTTCTGGCCGTTGTGGAACTTCACGCCCTTGCGCAGCTTGATCTCCCACTCCAGGTCGTTGATCGACTTCCACGACTCCGCGAGGCCCGGCTGCATGCGCTGGCTCTCGTCCTGCCTGACGAGGGTCTCGAACACGTGGCGGCCGAGGCTGTTGTTCGGCGTCAGGTTGTGGAAGTGCGGGTCGAGCGACGTCACCGGCGTGGACAGCCCGATCGTCAGGTCGGCCGCGTGGGCCGAGGCGCCGAGCGCGAGCGACAGGACGGCTGCGCCGACGGCGCGATGGAAAGTGCGCAACATGGGTTCCTCCGGACCGTGAGGCCGCTAGCTTATCCCTTCGGCGCGGGCGCCCGCCGTATCGCGGCTCGGGCAGCCTGGAGGCAGGTGAAAACCCGCGGGGGCGGTGCGTCGCGCGAGTCCGGTGCTAGGCTCCCGCGCCTCGAAAAGCAAGGAGCCTGCCGTGAAATCACCGTTGATGCATCTCGCCGCGGCCCTGGCCGCGCTGATCCCCGCGCTGTCCGGCGCACAGACCATCGTCGACGAGTGGCCGAACGTGAAGGCGCCCCCGGCGCCCGCGCTGAAGCCGGTGACCGTCGATCCGAAGACGACCGCCCTGCTGATGCTCGACTTCGTCGCGCCCAACTGCAATCCGCGGCCGCGCTGCCTGGCCTCGGTGCCGGCCGCGAAGAAGTTCCTCGCTGAAGCCCGCGCCCGCGGCATGATGGTCGCGCACGCGACGACGTCCGCCACCAAGGCGGCCGACATCCTGCCGGACCTGGCGCCGCTCGCCGACGAGCCCGTGGTGACGTCGGGCGTCGACAAGTTCCGCAACACCGAGCTCGAGAAGATCCTGAAGGACAAGGGCATCCAGCACGTCATCACCATCGGCACCGCGGCCCACGGCGCCGTGATGTACACGGCCAGCGGCGCGGTGCTGCGCGGCATGAAGGTGATCTTCCCGGTGGACGGCGTGTCCGCCAGCGACCCGTTCTCCGAGCAGTACGTGGCCTGGCACATGGTCAACGCGCCGGTCATCGGGCCGAACGTCACGCTGACGAAGTTCGACCTCCTGAAGTTCTGACCTTCGGCGCTGGCAGGCAAGAGCCACGGGCCGGTCCGACGACCGGCCCTTTTTGTTGGCAGTCCACGCGGAGTGCGACTGGCCGGGGTATCTTTGCCAGCCTGAAGCACAACGATGAGCGGTCCCGGCCCGGGACCCGCTTTGGCCTTGTTGTCAGTTCCACCCTGGGGAGGTTTGTATGTCGAGAAAGCAATGGATTGCCGGCGCCACCGCAGCGCTGGTCCTTGGCGTCACCGCCGGCACCGCCGTCGCCGGCCCGACGCTCGATGCCATCAAGCAGCGCGGGACCCTGGTCTGCGGCGTGCATACCGGCCTGACCGGCTTCTCCGCGCCGGACAAGTCGGGCAAGTACGCCGGGCACGACGTGGACTTCTGCAAGGCGCTCGCGGCGGCCATCCTCAACAGCGAGGACAAGGTCAAGTACGTGCCGCTGACGGCGCAGCAGCGTTTCACCGCGTTGCAGTCCGGCGAGATCGACATCCTGTCGCGCAACACGACGTGGAATTCGAAGCGCGACACGACGATGGGCTCGGTGTTCGCCGGCGTGTGGTTCTACGACGGCCAGGCCTTCGTGGTGAACAGCAAGAAGAACCCGAAGGTCAAGAAGCTCGCCGACCTCAACAAGGCTTCCGTCTGCGTCGAGACGGGCACGACCACCGAACGCAACCTCGCCGACTACGCGCGCGCGAACAAGCTGACGTTCAAGCCGGTCGTCTTCGAAGGGCAGGAAGCCACCGAGAAGGCCTTCCAGTCCGGCCGCTGCGACGCCTACACGACCGACGCCTCGGGCATCGCCGCGATGCTGGTGAACCTGCCGAGCAAGGCGGACTACACCGTGCTGCCGGACATCATCTCGAAGGAACCGCTCGGGCCGATGCTGCGCCGGAACGACCAGGAGTTCTTCGCCATCGTGCGCTGGATGATCTTCGCGCTGCAGCAGGCCGAAGAGTCCGGCGTGACCAAGGCGAACGTCGCGCAGATGAAGAAGGAGAGCAAGGACCCGGCGATCCAGCGCCTGACCGGCGCGACCGGTGAAGTCGGCAAGGGTCTCGGCCTCGATGCCGACTGGGCCGTTCGCGCGATTTCGGCGGTCGGCAACTACGGCGAGATCTACGACCGCAACATCAAGCCGCTGGGCCTGTCGCGCAGCCAGAACGCACTCTGGAACAAGGGCGGCCTGATGTATCCGGTGCCGATGGACTGATCGAGCGCTGATCCCATCCCTCCGGCGGGCACTCCGCCGGAGGCGCTTGCCCTGCTCCTCACTTGCCGTGCTTGCGCGCGGCAGCGCGTCCATGTGGGCTTCCGAACGATTCCGGAACCTCGTCTCCCAGCTGGCGCTGGTCGCCCTGATCGTCGCGATCGCCGGCTACGCGGCGCACAACCTGGTCCACAACCTGGAGAGCCGCTCGATCACGATCGGCTTCTCATACCTGTCGCAGGAAGCCGGCTTCGACATCTCAGAGAAGCTGCTGGAGTACGACCCGACCCACTCGTACGGCCGCGCCTTCGTCGTCGGCCTGCTCAACACGCTGTTCGTTTCCGCGGTGGCGATCGTCGCCGCGAGCGTCCTCGGCCTCGCGATCGGCATTGCGCGGCTGTCGCCGAACTGGCTCCTCGCCAAACTCGCCGGCATGTACATCGAGTCGGTGCGCAACGTTCCGCTGATCCTCCAGTTGCTGCTCTGGTACGGGGTCATCACCGACGTGCTGCCGTCGGCCGCCGAGGCCCTGCGCATCGGGCCGGCGTACCTGAGCCAGCGTGGCCTCAGCCTTCCGTGGCCCGAGGCCCACGCGGGCTGGTCCGCCGCGCTGTTCGGACTGGTGATCGCGTTCATCGCGACCATCGCGTGGTGGCGCCGGTCCGTGCGTGTTCAGTTGCGCAAGGGCCGTGCCCCGGCCGTCGTCTGGCCCGGCGTCGCCTTCTTCCTCGTGTTGCCGGCGATCGGCTGGGCGCTGTTCGGCGCGCCGACCGGATTTTCGACGCCGGTGCTCGGCGGCTTCGACTTCGAAGGGGGGAAGAACGTCTCGCCTGAATTCACCGCGCTCTTCCTCGGCCTTTCGATCTACACCGCGGCCTTCATCGCCGAGATCGTGCGCGGCGGCATCCAGGCGGTGCCGAAGGGCCAGACCGAGGCGTCCGAGGCGCTCGGGCTCTCGCGCGGCCAGCGCCTGCGCCTGGTGATCCTGCCGCAGGCGCTGCGCGTGATCATTCCGCCGCTGACCTCGCAGTACCTGAACCTGACCAAGAACTCCTCGCTGGCCGTCGCGATCGGCTACCCGGACCTGGTCAGCGTCTCCAACACCACGCTCAACCAGACCGGTCAGGCGATCGAGGCGATCTCGCTGATGATGGCCGTGTACCTGACGCTGTCGCTCGCGATCTCGGGGTTGATGAACTGGTACAACCATCGCGTGAAGCTGGTGGAACGGTGAGCGCCACGGCGATCCGTCCCGTCACTCAACGCACGCCGGGCGCGCGCGCGCTCGGCTGGCTGCGCGCCAACCTGTTCTCCTCGCCCGGAAACACGCTCACCACGGTCCTGGTGGCGGCGCTGATTGCGTGGCTGGGCGGGAAGTTCCTCTCCTGGGCCGTGCTCGACGCGGTCTGGGGCCGCGTCGGCGTGGCCGCCTGCAACGCGGTCATGGGTGAGGGCGCGTGCTGGGCCGTGGTCGCCGAAAAGTGGCGGCAGATGCTGTTCGGCATCTATCCGCAGGCCGAACAGTGGCGACCCGCGGCCGCCGTGCTCCTGCTGTGCGCCATGCTCGTGGTGACTGCGATGCGCGAGTTCTGGCAGGTGCGGCGGTTCGCCGCGGTCTGGGTCCTCGGCACTGCACTGTGCGCCTGGCTGATGGGCGGAGGCTTCGGCCTGACCCGTGTCGAGACCGCGCAGTGGGGTGGCCTGCCGATCACGCTGATGCTGGCCATCTACGGGACGCTGCTGGCCTTCCCGCTCGGCGTGCTGCTGGCGCTCGGCCGGCGTTCGCAGCTGCCGATCATCCGCTCGGTGTCGATCGCGTACATCGAACTGGTGCGCGGCGTGCCGCTGATCACGGTGCTGTTCATGGCCTCGATCATGTTCGCGCTGTTCATGCCGGAAGGGATCAGCTTCGACAAGCTGCTGCGCGCGCAGGTGGCGATCATCCTGTTCAACGCCGCGTACATCGCCGAAGTCGTGCGCGGCGGCCTGCAGGCGCTGCCGAGGGGCCAGTACGAGGCGGCGCACGCGCTGGGGCTCGGCTACTGGAAGACGCACCTGCTGGTCATCCTGCCCCAGGCGCTGAAGGTCACCATCCCGGCGCAGGTGAACAGCTTCATCGACAACTTCAAGGACACGTCGCTGGTCATCATCGTGTCGATCTTCGACTTCCTCTACGCCGTCAAGCAGTCGGTCGTCAGCGACCTCGACTGGCGGCACTACTTCATCGAGGGGTACCTGTTCGCGATGGCCGTCTACTGGGTCTTCTGCTACGCCATGAGCCGCTACAGCCAGTGGCTCGAACGGCACCTCAACCGCGACCACCGCGCCTGACCATGGAAACCCTCGCGCACGACATTCCTGCCGACGCCGGCGACATCATCACGATCCGCGGCCTCAACAAGTGGTACGGCGACTTCCAGGCGCTGCGCGACATCCAGTCTGACCGTCCGGCGCGGCGAACGCATCGTGATCTGCGGCCCTTCGGGCTCGGGAAAGTCCACGCTGATCCGCTGCATCAACCGCCTCGAACAGCACCAGTCCGGCACCGTGACCGTCGACGGCGTGGAACTCGACGATTCGATCAAGAACATCGAAGCCATACGCAATGAAGTCGGCATGGTGTTCCAGCACTTCAACCTGTTCCCGCACCTCACGGTGCTCGAGAACTGCACGCTGGCGCCGATCTGGGTGAAGAAGATGTCGCGCGCCGATGCGGACGCGACCGCGATGAAGCTGCTGCAGCGCGTGAAGATCGCCGACCAGGCGCACAAGTACCCGGGCCAGCTCTCGGGCGGCCAGCAGCAGCGCGTGGCGATTGCGCGCGCGCTGTGCATGTCGCCGCGCATCATGCTGTTCGACGAGCCGACCTCCGCGCTCGACCCGGAGATGGTCAAGGAAGTGCTCGACACCATGGTGACGCTTGCCCGCGACGGCATGACGATGCTGTGCGTGACGCACGAGATGGGCTTCGCGCGCGCCGTGGCCGACCGCGTGATCTTCATGGACAACGGGGAGATCGTCGAACAGGCGCCGCCGCAGGAATTCTTCGCGAATCCGAAGTCGGAGCGCACCAGGCAGTTCCTGGACCAGGTGCTCGATCGCTAGAGGGGCCGGATGTGAAAACGCCCCGGGGCACCGGGCGTTGATCTGGTGGCCAAGGACGAATCGCCCTTGGCCGATTTTGGCTCGCTCGCTCGCCGAAATCTGGTGGCCAAGGACGGAATTGAACCGCCGACACAAGGATTTTCAATCCTCTGCTCTACCGACTGAGCTACTTGGCCTCGCTTCGCTTGACCGCAAGGCATCTCGCGAAGGGCGCGAAGTATAACGGACCGGGCTTTCCCTCCCAAATCCGGGGGTCGGGCGGCTGCGATAATCCGCGCCATGGATTCCCTTCGTTTCGACGTGGCCGTGGTCGGTCCCGGTGTCGCCGGCCTGGCGACGGCGCTGGGCCTCGCGCAGCAGGGCCTGAAGGTCGCCCTGGTCGGGCCGCGTGCCCGCATTCACCAGCCTGCACCCGAGGCACCCTGGGACGCGCGCATCTATGCGCTGGCGCCGGGCAGCGCGGCGCTGCTCGAGCGGCTCGGCGTCTGGGGCAGGGTCGACGCGGAGCGTGTGTGCCCGGTGGAGCGGATGCGGGTCTTCGGCGACGCCGGCGATGAACTGACGTTCGACGCCTATGCGGCGACGGTCGAGCGACTGGCGACCATCGTCGAGGAGTCGGAACTGGCGCGCGTGCTGGATGCGGCGTGCGATTACCAGCCGGCCATCACGCGCATCGACGCGGCGTTCCAGGCGCTCGAAACGCCGTCGTCCGGAACGGCGGAACTACAACTCGCCGATGGTCGCCGCGTGTCGGTGGCGCTGCTCGTGGGCGCCGACGGCGCGAATTCGGCAGTGCGCGCGGCCGCCGGCATCAGCGCGGAACTCAAGCCGTACCTGCAGACCGCGCTGGTCGCGAACTTCGAGTGCGAGCGGCCCCACCTGAACACGGCGTGGCAGTGGTTCACCGACGAAGGCATCGTCGCGCTGCTTCCGATGCCCGGCCATCGCGTGTCGCTCGTGTGGTCGGCCCCCGAGGCGCTGGCGCCGCAGCTGCAGGCACTCGATCCCGCCGCCTTCGCGGAGCGCGTCGCCGCGCGCGCGCGGCACGTGCTGGGGATCCTTGACGCTGCTCGGCGCCGTGCACGCGTTCCCGCTGCGACTGCTCACCGTCGGGCGACTCGTCGGCCCGTCGCTGGCGCTGGTCGGCGACGCCGCGCACGTGGTGCATCCGCTGGCGGGACAAGGGCTCAACCTCGGCTTGCAGGACGTCGGCGCACTGCTGGAGATCGTCGGCGAGCGCGAGCCCTTCCGGGCCTGCGGCGATCCTGTCGTGCTTCGCCGCTACGAGCGCGCGCGTGCCGAATCGATCGGCCTGATGCGCTTCGCGACCGACGGCCTGGCGCGGCTGTTTGCCGTCGACGATCCGCTCGTGCGGGGAGCCCGCAATGCGGGTATGTCCCTGGTCAATCGCCTCGGCCCACTTAAGAGCCGGCTGATCCGCCAGGCGCTCGGTTGAACCCGACCGGCAGCGCCCTGTCTACCCTGAACCTGCACGTCGCCTCGGTACACTGGCGGCCATCACGTTGGAGAACACGATGAAGAGTTGGCTGCGGCACGCGAGCGTGCTGGCAATGACGTTGGTGTGCACGACGGCGCTCGCCCAGGCGCCCGCTCCGGCACCCGCCAAAGCGACCGCTTCGAAGGCCGACCCGGCGGCGGCAAGCACCGAGGCGCAGGTCGCGGCGCGGTTCGCCGAGCGGTCCGGCGGATCGAAGCCCGACCAGGTGTTCAAGGGTCCCGGCGGCCTGTTCGAAGTGCTGATCGGGGGCGAGCTGTACTACGTGGATGCCCAGGTCAACTTCGTGATCGCCGGCCGCATGTTCGACGCCCGCACGCGCGAGGACCTGACGCAGAAGCGCATCGACACCGCGCTGAAGGTGGACTTCAAGTCGCTCCCGCTCGATCGCGCCATCAAGACGACGCGCGGCAACGGCTCGCGCACGATCGTCACCTTCGAGGACCCGAACTGCCAGTACTGCAAGCGGTTGTGGCAGACGATGGGGGACCTGAAGGACGTGACGATCTACACGTTCCTCTACCCGATCCTCTCTGCCGACTCGGGCGTCAAGTCGAAGGCGATCTGGTGCTCGAAGGATCGCGCCGCCGCGTGGGACCAGTACATGGTCGGCGGCAAGGCGCCCGCCGCTGCCGCGGAAGACTGCAAGCATCCGATCGACCAGAACGTCGCGCTCGGCCGCACGCTCGGCATCAACGGCACGCCGACGATCATCTTCACCGACGGTTCGCGGGCAGCCGGCGCGCTGCCCGTGCCGATGATCGAGCAGCGGATCGCGTCGGCGAAGAAGTAGCTACCGCTTCAGCAGCGCCTCGGGCGCGACGCCTTTCGGGGCGAGCATCCAGGCGCTGCCTTCGTGCTTCTGCCGGCCGGCCTTCTCGCCGGCGTCGGCGCCGAATCCCCAGAAGTAATCGAAGCGCAACGGTCCGCGGATCGCGCTGCCCGAGTCCTGCGCCATCATCGGCCGCACGAACGCCGCGCCGGTCGCGGGATCGGAGGACCTGAGCAGGATCGGGACGCCGAGCGGAATGAACCGCGTGTCCACCGCGAGCGAAGCGTGAGGCGTCAGCGGCACGTTGAGCGCGCCCTTGGGCCCCACCGACGGATCGCCGAGCGGCACTTCGCGGAAGAACACGAAGCTCGGGTTCTGCTCCAGCAACTGGCTCAGGCGCTGCGGGTTCCGCGCCGCCCACGCCTTGATTCCCTGCATCGACGCCTGGTCGATCGTCAGTTCGCCCTGGTCAACGAGCCAGCGGCCGATCGACCGGTACGGATGGCCGTTGCTGTCACCGTAGCCGAGACGGGTGACGCCGCCGTCGTCGAGAATCACGCGTCCCGATCCCTGCACCTGCAGGAAGAAGGCGTCGATGGGGTCGTCCACCCAGAGCAGTTCCTGGCCGCGCAGCAAGTTGCCGCGCATGATCTCGCCACGGCTGGGATACGCGACGACCTTCCCGTTCTGCATGCGGCCGCGCAACCGCAGGCCCGCGAGTTCGGGGTACGTGCCTGCCAGATCGATGGCGACCAGGTCGGCCGGCACGCGGTAGATCGGCACGCGGTACGTCGGTGACGGCCTGCGGCTGCCCTTCAACTGCGGCTCGTAGTAGCCAGTGACGAGTCCGGTGTCACGGACTTCATTGGCCTTCGATTCGGGCGGTGTCACCGCGCGCACGCGGTAGGCGTCGAATGCCGCGGCGTAGTAGCCGCGGATCGCGGCCGCCGAGCGCCGATCGACAGTCGCGGCGCGCGTGCATGGGTCCTTCCACGCCGGGTGGGTCGCGAGTGCCTGGCACGACTGCAGGAATGCGGGCCAGGCCGCGAGCCAGTCGGCATCACTGGCCGCCGGCAGCGACGCGAAGGCGACGCGGTCGTAGCGCGCCACGGCATCCGCGCGCGTTGGCGGAACTGCCTGCGGCGCGACCGCGACCGGCGGCGTCGCGGACGGCGGTCGTGTCGGCGAAGCCGCGGCGGGCGGTTGGGCGGGCGCGGGAGGCGATGACACGGCCGGTGGCATCGCGGGACCGGCAGCGGGCGGCGTGGGCGGCGGTGCGGCGCACGCGCCGAGCAGCAGCGCAACGAGGCCGGCCGTCAGCCGCTTGCGCGTGCCTCGGCCTCTACAATCGTCGCTGCCTTCCCGGTGCCCCGCCATGTGGTTACTCCTGCTCGAAGCCGCGCTCGCCCTCGGACTGTTCGTGTTCATCGTCTGGTGGACGATGTTCCACCGGCCCAGGCGAAAACCGCCGCGGGACGGCTGACTCCCGCTCAGTGCAGAGTGCGCGGCATCGACAGCAGGAACTCGGGGATCGGCGCTTCGAATCGCGTTCCGTCCTCCGCCACGCACTGGTAGCTGCCCCGCATGGAGCCTACCGGGGTGGCGATCGGACAACCGCTGGTGTACTCGAAGGCTTCGCCGGGTTTCAGCATCGGCTGCTCTCCCACGACGCCCAGTCCCTGGACTTCCTCGACCTTGTTGTTGGCGTCCGTGATGATCCAGTGACGCGAGATCAACTGCGCGGCGACATCACCGGTGTTGCGGATCGTCACGGTGTAGGCGAACAGGAACTTGTCCTCGTCCGGGCGGGAGTGCTCGGGCACGAACTGCGGGCGGACACTGACGGAGAACTGGTAAGTGGGCATGGATCACAGGGGCCGGGACGAGCGGCAAGCGCAGCGGAGGCGGCCCTTAGAATAAACGCTCGCCGAAGAGGTTCCGATGACGACAAGAAATTTCCGCATCGCCCCCAGCATCCTGTCCGCCGATTTTGCTCGCCTCGGCGAGGAGGTGAGGGCCGTCGTCGCCGCCGGGGCGGACTGGATCCACTTCGACGTCATGGACAACCACTACGTGCCGAACCTCACGATCGGCCCGCTGGTGTGCGAGGCGATCCGTCCGCACGTCGATGTCCCGATCGACGTGCACCTGATGGTCAAGCCGGTCGACCGCATCATTCCCGACTTCGCCAAGGCGGGCGCCAACATCATCACGTTCCATCCCGAGGCCTCGGAGCACGTCGACCGCACGCTCGCGCTGATCCGCGAATCGGGCTGCAAGGCGGGCCTGGTGTTCAATCCCGCGACGCCGCTCGACGCGATGGACCACGTGATGGACAAGATCGACGTCGTGCTGCTGATGTCGGTGAATCCGGGGTTCGGCGGTCAGAAGTTCATCCCGCAGGCACTCAAGAAGCTCGCGATGGTGCGCGCCAAGGTCGATGCGTACCGCCGCGACACGGGCCGCGAGATCCTGGTCGAGGTCGACGGCGGCGTGAAGACCGACAACATCGCGGAGATCGCGCGCGCGGGCGCCGACACCTTCGTGGCCGGCAGCGCGATCTTCGGGGCGCGCGACGCCGACGGCGGCTATCGCGGCGTGCTGAAGCAGCTGCGCGCGGCGCTCGGGGACGCTTGATGCAGGTTTCCGCCCGCGGCGTGCTGATCGACCTCGACGGCACGCTGCTCGACACCGTTCCCGATCTCGCCGCGGCGGTCAACGCGATGCGTGCCGACTTCGGCCGGCCGGCGCTGCCCCTCGGGCAAGTGGCGTCGTACGTGGGCAAGGGCGCCGACGTGCTCGTCCACCGCGCGCTGACCGAGTCCCTCGAAGGCCGCGCGGCCGACTCCGACTTCCAGCGCGGCAAGGCGTCGTTCTACGAGCACTACCGGCGCGAGAACGGCCTCAAGGCGGTGGTGTTCGACGGCGTGCGCGAGGCGCTCACGCTGATGCGCGCCCGCGGGCTGGCGCTGGCCTGCGTGACCAACAAGCCGCGCGAGTTCACGCACGACCTGCTCGCGCGGGTGGGGCTCGACGACTTCGACGTGATCGTGTCCGGCGACGACACCGTCGAGAAGAAACCGCACCCGGCGCCGATGCTCCACGCCTGCGCGCTGCTGAAGCTGCTGCCAGCCGAGACGGCGATGGTCGGCGACTCGGAAAACGACGTGCTGTCGGCGCGCGCCGCGGGCTGCCGCGTGATCGTCGTCGAGACCGGATACAACGAAGGCCGCCCGGTCAGCGAGCTGGATGCCGATGCTATAGTGCCCGGGCTGCTCGATGCGGCTCGCATGATCGAACCGCTGCACGCTTCATCACCCAACTGAAACCGCGACTCGCGATGAGTCCTGCCGACGAGAACAAGGCACGTGGTGGCCGCCCGGGCAACGCCCGATGGCGGCGGGTCATCGCTGGCGCCTGCTGGCGTCATTGACTGCCGGGCCGTGCCTGCACGGCGCTCCTCGTCGAATCTCCCGCCGCCACTCGCGCGGCGCACTGATCAAAGTGGTGAATCGTGACTGAACTGGAATTCAAGGCGCTGGCCGTACAGGGCTACACGCGCATTCCGCTGATCGCCGAGAGCTTCGCCGACCTCGAGACCCCGCTGTCGCTGTACCTCAAGCTCGCCAACGAGCCGAACAGTTTCCTGCTCGAGTCGGTGGTGGGCGGCGAACGCTTCGGCCGCTACTCGTTCATCGGCCTGCCGGCGCGCACGGCGATCCGTTCCTTCATCCGCGAAAGCGGGCCGGTGACTGAAGTCGTCGAAGACGGTCGCGTGATCGAGACGATCGAGGGCGATCCGCTGGCGGCCGTCGAGCGCTTCGCCGGGCAGTTCAAGGTCGCGCAGCGGCCGGGACTGCCGCGCTTCGCCGGCGGCCTCGCGGGGTACTTCGGCTACGACGTCGTGCGCGTGATCGAGAAGAAGCTCGCGCACCCGAAGCCGGACGACCTCGGCGTGCCGGACATCCTGCTGCTGCTGGCGGAAGAAGTGGCGGTCATCGACAACCTCGCCGGCCGCATCTACCTGATCGTCCACGCCGACCCGCGCAAGCCGGAGGCGTATGCGCGCGCCAGGCAGCGGCTGCGCGAGCTGAAGGCGAAACTGGCCAGGCCGATCGAGCCGCCACACTCCCGCGCCAGCGTGCGGCGCGAGGAATACCGCGAGTTTTCGAAGGAGGCCTACCTCGCGGCCGTCGCGCGCGCGAAGGAGTACATCGCCGCCGGCGACGTGATGCAGGTGCAGATCGGCCAGCGCATCCACAAGCAGTACGCGGACTCGCCGCTGAGCCTGTACCGGGCGCTGCGCACGCTGAATCCGTCGCCCTACATGTACTTCTACAACTTCGGCAGCTTCCACGTGGTCGGCGCGTCGCCGGAGATCCTGGTGCGCAGCGAGGACCGGCAGGGCAAGCGGATGGTGGCGATCCGCCCGATCGCCGGCACGCGCACGCGCGGCGCGACGCCGGAACAGGACGAGGCGCTGGCGGCGGAACTCGCCGCCGACCCGAAGGAGCGCGCCGAGCACCTGATGCTGATCGACCTCGCCCGCAACGACATCGGGCGCATCGCGAAGACCGGCACGGTGAAGGTCACCGAGCAGTACGTGGTCGAGAAGTACTCGCACGTCCAGCATCTGGTGAGCCATGTCGAAGGCGAGCTGAAGCCGGGAATGACGAACCTCGACGTGCTGCGCGCCACCTTCCCCGCAGGAACGCTGTCGGGCGCGCCGAAGGTGCGGGCGATGGAGATCATCGACGAGCTCGAGCCGGTCAAGCGCGGCATCTATGGCGGCGCCGCGGGCTACCTGAGCTTCGCGGGCGACATGGACCTCGCGATCGTGATCCGCACCGCGATCATCAAGGACAACATGCTCTACGCGCAGGCGGCGGCGGGCATCGTCGCCGACTCGGTGCCCGAGAGCGAGTGGAAAGAGACAGAAGTGAAGGCACGCGCCGTGTTGCGCGCGGCCGAGCAGGTCGAGGACGGCTTCGATGCCGAGTAGGAGGGCGCGATGCTGCTGATGATCGACAACTACGACAGCTTCACCTACAACCTCGTGCAGTACTTCGGCGAGCTGGGTGAAGAGGTCCGCGTGGCGCGCAACGACGAGATCACGCTGGACGAGATCGCCGCGCTGGCGCCGGACCGGATCTGCATTTCGCCGGGGCCGTGCTCGCCGAACGAGGCCGGTGTCTCGATCCCGGTGCTGGAGCGCTTCTCGGGCAAGGTGCCGATCCTCGGCGTGTGCCTCGGCCACCAGGCGATCGGCCAGGCCTTCGGGGGCCGCGTGGTGCGCGCGCAGGCGCTGATGCACGGCAAGACCGGCGTCATCCATCACACGGGCGCCGGCGTGTTCGCCGGCCTGCCGAATCCGTTCACGGCCGCGCGCTACCACTCGCTCGCGGTCGAGCGGTCTTCGCTGCCCGGCTGCCTCGAGATCACCGCATGGACCGACGACGGCGAGATCATGGGGCTGCGCCACAAGACGCTGGCGGTCGAAGGCGTGCAGTTCCACCCGGAGTCCATCGCGACCGAGCACGGTCACGACATGCTGAAGAACTTCCTGAACCAGAGGCGCTGAGCCCTAATCATGCCGATCACACCTTCCGAAGCCCTGGTCCGCTGCATCGAGCACCGCGAGATCTTCCAGGACGAGATGCTGTCGCTGTGGCGACGGCTGATGAGCGGCGATCTCACGCAGGTGCAGATCGCGGCCCTGCTGATGGGCCTGCGCGTCAAGAAGGAAACCATCGACGAGATCGCGGCGGCCGCGCAGATCATGCGCGAGTTCTCCACCAAGGTGGAACTCGCCGACCGGACCAACCTCGTCGACCTGTGCGGCACCGGGGGCGACGGCGCCGGCACGTTCAACATCTCGACGGCGGCCATGTTCGTGGCGGCGGCGGCGGGCGCGCGCGTCGCCAAGCACGGCGGCCGCAGCGTTTCGTCCGGCTCGGGCAGCGCCGACGTGCTCGAAGCGCTCGGCGCCAGCATCGCGCTGTCGCCGCAGGCAGTCGCGAAGTGCATCGAGGCGACCGGGCTCGGCTTCATGTTCGCGCCGTCGCACCACGCCGCGATGAAGCACGCAGCGCCCGTGCGCAAGGAACTGGGCGTGCGCACGATCTTCAACATCCTGGGCCCGCTGACCAACCCGGCCGGCGCGCCGAACCAGGTGATGGGCGTGTTCCACCCCGACCTCGTCGGCATCCAGGTACGCGTGCTGAAGCAGCTCGGTTCGAACCACGTGCTGGTCGTGCACGGCAAGGACGGCATGGACGAGGTTTCGCTCGGCGCGGCGACTCTGGTCGGCGAACTGAGGGATGGCGAGGTGCGCGAGTACGAGATCCATCCGGAGGACTTCGGCCTGTCGATGGTCTCCAACCGCGGGCTCAGGGTCGGCAACGCGCTCGAGTCGAAGTCGATGATGCTGGAGGCGCTCGACGACCGGGACGGAACTCCGCGCGAGATCGTCGTCTTCAACGCCGGGGTGGCGCTCTACGCGGCCAACGTCGCGGACTCGATCGGCGACGGCATCGCCCGCGCCCGCTCGGCCCTCGCGAGCGGCGCGGCGAAGAAGAAGCTGGCCGAGTTCGTCGAGGTCACCCGGAAGCTCGCCGAATGAAAATCGGGTCAGGCCCCGATTTCGCCCCGACTCCGGCGAGCATCGCGGCTTGAGCCCGATCCGATCATGAGCGACATCCTCGAACGCATCCTCGCGACGAAGCGCGTTGAAGTCGAGCGGGCCCGCGCAGTCCGACCGCTCGCCGCGTTGCGCGCCGACGCGGAGCGCCGCGGCGGCCAGCGCGACTTCCTGGGCGCGATGCGCCGCAAGATGGCGGCGGGACTGCCGGCCGTCATCGCCGAGGTCAAGAAGGCGAGTCCTTCGAAAGGCGTCCTGCGCGCCGACTTCGACCCGGCGGCGATCGCGCGCAGCTACGCGGCGAACGGCGCCGCGTGCCTGTCGGTCCTGACCGACCGCGAGTACTTCCAGGGGGCGCCCGAGTACCTCGCGCAGGCGCGCGACGCGAGCGGATTGCCCGCGCTTCGCAAGGACTTCATCGTCGACGCGTACCAGGTGGTCGAGGCGCGCGCGATGG
Organism: uncultured beta proteobacterium; assembly: GCA_963811265.1. GTDB lineage: Bacteria > Pseudomonadota > Gammaproteobacteria > Burkholderiales > Burkholderiaceae_F > JAOUJD01. The sequence goes on from CAWEQS010000025.1 coordinate 107,559, forward strand.
GCGCGGACGCGATCCTGCTGATCGCCGCGGCGCTCGATGATGCGCGGCTGCGCGAGTTCGAAGGGCTTGCGCTGGCGCTCGGCATGGCGGTGCTCGTCGAAGTGCACGATGCAGCCGAACTCGAGCGCGCCCTGAAGCTGGCGACGCCGCTGGTCGGGATCAACAACCGGAACCTGCGCACGTTCGAAACGACGCTCGACGCCACGTTGTCCCTGTTGCCGCGGATACCGGGTGATCGCATCGTCGTCACCGAGAGCGGGATCCTGGCCCCAGCCGACGTGGCGCGGATGCGCGCGGCCAACGTGAACGCGTTTCTCGTCGGCGAAGCCTTCATGCGCGCAGCCGATCCCGGTGCGGAGCTCGCTCGGCTGTTCGCGTGATCGATCCGGGGAACCTGGCGATCGGCTGGCGCGATCCGGTCGAGGCATTCCTCGCCTCCGAAGGCGGCGGGCGCCTGGGCCGGTTCCTCGACGAGCGACGCAATGCCGGCGCGACGATCTACCCGCCGCAGCCTTTCGCCGCGCTCACGCTGACGCCGTTCGATACCGTGCGCGTCGTGATCCTCGGCCAGGATCCGTACCACGGGGCCGGGCAGGCACACGGGCTCGCCTTTTCGGTCCCGCCTGGCGTCAGGCCGCCGCCGAGCCTGCGCAACATCTTCCTGGAACTGCAGCGCGACCTCGGCTGCGCGCCGACGTCAAGCGGCTCGCTCGAACATTGGGCGCGCCAGGGAGTGCTGCTGCTGAACGCCGTGCTCACGGTCGAGGACGGCTGCCCAGGCGCCCATGCCGGCCGAGGCTGGGAGGCACTGACCGCCGACCTGCTGCGGCGCCTGGCCGATGATGCGCGACCGAAGGTCTTCATGTTGTGGGGCGCGCTGGCGCAGGCGCGTCGCACAGGCATCGGGGAACCTCACCTCGTCCTCGAGGCGAACCACCCGTCGCCGTTGTCGGCGCGGCGTCCTCCGGTTCCGTTCCTCGGCTGCGGCCACTTTTCGCGCGCCAACGCCTTTCTCGAAGCGAGCGGCCGCGGAAAGATCGAGTGGTGCTAGGGCGTCGCCCGCCCGCCGCTATCGCTGGCCCAGCCAGCCCGCCTTCAGCCGCTGGGCCGCCTTCGGCGCCTTGTCATCAGCCGTCATCGTGTACTTCAGCGGCGGCTGCGTGGCGAGCTTCACCTCGAAGCGCATCAGTTCGTCGCGCCGGAACGCGAGGCACTCGACGACGTCGCCGGCCGCGTAGCGCGTCAGCAGGCCGTCGAGGGTCGAGGGCGTGACGCGCAATCCGCCGAGCGCGACCAGGACGTCGTTCGCGGACAAGCCGGCGCGCTGCGCAGGCGAGCCGTCGAACACGTGCGCGAGCTTGCAGTCGGTGCCCGAACTCGCCGTCTTCACGCCGAGCAGCGCGAAGTGCGGGGTGTCGACCGCGGGCCGCGCCGCGAACTGGATGCCCAGGGGTGACAGCAGCGCCGCGAAGTCCGGATCGCGCGTGCCCTCGGTCCACTCCCGCAGCCGGCGCTCCAGCGCAAGCCCGCTCACCTGCTCGGCGACCTCGACGAATTCGCGCTCTTCCACGCCGGGGTAGTCGACGCCGCTGTCGCGCGCGCGCTTCCAAAGCGCGCGCATCACGTCGTCGAGCGAGACGCGACCCTTCGTTTCGACGCGCAGCGTGAGGTCGAGCGCGAGGCCGACCAGGGATCCCTTCTGGTAGTAGCTGACCACGCTGTTCGGCGCGTTCTCGTCCTGCCGGTAGTACTTGATCCAGGCGTCGAACGAGCTGTCGGCGATGCTCTGCTTCAGCCGGCCCGTGCGCTGGAGCACGGTGGTGAACGTCTTCGCCAGCGTCTCGAAGTACTGCTTCTCCGTCAGCAGTCCGCTGCGAACGAGCATCAGGTCGTCGTAGTAGGACGTGAAGCCCTCGAAGGCCCACAGCAGCCGCGTGTAGTTCTCCTGTGTCAGGTCGTAGGGCACGAAGGCCGCCGGCTTGATGCGCTTGACGTTCCACGAGTGGAAGTATTCGTGGCTCGCGAGCCCGAGGAAGTTGCGGTAGCCCTCGGTCGTGTCCTGCATGCCCTTGAACGGAAGGTCGTCGCGCTTGCACAGCAGCGCGGTCGAGTTGCGGTGCTCCAGCCCGCCGTAACCGTCGCCGACCGCCATCGTCATGAACGTGTACCGGCTGAACGGCGCCTTCTTCGATCGCGGCTCGAACAACCGGATCTGCGCTTCGCACACGCGCGCCAGGTCGGCGGTGAGGCGCTCCATGTCGAGTCTCGGCACGCGGCCCGTGACGGCGATCTCGTGCGGCACGCCGTGCGCCTCGAAGCGACCCAGTTCGAACGTCCCCATCTCGACCGGGCAGTCGATCAGTTCGTCGTAGTTCGCCGCCTGGTACGTTCCGAAACCCTGCCGACGCGTGCCACGCGCCGGCGCGAGTCCGGTCGCCACCTTCCAGTCGGCGCACCCGTCGCCGGCCGGCGGCAGGATGTCGACGGTGCACGGTTCGTGCTCCAGCCCTATCGGCAGCAGGAAGACGGACGTGCCGTTGAAGAACCCGTGCGACTCGTCGAGGTGCGCCGTCCGCACCGAGAGATCCCACGCGTACACCTCGTACGCCAGCTCCACCGGGCCGCGGGCGGGCGCGGCGCGCCACGTGTGCTTGTCGAGCTTCTCGAGAGCGAGCTTGCGTCCACCCGCGAGGGCCGTGATGCGGACGATGTTGCGCGCGAACTCGCGAATCATGTAGCTGCCGGGAATCCAGGCCGGGAGCATGAACAGCTGGCCGGCGGGATCGGGCTGGTCCACTCGGCAGGTGACGTGGAACAGGTGGGCGGAGGGATCGGCCGGGCGAATGGCGTAGTGAGTCGGCATGGCAGTCCTGGGAGGTGGCGCGAGTGTAGCGAGCGCCTCCCGCGCCAGCGCATCACGGCGCGCCGCGACCGCGGCTGCCGCTTCAGCTGCGCAGCGTGCCGAGGATCTCGGAGTGGAACTCGCGCTGGTACAGCAGGTAGACCACGCCGGCCGCGCCGAACGCGAAAGCGATCGGGGAGACGAACCAGAGCATGGCCGCGAACGACATGTAGTAGGCGCGCAGCCCGTCGTTGAAGGTCTCGGCCGCGAGGCCGACGACCTTGGCGGCACGGTCGGCGTATGGCTTGCGCTGCGCCTCGCCGCGCTCGAAGACCTTGGCGTCGGGCATCGAGGCGATCAGCAGCGCGCCGAAGGTGTACTGGCGCATTGACCAGGTGAAGCGGAAGAATGCGTAGACGAAGACCGCCAGCAGGGTGATCAGCTTCACGTCGAACACGAACGCCGACGTGCGCGCAGCGAAGGGAATCTCGCGCACGAACTCGGTCGCCTTGTCGCTCGTGCCGAGCAGCGCCAGCAGGCCGCCGATGATCAGGATCGTGGTCGATGCGAAGAACGACGGGCTGGTCGACAGGTTCTGCACGACGACGCCGTCGACGACCCGGTTCTCGCGGCTGGTGGTTTGCATCATCCACAACCGGCGGTAGCCGTTGGTCGTGGCCAGCAGCGAGCCCGATCGTTCGGCGCGCCGCCGGGCGAACATGGCGTAGCCGACCCAGACGGCGAGAAACCAGGCGATCGCCAGCCAGTCGGCCAGCGGCATCAGCATCATGGATTGCAGCAACTGCATCGGTCCGACCCCCGGCCGTCAACCGCTGGAGCATAGAGCAGCCGACAGCCGACGCCGGTCCTTCGGCACGACTCAGGCGGCGGGGCCCGGGTGGACGGAGACGACTAACGCCGTTTGAGCGCGCGCATCAGTGCCCAGGCGACCGCGCCCAGGCCCATCACCCAGAACGTGATGTGAACGGCCTGCTGCGACTGGGCGTAGGTCACGCTCGAATAGAACAGGTAGCCGCAGGTGATGACGAACACGAGCGGCAGGATCGGGTAGAGCGGCACCTTGAACGGCCGCGCGACGTGCGGCTCACGGAAGCGAAGGACGAACAGGCCGACGCCGGTCAGCAGGAAGAAGAACCAGAACACCGGGGCGGTGAACTCGACCATCGCGGAGAACCCGTCCTTCTGAAGCGCGCCGAACGCGACCAGCGCGAGCGCGATCGCCCCCTGGACGACGAACGCAACGACGGGCACGTGGCGCGTGCCGTGCCACTGGCCGACGAACGCCAGCAGCGGCCAGTCGCGCCCGAGCGCGTAGTTGGTTCGTGCGCCGACGATCATGGTCGCGTTGATCGATGTCAGCGTGGCGACGCCCACGATCACCCCGATCAGCTGAGCGCCGAACGGGCCGAAGGCCGCCTGCATCACATCGGCGCCGACCGCCTTGCTGTTCTTCATGCCTTCGAGGCCGAGCCCGTTCAGCACGGCGAGCACGAAGGCAACGTACGCGGCCGTGATCACGAGGATCGACAGCACGAGCGTGCGGACGATCGCGCGCGGGCCGCCCTTGACCTCGGCGGAGATGTACGCGGCTTCGTTCCAGCCGCCGTACGTCAGCAGGACGAAGACCATCGCGAGTCCGAACATCGGCGGAATGGCGTTCGGCGATGCGGCGGCAGCGACGGGTGCCGCCGGCGCGACGGCCGGCGCCGTCGCGATGAGGCCGGCGATCGCGACGAGCACCAGGCCCGAGACCTCGATGACGGTCAGGACGTTCTGCGCGCGCGCCGATTCGCGGAGCCCGAGCAGGTTGATGGCGGTCAGGACGATCACCGTCAGCGCCGCATAGATCGCGGGCGAGTTCGGGCCGAGCGACAGCACGCGGCTCATGTAATCGCCGAACACGAACGCGAGCAGCGCGATGGAGCCCGTCGTGATCACCGCCACGCGCGCCCAGGCGAAGAAGAAGCTGAGGTCCTTGCCGTAGGCGCGCGACAGGAAGTGGTAGTCGCCTCCCGCGCTGGGGAAGCTGCTCGCGAGTTCCGCGTAGCAGAGCGCGCCGACCAGCGACAGCACGCCGCCCAGGACCCATGCGATCAGCATCCAGTCCACCGCACCGGTGACGCCGGCGACCATCGATGGCGTCTTGAAGATGCCGGCTCCGATGACGATGCCGACGGTGATCATCACGGCGTCGAACACGGACAGCACCGGGCGCGGCGCCGCCGGTGCGGGTTCGAGGGAGTCCTTCGGTTCGGCGGGGCTCATGTTCCGGCTCCTGGGCAACAAAAAGCCCCGCGCTGGCGGGGCTGGACTGCGTGATGAACGGCTATTTGCGGCTGCCGGTGACCTTGGTCTCGGCGCCGCCGGCGCCCTTCAGCACGCCGGTCAGTTCATTGCCCTTGACGGTGCCGGTGAGCGTTCGCGTGACTCCCTTGTCGTCGTTGAACGCAAACCTGATTTCGTCGCCGCGCAGCGCCGCGCCGACGAGAGGCTGCCTGGGGCCGCCCGCGACGACTTCGCCGCTGATCTTCTGGAAGACCTGCTTCAGGTTGACGCCGTACTGGGCGCCAGCCGGGTCGCGCAGCGTCCAGTTGCCGTCGACCTTGGCCGGAACGATCCAGAGGTAGGCGGTGCGGTAGTCGATCTCCGCCGTTTCGTCGGCCTCCCAGTCGCCCATCGTGAACTGATGCGACGTGACCCGCGTGCCGGGCTTCATGTTCAGGATCGTCGGGCGCAGGCGCAGGTTCAACTCGGGCAGCAGGTACATCGTGACGACGGTGGCCTTGCTGAAGTCTTCCTTGAAGATGTCGCCCTGGATGATCTTCACCTTGTTGCCGACGCCCTCGGCCTGGACGAAGCACTGGGCCAGCTTGGCCATGTCCGGGTTGTATTCGATGCCGACGGCCGTCGCGCCGGCTTTGCCGGCGGCGATCGCGATCTTGCCGTCGCCCGCGCCGAGGTCATAGACGATGTCCTGCGGCGTGACCTTCGCCATGCGCAGCATCCGCTGGACCAGTTCATCGGGCGTCGGCACCCAGACCACGTCCTTGCCGGACTGGCCGACCTGCGGCTTGTAGTCGCGCTCGCAACTCTTGCGGTCCTGTGCGTGCACGGCCGCGGAGGCGACGAATCCGGCGACGGCGATCAGGGCGAAGCTGCGAATCAAGCGAGATCTCATGTGTTCCATTCTCCTGTGGGCGGCACACCTTGCGGAGCGCCGATTCTGCCGGAACCGGGGGGCGGAACGTCAGCCTTCTTGAGCGCGCTGGCTCCCCGACCCGGGGTCGCCGGTCTGCTGGATCGGGCAAGGGTACGGCAAACCGCCGGCGCGCCGGATCAGCGGTTGACGTCGACGACGAGCCGTCCGCGGACCGTGCCCGACAGGATCTGCCGACCTGCCTCGATCGCCGCGGCGAGCGGAATCTCGTGCGTGATCGCATCGAGGCGCGGGCGGTCGACTTCGTCGGCGAGGTGCTTCCATGCCGTTGTCCTGCGGTCGACCGGGCACATCACCGAGTCGATGCCGAGCAGGCGAACGCCGCGCAGGATGAACGGCGCGACCGTCACCGGCAGGTCCATGCCCTGCGCCAACCCGCACGCGGCCACCGCCCCTCCGTAGCGCGTCTGCGCGCACGCGTTGGCGAGCGTATGGCTGCCGACCGAGTCGACTACCGCCGCCCAGCGTTCCTTCTGGAGCGGTTTGCCGGCGGAGGAAAGTTCCGCCCGGTCGAGGATCTCGACCGCGCCGAGTTGCCGCAGGTACGCCGCTTCTTCCACCTTGCCGGTGCTCGCGAAGACGCGGTAGCCGCGGCCGGCGAGGATCGCAGTGGCAAACGAGCCGACGCCGCCGCTTGCGCCCGTCACCAGGACGTCGCCCTCGGCCACGCCTGCGTCCCGGATCGCCATGCACGCGAGCATCGCGGTGTAGCCGGCCGTGCCGATCGCCATCGCGTCGCGCGTCGACAGCGGCGCCGGAACGCGGATCAGCCAATCGCCTCGGTAGCGGCCGCGCTGTGACAGGCCGCCCCAGGCGGTCTCGCCGATGCCCCAGCCGTTCAGCACCACCTTGTCGCCGACGGCCCATCGCGGCGATGAACTGGCAACGACGGTCCCCGCGCAGTCGATCCCGGGCACCATCGGCCACTTGCGCACGACCGGCGACTTGTTGGTCAGCGCCAGGCCGTCCTTGTAGTTGATGGTCGAATAGTCGATGTCGACGGTGACGTCGGTGCCCGCGGTGTTGGCTTCGAGCGTCGCATCGTCCAGTTCGCGCAGTTCGGCGTGGAACTGATCGTCAACCTTGCTGAGGTAGATGGCCTTGAACATGGCTTGGGTCGCGGAACGCAGGGGAAGAGGACGATACTCCCGGCCACGATCGAATGCAGCGCAACGGTCCGTGCCGCGTTTGCCCTGGGGTTCTTGCCGCGCTGGTTTGCTTCGCCGCAACTGCGGGTGGCCTTGCCTCCCGCCGAAGCGATGAGTTTGCTTACGCACAAGTCCGCGTCCGGGGCGGATGCAATTCTCCGGTCTCCTTGGCCTTGGTGGGATCCGCTATGGCAACAGACGTCCTCGTCATCGGCGCCGGGTTATCGGGCCTCGTAGCGGCGTTCCGTGCAAAGCGCGCGGGGCTGAGCGTCGCCGTGTTCGAGATCGGCTCCCGGCCGGGCGGCGTCATCGGTTCCGAGCGACGTTCGGGTGCTCTCTTCGAACGGGGGCCGAACAGTGGCCTCGACACGACGCCCCTCATCAACGCGATGCTCGACGACCTCGGGATCCGCGCGGACCGTATCGACGGCAGCAAGGCGTCGTCGAAGCGCTATGTCCTGCGTGACGGCCGGCTCGTTGCGCTGCCGATGTCGCCAGGCGCCTTCCTGCGGACGCCGCTCTTCTCGCTAGGAGCGAAGCTGCGCCTGTTCGCTGAACCGTTCATCGGCAAGGCTGCCCCGGATGCCGAGGAGTCGATCGCGCAGTTCGTGCGTCGGCGGCTGGGGCCCGAATTCCTCGACTACGCGATCGAGCCGTTCGTGGCCGGCATCTACGCGGGCGATCCGGAGACCTTGTCGGTGCCCGCCGCCTTCCCGCGCCTGCACGCGCTCGAGCAGCAGTACGGCAGCCTCATCAAGGGGGCGATCCTCGGCGCGCGCCAGCGCAAGAAGAACTCGGACAAGGCGAAGAACGCGGCATCGAGCTTCTCTTTCCGCGACGGCATGCAGACGCTGACGGACGCGCTGGCGCGGTCCGCCGGCCACGTCGATTGCGACGTCAAGGTGACGCGCGTGGAACGGCGTCCCGAGGGCGGGTTCACCGTCGCCGGCGAACGCTTCGGCATGGCGTTCGAGCGGCAGGCCAGGGCGGTCGTCGTCGCGACGCCGGCCTACGCCGCGGCCGAGATCGTCCAGGCGATGGCTCCAGTCGCCGCGCAGGCGCTGCGGGAGATCCCGTATCCACCGGTCACCGTCGTAGCCAGCGCGTATCGGCGGCGGGAGATCCTGCATCCGCTCGACGGTTTCGGCTTCCTTGCTCCGGCCAAGGAGAGGCCCGCGGTGCTCGGTACGCTTTTCTCGAGCACGATGTTCGAGAATCGCGCGCCGTCCGAAGTGGCCGTGCTGACGACGTTCGTCGGCGGGCGCCGCAACCCCGAACTCGCGGCGGCCGGCGATGCCGAAGTCCGAGGTGCTGTCCAGGAGGAACTCGCGCGGCTGCTGGGCGCGGGGGCCGATCCCCTGTGGAGCGAAGTCACCCGCTGGCCCCGCGCGATTCCCCAGTACACGATGGGGCACCTGCAGCGCATCGCCAAGGTCGAGGAGGCCGAGCGATCGATCCCGGGCCTGTACTTCTGTGCGAACTATCGTGGCGGCGTATCGATCGGGGACTGCGTGAAGGCCGGGCACGCGACGGCCGAGCGGGTCGCCGGCCATCTGGGCGGGGGGGCGGGACCGGCCGCCTGACTGGACTTCCGGCGCGAGGCTGACCGGTCACCGTCTTCTTCTTCCTGATCGTGTCAGGAGCGCCACGCGCAGTCGGGTCGCGTGGCAGAATCGCTGTCGAACATGGGGCCGCGCTTCATGCAGCGTGCCTCCATCACCGAGGTGCGTTTGGCGTCCACAGTAATTCCTCTGCGTCAGGCCGCCGTCGAGCGGTCGTTGCGCCAGGCGGCGTTCGAGAACGCTGCGGTTCCGATTCTCTGCGTCAACGCGAGCGGACAGATCCTCGCCTTGAACCAGGAGGCGGCGGCGCTGGCGGCCGGCGAGCCGCCCGTCGGCCGCAGCCTCGCCGAACTGCTCGCCTATTCGACGCACACCGCCTTCGCGCGCCGCTGGACCCGGCTGTGGCTCCGCGCAGCGACCAGTGACCGCGCGCGCGTGGAGGCCAAGCTGCCGCTTCGCAGCGGCCGCCTGCTCGTGGCGTCGATCACGATGCGGCTCTTCCGCTTCGAACAGGACCAGTTCGCGACCATCGTGATCACTGAAACGCACGTTACGCGGGCGACAGCGCGCGGTGTGCGGGCGGCCGCGGCGCGCGCGCGCGCCCTGGCCGAGCACCAGACCGAGCTCACGGTGGTCCTGAACCCGGATCGCCGCGTGATCTACGCCAGTGCCGCCCTCGAAGCGATCACCGGCGAGCAGGAGAAGGACGTCATGGGCTCGCCGTTCGAGTTCATCCTCGACCAGCCGTCGCGCATCGAGTTTCGCCGCGCGGTGGACCGCCTGCTGCACGAACCTGCCGGCCGCGGACAGTCGACGCATCTGCAGTTGCGCACCCGCGCCGCCCTGACCGGCAACGGCCGCAGCATCTCGTGCATGCTCGCCAACAGGCTCGACGATCCGAACCTGCGCGGACTGGTGCTGACGGCGCGGGACCTCGGCCCGGCCGAACGGGCGCAGGCCCGACGGCTGCGTTTTCGCGAGCGCCTGCTTGAGCTCGCGATCCAGCCGAAGTCGGACTTCACGCAGGCGCTGTCGACCATCCTGCGCACGGCGGCGGAGGTGCTCGACGTCGGCTCGGCCAGTTTCTGGCGCCTGAGCCATGACCCGGACGTGCTGCGCTGCGAGTCGTTGTTCGACCGCAAGAGCGAGCGGTTCCAGCGCGAGTGGGTCGGGCGCGAATTCTCCTCGACGCGTTTCCCGGCCTATTTCGTGCCGCTGAACAGCCGTCAGCCGGTGATCGTCAATGACGCGCGCACCTCGAGGCTGACGACCATGTTCGCGGGGGATCCCGAGTGGTCCCACGTGCGTGCGGTGCTCGACGCGCCGGTCCTGGTCGAAGGGGAAGTCGTCGGCGTCCTGTCCCTGCGCCACCAGGAGAGCCGGTACTGGGACGAGGACGACGTGAGCTTCGCCAACACCACCGCGTTGATGCTCGCGCTCGCGGTCGAGGCCGCGCAGCGCCAGGAAGCGGAAACACGCATCGAGCACCTCGCGTGGTACGACGGGCTTACCGGGCTGCCCAACCGGAACCTGCTGCGCGAAACGATGCGCGACATGATCATGACGGCGGCCAACCGCAAGCGGCGGATGGCGGTGATGCTCATCGACCTCGATCGCTTCAAGGACGTGAACGACACGCTCGGGCACCTCGTCGGCGATGCGCTGATCAAGTCCGCGGCGGAACTGTTGCGCGAGACGGTCGGCGACACCGGCATCGTCGCGCGGCTGGGAGGCGACGAGTTCGTCGTGCTCGTGAGCGAGTTCGTGCACCGGCAGGAAGTCGCGCTGCTGGCGGCGCGCGTTGCGCAGGCGCTGCACCGGACGGACCTCGTCCCCAACATCGACACGCAGGTGTCCGCCTCGATCGGAGTCGCCCTGTTCCCGGAGCACGGGCGGGACATGAGCACGCTGCTGAAGAACGCCGACGCCGCGATGTACCAGGCAAAGCGCGACGGCCGCAACCAGTTCAGCTTCTTCAATCCGATCCGCTACGAGCGGGCGGCGCGCGAGGTGCAGCTCGGCATCGAACTGGTCAAGGCACTGCAGGGCGACTGCAACCAGTTCCTCTGCGAGTACCAGCCCCAGCTGGAGATGACGAGCGGTCGCGTCGTCGGCCTCGAGGCCTGATCCGCTGGAACCATCCGGTGCACGGCATCCTGACGCCGGACCGCTTCATCGGCGTGGCGGAAATCAGCGGCCTGTCCGAGCGGATCACGCGCTGGGTGCTGAACGAGGTCTGCTCCCAGATCAACCGCTGGCGGCGCGTGCGCCCGGACTTCGACGTGCCGGTGTCGATCAACGTCGCGGGCCGCGAGATGGGGTCGACGGCGCTGCCCACGCTGGTCCGCTCTGCGCTTGCGAAGCACGCAATCGATCCGCACCTGATCGTGCTCGAGATCACGGAGCGCACGCTCGTGAAGGAGAGCGACGTCGACAACGACGTCCTCGCGGAGCTCGCGGCGCTGGGCGTGGGCCTGGTGCTGGACGACTTCGGGACCGGTTACTCGATGATGGGGTACCTGAAGCGGATGCCCATCACCGCACTGAAGATCGACCAGTCGTTCATCGAGGGCATCCCCGGCGACGCCGACAGCCGTGCGATCGTGCACGCGATGATCGCCGTGGCGAAGCACTTCAAGCTGAAGGTCGTCGCCGAAGGGATCGAGTCGCTCGAGCAGGTCCAGTACATGCGGGACATCGGCTGCGACTTCGCGCAGGGGTTCTTCTATTCGCGGTCGCTGACCGCCGGCAACATCCTCGAATACCTGGAGCGCTCGGGCACCGCCTGAGCCTGCGTCGCCCGCTGCCGGCCCTCGCTAAGATCGAGGGGAAACGGAACGAACCACGCGAGGAGGCGCAATGAGCTACGAGAACATCCTGGTCGAGATCCGCGAGCGGGCGGGGCTGATCACCCTGAACCGTCCCAAGGCGCTCAATGCGCTGAACGACAGGCTGATGGATGAGCTGGGCGAGGCGCTGCTTGCCTTCGACGGCAACGAGGCGATCGGCGCCATGGTCATCACCGGGAGCGAGAAGGCGTTCGCAGCGGGTGCCGACATCGGCGCGATGAGCACGTGGTCCTACATGGACGTGTTCAAGTCGGAGTACATCTCGCGCAACTGGGAGACGATCAAGCGCATTCGCAAGCCTGTCATCGCGGCCGTCAGCGGTTACGCGCTCGGAGGCGGCTGTGAACTCGTGATGATGTGCGACATCGTGATCGCCTCGGAGACTGCGCGCTTCGGACAGCCCGAGATCAAGCTCGGAATCATCCCGGGCGCGGGCGGCACGCAGCGCCTGCCGCGCGCCGTCGGAAAGGCAAAGGCCATGGACCTCGTCCTGAGCGCGCGGATGATGGATGCGCGCGAGGCGGAGAGCGCCGGGCTGGTGTCTCGCGTCGTCGCTGCCGACAAGGTGCTCGACGAAGCGCTCGCGACGGCGAATGCCATTGCGGGGTTCTCGCTGCCCGCGGTCATGATGGCCAAGGAAGCGGTCAATCGTGCCTACGAAGTCCCGCTCTCCGAGGGACTGCTCTTCGAGCGCCGGCTCTTCCACTCGCTGTTCGCGACCGAGGACCAGAAGGAAGGCATGACGGCCTTCGTCGAGAAGCGCGCGCCCCGCTTCAAGCACCGCTGACGAGCGCTTGCGGGGCGTCCGCAGCGGGAACTCTCTCGAGAGTGATCGTCGTGCAGCGAGTCGCGGCGCGGAATTGCACTGCGACAAATCGATTCCCTGCAGACCGCGAGCAATCGCGACCCGGGCTGGATCGGGTTCGGGAGGAACCGAAGGGCTGGAGGGGAGCCCGGCTGGCGGCGAAGCCCCGGTGAGAATCGCCGCAAGTCGTTGAAGCGAAAGGCGTCCAGGGAAAGTCGAGAGAGCGCTCCATGATTCGCGCCGGTGGGCTCGCTTGACAGGCCTTTTGAAGGGCCCCATAATTCCGCTTCTTCGCTGCTTGCGAACGGTTGCACCGCAATAACGGTGCCCCCGCGAGTGAGTCAGCAACGCTCTTTAAAAACGAAACAGCCGATAAGTGTGGGCGCTTAATGAGGGCGCAACCGGCACGCGGAGTCTCACGACGAAGCGCGCCGGCATGCTCAAAACATAAGTGCTCACGCAAGGAAGAAGAGGAAATCATCCCGATGGCAACATCGAGATGTCCTCGATTCCAGCGAGAGGAATCAAGCACACAGAATCGAACTGAAGAGTTTGATCCTGGCTCAGATTGAACGCTGGCGGCATGCCTTACACATGCAAGTCGAACGGCAGCACGGGGGCAACCCTGGTGGCGAGTGGCGAACGGGTGAGTAATGCATCGGAACGTGCCCAGTAGTGGGGGATAACCAGTCGAAAGACTGGCTAATACCGCATACGACCTAAGGGTGAAAGCGGGGGACCGTAAGGCCTCGCGCTATTGGAGCGGCCGATGTCTGATTAGCTAGTTGGCGGGGTAAGAGCCCACCAAGGCGACGATCAGTAGCTGGTCTGAGAGGACGACCAGCCACACTGGGACTGAGACACGGCCCAGACTCCTACGGGAGGCAGCAGTGGGGAATTTTGGACAATGGGCGCAAGCCTGATCCAGCCATGCCGCGTGCGGGAAGAAGGCCTTCGGGTTGTAAACCGCTTTTGGCAGGAACGAAACGGCGCAAGCCAATACCTTGCGCTAATGACGGTACCTGCAGAATAAGCACCGGCTAACTACGTGCCAGCAGCCGCGGTAATACGTAGGGTGCAAGCGTTAATCGGAATTACTGGGCGTAAAGCGTACGCAGGCGGCTTTGCAAGACAGGTGTGAAATCCCCGGGCCTAACCTGGGAACTGCATTTGTGACTGCATCGCTAGAGTCTGTCAGAGGGGGGTGGAATTCCACGTGTAGCAGTGAAATGCGTAGAGATGTGGAAGAACACCGATGGCGAAGGCAGCCCCCTGGGATGAGACTGACGCTCATGTACGAAAGCGTGGGGAGCAAACAGGATTAGATACCCTGGTAGTCCACGCCCTAAACGATGTCTACTAGTTGTCGGGGGGTAACTCCTTCGGTAACGCAGCTAACGCGTGAAGTAGACCGCCTGGGGAGTACGGTCGCAAGATTAAAACTCAAAGGAATTGACGGGGACCCGCACAAGCGGTGGATGATGTGGATTAATTCGATGCAACGCGAAAAACCTTACCTACCCTTGACATGCCACTAACGAAGCAGAGATGCATTAGGTGCCCGAAAGGGAAAGTGGACACAGGTGCTGCATGGCTGTCGTCAGCTCGTGTCGTGAGATGTTGGGTTAAGTCCCGCAACGAGCGCAACCCTTGCCGATAGTTGCTACGAAAGGGCACTCTATCGGGACTGCCGGTGACAAACCGGAGGAAGGTGGGGATGACGTCAAGTCCTCATGGCCCTTATGGGTAGGGCTTCACACGTCATACAATGGTCGGTACAGAGGGCTGCCAACCCGCGAGGGGGAGCTAATCCCACAAAACCGATCGTAGTCCGGATTGGAGTCTGCAACTCGACTCCATGAAGTCGGAATCGCTAGTAATCGTGGATCAGCATGTCACGGTGAATACGTTCCCGGGTCTTGTACACACCGCCCGTCACACCATGGGAGTGGGGTCCACCAGAAGCCGTTTGCCTAACCGCAAGGAGGGCGGCGACCACGGTGAGCTTCATGACTGGGGTGAAGTCGTAACAAGGTAGCCGTACCGGAAGGTGCGGCTGGATCACCTCCTTTCTAGAGATAGCGCTTCGATTTAGGCGTCCACACTTATCGGTTAGTTTCTTGCGGCAGCGAGTGGCGCAGGGTGGCGAGGTGTCGTTTTTGAATGGCGTCGCGCAGCGCCGGGCCCTGACGGTTTATATGCGGAGGGTCTGTAGCTCAGCTGGTTAGAGCACCGTCTTGATAAGGCGGGGGTCGTTGGTTCGAGTCCAACCAGACCCACCACACTCGGTGAGGTGCAGAACCGGGGGTGTAGCTCAGTTGGGAGAGCGCCTGCTTTGCAAGCAGGAGGTCATCGGTTCGATCCCGTTCACCTCCACCAGTCTCCTGAATCCAAACGAAAGCGCATGACGTGCGTTTCCGTTTGGCTTCGGCCAAATCGCTGTTTCGATCTTTAACAATTCGGAAGAAGCAAAGCGTTTCAATCCTGCGCCTGGTGATGAGCCAGGAGAGGGTTGATAACGGGTTGTGATTGCATTCGAGCTCTCAGCAACAACTGAGAACAGCAACATGGTCACTTGAAATAACGTGGCACGCCGCAAGGCAGCACCGTTATAGGATCAAGCGACTAAGTGCATGTGGTGGATGCCTTGGCGATCATAGGCGATGAAGGACGTGGCAGCCTGCGTAAAGCTGCGGTGAGCTGGCAAACAAGCGTTATAGCCGCAGATGTCCGAATGGGGAAACCCACCCGCAAGGGTATCCCGCGCTGAATACATAGGCGCGTGGAGGCGAACCTGCTGAACTGAAACATCTAAGTAGGCAGAGGAACAGAAATCAACCGAGATTCCGAAAGTAGCGGCGAGCGAAATCGGACTAGCCTGTGCGTTTTAGCTGTTGTTCTAACGGAACGTTCTGGAAAGTGCGGCCATAGTGGGTGATAGCCCCGTACGTGAAAGAACAGCAGTGGAACTAAGCGCACGACAAGTAGGGCGGGGCACGTGAAACCCTGTCTGAACATGGGGGGACCATCCTCCAAGGCTAAATACTCATGATCGACCGATAGTGAACTAGTACCGTGAGGGAAAGGCGAAAAGAACCCCGGGAGGGGAGTGAAATAGATCCTGAAACCGCATGCATACAAACAGTAGGAGCCCGCAAGGGTGACTGCGTACCTTTTGCATAATGGGTCAGCGACTTACATTCTGTGGCGAGCTTAACCGGATAGGGAAGGCGTAGCGAAAGCGAGTCCGAATAGGGCGTCCAGTCGCAGGGTGTAGACCCGAAACCAGATGATCTATCCATGGCCAGGCTGAAGGTGGGGTAACACTCACTGGAGGGCCGAACCGACTACTGTTGCAAAAGTAGCGGATGAGCTGTGGATAGGGGTGAAAGGCCAAACAAATCTGGAAATAGCTGGTTCTCCCCGAAAACTATTGAGGTAGTGCCTCGCGTATCACTCCAGGGGGTAGAGCACTGTTATGGCTAGGGGGGCATGGCGCCTTACCAAACCATGGCAAACTCCGAATACTTGGAAGTGTCAGCGCGGGAGACAGTGCACCGGGTGCTAACGTCCGGACACGAAAGGGAAACAACCCAGACCGCCAGCTAAGGTCCCTAATATCGGCTAAGTGGGAAACGAAGTGGGAAGGCTAAGACAGTCAGGAAGTTGGCTTAGAAGCAGCCATCCTTCAAAGAAAGCGTAATAGCTCACTGATCGAGTCTTCCTGCGCGGAAGATGTAACGGGGCTAAGCCGGTAACCGAAGCTGCGGATGTGCCGCAAGGCACGTGGTAGGGGAGCGTTCTGTAAGCCTGCGAAGGTGGCTCGAGAGGGCTGCTGGAGGTATCAGAAGTGCGAATGCTGACATGAGTAGCGTTAAAGAGGGTGAAAAGCCCTCTCGCCGTAAGCCCAAGGTTTCCTGCTCTACGTTCATCGGAGCAGGGTGAGTCGGCCCCTAAGATGAGGGCGAAAGCCGTAGTCGATGGGAAGCAGGTCAATATTCCTGCACCGATTTCCAATGCGATGGGGGGACGGACTGTTGAAGATCATCCGGGTGTTGGATGTCCCGGTTTCCGATCGTAGGTGGCCAGTAGGCAAATCCGCTGGCGTATCACCGAGGAAAAGGATCGAGTGGCGTTAGCCGCGAAGTGATTGGATGTGGTTCCAGGAAAAGCCTCTAAGCTTCAGTTGGAAACGACCGTACCGAAAACCGACACTGGTGGGCGAGCTGAATATGCTCAGGCGCTTGAGAGAACTCGGGAGAAGGAACTCGGCAAATTGACACCGTAACTTCGGAAGAAGGTGTGCCTTGGTAGCGTGATGGGAGAGACGCCCAAAGCGTGAAGAGGTCTCAGAGAATCGGTGGCTGCGACTGTTTATTAAAAACACAGCACTCTGCAAAGACGAGAGTCGACGTATAGGGTGTGATGCCTGCCCGGTGCTGGAAGGTTAAGTGATGGAGTGCAAGCTCTTGATCGAAGCCCCAGTAAACGGCGGCCGTAACTATAACGGTCCTAAGGTAGCGAAATTCCTTGTCGGGTAAGTTCCGACCTGCACGAATGGCATAACGATGGCCACACTGTCTCCTCCCGAGACTCAGCGAAGTTGAAATGTTTGTGATGATGCAATCTACCCGCGGCTAGACGGAAAGACCCCATGAACCTTTACTGTAGCTTTGCATTGGACTGTGAACCGATCTGTGTAGGATAGGTGGGAGGCTTTGAAGCGGGGCCGCTAGGTCTCGTGGAGCCAACCTTGAAATACCACCCTGATTTGTTTGCGGTTCTAACCTGCGCCCGTCATCCGGGCGGGGAACAGTGCATGGTAGGCAGTTTGACTGGGGCGGTCTCCTCCCAAAGAGTAACGGAGGAGTACGAAGGTACGCTAGGCACGGTCGGAAATCGTGCTAATAGTGCATAGGCATAAGCGTGCTTGACTGCGAGACTGACAAGTCGAGCAGGTACGAAAGTAGGTCTAAGTGATCCGGTGGTTCTGTATGGAAGGGCCATCGCTCAACGGATAAAAGGTACTCTGGGGATAACAGGCTGATACCGCCCAAGAGTTCATATCGACGGCGGTGTTTGGCACCTCGATGTCGGCTCATCTCATCCTGGGGCTGTAGCCGGTCCCAAGGGTATGGCTGTTCGCCATTTAAAGAGGTACGTGAGCTGGGTTTAAAACGTCGTGAGACAGTTTGGTCCCTATCTGCCGTGGGCGCTGGAAGATTGACGGGGGCTGCTCCTAGTACGAGAGGACCGGAGTGGACGCACCTCTGGTGTACCGGTTGTCACGCCAGTGGCATCGCCGGGTAGCTATGTGCGGAAGAGATAACCGCTGAAAGCATCTAAGCGGGAAACTTGCCTGAAGATTAGTCTTCCCGGAGGCTAGACCTCCCTGAAGGGTCGTCCAAGACCAGGACGTTGATAGGTCGGGTGTGGAAGCGCGGTAACGCGTTAAGCTAACCGATACTAATTGCCCGTGAGGCTTGATCCTATAACCGTGCTGCCTCCTCAGTGAGTTGAGGCGCGAACGCAACCATGATCGCTACGCAACACGTAGCCTTTGCTTCTTCCGATTGGATCTCTTGACGGCCGTCGCCTGGCGGTGGCTGCGCAAGAGGTCAACCCGATTGCCTGATGACCATAGCGAGTTGGAACCACCCCTTCCCATCCCGAACAGGACCGTGAAACGACTCAGCGCCGATGATAGTGGGATGTATTTCCTGCGAAAGTAGGACATCGTCAGGCTAGCTCTCCCGAACGCCCCGGTGCACTTGCATCGGGGCGTTTGTCTTTGTGCTTCCCCCTGCTTCCGTTCCCGGCTCGCAGGGCTCCGCCCGGCGTCGGCTGTGTGGCGAGGCGAACCTATACTCGGCTGAAATCCATCGCCGCCGGGACACCATGGAACGCTTCACGATCTCCATCGATGACGATCTCGCGCACGAGTTCGATCGCCTGATCGAGCGGCGCGGCTACAGCAACCGCTCCGAAGCGGTGCGCGACATCCTCCGTGCCCACCTCGACCGGCTTCGCGAGGCGAGCGACGCGCGGGCGCACTGCGTCGCGAATCTCTCGTACGTCTACAACCACCATGAGCGCGACCTGGCCGAGCGGCTGACCCTGCTGCAGCACGAGCACCACGACCTGACGGTGTCCACGATGCACGCACACCTTGATCACGAGCATTGCATCGAGAGCGTGATCCTGAGGGGCGAGGCGAGCGAGGTTCGCCGCTTCGCCGATGCAATGACCGCCGAGCGAGGAGTCCACCACGGCCAGTTGAACCTGGTGACCGTGGAGCTCGACACCACCGCCGCGCACAAGCACGTTCACCTGAAGCCAAGCCACTGACGGCGCTGGTAGCACGCGCGCGGCCGCGGACGACCTAGTCCTTCAGCGCTTCACTTGTCTTGAGGTTCCCGGAGAACCCGGGAATCTGGAGGCGGGAGCCGGACGCCGCGGGGGGTGCAGCGGCCGGTCCCTGGGGAGACACTCTTTACTCGCGGCTCAGTAGTACGCCCCGTAATAGCGCTGGGGCTTCGCCGTTCTCTCGTCGGCCGTGACGGCCGTCGGTTCGATCTTCAGCGCTTCGATAACGCGGTCGAACGCAATCGCGAACCACGACACGACCGTTTCGGCGCGCATCAGCTTCAGCTGTTCCTTGTAGTGGACCTGGTTGGCGAGGGTTGCAGTGGCGGACATCTTCAACTCCTGTTCTGTTCAGCCGGGCTCCGTATCGGAACCCCATGGCACGAACTCTAATTCCACTTTCAGATGCGCACAATCCGTTGGCGTGGAACAGGATATATGACGGATAGGAACAGATAATCAGGAATGACAGCAGGGCCTGGCGCTCGCGTTCGGCGGTCGCAATCGGCGTCCGGACGGCCCTGCGTCTCGTCCTTCACCGTTCTGCTCAGCGGGTTCGCTTTCGGAGCCCCGGACAGAACGGACTATTCCGACATGAAGGCGGTAAAATCCTTCCGCATGGAACAATATATGTGAACGCGGAGAACAGATGAACGGGGAACGGGCAGACGAGATGACGGTCTTCGTGCGCGCGGTCGAACTGGGCGGGTTCTCGGCGGCGGCCCGCGCCCTGGCGCTGACTCCGTCGGCGGTCTCCAAGAGCATCTCCAGGCTGGAAGACCGGCTGGGCGTTCGCCTGCTGAATCGCACCACGCGCAGCCTGACGACGACGCCCGAGGGCGACACGTTCCTCGATCGCAGCCGGCGGATCCTGGCGGACATCGAGGAAGCCGAACAGGAGATCACGCGCTTTCGCAGCGCCCCGCGCGGGCTGCTGCGCCTGCACGTCAGCGTGGCGTTCGGTCTGCACCAGTTGCCCCCCGTCCTGCCGAAGTTCATGCAGCGCTATCCCGAGGTGCAGATCGACATCACGATGGGCGACCGCGAGCCGGACTTCGCGGAAGAAGGCATCGACCTCGCGGTGCGCAGCGGCGACGTGGCCGACGAGAGCCTGATCGCGCGCCGGATCTGCCTGATGGAGCGCGTGATCTGCGCCGCCCCGTCGTACCTGAAGAAGCACGGCGTGCCGCGCACGCCGGACGATCTTCTGCAGCACAACTGCATCCTCGTCTCGACGCACCCGCCGGTGTGGCCATTCGACGCGCCGGAAGGAATGCGCGGGGTCAAGGTGCACGGCAACGTGACGGCGAACAACGCGGAGACCGCCGTCCAGCTCGCGATCCTCGGCCTCGGCGTGATCCGGCTCGGCGACCTCCTCGTCGGCGACCCGCTGCGCAGGAAGCAACTCGTGCCGCTGCTGACGAATGCGCACCACGTCGAGCCGGTGCCGATCCATGCGATGTACCTGCCTGGCCGCCATCGGTCGCCGAAGGTCGCTGCCATGGTGGATTTCCTGCTCGAGCACTTCAGTCACGCTCCGTGGCGCCTGCCGGTGGCACGCCCGGCGCCGCGGTCGCGCTCGGCGATCGCATGACTGCGCGACAATCGTTGCCTGTTTGATCCGGGGAGCTCTCGTGCGCGCTGTGCGCAGCATCGGATTCGTCCTCGCGCTCGCCATCGTCGGCGGGATCGCGCTCTTCCTGTGGTTCCGGCAGGCCAGCCAGCCGTCGCACGAAGGCACGATTCGCGTGCCATTGCTGCAGCAGCCGATCCGCATCGAGCGCGACGGGCACGGCGTCCCTCGCGTCATCGCCGCGAGCGAACAGGACGCCGCGTTCGGGCTCGGTTACGCGCATGCGCAGGACCGCCTGTGGCAGATGGAGATGAACCGGCGCATTGCCGCGGGGCGGCTTTCCGAGGTTCTCGGCCCGGCGGCGCTCGACACGGACAAGTTCCTCCGAACGGTAGGCATACGACGCGCGGCCGAACGCATCCACGCCGGCCTCGATGCGGAGAGCCGCGCGATCGCGGATGCGTATTCCGCCGGAGTGAACGCCTTCCTTGCTACCCGCAGCGGCCCGCTTCCCCTGGAGTTCCAGCTGACGCGCGCCGCGGCGCCCGAGCCATGGACGGCGGTGGACTCGATCGGGTGGTCGCTGATCATGGCGTGGGACCTCGCGCGCTACAGCCAGGCGATGGAGCTCCGCCGCCTTCAACTCGCGCAGCGCTTCTCGCTCGCCGAACTGAACGACATCTATCCGCCGTATCCGGGGCATGGCCCGCCCGCGACAGCCGACTACGTGGAGCTTTACCGGATGATGGGACTGCGGCAGGCCGGCGTGCTCGACGGCGCAAGGCGGCTCGCGTCGGCCGCGCCGGGGATCGCCTTCGGCGCGAGCGACGACGTCGGCTCCAACGGGTGGGTCGCGGCGGGCAGTCGCACCGTCAGCGGAAAGCCGTTGCTCGCCAACGACCCACATCTCGGGCTCAGCACGCCGTCCCTGTGGTATTTCGCGGCGCTGTCGGCCCCCGGCCTCGAGGTCATCGGGGCGACGCTGCCAGGCGTGCCCGGAGTGCTGATCGGCCACAACGACCGCGTCGCGTGGGGCTTCACCAACACCGGCGTCGACCAGCAGGACCTTTACATCGAGCGCGTGAATCCGGACAACGCCGGCGAGTACGCGACGCCCGAGGGGTGGGCGTCGTTCGCGCAGCGCACCGAGATCATCCGCGTGAAAGGGCAGGCGGATGTCGAGCTCACGGTCCGCGAAACCCGGCACGGCCCGGTGATGTCCGGCCTGGACGCGACGGACAAGGCCTTCGCGCATCCGAAGTTCGTCCTCGCGTTGCGCTGGTCCGCGCTCGAGCCTGACGACGCCAGCTTCGCCGCGATCCGGGCGCTGAACAAGGCGCGATCGGCGGATGACGCCGAGGCTGCGCTGGGGCAGTTCCAGCTCGTGACGCAGTCCGCGATGTTCGCGGACGTGGATGGCCAGATCGGCATGGTCGTCACCGGACGGATTCCAGTGAGGCGACCGGACAACGACCTGCAGGGCATCGCGCCTGCTCCGGGCTGGGACGCGCGCTACGACTGGAGCGGCTATCTCCCGTTCGAGCAGGTCCCGCGCGTGCGCAATCCCGCCTCGGGCGTGATCGTCACCGCGAACAACCGCATCGTCGACCCCGAGTATCCCCACCACCTGACGTTCGACTGGTTCCTGCCGTACCGGGCGCAGCGCATCGAGCAGCTGCTGCGGGAGCGGGCGCGTCACGACGTGTCGACCTTCAAGACGATCCAGTCCGACATCCGGTCGCAGGCGGCGCTCGACCTGATGGAGCGGCTGAAGGACACGCGTCCGCTGACCGAGGCGGGGCGCGACGCGATGGCGCGGCTGCTGCGCTGGGACGGACGGATGGATCCCGGTCGTCCCGAGCCGCTGATATTCCACGCGTGGATGCGCGCGTTGAAGCAGCGGATCTTCGACGACGACTTCGGGCCGCTCGCCGCCGAGTACATCGACTCGGTCGAGCGAACGCCGCTGCTGCTGCACGTGCTGTCCGGCCGGGCGCGGTCGCGGGACTGGTGCGACGACCGCCGCACCGAACACCGGGTCGAGGGCTGTGCGGCACTCGCCGCCGAGTCGCTCGACGCTGCCGTCACCGAGCTCACGTCCGGGAGTGGGCGCGATGTGGCCGGGCTGCGTTGGGGCGAGGCCCACCTTGCGATCGGCGAGCACAGGCCGTTGTCGAGTGTCAGCTGGCTGGCGCGGCTCGTCGAACTCCGGACCCCGTTCCCCGGCGACACGTACACGGTGAATGTCGGTGCCCTCAGTCATCGGGCCTCCGCGCCATTCACCACGCGGCACGCCGCGAGCCTGCGCGCCGTCCATGACCTCGCGGCGCTCGACGCCAATTCGCACTGGGTGCAGTCGACCGGCCAGTCCGGATCGCCGTTCTCCGACCAGTACGCGAGCATGCTGCCGCTGTGGCGGGACGTCAGATACCTCCCGATGCGGGCCGCGGGGCGCGAAGCGCTCGTGCTGGAACTGCGGCCGAAGTGAGTCGCGTCAGCGCCTGCTGCCAGCGCCCTGCATGGTCGCGGAGTCGATCACGGAGGGCGGGGCATCGGCCAGCGCGGCGTCGAGCATCGCCTGCGCGACGTCAGCGGCGTCGATCGGCCGCACACCTGCCGGGATCAGCCGACGGAACGGCCGCGTCGCGATCAGCGCCAGTCGCTCGCCAAGGCGGAACTCGTCGCGTTGTCCGGAGAGCAGGCTCGGCCGCACGATGACCAGCGACCGCAGGCGCAGCGCCGCGAGGTCGCGTTCGGTCTCGCCCTTGACTCGGCTGTAGAACACACCGCTCGCCGCGTCGGCGCCTGCCGCGCTGATCACGATCATGCGATGCGCGCCGGCGCCGCGCGTCCACAGGCCGAGCGCGAGCACGTAATCGTGGTCCACGCGGCGGAAGGCCTCTTTCGAACCCGCGCGCCCGATCGTCGTCCCGAGGCAGCAGAAGACATCGATCGGCCGGTCGGCCGGCGTCACCTTGGCCAGGATGACATCGAGCCGATCGTAGTCGGCGTCGACGACTTCAAGTTTCGGTTCCGGCTCGAGCGTCCGGCGCGACAAGGCGACGACGCGCCGGTACCGCGGTTCGCGCAGCAGGATGTCGAGCAGTCGGCTGCCGACGAGCCCGGTGGGACCGGCGACGACGGCTGTTCCTGATCCTGCCTTCCCTGTCATCGCACGCAGCCGAGTGGTTCTCGGTTCGGGATCGGCGTTCGCCGGCGTCGCTCGGCAGTCGGCCTCGCCACGTATCGGGTCAAACGCGGGTTGAAGCGGCGCGCGGCGGGACGTAGCATCGCCGCGACTTCGATGGACGCCATGCGCACTCTGCTCCTCCTCACTCTGTTCGTGTTCCTCGGCGGCTGCGCATCGACGCCGCCTGCCGGCCAGGCGTGGCCCGACGTGCAGCCATTTTCCGCCAACCCGGCGGGGGCCGACCTGCCGCGCGGCTGGCAACCCTGGATCATCAACCGCGCCAAGGCGCCGACCTCGTACGAGCTCGTCGAGGACGCGGGCACCAGGCAGGTGGTGCTCCGCGCCGTGGCCGAACAGTCGGCGAGCGGACTGACGCAGCGACTGGACGTGACGCCTGCCGACCGGCCGCTGATCGCCTGGCGCTGGCGGGTGGTGGACCTCATCACCGGCGCCGACAACCAGGACCGCTACTCGGAGGACGCGCCGGCTCGCATGATGCTGTTCTTCGACGGTGACAAGGCGACGCTCCCCGCGCGGGAGCAGATGCTGATGGAGACGGCGCACATGCTGACCGGGCAGGAACTGCCGTACGCCACGCTGATGTACGTCTGGGAGAACCGGTTCGGCCCGGATACGCTGCTGCGCAATGCCTTCACCGGGCAGGTGAAGATGATCGTCGTGGGGACCGGCCGCGACCGGATCGGCACCTGGAAGGCGTTCCAGCGCAACTACGTCGACGACTACCGGCGGGCGTTCGGCGCCGAGCCGGGACGCCTGGTCGGCGTCGGCATCATGACCGACACCGACAACACCGGGGAGTCGGTGGAAGCCTTCTACGGCGACATCGTGCTGAGGCCGGCACCCTAGGGTTTCCCGCTGCAACCCCGGTTTGACTGGCTGCCGTCCGTTTATGCATGATGGCCGGTCTTTCCCGCATCCAAACCAACCAGGAGAACGTCGATGCGCCGTTTCGCCATCGCCGCACTGCTCGCCGCCGGAGTGCTGGCGGCCGGGCCCGCTGTCCACGCGAAGACCTTGCGCTGGGCCAGCCAGGGCGACTTCCTCACCATGGACCCGCACGCGCAGAACGAGAGCCTCAACAACACCGCGTCGGCCTACATCTACGAGCCGCTGCTCACCTACGACGAGAAGTTCGAGCTGGTGCCGGCGCTCGCGACCTCGTGGACGCGCGACGGCAACCTCCTGTGGAAGTTCAACCTGCGCAAGGGCGTGAAGTTCCACGACGGCACGCCGTTCACCGCGGACGACGTCGTGTTCACGATCGAGCGCGCGATGGCGCCGACCTCGAACTTCCGCGTCTACACCACGGGCATCCAGGGCGCGCGCAAGATCGACGACCACACCGTGCTGATCTACACGACGGTGCCGAACCCGGTGCTGCTGCGGCAGCTGACCGAGCTGCGGATCATGAGCAAGGCCTGGTCGGAGAAGAACAAGGTCACCAAGCCGCAGGACTTCGTGAAGAAGGAAGAGACGCACGCGGCACGCAACGCCAACGGCACCGGCCCGTACATGCTGAAGTCGCGCGAAGTCGACGTCCGCACGGTGTTCGTCGAGAACCCGAACTGGTGGAACAAGGCCGGCAAGAAGGGCAACGTGACCGAGGTCGTCTACACGCCGGTCAAGTCTGAGTCGACGCGCACCGCGGCGCTCCTGTCGGGCGAGCTGGACTTCGTGCTCGACCCGGCGCCGCAGGACATCGCGCGGATGAAGCAGAACGCGAACATCAAGGTGGTCGAGGGTTCGGAAACGCGAACGATCTTCATCGGCCTCGACCAGAACCGCGACGAGCTGCAGTACTCGAACGTCAAGGGCAAGAACCCGTTCAAGGACCTGCGCGTCCGCCAGGCGCTCTACTACGCCATCGACATCGAAGGCATCAAGCGCGCGGTGATGCGGGGCCTGTCCGACCCGACCGGCGCCATCATCGCTCCCCAGGTCAACGGCTGGACCAAGGAGGCGAACCAGCGCCTGCCGTACAACGTGGACACGGCGAAGAAGCTGCTGGCCGACGCGGGCTATCCGAACGGCTTCGAGTTCACGCTGGACTGCCCGAACAACCGCTACATCAATGACGAGGACATCTGCAAGGCGGTGGTGTCGATGTGGGCGCGCATCGGCCTCAAGGTGAACCTCAACGCGATGCCGCGCGCGACGTACTTCGCGAAGATCCAGAAGTACGACACCTCGGCCTACCTGCTGGGCTGGGGCGTGCCGACGTTCGACGCGCTCTACTCGCTGCAGTCATTGGCGATGACGGTCGGCAAGGAGGGTGACGGCAACTTCAACCTGGGCCGCGTCAGCAATCCCGAGTTCGACAAGCTCGTCACGGCGATGAAGAGCGAGGTCGACGTCAAGAAGCGCAACGACATCATCGCGCGCGCCCTGATGCTGCACAACCAGCAGGTGATGCACATCCCGCTGCACAACCAGGTGATTCCGTGGGCGATGCGGAAGAACGTGACCGTGGTGCACCGCGCGGACAACCGGCTCGAGGCCAGCTGGGTGCGCATCGACTGATCGAAGTTGCGCCACAGAAACCCGCGGACGCGCTGCGTGCCGCGGGTTTTTTTCGTCGATCGGGCCGGTCAGCGCCCCGCGAGTTCGCCCCAGAGTTCCTTCAGGCGGTCGTCCCGCCCGCAGCCGCTCCGGTAGTACCGATAGCGGAGCGGGTTCTTCACGTAGTAGTCCTGGTGGTACTCCTCGGCCGGGTAGAAGGCGCCGGCATCGACGACCGGAGTGACGATCGCCCCCTTGAACGGCTTGCTCCGTTCGAGCGCTGCCTTCGACGCTTCCGCCAGCCGCCGCTGCTCGGCGTCGTGAACGAAGATCGCGCTGCGGTACTGGGAGCCGATGTCGCAGAACTGCCGGTCCTTCACGGTCGGATCGATGTTGTGCCAGAACACGTCGAGCAGCTTTTCGTAGCTGACCTTCGACGGGTCGTAGGTCACCTGCACGGCCTCGGCGTGCCCGGTCCGGCCACCGGAAACCTGCTCGTACGTGGGGCGCTGGGTCGTGCCGCCGGTGTAGCCCGAGATGGTCGAGATCACGCCATCCAGCTTGTCGAAGGGCGGCTCCATGCACCAGAAGCAGCCGCCGGCGAACGTGGCGACCGCGACACGCGGCCCGGCCATGGACTTCGGCGGCGGGGTCGCTGGGTCTGGGCCGACGCCGCGCCGGCGGCCAGCGCCAGCGCGAGCGCCACCCAGCGCAGAAGGACGGTCCGGAACATGGTCAGGCTCCCTGGGGTTCGAACTTCAGTGCGACGCCGTTGTTGCAATAGCGCTTGCCGGTCGGCCGCGGCCCGTCGTTGAAGACGTGCCCCTGATGGCCGCCGCAGCGCGCGCAATGGTATTCGGTGCGGGGGAAGAGCAGCTTGTAGTCCGTGCGCGTGCCGACGGCGTCCGCGAGCGCCGCCGTGAAGCTCGGCCACCCCGTGCCGCTGTCGAACTTCGCCTCCGAGGCGAACAGCGCGAGTTCGCACCCGGCACAGCGGTACAGGCCGCGCCGCTTCTCGCCGTTCAGCGGGCTCGAGAACGGCGGCTCGGTGCCCTCGCGGCGCAGCACGTCGTACTGGTCCGAAGTCAGGCGCTTGCGCCACTCGGCTTCGGAAAGTCGGACCGCATCGGGGCGGGTGCTCTCGGCGGCGGTCGCTGCCCGGGCAAACCCGAGTGCGGCGAGGGCGGTCAGCAGATGGCGTCGGGTCATGGCGGTCTCCAGCGTGAATTGCGCTTCGTCGGCGCCCGATCGGAAATCTGACGCCGCACGATGAACAGACATGCCGGGAAGGCGGGTGGTTCCGGGTATATTCGTCGCCTTCCCAAGGCCCGGCGCGACGGGCCGCTGGTCGCCCGATGCTCGCATTCATCATCCGCCGGTTGCTGCAGGCCATCCTCGTGATGCTGACGGTGGCCTTCGTCGCCTTCCTGCTGTTCCAGTACGTCGGCGACCCGGTGAACCAGATGCTCGGCCAGGATGCGACGCCCGAGGACCGGGCGCGGCTGCGCGCCGATCTCGGCCTCGACAAGCCCTTCTACTACCAGTTCGGCCACTTCATCGGCAACGTGGTGCAAGGGGACTTCGGCCTGAGCCTGCGCCAGGGCCGGAGCGTCTCGTCGCTGATCAAGGAACGGTTGCCGGCCACGCTCGAACTGTCGTTCATCGCGGCGCTGATCGCGCTGGTCGCCGGCATCCCGATGGGCGTCTACACGGCGCTCCGACGCAACTCCTGGTTCGCCCAGTTCCTGCTCGCCGTCTCGCTCGTCGGCATTTCGCTGCCGACCTTCCTGATCGGCATCCTGCTGATCCTCGTGTTCGCCGTGCAGCTCGGATGGCTCCCGTCCTACGGTCGCGGCGAGGTCGTGCAGCTCGGCTGGTGGTCGACCGGATTGCTGACGAGCGCAGGCTGGAAGCACCTGATCCTGCCCTCGATCGCGCTGGCGCTGTTCCAGCTGACCCTGATCATGCGGCTCGTGCGGTCCGAGATGCTGGAAGTGCTGCGGACCGACTACATCAAGTTCGCCCGCGCGCGCGGGCTGACGGACCACGCCGTCCACTTCGGCCACGCGCTGAAGAACACGCTCGTGCCGGTCATCACGATCACGGGCCTGCAGCTCGGCGGCATCATCGCCTTCGCCATCGTCACCGAGACCGTGTTCCAGTGGCCCGGCATGGGACTGCTCTTCATCCAGTCCGTGCAGTTCGCCGACATTCCCGTGATGGCGGCCTACCTCTGCCTGATCGCGCTCGTGTTCGTCGTCATCAACCTCATCGTCGACCTGCTCTACTTCGCGGTCGACCCTCGCCTGCGGATCGACCGCGCGGCGGCGGCGCACTGATGGAAACCTACCTCGGCGCTGCGCTGCGCGGGCCGCTGGCCGCGATCCTGCCGCATCACGAGGGGCTGACCGAGTTCCGGCGCGACCTGCATGCGAACCCGGAAATCGGGTTCGAGGAGCACCGGACCGCGGCGCTGGTCGCCGAGCGCCTGAAGTCTTTCGGCGTCGAGGTGCACACCGGGATCGGAAAGACCGGTGTCGTCGGCGTGATCCGCGGCAAGGGGGAACGGACAGCGCCGTTCGATCGGGCTGCGCGCCGACATGGACGCGCTGCCGATGATCGAGGAAAACGAGTTCGCGCACCGGTCGACGAAGCCTGAGCTCATGCACGGCTGCGGCCACGACGGCCACGTGACGATCCTGCTGGCGGCCGCGCGCTACCTCGCCGAGACGCGCGACTTCGACGGCACCGCGTACGTGATCTTCCAGCCGGGCGAGGAAGGTTTCGCCGGAGCGAAGGCGATGATCGAGGACGGCCTGTTCACCCGCTTCCCGGCCGACGAGGTCTACGCGCTGCACAACTGGCCCGGACTGCCGGCGGGAAAGATCGGGCTGAACAGCGGGCCCATGATGGCCGCTGCCGACCGCGTCGAGATCAGCGTATGCGGCAGGGGCGGCCACGGCGCGCACCCGCACCTGACGGTCGACCCGGTGATGGCCGCGGCGCACATCATCACGGCGGCGCAGTCCATCGTGGCGCGCAACGTCGCGCCGCTCGACAGCGCGGTGCTCAGCCTGTGCGCGATCCACGCCGGCAACCTGAACGCCTTCTCGGTGCTTCCGCGCGAAGCGAAGCTCACCGGCACCGTCCGCACGTTCAAGGCCGACGTCCAGGAGGTCGTGGAGCAGCGGCTGACCGAACTGGTCGAGTCGACCGCGCGGGCCTTCGGCGCCGAGGGCAGGACCATCTACGAGCGCATCTATCCTGCGACGATCAACCATCCGGCCCAGGCGCGCTTTGCCGGCGACGTGGCGGCGCGGCTCGTCGGCGAGCACAACGTGATCCGCGACCTGGAGCCGAGCATGGGCGCCGAGGACTTCGCGTTCATGCTGCAGGAGAAGCCCGGCTGCTACGTGCGCCTGGGGCAGGGCGGCGGACCGTCGAACTGCTTCCTGCACAACAGCCGATATGATTTCAACGACGCGGTGATCCCGCTCGGTGCCGCGTTCTTCGCGGCGCTCGCCGAGCAGCGGATGCCCCGCGGCTTTCACTGACGTTCCAGGGAGAAACCCCCGATGAAGACACGACGCGATTTCGTACGCCTGGCCCGTGCTGTCCGTTCTGCTCGCCGGGGCACTGCTCGCCATTCGCCGCGGGCGTGCCGGCTGCGCAGGCGAAGACCTGCCAGTGCGCGAACCAGGGCGACGCGCTGTCGATGGACCCGCACTCGCTGAACGAGACCTGCAGCTCGCGTTCCCGGCAACGTCTACGAGCCGCTGATCGGGCTGCGGCAAGGAGCTCGAAGATCGTGCCGGCTGCTGGCGACGGACTGGAAGCAGACGTCGCCGACGGACTGGCGCTTCAACCTGCGCAAGAACGTCAAGTTCCACGACGGCACGCCGTTCACCGCCGACGACGTGATCTTCTCCTACGAGCGCGCGCAAGGCGGCCGGCTCCGACATGAAGACCTACGTCGGCTCGATCAAGGAGGTCCGCAAGGTCGACGACCACACGGTCGACATGATCGTGACCGAAGCGCCGAACCCGATCCTGCCGGACGTGTCGTGCAACTGGTGCATCATGCCGAAGAAGTGGTGCACGAGAACAAGCGCCGAGCGCCGGTCGACAAGCGCAAGGGCGTCGAGAACGCGGCGTCGTTCAAGGCCAACGGCACCGGGCCGTTCCGCCTGCAAGTCGCGCGACCCGGCATCCGCACGATGCTGCGTCGCAACACCGCCTACTGGGACAAGATCGAAGGCAACGTCCACCGAAGTCGTCTTCACGCCGATCGGCAACGCGTCGACGCGCGTCGCCGCGCTGCTGTCGGGCGAGATCGACATGATGGAGCCGGTGCCGGTGCAGGACATCGCCCGCATCAGCGCAACGCCGACGGCTGAACGTGCTGCAGGGGCCGGAGCTGCGCACGATCTTCCTCGGCATGGACCAGACGCGCGACGAACTGCTGTTCTCGAACGTCAAGGGCAAGAACCCGTTCAAGGACAAGCGCGTGCGCCAGGCGTTCTACCAGGCGATCGACATCGAGGCGATCAAGACCCAGGTGATGCGCGGCGCGGCGACGCCACGCGGCGCTGATGGATAGCGCCCGGCATGGCGGGATTCCCGGCGGACCTCAACAAGCGCCTGCCGTACGACGTCGAAGGCGGCGAGGAAGCTGATGGCCGAGGCCGGCTACCCGCAACGGCTTCGAGGTCGGCATGAACTGCCCGAACGACCGCTACGTCAACGACGCCGCGATCTGCTCCGCGGTCGCCGCGATGCTCGCCCGCATCGGGGTCAAGGTGAACCTGATGACCGAGACGAAGGCGCACCTACTTCCCGAAGATCCTGTCGCGCAACACGTCGTTCTACTGCTCGGCTGGACGCCGTCGGCGGCTACGACTCGCACGACCCGCTGTATTCGCTGATGGCGACGCCCGGCGCGGGCGGCCAGGGCCAGTTCAACCTCGGCAGCTACAGCAATCCGAAGCTCGACGAACTGACCGCGAAGATCGCAGTCCGAGACCGACCAGGCCAAGCGCAACGCGATGATCCGCGAGGCGAACAAGATCCACCAGGACGACATCGGCCACATCCCGCTGCACCAGCAGGCGCTGGCCTGGGGCATGAAGAAGAACCTCGACCCTCGTCCAGCTCCCGTCGAACGACATCTTCGTGAAGTGGATGGTGCTGAAGTGATCGACTTCCGCTGATGGACGCGGGCCGCTTGCGCGGTCCGCGTCCGATGCCGTAACGCGACACACGCCGCTCGAAGACCACGATGCAACAGGCTATCGCCCGATTCTGGGACAGCGACATCGCCTACAGCTTCCGGCAGTCGCCGGTGGCGATCGGCGCGACCGTCGTCGCGCTGGTCATGGTCTTCTCCGCGGCGTTCGCGGCGTGGGTCGCTCCGCACAATCCGTTCGACCTGGCGACGCTGAACCTGCTCGATGCGTCGCTGCCCCCGGCGTGGGAGGAGGGCGGCCAGCCCCGGTTCATCCTGGGCACGGACGACCAGGGCCGCGACGTCTTCTCGGCGATCCTCTACGGCATGCGGCTCTCGCTCGCGATCGGCGTCGCGTCGGTCGTGCTGTCGATCGTCCTGGGCGTGGGCCTCGGCCTGCTCTCCGGGTACGTGGGCGGTCGCGTCGACGCCTTCATCATGCGCGTCTGCGACGTGATGCTGTCGTTCCCGGCGATCCTCGTCGCGCTGCTGATCGACGGCGTGGCGCGCGCCGCGCTGCCGCGCGAGGCGCACAGTGAAGTGGCCTACGCGGTGCTGGTGCTCGCCATCGCCCTGTCCGGCTGGGTGCAGTACGCCCGCACGGTGCGCGGTTCGACGCTGGTCGAGAAGAACAAGGAGTACGTCCAGGCGGCACGGGTCATCGGCGTTTCTCCGCTCGCGATCATGGGCAAGCACGTGCTGCCGAACGTGCTGGGTCCGGTGCTCGTGCTGGGCACGGTCCACGTCGCCACGGCGGTGCTGACCGAGGCCACGCTGTCCTTCCTCGGGGTCGGCGTCCCGCCGACCACGCCGTCGCTGGGCACGCTGATCCGGATCGGCCAGGAGTTCCTGTTCTCCGGCGAGTGGTGGATCACGATCTTCCCCGGCCTCGCCCTCGTCCTGTTCGTGCTGTCGGTGAACCTGCTCGGCGACTGGCTGCGCGACGCCTTGAACCCGAAGCTGCGGTGACGGGTCGAACGCCATGGCACTGAACGGGGAGGTCCCCATGAAACTTCGACTGACGGTGGCTGCGGTCGCCCTGGCGGCGGCGGGCTGTGCCACGAACTTCTCCTACATCGACGGCAACCGCTACTTCAGGACCGATATCAACGCCCACTCGGTCATCGTGCTCGACATCGACGGCAAGAGCGAGATCCGGAACCCGGTGATGGTCGAGCCGGGCGTGCGGGTGGTCCGGGTCCAGGGTCCCGCGGCCCCGGGCTTCCGCTTCGGCCAGGACCGGACCATCACGATCGACGTGAAGCCTTGCACGCAC
The DNA here is from genome assembly GCA_963811265.1 of uncultured beta proteobacterium. Lineage (GTDB taxonomy): Bacteria > Pseudomonadota > Gammaproteobacteria > Burkholderiales > Burkholderiaceae_F > JAOUJD01. Next base: position 140,152 of record CAWEQS010000025.1, read on the forward strand.
TACTACCTCAAGGCGGTGACGCCCAACTCGATCTCGGCGGAATTCACCGCGATGATCGACTTCGAGGAGCCGATCGCTGGATGCAAGGGAAGAGACGGCGGAACCGAAGTGCCCACAGGAGATTCGAAACGATGAAGAAGATCCTGGCGGCCCTGGCGGCGATGGCTGGGCTGCCGGCCGGCCTCGTCGTGGCGGTACCACACGACCGCCAGCGGCAAGTGGGACCCGGTCGTCCAGTCGGTCGAGGACATCGGCGAGTGCAAGAAGAAGTTCATGCAGGGCCAGCCGGCCAGGAAGTGAGTCCGTGAGCAAGGGACCCCTCCTCGAAGTCCGCGACCTGCGCGTCGAATTCCCGACGCGGCGCGGCACGCTCGTCGCGGTCGACGGCATTTCGCTGTCGATCGAGCCCGGCGAAGTGCTCGGCGTCGTCGGCGAATCGGGCGCGGGAAAGTCGATGACCGGGGCCGCCGTCATCGGGCTGCTGGAGCCGCCGGGGCGCATCGCCTCGGGCGAGGTCAGGCTCAACGGCCTGCGCATCGACAACCTGCCCTATGAAGAGATGCGCAAGATCCGCGGACGCGAGATCGGCGCGATCTTCCAGGACCCGCTGACCTCGCTGAATCCGCTCTACACGGTCGGGCAGCAGCTGATCGAGACGATCACGACCCACCTGAACATGTCGACGTCCAAGGCGCGGACGCGGGCGATCGAACTCCTCGCGTCCACCGGCATTCCGGCGCCGGATCGCCGCATCGATCACTACCCGCACCAGTTTTCGGGCGGCATGCGCCAGCGCGTCGTGATCGCGCTCGCGCTGGCCGCGGAGCCCAAGCTGGTCATCGCCGACGAGCCGACCACGGCGCTCGACGTGTCGATCCAGGCGCAGATCATCGCGTTGCTGAAGAAGCTGTGCCACGATCATGGAACGGCCGTCATGCTCGTGACGCACGACATGGGAGTGATCGCCGAGACCGCGGACCGGGTCGCGGTCATGTACGCGGGACGGATCGCCGAGATCGGACCCGTCGCCGACGTGATCCATCGGCCGCAGCACCCGTACACCGTCGGACTCATGGGTTCGATCCCGACCTTCACGGGCGAGCACGAACGACTGGCCCAGATCGAAGGATCGATGCCGCGCCTGACCGAGATCCCGGACGGCTGCGCCTTCCACCCCCGCTGCGCGCACGCATTCGATCGCTGCCGGCGCGAACGCCCTGAACTGCTTCCCGCGGGCACGTCGCAGGCGTCGTGCTGGCTGCACGATGCCGCCGGGAACAGGGTGGCGGCATGAACGCCGCACGGCCGCTCCGAAGGCGTTCGCTCCCCTTGGGGGACGGCGCGCAGCGCCAAGGGGGCACGATGAGCGCAGTCCTGAAGGAACCGCCGAACCCGGCAGCTGCGGGCTCAGCCATCGTGCAGGCCGAGGGACTGTCGAAGACCTTCGACGTCTCGCCGCCCTGGCTCAACCGCGTGCTCGAGCGCAAGGGCCGGTCGGTGCTGCACGCCGTCGACGGGGTGACGTTCGACATCCAGCGCGGCGAGACGCTGTCGCTGGTCGGCGAGTCGGGTTGCGGCAAGTCCACCGTCGCCCGGTTGCTGGTGGGGCTCTATGCGCCGTCGGCCGGCCGGGTGCGCTTCTTCGGCCACGACCTGTCGGAGCTGAACACCGAGGCCGGCCGCAGCCTGCGGCAGAAGCTGCAGATGATCTTCCAGGATCCGTACGCGAGCCTGAACCCGCGCTGGCGGGTCGCGGACATCATCGCGGAGCCGCTGCGCGCGCACGGGTTGATGAAGGACCCGGCGCAGGTCATGGCGCGCGTCGACGAACTCCTGCAGCAGGTGCGCCTGTCCCCGGCCGACAAGGTGAAGTACCCGCACCAGTTCTCCGGCGGCCAGCGGCAGCGGCTGTCGATCGCGCGGGCGCTGGCCACCAAACCGGAGTTCCTCGTGTGCGACGAACCGACGTCGGCGCTCGACGTCTCCGTGCAGGCCCAGGTGCTGAACCTGATGAAGGACCTGCAGCGCGAGATGGGCCTCACGTACCTCTTCATCTCGCACAACCTTGCGGTCGTCCACCACATCTCGGACCGCGTCGGCGTCATGTACCTCGGCCGCATCGTCGAACTCGCGACGCGCCGGACGCTGTTCGCCACGCCGCGGCATCCCTACACGCGGCTGCTGCTCGACGCGATCCCGGACCTCGAGATGTCGGGCCGTGCCCGCACGCCGGTCGGCGGCGAAGTGCCGAATCCTCTCAATCCGCCCAGCGGCTGCACGTTCCACCCGCGCTGCCCGCACGCCAACGAGCGCTGCCGGCGCGAGGCGCCGGTGCTGAAGGTCTACCGGCACGCGGGCGGCGAGAGCCAGGCCGCATGCCACGCGGTGGAGGAAGGCCGCATCTAGTTGCGTGCCTCGGGTTCCTTGACTTGTCGGTTCCGTGTCTTCACCTGTCCGCGGGATCGCCGCCGCCATGAGTCCTCGATGAAGTCCACAACTGCAACCCTGCTCGCGTTCGTGATCGCGTGCGCGTCGTTCGCGGCGCAAGCCCAGGTCGCCACCCAGGACCACCGGGTCCGGATCGTCACCGTCGCTTCCGGCCTGGCGCACCCATGGTCGCTGGCGTTCCTGCCCGATGGGCGCATGCTGGTCACCGAGCGCCCCGGCCGCCTGCGCGTGCTGGCGAAGGACGGCTCGCTCGATCCGAAGGCCGGTCGAAGGCCTGCCTCGCGTCGATGCACAGGGGCAGGGCGGGCTGCTCGACGTCGCCGTGCATCCCGACTTCGGGCGGAACGGCTGGATCTACTGGACCTATGCGCAGCGCGACGCCGATGGCATGAACGGGACCGAACTGGCGCGCGGGAAGCTCGCCGGGGGGCCGGGCAACTACCGCGTGGAGCAGGTCCAGGTCCTGTTCAGGATGCAGCCGAAGTCGTCGACCGGCCTGCACTTCGGCTCCCGCCTCGTCTTCGACCGCAAGGGCGCGCTGTACATGACGCTGGGCGATCGCGGGGAGATGCAGCGCGCGCAGGATCTCGGCGATCACCGCGGCAAGATCCTGCGCCTGACGGACGAAGGCAAGCCGGCGCCCGGCAACCCCTTCCTCGACGACGGCAAGGCGCGGGCAGAGATCTTCAGCTACGGCCACCGCAACGTGCAGGGCGCCGCGCTGCATCCCGGGACCGGCGAGCTGTGGGCGACCGAGCACGGGCCGCAGGGCGGCGACGAACTGAACCTGGTGCGCGCCGGCGTCAACTATGGCTGGCCTGTGATCACGTACGGCGTGAACTACGGCCTCGGCACGAAGATCGGCGAAGGAACGTCGAAGCCCGGCATGGCGCAGCCGCAGAAGTACTGGGTGCCGTCGCCCGCGCTGTCCGGGATGGCCTTCTACGAAGGGGACCGCTTTCCCCGCTGGCGCGGCGATGTCCTGCTCGGCGCGCTGCGCGGCCAGGCCCTGATCCGCGTGCGCCTGGACGGCGAGCGCGTCGTCGGCGACGAGTTCATGCTCGTCGGATCGCTGCCCCGCGTGCGCGACGTGCGGGTCGGGCCGGACGGGTACGTCTACCTGCTCACGGACCAGCCCAACGGAACGCTGCTGCGGCTGGAGCCGGCCGACTGACCGCCCACCCGCCGCGCTACAGCAGCGGCGCCGTGGTCTTTTCTCCGCGCTCGTAGACCACGTGGGCGCGGCCGACCAGCAGCGGGTCGAGCGCGCCGATGTGCGACGTGTCCTTGCTGGTGTAGGGCAGCTTGTAGAGCACGTAGCGCATCGCGTTGAGGCGTGCGCGCTTCTTGCAGTCGGACTTGATCACCGTCCACGGCGCCTCGGCCGTGTCGGTGTGGAAGAACATCGCTTCCTTGGCCTTGGTGTACTCGTCCCACTTGTGGAGCGACGCCATGTCGACCGGGGACAGCTTCCACTGCTTCAGCGGGTGCGTCTCGCGCTCCTTGAAGCGCCGGCGCTGCTCGGCGCGGCTCACCGAGAACCAGAACTTGATCAGGTGCACGCCGCTCGCCACGAGGTTGCGCTCGAACACCGGCGCCTGGCGCATGAACTCGTCGTACTCGGCGTGCTTGCAGAAGCCCATCACGCGCTCGACGCCGGCGCGGTTGTACCAGGAGCGGTCGAACAGCACGATCTCGCCGGCGGTCGGCAGGTGCTGCACGTAGCGCTGGAAGTACCACTGCCCGCGCTCGGTCTCGCTGGGCTTCTCGAGTGCAACGACGCGCGCGCCGCGCGGGTTCAGGTGTTCCATGAAGCGGCGGATGGTGCCGCCCTTGCCGGCGGCGTCGCGGCCCTCGAACAGGATCACGACCTTCTGGCCGGTGTCCTTGACCCACGCCTGCAGCTTCAGCAGTTCGACCTGCAGGCGGTACTTCTGCCGTTCGTAGGCCTTCCGCGACAGCAGGTTCTTGTACGGGTAGCCGCCCTGCCGCCAGTCGGTCGCCAGCTCGTCGTCCGGACTCAGCACCACGCCGGCCGCGGCCGCGCGCTGCGCCATCAGCGCCTCGCGCAGTTTCGCGGCGTCATCCGGCGACGCGCCGGCGAGGATGGCCTCCAGCGCAGCCAGCATCTGGGCGTGGTCGCCGGCCGGGATGTGATCCAGGACGTCGCGCACGGCGGCCAGCTTGGCTTCCTGCGCGGCGTCGGTGGCTTCGCTGACGGCGAAGCGCTCGATGCCTTCGGCGGTCAGCGTCGGCGCGGTGTCGCCGGCGGCGGTCTTGCGGGGCCGCGCGCGGCCGGCGGTCGCGCCGTTGCCCTTGCGGGCGGGTCGTCGTCGTGGGGTCGAGGGGGCGAGGGTCATCGGGACTCCAGAGGGCCGGGAGGGGTTCAGCGCAGCAGCCGCAGCAAGCCGGGGTCGACCGAGATGGCGGCCATCAGCCCGCCCATCAGGGCGCCGGTGACGCCGGGGCAGCAGACGTCCTGCCCGGCGAGGAACAGGCCGCCGATGGGCGTGCGCGGACGCAGCGCGTCGTTCAGGAAGCGATCCGGCGAAGTCGACAGGCCGTACATCGCCCCGTGCTCGGCGCTCGTGTAGGTCGCCACGGACACGGGCGTCGAACTGGTCATGAAGTTCACCATCGGCGCGAGGCGTGGGTAGTGCCGGCTGAACTGCGCAAGCAGCTTGTGCTCGATCCTTTCTTTTGCTTCCAGGTAGGCCGCGTCGCGCGGTTCGCCGCGGTGCATGCCTTCGTGCTCCCACGCCTTGAACGCATCGGGGTCCACGAACGAGACGATCTCGCAGGTGTGGCGGTGCTTCGGCCCCGGCTCGTGGCTCGGGTCCTTCAATGACGGGAACGAGACGAACAGCATCGGCGCGTCGGGGTCGCCGGCCGGATCGCTCCAGAGCGAGTCGACGTTCCAGTCCTCGTAGATCCAGTCGTTGGCCGTGCTCGCGCCGTTGCTCGCGATGTCGCCTTCGAGCCCGAGGTAGAGGCCGACGTACCCGACTGACGGCTCGACCGCGAGCGCGTCCTGCGCCCAGTCGTAGCTGACTTCCTCCGACGGCAGCATGTGGATCGTGTTGCGGATGCCTGCATCCGAAATCACGCACGGTGCGTCGATCAGCACGCCATCCGCGAGGGTGACGCCGAGGACGCGGCGATCCTCGATCCGCACCTGGGCGACTTCCGCGCCGGCGCGCAGTTCGCCGCCGGCCGCCGTGATCGTGCGCGCGAACTCCGTCGCGAACACGCCGGACCCGCCGACCGGATACCAGGCGCCATCGAGGTAGCTGCTCATCGTCACCGCGTGGATCGCGAACGACGCCTCGCCGGGACGACCGCCGTGATCGCCCCACTGCGCGGCGAGCAGGGCCCGCAGCTTCGGGTCGCGGACGCACTCGCCGATGACTTCGACGATGGTGCGGCCGACCCAGCGTTCGATCTCCTCGTCCTTCCACCACATCAGCCCGCGCGCCACGATCTGCGGCATCGAGTGCGCCGCGAAGACCGCCTCGAGGGCCTTGCGCGCTGCGCGCATGGACTCGAAGTAGCGGTCGATGCCCTCCGACTCCTGCGGGAAGTGCGCCTTCAGCGAAGCGACCAGCCGTTGCGCCGGGCGCTCGAAGTCGAACACGAAGCCTGGGAAGTGCGCGCGGTCGTAGACGCGGCCCATCGAGGCCATCGGAATGCCCGCCGGCGTGAGCGTGTCGAAGATCTTCTTCGCCGGACCGGGCTCGCCGTCGATGTCACCGGCGCCGCCGATGTAGTGCACGCCGACGTTGAAGCGATAGCCGTGGCGCTCGAACACCTGCGTCAGCCCCCCGAGCTGCCGGTGCCGCTCGAGGACCAGGACGCGCTTGTTCTCCTTGGCCAGGGCCGCGGCGGCGGCGAGCCCTCCGATCCCCGACCCGATGACGATCACATCCCAGTTCGACACGGCGACACCTCCTGCCTGCTATGACACCGCTCAACGGCATCGCGGCGTTGATGCCCGTCAACCGGCGTCGGTATGCGACGGAAAAGGGTCAGGCGTCGTCGATGGCCAGCAGGGCGAACGACGCGAGCCAGTGCGTTCCGACGTACTCGCCCTCGATCGACGCGGGCAGGGAAGCCGCCAGGTGCGCCTCGATGGTGCGCTCGACCGGGCCGGCCAGCGACGCCGGAAGCTCGGGCAGAAGCTGGCGCCAGCACCATGCGCGCGACAGGTTCAGGCCGTGCAGGTGCACGATCTTCGGGTCGCTCGGGTCGCTGACCCGTACGGGCTCCAGCCAGTTCGCCAGCGCCGCAGGGGCGGGTTCGAATTGCGCCCACCAGTCGGCGAACGAGCAGCCGTCGACCGCGCGACGCACCAGCACGGCCTCGACGAGGCCGGGCGAAAGGAAGTCCTCGCCGCCTGGCTCGTAGTCGGCCGGATAGCGACGGTCGCGTCCGAACCAGCGTTCGGCGCGCTGGCCGATCAGCGCGACCAGCGCGCGGTGCTGGACCGCCTGTGCGTAGTCGAGGGTCAGCACCAGCGCGAAGGCCGTGCTGGCGTGCGTTCCCGCCCGCGTCGGGTACTCGACGCGCGGCAGGTAGCCGAGCCAGCGATCGGCGACAGCCTGCGCGAGCGGCGCGAGGGCGCGCGCGGGGCCGGCCACGTCGCTGCGTTGGGACGCGAGCGAATGCAGTTCTGCGGCGAGCTTCAACAGCCATCCCCAGCCGTACGGACGCTCGAACGAGGCGTGCCCCGGCCGGGCCAGTGATCGCAATTCGCCTTCGACGTTCTCGGGGGTCAGGCGCTCGGACAGGTGGCGCACCGTCTCGGCAGCGAAGCGATGGTCCGGGCAGCGCCGCAGCAATCGAACCAGCGTCCAGTGCATGTGGACACAGGAGTGCCAGTCGTAGCTGCCCCAGAACGCGGGGTGGATCGAGCGTGGAGGACGGGCGTCGACGTCGCCGTGCAGCAGCTGGTCGAGCTTGTACGGATAGGGTCGCGCCACGTTGGCCAGGGCCAGCGCCGCCCAGCGTTCCGCCAGTGTCCGATCCAGTCGTTGCATTGTCGAGGTGCCGTGCGGTGCGATGACCGCGGTTCCGGACGATAGCGCCCGCGCGGCCGGGCGGACATGGCGGCAATTGCGCTCGGCGTCTTCTCGAACCGGGGCCTGTCCGCGATCATGGCGCGGCGGGTGACGGCGGCAGGATACGATCCTGCGCTTCGGCGGCCACGTCCGCCATGTCCAGGCCGACCCGCTCATGGCGCAACCGTCCGATCCGAATGTGCTGCTGCGAAGGGCGCAGTCGTTCCATCAGTCGGGCAAGCTGGACAAGGCGATCGCGATCTACCGCCAGCTCGCGGCGCGCTTCCCGGGGAATGCGCGGCTGCTGTTCCTTCTCGGCAGTGCCGAGTCGCAGAACGGCAACGGCGGCGAAGCCGTCCGGCTGCTGGAGCAGTGCCTGCTCATCGATCCCCTCGACGCGGACGCCTACAACAACCTCGGTCTCGCGCTCGAGACGCAGGAGCGTTTCGACGAGGCGCTGCAGAGCTATGACCGGGCGATCGCAGCGCATCCAGGCAGGCCCGAGGCCTACATCAACAAGGGGCTGGCGCTGCACAAGCGGGGGCACCTGCAGGCCGCGCTCGAGAGCTTCGAGCGGGCGCTCGAGCGCGACCCCGGCAACGCCGAGCAGCACAACAACCGGGGCAACGTCCTGCTCGACCTGCGGCGGACCGAAGAAGCGCTGGAGAGCTTCGACCGCGCGCTGGCGCTCGCGCCCGACTACGCGGAAGCTTTCGCCAGTCGCGGCAGCGCGCTGCAGTCGCTGGGGCGGTTCGCGGAGGCGCTCGCCAGCTTCGACCGGGCGATCGCCCTCGATCCCATGCTGGCCGAGGCGCACAACCTGCGCGGCGACCTCCTTCTTGCGGCACGGCGCGAAGTCGAGGCGCGCGAAAGTTTCCAGCGCGCGTATTCGCTGAACCCGCGCCTCGAATTCGTCTATCCGCGGCTGCTGTATTCGAAGCTGAGGACGTGCGACTGGACGAACATCGAAGGGCAGCTGTCGAAGCTGGAGGCGCGAATCCTGCGCGGCGAGCAGCTGTGCACTCCCTTCGACTCGCTCGGCCTGACCGGCTCCCTTGCGGTGCAGGGCAAGGCCGCGCAGATGTACGCGGCGGCGCGATTCCCGGCGAGCTCCGCGCTGGGTCCGGTCCCGCCGCGCAAGCGCGCCGGCAGGATCCGGCTGGGCTACTACTCCTCGGAGTTTCGGGATCACGCGACCACCCGCCTGATGGCGGAACTCTTCGAGTTGCATGACCGCAGCCGCTTCGAACTCGTCGGCATCGACTTCGGTCCCGCTGCGGACGACGCGATGCGCCGGCGCGTCGCCGCCTGCTTCGACCGGTTCGTCGACGTGCGAGGCATCGGCGATCGCGACGTGGCGCGGCTGTCGCGCGACCTGGAGATCGACATCGCGGTCGACTTGAAGGGTTTCACCGAGGATGCGCGGCCGGGCATCTTCGCCGAGCGCGCGGCGCCGGTGCAGGTCAGTTACCTCGGGTTCCCCGGCACCATGGGCGCCGGATACATCGACTACATCATTGCCGACGAGGTCGTGATCCCTGCCGCGAGCCGGGCGCTGTATTCGGAGAAGGTCGTCACCCTCCCGGACAGCTACCAGGTCAACGACAGGAAGCGCAGCATCGCCGACCGCGCGTTCACGCGCGAGGAACTGGGCCTGCCGGCGCACGGCTTCGTGTTCTGCTGCTTCAACAACAACTACAAGATCACGCCGCCCACGTTCGACGCCTGGATGCGGATCCTCCGGCAGGTCGAGGGCAGCGTGCTGTGGCTGGTCGAGGACAGCCCCGCGGCCGCGGGGAACCTCCGCAAGGAAGCCGAAAGGCGCGGGGTGCGCGCGGATCGGCTGGTGTTCGCGCAGCGGATGGCGCTGCCCGACCATCTTGCGCGCCATCGCAACGCGGATCTCTTTCTCGACACGCTGCCGTACAACGCCCACACGACGGCGAGCGACGCGCTGTGGGCGGGGCTGCCCGTGCTGACCTGCGCCGGCGAGGCGTTCGCGAGCCGGGTGGCCGCGAGCCTGGTGTCTGCGGTCGGGTTGCCCGAGTTGATCACGACGACGCCGGCCGGGTTCGAGGCGCTGGCGATCGCGCTCGCGAGCGATCGGGCGCGCCTCGAGCAAGTGCGCGCGAAGCTGCTGGCCAACCGGCCGACGGCACCGCTGTTCGACACACCCCGCTTCGCGCGGCACATCGAGGCCGCTTACGAGGAAATGTACGAACGCCACCTCGCCGGCTTGCCTCCCGATCACATCGTCGTCGCCGGCACGCGGCACGACTGACGTCGCGCGGGCTTGCGCGTCGCCGCGGCGATGCGCTGCGCCTGCGGCGCAGACGCGCGCTTCGCTGTGTCAGGCGCCGACCGGCAGACGGGTCAGGAACTGCTCCAGTTCGCGCCCGGTCGGCGTGGACTTCGTCCTGAGGTCCTCGGGCGGGCACTGCGCGATCACGCGCCCGCCGCCGGCGCCGCCCTCAGGCCCGAGGTCGACGATCCAGTCCGCCTCGGCGATCACGTCGAGGTTGTGCTCGATGACCACGACTGTGTTGCCCGCATCCACGAGCCGGTGCAGCACGCGGATCAGCTTGTCCACGTCGGCCATGTGCAGCCCCACCGTGGGCTCGTCGAGCACGTAGAGCGTCGACGGCGCCTTCTGGCCGCGCCGCGTCACGTCGTCGCGCACCTTCGACAGCTCGGCCACCAGCTTGATGCGCTGCGCCTCCCCGCCCGACAGCGTGGGCGACGGCTGGCCGAGCGTCAGGTAGCCCAGCCCGACGTCCTGCAGCAGCTTCAGGCAGTGCGAGATCGAGCGATGCGCGGCGAAGAACCCGGCCGCGTCGTCGATCTCCATCCGCAGCACGTCGCCGATCGACTTGTCGCGCCACGTCACCGCCAGCGTTTCCTCGTTGAAGCGCGCGCCGCCGCAGACGTCGCACAGCACCTTCACGTCCGGCAGGAAGCTCATCTCGATCGTGCGCACGCCCTGGCCCTCGCACGCCTCGCAGCGGCCCCCCGCCGTGTTGAACGAGAAGCGGCTTGCGCCGTAGCCGCGCGCGCGGGCCTCCAGCGTGTCGGCGAAGAGCTTGCGGATCGCGTCCCAGAAGCCGACGTACGTCGCCGGGCACGAGCGCGGCGTCTTGCCGATCGGCGTCTGGTCGACTTCGAGCACGCGGTCGAGCGACTGCCAGCCATCGATCGCGTCGCAGCCGACCCACGGGTCCTGCCGGCCGCGCTGCCCGGCCCGCCCCTGCAGGTTCGCGAGCAGCACGTCGCGCGCCAGCGACGACTTGCCGCTGCCCGACACGCCGGTCACGACGGTCAGGCGATCGAGCGGGAACGACGCGTCGACCTTGCGCAGGTTGTGCAGGCGCGCGCCGCGCACCGCGATGCGGCCGCTGCTTCCGTTGACGCTGCGGCGCTCCAGCATCGGGTGCTGCAGCGGGGTCTTCAGCCACTTGCCGGTGGTCGACTCGGGCGCGTTGATCAGGTCGACGAGACTGCCCTGCGCGACCACGCGGCCGCCGCGCACGCCGGCCGCCGGGCCGATGTCGATCAGGTGCGCGGCGCGGCGGATCGTGTCCTCGTCGTGCTCGACGACGACCAGCGTGTTGCCCTTGGCTTCGAGCTTCTGCAGCGCGTCGAGCAGGATGCGGTTGTCGCGCGGGTGCAGGCCGATCGTCGGCTCGTCGAGCACGTAGGCCACGCCCTGCAGGTTCGAGCCGAGCTGCGCCGCGAGCCGGATGCGCTGCGCCTCGCCGCCCGACAGGGTCGGCGCGGCGCGGTCGAGCGCGAGGTAGCCGAGCCCGACTTCCTCCAGGAACGACAGGCGCGACCGGATCTCGGCGACCGCGTCGCGCGCGATCTCCGCACCGCGACCCGAGAGCTCGAGCTGCTGGAAGAACTGGCGCGCGTCGCTGACCGGCATCTGCGCGAGTTCGGCGATCGAGCGGTCCGCGAAGCGCACCGCCAGCGCGGTCCGGTTGAGCCGCTGGCCGTGGCACGCCTCGCACGGCGTCGTCTCGCCTTCGTACCAGGCGTTCCACCAGATCTCCTCGCCCGACTGCTCGGCGTCGAAGCCGGTGAGCTTGAGGCCGGTGCCGAAGCACGCGGGACACCAGCCGTGCTTCGAGTTGTACGAGAACAGGCGCGGGTCCGGCTCCGGGAACGAGGTGCCGCACGAGGCGCAGGCGCGCTTGGTCGAGAAGCTGCGATGCTCGAGGGCGACGTCGAGCGTGCCGCGCGCGGCGCCGTCCTTCAGGCGATCCAGCGGCCACAGCAGCGTGACGACGCCGTGGCCGTGCTCGAGCGCGACCTTCAGGGCGGCGCGCAGGCGGTCCTCGTGCTCGGGCCGCACGACGACATCCGCCACCGGCAACTCGATCGTGTGCTCCTTGAAGCGCTCGATGCGCGGGAACTTCGACGTCGGCAGGAACGCGCCGTCGACGCGCAGGTGCGAGTGACCGCGCGCGCCGGCCCACTTGGCGAGGTCGGTGTAGACGCCCTTGCGGTTGACCACCATCGGCGCCAGCACGCCGACGTGCTGGCCCTTCAGGTCGCGCATCACCTGGCCGACGATGGCGTCGAACGACTGCGGGGTCACCGGCAACGTTGCAGTCGGGGCAGTGCTGCACGCCGAGCTTCACGTACAGCAGGCGCAGGAAGTGGTAGAGCTCGGTCAGCGTCGCCACCGTCGACTTGCGCCCGCCGCGCGAGGTGCGCTGCTCGATCGCCACCGTCGGCGGGATGCCGTGGATCGCGTCGACGTCCGGGCGGCCGGCGGGCTGGACGATGGAGCGCGCGTACGCGTTCAGCGACTCGAGGTAGCGCCGCTGGCCTTCGTTGAAGAGGATGTCGAACGCCAGCGTCGACTTGCCCGACCCCGAGACCCCGGTGATCACCGTGAAGGTCTCGCGCGGGATCTCGACGTTGATCGACTTCAGGTTGTGCTCGCGCGCATTCACTATGTGAATCGACTCGGGGGCACGGCCTGCCGCCCTCTCCGTGGCGCGTCCCGCGCTCTGGTCGGCGGCGGCAGTCCGCGACAGATACTTTGTTTCCGCCTCGTTGACGCGCGGCCCCTGGTGCGCCAGCGCGGCCCGGTACGCCTTCAGTTCGCGCCCCGTGTGCGAGCGCTCGTGGAGGATCAGGTCGTCCGGCGTGCCGACGGCCACGACTTCGCCGCCGCCGTCGCCGCCTTCCGGGCCGAGGTCGATCAGCCAGTCGGACGCCGACACCACGTCCATGTTGTGCTCGATGATCACGAGCGAGTGCCCGGCGGCGAGCAGCTTGCGGAAGGCGCGCATCAGCCTGGCGACGTCGTCGAAGTGCAGGCCGGTCGTGGGCTCGTCGAACAGGAACAGCGTGCCGCGGGTCGGCGGCTTGCCGCTCGCCGCCTCGGCGAGGAAGCCGGCGAGCTTCAGGCGCTGCGCCTCGCCGCCCGACAGCGTCGGGACCGGCTGTCCGAGTTTCACGTACTCGAGGCCGACGTCGGCGAGCGGCGCCAGCACGCGCGCGACTTCGCGATCCTCGGCGAAGAACGCGAGCGCCTCGCTGACCGTCATGCCGAGCACGTCGGCGACGTTCGCCTGCTTGCCGTGGCGCTCGACCATCACCTCCAGCGTTTCCGGCCGGAAGCGCGTGCCGTCGCAGTCCGGGCAGCGCAGGTAGACGTCGGACAGGAACTGCATCTCGACGTGCTCGAAGCCGTTGCCGCCGCAGGTCGGGCAACGGCCGTCGCCCGAGTTGAAGGAGAAGGTGCCGGCGGTGTAATTGCGCTCCTTCGACATCCTCGCCTTCGCGAAGATCGCGCGGATGCTGTCGAACGCGCCGACGTAGCTGGCCGGATTGCTGCGCGTGGTCTTGCCGATCGGCGACTGGTCCACGAACACGGTGTCGTCGATCCAGTCCTCGCCGAAGAGGCGGTCGAAGTCGCCGGGAGTCTCCGTGGCCTTGCCCTTCGCCTTCGCGAGCGCGGGATACAGCACGTCCTGGATCAGCGTCGACTTGCCGCTGCCGGACACGCCGGTCACGCACACCAGCCGCTTCAGCGGGATCTCGACATCGATCGACTTCAGGTTGTGCTCGCGCGCGCCCTGCAGCACCAGCTTCGGCGCGTTCGGCGGCACGGGCAGCGGCCGGGCGGGGTCGACGCTGAGCCGGCCTCCGAGATAACGACCCGTCAGGGTTTCGGCGCCGCGGAGTTCGTCGGGCGTGCCGTTGAACACGATGCGGCCGCCGCGCTCGCCGGGCCCCGGGCCCATGTCGATCACGCGATCCGCCGCCAGCATCACCTGCGGATCGTGCTCGACCACCACCAGCGAGTTGCCGGCGTCGCGCAGCCGGTGCATCACCTGCACCACGCGATGCATGTCGCGCGGGTGCAGGCCGATCGAAGGCTCGTCGAGGACGAACAGCGTGTTGACGAGCGACGTCCCGAGCGCGGTGGTCAGGTTGATCCGCTGCACTTCGCCGCCCGACAGCGTGCGGCTCTGGCGGTCGAGCGTCAGGTATCCCAGGCCGACGTCGACCAGGAAGGCGAGCCGCGCGCGCAGCTCGTCGAGCAGCATCTCGGTCGCTTCGTCGAGCGGCGGCGGCAGCGTGACGTCGTCGAAGAAGCGCTTCACGCGCTCGATCGGCAGCAGCATCAGGTCGTGCAGCGACAGGCCGGGGAGCGCGTCGAGCTGCGTTTCAGTCCACTTCGCGCTGACCGGCCGATAGCGGCGATAGCGGTCGCCTTCGAGGGCGCGCCGCGCCTCGGCGTCTTCGCCGACCCGCCACAGCAGCGCGTCCGGTTTCAGCCGCGCTCCGCCGCAGGCGGGGCACGGCGTGTACGAGCGGTAGCGCGACAGCAGCACACGGATGTGCATCTTGTATGCCTTGCTCTCGAGCCACTCGAAGAACCGCTTCGCGCCGTACCAGACACCCGGCCAGCTCTTGTTCCAGCTCTTCCAGCCCGCGCCGCCCTCGATCACCCAGCGTTTCTGCGCGGGCGTCAGGTCGCGGAACGGCACGTCCAGCGGAACGCCGTCCTTCGCGGCGCTCTTCTCGAGGTCGCGCTGGCTTTCGATGAACGACTTCGACTGGAAGGGCTTGATCGCGCCTTCGCCGAGCGTCTTGCGCTCGTCCGGGATCACCAGCCCGTAATCGACGCCGATCACGCGGCCGAAGCCGCGGCACTTGTCGCAGGCACCCAGAGGCGAGTTGAACGAGAAGGTGCTCGGATGCGGCGTCTCGTAGTGGATGTCGCACGCCGCGCAGTGCAGGTCGGTGCTGTACCTCCAAAGCTCGGGGTCAGGCCCCGAGCTCTCGGCGTGGACGTCGACGCGGCCGCCGCCGACCCGCAGCGCGCGCTCGAGGGCGTCGACGATGCGCGATCGCTCGGTGCCCTCCCAGCGGAAGCGGTCGGCGACGACGTCGAGGATCTTGCCGTCAGCGCCCTTGCGTTCGGCGTGGACGCGCGCGTAGCCCTGTGCTTCGAGCTGCGCGCGCACCTCTTCCTCGGCGAAGTTCTTCGGGATCTTCACCGGGAAGGTCACGGTGAGGCGGCAGTCGGCGCCTCGCGCGTGCTCTTCCAGGCTGGCGAGGATGGACGCCGGCGTGTCGCGCCGCACGGGGCGCGAGCAATTGCGGCAGTACAGGCGCGAGGCGCGCGCGAACAGCAGCTTCAGGTGGTCGTTCAGCTCGGTCATCGTGCCGACCGTGCTGCGCGACGTGCGCACCGGATTCGTCTGGTCGATCGCGATCGCCGGCGGCACGCCTTCGATGCGGTCCACGGCGGGCCGGTCCATGCGGTCCAGGAACTGCCGCGCGTACGGGGAAAACGTCTCGACGTAGCGGCGCTGCCCCTCGGCATACAGCGTGTCGAACACGAGCGAACTCTTGCCCGAGCCCGACACGCCGGTGACCACCACCAGCTCGCCGGTCGGGATGTCGAGGTCGAGATTGCGCAGGTTGTTCTGGCGCGCTCCGCGGATGCGGATGGCGCGATTCGTTCGGAAGGACATGCGGGGAGTCGAACAGGCCGCGGAAGCGGCGAAGGAGCGGCAAGTCTAGGCGAACTGCCTGACCCCCGCTTTCGACCCCGAAGGGAACCTCGCCTAGTCGACGTGCACCGCGGCGCCGCCGCTGGCGAAGCGGACGAGGTCGTCGAACTGGCGAGTCACCAGCCCCGGAACGGGATAGCGGCCCTTCTCGTCGCGGCGGTCGAACACCATGTCCGCGCCAGCCTGCACGCGGACCCAGCGCGGGTAGGAGTACATGAAGCCGCTGACGTGGTCGATGACCATCATCGACGAGCCGCCCGGCAGCAGCAGCTGTGCGGCGACCATGTCGTCGGCACGCGGCAGAAGGACGGCGCGCGCCATCGGGCGACCGTCGCCGCGGCATTCGACGACCAGGGGCGTCGAAGAGCGGCGCACCTGCAGGTCGAACATCGGCGTGTCGCCAACGTACTCGCGGCCGCCGCTGGAAACGCGACAGCTCATTCCCTCGATCACCCGGCCCTGGCTGTCGACGGTCTGGATGCTGATCGGCTGCGTCGCGCGGCCGGTCACCGTGGCGCAGCCGCTCGCGAGGATGGCGGTCAGGGCCAGCAGGGCGACGCGCAGGGGCAGGGGAATCATCGGGCCGGTCGAGAGGAGGACGTCCCCAACGTAGACGCCGCCGCGCGGCGGCGCTTCCGGCAAACGGATTAGCTGCGCGGAAACGCGTGATCCAACGCTCGAATTGCCACGCCGCGGGCGATCAGTTCGTCGATTTCGCCGGGGTCGAGGCCGGCGCTCGCGAGAATTTCGACGGTGTGTTCCCCGATCCGCGGAGGATCGAGACGCCTGGGCAGGCGGTCGCCGTTCCACGACAGCGGCAGCAACGGGGTCAGCGTGGCCTTGCCGTCGGGCAGGCGCATCGGCACGAGGCCGCCGGAACCCAGCAGATGCGGATCGTGGAGCAGGTCCTCCGGGCGGGTGATCGGCGCCCAGGGCAGGCCGGCCGTCGTCGCGAGATCGATCAGTTCGTCCGCCGTGCGTCGCTGCAGTTCCTCGGCGACGAGGGGCATCAGCCACGGCCGCGCCGCGACGCGCAGCGGGTTGGTGGCGAGCCGCTCGTCGCTCGCCCAGTCGGTCCGCTCCAGCGCGCTGCAGAACGAACGCCACTGCGAATCGCTGACGACGCCGAGGAACAACTGCGTGCCGTCGCCGAGCGCAAAGACATCGTAGATGCCCCAGGCCGCGACGCGGGCCGGCATCGGGTCGGCCGGGCGGCCGGTGACGGCGTACTGCATCATGTGCTGCGCCATCAGCAGCACGCAGTTCTCGAACAGCCCGCTGTCGATGCGGCGTCCCGCGCCGGAGCGACCGCGCTCGAAGAGCGCCGCGATCGCGCCGATCGCACCGAACATGCCGCCCATGATGTCGTTGACCGATGCGCCGGCGCGCAGGGGTTTCCCGGGCGGCCCGGTCATGTACGCGAGGCCGGCCATCATCTGCACGACTTCATCGAGCGCGGTGCGATCCTGGTACGGCCCGGCGAGGAAGCCCTTGTGGGAGACGTAGATCAGGTCCGGCTTCACGCGCCTCAGGTCGTCGTAGCCGAGGCCGAGCGTGTCCATCGCGCCCGCACGGAAGTTCTCGGTCACGATGTCGGCGGTCGCCACGAGCCTCAGCACCGCGGCGTGCCCGGCAGGGTCCTTCACGTCGATCGCGACGCTCTTCTTGTTGCGGTTGAACGCCGCGAAGAAACCCGCGCCCGAGCCGGTGAGCCGGCGCGTGTTGTCGCCGTCGACCGGCTCGACCTTGATGACCTCGGCGCCGAGGTCGGCGAGCACGAGTCCGCACGTCGGCCCCATCACCATGTGCACGAACTCGACGACGCGGATGCCCGCGAGCGGTAGTGCGGATTCGCTCACCAGGTTACCTCTGCCGAGGTAGGGCGCCGTGCGGCCTGACGCGCGTCAAGGAACAAGAGCGCCGCGCCTTCTAGCGTGCCGCATCGATCCAAGCCGCCGATAGCCATGCCGATTGCCCTGTTGGTCCTTCCGTCGCTCGCCGCCATTCTGCTCGCGGCGCACTTCTACCGTGCCGGCCAGCTGGTGCTGGCGGCGCTGTCCGTCGGCGCGCTCGTGCTGCTGGCCGTGCCGCGCCCGTGGGCGGCGCGCGTGCTGCAGGTCGCCCTGCTGGCCGGCGCCCTCGAGTGGCTGCGAACGCTGGCGCTGTTCGCCTCGGCGCGCATGGCGCTGGGCCAGCCCTACTTGCGGCTCGCGCTGATCCTGGTCGCGGTCGCCGCGTTCACCGCCGCGTCGGCCGCCGTGTTCCAGCAGTCCGCGGTGCGCCGGCGCTATCGGCTCTAGCCGGCGCGTCAGCGGGCGAGGAACTTCTCGACCAGCCTCACCCAGTACGTCGCGCCGAGCGGGATCAGTTCGTCGTTGAAGTCGTACGACGGGTTGTGCAGCATGCACGGTCCGAGTCCGTGGCCGGCGCTGCGATGCGAGCCTTCGCCGTTGCCGATGAACACGTAGGTTCCAGGACGCGCCTTCAACATGAACGCGAAGTCCTCGGAGCCCATCGTCGGCTCGATGCCCCGAACCACGTTCGCCGCGCCGACGATGTCATCCATCACGGTGGCCGCGAACTCGGTCTCCGCGGCGTGGTTCACCGTCGGCGGATAGTTCCAGCGGAACTCGACGTCGGCCTCCGCGCCGTGCGCCGCCGCGGTCATCGCGGCGATGCGCTTCATCTGCTCTTCGACCTGCGCGGTCACGGCATCGCTGAACGTGCGCACCGTTCCGGCGATGTGCGCGGTCTCGGGGATCACGTTGGTCGCCTCGCCGGCCTGGATCATGGTGACCGACAGGACGGCCGACTCGATCGGCTTCTTGACGCGCGTGATGATGGCCTGCAGGCCGTTGACGATCTGCACCGCCACGAGCACCGGGTCGATGCCGAGGTGCGGCATCGCCGCGTGCGCGCCGCGCCCGCGGACCGAGATCGCGAACTCGTTTGACGACGCCATCATGGGGCCCGCGGTCAGGCCGAATTCGCCGACCTTCAGGTTCGGCCAGTTGTGCATGCCGAACACGGCGTCGCACGGGAAGCGGTCGAACAGCCCGTCGTCGATCATCCTCTGTGCGCCGGCGCCGCCTTCCTCGCCGGGCTGGAAGATCAGGTGCACCGTGCCGTCGAACGGGCGCGTTTCCGCAAGGTACTTCGCCGCGCCGAGCAGCATCGCCGTGTGGCCGTCGTGGCCGCACGCGTGCATCCTGCCCTCGTGCCTCGACCGGTGCGGGAACTGGTTGGCCTCGGTCATCGGCAGCGCGTCCATGTCGGCGCGCAGTCCGATCGAGCGGGGCGATGAGCCGTTCTTCAGCGTCCCGACCACGCCCGTGCCGCCCAGGCCGCGCGTGACCGCGATGCCCCAGTCGGCGAGACGGCTGGCGACGATGTCGGAAGTACGCTCTTCCTCGAAGCGCAGTTCAGGATGGGCGTGAAGGTCGCGCCGGATCTGCTGGATTTCTGCGCGGAACTGGACCACGCGGTCGATCAGTTGCATGACGGTTCTGAGGAGCGGTGCTCGGGAGCGACATCGTACTGAACCGGCACCGACGGCGCACCAGGGCCAGCCAACGCCTGGCTCGCGCATGCGCGAGCCAGGCGTTGGCTGGCCCTAGAATGGCCGCTGCCCGGCGCTTCGGGCGCCGGGTCCGCAAGACCCTCTCTGCCCGCGGGTGTTTCCATGAACAAGCCAGTTGATTCCGCCGTTTCCACTGCGCCGTCGGCCGACGCGCTCGCCATGATCGACCGGCTGATCGCGTTTCCCACGGTCAGTCGCGATTCGAACCTGGGGCTGATCGAATACGCGCGCGACGAACTGAAGCGGCTCGGCGTCCGCTCGCAACTGGTCTACGACGCGAGCGGGAAGAAGGCGAACCTGTTCGCGACGCTGTCCGCCGAGCCCGACCGCGTGAAGACCGGCGGGCTGGTGCTGTCCGGCCACACCGACACCGTGCCGGTCGACGGGCAGGACTGGTCGAGCGATCCGTTCCAGGCCGCGCACCGCGACGGCCGCATCCACGGACGCGGCACCGCGGACATGAAAGGGTTCATCGCGATCGCGCTCGCGTGGGCGCCGCGTTTCCTCGCCGCGCAGGAGCGGCTCCCGGTCCACCTGTCGCTGACCTACGACGAGGAGACGACCTTCCTCGGCGTGAACGGCCTGGTCGCCGATCTCGCGGAACGAGGCATCCGCCCGTCGGGCTGCATCATCGGCGAGCCGACCGACATGCAGGCGATCGTGGCCCACAAGGGCAAGCGCGACCTGTGCTGCAAGGTCCGCGGACGCGAAGCGCACTCGGCGCTCACGCCGCAGGGCGTGAACGCGATCGAGTTCGCCGCGCGGCTGATCGCGTACATCCGCGGCGTGGCGGAGCGGCTGGCGCGCGACGAGCCGCGCGACGATCGCTTCGCCGTCCCGCACAGCACGCTGCAGACCGGCCTGATCAAGGGCGGCATCGCGACCAACGTCGTGCCGCGCGACTGCGAGTTCCACTTCGAGATGCGCAACCTGCCGTCGATGTCGCACGACACCATGGAGGGCGAGATCGTCGAGTACGCGGAACGCGAACTCGTCCCGCAGATGCGCCGTGTCGCCGCCGACGCGGGCATCGCGTTCGAGCGCGGCCTCGACCTGCCGGCGTTCGGCATCGCGCCCGACGCGGCGCTGGTCCGGTGGGCACAGCAGGTCGCCCGCACGACGCACCTCGGCACCGGCGCGGTGAGCTTTGCCACCGAGGCGAGCGTCTTCATGAAGGCCGGCATCCCGACCGTCGTGCTGGGACCCGGCAGCATCGAGCAGGCGCACAAGCCGGACGAGTACATCAGCTACGCGCAGGTCGCTGCGTGCGAGGCGTTCTTCGCGCAGATGATCGAGCAGCCGCTTCCCGGAGCAAGGTGATGCGGGACCCCGCGCCAGGGGAAACCGTCGTCCGCGCGGCGTGCCCGCACGACTGCCCGGACACGTGCGCGATGCTCGTGACCGTGCGCGAGGAGCAGGGCCGGCGCGTCGCGGTGAAGATCGCCGGCGACCCGACGCACCCCACCACGGGCGGCGTGCTGTGCACGAAGGTCAGCCGTTACCTGGAGCGCGTGTATCACCCGGACCGCCTCCTGCATCCGCTGAAGCGCGTCGGGCGCAAGGGCGAGGGCCGCTTCGAACGCGTCAGCTGGGACGACGCGCTCGCCGACATCGCGCGCCGCCTGCAGGCGATCGCCGCGCGCGACCCGCAGCGCATCGTTCCGTACAGCTACGCCGGCACGATGGGCCTGGTGCAGGGCGAGGCGATGGCGAGCCGCTTCTTCAACAAGCTCGGCGCGAGCTTCCTCGACCGCACGATCTGCGCGACCGCCGGCGGCGAGGCGCTCGCGGCCACGCTCGGCGCGCGCCTCGGCACCGACGTCGAGCAGTTCCAGGACGCGAAGCTGATCGTCTTCTGGGGCACCAACGCGATCGCGTCGAACCTGCACCTGTGGAGCCGCGCGCAGGAAGCCAAGCGCCGCGGCGCGAAGCTGATCGCGATCGACCCGTACCGCTCGCTCACGGCGGAGAAGTGCCACCAGCACATCGCGCTGATGCCGGGCACCGACGGCGCCTTCGCGCTCGGCGTGATCCACGTGCTGGTCCGCGAGGGCTGGCTGGACCGCGATTACATCGAGCGGCACACGCTCGGCTTCGATGCCCTCGCCGAGCGCGCGCGCGCGTTCGACCCGGACCGCGTCGCGGCGATCTGCGGGATCGCCGCCGACGAGATCATCGGGTTCGCGCGCGACTACTGGACGCTGAAGCCGGCGGCGATCCGCCTCAACTACGGCATGCAGCGCACGCGCGGCGGCGGCAACGCGGTACGCGCGGTGGCGAGCCTGCCCGCGCTGACCGGGCACTGGCGCCACCCCGCCGGCGGACTGCTGCTGTCGACCAGCGGCGCCTATCCGGTCGACGAGGCGGCGCTGTACCGGCCGGACCTGCTCGCGGGGCGGCGTCCGCGAACGATCAACATGTCGACCATCGGGCGCGACCTGCTCGAGGCCGACCCGCCGATCGAGGCGCTGATCGTCTACGACAGCAACCCGGTGGCGGTCGCGCCGCAGTCGTCCGACGTCGCGCGCGGCTTCGCGCGCGAGGACCTGTTCACGGTCGTGCTCGAGCAGTTCCAGACCGACACGGCCGACTACGCCGACTACGTGCTGCCGGCGACGACGCAGCTCGAGCACGTCGACGTGCACAAGTCGTACGGGCATTACTACATGCTCGCCAACAATCCGGCGATCGATCCCCTCGGCGAGGCGCTGCCGAACAGCGAGATCTTCCGTCGGCTCGCCGCGCGCATGGGCTTCGTCGAACCCTGCTTTGTCGAGAGCGACGACGCGCTGGCGGCACAGGCGTTCGCGAAGCGCGGGACGACGGCGCGCTACGACTGGGCTCGCCTCAAGCAGAAGGGCTGGGAACGGCTGGACCTGCCTGCGGACTACGCGCCCTTCGCGCAAGGCAACTTCCCGACGCCGTCCGGCAAGTGCGAACTGGTGTCCGCCCGCCTCGCGGCGGTCGGCGCCGATCCGGTTCCCGACTACGTGCCGCCGTACGAGAGCGCGTCGAGCAACCCGGAACGCGCGCGCCGCTTCCCGCTCGCCATCATCTCGCCGCCCGCCCGCAACTTCCTGAACTCCACGTTCGTCAACGTCGCGTCGCTGCGTGACGCCGAGGGCGAGCCCGCGCTGGAGATCCATCCGGTCGACGCGGCGGCGCGCGGGATCACGGACGGCGCGCGGGTCCGCGTGTTCAACGACCGCGGCCGCTTCGAGTTGCAGGCGCGCGTCACGGACCGGGCCCGTCCCGGCTGCGTGGTCGCGCTGTCGATCTGGTGGAAGAAGCTCACCCGCGACGGTCGCAACGCGAACGAGGTGACCAGCCAGGCGCTGACGGACATCGGCCGCGGTCCCACGTTCTACGACTGCCTGGTGGAAGTCGAATCGACCTCGACTTGATCTGCGGCCACCCGTACCTCGCTCGGGGGATGGCGGCGCGGATCACGGCGACGAGAATGAAACCAGAGTCGGGCTGATGCAGCCCGCATCGCACTCGGATTCCGCCGATGTCGTCGTCCCTCGACTTCCCCTATGCGGCTGGCCTGGACGCCGCCCGCTGGGTGCAAGCGGGCCTGGAGGTCTGGGAAGGCCTGGCGAATGACGCCGGCGCAGCTCGCCGCGTCCCGCCAGCAACGGCTGGTTTCCCTGCTCAGGCACGCCCGGACCGCGTCGCCCTTCTATCGCGAGTTGCACGCGGGTCTCCCGCTCGCCGACGACGCCCCGCTGTCGGCGTTTCCGGTCGTCGACAAGCGCACCTTGATGCGGGAATTCGACCGCGTCAGCACGCGCCCCGAAGTCACCCTGTTCGCGATCGACCGGTTCGTGTCCCGGCCCGAGCGGCACGGAGCGCTGTTCCAGGGCCGATACGCGGTCTGGACGAGCTCCGGCACCACGGGCCACCCCGGGTGGTTCGTGCACGATCCCGGCGCACTGGCGATCTACGACGCGCTGGAAGCCCAGCGCTTCCGGGGCGTCGGCCTGGCGCGATCGTGGCGGCCGGGCGAGCGCTACGCGATGGTCGCGGCGACCGGCGGGCACTTCGCCGGCGTGTCGTCGGTCGAGCGGATGCGGCGGTCGGTGCCGTGGCTGGCGCCATTCGTCCGTTCCTGTTCGCTGATGCAGCCGGTCCCTTCGCTGGTGGCCGAGCTCAATGCGTACCAGCCGGCCATCGTCGCGACGTACCCGACCGCCGCCGAGATGCTCGCCGAGGAGCAGGCGAGCGGGCGGCTGCGGCTGCGCCTGCGCGAGGTCTGGACCGGCGGCGAGTGCCTGGCGCCCGCGACGCGCGCCCGGCTGCAGTCCGTCTTCGGTTGTGCGGTCCGCAGTTCCTACGGGGCGTCGGAGTTCCTGCCGATCGCGTGGGAGTGCGAGCACCTGAACCTGCACGTCAACAGCGACTGGGTGATCCTCGAACCGGTGGACGCGGAGCGGCGGTTGGTCGCGCCGGGGACCCGCTCGCACTCGGTGCTGCTGACCAACCTCGCCAACCGCGTGCAGCCATTGATTCGTTACGACCTCGGCGACGCCGTGACGCTGCACGACCGGCCCTGTGCGTGCGGATCGGCTTTCCCGGCGATATCGGTCGAAGGGCGCTGCGACGACAACCTGGTGATGCCGCTCGCGCGCGGCGGGCTCGGAACGGTCGTGCCGCTGGCCCTCGCGACCGTGCTCGAGGACGAGGCGCACGTGCACGACTTCCAGGTCGTGCAGACCGGCAGCGGCGCATTGAAGGTCCGGCTGGCCGACGAGAGGGGTGGGTCTGCCGCCGCGGTGCGCCGCGCGCTGCACGCGTACTTCAAGGCGATGGGCTTCGCCGACGTCGCGCTCGAGATCGGTGGCCAGGCGCCGCGGCGCGATCCGGTCAGCGGCAAGCTGCGCCGGGTCGTCCGGGAGGTTCGTCCGGTCGTGCAGTAGCGCCGCAGGCGACGGCGCAGGCGCCGCTTCGGCACAATGGCGCCGATGCCATCCGTACCGCGTTTCGTCGCTGCAGCTTCGTCGTCCCCGGCGCCTCGTCATCGCCGCCGCGGCCGTGCTCGTCGCCGCCGCCGCGGGCGGATGCTCGACGCTCGGCTACTACGCGCAGTCGATCAGCGGACACCTGGACATGATGCGGTCCGCGCGTCCGATCCAGGACGTGGTTGCCGACCCCGAGACGCCCGAGGATCTCCGGAAGCGGCTGCTGCGCGCGCAGGAGGTCCGGGCCTTCGCCTCCAGCGAACTCGGACTGCCGGACAACGGCAGCTACCGGGAGTACGCCGACCTGCGCCGGCCGTACGTGGTGTGGAACGTGTTCGCGACGCGCGAGCTGTCGCTGGAACTGAAGCAGTGGTGCTACCCGGTCGTCGGCTGCGCCGGGTACCGCGGGTACTTCGACCGCGGCGCGGCCGAGCGCGAGGCCGAGGCGCTGAGAGCCGACGGCTACGAGGTCAACGTGGCCGGTGTTCCCGCCTATTCGACGCTCGGCTGGCTGCCCGACCCGCTGCTGAACACCTTCATCGGAGGCTCCGAGGGACAGGTCGCTTCGATGGTGTTCCACGAACTCGCGCACCAGGTCGTGTTCGTCGGCGGCGACACCACCTTCAACGAGTCCTTTGCCACGGCGGTCGAGCGCGAGGGCGTGCGGCGCTGGCTTGCCGTCAGCAACGACCCGGCGCTGCGGCGGTCGTACGCGGAGTTCGCGAATCGCCGGCAGGACTTCGTGGACCTGTTGCTGAAGTACAGGGAACGGCTCGAGGCGCTGTACGCAAGCGACGAGCCGGACGATGCGAAGCGTGCCGGCAAGCGGCGCCTGTTCGCGGAGTTGAAGGCCGAGTACGCCGCGTTGAAGGCATCGTGGGGCGGCTTCGCGGGCTACGACCGCTACTTCGCGCAGGAGCTGACCAACGCGCACCTGGCCTCGGTCGGCGCCTACAACATCCTGGTCCCGGCCTTCGACGCACTGCTGGTGCGCGAGGGAGGCGACTTCCCGCGCTTCTACGCGGAGGTGCGACGACTGGCCCGGCTGCCGAAGGGCGAGCGGGAGGCGGAGCTCCGCGGCCTCGTGGTTACCCGGTGATCCCCTCGAAAGGGCGGCGGGCTATCATGATCGGCTGCGCAGCGGCGCGTCGCTGCAAGACGGATTCACAACGACAAGACTGCCAAGGAGATACGAGATGGATCGGTTCTGGCTCAAGAACTATCCGAAGGGCGTGCCTGCCGACATCGACTGCAACCAGTACAAGTCGCTGGTCGAGTTGATCGAAGAGGCCTTCCGCAAGCACGGCTCGCTGCCCGCCTACAGCTTCATGGGCAAGGAGATGACGTACAGCCAGCTCGACCAGTACTCGGCAGCGCTGGCGGCCTGGCTGCAGAGCCGGGGGTTCGGCAAGGGCAAGCGCGTCGCGATCATGATGCCGAACGTCATGCAGTACCCCGTCGCGCTCGCCGGGATCCTGCGCGCCGGCTGCACGGTGGTCAACGTCAACCCGCTCTACACGCCGCGCGAACTCGAGCACCAGCTCAAGGACTCCGGGGCCGACGCGATCTTCATCCTCGAGAACTTCGCGCACGTGTTCCAGCAGGTCGCCGACAAGGTGCCCACCAAGGTCGCGGTGGTGTGCGCCATGGGCGACATGCTCGGCTTCCTCAAGGGGCTGCTCGTCAACTTCGTCGTGCGGAACGTCAAGAAGATGGTTCCCGAGTACTCGCTGCCGAACGCGGTGCGCTGGAGCGAGATGATGGCCGACGGGCTGAAGATGAACCTGAAGCCGGTCGAGGTCGGCCACAGCGACGTCGCGTTCCTCCAGTACACCGGCGGCACGACCGGCGTGTCGAAGGGCGCGACCCTGACGCACAAGAACATCATCGCCAACATGCTGCAGTCGGAGGCGTGGTACCAGCCGGCGCTGTCGAAGCTGAAGCCCGGCGAGAACCCGGTGACGATCACGGCGCTGCCGCTGTATCACATCTTCGCGCTGACGGTCTGCGCGATGATGTCGATGCGCATCGGCGGCAAGTGCGTGCTGATTGCCAACCCGCGCGACATCCCGGGCTTCGTGAAGGAACTGGCGAAGCACACGTTCCACGTCTTCCCGGCGGTCAACACGCTGTTCAACGGGCTGCTGAACAACGAGGAGTTCAAGAAGCTGAACTTCTCCCGGCTGATCCTCTCGGCCGGCGGCGGCATGGCGGTCCAGCAGGCGGTGGCGGAGCGCTGGCTCAAGGTGACGGGCTGCCCGATCGCCGAGGGCTACGGCCTGTCGGAGACCTCGCCGGTCGCGACCGCCAACCGCACCGACACCGACAAGTTCACCGGCACGATCGGGCTGCCGGTGCCGTCGACCGAGATCGCGATCCTCGACGACGACGGCAACAAGCTGCCGGTGGAGGCAGGTCGGCGAGATCGCCATCCGCGGCCCGCAGGTGATGGCCGGCTACTGGAACCGCCCGGACGAGACCGCGAAGGTCATGACGGCCGACGGCTTCTTCCGCAGCGGCGACATCGGCGTGATGGATGCCGACGGCTACACGAAGATCGTCGACCGCAAGAAGGACATGATCCTGGTCTCCGGCTTCAACGTGTATCCGAACGAGGTCGAGGGCGTGGTCGCTTCGCATCCGGGCGTGCTCGAGTGCGCGGTCGTCGGCGTGCCGGACGACAACTCGGGCGAAGCCGTGAAGCTGTTCGTCGTGAAGAAGGACCCGGCGCTCACCGAGAAGGAACTGATGGAGTTCTGCAAGGAACAGCTGACCGGCTACAAGAAGCCCAAGTACATCGAGTTCCGCGCCGACCTGCCGAAGACCAACGTCGGCAAGATCCTGCGGCGCGAACTGCGGGACGAGAAGAAAGCGGCCTAAACTGCGGGCTGCAACCGGAAGGCCGCCGCGTGCGGCCTTTCTTTTTTCCTGCGCCGCACCGGCGCAGCAGGAGTCGTGATGAAGAAACCATTCGTGAAGCGCCCGCGGTCGGACGAACCCACCGGCACGCGTACCGGGCCGCGCGCCCGCGCGGCGCAGGAACGCAAGTTCACCGATCCGTACGCGAAAGCCGAGCGCCCGGCCCGTGCCCCTCGCGCCGGCGGCTTCACCCGCCCCGAAGGCGACGACGCCAGGCGCCCGTCCGCGCGCCCGGCCGTGATTACGCTCGACGCGGATGTCGCCCGCGTCTTCCGCGACTCCGAGACGGTCAACGAGGCACTGCGGATGGTGATGCGGCTCGCGCGTTTCGCCGGCAGCCGGCCCGCGTTCAATCGCGATCGGCCCGCGCCGGCCTTCGCCGATCGCCGCGGCCCTCCGCGGGGCGATCGGCCGCAGGAACGTCGCGCGCCGCCGCGTCCGCGGACGCCTCGCTTCAAGGAAGAGTGAGTGGAGCCAGCGATCGGGCCCGGCGACGCCGGCAATCGCCTCGCTGCTGGGGCGGGCCAAGGGCTGAACCGCTAGCCGGGAAGGTCAGGCCGCGGGCGCGCTGTCGATCGGCGGCGCGTGTTCGACCAGGTTGCGGCGCAGGCAGCGATAGATTTCGCCGACGTCGAGCCGCTGGCCCTGCGCCGGCCGCAGGCTCACCTGCAGTTCGTCGCCGCGCGCGCGAACGGACAGGGCGGCACTGGAGGCGCCGAGGCCGCCGCTGCAGGTGCACGACTTCTGGCAGGCGGTCAGCGCGGCCAGCACGCTGCCCTGTCGACCGGCCACGCGGCTCAGTTCGATCCGGACTTCGTTCTGCCTCTCCGACACGCGCATGCGCATTTGATCGCCTCCTGCCGGCAGTATCACTTCGTTTTGTGACACCTGCATTGTCATCCGACGAACGTACCCGCCGAACGGCGGATTACGTTGTATCGAAGGCAACTATTCCGCGGCTGCGGCGAGGGCCATTCGCGGGATTCGTGCCCAGCGCCCGCAACTGGCGATCGTGGACGCGCGACAGAGTCGCAAGTGCGACAGTTGCCCCGATCAGGGCCCAGAACATGTCTGATTGCGTGTCCCACTGGTCGCCCTGGGTGCCGAGGAACTCGTCGGCGCCCTGTCCGAGGGAGAGCGCGGCCCACCACTCGATCAGCTCGTAGACCGCGCTGATGGCGAGCGCCACGCAGACGCACAGGAAGGCCGTCATGCGCGCTCCGCGCACGAAGGCGCCGCGCAGCAGGATCTCGCGGGCGATCAGCGCCGGCACGAATCCCTGCACGAAGTGGCCCAGCTTGTCGTAGGGGTTCCGGGCCAGGCCGAACCAGTCCTGCACCCAGGCGCCGGCCGGCACCCGCGCGTAGGTGTAGGCCCCGCCGCCGATGAGCACCAGCCCATGCAGGAAGATCAGCACGTACAGCAGCGTGGTCAGCGGATACCGGTCGCGCGTGACGATCAGCAGAGGCAGGGCGACGAGTACAGGCAGCACTTCCATCAGCCAGGTGAGCCGGTCGTAAGGCCGCCAGCCGGAGACGACGAGCGCGACGATCGTCGCTGCGAGCAGCGCAAGGAGCAGGGGCTGGCGTTGGCTGGAGGGGGACATGGCAATCGGGCGATGGACGGCGTCGATTATCGGGCTGTTCTGCGCATCGCCGCGACGATGACGAGGTCGATGTCCGAGAAAGCGTCGAGCCGCCCGGTCGCCGCCGACCCGCCTTCGAAGCAGGCGCGGACGGCGGTCACCGGCAACAGGTGCGCGATGACCGCTTCAATGATGGTGCGACGGTAGTTGGCAGCGTTCAACACACAGCGCGCCTCACTGAAGCACCTGTGGTTCGCTCAGTCGACCTTCGCGTTCGAGAACTTCACCACGCGGGCCCACTTGTCGCTCTCGGCCTTCACGAAGGCGGCGAACTGGTCCGGCGTGTTCCCGCCCGGCTCGGCGCCCTGCGCCACGAAGCGCTCGCGGACTTCCGGCACCGACAGTGCCTTCGCCACGTCGGCCTGGATCTTGTCGACGACGGCGCGCGGCGTGCCCGCGGGAGCGAACAGGCCGAACCAGGAACTCGCATCGAAGTCCTTCAGGTTGGCCGCCTGCTCGACGGTCGGAATGCCGGGCAATGCGGGGGAGGGATTCTTCGACGTCACGGCGAGCGCCTTGAGGCGGCCACTCCTGATGTGCGGGAGCGCAGAGGGCAGGTTGTCGAACATCACGTTCATGTTGCCCGCGATCAGGTCCGTTATGGCCGGTGCGGAGCCGCGATAGGGGAAGTGGACCATGTAGATCCCCGTGACGGTCTTGAAGAGTTCGCCCGACAGGTGGATCGACGTGCCGTTTCCGCTCGAGGCCATGTTGAGCTTGCCGGGATTGGCCTTCGCGTAGGCGATGAACTCCGGCACCGAATTCACCGGCAGCTTGGGATTGATCACCATCACGTTCGGCACCGCCGCGCAGAGCGTGACGGGAACGAAGTCCTTCACCGGATCGAACGGCATCTTCTGTCCGTTGTGCGCGAACAGGGCGGCGTTGATCGCATGCGTGCCGACGGTGCCCATCAGCACCGTGTAGCCGTCGGCCGGACTCTTGGCGACGGCGTCCGCGCCGATGTTGCCGCCGGCGCCGGCCCGGTTGTCGATGACGACCGGCTTGCCCCCACATCTTCTGCAGCTCCGCACCGAGCGAACGGGCGACGATGTCGGTCGTGCCCCCCGGAGGGAACGGCACGACGATCCGAACCGCTTTCGTCGGCCATGCCTGCGCGTGGACGGGTGCGGTGGCGCCAAGGGCACAAGCGGCCACGAAAGCCGCGAGGGCGCGGCGCTGCATATTCATGATGTCTCCCAAGAGTTCTGTTTTGTGTACCGGGGCAAGTCTGCCAACGGAGCAGTCGTTCGTCTATGCTGGTCGCAGCTAAGGAACAGTCTCCAGAAACGAACATGTCGAAGTATGTGCTGGCGCTGGACCAGGGCACGACCAGCTCCCGCGCCATTGTTTTCGACCGTCGCGGCTCCCTCGTCGCCACGGCCCAGAAGGAGTTCCAGCAGATCTTCCCCAGGCCCGGCTGGGTCGAGCACGACGCGGCGGAGATCTGGTCGACGCAGCTCGAGTGCGCGCGGTCCGCGCTCAGGCAGGCCGGCGCGAACGCGTCCGACATCACGGCCATCGGCGTGACCAACCAGCGCGAAACCGTCGTGCTGTGGGACCGCACGACCGGGGCTCCGGTGGCGAACGCCATCGTCTGGCAGGACCGGCGGACCGCGGAGCGATGCGCCGAACTGCGTGCGACGGGCGCGGAGGAGAGGGTCCGCGCGAAGACGGGTCTCGTCATCGATCCGTATTTCTCCGCGACCAAGCTGGCGTGGCTGCTCGATCACGTGCCCGGCGCGCGCGCACGGGCGGAGCGCGGCGAACTCGCGTTCGGGACCGTCGACAGCTGGTTGATCTGGAACCTGACCGGCGGGGCGGAACACGTCACCGATGTCAGCAACGCCTCCCGCACCTTGCTGTTCAACCTCGCGACACTGCAGTGGGACGACGAATCTGCTCGAACTGTTCGGAATCCCGCGCAACGTGCTGCCAAGGGTTGCGGCGTCGAGCGAGGTCGTTGGCGCGACGGTCCTGTTCGGTGGAGAGATCCCCATTGCCGGCATCGCCGGCGACCAGCAGGCCGCGACGTTCGGCCAGGCGTGCTTCTCGCCCGGCATGGCGAAGAACACCTACGGCACCGGCGCCTTCATGCTGATGAACGTGGGCGCGTCGCCGCAGGCGTCGGACAACCGCTTGCTGGCGACCGCGGGCTGGACACTGGGCAGCGGCGCTCCGGCATTCATGCTGGAAGGAAGCGTGTTCGTCGCCGGCGCGGTCGTGCAGTGGCTGCGCGACGGACTGGCCCTGTTCGCCCGGTCGGACGATGTGGAGGCGCTCGCACGCCAGGTCCCCGATGCGGCCGGCGTACTGCTCGTGCCCGCGTTCGTGGGGCTGGGGGCACCGCACTGGGATGCCGATGCGCGCGGCACGATCGTCGGCCTCACGCGTGGAACGACCAAGGCCCACGTGGCGCGCGCGGCGCTGGAGTCGATCGCTTTCCAGTCGTACGACGTGCTCGAGGCCATGCAGCGTGACGCCGCCCAGCCGTTGACCGAGCTTCGAGTCGACGGCGGCGCCGCGCGCAACGACCTGCTGATGCAGTTCCAGGCCGACGTGATGGGCGTGCCGGTCGTGCGTCCGGTCGTCACCGAAACCACGGCACTTGGCGCGGCCTACCTCGCGGGACTCGCGACCGGGTTCTGGGCCGGAACCGACGAGATCGCGGCGCTCTGGAAGGCGGAACGCCGGTTCGAGCCGGCGATGAACAGCGACCAGCGCGGCGCGAAGGTGGAGGAGTGGCGTCGCGCGGTGGAACGCTCGCGCCGGTGGGCATCATGACCGGTCCCGGCGTCATCCAGCGCGAGAGCTCGTCGGCCAGTTGCGGGACGCGCGTCCGTGGGACGTCCTCGTCATCGGCGGCGGTGCCACCGGACTGGGTATCGCGGTGGATGCCGCGGCGCGCGGCTATCGCACCGCCCTGATCGAAGCGCGTGACTTCTCGAGCGGCACGTCGAGCCGCAGCACGAAGCTCGTGCACGGCGGCGTGCGCTATCTCGCGCAGGGCAACGTGAAGCTCGTCCGCGAGGCGCTGGCCGAGCGTGCGCTGCTGCTCGCCAACGCGCCCGAACTCGTGCACCCGCTCGAGTTCATCGTGCCGTGCTATCGGCTGTTCGAGCGCGAGTTCATGCGCATCGGGCTCGGCATGTACGACGCCCTGGCCGGGCGGCGCGGCATCGGCGCGACCCGATGGCTGTCCAGCGCGCAGACGCGCGAGCACCTGCCCGGTGTGCGCAGCCAGGGATTCCAGGGCGGCGTTGCGTACTGGGACGGGCAGTTCGACGATGCCCGCCTCGCCATCGCGCTGATGCGCACCGCGATCGGACTCGGCGCCACCGTGCTGAACTACGTGCGCGTCGAGCGGATCGCGGTCGAGGGCGACCGTGTGCAGCGTGTCGTCGCGGTCGACGACGAGTCCGGCGAGCGGTTCGAGCTGCGGGCAAAGGCGGTGTTCAACGCCGCGGGCGTCTGGGTCGATGCGATCCGTCGTCTCGCGGACGGCAACGCAGCGCCACTCATCACGGTCAGCCGTGGCTCGCACATCGTGCTCGACCGCCGTTTCATGCCGGGCGAGTCCGGCTTGATGATTCCGAAGACGCCCGACGGTCGCGTGCTGTTCGGCATTCCCTGGCACGGGCGGCTCATCGTCGGCACCACCGACGTCCCGGTCGACGGCCCGGCGTGGGATCCGAAGCCTTCCGAGAGCGAGATCGAGTTCATCCTCGAGACGGCGCGCGGGTACCTGTCGACGCCGCCCGCGCGCGCCGACGTCCTGTCCGCGTTCGCGGGGCTGCGGCCGCTGTTCTCGCCGGGCGCGCACGGCGCCACCAAGACGATTTCCCGCGAGCACGCGATCGTCATCGAGCACGGCAACCTGCTGACGGTGACTGGCGGCAAGTGGACGACGTACCGCCGCATGGCGCTCGACGCGCTGGCGCAGGCGACGCGCCGCGGGCTGCTCGACGAGCGGCCCTGCACCACCGAAAACCTCCGCCTGGCGATCGATCCGGGTCTCGAAACCGCGCATCGCGGCGGCGGAAGTCTCGGCCGCGCGCGGCGATGCGGCGGGGTTGCACGCGTACTTGCGCCTCGCCGTCGAGCGGGAACAGGCGCGTCGTGCGGAGGACCTCCTCGCGCGCCGGCTGCGCGTCGGACTGCTGCAGGACGGCTTGATGGAGCGGCTGCTTCCCGCCGCGACGGCGGCGCTGGGCGCAGCCTTTCCGTCACCCCGCTGATCGGCGAGAAGAACCAAAAAAAAGGCCGCTCCGAAGAGCGGCCTTTCACAGTACAGCTGACTGTTCTTGTTGATTAGAACAGGTGACGGATGCCGAGTGCCAGTTG
The DNA here is from genome assembly GCA_963811265.1 of uncultured beta proteobacterium. Lineage (GTDB taxonomy): Bacteria > Pseudomonadota > Gammaproteobacteria > Burkholderiales > Burkholderiaceae_F > JAOUJD01. The sequence continues at coordinate 173,145 of CAWEQS010000025.1, forward strand.
CTTGGAATTGGCATTGTTGCCAAGCAGCGTGCCGTTCGCGTCGCGCGAAGCGTAGCTCGCGTACAGGTTCGTGCGGCGCGACAGGTTGTACGTGGTGCCGAAGGCCCAGACGTTGTAGTCAGGCTCGAAGTTGGTGACGGTGGCACCCGTGCGGACCGACTTGCCGTCGGCGTCGAAGGCCTGATACGACCCGAACACCTTGAACGCGGGAGTGACCGTCCAGGTGGCGCCGAGCAGCCAGGAGGTCGCATCGAAGTTCTGCAGGCCGGCCGGCAACAGGATGAACGAACCCGTACCACCCGTCGACGGGCTGGCGATGAAGGCGATGTTGGTCTGGTCGGCCCAGGCGGCGTGCAGGCGGAACATGGCGATATCCCACGTGCCGCCGATCTGCAGGTGTTTCTGGTCCGGAAGGCTGGACGCGTTCGAGCCATTCACGATGTCATAGGTGATGGCCGCGAAGAAGGGGCCGCTCGCCCAGTTCGCGCCGAAGATCGTTGCCTTGGTGTTGGTGCCGCTCGGGGCGGTTTCTGCCCCATCGATACGCGTCGAGTAGCCGACACCGGCCTTGAAGCCGGCAAACGTCGGCGACACATAGGCGACGGTGTTGTCCACGCGCAGCGAGTTCATCGAGATGAAGGTGTTCTGGGCGCCCGCAAGGCCGAAGCCCGTCAGGAACGGGTCGACGCGACCGATCATGTCGAAGTCACCGGTACCGGACGAGAACGTGGCCAGACGGCCAGCGACCACGGCGCCCCAGCCACCGGACAGGCCGGCGTAGGCCTGGCGACCGAACAGACGCCCACCTTGCCCGCTCGTGCCCGAGTCGATGTTGAATCCGGCCTCAAGGGCGAAGATCGCGTTCAGTCCGCCGCCCAGCGCCTCGGTTCCGCGAACGCCCCAGCGGTTGCCCGACTGGTGGCCGCCGTTGATTGCGCTCACGCTCTCCTGCTGAATCCGTGGTGCGGTACCAGTGCCGACGACGGTCGGGCCCCTCTTGCCACATGTAGTTGACGTCGAGGATGCCGTACATCGTCACGTTCGACTGCGCGAAAGCGGCACCCGAGAAGGCGCCCACTACGGCGAGTGCGATGAGACTTTTTTTCATTCGAAGCTCTCCTAGCTAGTGTTGGGAATTCTTGTTCGCGGCGGCCGCCGCGCCTTGAATCACTTCCCCGGAGGAAGCTGGGGAGGATTGTTCCATCCGCCCCGTGACAAGGCAAAGAATCGAGTTGAAAAGCCTCACAAATCTCCCTGCAGTCCGTTGCTGTGGGGCAACAAACGAAAACGGGGCGCCGAAGCGCCCCGTTCTTTCACGATGCGAAAGACTAGAACGAATGCCGCATGCCCAGCTGCAGGGCGGTCGCGTCCTCGCCGGCACCGGTCGTCCAGCCGGTCGTGTAGCCGGCCGAGGACAGGCTCATGCGCGACTGGTCGCTGTTCTTCATGAACGCGGCGACGGCGTACAGCGCGGTGCGACGCGAGAAGTTGTAGAAGTACGCGGCGCCGAAGTGCGAGGCGGAAGCGTCCTGCGTGGCCCAGGCGCTGCGCGCCTTGTCCTTGCCGTAGTTGTACACGCCGTACAGCACGTGGTTGCCGATAGTCCACGACGCGCCCAGGTGATAGGCGTCGGAATCCGTCGGGCCGGCGAAGCCGCGCATCAGGTCCATGTCGTGCGGATGGAGGTTGAGGCCGCCGAGGATGTTGGTGATCGCGCGTCAGGTTGCCGCCGGTGGAGCACGATCAGGTTCTGGATGTCGGCGGGCGTCAGGATCGGGTTTTCGTTTTCACGATGGTTCCACTGGGCGTAGACCTTGACGTCGCCGAAGCCGAACCAGCCACCGAGGTTGAGCTGCTCGAGACCCGTCTTCTGCGTCGGCGTGCCGGCCGCCTGCGTGGCGTACGGGACGACGTTGGTGCGGTTGTAGCCGAGGCCCACACCCCAGTTCGAGGTGTTGTACTGCACGTTGGCGCCCATGAAGTCGTCGCCGTCCGTCGGCGGCGCCACGCGCTCGGTGCGGATGGCCTCGGACCCGCCGAAACCGTACATCAGCGAGAGCGTGAAGCCCTTCAGTTCGGCCCGGTACTGCAACGCGTTGTTGGCCCGGATCTGCGGCGTGTTGTATCCCTGGCCGAACTGCAGCGCGGTCTGGTCACCCAGCACCGAGAACTTGTTGATGATTTCGTAGCCGGGCGTGTACTGGCGGCCGCCGATGACGGCGCCGTACGGGGTCACCAGACCCGCATAGGCCTGGCGATCGAACAGCGCGCCGGCAGAGTTCACGGTCGTGAGCTGGCTGGAGCAGCGCGTTGTTGACTGTGTTCATGCCCGCCAACCACGACGTCGGAGCCGGCGACGGGCGGCAGCCGGAGTGGACACAGCTGTGACGCCCGGGCACACGGCGGTCGCGGTCGATCCGGCGGGACGGCACCAATAGACCGAATCGTTGTTGGTCACGCTGCCGGTGTCGATGCTGAACCGGCTTTCCAGCGTGAAGACCGCGCTGTACCCGCCGCCGAGCACCTCCGTGCCGCGGATGCCCCAGCGCGAACCCTGCGAAATGCCGCTCGCGATGCGCGTCGAGCTCAAGTTGCCGACATCGAGGTACTCCACGCCGACGTCGACGATGCCGTACAGGGTCACGCTCGACTGTGCAAAGGCGGTCGGGAACGCGAACGCGAGCGCGACGGCCAACAAGCTCTTACGCATGGGGTGTCTCTCCTGGCTCTTTTGGTTTTCGACGCGGGTTTGCCCCCGCGAACGGTGCGAGAATAGCTCCGTCATTCCGACGAGCGTTGGAGTGGCCACAGAAGCCTCTTCGACGCGTCAGTTTTCCGCAACATGACTGAATCTCCCACTAGTCCGGTCGACCAATTGATCGCCGCCGCCGATCGAGCGTTGCGCACGCTGGCGGCGACTCCGGTGGCGTCGCGACCGTCGCCCGCCGGTGGGGTGAGCGAGGCCGAGCCCCTCACCGACGACGAAGCCAGGGAAGCGGTCGCGCTGATGCGCGTGAATCACGTCGGCGAGGTCTGCGCCCAGGCGCTGTACGACGCACAGGCTCTTGCGGCGCGCAGTCCCGAACTGAGGGCGATGTTCGAGCAGGCCGCCCGCGAGGAGGCCGACCACCTTGCGTGGACGGAAGAGCGCATCCGCGCGCTGGGTGGCCGGACCAGCCTGCTCAACCCGCTCTGGTACGGAGGCGCCTTCGCGATCGGCCTGGCGGCCGCGCGCATCGGTGACCGCGCCAGCCTCGGATTCATGGCGGAGACCGAGCGTCAGGTCGAACAGCACCTGCAGGGACATCTCGATCGGCTTCCGGAGAGCGACGCGCCTTCGCGCGCGATCGTTGCCCAGATGAAGGAAGACGAGGTGCGGCACGCCGACGCGGCCACGGCGCTCGGCGGAGCGGAACTGCCTCTGCCCGTCCGGATGGCGATGCGCCTCGCGGCACGCGTCATGACGCGAACCGCCCACTACATCTAGCCGGCGTTTCTAGCCGGCGTACTCCAGCGGACGCTCAGTCCTCGACGATCTCGACGCTGTGCGTGATCTCGGCGGTCTTCGCCAGCATGGCGGTCGCCGAGCAGTACTTCTCGTGCGACAACTGAACGGCCCGCAGCACGGTCTCGCGCTTCAGGTTGCGGCCACGGACGACGAACTTCATCGCGATCCGGGTGAAGACCTTCGGGTCGCTTTCGGCCCGTTCCGCCGACACCTCGACCTCGCAACCGCGAACGTCATGCCGCCCTCGCTTGAGGATCAGCACGACGTCGTAGGCCGTGCAGCCGCCGGTGCCCACCAGCACCATCTCCATGGGTCGCGGAGCCAGGTTGTTCCCGCCGCCCTCGGGTGCGCCGTCCATGGCGACGAGGTGCCCGCTGCCGGTGCGGGAGACGAAACTCATCCCGTCGCCGGTCCATTTGACGCTGCATTCCACTGTCACCCCCTTCAAGGTCGCCGCGGTGGGTCCGAAATGTGACATGCCGAGGAGTCGCTCTAGTGGCTCCAAAGCCGGTCCGCCCGGCCGTAAGCATTTGAACGTAAAAGAAAAGCAGCTGGGCCGTGCGGAGGAGATTGTAAAACGGCCTGCTTTTCGACCTTGCAACGCAGCATTCCCGCTCTCATACTGCTTCTCGACGGGCGCTTTGGCGCCCAACCGATGTCTCCTCCACCCTCCTTTAGGTGGATTCGGCCCGGCCCTCCAGGACCGGGCCAATTTTTTTTGCGGCTTGCATCGCAACCCCTTGAGCGAATAGAATTTAAGGCTTTCCGCGCGCTTGCTGCCGGCGGGACCGACTCGCGTCGTTCCGCTTTGCAGGAAGGCCAATCCGGCCCGCGCGGAGTTCTGTCCGTCGATGATGCGGCGGTGCAAGAAGCACCGCCGATCGGTTGGCGGCACGGCGCCGAGGCGCCTTTGCCTGGATGAATGCCATGAAGACCTTTTCTGCCAAGCACCACGAAGTCAAGCGCGACTGGCTGCCTCGTCGACGCCAGCGACAAGGTGCTGGGGCGCCTTGCGAGCCAGATCGCGCTGCGTCTGCGCGGCAAGCACAAGCCCGAGTACACACCGCACGTCGACACCGGTGACTTCATCGTCGTCGTCAATGCTTCCAAGCTGCGCGTGACCGGCAGCAAGGACGAGAACAAGATCTACTACCGCCACAGCGGCTATCCGGGCGGCGTGTACGAGACCAGCTTCGGCAAGATGCAGGACCGCTTTCCGGGTCGCGCGCTGCAGATCGCGGTCAAGGGCATGCTGCCGAAAGGCCCGCTCGGCTACGCGATGATCAAGAAACTGAAGATCTACGCGGAGGGCCAGCATCCCCACACCGCGCAGCAACCCAAATCGCTCGAGATCTGAGAGACGACATGATCGGCAATTACAACTACGGAACGGGTCGCCGCAAGAGCTCGGTCGCGCGTGTCTTCATGAAGCGCGGCAAGGGCGAGATCCTCATCAACGGCCGTTCGATCGACACGTACTTCCAGCGTGAGACGGGTCGCATGATCGCGCGCCAGCCGCTCGAACTGACGAACCACAAGGACACGTTCGACGTCATGGTGAACGTCCACGGCGGCGGCGAGTCCGGCCAGGCCGGTGCCGTGCGCCACGGCATCACGCGCGCGCTGATCGACTACGACGCGACGCTGAAGCCCGTGCTGTCGAGCGCTGGCCTGGTGACGCGCGACGCGCGTGAAGTCGAGCGCAAGAAAGTCGGCTTCCGCAAGGCGCGTCGCCGCAAGCAGTTCTCGAAGCGCTAACGGCTGTTTCCGGGCAGCGCGACCCGTCGCGCTGCCCCAAGACTCCGAGGGCTTCGGCCGTCCGGCGTGCCCCCTTTCAGGGGATGCCGCGGGCGGCTCGGGCGTGGATGACCGAACATCGCCCGCCTATACTCGTCGCAGAACAAGAGGCCGCTCCGTAAGGCTTGCACGAGCGGCCTTTTCATTTGCCTGCTCCACCGCGACGGGTCATCGCGGCCGGAAGACGAGTCCCGATGAAGTGGAAGCTTTGGGTGAGCAATCTCTCGGTCAGCGGCCCCCGGGTCGCTGTCCGTGCGCAGTTGCCCTGGCCGCTGCGCGCGCTGATCGCCCTCATTGCGCTTTCACTGGCGTTCGCCGCGGGCCTCGCGTCGAGCGAGATCGTGCGCGGCTTCGGCCGGACGGAGCGCGCCGAGCAAGGCGCGGAGCCGGATCGCTTGCGTTCTCAGCTGGCGCAGGCGCTCGCCGACCGGGACCGGGAAGCGGCGGCGGCGGTCAACTGGGAAAGCCGGCTGAAGGTCGAGCGCTCGGCGCAGGAACAGGTGCGGGTCCAGGTGAAGATGCTCGAAGACGAGAACGCGCGCCTGAAGGGCGACCTCGCGTTCTTCGAGAGCCTGCTGCCGATGCCCGTCGACGCGAAGGGCGTCGTGATCCGCAGTTTCCGTGTCCAGGCGGACACCGAGCCGAACTCGCTGCGGTATCGCCTGCTGGTGCAGCAGAGCGGGAAACCCGAGCACGACTTTGTCGGCGAGGTGTCCCTGACGATCAACCTGCAGGAAGGCGGTCGAGCTGCGGTCCTGCAGTTGCCCGATCCGGCGATGCCCAGCGCGGGCCCCGCGCCGCTGTCGTTCCGGCACTATCAGCGGCTGGAGGGTAACTTCCCGGTGCCCGCCGGCGCGACAGTTCGATCGGTCCTCGTGCGCATCCGAAGCAACGGCGAGACGCGCGCGCAGCAGACATTCACGATGTAGGAGGAGCGATGTTCGGAAACAAGACGCCCACGGCCCAGAAGACGATCGGCACGCTCATCGGAGCGGGCACTGTCGTGGAAGGCACACTGACCTACAGCGGCGGGCTGCGCATCGACGGCACCGTGAAGGGTGACGTGCGCTGTTCCTCCGGCGATGCATGCATGGTGGTCATCAGCGAGAGCGGCAGGGTGGACGGAGAGGTACACGCGGCGCACCTCGTCGTCTCCGGCGCGGTGACAGGCCCGGTTCATGTCTCGCAATTGCTGGAACTTCAGCCCAAGGCGAGGATCACAGGCGATGTCCACTATCACGGCCTGGAAATCCATCAGGGCGCCGTGGTCGAGGGCCGGCTGATCTACGCCGCCGCGGGAGGCGAGGGCCGGCCGGCATTGAAACTGGCGGCTGGCGGTACCACCTCCGAGATCTTGAAAGTGGTCCGCCACGGGCGTTCCCCTTCCCTATAATCGGTCAAAGCAATTTCCTGGAGAAACGGACATGAACGCTGCTGTCGAGATGCCGGCACCCCTGAACTTCACCGACGCCGCCGCGGCGAAGGTGAAGTCGCTGATCGACGAGGAAGGCAACCCGGAGCTCAAGCTGCGCGTCTTCGTGCAGGGCGGCGGCTGTTCGGGTTTCCAGTACGGCTTCACCTTCGACGAGGTCATCAACGAAGACGACGCCACGATGGTCAAGAACGGCGTCACGCTGCTCATCGACTCGATGAGCTACCAGTACCTGACGGGCGCCGAGATCGACTACAAGGAAGACCTCGAGGGCGCGCAGTTCGTGATCAGGAACCCGAACGCCACCACCACGTGCGGCTGCGGGTCGTCGTTCTCGGTCTGAAGCGGATTCAGTGAAGAAGGGGCGCCCTGGGCGCCCCTTTTTTTCGCGTGGCGCCTCGCCGGTCAGGTCGCCGGATAGAGGGCGCCAAGCACCCGCGGCCCCCGCGCCCCGGTCGCCGCCGGCACGTTGCCGGCCTCGCGGCGCAGGTGACACCGGGCAAGCCAGGCGAATGCGAGCGCCTCGACCTGGTCACCGGCGATACCCAGCTCGTCGGCCGTCCGCACGGGACGCGATGCGCCGAGCCGACGCTGCAGCGATTGCGTCAGGGTCGCGTTGCGCGCACCGCCCCCGCAGACAACGACATCCTCGGCCGCCGGTACCCAGCGCACGATCGCGTCGCCGATCGTGCGCGCGGTGAGTTCCGTCAGCGAGGCGAGCACGGCCCTGGCGTCGAGCGACCGCGCGCGCGCGGCGCGGCGCACCCAGTCGAGCGTGAACAGATCCCTTCCCGTGCTCTTCGGCGGGGCCGCGGAGAAGTAAGCGTCGCTCATCAGCGTGTCGACGAGTTCTTCGTCCGGAAGTGACGTCGCCGCCAGCGCGCCTCCGGCGTCGAAGGCGGCATCGAAGTGCGCCGCCATCCAGCCGTCGATCAGCACGTTGCCCGGACCGGCGTCGAAGCCCATGACCCGCTCGCCATCGAGCGCGGTGACGTTGCTGATGCCGCCGATGTTCACGACCGCGCGCGGCCGGCCGCTGCCGAAGACGATGCGATGAAAAGCGGGAACGAGCGGGGCGCCCTGGCCTCCGGCAGCGACGTCACGGCTGCGGAAGTCCGCCACCACGTCGATCCCGGTCAGCTCCGCGAGCAGCGCGGGAGCGTTGAGCTGCACGGTGTAACCGAGGTCGGGACGATGCCGCACCGTCTGGCCATGCGCTCCGATCGCGCGGACTTCACCGGCCTTCAGCTTGCCGGCCTCGAGCAGCGACGTCACCGTCGCCGCATAGAGCCGCGCGAGATCCCGGGCGGCCATGTGAGCGCGATGGATCTCGTCGGCGCCGCTGGCGTTCAGCGCGAGCAACTCGGTACGCAAGGCCGGCGGCATCGGGGTGTGGACATGCGCCAGTGCGGTGGGAATGCGCGGCGCGCAGTCGGCGAGGACGGCATCCACGCCGTCGAGGCTGGTGCCGGTCATCAGGCCGATGAAGATTTCCCGAGCGCCGTTCACGGAGCCGCTCGGCGGCGACATGCGGGATCAGCGCGCCGCGGACTGCGCCACGGTGACGCGCTCGAGCAGTGCGAGCTGCTCGCGCAGCGGCGTTGCGGCTTCACGGAACGCCGCCAGCTGTGCGGTCGGCAGTGGATCGGCGCCCGGTAGCGATGCCGTCATCGGATTGACCTGGGCGCCGTTCTTCTTGATTTCGAAGTGAAGGTGTGGCCCGGTGGTCCAGCCCGTCATTCCGACGGTGCCGACGAGGTCGCCCTGGCCGACCCGCGCGCTGTTGCGCATGCCCGAGCCGATCTTCTGGAGGTGGGCGTACAGGGTCGAGTGTTTGGCGTCGTGCTGGATCTCGACCACGTTGCCGTAGCCGTTCATCCAGCCCGCGAACTTCACCGTGCCGGCGGCCACCGAGCGGACGTTCGTGCCCATCGGCGCCGAGTAGTCGACCCCGCGGTGGGCGGCGTCGTATCCGAACACCGGATGGGTGCGGCTCGCGCTGAAGCCGGAGCTGACCCGCGTGTACTCGAGCGGCGAACGCAGGAAGCCGCGCTTCGTGCTGCGTCCGTCCAGCGCGAAGAAGCTGCCGCCCTTGCTGCCGTCATCGTGCCAGTAGGCGTCGACGCGCTTGCCCGCGTTGACGAACTCGACCGCGAGCAGCCGACCGGGCCGGACGTACTCGCCCGACGCATAGAGCGCTTCGTAGATCACCCGGAAGGAGTCGCCCCGCCTCAGGTCGCGGTGGAAGTCGACTTCACTCTCCAGGGCATCGACCATCTGCTGGGCTACCGAGTCCGGCACGCCAGCGTCGTCGGTAGCTCCGAACAGCGACACGCGGACCTCGCCGGACCGCAGTTCAACGCGCCGCTCGAGCGCGACGTCGGCTTCCGAAACCTGGAAGCCGCTGCCGGTGCGCTGCACGGTCAGGATCCGGGTCGTGCCCGGCACCGCGCCTGCATCGCCGCCGACATAGACCTTCAGCCAGTTCAAGTCGCCGTCGGCGGTCGTATTGGCCTGCAGGAATCGTCCGGGGGCGAGCTGCACGAGTGGCCGCGCGGCGCGATCGCTGCGCAGGAAGGCCAGCGCGGCGCTGTCCCGCACTTCGAGTCGCTCGAACAGGGTGGCCAAGGTGTCGCCCCGCTCGACGCGGGCCTCGCGGACGAAGCTGCCCTGGCCCTGAAGGAGTTCCTCGACCTGCTCGACGATCGACGGCGCGGCCACCACCTCGACGATGGGGCGAGGCTGCAGTCCGTCGAGATCGAGGGCGACGGGTGCCGCGGCGATGGCAGCGATGGCCGCCGACAGGGGCAGCAGCGAAGCGATCGCGCCGAACTCGACGCGCGCGCGCGTGACGCGATCGATGCGATGCCACCGGCGCGCGAGCACCCGGAACCCGAGGCGTGCATCGGCCGCAAGAGAACGCAATCGATTGGCTAGAATCGCAATCGGCATCGGAAGAACCGTGGGATAAAAGCGCACCCGGGGGTGCGCTTTTTAATGGAGCCGCGAGTATATCTGGCTCGGGACCCGGCTTCGACGCTTTGAATCGGGGAATACATGACTGCCGCGGTAGGGAATTACACGTCTTCACCCGCCGTCGAGCGGGCACTGGCCCTCGTCAAGCGCGGCTGCGACGAACTGCTGATCGAGGCCGAGTTCGCCCAGAAGCTGGCGCGTTCCGCCGCCACCGGCACTCCGCTCCGGTGCAAGCTGGGCCTGGACCCGACGGCTCCCGACATTCACCTCGGGCACACGGTGGTCCTGAACAAGCTGCGGCAGCTGCAGGACCTCGGCCACACCGTCATCTTCCTGATCGGTGACTTCACGTCGATGATCGGGGATCCCTCCGGGCGCAACACGATGCGCCCCCCGCTGTCCCGCGAGGAGATCGAAACCAACGCACGGACGTACTTCGAGCAGGCCGCGCTGGTGCTCGACCGCGAGAAGACCGAGATTCGCTACAACTCGGAGTGGTCCGAGCCGCTGGGCGCCGCGGGCATGATCAAGCTAGCGGCGAAGTACACGCTCGCGCGACTGCTCGAGCGCGACGACTTCGCGAAGCGCTTTCGCGACGGCGTTCCCATCGCGATGCACGAACTGCTGTACCCCCTGATGCAGGGCTACGACTCGGTCGCGCTGAAGTCCGACATCGAACTCGGCGGCACCGACCAGAAGTTCAACCTGCTGGTCGGCCGCGAGCTGCAGCGTCATTACGGGCAGGAGCCGCAGTGCATCCTGACGATGCCGCTGCTCGAAGGCCTCGACGGCGTCGACAAGATGTCGAAGTCGAAGAACAACTACATCGGCATCACCGAGGCGCCGTTCGAGATGTTCGGCAAGGTGATGTCCATTTCCGACGCGCAGATGTGGCGCTGGTACGACCTCCTGTCGATGCGCAGCAACGAGGAGATCACGGCGCTGAAGCAGCAGGCGGCCGATGGGCGCAATCCGCGCGACATCAAGGTCCTGCTCGCGAAGGAGATCATCACGCGCTTCCATTCGGAGCGCGACGCGGAGCAGGCGGAATTCGAGTTCCTGTCGCGCTTCAAGTTCGGCGCGATTCCGGACGACATGCCGGAGTGCACCGTGGATGCGGACGCGGACGGTGGCGTGGCCATCACAGCGCTGCTGAAGCAGGCAGGCCTGGCGCCTTCGACCAGCGAAGCGATCCGCAACGTCGAGCAGGGTGGCGTGAAGGTCGGCGGCGAGAAGGTCGGCGACCGGGGCGCGCGACTGGGCGCGGGCACCTACGTGGTGCAGGTGGGCAAGCGCAAGTGGGCGCGCGTCACCGTGAAGTGATCCGCCGGATCGCGAGCAATGGGCAGCTCCCGCAGGGTCGTTCTGATTCGACGGCGTGGCCCTTTCGCAGACGGCAGGGGCCGCCTTGTCGAGTAATGCAAAGACCGGCCCACGAGCCACGCGCAGTATGCAAAGAATGGCGCCTGTGCGGATCATCCCGCGGGCGAAGAAGGGACGAGTCACATGAGCGACAACAAGACGGATTTCGGCGCCGGATACTGGTCACAGAGCCTGAGTGAAGTGGACAAGGAAGTGGCTCGGCTCGCGACGATCTGCAACGTCCGGCTGCTCGATCCCGGCGTCATCGAGCGCGTGCTGGCCAACGACGCGGCCGTCTGCGGCACCAGCAACCCGATGGCCTTCGACAAACTGCGCAACGTCCTGATGATGCATTACGCCGTGCGGACGCGCGCCGTGGACCAGATCGGGCACACAGGTGCGGACGCCCTGATGAAAGAGATCCTCGAGGACCTGCAGAAGAAGTTCGGCGACCGGCTGGGCGGGCCCCCCGCGGCCAAGTAGCCGGCGAACGCCGCCGAGTTCCCTGCCGGGTAGAGCGCGACCCGGCAGTCAGTGCCCACTTTCGCACGTCGACCCATCCGGCGCGCCGGACGCCGCGCTAGTGGAAATCCCCGATCCCGCTGTCCAGATTGGATAAGACTGCGCGCAGTGTGCGGTGCAGCATGGCGGATACGGCGATCCGATCGGGTTCGCCACTTCGGCCCCTGAGTCCGAGTCAATGTCTCCGAGGCCGGCCTGGCGCCCGCGCTCCGATCCCCGCTGTGCGGACCGAACCGAATTCAACCAAGGTGCAAGCGATGGACATCGGCCACCAACTGGCGCGCAGCCAGGACATTTCCACGAAGGTTTCGCTGGTCTTCCGCAAGCGCGCCGAGGTGGCGCAGCGCAACCTGAACGATGCGATGAGGAAGGCGTACGAGGAGAGCGGCGTCGGGCACGTGAAGCCGGACCTGCAGTCCGCGACCCACGCCTGGACCGACTGGGTCTCGTACGCGGTCGACGCGGCGCAGCGCTCGGTGCTCTTCCTCGACACGATGCGCCAGCGCGGCAACAACTACCTGCAGCACGTCGCTGAAGGCCAGCCGCCGCTGCTGCACTTCGACTACGAGACCGTGATGGACGGGCGCAAGCTGGCGCGCCCTGTCAACTACGCGCTGCTGAAGATCACGCCGCCGCGAAGGCGTGACCATCGATCCGAAGCGGCGTCCCTACGTGATCATCGACCCGCGCGCCGGCCACGGCCCGGGCATCGGCGGCTTCAAGGACGACTCGCAGGTGGGCGTCGCGCTGCGCGAGGGCCACCCGGTCTACTTCGTGATCTTCTTCCGCGACCCCGAGCCCGGCCAGACGCTGATCGATGTCTGCGAAGCCGAGAAGCAGTTCGTGCGCAAGGTGCGCGAACTGCACCCGGACAGCCCCAAGCCCGCGATCATCGGCAACTGCCAGGGCGGCTGGGCCGCGATGATGCTGGCCGCGGCCGACCCGGACGACACCGGACCGATCGTGATCAACGGCGCGCCGATGTCGTACTGGGGCGGCGCGTGGCAGGAGGGCGCGGGCGACAACCCGATGCGCTATGCCGGCGGCAACCTCGGCGGCACCTGGCTCTCGTCGATGACGGCCGACCAGGGCAACGGAGTGTTCGACGGCGCCTACCTCGTCGAGAACTTCGAGAACCTGAACCCGGCCAACACCTTCTGGGACAAGTACTACAACCTGTACGCCAACGTCGACACCGAGCCCCCGCGCTTCCTGGAATTCGAGCGCTGGTGGGGCGGCTTCTTCCTGATGAACCGGGAAGAGATCGAGTGGATCACCCAGAACCTGTTCGTCGGCAACAAGCTGTGGACGGGCGAGACGAAGATGAAGGGCGGCAAGGCCTTCGACCTGCGGGACATCAAGGCGCCGATCATCCTGTTCGCGTCGATGGGCGACAACATCACGCCGCCGCAGCAGGCGTTCAACTGGGTCGCGGACGTCTACGGCTCGACCGACGAGATCAAGGCCCGCGGCCAGGTCATCGTCGGCCTGCTGCACGAGGACATCGGCCACCTCGGCATCTTCGTGTCCGGCAAGGTCGCGAAGAAGGAACACGCGCAGATCGTGTCGGTGCTGAAGTCGATCGAGGCGCTCACGCCCGGGCTGTACGCGATGGCCATCAAGGAACACGTCGGGCGCGGCGGCAAGACGGAGTACGAGGTCGAGTTCACGGAGCGGTCGCTCGAGGAGCTCGCGGCCCACGCCAACCGCTTCGGGCGCGTCGACGAAAAGCCGTTCGAGGCCGTCGCCGCCATCTCGGACTTCAACCAGCGCGCCTACGAACTGTTCATGCAGCCGTTCGTCCAGGCCACCTCGAACGAGTTCACGGCGAAGCTGCGTCGCCAGTTCCATCCGCTGCGCTGGCAGCGCTGGATGCTGTCGGACCTCAACCCCTGGCTGGGCTGGGTCGCACCGGCCGCCGAAATGGTGCGCGCGCAGCGCCGGCCGGCGGGCAAGGACAGCGCGGCGGTGAAGCTCGAGAAGGTCGCAGCCGCCGCCATCAGCGCCTCGCTCGAGTACTACCGCGCGATGCGCGATGCGAGCAGCGAAGCGCAGTTCTTCCAGACCTACGGCAACGTGTTCTCGCTCTACATCGCCGACAAGGCGGAGGCAGAAGCCACGGCGGCGCCGGTGGCCGAGGGCCGCGACCTCCCGTTCGTGAAGGAGGCGCTCGCGTCGATTGCCGAGGGCGGCTATCCCGAGGCCCTGGCGCGCGTCGCCTGCCTGCTCGCGCGCAAGGGCGAGCCGCTGATGCTTTCCAGGCTGCAGATGAGGCATCAGCTGATCAAGGAATACGGCGACCTGCTGCCGAAGATGACGCCGGACGAGTGGCGTCGGGTCCGGGGCGAGCAGGAAATCATCGTGCGCTACGAGCCCGAACGCGCGCTCGCGACGTTGCCCGAGCTGCTGAAGACGCCCGGCGACAGGGAACGGCTGGCGACGCTGGCGCGCGCGCTGATGGGCGACGAACGCGTGCAGCGTCGTTCCGAGGAGCAACTGGAGATGATCGACAGGATCGGCACCACGCTGAAAGGCAAGCGCGCAAAGCGGCGGGCCGGTGGCGAGGAAAGTGAAGGCGCGCGCGTCCGCGCCGGCCGCGCGCAAGACCGCAGCCAGGCGCAGGGCGCGCAAGTGAGTCCATGATGAGTCAACGAGCACACGAGAAGTACCAGCGCCTGATCGACTTCTGCCAGGCGCTGCCGCCGACACCGACGGCGGTGGCCCACCCTTGCGACGAAAGCTCGCTGCAGGGCGCGGTCGACGCCGCCAAGCTGGGCCTGATCGCGCCGATCCTCGTCGGCCCGAAGGACAAGATCGAAGCGGTGGCGAAGAAGTGCGGCATCGACATCAGCCCGTATCCGATCGTCGACGCGGAGTACAGCCAGGACTCGGCCGCGAAAGCGGTCGCGCTCGTCCGCGCCGGCAAGGCCGAGGCGCTGATGAAGGGGAGCCTGCACACCGACGAACTGATGGCGGAGGTCGTCAAGCGCGACACCGGACTGCGCACCGCGCGTCGCGTCAGCCACTGCTTCGTGATGGACGTGCCCTCCTACGCGGAGACGCTGATCGTCACCGATGCCGCGGTGAACATCGCGCCGACGATGGAGGACAAGGTCGACATCATCCAGAACGCCATCGATCTCGGGCACGCGCTGCGCTTCCCGGAGGTCCGGGTGGCGATCCTGTCCGCGATGGAAACCGTCAATCCGAAAGTGCCGTCGACCGTCGAGGCCGGCGCGCTCTGCAAGATGGCCGACCGTGGCCAGATCACCGGGGCGCTGGTTGACGGCCCGCTCGCGCTCGACAACGCAATCAGCCTCGAGTCGGTGAAGATCAAGAAGATCGACTCGCCGGTGGCCGGCCGCGCCAACGTGCTGGTCGTGCCCGACCTCGAGGCCGGCAACATGCTGGCCAAGAGCCTGTCGTTCCTCGCGGGCGCGGATGCGGCCGGCATCGTGCTCGGCGCGCGCGTGCCGATCATCCTGACCAGTCGTGCCGACTCGGTGATGACCCGCCTTGCGTCCTGCGGCGTCGCGGTGCTCGTCGCCCACGCGCGCAAGGAAGCGGCGAACAAGGTGGTGCCCGCATGACCGACGCCATCCTTGTCCTGAACGCAGGCTCGTCGAGCTTCAAGTTCTCCCTGTTCGCGACTTCCGGACAGGACCTCGCCCTCGTCGCTCGCGGCCAGGCGGAAGGCCTGTACACCTCGCCGCGCTTCGTCGCGAAGAGCGACAGCGGCGAGGTGATCGAAGAGAAGAAGTGGGGCGACGGCGTCGCGCTGGGGCACGAGGGCGCGCTCGACCACCTGGTCGGCTTCCTGCGCGGGCGTTCGGAGGGCTACAAGCTGGCCGGAGTGGGGCATCGCGTCGTGCACGGCGGTCTCGAGTATTCGCAACCGGCGCGGATGACCGAAGCCGTGCTGAAGGCGCTGGAGAAGTACATCCCGCTGGCGCCGCTGCACCAGCCGCACAATCTCGCGCCGATCCGTGGCCTGTTGCAGCGCTCGCCCGACCTGCCGCAGGTGGCGTGCTTCGACACGGCCTTCCATCGCACGCAGCCGCCGGTCGCACAGGCGTTCGCGCTGCCGAAGTCGATCACCGACCGCGGCGTCGTGCGCTACGGCTTCCACGGCCTCTCGTACGAGTACATCGCGAGCGTGCTGCCGCAGGTCGATCCGAAGGCCGCGGCGGGCAAGACCGTCGTGCTGCACCTCGGCAATGGTTCGAGCATGTGCGGCATGGCGGCGTGCCGCAGCATGGCGAGCACGATGGGCTTCACCGCGGTCGACGGCCTGCCGATGGGCACGCGCTGCGGCAACCTCGACCCGGGCGTCGTGCTGTACTTGATGGACGAGCTGAAGATGGACGTGCGTGCCATCGAGAAGCTGATCTACCAGCAGTCCGGGCTGCTCGGCGTATCGGGCATATCGAGCGACATGCGCGCGCTGCTCGCGAGCCCGGAGCCGGGCGCGAAGCAGGCGATCGACCTGTACGTCTATCGCATCGGCCGCGAACTCGGCTCGCTCGCGTCCGCGCTGGGCGGCCTCGACGCGGTCGTGTTCACCGCCGGCATCGGAGAGAACAGCGCCGAGCTGCGCGAGCGGATCTGCCGCGACGCCGCGTGGCTGGGCCTCGACTTCGATCCCGATGCCAACCGCGCCGGCGCCCAGCGCATCAGCCGGGAAGGCAGTCGCGTCGGGGCGTTCGTGGTGCCGACCAACGAGGAACTGATGATCGCCCGCCACACGCGCGCCGTGCTGGCGGCGCCCGCGCAGGAGCGGACGCCGTAGTGCGCCGCATCGCCGTCGCGGGGCGATGTCGCGCGACGGCCTCACACGAGGATTCAGCATGACCGTCAATGATCCCCGCCCGATCCTGCTGGGCAAGAAGGCGCTCGTCGTCGGCGTGGCGAACGACTCGTCGATCGCCTACGGCTGCGCGAAGGCGTTTCGCGAGGTGGGCGCCGACGTCGCGATCACCTACCTGAACGAGAAGGCGCGGCCGCACGTCGAGCCGCTGGCGAAGGAAGTCGAAGCGCCGATCTTCATGCCGCTCGACGTCAGCGTCCCGGGGCAGCTCGAAGCCGTGTTCGACGACGATCCGTCGCACCTGGGGCCGGCTCGACGTCCTCGTGCACTCGATCGCCTTCGCGCCGAAGGACGACCTGCAGGGCGGGCTGCTGAACTGCTCGGCCGAGGGGTTCTCGAAGGCGATGGACGTCTCGTGCCACTCGTTCGTCCGCATGGCGAAGCTGGCGGCCCCGTTGATGACGGAGGGCGGGACGATGTTCGCGATGAGCTACTACGGCGCGAACAAGGTCGTGGCGAACTACAACGTGATGGGTCCGGTGAAGGCGGCGCTCGAGGCGTGCTGCCGTTACCTCGCGTTCGAACTCGGCGGGCAGAACATCCGGGTGCATGCGATTTCGCCGGGGCCGCTGAAGACCCGCGCGGCGTCCGGGTTGAAGGACTTCGAAACGCTGCTCAACGAGGCGGCGCAGCGTGCGCCGCTCGGCGAACTGGTCGACATCATGGACGTCGGCTACACCTGCGCGTTCCTGGCGACGCCCTACGCGAAGCGGCTGTCCGGCTCGACGCTGTACGTCGACGGTGGCGTGAACATCGTCGCCTGAGCAAGGCGCCCGCGCACCGGATCGGGCGGCCGGAGGCTAAGGTGGCGCCGCGTCCTGCGCGTCCCGGCCGCGCCGGCGGCTGAACGCGACATACGGCACGAGCGTCAGTGCCGAGATCACGAGATAAGCAAACACCGTGGCGACGACGCCGGTCGGCGCCGAGTTCAGCGTCGCCACCAGCAGGGCCAGTCCCGGATTTCGCGCCGCGGCGCAGACGCCGACGGCCGTGCGCGTCGCATGATGCGGGCCTCCCAGCGCGTGGCCGGTCAGCGCGGCCAGCGCGGTCAGGGTCACGATCGCGATCGCGGCGCCTGTGCGCGTGGCGAGGATCATCGGCGCGATGTCGACCATCACCATCGCCAGCAGCACGACCAGCAGAAGCGTGGCGAGCCGCCTGGTCCACGGTTCGCAGCGCGCGGTGAGTTCCGGCGCGAGCCGCCGCACCGCGATGCCGACCCCGAGCGGAAGCAACTGCGCGATGAACACCTGCCGCGCCACTTCGCGCGGGTCGAGGCTCGCCTGGCCGCTGTAGAGGTGGTTCAGCGCGGCGATCGACAAGGGCATGGACACCACCGCGAGCGTCGCGACGAGGATCTGCAGCGCCGGGGCGAAGGCGCGATGCCCGCCCGCTCCCAGCGAGCGGCGCAGGGCCACGGGCGCGCCGGGGGAAATCGCCATCAGCACGATGCCGATCTCGACGCCGCGCGGCAGGTCGAAGGCGCGCACCAGCACGAGCGCGAGCACCGGCACGGCCACCAGCACCGCGAACAGCCCGCGCAGCAGCAGCCCCGGGTGCTGCAGTACCCAGCGGAACTCGCGCGGGACGATGCCGAGCCCGAGGTCGAACATCACGGCGAACACCGTCGCCGCCGCGACGAGCGTCAGCAACTCAGCGGGAATCGGGCCGGTGATGGGCATCCGCGGTCAGCGCTCCCGCCGCATGCGTCCCGATGAGGGCGTCACGGAACGGTCGCTGGAGCGGCGATGGCGGATGCCACCAGCAGCCGTTCATCGTCGACGGAGACGTCCTGCATTTCGGTCCGCAGGTTGGGCAGACCGTCGACGCAGCCGCGTTCCACGTCGTACTTCCATCCGCATCCGCCGCAGGTGAGCACCCGCCCCGAAAGCGACGCCGTCGAAAGCGACCGGCTGCACCTCAGGCAGAGGTCGCCGATGGCGACGACCCGCCCGCCGACGTTCGCGAGGAGGAGATCAGACGGGCCGACCGTCACCCGCATCGAGGCTCCTGCCGGCAGTTGCGCGAGCGATCCAACCTCCACGAAGCCTGATGCGTCGGACGCAAGGGGCGCTTCCCCGTCGTTTCGCTCGCCCATGGTCTCTCATCCCGTGAGGATCCGGCGCTCTTCGTGCGTCGGCGGACTGCGTGACCATCGGCTATTCCGGGACACCTGTCTTTGCCCTTCTTGACACGTGGTGAAGCGCAGTCGCGAACGCGTCGGTCTGACGCCTGAGGAGCGGCACGGACCTGTCTAGAATTGCGAATCGCTGACGGTCCGCAATCTGGAACCGCGATTTCCTTCAAACGTGCACGGACGCAGAACTGCAAAGGGACCTACGGTGGACATGCGTAGCACGGGCGCCCCGGTGTCCGCGCCCCGGAAGATGGCCTCGACGCAGCGCGTCGCAGGGTTTGTCGCCCTGCCGCAGCTGATCCGGCAACTCGGGGGCGACGCCGAGGCCCTGCTGGTCGGAGCGGGACTCGAGCCTTCCGCGCTCTCCCATCCCGACAACCGGGTTTCGTTCACGGCACTGGCCACCCTGCTCGACCGGGCCGCCAGCAGCACCGGGTGCGCGCACTTCGGCCTCCTGGCCGGGCGACTGTTCCATCTGTCCGACATGGGGCTCGTCGGTGAACTCGTTCGCAATTCGCCCACCGTCGGCGCGGCCCTCGAGGCGCTCACCGTTCATCAACACCTGAACAGTGAAGGCGGACTCGCGTTCCTGCTGAAGCGCGGGGATTACGTCGATCTTGGCTACGCGACGTATCACCCGGCGGCCCTGGGCTTCACGCACATGCACGACGCCGCGCTGGCGGCCGCGATGAACATCATGCTCGAACTGTGCGGGCCGACCTGGAAGCCGTACGAGGTGTTCCTGCCCCACGCGAAACCTCGCGATGTCGCCCAGCACCGTGCATTCTTCAAGGTCGTGCCGCGGTTCGACGCCGAGTTCAGCGTCCTGCGGTTTCCGGCGAGGGACCTCGCGCGCACGGTGCCCAACGCCGATCTGCAGGCACATCGCCGCTGCGAGCAGGCCGCCCAAAACGCGGGCGCGCCGGAGTTCATGCAGCAGGTCTATCGCGGGCTGAGGCGGCTGATGCTGGAGAACCGTCACTCGGGAGACGACCTGGCCCAGATGCTGTCGATCCATCGCAGGACCCTCAACCGCCGCCTTAAGGCCGAGGGCACGACGTTCCAGCGCGTGCTCGACGAGGTTCGTTTCGACATCGCCCGGGACCTGCTGTCGAACTCCAACGCCCACCTCGACGACATCGCGGCGACACTCGGCTACGCTGCGGTCACGCCGTTCATGCGCACGTTCCGGCGCTGGTCCGGGACGACGCCCGGTCAGTGGCGACGCAGCGTTCGCAATGGAAAGAGCGAGACGACCGCCTGAGCGCGGGCTTCGAGGAGTGCCGATTCGCCCCTGCGCTCGCTCAAGGCACCGCTTCGACGGAGGGCGGGCTGTCCAGATTTGCTAAGACGCGCCCGGGGGGCGCGGTCACCATCGGCCGAGACGGGGAAAGAGCGCCCAAGCGCGCTGTCGACCATGAATCGAATGACGAATACGAGGTGCGGCGACTGCCGCACACCAGCAACGGGCGCGATGGCGCTGCGCGCCATGGCGGCGGCGGGACTGGCGGCCGGGCTGCTCGCGCCGGGGCCGGCGGCCGCATCGTTCCTCAGCGGCGAAGCGATGGACACGGCCGCCAATGTATTGGCCTGGGTCGTGCTGGTGCTCGTGCCGGTCATCGGGATCACGCTGTTCTGGATGGTTCACGTGATCCCGGAGAAGATCGCGCACAAGAACCACCACCCGCAGCGCAAGGCCATCCAGACTCTGTGCCTTCTCTCGCTGGTGTTCGGCGGGATGCTGTGGCCGTTCGCCTGGCTTTGGGCCTACACGAAGCCGGTCGGCTACAAGCTCGCGTATGGCACCGAGATGCACGAGGACTATTTCATCGAACTCGGTGACAGGTGGCGGAAGGGTGAACTGCCCGCGGCGGAGCTTCGGCAATTGCACGCCGAACTCGATGCCGTGGAGGCGCGGGGCGCCCTGACGCCCGCGCTGCGGTCGCTGCGCGATGAGCTTGCGACGGGCACGAAGCCACCGATTGAAGCGGCATCGGTCGCCGCCGTCCCGGCCCGGAGTGCGTGATGGAAGTCCTGCTGCTCGCCATCTACGCCGCCATCGTCTGGTTCATCTTCATCAAGATGAAGTGGCTGCCGTGGACCACGGCCACCCAGGTCATCGTCGTCATCATTCCGGTCGTCGCGCTGACGGCCCTGGTGCTTGCGCTCAATGTCGTCGCGCCATCGAGTGCCGACGTGCGCGTGATCAAGTACGTGATCAACATCGTGCCGCAGGTGCGCGGCCGCGTGATCGAAGTGCCGATCGAGCCGAACCGGCTGGTGAAGAAGGGCGACGTGCTGTTCCGCATCGACCCGACGCCGTATCAGCTGACGGTCAAGTCGCTGGAGGCGCAACTGGCGAGCGCCGTTGCCGGTTCGAGGGAACTCGGTGAGCAACTGATCGGCGCGCAGGGCAAGGTCGTCGAGTCGCGCGGAGCGATCCAGCAGAGCGAAGCGAAGATCCGGGAAGTGCAGACCCGGCTCGACCTGGCCCGGACGCGCGTCGCGCAGAACAGGGAACTGGTGGCCACCGGGGCCGGCGACCGGTTCGCTCTCGAGAAGGCCCAGACCGATCTCGCCGAACTCGAAGCCCAGCTCGAAACGGCGCGCGCGTCCGCCGCGCAGGCCCGCGCCGCCGAGACGCAGGCCCTGGCGGGCGAGCGCCAGCTCAAGGAGCGCAGCAAGGGCACGTTCAACGACGAGTACGCGCCGGTCGCGAACATCCGCGCGCAGCTGGCCAACGCCAAGTGGGAACTCGAGCAGACGACGGTGCTGGCCCCGGCCGACGGCTACCCGACCAACGTCCAGCTGCGTCCAGGCTCGTTCACGACCGCGTTCCCGATCACGCCCGCGATGACGTTCGTCGAGCAGAAGTACCAGATCGTCGCTCTCTACCACCAGAACGAGCTGCAGCTGGTCGAGGAGGGCAACGCGGCCGAGTTCACCTTGAAGGCGCACCCGGGTCGCGTCATCAAGGCAAGCGTGGAATCGATCGTGTGGGCGCAGGGGCAGGGCCAGGTCGCCAACACGACGCAATTGCCGATGACCGGCGTGGGGCCGATGCCGCCGGGGCGTTTCCCGGTCCGGCTTACCGTTGCGGAACGGGACGCCGACCTCTTCCTGCCAGCCGGCGCGCTTGGCAACGGGGCGATCTACACGGAGCACGGCAAAGCGATCCAGATTCTCCGCATGGTGTTCCTGCGGATTGGCGCCAAGCTCGACTACCTCATCCTGAAGCTGCACTGATCTGATGCGCATCTCGCTCGCGGCCCTGATGACGCCGATCGCGCTCGCGGTGGCGGGCTGCGCATTGCAGTCGCCGCCGGCGCCGAAGGAAATCCAGTCGCAGTCGATGCAGAACGTGAAGGTGCCGGAGAAGTGGGCGTCGCCGGGCGGTGCGGACGGCGCCGTGGCCAATGCCTGGCTGGCTTCCTACAACGACCCGCAACTCGACGCGCTGGTGCGCGAGGCGCTCGCCTACAACGCGGACCTGCGGGTCGCCGCTGGTCGCATCGAACAGGCGGCGGCCTACGCGAAGCTCGCGGGCGCGACGATCTATCCCGCCGTCGACCTGCTGGCCCACGGCGGCGGGAAGATGGGTGGCGACAGCTCGGGCGTGAGCGGCGTCGGCCTCTTCGCGAACTGGGAACTCGACATCTGGGGCCGTGTACGTTCGCAGGCGGCGGCAGGAAGCGCCCAGTACGAGTCCGTTCAGTCAGATGCGGAGTACGCGCGGCAGTCGATCGCCGCGATGGTGGCGAAGAGCTGGTTCCTCGCAACCGAAGCGCGCATGCAGCGCGCCACGGCAGACGAGATCGTGCGCGCGTCGGAGCAATATCTCGGCCTCGCGCGCGACCGCCTGCGCATCGGCAGCGGCGACGAGTACGACGTGGTGATGGCGCAGGCCAGCCTCGACACCTATCGCGACGCCGCGCGTCAGCTGGCGCTGGCGCAGCAGCAGGCGGTGCGGGCGATCGAGACGCTGGTCGGCCGCTATCCGGCCGCAACGCTCGACGTGCCTGCCGCTCTCTCGGCGAAGCCGCCGGCGGTGCCGGTGGGACTGCCTTCGGAACTGCTCGAGCGGCGGCCGGACGTGATCGCCGCGGAGCGTCGCGTCGCCGCGGCCTTCAACAATGTGGCCGAAGCGAACGCCGCGCGCCTGCCGAAGATCGGGCTGACGGCAAGCCTTTCGAGCATCTCGAGCGACGTGTTCGTGCTGAAGGACCAGAACTATCCGGTGTTCAGCCTCGGCGCCAACCTGGCCGCGCCGATCTTCCACGGTTGGGCGCTGCAGGCGAACGTCGAAATCCGCACCGCCGAGCAGAAGATCGCCATCGCCGACTACGGACGCGTGGCAGCGCGCGCGTTCTCGGAGGTCGAGTCCGCGCTGTCCGCGGCATTTGCCGCCGACGAACGCGAGCGTATCCTCGGCAGCGCCGTGGCGAGCAATGCGCGCGCCGTGGAACTCGCGCAGACGCGCCTGCGCGTCGGCTCGGGCGACCAGCGCGCCGTGCTGCAGCAGAGCGTCGCGCTGTACGCGGCGCGAACTTCCCTCGTGAAAGTCCAGGCGGACCGCCTGGTCCAGCGCGTGAACCTCAACCTTGCGCTCGGCGGCGGTTTCGATCCCCGTCCGACGCCGCCGGCGACCGGCGATGCCAGCCCGCAGACCAGCGCGACCGCGCAATAGCGATACGCGTCGCAGCGCCGAACTACGAATTCACCCCGTGAGGAGTTCCATGAAGTCGTTTGCAAGCAAAGCTGCCGTCATCACGGCGTGTGCGGCGCTGCTCGCCAGCACCGCCTTGGCGCAGCAGATCGTCTATCCCGCCAAGGGCCAGTCGCCCGACATGCAGAAGAAGGACGAATACGAGTGTCACCAGTGGGCGGTGCAGCAGACAGGCTACGATCCGACCAAGGCGGCGGCGCCGGCTGCGGCTCCGAAGCCCGCCACCACCGCGACCGGCACGACGCCGGGCGCGGGAGCTACGCGGCGCCGCGCGCGGTGCGGTCGTCGGTGAAGTGGTCGGAGGCGATGCGGGCGCCGGCGCGGCGGCCGGCGCCGCCGTCGCACGGAGCTCGAGCCGCAAGCAGAACGCGGCGCAGGCCCAGCAGTCGCAGCAAAGTGCGCAGCAGGCGCAGTCGTCGCAGCAGGCGACCTACGGCAAGGCGCGCGCGGCGTGCCTCGAGGGTCGCGGCT
>CAWEQS010000026.1:0-924628 GCA_963811265.1 uncultured beta proteobacterium
AAGGTATTGCAGACAAGAACAGAGGGGCGAACGCCTGCAAGTACGCGTCGCGCCTTGAAGCGAGCCGAGTACCAGCGCCATTGCTTTCCGAGAAAGCCGGGACCGCCCTTCCACCGCAGCACTTCGACGGCCATGCCCAGCCCTTCAATGACGGCCCGCAGCGGGCCATCCTCGTTCAACAGGACCAGCGTCCTGTCCGGTCCCCTGAATCGTGTGGCACGGAGATGATCGAGCATGCGCAACTCGCCTCCACCGAGGTCTCCGTACCATGATGAGTAGGCAAGGTGAAGATGGCCCTTCTTCTGATCTTCATCGGGTCGAGGCTGGTGGGGGGGGGGACGGCTATTCCTTCCACTTGCCGGCTCGCACCAGCTTCTCTCGCAAGCCGCCCAGCGGGAAACCCAGGGCGTAGGCGCGCTTCGCATAAGCCAGAGCCTTCTCGTAGTCGCCCGCCTCGAACTGCAGCAGGCCGACGTTGTACAGGACGTTGGCGCCTCTCCTGTTCAGCGCCTCTGCCTCGAGCAGTTTTTTGCAGGGCCTCGTTGCGCTTCTTCTCCGACGACAAGTAGACGCCGTAGATCATCTTCACGACGTAGTCGTCCGGGAAACCCGTCTCCGCTCGCACCAGGGTGCACTCGACGGAGTACCTGAGACCCAGGGAGGCTTGCTCGTCCGCTCTTTGCGTCCAAGGCGGACCATCGTGTCCAGCACTCGATGGTGGTTCGGGAACCAGATCGAGTATGAACTGGAGATCCGCGCCTATGGTTCCCGTCTGCCCTTTTGACGAGGCGCTGCATATCTGGAATTGAAGCGACACGGGTCCGTAGAGGCCGATCCGCTGTCGGACGACAGGGTCGACCGATCGATAGTCCATGCGAGGAATCACTCCGAAGTCCGGGCAATCGGGCCGGACCCCAGCGGCCCATGTCGGCAGGACCCACAGCAAGCCGATTGCGGCAAGGAATCTTAGGTAGATCGTCATTGAGCTAATCCCCTCACTACAAACTTCACGAATCACCTGCGATCGAGTCTTCAGCTAGACGTTCGCCTGTGGCGGAACGCCTGCAATCTCATTCAACAGTTCCGAAAGGAACGCGGTCAGTCGCCGCCGACTGAACTGTTCAATGTACTCGCGCCTCGGCGTCAGCCCGTGTCGATTCCAGGGATCGAGAACAAAGCGCAGCGCGCTCTGTATCGAACCGATGTCATGGTAGTCCGTACCAGCACCCGTTCCCGCGCCGGACAAGAGCTCGGCCTGGATGCCGTCCAGGGATACCAGCGCGAGCACGGGCTTGCCGGTTGACATGTACTCGAAGAGCTTTCCGGAAATCGTGTCGCTGTGGCCGCGCGCAGCCGCAGCAGAAGAACATCTGCCGACTTCTGCAGAGCCAGTGCCGCGTCGTGCGCCAATACACCCTTGAACGCAACCACGTCTCGCAGCGCCGAGTTGCGGCAGACCTCCTTGAGACGTTCGGCCTCGCTACCATAGCCGGCGAGATCAATTCGGACGTGTTCCGCCAGGCTCGGGTCGACCGCCAGGATCCCCTGGAGCGCCTCCAGGAGGGGGGCCGGCGACGATTCCGGGTACATCGCGCCGGTGTAGACCAGCCTGGTAACGCCCGGCACGGAAGAGTCGTCCCGGAAGTTCGCGGACTGCTCGCCTTCGTATCCATTGGTGATGACCCTGACCTTGTCGGCGACCTCGGGGCCGTATCTCTGGCGGAAGGTCGCGGGCCACCGTGGCGAGGCGACGACGATCCTGTCGGCGGCATCGACGACCTCGGCCTCCAACTCTCTTTCCATGCGCGCATGGCGTTCGCTCGCAACCTTCCTGTAGGGCCGACCGACCCACAGATCGCGGAAATCGGCTACCCACGGGAGTCCAGTCGCGCGCTTCACTTTCAGCCCGGCGACATGACACGAAAAGCTCGGGCAACTTGTGAAGAGTGCCCGGAAGTGCCGGTGAGAATTGAGTGCGACGGCAGTTCGCGCCGCCCGCGCTGCCCACGGCATTTGAGAGTCCGGGACATAGAAGTAGTGTTTAAGCGCCCTTTCCAGATGCTCGCTGGCGAAGGATGCGAGCCATCGGCCGCCCTTGGCGAATGGCGCCGAGGCTGACTTGGCGATTGGCGCGAACGCCTGCGCCTGAGTCGATCTGCTTCGGTCTTGAGTCGCGACGTCGCGCGGAGGTATCCCCGCCGGCGAGCCCACCAGCGAAAGGGGTCAGGGCTCTTGACGCGAATGACCGTGAGACCGGGCCGCAGCCGGGATAGTTGCGATGAATCGATGCAGTCGAGATCAGCGATGTCCCGAGTGACAACAACCGGCTCCCACCCGAGACTCGGGAGATGTCGAACGAAACTCTGGACCCGTTGCGTATTGGTCCCCGCCAGTGGAGGGAAATCTGACGCGATAACCAGGAGGTCGGCGGCGCGAAACGCCGGGTCCCCCACCAAGGCACCAGGAGGAGCTGCGGTTGACTGCTTGGCGTCCACGTCGCGTATCACGCGGTTTGAACAACTGGCGCGACGGTGGAACTGCTTGGGCTGGCCGCTTTCGCCTGGCATCCGCAAGGTCACGCTCGAGCACCGCGACCAAGACGAGAAAGGCATAGAAAAGATCGAAATAAGCCAGGTTCACGAAAGCCCCGCAATGGCGTACCCAACCAAACCCATCTGAATGCCGGAGGCATACGTACTGATCCAACTGCACCCGTCAGTCCTTCGGGCTCTACGGGTCACATGGCCGCACTTCAATATCGCACCGCCAAGGATGCCGACGTACAAGAAGAGCCCGATGAAGCCGTGAAATCCCAATACCTGGAAGTAGTTGCTGTGCGCGGACGGCGGGGAACATCGTAGGAGATGTCGACGTCCGAATGTGCGAACCATCGAGCCCGATCGGGGTGGCCCTCAAATTTCGGCCCGGCCCCCGTTAGCGGAGCCTCGAGCGCGACGTTCCAAGCCACGCTCCATGCCGAAAGTCGTTCCATGGCCGATCGGTCTTCCTGATATTCGCGGATCGTCTCAGCCCTGTCGACGAGCTTCTCGGGAACTAAGCGCAATGCCCGTTGCGATACCGGCAGCCATCAACACCGCCAACGCCACCTTGTGTTTGCTCGAGAGCCAATAGAACAACAAGACGGCTCCCAATCCTACAAGGGCGCCCCTGGAGTAGGTGAAAAGGACAGAGAGACCGCTAAGGGCGGAGGTCCCGTAAAGTAAACGCTTGAGCCACTTCTTCTCCTCCGCGGCGGCCGGCGGAGACCATCAAAGGCAAGGACATCACGAGCGCGAGTCCAATGGCGGTGTTGTCGCCGAGAAACGTCTCGGGAGGGCCCGAACACCCGGTCCTGTGCACCAGTCAGAATGGCGAATACGCCGCCCTTGAATCCGAAAAATCCAACGGAAAAGCCAGAGTCAGGAAGAGCAACCTGATTCGCTCGCGCCCCAAATCAGCATCGTTGCGAGATAGGTCATCAGGAGGATCTTGAAGAACTGCAGCCAGAACTCCCACGCCGCTTCCGGATACCACGCGAACAAGTTCGTCATCGTTCCGTAAAGAAGAAGCTGCGAGCAGGATGAATTCGCGGTTCCAGGCGATGCCACGCCGATCTCGAGTCAGGAGAAGGCCGGCAGAGTCGCCACGGCGATAATGTGCAAAAGGCATCGAGTAGGCAAATCCCCAGGTCAGCCGATGCGGATTCATGATGCTGAACCAGAACCAGACCAGAACTCCGATCCAGGGACGCCAGAAACAGAGCGGCAGGAAGCCGAAGATGACGGCGGTGAGGACTAGATCTCGCATGTCACGACCTCGGCCCGCTTGCCAGTCTGAAGGAGCCCCTCGAGTGCAACGCTGTGACTGCCAGGAGTATCCCGCCTCGATCGTCTGACGGGTCACTTCGGCCGAGTTGAGTCGCCGCTCCGGGTCCGCAAGCAAGGTAAGGACCGTCGGCGAAAGCCTCATCGCTGTCGCCGATAAGCACGTTCTCGCCGTTTAGAGCGGACAAGCCGCCGACGCTTGCCGGGGTCGCGACAACCGCCTTGCCCATCGACCAAGCTTGCAGCAGCTTGTTCTTGATTCCGGCACCCATCCTCAAGGGGCACACAAAGACGGCAGCGTCACGGACGAAAGGCCTTACGTCGTCAACGTACCCGGTCACGTGGATGAGTTCCGACGACATCGAAACGACATCCGCGGGGGGGTCCTTCCCGACAATCCAGAACTGCACGTCAGGGCGCCGCTTGTGAATGAGCGGCAAGATGTCCCGGACAAAGTGACGGACGCCATCTGCGTTGGGACCGAAACCGATGTTCCCCTCGAAAACGACGGCGTCAGCCGAGGACTGCCCTGTGTCTGGCGCGAAGTAGTCGGTGTCGACTCCGTTGGCAATCGAAAAGGTCGGTGTTCGTCCGCGACACTCGGCGGAAGAACCGAGGCATCGAATCGGAGCAAACAGGACGGCATCGGCAGGACCGAAGTAGCGGCGCTCGAACAGGTAGTTCATGAGCAGGAGTTTCAGGGCCCTGATCGCATCGAGCGCGCTGGCCGAGTTCTTGAGGAGACGCCAGTGCTCCAGGACGCCATCGTCCACGGCGTCCGCAAGTACCGGAATGGATCGTTGCGCAGGAATGGAAACCATCAGGTCCCCAACCCGAGACCCAGATCACGTCGACTGTTCGATCCGAAAGGTGTTTCGAAACACGGTCATGGACCAGGCTGGAAAAAGGCACCATCTTCGATACGTCGAGCGCTTCCACCACGCGCCTGAATCCCTGCGCCCGTGTCGGCGAAGGCTTGGGCAAGAGCTCGATCGAGGTGAACAGCGCGTTCAGTTCCTCCGGTATCGGCCCTCACCGTAGCAGAGGAGGTGAAAGGAATGGCGCTCCGCGAGCTGGCGAACATAGTGATAGATGCGGAGGTTCTGCCCGTTGGTCAACGGATAGGGAAGGCGATCGCGAGAACTAGGATTCGCATCTTTTCGTCTGGCTGGAATCTGACCCCGACCTCATCAACTTGTCCCGCAGTCTCCCGGCGAGCGGAACGACTCCTCGGTCCCATAATTCCAGGCTTCGTCCGCGGACAGTCGGCGAAAAAAGAACCGGACGGCGCGCGACATCGAACCTATCCGTCCACTTCAACTTGTACGGATTGTTTCCAGGGCCCATGTAGTAGCGCTTGCCGCTCGTCTCGAACAGGTACTTCAGTATGTGATAGTTGAGATAGGCCCCGGGCGAGGCGTCGGCATACTGCTGCAGAAAGTCCGATCGAAGCGCAAAGAACACGCCGTCGCAATTCAACTGGTACTCGTAGGCGATTGGAACCCGTCAAGGCACAGGAACCAGATCGCCAGTTCCGAGCGCAGCGCGGCGGCTGCGGTGATCGCCCGCATGAAGCTTCCGGGGCCGAGTTGATCAAGGGTGGTTCCTGTCGCTGATTTCCAGCTGTGGCTCGAGATCGTGATCAAGTCGCCAAGGACGCGATCGAGTTCGTCGGTGCGCCCGTCAACCAGCGTCTCGCGGACGACGGTGGTTTTGCCAAGTCTGGCGAGGCGGTTGGTCGCGAGATTGACGGTCTTCTTCAGGCTTCGGCTTCTGCTGTCGTAATACGTGTTCCAAGCCTCGGAAAGGTCGATGAACGGATTGTCGTGTGTAGATTCGTATTTCCTCAGCCCGTATCGCTCGAGCACCTGGAGAAAGATGTTCGTTCCCGAGTCTGTTGGGTCCGTGTAGCCAAGATCCAGTCGGTCCCAGCTCCTTGCGTTATTGATCAGCCACAGCGCAACCGCGTCGGCCACCACGGCCTCATGACCGGGCAGTGCCAGGAAGCCGCAGAACTGGGTGTCGGGAACCATGAGGTAGTTCAAGGCCCGAACGCGGATGCCCCCGCGCTGGTGCTCGTGAATCGTCAGGGGGAGCGCTCCCGTTAGGGCCGCTCCGAGTCGCACGATCAGCATGTGGGGCAGGCCACTCACCGCCTTCCAGTTGAGCGCGGACGCGAACCACTGGTGCGAGAAATACCCGATACTCGGGAACGCCCTGAAGCAGTTGATCCCAATCCGACGCCATGGCGTCGAATTCGGGCCTCGACCGAATCAATGAAACCGTCGCTTGACCGAACGACAAAGGTGGATGATTGCCCATGCACGAGCCGCGAGACACAAGGCCGAGCGGTGATGCCTACGAATGGATGCGGATCAGGACTCAAAGCATACCTTCGCGGGAAGCCATCCTCGTTCAGAATCCGGTCGCCTTCCCGAGCCAATTCGAAGTGGAGGCACGCGGCCGTGTGGGCAACCAATCCGATCATCACGGGGTAGATGACGGTCGAAACAGCTTCACTTGTCTCTTACAAACCGAATGAACACATCCCGTCCCGCCTTCGTTGGACCCGCTTTCGCCGGCTGGGCCGACCTCAGTGCCGTCCCGGACGGCACGGCAGTAGCGACGGAGAACGTTGGCAAGGATCGAATCCGCATCTCTGGGAATCAGTTCTCCGTTGAACTCTGCTTGAAGCGCGTTCAATGGAAGCTTGAAAGTGGCCTGCTGACGATGATCGTCGGCCAGCCGCGGTTGGTCGGCGAGTCCAGCGAGGGAGCGGATGTCCTGGAACTGCTCTCCCTGAAAGGGCTGGCCACGCTCTGTCGTGCTTTGCGTGGCCGCTTTTCGGTTCTGCAGCTGGACAGCAGGAAGGGGACGGTCACCATCGCCACCGATCGTTTCGCGGTGATGCCCGTCTGCTACCCACATCGGCCCGCGCCTCGCTTTCTCGGATCGAGCCGACAGCGCAATTGCCGACCGCAACCGGGCCATCGACAGTCAGGCCCTGTTCAACTACGTCTGCTTCCACGTCATACCTTCGCCCAGGACGGTCTTCCGCAGCGTCTTCCGGATGGAGCAGGCTCAGGTCCTCACCGCCGACCAGACCGGCGTGAAGCTGTCGTCCGTCTGGTCGCCGTCCTTCGGCGAGCACGAGCCGTTCGACCTCGCCAGGGCGAAGCGGGAGTTTCGCGAGACTCTCGAGCAGGCTGTAAAGCGAGAGGTGTCGGAAGCGCCGATCGGTGCATACCTCAGCGGGGGAACGGACAGCTCGACGGTCGTCGGCACGCTTCGCAAGGCCACGGGCCACCCGCCGGCGACGTTCTCGATTGGCTTCGGCCACGCCGACTACGATGAAATGTCGTATGCGCGACTCGCAGCCCGGCACTTCGCTGCGGACCACCACGAACTCTATGTGACGCCGGCTCACCTAGTCGAGAACTTCGCGACGATCGCCGGCGCATACGACCAGCCGTTCGGCAACTCGTCCGCCCTGCCCGCGTTCCTGTGCGCCCAGATGGCGCGGTCGGCGGGAGATCGGGAAGTTGCTTGCCGGCGATGGAGGAGATGAACTCTTCGGAGGCAACACCCGATACGCGAAACAGCTTGTGTTCGACCTGTACTTCAAAATTCCGCGTTCGCCCGAAGCCACATCCTGGAGCCCTTGCTGCTCACAAGCGGGGCGGCGCGCACGCCGCTCCTGCGCAAGGCGGCGAGTTACATCCTACAGGCGCGAACGCCTCTGCCCGGACGCATGGAACGTACAACCTGCTGTTTCGCTTCGGGCGTCGGAGGTGTTCACCGCGCGTTTCCTGGACCAGGTTTCGCTGTCGGAGCCTGAGGAATTGCAGGCAGCGACCTTCGCCCGCTGCAGCGGTCAACACCTGGTCGACAGGATGCTGCAATACGATTGGCGGTTTACCCTGGCGGACAACGATCTTCCAAAAGTCGTTGTCACGAGCAAGCTGGCAGGCGTCGAGGTCGGCTTCCCGCTTCTCGACGACGACCTTTGGACTTCTCGCTGCGCCTGCCGCCATCCATGAAGGTTCACGGCACGGAGCTTCGATACTTCTTCAAGAAGGCGCTATCGGACTTCCTCCCGCCGGAAATCATCTCCAAGAAGAAACATGGGTTTGGACTTCCATTCGGCCCATGGCTGACGACCGACAGTGCCCTGCGAGACGCCGCCTCGACGGCGACTGACACGCCTGGCGGAGCGCGGTTAGTCAATCGCCACTTCGTGGACACGCTCTTTTCCGAGCACCTTCACCCAGCATCCGGGCTTCTATGGCGAAATGATCTGGATACTGATGACGCTGGAGTACTGGCTGGAGCACCACATGCCCGGCTACCGTGTCTGACAGTTCAATCATCGGCAGACAGGACGCCAGAGTTTCCGTCGGACCACTCTGCGAGCCGCGGGCAAAGCGCTTCATGTCAGTCGACTCGCGGCCGTCAGGCGGTTGCATAGGCGCGCTGCGCCACGGTCCGCGCGAGCCTCGCACCGTAGCGCCATGCACTCCGGTCCCACGGCGTGAAGCGCGGAAGCTGGAACAGGTCCGCCCCGTCGCGCCGCACCCCAGGCGGTCGACACCGCGGCATCGAACCCGAGATCGCGGACGAGCGGGCGTGCTGCCCGTGTAGTCGCGGCCCGGCTTGCCGTTCGGATAGGCGAACAGTCCCACACGGCGGCCGATGAGCGACTGCAGGTGGTCGCGACCGCCGCGATCTCCGGCGCGCGGCGTCGGCCGTGCCTCCGCGAGGATCGGGTGCGTCAAGTGTGCGCGCCGATCTCCATGCCGGCGGCCTGCAGCGCGGCCACCTGCGCGGACGTCATCATCAGGTCGTCCGGCAGTCGGTCGCCGGCGCGCGCAGCGATCCTTCGCACTGCGCCTCGCGCTCGGCCTGCGGCAGGTACTTGACGCGCTCGAGCACGCGCCGATGGTCGCCACGCGCGCCGCGTCGTCGGCCGACGACGTGACGTCCCGAGCCCGAGTCCGCCGAGGTCGAGCGTCGGGCCCGGCGCCCGCCGCACCGCCTCGATCACGGTGTCGTTGAACATGCGGCCGCCGTCCAGGAAGCCGGTCGCGATGAAGAAGGTCGCGGGAAGGCCCAGCTTCGAGCAGGATCGGCAGCGCGACGTCGTGGTTGTCGGCGTAGCCGTCGTCGAACGTGATGCCAGCGCGCGCTCGGGCAGCGTGCCGGCGCGCCAGCCGCGTCACCGCCTCCGCGAGCGGCAGCACGTTGAACCAGTCGCCGCACCCAGCGCATCTGGCGCTCGAACTCCTCGGCGGTCGGCTCGGAGGGCTGCAGCGGATCGCGCGCTCGCAGCACGCGGTGGAAGATCAGGATCGACGAGGCGCGCGCGCGGCCCGGCCGGCAGCAGCGCGCCGGAACGCGCTGCGGCCCATGCCCACGCCAGCAGCGCGGACCGTCGGCTCAGCCACCGTTCGCCCCCATCGTCGCCCACTGCGGCGCCGACGAGTGCGCGCTGCGAGCACTTCCTCGAACAACTGCACCAGCACGGGAATGCGCTCGTCCCACGTGTTGGCCTGCGCATAGGCGCGGATGCCGGCGCGGTCCCAGTCCTTCCGCAGCGCTTCGATCCAGCGCCGCGGTAAGCGCTGCCGGGTCGCCGAACGGCACGAGCGTGCCAAGGTCCTCGCGCGCGACGACCTGCGGATTGCCGCCGACGCGCGTCGTCACCACCGGCAGGCCGCACGCCATCGCCTCGAGGAACACGTTCGCCCATCCCTCGTAGCTCGTCGCCAGCACGAAGACGTCGGCCGCCGACAGCGGCACCTTGAACTCGGTCGGGCGCGACGCTGCCGAGAAAGCGCACGCGGTCGACGAGGCCGAGTCGCTCGACCTGCTCCCGCAGCTGCGCGCTCATGTCGCCCTCGGGCCCCGCTCCGCCGACGATCAGAAAGTGCAGATCGGGATGGCCGCGCAGCAGCGCCGGCAGGCAGTCGATGACGCGGTGGAACCCCTTGCGCTCGACCAGCCCGCCGACCGAGACGAGCACCTTCGCGTCGCGCGGCAGGCCGAGCGCCGCGCGCGCCTCGTCGCGCGGGATCGGATGGAAACGCGCGAGGTCGATGCCGTTGCCGATCACGCGCACCCGCGCCGGGATCGGCGCCGAATCCGATCGCAAGGTCCCGCAGCGCCTCGCGATACGGTGACCACCCGATCGGCCGCGAGCACCGCGCGTCGCAGCGGCCGCGCCACGTCGGTCCGCGCCTGCCGCTCCTCCTTGCCCCGCAGCGTGAGGACGACCGGCAGCTTCGAGCCAGCGGCCGAGCAGCGTGCCGGCACGGCCGTCCGGGTAGCCGAAGTGCACGTCGAGGATGTTGAGCGCGTGCGCGCTTCACGAGCCGCCGAACCGTGCCAGTAGACCGACAGCGCCATCAGAACGCCGTCCGTCCACTTGAGACACGCCGGGAAAGCACAGGAACCGGGGCCGATGGACCTCGACGCCCTGCATCACCTCGTAACCGCGCCGCCATCGGCCGGAAGTGCGGGCGGAACCGGCGGATCAGGCCCTGGAACGGAAACCACGGCTGGGGCGCGACCACCACGATCGGCAGGTGCTTGCCGACGCGGAACATCCGCTCGCGGATGAACACGCCCGCCGTCGGCTGCGCCGCGCTCGGGAACAGGCTGCGAGAGACCAGCAGGCGCGGTCCCGCGGACGGCGCACGTCGTCGTCATGCCGACAGCCTGCGGTCCGCCGGCCGCGCGTCCGGCATCACCTGGCTCATGAACGCATCGAACATCAGCAGCGACCACAGCGGCGCGCTGTGGTCGCGCACGCCCGCTCTGGTGCTGATCGACCAGCTGTCGCAGAGCGCCGGCGATCGAAGATACCCGGACTCGGCCAGCCGCTCGCCGAGCACGGCGTTGCGAACGCGCTCCTTCAGCGGCCCGCGGAACCAGCGCGCCAGCGGCACGGCGAATCCCATCTTCGGCCGGTACAGCACGTCGTGCGGCAGGTGCGGCTCGAGCGCGCGCTTGAAGATCCACTTGCCCTCCCCGCCGTGCAGCTTGTAGGACGACGGCAGCGTCGCCAGCCACTCGACCAGCGGGTGGTCCATCAGCGGCTCGCGCACCTCGAGCGCGTGCGCCATGCTCGCGCGGTCGACCTTGGTGTTGATGTCGCCGACGAGATAGGTCTTCAGGTCGATGTACTGGACCAGCGACAGCGGATCGTCGGTGCCGGCCCGCGCCGCGTGGCGGCGGAACACCTCGATCGCGTTGTAGCCGCCGAGCTGCGCCTTGAACGAGTTCGAGTACAGGCGGCTGCGCTCGTCGTCGCGCAGGATCGACAGCGAGTGGAAGTACGCCTCGACGGAGTCGCGCGCCAGCGCCTGGAACGTCGTCTTGCCGCGGAACACGCGCGGCGCCCAGTCCGCCTTCGGATAGACGCGGCCGAGCAGGCCGAACACCGGGCGCCGCAGTCCCAGCGGCAGCGGGCCGCGCAGGCGCTCTTCCATCATGTGCAGCCGGTAGCGGCGGTAGCCCGCCAGGCTCTCGTCGCCGCCGTCGCCGGACAGCGCGACCGTCACGTGGCGGCGCGCCAGCTGGCAGACGCGGTAGGTCGGCAGCGCCGAACTGTCGGCATACGGCTCGTCGTACAGCCGGGCGAGCGTGTCGATGAGGTCGAAGTCGTCGCTCTCCACCCGATCGACGAAGTGCCGCGTGCGGTAGCGCTCGGCGACCTGCTGCGCGTACTTCGACTCGTCGAACGCCGGATCGGCGAAGGCGATCGAGCACGTGTTCACCGGCTCGGTCGACAGGCCGGCCATCGCGGCCACGACGGCACTGGAATCGACACCGCCGGACAGGAACGCGCCGAGCGGCACCTCGGAGATCATCCGCAGCTTGACGCTCTCGCGAATGCGCGCCAGCAGTTCCGCCTGCGCGTCCTCGGGCGTGATGACGGCGTCGCCGGTGAAGCGCGGGTCCCAGTACTCCTTCGGCGCGGGCAGGCGCTGCGCCGCGGCGCACGACGAGCGTCGTCGCGGGCGGCAGCTTCAGGGCCGTGCTGAAGATCGTCCTCGGCTCCGGCACGTAGCCGAGCGCGAAGTAGTCCTCGACCGCGCGCGGGTCGATGCGCCGCTCGAGCGCCGCCGTGCGCGAGCAGCGACTTCAGTTCCGAGCCGAAGAGCAGATGCCCGTCGGGCAGCAGCGCGTAGTACATCGGCTTGACGCCGAGCCGGTCGCGCGCCATGAACAGCGTCTGCTTGTTCTCGTCCCACAGCGCGAACGCGAACATGCCGCGGAAGCGGTGCACGCACGCCTCGCCCCAGGCCTCCCACCCGTGGACGATGACCTCGGTGTCGCTGCGCGTGTGGAACTTGTGCCCGAGCGCCTCGAGTTCCGGGATCAGCGACTGGTAGTTGTAGATCTCGCCGTTGAAGACGACGACGACCGTGCCGTCCTCGTTGTACAGCGGCTGCTGGCCGGTCGCGAGGTCGATGATCGAGAGCCGGCGGTGCCCGAGGCCGACGCCCGGCGACAGGTGCAGGCCGCCCTCGTCCGGCCCGCGGTGGTGCTGGGCCTCGTTCATGCGCGTCAGCGTCGCGCGGTCGATCGGAACGGCGTTCGCGCAGGTCGATGATGCCGGTGATTCCGCACATGTCGAGCCTCAGCGTCCGGAAGATGCCACCGCGAGCGGGCAGGATGCGCCGGCGGGCAAGGAGATCGTCGTAAAGTGCGGCGTAGTCGCCGACCATGCGGTCAAGGCTGAAGCGCCGCTCACACTCGGCGCGCGCCGCCGCCGCCAGCCGACGCGCGACCACGGGATCGCGTCGAACAGTTCGAGCAGCGCGTCGCCGAGGGCCTCGGGATCCGCGGGCGGCACGAGCCGCCCGGTGGCGCCGTCCTCGATCAGGTCCGGGTTGCCGCCGACGCGCGTCGCGACGACCGGCAGGCGACAGGCCATCGCCTCGAGGATGGTGTTCGAGATGCCCTCCGCGCGCGACGGCAGCGCGAACGCGTCGAGCCCGCGCAGGATCGACGGCACGTCTTCCCGCACGCCGGCGAGCCAGACGTGGTCGCTGCAATCCGGCCTCGGCGATCGCGGCCTCGACCTCGGCTCGCTGCGGCCCGTCGCCGGCGATCACGAGGCGCAGCCGTGCGCGCGCCTCGGCCGACGCACGCACGCGCGTGCGCGACCGCGCGCACGAGGTTCACCTGGTCCTTCACCGTCTGCAGCCGGCCCACCGTGCCGACCAGCCAGAGCGACGGATCGTTGAACGGCGAGCCGGCGATCGGCTTCGCGCGCCTCCTGAGCGCGGGCTGGAAGCGCTGCGTGTCGACGCCGTTGCAGATGCGCGTCAGGCGGGACGCCGGAACGCCGACCGCGTCGCGCAGGTAGCGCTCGATGTGCGACGACAACGCGATCCAGTGCTGCACGGCGAGCCGATAGGCGCGCCGG
Source organism: uncultured beta proteobacterium (assembly GCA_963811265.1). GTDB lineage: Bacteria > Pseudomonadota > Gammaproteobacteria > Burkholderiales > Burkholderiaceae_F > JAOUJD01. The sequence goes on from CAWEQS010000026.1 coordinate 13,261, forward strand.
GTCAGCCGGTGCTTCCAGTTCGAGCCGTCCGGATCGGCGGAGTCCCAGCCGTGCTCCCCGTGGATGCGGACGGGCACGCCGGCCAGCATCGCGGGCAACGACGCCTCCAGCGCGGCGATGTTGCGCGTGTGAACGATCGCCGGCCGCAGTTGCCGGAACAGCCGACGCAGCGCGGGCCACTGCCGGATGCCCTGCCCGGGCGGCTTGCGCAGCGCGACGTACTGGACGTCGTCGCGCACGATGCGACGGCGGAAGTCGGTGACCTCGGTCAGCGCGACGACGGCATGGCGGTAGCGCTCCGCCGGCAACCGATTGATCAGGTTGACGACGCCGTTCTCCAGCCCGCCGACGTCGAAGCGATAGACGACGTGGGCGATCAGCGGGCGCGGGTCGGGACGCGGCATCGTCGCTTCACTTCGCGGCCGTGGCCGCCAGCGCCGCATGCAGGGCCGGACCCATGTCGCGCGCGAAGTGCGGAGAGCACCGCGGTCGCCCTGGCGCATCCGTCTCGGCGTCGGTGAAGACCGCGACCCAGGCCGACGTATCGGACCGCACGAGCAGCCGGTCGAGCGCGAGCGAGAGCTTGGCGCGCACGTCGCTCGTCTCGATCCGGTCGTCGAGCCAGTACCAGTGCCAGATCCGCAGTCGCTGCCCGTCGTAGCGGATCGTCGCCGTGCGAACCGACGCGCTCGTCCGCTGCCGAACCGGACGTCGGCTCGCCCGCGCGCGATCTGCATCGGCCGGCGCTCGATTCCGGCAGCAGGCGGTTCATCGAGTTGACCAGTTCGCGGCCCTGCTGCTGGTCCCGGTAAAAGCCGATGAAGACGCGTGACCGTCGCACCGTCGCGCGAGAAGCTCAGCACCTGCGTCCGCGCCGGTCCCTCCAGCGTCGGCGTCCAGTTCGAGACCGGGCGTCGACGCCTCGATCCACCCGTCCCGCGGCCGCAAGCGGCGCCGGCTGCAGCGGCCGCTTGTCCGTCGATGCCAGCAGCGACGTCGCGCAGCGACCGGCCAGACGGCGATCAGCAGCGACGACGGCTGCGACCATCGAGCGCCGACGGCCGCATCGGCGCGTCAAGACGGAGGCGCCGCCGGTATCGGCGTCGCTGCGTCCGAGCGCAGCTGGTCGCCGCTCGTCGTCCTCGCGCCAGCGGGCGCCGATCCAGAACATCAGCCCGATGACGATGCCGAAGAAGACCCAGCCGTAGATGAGGTGATCGACCCCGACCGCGAGGCGGTTGTCGCTCAGGTGCCCGATCATCACGATCAGGTAGGCGCGCAGCCAGTTGGCGACGATCGGCACGAGCAATCGACGCGCCGATGAAGAGCGCCGCGCCGCACCGGGCTGCGGTAGATGCGTCCAGGCGTAGAGCACGCCGACCACCACCGACGCCATCAGGTAGCGGATGCCGCTGCAGGCCTCGACGACGGACCAGCGGCCGCTCGGGATCACGAAGTGCTGGCCTTCGCGGAACACCGGGATGCCCGGTCGCAGTGAGCGCCGCGACCGTGAAGTCGGCGGTCCAGTCGATCAGCGTCGGCGTGAACGCCTCGCCGAACGGCACGGCGAAGAACAGGAACGCGAGCGGGAAAGCCGAGGATCGCGACCCCAGCCCACGCCGAAGAGCGCCAGCGACGGCGGACGGGCACCATCAGCACCATCGCCCACTGCGTCGGGGCCAGCGCGCTGGCGAGTTCGCCGGTCAGCCACAGCGCACCGGCGCCGGCCAGCGGAATCAGCGCCGGCCACCACGGTCGCGACCGCGCGTCGCCGCCAGTCGCGCGCGCGCCTGCCAGACGAACCAGAGCACGGCGGGCACGACGAGGAAGCAGTGATTGAACGTCTCGGAACGCGCCCACGTTTGCACCATGGAAGCGCTCGTCTGCCAGTAGCACGAGGAAGATGGCCGCCATCACCACGGCGACCGCGGCAAAGGCCCGCCGTCCACGGGCCTCCGCGAGTCCGACGGCCACCGCCGCGCTGGCTTGAGGTTCCGTATGCATCCCGGTCCTCACCCCGCCAGCGCCAGGTCGGAAGCGACGGCTCCCGCCGACGTCCGACGTCCGCTCGGTCGCGCTTCGAGCAGTTCGCCGAACGCGCGAGGCTCGCTGTCCCAGCTGTAGCCCGCGCAGAATGCGCGCCCGCGCCTTCTCGCCCATCGGGCCGCCACGGCGCGGGATCGAGCACCGCCAGCGTGCGCTCGGCGAAGGCGGCCGCTCCTTCCGCAGTCTCCAGTTCCACGCCAGGCCGGCGCGCGCAGGCCCTCCGCGGCGACGGCGGACACGACCACGGGGCGCGCCATCGACATGGCCTCGAGAACCTTGTTCTGCACGCCGCGCGCGATCCGCAGCGGAGCCACGACGGCCGCGGCGTGCTGCAGGTACGGACGCACGTCGTCGACCGTGCCCGTCACCACGACCCGCGGATCGGACGCGAGCGCGCGCACCGCGGCGCGTGGGATTCATGCCGACGACGTAGAACCGGACGTCGGGCCGTTGCCGGGCGATGCGGGCAGGACCTCGCGCGCGAACCACGTGACGGCGTCGACGTTCGGCCAGTAGTCCATCGCGCCGGTGAACACGATCGGCGCACTCGCCCTGCGCTGAACGGCGACGCGAAGTCGGCGATCCGGAGCGAAGAAGTCGCTGTCGACGCCGTTCTCGATCACGTGCACGCGCGCCGAGCACTCGGGCGCGAGGCGGCCGAACAGCCGCGCCTCGGCGCGCCGTCACGAGCACGCCGGCCGCACTGCGCGCGACCGCGTCACGCTCGAACGCCAGCAGGCGCTCGCCCTCGCGCCGGTACACCGCGGACAGCGGCCAGCGGTGCTCGTCCGCATAGGACGTCCACTTCGCGGAGTCGACGTCGACGAGGTCGACGACCGTTCGCAGCTCGGGCAGCCGCGCACGTACTGCGCCATCGGCGACGAGAACGCCACGGCCCTTGCGATGCGCTTCGCGCTGCACGATGTCGCGCACCCACGCCTGCAGCTTCGCGTTGCGGTAGTACGGCAGGGTCAAGGCCTCGCCGGACAGGAGGCCGGCGAGGGAGCGCACGCGCGCGAGACGCGGATTCAAGCGGCACGACACAGGCGTCGGCGCACCACTGCCGCAGAGCGTCGGCGTGCGCCAGGTCTTCACGCGAGTCGACGAAGCAGCCCAGGTGCACCCGGTAGCGCTGCGCCAGGTAGCGCAGCAGGTTGAACGAGCGGATCTTGTCGCCCTTGTTCGGCGGGTACGGGATCCGGTGCACGAGGTAGAGCAGCGGTTCCATGCCCTACCCCAGGTGCCGCACGAGCATCGGCCCGACGACGTCGACGACCGGCCGCGGCAGCTTCCGCCACAGCGCGATCATCGCCCGGTACTTCGGGTTCAGCGGGTTGTTCTGCGGAATGGCGTCGCGCTTCAGCAGCACGTACTCGTAGTTCAGCGGCTGCGGCTCGAAGCCCCAGTTCTTCTTGAAGTCGAACGATCCGGTGCCGCGCTTGGAACGGCCGTAGTCGAAGACGCGCACGCCGCGCCTCGACGGCGCGCCGCATCAGTTCCCAGTACTTGAAGTCGTTGGCCGCGAGGCTCCGCGCGCGCTCGTGGTCGCCGGCGTAGTACGGCAGCACCTCGTCCCGGAAATAGAACGACACGACCGAGGACACCGGAACCCGCGCGGGTCGAGAACCGTGAGCACCTCGCAGTCGTCGCCGAACGCGCTGCGCAGCGCCTCGAAGTAGCGGCGCGAGAACGGCGGGCGAGCCGTGCCGGTGCTGGTTGTCGGCATACAGTTCGAAGAAGCGGCCGACGCCCTCGTCGATCTCGCTGACGAGGCCGCGCTCGATGCCCTTGCGCACCATCGCGCGCTGCTTGCGCGGAATCGCGAGCAGGTTCGCCTCGACCTCCGGCAGCAGCGTCTTGCGGAACGTGACGTACAGGTCCTGGCGCGGCCAGTCCGGCTCCGTCGCGGCTCGGTTCGCTGATCTCGAGATGCTGGACGCCGAGGTCGCGCGCCAGGTCCGCCGCCGCGCGAGTGCAGGGCGGCGCGCGCGGCTTCGTCCGCGACCGCCGCCCCGCCGTAGACCGCGAACGGCATCGACACCAGCGCATCGCCGAAGAGCAGGCTCTTCACGCGCGCCAGCGGCAGCACGCCGACCACGGCACCGGCCCGCTCGGCGACCAGGTAGTGCGTCCGGTGGCGGAACACGTCCTCGATCAGGTCGCGCCACTCGATCCGGTGGAAGAAGGTCGCCTCCGGGCACTGCTGCGACGAACGCGCTCCAGGCCTGGCGATCGCCCTCCCGGTACGGACGCACGGTCGTCGACGCGCGCGCGTCGACCGGAAGGTCGAGCGCGTTCATGCGGCGTCGATCTCGAACACGCGGTCGATGCGGTCCCAGCGGAAGTCGGACAGAAGCCGGTCCAGGCGCGACTCGGTGCGGTCGAGGTTCAGGTAGTGACGGAAGCGGGTCTTCGCGCTCACGCCGCGGATGCGCGGCTGGTGCGGGTCGATCTCCCACGGGTGGAAGTAGAAGATGGCCGGCTGCCGGTCCACCCGGTTCACGCGTTCGATGGCCCACTTCGAGGCGCGATACGGGAGCAGCCGGAAGAAGCCGCCGCCGCCGGCCGGCAGGTTGCGCGACATGACGCGGGTCGTCGTGATCGGCAGTTCGAGCAGGCCGTTGTGCAGCCGATGCGCGAAGCGCGGCGCGTCCGGCATGCCGTAGTGGTCGTGGCGCACCGGGTAGATGCTCGAGCTGTAGGCGTACCCCGCCTCGGCGAGGCAGTCGAACGCCCACAGGTTGCCGTGGCCGATCGAGAAACTCGGCGCGCGGTAGCCGCGCACCGCCGTGCCGCTGACGTCTTCGAGCTTCTTGCGCGCGCTGTCGACGTCCTCGCGGAACTCCGCGCGCGACTGCTCGCTCGCTCGCCGGTGCGCGCTGCCGTGGCTGGCGACTTCATGGCCCGCGCCGGACGATCGTCGCGAACCATCGCCGGATAGCGGTGCGCCATCCAGCCGAGCGTGAAGAACGTGGCCCGGGCTCCCCGGCGCTCGAACATCGCCAGCAGCCGCTCGACGTTCCGCTCGACGCGGCACTCCATCGAGTCCCAGTGATGCCGCTCGACGTGGCGGTCGAACGCCGAGACCTGGAAGTAGTCCTCGACGTCGACGGTCAGCGAGTTGACCAGTTCGAGCTTGAGATCCGGCGCGTTCATCGGGGGACCGCCTCGGCGTGGCTCTCGAACGCCGGCACCGGCGGCGCCGGGAGGCGGCTGCGACCGCAGACGCGGTCGTAGAGCGCCTCGTAGCCGGCGACGCTGCGCTTCCAGCTGCGCTGCTCTTCGACGAAACGGCGCGCGCGCAGGCGCATCGCGTCCCACCGCGTCGCGCAGGGCGAGCACTTCGCGCAGGCGCGCGGCCAGCGCGGTCGGGTCGCCCGCGCGGAACAGAAAGCCCGTCTGCCCGTCTGACAATCAGTTCGCGATGGCCGCCGACGTCGGAGGCAACGACGATGCGACCCAGCGCCATCGCCTCGAGCGGCTTCAACGGCGTCACGAGGTCGGTCAGGCGCATCGGATGGCGCGGGTAGACCAGCAGGTCGACCAGCGAGTAGTAGCGGGCGACCTGGGCGTGCGGGACGCGGCCGGTGAACAGGACGGCATCCGCGACGCCCAGCTCGGCGGCCCGCGCCTTGAGGGCCGCCTCCTCCGGGCCGCCCCCCGCGAGCAGCAACCGAACGTGGGGATGCTCGCGGCAGCAACTGCGGAAGCGCCTCGAGCAGGAGGTCCAGTCCTTCATAGGCGTAGAAGGACCCGAGGAATCCGAGCACCAGTCTTGCCCTCGAGGCCGAGTTCCTCGCGCAACGCGACATCGGGCGGCGGCATTGAACGCGAACTGGTCGGCGTCGACGGCATTCGGGATGACCGTGATGCGCTCGCGCGGAATGCCGCGCGCCTCCACGTCGCGCCGCAGCCCTTCGCAGATCACGGCGATGCCCTGGGCATGCCGGACTGCGTAGGTTTCGAGTGCGCGCGTCGCCCGGTAGCGCAGGCTGCCCTCCGTGGTCGTTCCGTGGTCGACCGCCGCGTCTTCCCAGAAGGCGCGGATCTCGTAGACGACCGGCACGCCTTCCGACTCGGCCGACGGTCAGCGCGGGCAGGACGTTCAGCACCGGCGAGTGCGCGTGGATGACGTCGGGACGATGCGTGCGCACGAGTTGCCGAAGCCGGTCGCGCGTGGCCGCCATTTCGTCCAGATACGGACCGACCACCGGCAGCAGCCGGCGCGCCGAGCGCCGCGGCGGCGTGCGGAAGAACTCGAGACCGTCCGCCTGCTCCACGTCCGCCATCGCCTGCGCCGTGACGCGGCGTGGTCAGGTGCAGCGTCTCCCAGCCGCGCGCCCGCTGCTCGCGCAGGATCGCCGCCGTGCGAAACGTGTAGCCGCTGTGCAGCGGCAACGAGTGATCGAGGACGTGCAGGATCTTCATCCGACCGCCGCTCGCGGCGCCCTGCCCTCGACCGGGACTTGATCAACGTTCGCAGCCTGCGTCCGGCCCTGCAGCCAGGACGCGAGGTGAGCCGCGATCCGTTCCGCCGCGCGGCCGTCCCAGTACTCGGGAACCCGGCCACGCTTGCCGCCGTTCGCCATCACATCGTCGACCGCCTCCAGCAGCCGACCGGCGATCGGTTCCGACGAGCGTGTTCGTGCCCTGCTCGATCGTGATCGGCCGCTCGGTATTGGCGCGCAGGGTGATGCACGGCACGCCCAGCGCCGTCGTCTCTTCCTGCACGCCGCCGGAGTCGGTAAGCACCATCCGGGCAGCGCGCATCAGGGCGACCATCGACAGATAGCCTTGCGGCGGGAATCACGTGATCGGGTGCCGGCCCGCCGGCACATCGAGGCCGAACCGCTCCAGGTTGGCGGCGGTCCGCGGGTGGATCGGCCAGACGACCGGGAGCCGCTCGGACACTTCGCCGATCAGCGCCGAGCACGTGCTCCAGCGATCGCGGATCGTCCACGTTCGACGGCCGATGCAAGGTCACCAGCGCGAAACCGTCGCCTCCATGCGGCGGCAAGTCCTGCGGGCAGCATCGCCCGAGGCAGCGCATCCATCAGCGAGTCGATCATCAGGTTGCCGACGAAGTGAATCCGCTCCGCGGCGACCCCTTCGCGCAGCAGGTTGCCTTCGGCGCGTGCGTTCCGTCGTGTAGAGCAGGTCGGCGATCTGGTCGGTCAGGACCCGGTTGATCTCCTCCGGCATCGCGCGGTCGAAGCTGCGCAGCCCGGCTTCCACGTGGGCCACCGGGATGTGCTTCTTGACGGCCACCAGGCTGCACGCGAGCGTGGAATTGACGTCGCCGACGACGATGACGCACGACGGCTGCAGCCGGTCGAGCACCGGCTCGAAGCTCTTCATCACGTCGGCCGTCTGCACGGCATGCGAGCCGGAGCCGACCTGCAGGTCGATGTCCGGCTCCGGAAGCCCGAGGTCTTCGAAGACCCGGTCCTTCATGCGCGCGTCGTAGTGCTGCCCGGTGTGCAGCAGCACCGACGGCGGCAGGTCGGTACGCGCGCGCGAAGCGCGCGCAGCAGCGGCGCCATCTTCATGAAGTTGGGACGCGCGCCGACGACACAGAGGATCGGTCCCGTGCCCGGAACCGTCAGCGTCATGCGCGCCTCTCCAGCTTGCGGCGACGACGCGGCCGCTCGCGGCGCGCGAGTTCGTCCGGGCGCGCACGCTCCGGATCGACCAGCGACCGCACGAGGCCGATCAGTTCCTGGATGTCGTGCTCGAGGGTCTCGATGCGATCGGACAGCTTCACCAGGCGGCGGACGGTGCTGGCGAGGTCGGTCTTGGTCGCCCGCTTCACGGCGGCGGCCGACTCCGGCAGCGACGTGGCGATGGCGCGCGGGCCGATTTCGCCGGTGAACTCGTTGACGACGTGCTTGACTTCGGCCGCCGTGAACGTGCGGTGCCCGGCGAGGAAGCCGGCCAGCATCAGGCGGTTGCAGATCGCGTTGATGCGGCGGGGAATGCCGCCGGTCGCCACGAAGACCTCGTGGATCGCCGATTCGTCGAACTCGGGCGTCCCCTTCCAGCCGACGCGCTGCAGCCGGTGCTCGATGTAGCCGCGGGTCTCCGCCTCGTCGAGCGGCCCGAGGTGATAGGAGGCGATGATGCGCTGGCGGAACTGCTCCATCGACGCCGAGCGCATCAGCGTGCGCAGCTCGGGCTGCCCCACCAGGAAGCTCTGCAGCAGCGCGCGGTCGCCGTACTGGAAGTTCGACAGCATGCGCAGTTCCTCGATGGAACGCGCATTGAGGTTCTGCGCCTCGTCGATCACCAGCAGCGCCCGCTTGCCCTGCTGGAAGACGGTCAGCAGGAAGGCCTCGATCGAGGCGATGAGGTTGGCCTTGTCGTCGTGCGGGACGCGGATGCCGAAGGCCTTGGCGACCGAGCGCAGCAGGTCGTCGGCCTCGAGCTGCGTGCTGACGATCTGCGCGGCGACGATGGTGTTCGGGTCGATGTGCTCGAGCAGCGCGCGGACGAGCGTCGTCTTGCCGGCGCCGACTTCGCCGGTGATGACGAGGAAGCCCTCGCCCTGGTACACGCCGTACTTCAGGTACGAGTAGGCGCTCTCGTGCCCCTTGCTGCCGAAGTAGAAGGTCGGGTCGGGGCTGAGCTGGAACGGCTTGCCGGAGAGGCCGTAGAAGTCTTCGTACATGGCGTCGGCTACAGGCGGTGGAACAGTCCTGTGTAGATGGCGGCTTCGTTCTGTTCGAGTCCGGACAAGGTCCCGCTGGATTCGGTCTGGACCTGGTAGCGCGCGCCGACGAAGAGGGTGCTGCGCGGCGACGCCTGCCAGTTGGCCTGCAGGGTCGCGGAACTCTCCCGCGTGCCCAGGCCATCGCTCGACGTCGAAGCCCTTGGTCCGGCTCGTGTTCACCCCGGCGCTCAGGGCGACCACCGGCGTCACGCGATGGCTGAGCGAGAGGCCTGCCGCCCTGCTGGATGCTGTTGTTCAGGATCAGGAAGCTCGGCGGCACGCGCGGGTCGGGCAGGGTCTCGGTCTTCAGGTAGAAGAGATTCAGCGCCAGGGTGTTGCGCACGCCGATCAGCGCCCAGCTCGCGTTGGCGCCCGTCAGCACGTTGGCGCTCTGGTTGTAGATGTAGGCGCCCGCCGGGCAGCGACTGGGGCAGGCCCTGGCGCGCGATCAGGTCCTGCGCCTGCTGGGCCCGCTCCACGGGATCCGGAAAGCGCGCCACCAGGATCGCGTCGAGCAGGCCGGACACGCTGTTCGTCGAGGGAATCTGGAACAGCACCTGCGGATACGTGCGTGATGGTCCGGTAGCCCGAGATGCTCGTCGCGACCCGGCGCTGGCGGTGCGTGAACTGGTACTGGTAGCTCGGTCCGTAGAACCGCTGCTCCCAGTAGCCGTCGAAGAAGGTGAGCGGCGACGGCCGCCACGTGAGGTTGCCGCCGTAGATGGGGCCGGAGGTCTCCACCGCCGGTGTAGGTCGTGTTCTCGTACCCGCCGCGCAGTCCGACCTTGAGCTGCGGCGACACCGCGTAGTCGAAGATCGCCAGCGCCGTGTTCAGCGTCTGGTCCTCCTGCAACTGGTCCTGGATCCGGGTGATGTCGTTGGTCAGCCGCAGCGTCAGGCCAAAGGGCGTCGGGACGCGCACGACTTCGGCGAGGTTGCGCGCGTAATACGCGTTGCTGAGCGGCGCGTCGCTCTGCGACGTCCACGTGTACGTCTGGTCGGTGCGGACCAGCCAGCGGATGTTCTGCCCGATGTTGCCCTGGAAGTACGGCGCCAGGCGCAGCTGGGACGAGGTGTACAGGTTGTTGGTCGACGCCCCGCGCGACGTCGGCAGGAAGACGTTCTCGACCTGCTGGTCGACGAAGAGGGACGCGTCGATGAAGAAGAAGTTGTCGATGGCCTCCAGGTTCGCCAGCACGTTGGCGCGCGGCAGGATGCTGCTGGCCTGCGTGCCGTCGACGTAGCCGATCATGTCGAGCGAGACCGTGCCGTCGACCCGCAGCCGCCCGCCCTGCCGATTGAATCGCCACGCTGGGGCGAACTCGAGGATCAGGTCCCCTTCCCGGGGTCCGACGTCGCCGTAGTTCGCGTTGTTCGTCAGCGTGGCCTGCGTCCGGAAGCTGGTCTCGGTGACCCAGGCCTGGTTCCCGCGCCGTGGCGCGCCGCCTTCGACGCCTGGAACCTGAACGCCGGGCGCAGCCGGCAGGCCCTGCGCCGCACAGGGCGCAAGCGCCGCCGCCAGCGCCGCGGCGATCGCGGTCCGGGCCAGTCCGGCGCGCGCGTTCACCGCGCGCTCGGGCCTGGCCGGCACTTGTCGTGAACGCATGGCCATGACCCGCGGTCCCGGATCAGCTGCCGGTGGCCCCGTACGCACCGTACGACCCGTAGTAGTGGCGACCGGTCGGACTGCGACACGCGGTTCAGCACGTTGAAGACCACCGGGCAGTTCTCGATCGTCGCCAGCGCTTCGGCCACGGTGGCCTGCGGCGTGTCGTCCGCGGCGATCACCATGATGACCTGTCCCATGTGCGCGGCGAGGACGCGCGCCTCGGAGGCCACGAGCAGCGGCGGCGTGTCGAACAGCACGATCCGCCGCGGGTCGTCCATCGCCAGCTGCTCGACGAGGCGGCTCATGTTCGCGCTGGCCAGCAGTTCGGTCGCGTGCGCCTGGGGGCTGCCCGCCGGCAGGACGGAGAGGTTGGGCACATTGGTTTCGAGCATGACGGCGTTGACCGACAAGCCGGGCTCGACCAGCAGGTCGAGCAGGCCCTTGGAGGGCGCGAGTCCGAGCCGCTCCAGCAGCGCAGGACGCGACGCATCCGCGTCGACGAGCAGCACTTCCGTGTCGAGTTCCATGGCCAGGCTCATGGCCAGGTTGAGGGACACGAACGTCTTGCCCTCGCCCGGCACCGAGCTCGTCACCATGATGCGGTTGGCGTGCCGCACCGGCGCGGCCGACTTGCCGCTGATGTTGTTCAGCAGCGGCCGCTTGATCACCCGGAATTCCTCGGCCAGCCGGGAGCGCGGCGAGTGCGGCGTGACGAACCCGCCGGCCGACAGGCGCGCGAGGTCGATCTCGACCTGGCGCCGCTTCTCGGCGCCGACGGACGCGGCGCGCCCTGCGCGCTGTCGACAACGGGCGCCCCGGCGGTGCCCGCGCTCGGCCGCGTCGGCCGGGCCGGTCCGCGCCTCGAGTTCCTTGATGACCCGCAGCGGAACGGCGTCGCCGCGGCGCGTCGACCGCGCGCATCCGGTGCCGGCGGCGAGCGGTGCTCGCCGACGTCGACCCCGGCCTGTCGCAGTTGCTCGAGTCGCTTCGCGGCTTGTTCGATGATGCTCACGTTGGCTCCTCAAGCGCGCGCGGCCAGCGCGACCCAGACGATCCAGCTGCCGAACAGCATGACCAGGCTCGCCACGCCGCCGGCGAACGCGAAGTTCGACCTTCCGACGCCGGTGGATGATCGGCGGGGTCGGCTGCAGGGACACCGTTCCCAGCACGGCCCGCTTGGTCGCCGCCCGCACCTGCCGCGCGTCGTAGAACACCGGAAGGATCTGCGAGACCGCAAGCGCCACGGCCGCGCCGGCCGCGAGCGCAAGCGCAAGGACCAGCGGCACCAGCGCGAGCCGATTGGGGAACACCGCCTTCGGCGAAATGCGCGGCGGCTCGATGATGCGGAACTCCGCCATGCCGCGCGGCGCTGTCGACGTCCTCCGCGATCGAGGCCGACTCGCGCCGCGCGACCAGTTGCTCGTAGTTCTTGCGCAAGCACGTCGTAGTCGCGCGTCAATTGCGCCATCTCGGTCTCGACCTGTTGCGAGCGGCCCGCGCACGGACTTCAGCTGCGCCAGGCGCGCCTCGCCCTCGCTCAGCCGCGCGCGCAGCGCCGCGACGTTGGCTTCCGCGTCCGCCAGCGAGATCTTCAGTTGCTGGAACACCGGGTTCGTCGAGCCCGAGAACCGCGCCGGGTTCGCCGCCGCGGCCTTGCGCCGCGCCTCGAGATCCTGCTTCTTCTGCTGCTCGAGCGAGGCGATCAGGCGACGCGTGGCCGCCACGTCGGGATGCTCTTCGGTGTAGCGGCGCAGGAGTTCGTCGAGCAGCTTGGTCTGATTGGCGATCCGGACGTCGAGGTCGCTCGCCTGCAGTCGCCGGTCCCGAGCCGACTTCAGGCAGCAGGACCGGATCCTCGCCGGACAACTCGCGCTTCAGCGCGTCGCGCGACTGCTCGGCAACGCGCAGTTCCGTCCGCAGCTTCGACACTTCCTCCGACAGCGCGCTCATGCGGGCGAAGTAGTCCTGCCCGGCGCCCGCTGGCGAAGCCGAGGTTCTGGATCTTGAACTCCTTGACCCGGTTCTCGGCTTCCTCGAGCTTCTTCTCGTAGGTCTTGATCTGCTCGTCGATGAAGCGACGCGCCGACTCGGTGTCGCGGCGCTTGTTGCCGACGCCGGACTCCACGAACAGCGACAGCAGGTCCTGCACGACGCGCTTGGCGCGCTCGGGGTCGGTGTCCTGGTACGACACGCCGTAGATGTTCTCGCGGCCGACGCTGCTGAACTTGATCCGCTGCGTGACCGAGTCGACGAGCTTGTCCTTCTCGATCTGCGTCTTCGCCGCCAGGTCGAGGTCGGCGCTGCGGATGATCTTCTCGACGTTGGGCCGCGCGATCAGCGTCCGCGCGAGCATGTTGATCTGCTCGTCGACGTTGGGCTGGACGGCGAGGCCGGCCATCAGCGGCTTCAGCACCGTCTGGGTGTCGACGTAGACGCGGGCCGTCGCCTCGTAGCGGTCGGGAATCCGCAGCAGCACGACGGCGCCGATCACGGCCACGGCCCACGCCACCGCCAGCCCGATCCAGCGGCGCCGCCACATGCCGCGCAGCGCGGTCAACACCTGTTGCAGAAGCTCGTCCATCGTTTCCCGACTCTCGAGAGATCCTCTGTGACCGCGTCGCAGCGGTCAGAACCAGCTCTGCGGAATGATCAGGATGTCGCCCGGCCGCATGTCGACGTTGGCCGAGATGTCGCCGCGCCGCACGAGATCGGTCAGCCGCACGCTGTACTGCTTGCCCTGCTCGGAGCCGCGCACCAGCACGGCCTTGTTGCCGTCCGCGAAGTCCGTCAGCCCGCCGACCACGATCATCACGTCGAGCAGCGTCATGTTCTGGCGGTACGCAACAGCCTGGGGCTTGGCGGCCTCGCCGACGATCCGGATCTGTTCGGTGAACGGACCATTGAAGCTGCTGACGATCACCGTGACCACCGGGTCGCGGATGAACTTGGACAGCGCCTTCTCGAGTTCGCGCGCCAGCTCGGCCGGGTTCTTGCCCAGCGCCTGGACGTCTTCCACCAGCGGCGTGGTGATGCGCCCGTCGGGGCGCACCGGAACGGACATCGACAGTTCCGGGTTGCGCCACACGACGATGTTGACGGTGTCGAGCGGGCCGATCACGTACTTGTAGTCGGCGGTCGCGCCGACCGACGGCGCCGGCGGAAAGCTGCTCGTCGAGCAGGCGGCGAGCATCAGACGCCAGCACCGACGCGAGCAGGACGCGAAAGAAAGTTGTTGCATGCCTCATGGCCTCGACCCTCCCCAAATATCCAGTCGCAAGGACTCGCTGCGCCAGGCGCAGCAGCGATTGAAAGCCAGTCTATGGTGCGCTAGACCGAACCGATGCCCCGCAAAGGGCGCCCCGCTCCGCTCAATCTTTCGTTACGAGCGGGCGGACTCTGCTAGGGCAGAGTGCAACGGCCTTGCGGACGTTGACGGCCTAATGCGCACCTTCCCCGAACAGCACCACGCGCACGGTCTCGGCCAGGATCAGGGTGTCGAGCACGAGCGAGTTGTTCTTTACATAGTACAGGTCGAACTGCAGCTTCCGCCGGGCGTCGTCCACCGACGCCCCGTACGAGAAGCGGATCTGGGCCCAACCCGTCAGTCCGGGCTTCACGCTGTGGCGCAGCTCGTAGAACCGGATCTGCTCCCGCAACTGCGCGACGAACACCGGCCGCTCCGGCCGCGGCCCGACCAGGCTCATCTCGCCGCTCAGCACGTTGATCAACTGCGGCAGCTCGTCGATGCGCAGCTTGCGCAGGACCCGGCCGACACGCAGTGATGCGCGAGTCGTTCGCGCTGGCCCACCGGGCCACGCCGTCGCCCTCGGCGTCGGTTCGCATCGTGCGCAGCTTGAGCACCTTGAACACGCGGCCGCCCTGCCCGACCCGTTCCTGGCGTGAACAGGATCGGGAACCCGCTCTCGATCACGATCGCGATCGCGGCCAGCAGCAGCACCGGCAGCGCGAGGAACAGCAGCACCGAGGCCGCGACGACGTCCGTCAGCCGCTTGACCAGCCGTCGCATCGGGTCCTGGACGAATCCCTGGCCGTAGATCAGCCAGCTCGCCTTCAGCGACTCGATCGGCACCTCGCCCCGGACGCCCTCGTAGAACGCGGACAGGTCGCGGACCGGAACGCCGGCGACGCGGCACTCCAGCAGGTCGTCGATCGGAATCGCCCCGCCGCGTTGCTCGCGCACGGCGACGATGACTTCGTTGACGCCGAAGCGGTCGACGATGTCCTGCAGCCGCGCGTCGGACGGGAACGTCTGCGCGCGGCCCGTCCGCTCTCCGCCGCTCTGCTCTGTCCTGCGATCCCGCCGGGTAGAAGCCCACCACCGTCGCGCCGCGCCCCCCGTGCTGCTCGATCATCTCCTCGACGGCGAGCGCATCGGCGCCGGTGCCGACGATCAGCGTGCGTCGGCCGCCGAACCCGCTGACCAGCGCCGCGAGCAGGACCGGGCGAACGACGATGACCGCGCCCAGCGTGAACAGCGCCGCATAGGGCAGCAGCGCGCGAGGCGCGTCCGGGCTGCGGCAGCACTCCGAACACGAAGTAGCAGACGGGAACGCCAACGCACAGGGCCAGCAGCGAGCGGGTGAACACGACCTGCAGCGGCTTGCGCTCGCCTCCGCGAAACAGCCCGAACATCGTGCCGACCGCCGTCGTGATCAGCGCGAACGCCAGCGCGGGAATCAGCACCGCACGAGCCGGAACGCCGTACGGTCCCAGCTGGATCGACACCGCGAGCAGCATCGAGAGCGCGCAGAACACGGCGAACAGCGCCATGTCGGCGAACGATGCCACCGGGGTCGGACGACGGGACAGGCTGAGCACTACCTTCTTCTTCCTCCGCCTGCCCGCGACTGGACGACGGACAGGCCTCGCAAATCTTGGATGATCGAATACTATGAATCGCTCAAATGTCAGAGAAGCGACAGAAGACCGCCCCACTCGTCGACTCGAGAGCCGCGTCGGCCAGACGCTTCGGGAGCAGGCTGGCCCACCTGAATGGCCGGTCCGCAAGCGGCAATCCTGCGACAGACTGACGCCTCGGGTCAGTTGGCAATGCTGCGTATGCCGCGACCGCGGACGATGGCTGGGAAGTGGGCGCCGAGGGCCGCGCCCTGTTGCTGGCTGGTGAGTTCCTCCGCCGGGTACTGCTGCTTCTCGATTCTGGAAATAGCCTAAACAGGTTAGTCGCATCGCGGCAACGGCAGTTCGTCGGCTAGCGCTCACCGCGCGACCCGGGCGCGCGTCGCAGTCCGCGTCGATTTCGCGACGTCGCCGGACCCGATTCCGCGCCGAACCGATGAATTGAGGCCGGAAACGCCGCCATTCATCGCTTGACACGGGCGAGGAGTTCGATGAGGGCGCGCGACGGGATCGCATAGCTGATGCCCGAAGGCTGCGACAGCGCCGATTCCCTCGTCGACTTCACCAGCACCATGTTGATGATGCCGACGACCTCGCCGCTCGCGCCGTCGTACAGCGGACTGCCGCTCTGGCCGGGATACGCGGTGGCGTCGAGCTGGAACACGGGGAACGAGCCTTCGCGCAGCCGGCGCAGGACTTTTGCATCGAGTTGCTGGCCGGTCGCCGCCGGGATGGCCACGGGCGCGATCGCCGCCACCATGGCCCGGTGGGTCGCCGCGAAGAGGCCCAGCACCGTCCCGATCGGGAACCCGGTGAAGAGCAGCTGGTCGCCTTCGGCCACCGTGGCCGAGTCGCGCAGCGGCAGCGCGGGCAGCGGCGCGCCGCTCATCTTCAAGACGGCGAGGTCGTGCTCCGCGTCCGTGGCCAGCGTGGCGAGCCGGCGTGCTTCGGGACGCGACGGATCGGCGGTGGGAAGCATCGCCACCAGCACCTCGGGATCGGCCCCGGGCTCGAGCACCGTGGGCAGGACGTGGGCGTTGGTCGCGACCAGCGTGCCGTCGCCGACGACGAATCCCGTCCCGGCGAAGCGGAACTGCGGGACGCGCGTCGCCTGGAAGGTGCCGATCGCGACGATCGACAGCTTGACCCGCGGGATCGAGGCGGACGCCTGCGCGAGAGCGGCTGGGCTGCCTGCCGCGAGAACGACCAGCAGCAAGAGAGCCGAGAGCGCCCGCAGGCGGGACCGCAGCACGCTCGGAGACGTCGCAAGCGCCGCCAATGCCCGCGACGGCGAGAGGCGGCGCCACAACGCCGTGGGCAGCGTCACAAGCGCCAGACCTGCGAGGCCGCGCGACCGGAACTGCGCCGCATCGGCCTGGCGACTTGACGTCGACGTACAGCCCGCCCGGCTGCAGCTTGCTCACGTAGTCGTCGAGCGAGCGGCGCTTGAACGCGTCGTGCGCGACCGCCGCGACGATCGCCTGCGCGCGGGGCAGTTCGTCCCACGAGCGCAGCGTCACGCCGTACTCGTGCATGGCTTCGGCCGCGTCGGCGAGCGGATCGTGGACGCTCACGCGGCAGCCGTACGACTCCAGCTCGCGGATGATGTCGATCACGCGCGAGTTGCGCAGGTCGGGGCAGTTCTCCTTGAACGTCAGCCCGAGGACGATGACGTCGCAGTCCTTGACGTGCCCGCCGGCCTGGATCATCTGCTTGACCGTCTGCTCGGCGACGTAGTGGCCCATGCCGTCGTTGATGCGGCGTCCCGCGAGGATGACCTGCGGGTGGTAGCCGAGCATGTCGGCCTTGTGCGTCAGGTAGTACGGATCGACGCCGATGCAGTGGCCGCCGACGAGGCCCGGACGGAACGGCAGGAAGTTCCACTTGGTGCCGGCCGCCTTCAGCACTTCCATCGTGTCGATGCCGATGCGGTGGAAGATCAGCGCGAGTTCGTTCATCAGCGCGATGTTCAGGTCGCGCTGCGTGTTCTCGATGACCTTGGCCGCCTCCGCCACTTGATGCTCGACGCGCGGTGCACGCCGGCCGTCACCACCATCGAGTAGGTGTCGGCCACGCGCTCCAGCGTCTCGGGCGTGTCGCCGGAGACGACCTTCACGATGCGCGTCAGCGTGTGTTCCTTGTCGCCCGGGTTGATCCGCTCCGGCGAGTAGCCGACGAAGAAGTCCTGCTTCCACTTCATGCCCGGACTCGCGCTCGAGCAGCGGAATGCAGACTTCCTCGGTGGCGCCCGGGTAGACGGTCGACTCGTAGACGACCGTGGCGCCCTTCTTCATGTGGCGCCCGACCGTGATGCTCGCGCCGACGAGCGGGGAAAAGTCGGGCTGGTGGGCGGCGTCGATCGGCGTGGGGACGGCGACGATGATGAAGTCCGCCTCGCGCAGGCGCGCAGGGTCGGTCGTCGGTTCGAGCAGGCGCGCGGCCTTCAGGTCCTCCGTGCTCACCTCGCCCGTGGGATCCACGTGCCGGAGGTAGGCGTCGATCTTCTCCTTCGACAGATCGAAGCCCACCGTGCGGACCTTCTTGCCGAACTCCATCGCGAGCGGAAGACCCACGTACCCGAGCCCGACGACGCCGATCACTGACATGTTTCGCTGTTCCTTCTTCTTGTTTGAACGTGATGCGATGGCGCTACTGCTTCAGCAGGTCGGCCACTTCCGACTTGCCCGGGAAGTCCTGCGTCACGCCCTGCAGTTGCGTCAGTTCCTTGCGCGCGTCGTCCTTGCGGCCGGCCTTCAGCAACGCCTTGGCGTAGTTGAGGCGGATTTCGTGCCGGTCGGGCGCGAGCTGCACGGCTTTCGCGATGTGCTCGATGCCCTTGGCCGTATCGCCCTTGGCGACCAGCAGGACGCCGAGCGTGTCGAGCACGGAAGCGCTCTCGGGCGCGACCTTGAAGGCGCGCTCGGCGTAGCCGAGCGCCTTCGGATCGCCCAGCTTCCCGAGCGTCCAGGCGAGGTTGTTGAGCGCAATGCGCGTTGTCCGGTTGCTGGTCGACGATGGCCTGGTACTGCGCGGCCGCGGCCTTGTGGTCGCTCGTGCGCAGCGCCTGCTCGCCCAGGTAGTTGCGGAACGCGAGGTCCTTCGGACGGTCGGCGATCCAGGTCCGCGCGAGGGCATCCGCCTCCGCCTTCTTGCCCTCGGCGAGGAGCACGTTGTGCAGCTTCACGGCCGTCAGGCTCGACGCCGGCTCGACTTTCAGTCCGTCGCGGTACGCCTTCTCCGCGGCGGCCAGTTGCTTCGCCTGTCGATGCACGTCGCCTTCCAGCGCGAAGCCCGCGGCCGACTTCGGCGCGGATGCCTGCAGCGCCTTCGCCTGCTTCATGCGCCTCGTCGTTCTTGCCGGTGGACAGGTAGAGCGCCGCGAGGTCGCGCGCGATGTTCGGCGTCCGCCGGCGCCAGCTTCTGCGCGCGGAGCAGCGCATCGATGGCGCGTTCGGGCTGCTTGTTGCTCGCGTACACGCCGGCCAGTCGCTGCAGCGGCAGCGGCGACTTCGGCTCGGCCGCCGCCAGGCGATTGAAGGTGTCGATCGCCTGGTTGGTCTCACCCGCGGCCAACTGCGCGCGCCCGAGCGCGTCGAGGATGCGGGAGTCCTGGCCGAGCGCGGCCGACGCCTCCTGCGCGGCCGACAGGGCCGCGCGCGCATCGCGGTCGCTGAAGGTAGAGATTGATCAGCGCCAGACCGCGGACCGGGCGCGTCGGGCTGGGCCGCGATCGCCCGCTGCAGCACGGCGACGATTTCGGCGGACGGCGCCTTGGCGCGCTCCATCACGGCCGCCAGCCCCATCAGGGCGGCGGCGTTCTTCGGATCCTTGGCCAGCACGGCCTCGAAGCGCGCGCGCGCCTCGGCCGTCTTGCCTTCCTGCAGATCGAGCTGGGCCAGGCTCGCCACCGCGGGCATGTAGGTGGCGTTCAGCTCCAGCGCCTTCGCGAACGCTGCGCGCGCCGCGGGCAGTTCCTTCCTCAGCACCAGCACCGAGCCGAGCGCCTGGTGCGCCATCGGGTCGTTCGGGCGACTTCTTCACCATCCCGCGCGCGACTTCCAGCGCCTTGGCGGTGTTGCCCTGGCGCAGGTAGCCGGTCAGCAGCGCCATGTCGGTCTGGGCCGGCGCGCCCTCCTCCGTCGCGAGGTTCTCGAGCTTGCGCACGCCGCCTTCGACGTCGCCGCTCGCCATGGCGATCTGGGCCAGCCGCGTCTGCGCCAGCGGCTGCTGGCCCTTTCGATCTGCGACGCCTTCTCGAAGAACGTGGAGGCCTGCTTGAGGTCGCCGTTGGCGAAGTGCGCTTCGCCGATCAGCATCAACATGCCGGGATCGACGACGCTTCGCCGGATCCGACATGGGCCCCAGCGCTTCGACCGCACGCGCCGGCTTGCCGGAGGCCAGGTAGCTCCTGGCGAGCATCAACCGGGCGCCGGCGTGGTTCGGCGCCTGCGTGACCGCGCTCTGCAGCTGGGCCGCCGCCTGGTCGAAGTGCTTCTCCTGGAACTCGATCGAACCGAGCAGCACCGCGGCCGGCACATAGCCCGGCGCGCGCTTGAGCACTTCCTGGGTCAGTTCGCGGGCCTTGGCGAGGTCCTTCTTGCCGAAGGCGATCAAGGCCTCGGAGTACTTCAAGGGAAGTTCGGGCGCGCGCGCCTTGCGTGCCGCGTCGATCTCGGCGGTCGCCGCGTCGAGCTGGTTGTCGGCGATCAGCAGCGAAATCAGTTGCAGGCGGGGGCCGGGCGTCGCGGGCGACGCGTCGACGGCGCTCTTGAGGGCGGCGGTGGCGCCGGCCTTGTCGCCGCGCGCGAGCTTCAGCTGCGAAAGCAGCATCAGCGTCTCGGGCGACTTCGGATTCGCGGACGCGATCTTCTCGACGTCCGCCGTCGCTTCGTCGATCTTGCCCTCGATCGCCTTCATTCGCGCCTGCCCCAGTTGCGCGCGCACGTTCTTCGCGTCCGACGCGAGCGCGGCCGCGAACGCCCCGGCCGCCTGCTTGCCGTTTCCGGTGGCGAGTTGCGCTTCGCCCAGCCGCGCCTGGAGTTCGGCGTTGGCGGCCGGATCGTCGAGCTTGGTGGCTCCGAACTCCTTGACGACCTTCTCGGCGCCGCCGGACTGGATCATCGCGTCCACGAGCAGCGGGACGACCACCGCCTGCGGTTGCCCGTACTCGAGCGCCTTGCGGAACTCCTTCTCGGCGGTCGGCGCATCGCCGAGGATCAGCGCCGACCGGCCCAGCATCAGCCGCGCCTCGCCGTTCTCCGGCTGCTTCTGCAGCACGTTCTTCAACTGGATGACGGCCGCGTTGTGATCGCCCTTGGCCTGGTAGTCGCGCGCCGAGCCGATCAGGCTCGCCGGATCGTCGCGACCGCACGCGGACAGCAGGACGCTCGCGGTCAAGGCGAGCAGCGCGACGTGCGAATTGAGCTTGCGGATGCGGTTCATGCGGCACTCCATCGGGATTCGACACTTCGTTCAGTCCTGCTTGCGCAGTCCGAACCGGTTCAGCAGGTCGTACAGCGTGGGACGGCTGACCCCGAGCAGGTCGGCCGCCTTCGAAAGGTTACCGTTGACGCGCGCCAGCGCGCGCACGACTTCGCGCCGCTCCGCGCCTTCGCGCGCCTCGCGCAGGTTCAGCGGCTCGTCCTCGGCCACCGCGCCCTCGAGGCCGAGGTCCTTCGGCTTGATCGTGGGGCCGTCCGTGAGTATGACGGCACGCTTGATCACGTTCTCGAGCTCGCGCACGTTGCCGGGCCAGCGGTGGCGCTCGATGGCGGCCACGGCTTCGTCGCTCAGGTTCAGCCGGCCGCGCTTCTGCTCGTCCGCGAAACGGCGGACGAACGCGTGCGCGAGCAGGGCCGAGTCGCCGGCGCGGTCGCGCAGCGCCGGAATGGTCACCACGATTTCAGCGAGGCGATAGAACAGGTCTTCGCGGAACTGCCCCGAAGCGATGCGGTCGCGCAGGTTCTGGTGTGTCGCGCTGACGACGCGAACGTCGACCGGGATCTCGTCGCGCCCGCCGAGCCGCTCGATCGTGCGTTCCTGCAGGAACCGCAGCAGCTTGGCCTGCAGCGGCATCGGCAGGTCGCCGATCTCGTCGAGGAACAGCGTGCCGTGGTTCGCGGACTCGATGCGGCCGGGCGTCTGCTTGTTGGCGCCGGTGAATGCGCCCTTCTCGTAGCCGAAGAGTTCGCTTTCGAGCAGGGTGTCGGGAATCGCCGCGCAGTTGATCGCGACGAAGCGCTTGTCCTTGCGCCCCGAGCCCTCGTGCAGCGCCCGCGCCAGCAGTTCCTTGCCGGTGCCCGATTCGCCGAGCAGCATGACGGTTGCGTTGGTCGCCGCCACCTTGCCGACCATGCGGCACACCTCGAGCATCTCCGGGGACGCGGTGATGATGCCGCTCGCTTCCTCGCTGCGCGCGCCGAGGAGCCGGCGGTTCTCGACCTGCAGGTCGTGCGTGCGGAACGCGCGGTCGATGATCAGCGACACGACGGCGGGGTCGTACGGCTTGGCGAAGAAGTCGCAGGCGCCGAGCGCGACGGCGCGCCGCGCGTTGGCGCTGTCGTGCTGCCCGGTGACCACGATGACCTTGGTGTCCGGCGCCAGTTCGAGGATGTTCTCGAGCGTGCGGAAGCCCTCGGTCACGTTGCCCGTTTCCGGCGGCAGGCCGAGGTCGAGCGTCACCACGGCGGGTTCGAGGCGGCGCACCTGCGCGATCGCTTCTTCCCGGTCGGATGCGACCGCGACGTCCCAGGCGTCGAACGCCCACTTCATCTGCGTCTGCAGCGCGGGGTCGTCCTCGATCGACCAGCAGCGTGCGGCGAGCAGCGGCGCTCATGCGGCCGCTCCCACTTCAACGCGAGCGGGCGCGGCGCCACGCAGATGGACGCTGACCTTCGTACCCTTGCCCGGCGCGCTCTGCACTTCGATACGGCCTCCGACCTGTTGAACGTACTGCTGGCACTCGAAGGCGCCGATCCCCGTGCCGGTGTCCTTCGTCGTCTGGAAGGGCTTGAAGAGGCGCTCGCGCATGAACTCGGGCGTCATCCCCTTGCCCTGATCGGTCACTTCGACCAGCACTTCTTCCCCGCGGCGCTCGACGCGCACCTGGACAGTCTGCTCTCCTTCGCAGGCGTCGAACCCGTTCTGCACCAGGTGCGCGATCACGCGCTCGAGCAGGTCTTCGTGCGCCCACGCGAGAACGCCCGCGTCCGCCTCGACGGTCAGGCCGGACCGCCCACCGAACCGCAGCGACTGCACCCGGCCGGCCACCGCCCCCACGTCGACCGGCTGCGGACGCTCGCGCGCCGAGGCCTCCGGCCGCAGCTGCAGCGTCAACTGGTGCATGCGGCCCACGACATGCTCGATGGTCTTCATCATGTCGCGCTGGAAGTCGGGATTGTCGCGGTGCCGCTCGGCATTCGAAAGCACGAGCTGGAGCTGCGCAATCAGGTTTTTCAGGTCATGCACCACGAACGTGGACATGCGGTTGAAGGCGTCGAACTTCTGCGCCTCCAGCAGGGCTTCCATGGCCTGGGCATAGGCCAGGTAGCCGGCGGCCTGGCGGCCCGCGGTCTTCAGCAGGTCGAGCACCTCCCAGTCGAGGTCGACCTGAACTCGCGGGCGGCTCAGCACGATGAAACCCACGAGGTCCTGCCCCGTCATCAGCGGAACGATGAGCCAGGCATCGCGCGCGTTCGCCAGGCCGGCGGGCAGCACCAGGCCCTCGTAGTTCGAGGGCTGCTTGCTCACGTCGCCGATGTCGAGAATCCAGTTGGTCTTCTGCAGGAAGCGCGGCAACGGATCGTCTTCGGCCAGGGGCTCCTGAACGGCCGGGAAACCCGACCTCTCCACCTGGACGATAGCCCTGCTCTCCCTTGCGAAACCACAGGGCTCCGCCCGGGCTCTCCACCAGGGCCCCGATGGCCTGGATGCAGGCCGCCCACGGCTCCGCCCCCACGCCGGACGTGAGCGTGTTCGTCAGCCGCAGCCACTGCTCGCGATAGTCGTAGCGGTACGTGAAGAAGTGCTTGGCGACGAGGACGCGCACCTTCGCCCGGAAGGTGGCCGACAGGACGAGCGCCGCGAGCAGCAGGAGCGCGCCGAACACCAGAACGGACTCGAGCACGCGCCCCCACGAGCCGCCGAACTGCCGCAGCAGGAACCCCGCCCCCGCCAGGATCAGCAGGTAGACGCCGGTGAGCAGCAGCGCCGTCGAACCCGCGACCACGCCGCGCGAGACCGACAGGTCGAACGACCAGTCGGCCCGCCGGCGCAGGGTCACGAGGATGAGCGGGACGGTCAGGGCCTGCGCGAAGCCGCGCGCGAACCACAGGTCGAAGTCCAGGGTGCGGAACAGCAGGGCGTCCGAATACAGCGCAATGTCGAACGCGAACAGGCCGGCGAACCCGAGGATCAGCGGACGGATGTGCCACCGGGCCGTGAGCGGCGTGCGGCGATAGCACTGCTCGACCAGGACCAGACCAAAGGCCGCGACGCCCAGGGCGCTGCCGTAGGCCAGTTGCCGGATCGAGCGCGTTGGGTTCGACGATGCCGGGAGGCCGCACGCCGACCAGGAACCAGAGGGCCAGCAGCAACAGGCCCAGGCCGATCAGCGGCGCCCAGCCCTGCCCGCCCCGCTCAGCCTTCCTTACCCCGCCCCGAACGCCAAGGAGGGCGAGCAGGAAGCCGAGGGTCACAGCGACGCGGGCGAAGTCCAGCAGGGCGACCAGCCAGCCGAGCCCAAGGCTGGGGCTGAACGAGGAAGGCGACCGACTGCGGCTGCGGCACCGGCCGATGCCGCAGCCATCGCGAGAAGCATGGCCGGCTTCCCGCCGGGGTGCCAATGCAGCACAAGCCGGGCGGCCAGCCAGGCAAATGCCAAGGCGGCCGCGCCGTAGGCCCAGACGCCGGGGATGGCGTACCAACTGTCGTTCACTGCCGGCCGCGAGAGGGATGCGAAGCCCTCAATCTACCAAGTCCGCGGGAAGGCAGATTTCCGGGAATGGATGGGGAATCCCGCAGCGAAGCCAAGGCCCCGACGCTGAACGGCCGCCCAAAAAGAAAAACCCCGCCGAAGCGGGGTTCTCTTGAAGTCTTGCGAGCGTCTAGTCGCGACGGCGGCGACGGATCAGCGCCAAGCCGGCCAGCCCTGCACCAAGCAGCGCGAGCGAGCCCGGCTCCGGAACACTGGGCGGCGGCGGAATTTCGCAATTTGGATCCCTCGGCTCGCACACCCCAGCGCGGATGAGCGCAATGTTAGACAGTCCGGTCGTACCCGAGAAATCCCACGTACCAGTGCGGTCAGCCCGGACAAGTTCAACCAAGAAGATATCTGGGTCAGTCGCGAAACCCGTGCAATTTGTAAGGCTGCAATCGGGTCCGTCACCAAAGTGGAAGTAGAGGAATAGGCGCTCGTAAAGAGGCCACACTGTGTTCTGAGAAAGTCCAAGTCCCGGACTGCCCGCCGACACCGGTGATAGAGAGCAATCCGCCGTTCGAATTTGCATCGTCACGGTCGACGATTGTGGCACCGGTCACACCGTATTCGGAATTCACCAAGGCCTCGAGGGCGTCGTCCCCAAGATTCTGCAGGCCGGCATAGCAGGAGCCCGCTTTTGCCGGATCGATGGTGTTTGTCCGAATACCCAGCGTCGAGTTGCCGCAAACGACTTCAACTCCAGCGGCGTGTACAGAAGCGACAGCGCCTAGACTCACGAGCGCTGCGCCAAGTAGTTTCTTGAGCAAATTCATTGAAATCTCCGTCGTTGTCCTTGGAGGTGAAGACTTTCTCCGCAATGTTCTACAAGCACATGTCGTACCACCCAATAAAAACAACGGGTTACTAGCTTGAATCCGGAAGACCGTAAAGCCATCCGACAGACGAGAAACGAGACAGAGGTCAGGCGACGCTAACTCCATCATCGCGCCACCGGGCTCCCGCAGCGCTAACTACTCGCGCTTCGCTGCCTCCTTCCCTTCCGGTCGGACTGCGGCACATTGCGGCGACGGCTTTTTGCAGTTCTTCGCCGGAAGTTCGGGGTCGCCCGGTTACGTCCGGAACGCCGTTGCTTTCGGATGCTGGGCGGTCCGAGCACGGTACGCGGCCCGGATGATCGGTGCTGGGTCCTTGAGCCGCCGACAGGGCGTCGCGGGCGTCGCCTGACCGCGCGAGGGCCGAGATCAGGACACGTCGCGCGTCCACCGACGACGGATCGGTGGCAACCGCGCTCCTCAGGGTCGGCAAGTTCGGTCTGTGGGCGCGACCGCCCGCAGCACTGATTCGCGCTCAGCGCAAGTTGAGCGCCTTGTCGACGCCGTTGGCCAGATAGGGCCCGAGGGCGCGCGCTTGGACGCGCGACCCCTCGGCCGTGGTCGCCGCTCGCTTTATCTGGTTTGTCCAGCTTGCGTACCTATTGCCGGGCCAGCCGTGGCGATTGATCAGCTGGCTCGCGTCGGAAGCCAGCGCAATCCAGCGTCGGCTCTCCGGCGCGTAGCTCTGGGTCAACGCTCGCGCGAGCAAGGTCTTGTCGCGGACGCGCGCTCGCAGAGGCGGCACTTCGACCACGAGCTTCGCCGCCGTAGTAAAGGTCCTCGCTCGTGCGTGCCGCGCCGAGGGCTCGGGTGACGGTCATCACCACCGGCGCGGACAGCGCGCCCTTCAGCAGGTTGCGTCGATTCACAAGATCGATCGCTTCGGTTCGATCAGGACGTTTCCGAACTCAAACGGCGCGCCCTCGCTTTCCCGGTTCTTGACCTCGCGGCGCCATGAAGAGCCGGGTGAAATTAGAGCAGTGGCATCAACAGATCAGTGATGACGACTTGCTCCGTGTGGAACCGAGACATCAAGCGCGGCCAATACCGTAGTAGGCAAGGCCCGCCGCCCGCACCGTCGCCGGCTCGTACAGGTTGCGCCCGTCGAACAGCGCCTTACCCCTGAGCGTCCGCGCCAGCCACTCGAAATCCGGGCTCCGGAACTCCAGCCACTCGGTGATCACCGCCAGCGCGTCGGCGCCCTCCGCGGCGTCGCGCGCGGTCGGAGCCATCGTCACCAGTGCGTTGCCGGCAAGCTGCTCGCGCGCGTTCGGCATCGCGACGGGGTCGTACGCCACGACGCGCGCGCCGGCCTTCGTCAGTTCCTCGATCACCGCCAGGCTCGACGCCTCGCGCATGTCGTCGGTGTTGGCCTTGAACGCCAGGCCCCACAGCGCGATCGTGCGTCCCTTCAGGTCGCCGTCGAAGTGCTTCCGGATCTTCTCGGCGAGCACGCGGCGCTGGCGCGCGTTGACGTCCACCGCCGCCTTCAGGATGTCGCACGGCTGCTGCTGGCCGTCGGCCGTGTGGATCAGCGCGCGCAGGTCCTTCGGGAAGCACGAGCCGCCGAAGCCCGCGCCCGCGTACAGGAACTGCGGCCCGATGCGCGGATCGGAGCCGATGCCCTGGCGCACGTGCTCGATGTCGACGCCGAGCTTCTCGGCCAGGTTCGCCAGTTCGTTCATGAACGAGATGCGCACCGCCAGCATGCAGTTCGCCGCGTACTTCGTGAACTCGGCCGAGCGCACGTCCATCACGACCAGGCGATCGCGGTTGCGGTTGAACGGCGCGTACATCTCGCGCAGCGTCTCGGTCGACCGATGGTCCTGGTCGTGCACGCCGACGATGATGCGGTCGGGCTTCATGAAGTCCGCGACCGCGAAGCCTTCCTTCAGGAACTCGGGGTTGGAGGCGGTCCGCACGCCGAACGCGACGCCGCGCTGCTTCAGTTCGCGCTCGATCGCGTCGCGCACCATGTCGTTGGTGCCGACCGGCACCGTCGACTTCACGATCACCAGCGAGTCGCGCTGCAGGCGCCGCCCGAGCTCCTGCGCGCAGCTCACCACGTGCGACAGGTCCGCCGACCCGTCCTCGCCCGACGGCGTGCCGACCGCGATGAAGATGGCGTCGGCGTGCGCGACGGCCTCGTCGTAGCTCGTGGTGAAGTGCAGGCGGCCCGCCTTCATCGAGCGCTCGACGACGGGCTCGAGCCCCGGCTCGTGGATCGGCACTTCGCCCCGGCGCAGCTGCTCGACCTTGCGCGGATTGACGTCGACGCAGAGGACGTCGTTGCCGACGTCGGCCAGGCAGGCTCCGGTCACCAGGCCGACGTAGCCGGTGCCGATCACGGAAATCTTCATTCGCTTCTTTCAGGGATTCGTTGCGGATGCCGAAGGAGGGGATTTTCTCACGCGAGGCATGGCGTCGAAACGAACGCAAACGGCGGAGATCCCCGGCAAGCGCGACCGCTGCTTCCCTGCGCCCGCTCCCGACCGACGCCTCCAATGCGACTTGGCCTGCCTCGCCCGAACGGCTATACTCTCGCCTTCTCGAAATTCGACGTTTCAGAGTTTCGAGACCTGCCGCGGGGTGGAGCAGTC
Source organism: uncultured beta proteobacterium (assembly GCA_963811265.1). Classification (GTDB taxonomy): domain Bacteria; phylum Pseudomonadota; class Gammaproteobacteria; order Burkholderiales; family Burkholderiaceae_F; genus JAOUJD01. Next base: position 40,913 of record CAWEQS010000026.1, read on the forward strand.
TGGCAGCTCGTCGGGCTCATAACCCGAAGGTCGAAGGTTCAAATCCTTCCCCCGCAACCAGATACGAAAAGGGCTTCCTTCGGGAAGCCCTTTTTCTTTGTCAGGTTCCCCAGCTCTGGCAATCCGGCGTCCGAAGCGCGATCAACCGCTCGCCCCGCGCGCGGAGCAGCAAGCCGGAGCGCGTGCCACATGCATGGCGCTTCGCCCAGCGCGCCGCCGGGTCAATCGGCAAGCAACACCATTCATTCCCTTGACGGAATATTCCATGGAGACTATATTGCCTCGATGTCTTGGGATGTCGAGTTCACGGGCGAGTTCGGAGACTGGTGGAATGGCCTCTCGGAGCACGGAGGCGTTGGATGTCTCCGTGCGCTTGCTGGAAGAGCGGGGCCCCGCGCTCGGGTACCCCTACAGCAGCGGAATCAATGGATCGAGGCACGGCCACATGCGCGAGCTCCGGACCCAGGTTGGCGGACGGCCGCTGCGGACACTCTACGCATTCGATCCGCGTCGATCGGCGATTCTGCTGATCGGCGGCGACAAAACGGGCGACGACCGATGGTACGAAGGGAACATTCCACTGGCTGACAAGCTCTACGACGAGCACCTGGAGCAGTTGCGAAAGGAAGGACTGATCGATGGCTAGGAAATTTGCAGAGTTGCGCGCACGCATGTCGCCGGAATCTCGCGCACGAGCGGAGGCCGCGTCGCAGGCGGTGCTGGCGGAAATGCCACTGAACGAACTGCGCCAGGCTCGTGGTCTCTCGCAGAAGATGCTGGCCGATGTACTTCGTGTCCAGCAGCCCTCCATCGCGAGATGGAGCGGCGCACCGACATGTACCTGTCGACGCTGCGCAGCCACATTGAAGCCATGGGCGGCCATCTCGAAGTCGTTGCACGATTTCCAGATGGCGCGGTCAAGATAACGAACTTCTCGGACCTTGGCGAAACGACGCGGTCGTAGGTCGCTCAAGGGTCGAAGGATCACGGCCTGTCTCCGCGGCCGGATACGAAAAGGGCTTCCTCGAAGGAAGCCCTTTTCATTTCCGCTGCAGCGGCCGCAAGTTGCGGTCCCTTAGGGGTACGCAGACGCGCGATCCACGCCGACTACTTGTTCAGATCGTCATCCTTCCAGTACTTCCGCGCCCCGGCCGCGACACCCATCGCGAGCCCGGTCTTCGTCATCGGATACACCGCGATCGGGCCGCTCGAAATCTCGGCCGCTTCGGCCTTGGCGCCCTTGCCGCCCGCGACCGCCTGCGCGCCCGCCTCCGCCACCGAACTCCCATCCCTTGTCGATGAACTTCGCCAGCGTCGCCTTGTCCTTGAAGACGAGCACTTCGCGATAGTCCTTGACGCCGAAGTCGAGCCCGCCGGTCGCCTGGCCCATGTTCATGAACGTGGTCTTCTTCGTGGCGTTGTCATGGACCAGGCCACGCCCGCCCGCGCCGCCGACGAAGAACGAGATGCCGAAGCTCGTGAAGCAGCCGTAGCCCGCCGCCTTCTCGACTTCCGCCTTGGCGGCCGGCTTGGCCTTGTACAGCGTGGCCAGCGCCTCGTCGCACATCTTCCGCAGTTCGGCCTTCTGCGCGGCCGGATCGGCCGCAAGCGCCGACGTGGACAGCGCCAGCGCCGCCGACCGCGATGATTCCACTCAACATCTTCCGCATGGGGACTCCCTTTCGTTGTGGTTTGGTACGGGAACAACCGGAGACGCACGCGCCGCCGCGGCCCGCCCGTACATCGCCTTTATAGGCCATTCGGCGATGGGCAACATCGGACGCGTGGATGCCCGCGCGAGTGCGTACGTACAGCGTGGGATAGACTGACTTCACGCCCCGACGATCCCTGTTTTCGACGCCGCCCGTGCGCTTCTGTTCCCACTGTGGACACCCCATCACCGTTCGCATTCCGGACGGCGACAACCGCACGCGCGCCTGCTGCGACGCGTGCGGCACCATCCACTACGTGAACCCGCGCCCGGTCGTCGGCACCATTCCCGTGTGGGGCGAGCAGGTGCTGCTGTGCCGGCGTGCCATCGAGCCGCGCTACGGCAAGTGGACATTGCCCGCCGGCTTCATGGAGGTCGGCGAGACGACCGGCGACGGCGCGATCCGCGAGACGATCGAGGAAGCCGGCGCCCGCGTCGACCTCGGCCCGCTCTTCACGATGATCGACGTGCCGCACGTGCACCAGGTCCACCTCTTCTTCCGCGCCGACCTGCTCGACACCGCGTTCTCCGCGGGGACCGAGAGCCTCGAAGTGCGGCTGTTCGGCGAGCACGAGATCCCGTGGGAGGAGATCGCGTTCCGCACGGTCGCGGCCACGCTGCGCCACTTCTTCGCCGACCGCCAGCGCGGCGAGTTCGGCCTCCACACCGAAGCCATCGTCGCGGGTGCGCCGCCGCCCCCGGGCCGCGGCGTCCGATGATTCCGTGGCTGGCGGCGGGGCAGCCGTTCCCGCCGGTCCGCGCCGCCCTCGCCCACCCCAACGGGCTGCTCGCGGCGAGCCGCGACCTGACGGTCGACCGGCTCATCGACGCCTACCGGCACGGCATCTTTCCCTGGTACTCGGAGGGGGAACCGGTGCTGTGGTGGTCGCCGCACCCGCGCATGGTGCTGTTCACCGACGAGTTCCGGATCTCCCGCACCTTCGGCAAGACCCTGCGGCGCGTGGGGCGCAGCGACCGCATCGAACTGCGCGCCAACAGCGCGTTCGAAGCCGTGATGCGCGCGTGCGCGGAGCCGCGCCGCGGCGAAGCCGGCACCTGGATCACGCCGGACATCGTCGCGGCGTACACGGCGCTGCATCGCCGCGGCCTCGCGGCCTCGATCGAAACGTGGATCGACGGCGAACTGGCGGGCGGCCTGTACGGCGTGGCGCTCGGCCGCATGTTCTTCGGCGAGTCGATGTTCGCGCGCGCCACCGACGCCTCGAAGATCGCGCTCGCGGCACTGGTGCAAATCATGCTGAACGAGAAAGTGCCGGTGATAGACTGCCAGCAGAACACGCGTCACCTCGCCTCCCTCGGGGCGCGCGAGGTCGGACGCGCCGACTTCCTGGCTCACGTGAGGACCGCGGTGGACGCCGCGCCGATCGACTGGCGCGCCTACGCAGACCGACCGCTCAACGCACTGCTGACCGAGACCCGGACCGACTGACGTGGCGAACCTCAAGGAACTGCCCTTTTCGGCGCTGCAGTTCTACGCCACGGCGCCCTACCCGTGCAGTTATCTCGACGACCGCCAGGCGCGGTCGCAGGTCGCCACACCCGCGCACCTGATCAACGCCGACGTCTACAGCGAACTCGTCAAGATGGGATTCCGCCGCAGCGGGATCTTCACGTACCGGCCGTACTGCGACGGCTGCCGCGCGTGCGTGCCGGTGCGGGTGCCCGTCAACGAGTACGAGCCCAATCGCACGCAGCGCCGGTCCTGGCTGCAGCATCGCGGCCTCGCGTCGCGCGTCGCCTCGCTCGCGTTCGACCACGAACACTACGACCTGTACCTGCGCTACCAGTCCACGCGCCACGCCGGCGGCGGCATGGACAACGACAGCCGCGAGCAGTACTCGCAGTTCCTGCTGCAGAGCAAGGTCAACACGCGCCTGGTGGAGTTCCGCGACCCGCTGCCGCCGGGCGTCGACGGCCTCGGCACGCTGCGGATGATCTCGATCATCGACGTGCTGAACGACGGGCTGTCGTCGGTCTACACGTTCTTCGATCCGGACGCGCCCGGCACGAGCTACGGCACGTTCAACATCGTGTGGCAGATCGAGCAGTGCAAGGCGCTCGGGCTGCCGTACCTCTACCTCGGCTACTGGATCGCGGAGAGCCCGAAGATGGCCTACAAGGCGCGCTTCCGCCCCGTGGAGATGCTGCGCGGCGGGCGGTGGGAACGTCTGACCGAACACAAGCGCGCGCGCTGATCGCGCCCTCCCCGCTCGCTAGAATGCGCAGGTGCTGTACACCCTCGCGCGCTCCGTCCTCTTCTCGCTCGACCCCGAGGTCGCCCACGACCTCACGCTGACGCAGCTGCAGCGCGCCTACGCGCTCGGCCTCACCCGCCTCGTCTGCAAGTCCGTGCGCGCCGCTGCCGGTCACGGTGATGGGGCTCGACTTCCCGAATCCGGTCGGGACTGGCCGCCGGCATGGACAAGAACGGCGACCACATCGACGCGCTCGGCAGCTTCGGCTTCGGCTTCATCGAGGCGGGCACGGTCACGCCGCGCCCGCAGCCGGGCAATCCGAAGCCGCGCATCTTCCGGCTGATTCCCGCGCAGGGCGTGATCAACCGGATGGGCTTCAACAACGACGGCGTCGACAAGCTCGTCGACAACGTCAAGCGGCAGGGCGCGTTCCGCCGCCGCGGCGGGATCGTGGGACTCAACATCGGCAAGAACGCCGACACGCCGATCGAGCGCGCGCTCGACGACTACCGCATCGGGCTGCAGAAGGTCTACGAGCACGCCGACTACGTCGCGGTGAACATCTCGTCGCCGAACACGAAGGACCTGCGCGCGCTGCAGGGCGCGAAGGAACTCACCGGGCTGCTCGCCGGGCTGCGCGACGAACGCAAGCGGCTCGAGGACCGCCATCGCCGGCGCGTGCCGCTGGCGGTGAAGATCGCGCCGGACCTCGACGACGCCGCGATCCCGGCGATCGCCGACACGCTGGTCGAGCATGGCGTCGATGCCGTCATCGCCACCAACACGACCATCGCGCGCGACCGCGTGGCGGGGCTGCTGCACGCCGAGCAGACGGGCGGACTCTCCGGTCGCCCGCTCACGGAACGGGCGACCGCGGTCGTCGACATCCTCGCGCGCCACCTGAAGGGCACGCTGCCGATCATCGGCGTGGGCGGCATCATGAACGGCGCCGACGCGGTCGAGAAGATGCAGGCCGGCGCGTCGCTGGTGCAGGTCTACACCGGCTTCATCTACTCGGGACCGGACGTCGTCGCCGACTGCGTCGAGGCGATCCGGGCGATGAAGGCGAAACCGTCGCGCGCGCCGCGCGGCGGCGCCCGTCGCGCCGCCTGACGATGCGCTGCTTCCTCGCGGCGTGGCCGGATGCCGCGGCGCGGCAGCGCTGCGCGGAACTGACCCAGTCCCTGCGGCCGCACGCCGACCACGGCCGCGTGATGCGGGCCGAGAACCTGCACCTCACCCTCGCGTTCATCGGCGACCTGCCGGATGCGCGCGGCGCCGAGGTCGCGGCCGCGTGCGCGGCGCTGCCGCCGCTGGCCTGCGACTGGGCACTGACCGAGATCGGCTTCTTCGCGCGGCCGCGCGTGCTGTGGGCCGGTGGAGCGCTGTCGGATGAACTGGCGGCGATCGCGGCCAGCGCGCGCGGGCTGCTCGACCGGATGGGGGTGGGCTACGACCGCAAGCCCTTCGTCCCGCACGTCACGCTGCTGCGCGACGTGAAGCGCTTCGACGGCCCGCGGGAGATCGCGCCGCCGATCGCCTGGCCGATCCGCGAGGTGGCGCTCTTCCGGTCGGGGCGCGACGAGACCGGCGCGCGCTACGTCCGCGTCGAGCCCGCCTGACCGGACGGCCGGCGCTCGCGATACATCTCGCGGAAGGTGCGGCCGCTCGGCGCCGGGAAGTCGCGGCTGACGGTCCAGCCGGCGCCCACCGGCAGGCTGCGGATGCGCTTCGCATCGCCGCCCATCCAGCGCAGCACGCGCACCGCCACCTTCGATCCGAACGCGTAGAGCGACGGCCGCATGGCCGCGTACGCCCATACCGCGATGCCGACCTTCTCGTACCACGGCCGCAGCCCGCGCTCCCACTGCTTCTCGCGCAGCTTGCGCAGCAGGTCGGGCAGCGGAATCTTCACCGGGCAGACGACGCTGCACTGGCCGCACAGCGTGGCCGCCTGCGGCAGGTCGAGCGCGTTCTCGATGCCGACGTAGCTCGGCGTCAGCACCGAGCCCATCGGGCCCGGGTACACCCAGCCGTACGCGTGGCCGCCGATCTTCTGGTAGACGGGGCAGTGGTTCATGCACGCGCCGCAGCGGATGCAGCGGAGCATCTCCTGGAACTCGCCGCCGAGCAGGCCGGTGCGGCCGGCGTCGACCAGCACGTAGTACATGTGCTCCGGGCCGTCCTCCTCGCCCGGCCGGCGCGGGCCGGTCAGCACGGAGAAGTAGTTCGAGATCGGCTGGCCCGTCGCCGAGCGCGGCAGCAGGCGCATCAGCGTGGCGACGTCCTCGAGCGTGGGCAGGACCTTCTCGATGCCGGTCAGCACCACGTGCACCTTGGGCGGAAGGATCGTGCACATCCCTTCGTTGCCCTCGTTGGTCACGACCGTGGCCGACCCGGTCTCGGCGATCAGGAAGTTGGCGCCGGTCACGCCCATGTCCGCGCTCAGGAAGTGGCCGCGCAGCACCTCGCGCGCCTCGCGCGTGAGCTGCGTGATCTCGGTCTTGCGCGGCGTGGCGTGGGCCTTCGCGAAGAGATCGGAGATCTCTTCCTTGTCCTTGTGGATCACGGGCGCGATGATGTGCGACGGCGCCTCGTTGTCGTTGATCTGCAGGATGTATTCGCCGAGGTCGGTCTCGACCGGCTGGATGCCCGCGGCCTCGAACGCGTGGTTCAGCCCGACCTCTTCGGACACCATCGATTTCGACTTCGTGACCTTGCGCACCCCGTGGTGCTTCGCGATGTCGACGATCAGCCGCACCGCTTCCTCGTGCGTCTCGGCGTAGAGCACCGTGCGCGCCGCGCGCGGTGGCGTTGCGCTCGAAGATCTCCAGCCAGACGTCGAGGTCGGCCAGCGCCCGGTTGCGCCGCTCGACCGCGGCATCGCGCGTGGCCTCGAAGTCGTCGAGTTCGAGGATCGCCGCCGCGCGCGCGGTGACGAACTTCTCCGACAGCTTCTTCAGGTTCTTCTGCAGGCGGACGTCGGCCAGTTTCTGGCCGGCGCGCTCCTTGAAGTGCATCGACTGGACCTGCATCACGCGTCTCCCGCCAGCACCTGGGCGATGTGCAGCACGCGCGTCTTCTCGTCGCCGGTGCGTCGCAGCCGCCCTTCGATGTTCAGGATGCAGCCGAGGTCGCCGAGCACGACGGCGTCGGCGCCGCTCGCCTGGATGTTGCGGCACTTCTCGTCGACGATCGCGCCGGAGATGTCGCCGTACTTCACCGAGAAGGTGCCGCCGAAGCCGCAGCACTGCTCGCAGTCCTTCATCTCGGTCAGCTGCACGCCGGGCAGCTTCGCCAGCAGCGCGCGCGGCTGCTCCTTCACGCCGAGTTCGCGCAGGCCGCTGCAGGAATCGTGATAGGTGATGTGGCCGGCGAAGCTCGACGGCAGGTCGGCGATCTTCGCGACGTTGACGAGGAAGTCGGTCAGCTCGTAGGTCTTGCCCGCCAGGCGCTCGATGCGCGCCTTGAGGTCGGGATCGTCGCGGAACAGTTCGAGGTACTGCACCTTGATCTGTCCGCCGCACGAGCCGCTCGGCAGCACGACGTAATCGAACCCCTCGAACTCGCGCAGCACCTTTTCCGCCAGCTCGCGCGCGGTGCGCGCGTCGCCCGAGTTGTAGGCCGGCTGGCCGCAGCAGGTCTGCGATTCCGGCACGACCACTTCGTAGCCCGCGCCTTCGAGCAGCTTCAGGGTCGAGAACCCGATCTCCGGCCTCACGGCGTCCACCAGGCAGGTGACGAACAGTCCGACTCTCACGTTCGCGATCTCCCGTGGCCGGTCACGGCCACTGCTCGGCGCAGCCCGCGCGCTGCATGGCACCGGGATGTGGAAAGAACCTGCCGCAGGTCAAGGTCGCCCGGCGACAACCCATTGCCCACTTTTCGCAATCTGATATAAAACCGCGGTATCCAAAAAATACCGCAACGCACCATGACGATTGCTGCCCCGCGGGACAAGACCGCCATCCAGGTCATCGAGCGGATGATGAAGCTGCTCGATGCGCTCGCCGCCCGTTCGGAGCCCGTCAGCCTGAAGGAGCTTGCGAGCACGACGGGCCTGCACCCGTCGACGGCGCACAGGATACTAAACGACATGGTGGTCGGCCGATTCGTCGATCGCGCCGAGACGCCCGGGTCGTATCGCCTCGGCATGCGGCTGCTCGAACTCGGCAACCTCGTCAAGGCGCGCCTGTCGGTGCGCGAGGCCGCGCTGGAGCCGATGCGCGAGCTGCATCGCCGCACCGGCCAGACCGTCAACCTCTCGGTGCGCCAGGGCGACGAGATCGTCTACGTCGACCGCTCGTACAGCGAACGCTCGGGGATGCAGGTCGTGCGGGCGATCGGCGGCCGCGCGCCGCTGCACCTGACGTCGAGCGGCAAGCTCTTCCTCGCCTACGAAGAACCGCGCGTCGTCCGCGCCTACGCGACGCGGACCGGCCTCGCCGGTCACACGAAGAACAGCATCACCGAACTGGCCAAGCTCGAGCGCGAACTCTCGATGGTCCGCACGCGCGGCTATGCGCGCGACAACGAGGAACTGGAACTGGGAGTGCGCTGCCTCGCCGCCGGCATCCGTGACGACACGGGGCGGATCACCGCGGGGCTCTCGGTGTCGGCGCCGTCCGAGCGGATGCAGGACGACTGGATCGACGACCTGCTGTCGACCGCCCAGCGGATCTCGGCTGGACTGGGCTACAGCGGGCAGCCCGAGCCGCGCGCGAAGAGCTAGATCAGTCCGGGCGGGGTCGCCGGCGGAGGAGCCGGCCGAACGCGCGGGCGCCTTGGTGAGGGCCCCGCTCGTTTCGAGCCAGTCACGAATGCGCTGCGCGTCCGCGATCCGCGAATACTTGCCGACCGAATCCAGCAGCACCATCACCACCCGCTTGCCCTCGATCACGGCCTGCATCACGAGGCAGCGGCCGGCGGCGGAGATGTAGCCGGTCTTCTGCAGGCCGATGTCCCAGTCGGGATTCGCCGTCAGGCGATTGGTGTTGCCGTAGCGGACGCTGCGCTTGCCCATCGGCAGCGCCAGTTCGCCGCTGGTACTGAATTCCCGGATCACGTCGTGTTCGTAGGCCGCCTTGACCAGCCGCACGAGGTCGTTCGCGCTCGAGCGGTTGTCCGGCGACAGGCCGGTCGGATCGACGAAGTGCGAGTCGCTCATGCCCAGCATCCGCGCCTTCGCGTTCATCGCCTCGACGAAGTTGTCGAGGCCGCCGGGGTAGGTACGGCCGAGCAGCTGCGCCGCGCGGTTCTCCGACGACATCAGCGCCAGATGCAGCGCGGTGCCGCGGCTCATGGCGAGTCCGGGCCGCAGGTTGGAGCGGATGCCGGCGCGCACCAGTTCGTCCGGCGTGACCTTCAGTTCCTCGTCGAGCGACAGGCCGGCTTCGACCGTCACCAGCGCCGTCATCAGCTTCGTGATCGACGCGATCGGCAGCACCGCGTGGACGTTCTTCTCGAACAGCACTTCATCGGTGTCCTGGTCGACGACCAGCGCCACGTGGCTCTTCAGCTGCAGCGGGTCGCCGCTGTGCGTGAGGCCGGCGAGCTGGCCCTCGGACGGGCGCAGCGGCGCGCGTTCGACGCCAGCCTTCCGTTTGGACTGGATGCGGGCCGAGCCGGCGGGGATGGTGCCCTTCACGCGCTGGGCGGACTTCGCCTTGGCGATGGTGGTCGAGGCTTGCGACTCGGACCGGGTCGACGAGGTTCCGCCGAACGCGGCCCCGGAGGCCACCAGACACCCCGCCAGGGTCAAAACCAGCAATGCGCGCAAAGTCCCCTCCTCACAACAAAGTCAACAGCAGACCACGCATGCCGGGTCGCCAATGGACCGAATACCGGCCTGATCGAACGCTCTTCTTCTTGGCGGCCCGCCGCACAGCTTTAAGTCCGCGCGCCATGGCCTTGAATTCTCGGCGTTTCGTGTCGGGCGGATTCTAGTCACATTTCCCGCCAGCGGAACAGCCCGGCCGCCCCGGAGGCCGGAGCTCAGGGACGACCCCGGTCAAGGAACCCGCCGCCCTGAGCCTTCTTTCGACGCTCAGGCGCGGTAGATCCAGTCCCGCGTCAGCGGTAAGCCGGTGGTGCCGGGCTGCCGATGCACGCTGCCGAGCACCTGGTGGATCGACATCCAGCCTTGCTGGAAGCCGTAGGAGCAGCCGGCCAGGTAGGCGCGCCAGATGCGCAGCGTCCGGTCGCTGACCAGCCGTGCGGCCTCGTCGAGGCGGCTGTCGAGGCGTCGCGCCCAGTGCGCCAGCGTATTCGCGTAGTGCGGACGCAGCGACTCGACGTCCACGACCTCGAAGCCGGCCGCCGACATCTCGCGCACGGCGAGGTGCAGGTGCGGCAGTTCGCCCTGCGGGAAGACGTACTTGTCGACGAAGTCGCCCACGCCGCTGCCCACCGGACGGTTCTCGACGTCGGCCGCCGTGATGCCGTGATTGAGGAAGAGCCCGCGATCGCGCAGGACGGCGGCGACGCTCGAAAAGTACTTCGCGAGGTTCTTCAGCCCCACGTGCTCGAACATGCCGATGCTGGCCGCCTTGTCGAAGCTTTCGCGCCCATAGCGCCCGGCGAGATCGCGGTAATCGAGCAATTCCACCTGGACGCGATCGGCGAGACCGAGCGCGGCGACGCGCTCGCGCGCCAGCCCGTGCTGCTCCGCCGACAGCGTGATGCCGACCGCGGACACGCCGTAGTGCTGCGCGGCATGGATCACGAGGCCGCCCCATCCACAGCCGACGTCGAGCAGGCGCTCGCCCGGCGCCAGCCGTAGCTTGCGGCAGATGTGATCGAGCTTGGCGCGCTGCGCCTCGTCGAGCGTCTCGTCGCCGGTGCGGAAGTACGCGCACGAGTACACCATGCGTTCATCGAGCCACAAGCGGTAGAACGCGTTGCCGACGTCGTAGTGGTAGCTGATCGCCGAGCGGTCGGTCCGCGCCGTGTGCCGCGCGATCGCGCCCGCGACCCGCTGCGCGACACTGGATCCGCCGGCCTCGACCAGGCGCTCTGCAAGCGGCAGCGCTTCCAGCAGGTCGCCCTGCACCTCGAGGCGGCCTTGCACGTACGCCTCCGCGAGGGTGGCGAACGACGGGCTGGCCAGTTCGGCGAGCAGCGACGGCGCGCGCACGACCAGCCGGATGCGCGCCGGCAATCCGAAGCCGATGCACGCGCCGTCCGGCAGCACCACGTCGAGGGGAATGCCGCCTTCGGCCGCCACCCGCGCCGCGAGGCGCTCGATTCCCGAGCGCGCCGCGCCCGTGACCTGCGTTTCCGCCCTGCGCGCCAGCGCCTGCGCGATGCCCATCGTGCGGCCCTCCTGTCCGTGCTCTGAAAAATCTAGCGCTGCGCGCGGCGCGTGCCAAGGGGCCAGGGCTCCGGCCCGATAGCCAATCTCGCACTGCTCGCGAAGGCGGCCCTGCGCATCCCGCGAACAGGGAGTCGCAGCCAGTGCTTCGCCCGGTTGCGTAAGCCCCCGGTCAGGCGGAGTAAGGGAGAGGTAAGGTCGACTCGCTAGCTTGCGCGGGCCAAGGCCATAGAAGAGAAAACAAGGCCGGGTTCGGCGCAGCGATTCCGCCGCACGATAAAGACCGCGGATCCAAGGGAGGGTCCCTTATGGCAATGACATCACTCGAGTGGGGCGCGATCGTCGCCGATCCACGCTTTCAGGTATTGCACAAGAAGAAGCAGGCCTTCCTGGCGGGCCTCATGATCTTCTCGGTCTTCTTCTACTTCCTGCTGCCGATCGGCGCGGCCTACTTCCCCGCCCTGTATTCCATCAAGGTGTGGGGCCCGATCAACGTCGGCCTCCTCTTCGCGTTGTCGCAGTTCGTCGTCGCCTGGGCCATCGCCTTCTATTACTCCTGGCGCGCCAACAACGAGTTCGACGCGATGGCGCGCGAACTGGTCACAGACTTCGAGAAGAAAGTGAAGGTGTGACATGAGTTCACTCTCGCTCCGCACCAAGGCTTTCACGCTCGTCGGCATTGCCGCGATCGGCCTGACCGCGCTGCCCGCGCTTGCGCAGGGCGCGGTTGCACCCAACTACCGCTGGCTCACGTTCGCGGTGTTCGCGGCGATCATCGCGCTGACGATGTACGTCACTTTCGTCGCCGCCAAGCGCGTGAAGACCGCGTCGGACTTCTACACAGCGGGCGGCGGCGTGTCCGGCCTTCAGAATGGCTGGGCGATCGCGGGCGATTACCTGTCGGCGGCCTCGTTCCTCGGGATTGCCGGCCTGATCAGCCAGTTCGGCTACGACGGCTTCATGTACTCGGTGGGCTGGCTGGTGGCTTACATCACGGTGCTGCTCGTGATTGCCGAGCCTTGCCGCAACATCGGCAAGTACACGTTGTCCGACATCCTCGCGTACCGCAACGATCCGAAGAAGGTCCGCATCGTCGGCGCCTTGTCGACCATCACGGTCTCGACGTTCTACCTGACGGCGCAGATGGTCGGCGGCGGTGTGCTGGTGAAGACGCTGATCGGCATCGACTACGAAATCTCCGTCATGACCGTCGGCGTGCTGATGCTCGCGTACGTGCTGTTCGGCGGCATGGTCGCGACCACCTGGGTGCAGATCATCAAGGCGATCCTGCTGGTGATCGCGTCGATCATCCTCGTGGTCCTGGTGTGGGCGCCTTACGGCTTCTCCCTGCCGGCGTTCCTGCAGGACGTCGTCGGCGATCCGAAGATCCAGGCGCGCGTGGCGGGACTGCTGGGTGAGGCGTCGAAGAACATGACGCCACAGGAACTCGGCCAGCGCTTCCTCGAACCGGGCCTGCTGTTCAAGGCGCCGATCGACCAGATCTCGCTCGGCATGGCACTGGTGTTCGGCACGGCCGGACTGCCGCACATCCTGATGCGCTTCTTCACCGTCCCGACGGCGCAGGCCGCGCGGAAGTCGGTGATCTGGGCCATGGCCATCATCGGCGGCTTCTACGTCCTGACGCTGTTCCTCGGCTTCGGCGCCGCCAGGCTGGTCGGACCGGCCCAGATCGCCGCGGTCGACCCGGGCGGCAACATGGCCGGCCCGCTGCTCGCCCAGTACCTGGGTGGCGGTGCGGATTCGATGCTCGGCAACTTCATGCTGGCCTTCGTCGCGGCCGTGGCCTTTGCCACGATCGTCGCCGTGGTTGCCGGCCTGGTGCTGGCCGCCGCGTCCGCCATGGCGCACGACCTGTACGTCGGCGTGATCCGCGAAGAACACGTGACGCCGCAGGAGCAGGTGCGCGCTGCACGGATCGCCACGGTGATCGTCGGCGCAATGGCCATCACGATCGGCATCGCGGCCAAGGGCCAGAACGTGGCTCACCTGGTGGCGCTGGCGTTCGCGGTTGCCGCCTCGGCCAACTTCCCGTGCGTGTTGCTGACGCTGTACTGGCGCAAGTGCAACACCGGCGGGATCATGGCCGGCATGGTGGTTGGCACGCTGCTGGCGGTCGGCCTTGTGCTGGTGTCGCCGAACATGACGTATCCGAAGGCGGTCCGCGGGGCGGCCGAGAAGGTGCTTGCCGCCGACGGTCCGAAGCGCGCGGCCGCCGAGGCCGACATTGCCTCGGGCGACGCCGCCAAGATCGCGAATGCCCAGAAATCGATCGGCGCTCTCGACCGTGCGGCGACGAAGGCGAAAGCCGACATCGAGCGCGTCAAGGGCGAGAACACGTCGCTCGTGGGCCTCGAAGCACCGCTGTTCGACCTGCGCAACCCGGGACTGATCTCGATCCCGCTCGGGTTCCTCGCGGTCATCCTCGGTTCGCTCCTCTACCGCGACAAGCGCGCCGACGACATGTGGGAAGAGCTGTACGCGCGCCAGAACACCGGCATCCTGGCTTCCAAGGCAGCCGCGCACTGACGCAGTCCGTCCGAAGTACGAAGGAGGCCCCCGCGCGGGGCCTCTTTCTTTTGGGGCACGGGAGGCCCTTTGACCACAGACAAGGCCGTACGCTTGGCACTTGCTGCAATCTGACTCGACCCGACGCGACGAAGAACGACCGATGCCCACGCCGGCCCTGATCAACGAGGCGACCGTCGCCTTCCTGCGCCACCACGCGCCGTTCTCCGGCATGGCCACGCCGGACCTCGAATTCATCTCCGAGCACGTGCGGCTCGCGTACTTCCCGGTCGGCTCGCTGATCATCGATCCGGCGAGCGGGGTGCGCGTGCGCGACCTGCACATCATCCAGCGCGGCCACGTGCGCAACTACAACGCCGCGGTGCAGGGCGACGACATCGTGCTCGGCCCCGGGGAGTGCTTCCCGGTCGCGTCACTTTCGGCCAGTTCGGTCAACACGCGGCACTTCGTCGCCGCCGAGGACGTCTTCTGCTTCCAGCTGGCGAAGGAGGACTTCGAGGAACTGCGGACGCGCTCGGCGCCGTTCGCGCGCTTCTGCACGCAGGCGCTCGCATCGATCGTGCAGCAGTCGCTCGCCCAGTTGCGAACCCAGTTCTCGCAGCGCGCCGCCGAGCAGCAGACGCTGCTTCAGCCGCTGAAGGCGCTGGTGCGACGCGCCCCGGTCTACTGCAGCAGCGACACGTCGATCCGCGAGGCGCTCGACGCGATGAGCCGCGAGCACGTCGGCACCATCGCCGTCGTCGACGGCGAGCAGAAGCCGCTCGGCATCTTCACGCTCACCGACCTGATGGAGCGCGTGGTGCTGCCGGGCGTGGCGCTCGAACGGCCAATCACCGACGTGATGACCGCCGGGCCCGGCGTGCTCGACGAACTCGCCAACGCACAGGAGGCGCTCGCCGTGATGGCGCGACGCGGCTACCACCAACTGGTGGTGACGCGCGAGGACCGCATCGCCGGCATCGTCTCCGAGCGCGACCTGTTCTCGCTGCAACGTGTGTCCATGCGCAACGTGATGCAGTCGATCAAGACGGCACGCAGCGTGGCGGCGCTCAAGCGCGCGGCGCAGGACATCGGCATGCTGAGCGAGAACCTGATCGCGCAGGGTGCGGCCGCCGAAGGCCTCACCCACACGATCGCAGCGCTCAACGACGCGATGACCGAGCGTGTGTTCGACCTGCTGTTGCCGGCCGCGGACCTCGCGGGACTCGAGTGGTGCTGGCTGTCGCTCGGCAGCGAGGGGCGGCGCGAACAGACGATCGCCACCGACCAGGACAACGCGATCATCTTCGAGGGCGACGAGGACGAGCTCGCGCACGACCGGGCCAGGCTGCTCAACTT
This sequence comes from uncultured beta proteobacterium, assembly GCA_963811265.1. Lineage (GTDB taxonomy): Bacteria > Pseudomonadota > Gammaproteobacteria > Burkholderiales > Burkholderiaceae_F > JAOUJD01. The sequence goes on from CAWEQS010000026.1 coordinate 56,037, forward strand.
CGCGCGCAACGTCAACGATGCGCTCGCCGAGCTCGGCTTTCCGCTGTGCCCGGGCAACATCATGGCGAGCAACCGGGAGTGCTGCCTGTCGGTCGACGAGTGGCGGGCGAAGTTCGCCGGCTGGGTGCGCGAGCCGACGCCGAACGCGCTGCTGAACGCCAACATCTTCTTCGACTTCCGGCCGCTGTTCGGCAACACGACGCTGGCCGAGCGCCTGCGCAACTGGCTGCTCGGGATCACCCAGGACAACCGCTTCTTCCTGCGGATGATGACCGCGAACGCCTTGCAGGCCGAGCCGCCCCTCGGTCTGATCCGCACGTTCAAGACCGACGAGGGCCAGAACCAGGGCACGATCGACCTGAAGACGCAGGGCACGCGGGTCTTCGTCGATGCCGCGCGCGCGCTGGCCCTCGGGCTCGGGACACCGGAGACGAACACGGGGCAACGGCTGTGGGCCACCGGACGCCGGCTGAACGTCCCGGAGCGGCACGTCGCCGCCGCGATCGACGCCTTCCAGTTCCTGCAGATGATGCGGCTGCGCGCGCAGCGCGGCGAGTTCATCGACCCGACCGATGAACGCGCGGGCGACCCGGCGCGCAACCGGAACCGGATCGATCCGTATTCGCTCAACGAACTCGACCAGCGCATGCTGAAGGAGTCGTTCCGGCAGGCGCGCGAACTGCAGCGGCGCCTGCAACAGACCTTCGCGCAGTAGCGCCGAGCGCGATGAAGCCGCCCTTCAGCGCCGCGATCAACGCCTGGCGCGTGCGTCGCTCGCTCGACATCGACGGTCGCGAGCGCCTGGAAAAGCTGCGGATCCGGCTCGACCACATGGCGGCGCGGCCCTACTTCATCGAGCGCGCGCCGCTCGCCCTCGCCCGCTTCGTCGCGCTCGACCTCGAAACGACCGGACCCAACATGCTGCAGGACGTGATCATCTCGATCGGCGCGGTGGCGGTCGAGGCGCGCGCCGTGCATCACGGCAACGCCTTCGAAGTGGTGCTGCGGCAGCACCGTCCCAGCGAAGTCGACAACATCCTGGTGCACCAGATCGGCGGCCAGCAGCAGATGGCCGGGGTGTCGCCGGTCGACGCGCTGATGGACTGCCTCGAATTCCTGGGCGACTCGGTCGTGATCGCCTTCCGCGCCGAGTTCGACGAGACCGTACTGACGCGCGAGGTGAATGCTGTTCTTGGCCTGCCGCAGCAGCACACCTTCCTCGACCTCGCCGTGCTGCTGCCGTCCGTGTTCCCCGGCACCGACAACGACTCGCTCGACGACTGGTCGCAGCACTTCGGCATCCGGCCGATCGGCCGGCACCGCGCGATCGCCGACGCCTACACCAACGCGCAGATGATGCTGCTGGTGCTGGAGCAGGCGCACCGCAACGGCATGTCGACCGTCGGCGAATTGATCAAGATGGAACGCGCCCAGAAGTGGCTGGGCAAGCGGCGTTAGACACGCGGCGGAGTAAAGTTGTCCTAATGCAAGCGACAGCCGCGGCCGCAGCGACTCTGCGTCTTGGGCAACCGGACTGCCCGAGCCAATGACCCCGATTTCATCCGGCAATCCGATGTACGACTGGTTCGGCCTGAATCGGGAACTCTTCCTGTTCATCAACGGGTTGCACACCCCGTTCCTCGATTGGCTCATGATTTCTGCGAGCGCGATCGGCCATCCGCGGATGTACCCGTTCTACATGGCTGCGCTTCTGCTGCTGCACTGGCGCCGGCCGGGCAGTAGCACTGCGCGGCCTGGCGACGCTCGCCATCGCCTATCCGATTATTTCGATGGCGATTGTCCCGTTCATGAAGTCGAGCCTCGACTTTCCGCGGCCAATCATCGCGATGGGATCGGACACGGTCACGATCCTTGGCGATCCCGAAACCAGCGGCGCTTTTCCCTCAGGCCACGCGGCCTTCGCGGTACTGGTGGCGGCGTCGCTGATGCCCGGTGCATCGCGCGCGACCCAGCTGGCGCTTGGGGTAGGCGCGATCCTCGTTTGCTTGTCACGAGTGTGGGTCGGCGCGCACTTCCCCGCCGACGTCGTGGGCGGGGCGCTGATTTCGATCGCATGCGTCAGCCGCCATTCGCATCGCGATCGGGAAGCGAGCCGGGTAGTGCACTTCCAGAGCGACCTGGACACGCCGACGAGCCGGGCGCGCGCTGGCGATCATCCTCGGGGTGTATGCCGCCACGACGGTCGTGACGGCGTTGCTCGCGCATGTGGCCGGTTCGCCTTTCGAACTCTGGTTCTGGGACACCGCGCTTCTTCTGGCTGGCGTGCTGGCCTACATCGTTCTCCTGGGGGTCGTCTGGGATGGCGCGCTCGTGGCGGTCGGACTGGTGAGCGAGGCAGCCTGGCGCCTTCGAGGCCGGGCGGGCACGAGCCCGGTCAGCGTCGAATCGATGCGCGCCTGGCGCTTCTTCACCTGCGGCCTGCCGCCGATCGCGATGCTGCTTGCAACATCGCTCGCGACTCCTCGGGACGTCGAACATCACGCTGCTGAGCCTCAAGCTGATCGGAAACTTGACCGAGTGGCGGGACCCTTTCTACTGGAGCATCGAAGGCCCGCTGCTGGTGCATCTTCCACGGTTGTCGATCGATCCGACCCCGTGGGACCGCCTGTACCACAGCGCGTGGCTGCTCGAGCTGCTGGCCGCCTTCGCGCTGATCGTGATCGGCCGAGGCCGGCGTTATCTGCTGGAGTATTGCGTGTCGATGATCGTGCTCTTCTACGTCGGCCGGCTCCTCGGCGTGCTCAATCCGGTCATGGGGCCCGCATTCCATCGGCCGGATGTCTTCGCCTACCTCGACGGCTCGATGACGAGCGAGGCGATGAGGAAAGTCGCGCAAGTCATGTCTCAACCGCCAGAGAACCTAGAACGAACCAGCGGCATCCTCCTGGGTGGCGTGTCGGCGATGCCGAGCCTGCACATCGCGATGGTCGCACTCACCGCGATCTGGCTCGCGGCCGCGCACCGGTGGACCCTCGTCGTCACCGTGCCCTGGGTGCTGCTGGTCTGGACGTCGACGGTCCTTCTTGGCTGGCACTACATCGTCGACGGCGCCGGCGGCCTATTGCTCGCGGCCGCGAGCGCGATGCTCACGCATTACGCGCTAACGCGCGTGCGCGGCGCGCGAAGCGGTTTGAGGCAGCGGGCGGGATAGTATCGAGCGGGTGCTCGCGACAGCATGGCGTCGCGCCCCTTGGCGTGGCAGCTGACGCACAGCGGAACGGCCTGCCCGTTGGCGACGACGCCGCTGCCCGGGGCCGTCCCGAGGATCTCGTACCAGAACCAGCCCTTGCGCGCCGTCGCCATGCTCCGCGGTCTTGACCGAGACGGCCCAGCCGGACAGCTTGCCGGCGGCGTCGAGCAGTTCCTTGACCGCCGCCGACCCGCGCGGGTGCTCCTTCGCCTTTGCGCCGAGCGACGTGTCGACCGTGGGGTTCAGGTAGGTCTGCACCAGGGTCTTGTGCTCTCCCATCGAGCGATGCGCGGCGGACTCCTTCGGCCACGCCTTGTACGCGCCGGACTGCAGCCACTTGAGCAGCGCCGCGCCTTCGGTCGGCGGGACGTCGCTTGCCTGCGCGAGCGGAGCGGCCGCGGCGATGACCAGGGACAGCAGTGCGGCACGGCAGTGGAAGCGGGTCATGGCGGCGGACGTCCGGGAGCTTGGGGAGGCGGCACGATACCCGCGCGCCATCTCGCTTGCCAACGATGCACGAGAGCGGCACCCTTGCGGCTTGCGCCGGATTCGAGCCTTCATGCCAGAGCAGATCGTCGTACAGGATCGCGAAGAACTCATCTACCTGCTGTGCGAGGCCGCGGAGTTCGAGCACACGGTGATGTGCTCGTACCTGTACGCGCAGTGGTCGTTGAAGCGCGACGCGAGCGAGGGCGTGACGCCGACCGAGCTGGCGGCGATCGAACGCTGGCGGCGCTCGCTCGGGCGGGTGGCGCTGGAGGAAATGCTGCACCTGTCGCTGGTGAACAACCTGCTCGCCGCGATCGGCGCCGCGCCCCACCTGTGGCGTCCCGCATTCCCGGTGCGCCCGGGCCACTTCCCGGCCGACGTCGTCATGACGCTGATGCCGTTCGGCGACGCCGCGCTCGATCACTTCATGTTCATCGAGCGGCCCGAGGGCATCGACATCGCGGACGGAGCCGGCTTCAGCCACGCGAATCACTACCGCCGCATCGCGCGTCCGGACCTGCTGGCGCCCGCGCCGCAGGACTACGCGAGCCAGGGCCACCTGTACCACGGTGCTCTGCACGGGCTCGCGCGGCTGGCGGAACAACTCGGTGAAGACCGCGTGTTCGTCGGCCACGGCCAGGCGCAGGTCGGCCCCGGGGAGTTCGGCCTGCCCGGCCTGTTCCGGATCGACGACCTCGCGTCGGCGCAGCGCGCGATCGAGGAGATCGTCACGCAGGGCGAAGGCGCGCCGGCGCACAGCGACGACTCGCACTTCGCCCGCTTCAGCGCGATCAGGGCAGGAACTCGCGGCAATGCGCGCGGCGCGACCCGACTTCGAGCCCGCGCGCCCGGTCGTCCGCAACCCGATGCTCGGCGACCTCGGCATCACGCACGACCGCACGCGCATCGTCGATCCGGTCGCCGCGCAGGTGGTCGATCTCGCCAACTCGATCTACGCGCTGATGGTGCGCGCGCTGTCGCAGGTCTTCGCGCCCGCCCCGTTGCCCGGCGAACTGCGCAGCGCGCTGGCGACGACGACCACGACGCTGATGTCGGCGATGAGCCGCGTCGCCGACGTCGCGACCCGGCTGCCCGCCGATCCCGCGCGCTCGACGATGACCGCCGGCGTGAACTTCGAGCTGCCCGGCTCCTCCGGACAACTCGTGCAGCAGTGCGCCGCGCGCATCCTCGGCGAGCGAGCGGCGGAGCTGGCCGACGCAGCGCGCAGGCTCGGCCGCTCCGTCCCGCTGCCCGGCGTCGCGGACGACCTCGCTGCGCTCGCGCAGCGTTACGAAGACCTGCACCTGCGCTTCGAGACCGATCTCGGAGCGGCCGTCGACCGCGTCGCCACCCTGGTCGTGCCCCGGCCCGACGCACCGTCCCCCGCGCCGTCCAGCGAACTGCCGCAGGCGTCGTCCGCCGACGCGACAGTCGAAGTCGCGCGGGCCGACGGGATCGAACTGCGCTTCGAGGGACGCCGCTGCATTCACTCGCGACACTGCGTGCTCGAAGCGCCGACGGTCTTCCTCGCGAACACGCCGGGCGCGTGGATCCACCCCGAGGCCACGACGGTCGAGCACTGCGTGCTCGTCGCGCACAACTGCCCGTCGGGCGCCATCACCTACGAACGCCGCGACGGCGGGCCGCAGGAGTCCGCGCCGAGCGTCAACGTGATCCGGGTGCGCGAGAACGGCCCGTACGCGATTCACGCGGCGATCGAATTGCCCGGCGGTGCGGAGTTTCGCGCGACCCTGTGCCGCTGCGGCCAGTCGAAGCGCAAGCCCTACTGCGACGGCAGCCACACGGCGGCCGGATTCGCCGCCACCGGGGAGCCGGCCACGCGACCGTCGGACCCGCTTGCGGAGCGCGGCGGCGTGCTGTCGATCACGCCCGTGCCCAACGGCCCGCTGCAACTGAACGGCAACGTCGAGATCTGCAGCGGCACCGGCCGCACGGTGTTCAGGACGCAGTCGGCACGGCTGTGCCGCTGCGGGGCGTCCGAGACCAAGCCGTTCTGCGACGGCTCGCACGCGCGCATGGGGTTCCGCTCCGACGAGACCGGCTGAGCCGAGCTGAGCCCAGACCCAGCCGTCGAGCGCGGCTAGCGACCCACGGCTTCCGCGATCGCCTTGCCGAGGTCGACGGTCATCGCCGTGCCACCGATGTCGCGCGTCAGCGGCGCGTTCTTCGGTCCCGCTTCGAGCACGCCTTCGATCGCCCGCATCACCGCCGCGGCCGCCTCGCGATGCCCCAGCCAGTCGAGCATCAGCGACGCGCTCCAGATCTGGCCGATCGGATTGGCGATGCCCTTGCCGGCGATGTCCGGCGCGCTGCCGTGCACCGGCTCGAACAGCGACGGGAACGTGCGGTCGGGATTCAGGTTGGCCGACGGCGCGATGGCGATGGTGCCGGTGCACGCGGGGCCGAGGTCGGACAGGATGTCGCCGAACAGGTTGGACGCGACGACGACGTCGAACCAGTCCGGGTGCTGGACGAAGTGCGCGGTCAGGATGTCGATGTGGAACTTGTCGATGCGCACGTCGGGATAGCCCTTCGCGTTCGCCTCGAAGCGATCGTCCCAGTACGGCATCGTGATCGAGATGCCGTTGCTCTTGGTCGCCGACGTCAGGTGCTTCTTCGGGCGCGACTGCGCGAGCTCGAACGCGTACTTCTGCACGCGGTCGATGCCGTGCCGGCTCATCACCGTTTCCTGGATCACGATCTCGCGCGGCGTGCCTTCGTACATCTTCCCGCCGACCGACGAGTACTCGCCCTCGGTGTTCTCGCGCACCACGACGAAGTCGATGTCGCCCGGCTTGCGGTTGGCGAGCGGCGACGCGATGCCCGGCATCAGCTTGCACGGGCGCATGTTCACGTACTGGTCGAACTCGCGCCGGAACTTCAGCAGCGAGCCCCACAGCGAGACGTGGTCGGGCACCGTGGCCGGCCAGCCGACCGCGCCGTAGAAGATCGCGTCGACGCCGAGCAGGCGGTCCTTCCAGTCGGCCGGCATCATCGCGCCGTGCTTCGCGTAGTAGTCGCAGCTCGCGAAGTCGTGATGCTCGTACTTCAGGTCGAACCCGAACCGGCGCGCGGCCGCGTCGAGCACGCGCAGCCCTTCGGGAACCACTTCCTTGCCGATCCCGTCGCCCGGGATCACGGCGATGCGTTGTGCCATGGCGTTCCTATTCGATGAAGCGCGCGAAGCCGCTGACCGGCTCGCGCTCGGTCACCAGCGTGTTCTCGACCTGGCTCATGTCGGCGTAACCGAGCGACATGCCGCAGACCACCATCTCGTTGTCCGGCAGCCCGATCTGCTCCTTGATGATGCGATGGAACTGGGTGAACGCCGCCTGCGGGCAGGTGTCGAGCCCGCGCGCGCGCGCGGCGATCATGATGTTCTCGAGGAACATGCCGTAGTCGAGCCAGCTGCCCTGCTCCATGATGCGGTCGATCGTGAAGATCATGCCGACCGGCGCATCGAAGAACGCGTAGTTGCGGCCGTGCTGCTCGTGCATCCGCGCCTTGTCGTCGCGCCCGATGCCGAGCAGGCCGTAGAGGTCCCAGCCGACCTTGCGGCGGCGCGCGAGGTACGGGTCGACCCACTTGACCGGGTAGTACGCGTATTCCTCCGCGTGCTGCTTGCGCTGCTCCGGATCGTCGTAGGCGGCGCGGATCGCGTCCGTCAGCCGCTGGCGCGCGGCGCCCGTCAGCACCGTCACCTTCCACGGCTGCGTGTTCGTGCCCGACGGCGCGCGCGACGCGATCTCGAGGATCTCCTCGATCGTCGCGCGCGGCACCGGCGTCGGCAGGAAGGCGCGCAGCGACTGGCGCGTGCGGATCGCGTGATCGACGACTTCGTGCGGGCCGATCGGCGCGCGGCTGCTGGCGGGTGTGCTCATGCCTGGATTCTCTCGAGGGCGGCGCGCAGCGGCGCCGGAAGCGCGGTCGGCCGGCGCGTGGCGCGGTCGACGTAGACGTGGACGAAGTGGCCCTGCGCGCTCGCGGCCGGCTCGCCTTCCGCGAACACGCCGATCTCGTAGCGCACGCTCGATGTGCCGAGCCGGCCGATGCGCAGCCCGAGGTCGACCGGCTGCGGGAACGCGAGCTCGCTGAAGTAGCGGCACTGCGTCTCGACGACGAGGCCGATCACCGCCCCGCCCGTGACGTCGAGCACGCCCTGCGCGATCAGGTACTCGTTCACCACGGTGTCGAACCAGCTGTAGTAGACGACGTTGTTCACGTGACCGTACGCGTCGTTGTCCATCCAGCGGGTGGTGATGCGGTGGAAGTGGCGGTAGCTGTCGCGGCGATCGGGGGCCGGGCGCTCGGTGCTCATGGTCTTATGCGTTCCTTCTTCCGGTCTTCAGGACCAGCGCCACTCCGGCCATCGTCACGACCACGCCCGTCCACGCCAGCGCGCCGAGCCGTTCGCCGAACAGCAGCCACGCGAACAGCGCCGTCGTCGGCGGGGTCAGGTACATCAGGCTCGCGACCTCGGTGGCCCTCCCGCGGCGAATCATAACGAGCAGCAGCGTGATCGCGACGATCGACAGCGCCAGCACCGACCACGCGAGCGCGCCCCAGAACTCCGCCGTGTAGTCGACGTGCGCCGACTCGAGCGCCAGCGCGAAGGGCAGCACGACGACGAACGACGCCGCGAACTGGATCAGGCTGCCGGTGCGCAGGTCCGCCGCGCCGCCGTGCTTCTTCTGGTACAGCGTGCCGACCGTGATGCCCGCCAGCGCGATCAGGTTCGCTGTCAGTGCGAGCGGACCGACGCCGGCGAGCGTCAGGCGGTCCGACAGCACCAGCGCGATGCCGGCGAACCCGAGCAGCAGGCCGGTCCACTGCAGGCGCGTGGCCCGCTCGCCGACGGTGAACGCGAACAGTGCGGTGAACAGTGGCTGCGTGCCGACCAGCAGCGCCGACACGCCCGCCGGCATGCCGAGCGCGATGGCGACCCAGACACCGCCCAGGTAGGTGGCCTGCAGCAGCACGCCGACCACCACGATGTCGCGCCACGCGCGCACGGTGCGCGGCCACGGCGCGCCGGTCAGCACGATGATCGGCAGCAGCACGGCGATCGCGCCGGCGAAGCGGTACAGCAGGAAGGTCAGCGGCGGCGCGTGCGGCGCGGCGTACTTCGCGACGATGAATCCCGTGCTCCAGATGAGCACGAACACGAACGGCATCGCCGCCAGCCAGGCCTGGTGCGCGCTCGACGATGGGGCGTCACGCACCGACGCCCGCCTGCTTCAGCTGCGCGCGGCGGCGCCAGGCGCGGCACGCGAGGCGAATCGTCTGGAAGTGCAAGGCGACGGTGAGGTCGATGTCGCGCCCGTAGCCGCCGGCCATCGTCACGACGATCGGCACGCCGAGGCGCTCGGCGAAGTCGAACACCCTCTCGTCGCGCGCGCGCATCCCGTCGACGGTCAGCGCCAGCTTGCCGAGCCGGTCGTTCTCGTGCGCATCGGCGCCGGCGAGGAAGATGACCAGCTGCGGCGCGAAGCGGCTCTCCAGTTCGCGCGAGCGCGCGATCGAGGTGGGCGAGGTACGCGTCGTCGCCGGTGCCGTCGGGCAGTCCGATGTCGAGGTGACCGGCCTGCTTGCGGAACGGGAAGTTCTTCTCGCCGTGCATCGACAGCGTGAAGACCGAGTCGTCGCCGCCGAGGATCTGCGCCGTGCCGTCGCCCTGGTGCACGTCGAGGTCGATCACGGCGACGCGCACGCGCGTGCGCGTCGACGCGGCGTCGGCCTGGATCACGCGCGCGGCGACCGCGGCGTCGTTGAAGACGCAATAGCCGGCGCCGCGCGCGCGCGCCGCATGATGGGTTCCTCCCGCGAGGTTCGCGGCGACGCCTTCGCCAGCGCGGCGCGCGCGGCGGAGATCGTCGCGCCGGTGGCGCGCCGCGAGCGCTCGACCATCGCTTCGCTCCAGGGAAATCCGATCGCACGGATCTCCATCGGATCGAGCCGGCCGGTGGCGACGCGCTCGATGTAGTGCGCGTCGTGCGCGAGCGCGAGCTGGCCATCGGTCGCTGCGATCGGCTCGGCGAGCATCACCTCCGGCAGTTCGCGCTCGACCCGATGGCGCAGGCGCGCGTACTTCGCCATCGGGAAGCGATGATGCTCGGGCAGCGGGAGCACGAAGCGGTCGCTGTAGAAGGCTTTCAAGGGCAGCGGCGGGGCAAGGGCGGCGGGAGGCGCGAGCGAGGATTGTAGGCGTCGGTGGCGAGCCGTCCGGCTCCATGCGGCGATGCCACAATTGCGCTAGAGTAGTTCCTCGGACTCCGGCGACAGATCGAGTCCAAGCTATTGATTTAAAGGCAGTAGTCAGGCGACGTCGAGGGTCTTCCGCGCCAATGGTGCGCCGCACCAAAAGTTCTTGACTTCGGCCCGTCGATCCGTACAATTCGTTCTTGTGCAGCGCACCATCCGCACCCGAATCCAGATCCCCTCCCCCGAGGGAACGCAAACGAAGCAGGACCACCAGGAGAGCCACACCATGTTCACCACCCCCGCGCAATTCGCCGAACTGCAAAAAGGCCAGATGGACGCCGCTGTCGCCCTGAGCCAGACCTTCTTTGACGCCGCCGAGCGCCTGATGGAACTGAACCTCGCCGCCGCCAAGGCGACGCTGGAAGAGTCCGTCGAGAAGAGCCAGGCCCTGCTGAGCGCCAAGGACGTGCAGGAAATGATCGCGCTGTCGAGCAACAACGCCCAGCCGACGCTCGACAAGGCCGTCAGCTACTCGCGCACCGTGTACGGCATCGCCAACGGCGCCAACGCCGAAGTGTCGCGCATCATCGAAGCGCAGATCGCCGAGAGCAACAAGAAGGTTGCCCAGCTGATCGACTTCGCCGCCAAGAATGCCCCGGCCGGTTCCGAGCCCGCCGTGACCGCGTTCAAGACCGCCGTCGCCGCCGTCAACACCGCGTACGACACGTTCTCCAAGGCTGCCAAGCAAGCCGTCGAGATGGCCGAGTCGAACGTCGTTGCCGCCACGTCGGCCACGATGAAAGCCGCCAACGCCGCCACCGACTCCGTCAAGGTCGCGAAGCGCAAGGCCGCCTAAGTAACACCCGGGTCGAGGGGAGCTCGTCTCCCCTTGCTCCTGCAGGGCCTTCAGTTGCCCCTGCAAAACAGTTGCTTCTTGTCAGACTTTCGACATCACGCGCGAGCAGAATCTAGTTGGCGCTGATGTGAATGGTTTCAAGGTGAAGGCAGCACCTCACCTGCAACGGTTGTCTCCTTGGCACCACTTGCCTGGATGCAATTCCAGGCCCCTTCTGTCTCCTCTTTTGGTGGTGCTTTTCAAGCCCGGTCGATTGACCGGGCTTTTTTTTGAGCGCGCAACAACGCAAGGGGCGCACGCAGCGCCCCTTGCGTCTTCAATTGCCGCCTCGATCAATCCGGCAGCGCGGCCTCGTAGTGCGCGACCTGCTCGGCCGGCGGAAGCAGCGCCACGTCGACGGGCAGTTCCCTTCCGAGCACCAGGCGCACGTCGACGTCCTTCCGCAATCCGATCGACGTGACGATCGGCGGACGGCCCGGCACGCGCCAGCTCAGGTCGAGCGCCGCCTGCTCATGGCCGGGCCGGTACTCGACGCGCGAGGTGAACTCGCCGTACGGAACCTGGTTGGTCAGGCGCGAGACCCGCAGGCCGGCCGTTGAGAGTTGCCGGCCGACGCTCTTCGCCATGCCCGCGGTCCCGTTGCCGTTCGACACCTCGACGCCCAGGCGACCCTGCGACGCCGGCAGCACCGCCACCATCGGCTTCGCTGCGATCGGCTTGGGAACGACGAGTTCGAAGGCGTTGGGACCGATGGAAACCAGTCGCACCGAGTCCGCTTCGTCAGCCGTACTGATGACGGAGGGGCTCGCCGGCTGCGCGGGCGCCGGCACGGCGTCGAACGTAACCGGCGCTGCAGTTGCGGCGAGTGCTTCGGCGGGCCCGGGCGACTGGTTATTCAATGCGGTCTGGAGGTTCGAGCTGTAACGAGGGTTCTCCGGCGCGAGTTCGGTGGCCCGCGTGAGCGGGGCGATCGCCTCCACCGGCTTGCGCTCGAGCAGGAACGTGTAGCCGATGTTGTTCAGCACCGCAGGACTCTCGGGCGCCTGTGCGAGCGCGGCCGTGAACTCGGCGTGCGCCGCCTCGTAGTCGCCCTTCAGCGCGAGGATCGTGCCCAGCCCGTTGTGCGAGTCCGCGTGCTTCGGGTCGAGCGCGAGCGCCTTGCGGTACGCGACGGCCGCCTCGTCGTAGCGCTGCTGCTCCTGCAGGAAGCGCCCGAGCTGGTAGTAGCCGTCGGGCTGCAGGCCGCTGTGGCGGACTTCGAGGACCGGCTTGATCTGTGGCTGCGGCGCCTTCTGGGTCGCGCAGCCGGTGGCCAGGAACGCGCAGAGCGCGGCGTCGATGGCGATGACGATGGCTCGTTTCATGGTTGCCTCATCGCGTTCACTGCATCTGACTGGACGAGCGGGAAGAAGATCCGAACGATCCGGATGAACGCCGGCCCGAGCAGCACCAGCATCATCGACGGGAAGATGCAGAAGATCAGCGGAAACAGCAGCTTGATCGGGATCTTCGCGGCCGCCTCCTCCGCGCGCAGGCGGCGCTTGGTCCGCAGCGCGTCGGAGTGCACCCGCAGCGAGTCGGCCACGCTCGTGCCGAAGCGTTCTGCCTGGATCAGCATGGCCACCAGCGTGTCGACATCCTCGACGCCGGTCCGCAGCGACGAGGTTGCGCAGCGCCTTTTCCTTGGAACTGCCCGCGCGCAGTTCGAGGTTCACCAGGTGCAGTTCCTCGCTCAGCACCGGGCTGGTGACTTCCATCTCGGTCGCCACCCGGAGCAGCGCGGCGTCGAGGCCCAGTCCCGCCTCGACGCAGACGGTCAGCAGGTCGAGCGCGTCCGGGAAGCTTTCGAGGATGGTCCGCTGGCGCCGCTCGATCATGTGAGCGAGGACGGCGTTCGGCAGGTAGTAGCCGATGGCGGCGGCGATGCAGCAGCGACGCCATCGTCACGGCCGGCGTGAGCCTGGCCCCGCTGAAGCCGAGGACGAAGAAGAGCAGCATCGGCAGGCCGATGGCCAGGACGCTCTTCGCCGTGAAGTAGACGGCCGGGGTCGACGGCCCGCGCAGGCCGGCGTTCATGAAGCGCACCCGCAGCGGCGACCGCTCCCACCCTCGCCGGGAACCGACAGCCGCGCCAGCGGCCCGGTCAGGTGGACGATGCGCTCGATCCAGTGCGGCCTGCCTTCGCCGCCCGGCGCCATCGGGGCGCCTTCGAGGGCCAGTTCACGCACCCGCGAGCGGGTCGGGTCCGGGGCGAACAGGTAGGCCGCGAGCAACCCGAAGCCGAACACCGCGACGAACACGATGGCGAGGAAGATCCATTGCGAGGAAGTGACGGACGACATCATCGTGTCCTCCCTAGATGTGGATGCGGATGACTTCGCGCATCCAGAAGATGCCGATCACCATCAGCACCGCCGCGATGGCGACGGCGATGCGGCCGGCCGGATCGGTCCACAGGATCGACAGGAACACCGGATTCAGCAGGAAGATCGCGCAGGCCAGGGCGAACGGCAGGATGCACAGGATCCAGGCCGACAGGCGGCCGTCGGCGGACAGCACCCGGATCGTGCCGAGCAGCTTCTGCCGCGCCCGCATGATGGCCGCGATGTCGTCGAGCAGCTCGGCCAGGTTGCCGCCGGTCGTGCGCTGGATCAGCACCGCCACCACGAAGTACTTCAGCTCGTTGCTCGGGACGCGCGCCGTCAGGTTCAGCAGCGCGTCCTGCATCGAGATGCCGTAGTTGACTTCGTCGAACGCCGCGCCGAACTCGCGCGCGATCGGGTCGGACATCTCGTCGCCGACCATCTTCAACGCGCTGGGGAACGCGTGGCCGGCCCGCAGCGCGCGCGCCATCAGGTCGAGGGCATCCGGCAGCTGCACTTCGATCCGCCGCATGCGCCGGTGGCGCGCCCGGAACACGAACCCGAGCGGCAGCAGGGCGGCGACGACCGCCGCCGCGAACAGCAGCCACGGGTTCTTCGTCAGCAGCGCGACGCCGAGCACCGCGCCGAGCATCAGCGCGAACGTCAGCACCAGGTACTGCGCGACGCTCCACGGCAGGCCCGACTGTTCGAGCAGGCGGTCCAGCCGGTGGATGCGCGGCAGGCCCAGCAGCAGCTTCTGGATCCCGGGAGACGACGACAGCATCCGCTGCTTGAGCACCGACGTGTTCTGCTCGTCGTGCGCGCCGGCCGACATCATCTGCAGCCGGCGTTCCATCCGCTGGGCCTCCGGTCCGCGGACGTCGTTCCACCAGAGGTACCCGCCCTCGACCAGCAGCACCACCGCGACGAAGACGAGGACCGAGAAGACGTAAGGCATCAGGTGACTGTAGGCGCCCATGGCGTCCCCCTACTCGTAGCGCCGGGTCGGATCGAACAGCGAGTCGGGCAGCTCGATGCCGTACGAACGCACGCGGTCCGTGAAGTGCGGCCGCACGCCCGTCGCGCAGAAGTAGCCCGCGACCGTGCCGTTGTCGTCGACGCCGGTCTGGCGGAAGGCGAAGAGCTCCTGCATGGTGATGATCTCGCCCTCCATGCCGGTGATTTCCTGGATGCTGACGATCTTGCGGCGGCCGTCGGTCAGCCGCGCGATCTGGACGACCACCGACAGCGCCGAGCTGATCTGGTGGCGCATCGCCTTGGTCGGCAGGTTCATGCCGGCCATGCCGACCATGTTCTCCAGCCGCGTCAGCGCGTCGCGCGGCGTGTTCGCGTGGATCGTCGTCATCGAGCCTCGTGGCCGGTGTTCATCGCCTGCAGCATGTCGAGCGCCTCGGCCCCGCGGACCTCGCCGAGGATGATGCGGTCCGGGCGCATGCGCAGGGCGTTGCGCACCAGGGCGCGCTGGGTGACTTCGCCGCGCCCCTCGATATTGGCCGGCCGCGTCTCCAGGCGCACCACGTGCGGCTGCTGCAGCTGGAGTTCGGCCGCGTCCTCGATCGTGACGATGCGCTCGTCGCCCGGGATGTAGCCGGACAGGATGTTCAGCAGCGTCGTCTTGCCGCTGCCGGTGCCGCCCGAGATCATGATGTTGAGCTTCGCGCGCACCAGGGCTCTCGAGGATCTGCGCCATCTCGCGCGTCAGCGTCTTGAACGCGAGGAAGTCGCGCATCGTCAGCGGCTTCACCGCGAAACGCCGGATCGACAGGATCGGGCCGTCGATCGCCAGCGGCGGGATGATCGCGTTGACGCGCGAGCCGTCGGGCAGCCGCGCATCGACCATCGGGCTCGATTCGTCCACCCGGCGGCCGATCCGCGACACGATCTTGTCGATGATCTTCATCAGGTGCGCGTCGTCGGCGAACGAGATCGCCGTCTTCTCGAGCTTGCCGCGCCGCTCGACGTAGACCTGCTGTGCGTGTTGACCAGGATGTCCGAGATCGTCGGGATCGGCCAGCAGCGGCTCCAGCGGACCCAGGCCGAGCATCTCGTTCTGGATCTCGCGGATCAGGGCGGCGCGATCCGCCTCGTTCAGGGCGATCGACTTCTTCGTCGAGCAGCTTCTCCGTCAGCGCTGCGGAGTTCGTCCCGCACGCGCTCGGGCGCCAGGCGTTGCAGCCGCTCCAGGTCGATGCGATCCAGGATCGTCTGGTGCAGCCGCGTCTTGAGCTGCTGCAGCGCCGACCCGATGGCCGCGGACTCCCGCGCGAAGGCGGCGTCCGACGCGGCCGCGTCGTTCGTCATCAGCCGTTCTCTCAGCGATACGCTCATTTGCTTCTCCGGCAGGTTGCCCTGCATCAGGCCCTCCGCAGCATGCGGCTCAGCCAGCTGCGGCTGTTTTCAGCTTCGGTCGTCACGAACACGCCCGCCAGGTCGCGGATGGCATGCGCCATCCCGCTGTGCTTGGCGAGCTTGATGATCGGGATGCCCTGGTTGACCGAACTGGAAGCCAGGCCAAAATCGTTCGGCATCGTCTTGAACACCGGCAGGCCCATCGCGTGCTCGAGGTCCTCCAGCCGCACCGGGCCGCCCTTCTCGTACCGGTTCACGATCGGCTTCACCTTGTCCGTGGGATAGCCGAGCGCGCGGAACGCCTTCAGCAGGCGGCGCATGTCGCGCACCGCCGGCAGGTTCAGCTGCAGCACCGGCAGACGAGGTCCGCGTAGTCGAGGGCCCGCACGGTGACCGCGTCGAGCGACGGTCCGGCGTCGATGACGACGACGTCGTAGTGCGCGCGCGCAAGGCGCAGCACCACGTCGATGTGCTCGGGCCGGATGTCGAGCGCGTTCACCGCATCCTCCGGCGCGGCGAGGATGCCGAGGTTCGGATGCGACCTGCACGAGGCTGGACGACAGGAACACCGAGTCGACGCGCTCGATCTGCGAAGCGAGCGTGGCCAGCGTCGTCGTCGGGTTCTTGTCCGAGATGAACAGCTCGGCGTCGCCCCACTGCAGGTCGAGGTCGACCAGGATCACGCGCTGCCCGGATTCCGCCAGCGCGTACGCGACGTTCGTCGCGATGAAGGTCGCGCCGCCTCCGCCCTTGCACGGGACGAACGCCACGACGCGGCCTTCGTGCGGCGCGTCGGCGCGCCGCCGGTCGAGCACGCTGCGGACGGCGACGAGCAGGCTCGGCGTGTCGATCGTCGCGCGGCAGCACTTCCCGGACGCCGATGCGCATCGCGGCCCGCAGCGCTTCGGGGCTGTGGTCGTCGCTCAGCAGAACGATCTGCATGCCGGGATAGATCTGCGACACGTGCTCGAGCTGCGCCAGGCTGGCAACGGCGTCGTGCGCCGCATCCAGCACCATGGCGTCCGGATCGGAGTGCCCCAGCGCGGCCACCGCCTGCTGCGGCCCGCCATGCACGGCAACGACGTTCCACGCGCCGCCGGCGCTGCGCACCGCCTGCGCGAGTTCTTCGCCGCGGTGCGCGTCCGCGCTCACGACCACGATGCGGGAGACGGCCGCTCCGGTTTCGGTACGAACGTTCACAGGGGTGTCCATGGTCAGTTACATACGGGGTTGGAGGCGCCGTCGACCGTGCTCTGCATGCTCTCCGTCGGCAGCGTCGTCGCGAAGGGCGGCAACGTCCACGTCAGCGGCACGAACGGAATGAACGTGTCGAACGTGGCGCCCGGAAGGATGCTCACGGTGACCGGCGGCACACCGGCGGGCCGTCGGCCGTGCAGGGTTCGGCTCCCACTGCGATCGTCGATGTTCCGCGTCCGGCAGCACGTTCACGTACTCGCGCATCCGCGTGCGTGATGTATCGCGTCGGTCGTCGGACTTGTCGCAGACGACCGCGATGCGCGCACCCAGCCGGGTCGCTTCGGCCGTGGCGTTCATGTAGAAGAACGCGCGGCCGAGCTCGATGATGCCCACCAGCAGCGTCAGCAGGAACAGCGCCGCGACGAGCGCGAACTCGACGGCGACGGCGCCTCGCTGAAGGCGTCCGCGACGGCGACGCTGGACAGTGAGACGCGTCTTTTCATAGCGCCTGCCGCATCGTTGTGCTGATCGGATCGAACTCGATCGAAGGCACCGAACAGCAGGCACGAAGTTGGCCGAGCGGTAGCCGGTGACCGTGACGGTCACGAGGTTCATCACCGGCGGACGCCGCCGTTACCGTCGGCGGGCACGTTCGCGTGCGTCGCCTGCGCACGTCGTCGCGTCGCAGATGCTCACGTTGCGCGACGGCAAGCCCGTCGACCAGCGAGCGGCCCGGCGCACGTCGGCGATGCCCGTGACCACAAGGCACTTCGCCGTCAGCATGGCCGGTGCCCGGCGCCATCATCGACAGGTAGCGGGCGCGCGTCGCGCGTCGCCTTCGCGATCGTGTTGTACTGGAAGAAGACGCGGCCGAACTCCGCGATCCCAAGCAGACAGGATGACGAGCGGAACCAGCAGGAACGCCGCCTCGACGGCGGCGACGCCGCGCTGGAGCATCCGGGAACGGAAGTCTTCTGCTCATCATTGCACCAGCGTCGGCACGCGGCCGGGCCGCCCGGCCCGCCGGGATGGCCGAACGTCCCGCACGGCACGCCCGGCTCGCCCGCTACGCCGAGGTATTCGAGAACCGACTGTCGTCGTTCGGGCTCCTGATAGGGCTTCAGCATCAGCGCGCACGCCCAGCCGGTCACCTCGGCCTTGTGCGCCGGGCCCCAAGTCGAGCAGTCCACCGAGCGGCATCGCAATCAACCGGCGATCGGCGTCCCCGAGCGCGTGCTCGGCCGACGTCGCTGGCACTGTAGGACTTGCTGACGCTCAGCCGTGTGACGTCGTTGCCTGCTGCCGTCGTAGTGCCGTACGGACGCAGTCGCGGTCTGCTTCGCGCCGATAGTCGTCGATACGCGTCGTGGCCCAGCGGCCAGTTCGCGGTCGTGTAGGCATACCCGGTCGTAGTCGGCGGCGCCGTCTTCGGCATCGAGCTTGCCGGCTCCGTTCTTGTACAGGCCGAAGCGGCGTGTTCCACGACGTCCCCGCCGACTGCATCCTGTCGCCCGCCTTCGCGTGCGACAGATCGCCGACTTCGGGTCGGATCTCGCAGCTGCCACGCAGCCTTCGAGCGCCTTCCCGGACTTCGCTCGCGCCGCCACCGCCGCGGCGAGAAGTCGACCCAGTTGAAGTTGCCGTTGATGCCGCCGCCCGAGCCGAAACGCCCGCAGTACCACTGGCCGATACAGAGCCCGACTTGCGGTCCGGCGAAACGCCGGCGACGTGCACGGCGGCGGCGCGTCGCCTTGCTGCACATGGCCAGCGGAATCGCGACACGTCGGACTGCCCGGCCTGCAGCCCATGCCACCGCGGTGGCACCGACCGGTACTGGCTGCCGGCGCCCAGCAGTTGCATGAACCACGGCAGGAATCCGGGCACGTCGCGCGTGCAACGCACGAAGCGCACGTCTTTCGGCGCCGCGGCCTTCGGTGACGTAGTTTCCGTTCAGCGTCGCACTGAAGGTGACGTCCTGATCGCGTCACGAACTCCACCGGGTCGTCTTGGAAGTCGGCCCGGTGCCGGTTGCCGACCGTGATGCCGGCGTTCTCGGCGCGCGTGAGCATCGTCGGGCGTCTTGGGCGTCACTTAAGTTCGCGGGCCGCTGCCAGCGCGCACGCGTCGGCCGCGTTCTGCAGCTCGGTCTTGGCGACGAACAACCGCCCAAGGTCGAGCACGATCCCCGCCGCGCCGATGCAGGACGACGAGGATCAGCGCCACCAGCACGGCCACCGCGCCGCGCTGGCTGACATCATGGCGTAGGCGTTTCATCGATGCCTCCTGCGCCCTGCTCCTATCGGCTCCGCTGCTGCTCGAGCCGCCGCTGACGCCGATCGTGAACACGTTCGGCTGCGGATCGGGCCGGATGAACGAGAACAGGTAGCGGTCGTAGGCCGCCCGTGCCGAGCGCCCGTCCATGCCCGTGACCGGGTCCGCCGCGTTGCGCGTCGTCGCGCCCGGATCCAGGGTGTGGCGCGCCTGCGCGATCTGGACGCTGTCGCCGAAGCGCGCGTCGTAGTCCGGCGTCGTCGTCACGCACGCTGACAAGAGCGCGCATCCGGCGAGCACCATCACGGTCCTGAGTTGGGTCGTCATGCTGACCTCCCTTACTTGAGTTCAAAGCCGGGCTGACTGGTGGTCGGCGCCGGTTGCTTGTCCTGCTCCTGCGGCGGCGTGCCTTCGAGACGACCACCCAGGAAGAACTCGAAGCGATTCGGTTCGATGAAGGCGTCCGTGGGAAGCTGGACGGGCCCCGCGATCGGCTTGACCAGGCGCGGCGTCACGACGAACAGCACTTCCGAACGCTCGGTCGCGAAGTCGGAACTGCGGAACAGCGCGCCGATGATCGGCAGTTCGCCGAGGATCGGGAACGCCTTGATGTTGCCGACCGCGTTGTTCTTGATCAGGCCGCCGATGACCAGGCTCTGGCCGTCGAGCAGCTGCACCGTCGTCGTCGCGCGCCGCGTCGTGATCAGCGGCAGGATCTGCCGGCCCACCGTGTTCGGCGAAGATGACAGTGATTCCCTCACGCGAGAACTCGGAAACCTCCGGCGCGACTCGCAGGTTGATGCGTCCGCCGGCGAGCACGGTCGGCGTGAACTTGAGCCCGACACCGAATTCCTTCTCTTCCAGCGTGATCGTCGACGCCACCGCCGGTCGTGCCTCCCTGCGCGACCGGCAGGTACACCTTCCCGCCCGCCAGGAAGCTGCCTTCCTGTCCGCTGATGGCCATCACCGTCGGCTGCGGCGAGGATCTTGATCAGGCCGTCCTTCTTCTCGGCATCGACGGCCAGGTACTTGTCGCCGAACAGCTTCTGGACCCAGCCAACAGCGCCGAGCCGCCCGACAGGAAGCTGGACAGCACCCCGTAGGTCCAGTCGCCGTTCGTCCCGTTCAGCTTCAGCTCGGCGCCGAGCTTCTCGATGACCTGCTTCGACACCTCGGCGACCTTCACTTCCAGCATCACCTGCTGGGGCGCGGCGACCGACAGCATGTTGATCACGCGCGTCTCCATGCCCGTGGCGCGCCGAGGAGACCACCCGCCGCCCCCTCCGCCCGACTGCTGCCGCTGCGAGTCGGTGTTCTGCATGTAGCGCACGTAGGCGGTGGCGACGTTCATCGCGTACTCGACCCGCGTCGAGTCGGCGACGACGCCCGACAGCACCAGCGTGTCGGCGGCCGCGGTGACCCTGAAGTTCTTCTCGTCAGGCATCAGCTGCGCGAGCTTGACGCGCACCGGCTCCGGGTCCATGCCGACCGAGATGTCCACGAGCGTGCAGCGGCCTTCCCTGTCCTGCAGGATCATGTTGGTGCTGCCGATGTTGCCGCCGAGGATGTACAGCGTCTGCGGCGACAGCAGCCGCGCCTGCACGATGTCCTTGTCGCCCAGGGTCCGCAGCGTGATCGGGCCCGGCAGCTTGATCAGCGTCGACTTGCCGGTGATGACGTCCACCGACACCGGCGCGGGCATCTCCCCGCTGCACACCGGCAGCGGTCCCTTGATCTCTTCGGCGGCGCGCCTTCGCCGCAGGCGCGGCCTTCGCCGCAGGCGCGGCTTTCGCCGGAGCGGCGGCAGGCTTCGCGCCGCCGGCCGTTGTCTGTGCCCACCCGGTGGTCGCCAATGCGGCGGCAATCGCGAGGGCCATCGCTCCCCGCACCAGCGCGCCATGGTCGCGCCGCGCGTTCCCTTGTTCCGGCCATCTGCTTTTCATCGCTTCGCTCCAAGCAAGATTCTTTTTGTTCAGAAGCACTCACGCGAGACCTGGGTGCCGGTCACGACCGAGATGCACGTCTGGGGCGCGGCGGTGGCCACCTGCTTCGGGGCCGGCCGCGGCGTGGCGGGCCGCACCGCCGGTGCGCGGCGCGAGGCGGCGCCGTCCTCTGGCCAAGCAACTTGTCCTTGGTCGCGCCAAGCGTGGCGACGGCCTGCGGGTCGACCTGGTTGCGCAGCACGAGCGACAGCGTTCCGACGCTGCGCGCGAGGTCGAGAAGTTCCGCCTGCTCCGGCGACACTTCGAGCGTCACCGCGCTGACGACCTTCGGCTTGGTCTCGTCGCGGCCGGCTTCCTGCGCCACGGCGAGCACGAGGATGTGTTCGAGCACGATCTTCGAAACGCTCTTGTCCTTGTTCTGGGCCGAGCCGGCACCTTCCTCGGACGTGTTGACCAGGATGTCGACGTAGTTGCCGGGCAGCGCGAAGCCGGCGACGCCGATGACGTCGTTCACCCGCACGGTCATCGCCCGCTTGCCTTCGGCCACGATGGCCGACAGCCCGCCGGTCGTCCCGAGCGGCGCGAGCTTGCCTTCGAGGATCGGCTCGCCCTTCAGGATGGCCGTCTTCGCCACGCGGTCCACAAGGGCCGCCGCGTCCTCGACGGCTCCTTCCGGGATGCTTCCGGACGGCCACGGGGCCGCGCGCATCATCTGGCCGGTCAGGCGACTGCCGATTTCGATGTCGACCGCCGCGACGGCCACCTGCTTCGTGGCCATGGCCGCCTGCCTGCCGACCCACTGGGACGCGAGGACCACGGCGGCCGCCGCGATCAGGAACGCGATCCCGATCATCACAAACGCTCGAGTGCTTCTCATGACGTCCTCCCTGATGCCGGTCGCGCAGGACTCCGGCGGCTCATTCCTCGATGAAGTAGTTGTGCCATGCGCGGTCCAGCGCCTCGGCAGTCAGCGTCGGCGCCACCCCTTCATAAAGAGCGAAATCGCGCACCTGCGACAGCAGGTCGCGCGGGTAGCAGGCGAGCAGAGGCTTGCCGCTGGCCGCGTGGTAGTCGCGCAGCAGGCGGGCGAACATCGGCTCGCTGTATGAATGCCGTATTCCGCACACACGTTGCAGAACACGGCGCGGTAATCGGCCTCGGCCATCGGCGCGAAGCGGATCTTGTGGCCGATGCGGCGCAGGAACGCCTCGTCGACGAGGTCCGAGGGCTTCAGGTTGGTGGAGAACACCACCACGACGTCGAACGGAACCTTGAACTTGTGGCCGGTGCGCAGCGACAGGTAGTCGATGCGCCGGTCGAGCGGAACGATCCAGCGGTTCAGCAGGTCGCGCACCGCGACCTGTTGCCGGCCGAGGTCGTCGACCACGTAGATGCCGTTGTTGGCCTTCACGTGCGGCGGCGCCTGGTAGTAGCCGGTGGCCTCGTCGAAGTCGAGGTCGAGCATCGACAGCTTCAGTTCGCCGCCGGACAGCACGACCGGACGGCGGCAGCGGATCCAGCGCAGGTCGGAGACGACCGAGCGGTCGAAGGCGCCGTCGGCAGCGACAGGCTCGTCCACCGGCTCGTGCACGATCGGGTCGAACACCTGGATCACTTCGCTGCCGACGTTGATCGCGTACGGCAGCACGATGTCGCCGCGCAGCAAGCGGCGCAGGCGCTCGGCCAGGTAGGTCTTGCCGCTGCCCGCGGGGCCGTACAGGAACATCGCCCGGCCGGAGTTCATCGCCGCGCCCACCTGGTCCAGCAGGCGCGGGCTGATCACGACTGGTCGGCGAACGCCTTGTGAACTTCTTCGCTCGTGACGTGGACATCGGCGACCGACTGCGCCTCGACCATTTCGCAGTACGCCTGCAGGCTCACCGGCGCGGCGCCGGCGTAACCGCGGCGCTCGAGGAAGCCGGCCGCGCGGCTCGCGGCCCGTGTCGGTCAGCTGGTAGTGGACGTCGCCTTCGGCGGCCCCGCGCCGCACGACTTCGACGAGCCGCTCGGCCGCGCATGAAAGCCAGCAGGCTCTCGAGCACCGAGGCGGGCAGCCGCAGCTCGTGGCACAGGTCGGCCAGCGACGACTGGCCACGAAGGAACATGACCTTGGCGGCCAGTTCCACCAGGAACGTCGAATCGAGCCCGGTTTCCTCGATGGTCTTCGGCGCGGGCGGAAGCCGCTGCGCCGCGGCGTCGACGAGCGAACTGACTCCGCCCTCGATCGGGAAGGTCTGAACCGACATTTGTGCGCGTGTCCTCTTTGCTGCTTGTTCACACTGCACGTCTGCCGCGGCGGAGCCGCTTGAGTCCCGGAGCAGGACGTGCAGAGGACTGTTCCGGGCACTAAGGCCGGTTCACTGGAAGATCCCTCCCTTCGCCAATGCGAGATAGAGAACCGTTCCCGCGGCGATCGCGACCCCGTAGGGCTGCACGCCGACGGAACGGCCGGTGCGTCGATGACCGGCCCGGCGCTGGTCATGTGTTGACGAGCCCGCCGAACGCCATCTGCTTCAGGTTCGCGCCGAGTTGTCGAAATGCGCGACGGCGGGCAACGGCCACCAAGCCGAGCACACCGCCGACCACGAAGATCACGAGGGTTGCCGCGAACGTGTCGGCACCGCCGAGGAACGCGCCGACCATGCCCATCAGCTTGACGTCACCGGCACCCATCGCGCGCAGCCAGTACAGCGGCAACGTAATCCCCATCCCAACCGCGATGCCGACCAGCGAGCGCAGCGACGGAACCGCCCGGCAGGTGCGCCAGCAGCAGAGCGACTGCGACGCCCGAGAAGACACGAGCGCATTCGGAATCCGGTGGCTCGCGGACATCGACCGCAGGCCGCAGCGACAAGCAGCAGCGACGAGCACGCCGAAGCCTATGCAACTGCCATCCACCGCTCGAGAGCCACGTACCTGTCGACGCTCAGGTCGCTTCGATGACTGAGCTGTCCGTTCTATGGCATCGCCGGGAACTTGCTCGAGTGCGGTGCCCGATGAAGAAACGCCGAGCGAAGTGACCGTCGACGACGAGTCAGGCGCAAGCACCGAGTGCTTCAGCGGATGTCACACCGCCCTCGTTCCTCGAACCACTAGGCCGCATTCATCCGCGGCTACCGCACGGGCGGTCCGTGATCGCCCGCTCCGCATGCGTAGGACTCCGGCGTTATTGCACCAACGGTGGTTGCGATGCATTGGAAGCAGCGCGTTGAGGTTGAGCCCCAAGCAGCGCTTGCGCCAACCGCGATGGCGAGAGCAATCAGCGCAGCCAACAGACCGTATTCAATCGCGGTCACGCCCTCTTCGTCTTTGAAGAACCGAACGATGTTTTTCATCTTCACTCCTCTCCAGAACGACCACTTTCAGTCAGTCCCCGAACAGAGCGTGAAGTGACCCGCGGCGGTCGTCACACCGCCGGCCTCGACGCTTTGCGGAGCAGGGGATGCGGTCCGTGTTGAACTTTTTCCCTCCTGCTGGAGTTCAACCTAGGTGCTACCGCATTCGCGTTATTGATCGAGCGCAAACGAAATTGGCGTCCCCTCTCTCTAAGAGGTAGGACACAAGATCCCGGAATCGCCTTGACTTCGGCGCGCGTGTGCAGGGTGAGGAAGGAGCGTCAGGAGAGCCGCGCGACTCGCGGCGTCGTCCACGTCGCGCCCGTGCCGACGAATCAGCGCGTTACGCACGGCGGCGATCAGCGCATCAGGCGGGCACGGCTTCGACAGCACGGTGAAGCCCCGCGCCGACGCGTCGTGCAGCTGGCTCGCGTAGCCGGTGATCAGGACGACCAGCATCTCGGG
This sequence comes from uncultured beta proteobacterium, assembly GCA_963811265.1. GTDB lineage: Bacteria > Pseudomonadota > Gammaproteobacteria > Burkholderiales > Burkholderiaceae_F > JAOUJD01. The sequence goes on from CAWEQS010000026.1 coordinate 80,759, forward strand.
ATGGCGTTCGCGGAGCACACTCGGCGAGCCCGAGGCCGTCGAGCTTGCCGGGCATCGCCATGTCGCTCACGACGACGTCGAAGTGCGTGGCGCCGCGGTCGATCAGGTCGCGCGCGGCGTCGCCGCTGCTGGCCCACTGCACGCGACAGCCGACGCCTTCCAGCAGCGCGCTCGTCGCGCCCGCGAGGTCTTCGTTGTCTTCGACGAGCAGCACCGAGCAGTCGAGCGAGGCTTCCCCGGGCGTCGCCTTGGCCGGCGCGCTGGCCTGCACGCCCGCCGCCGCCGGCAGGAAGAGCTTCACCTCGGTGCCGCGGCCCGGCGTCGACTCGATGCGCGCCGTGCCGCCCGCCTGCGTGCACAGGCCGTAGACCTGGCTGAGGCCGAGGCCGGTGCCCTGCCCGTACGGCTTCGTCGTGAAGAACGGGTCGAACACGCGCTCGATGACGTCGGGGTCGATTCCCGTGCCGGTGTCGGCGACCGAGATCACGACGAAGTCGCCCGGCAACCCGGCTTCTTCGGGGTGCGCGCTCCGGGCGGAGAGCCGAAAGCGGCCGCCCTCCGGCATCGCATCCTTGGCGTTGACGGCGAGGTTGATGATCGCGAGTTCGAGTTCGGCGGCGTCGACTTCGACGGCCGGCGTGTCCGGATCCACGGCGCACTGCCCTTCGATGCGCGGCCCGAGCGTCGGCGCCACCAGCGCCAGCAGCGCCGGCAGGCGCTCCTGCAGCGACAGCACTTCGGGATGCAGCGGCTGCCGGCGCGCGAAGGCGAGCAACTGGCGCGTCAGCCGCTCGCCCGAGGTGACCGCGCGCCCGATGGCGGCGAGTTGCCGGCTGCCTGCGAGCGACGGCTCCACGCGACGCAGCAGGTGCAGGTTGTTGCTGATGACCATCAGCAGGTTGTTGAAGTCGTGCGCCACGCCGCCGGTCAGCCGGCCCAGCGCTTCGAGCTTCTGCACCTGGCGCAGCGCGTTCTCCGCGCGCGCGCGATGCTCGGTCTCCTCGTGCAGCTTGCGCACGGCGGCCAGTTCGCGCTGGGTCCGCCGCAAGGCGACCCACGCGATGTAGATCAGCGCCATCGCCGTGGGGAACGTGAACGCGGCGAGCAGCGCGGTGCGCCGCTGCCAGGCTTGCAGGATCGTGGCGCGCGACACGCCGGCGCCCACGTACACCGGAAAGCGCTCGAGCTTGCGGTAGAGGACGAGGCGGCGCTCGCCATCCGCAGGTCGACGGACCGTCGACGCGGCCCTCGCTGCGTCCCTCCGCGACCATCCTCCGGATCGGACTGTCCGACGGCAGGCGTGCGCCCGGCGCGGCCGGGGCCGGCCGGCCCGCGAGGATCACGCCGTCGCTGCGGAAGAGGTCGACGACGAGCGCGGGCTCGTCCTCCGCCAGTCCGGCGTAGAAGTCGGAGAAGTACATGGGGTGCAGCGACACCCACACCGCCCCCTGCCACGTGCCGTCCGGCCCGTCCCAGCGCGCCGTCAGGTCGAAGAACGGCTCCTTCGTGATGCGGCCGATCTGCGGCGCCGTGACGTACGGTCCGGGCGCGCCGGCCTTGTAGACGGTCAACCCCTCGCGGTCGGAGAAGTCAACGTCGCGCGGCACCGGAAACACGCGGTTCGTGGCGACGGCGCGGCCGTCGGCTCCGATGATCCACACGGACTGGATCTGCGGAATGTCCTTGACGACCGCCTTCAGCTGTTCGTGCAGTTCGAGCTCGCGGCCGCGCGCCTGCGCCAGCGTCGAGGCGCCGAGGGTGCTGAGGATGTGCCGGGCGATCGTCTCGTTGGTTTCCAGCACCTTCGACGCGTGCTCCACGCCTACGCGGGCGGAGCGGTCGACGCGGGTCCAGGCGTCCGCGACGGCGTCGCGATAGGTGGTCCATGCGGCGGCGGCGAAGAACAGCGCCGGCAGCGCCGCCGCCATCACCATCGACCAGCGAAGCCAGCGGACGAGGCCGGGGCGCCCCTCGTCGATGTCCTTCGCTTCGGTCATCAGCTGGGCGTGCGAGGCCTGGCCGGCGAAGAACGCCACCAGGAACGCCGAAGGAAGAAAGAGCGCGACCTGCACCCATCCTTCGCTGGCCCCGATGTCGGGAGGGAGGCCGGGCAGCGCGACCCAGATGGCGCAGCCGACGGCCGCGACCGCCCCCGCTCCCACGCCCGTGAAGAAGGCCACCGCGGCGACCGCGGGAAACGCCGTGACGAACGGCGCGGAGTCGGGGCCGAGCCAGGGCGCGACCAGCCCGCGCAGGCTCATCGCCACGGCGACCCCAAGCGCGACGGCCAGCCCTTTCCCCGCCAGGCTGCGCCAGTAGCCGGGCGGGCGGCGACGCGCGGTCGGTGCGTTCGGGTGGGTCACGCTTGGCGCCGGGGCCGTGAAGGTCGCTAGTCCGGCGTCGCGAGCAGCTCGAACGGCGCGCCGAGCTGCCGCACCCCTTGCGCCATCGCCTCGAACGCGGGCGCGACCTGCGCGGCATCGCCCTTCACGCCGAGCTCGATGTGCCGTCGCGCCGGCCGCCCGTCGCGCCCGTCGCCGATCGAAGGCAGGCTGAACGCCTTGATGCCGACGAACTCGCGCTCGATCGCTTCCATCAGCGGCACGAGCGCGGACTCGGGCGTCTCGAACACCAGCATCGAACGCTCGGCGACGACCTGCCGATTGAAGTGTTGCGCATAGTGGGTGTCGAGCGCCCACTCGATCATCGGCCAGGCCATCACCGGAAAGCCGGGCACGAACCAGTGGTTGCGGATCGAGAAGCCGGGAATCCGGTTGAACGGATTCGGGATGATCGAGGCGCCGGCCGGGAACTCGCCCATCTTCAGGCGCTGGCGATTCTCCGGGTGGCTCATGTCCGCCGTGCCCTTGCCTTCGCGCGCCATGTCGGCGCAGCGCTGCGCGATGAGCAGCTCGGCTTCGGGATGCAGCACCACCGGCACGCCGAGCGCGGCGGCCGCCGACTGCCGCGTGTGATCGTCCGGCGTCGATCCGATGCCGCCGCAGCTGAAAACGACGTCACCGGACGCGAAGGTGTCGCGGTACAGCGCGGTCAGCGCGTCGCGATCGTCGCCGGCGTAGCGCGCCCAGGCGAGCGCGAGCCCGCGCTGCGCGAGCAGGCGGATCACCGTGGCGAAGTGCTTGTCCTCGCGCTTGCCGGACAGGATCTCGTCGCCGACGATCACCAGGCCGAAGCGCGGCGCCGATTCGCTCATGATCCGCCCGCCACGTTGAACATCCGTTGCAGGCCCAGCCACTGCTGGGCCCAGAAACCGCGCCCGTAATCGCGCGCGCTGCCGTCGGGGCGCGGCAGCTGGTCGCGGATGCCGGTCGGCTCGATGTCGCGACGATAGTCCGCGGTGCCGAACAGCATGTCCCAGACCGGGAACAGCACGGCGAAGTTGCAGCCGTGGAATCGGCCCTCGTGGCCGACGCCGATGGCGTGGTGCCGGCGGTGGAAGATCGGGCTCACGAACAAGCGGCCCAGCGGGCCCAGGGTCCAGGCGATGTTCGCGTGCTGCAGGCTCTGCCACATGCGCGTGGCGATGATCAGCATGACGAACTGCGCCGGTTCCGCCCCGATGGCCAGCGCGACGGCCGCCTTCAGGACCGCCTGCAGCACGTCGTCGAGCAGGTGATTGCGGTCGTCGGTCCACAGCGACATCTGCTGCTGCGCGTGATGCACCGCGTGCAGCTCCCACCACCAGCGAAACGCGTGCTGCCCGCGGTGGATCCAGTAGTCGACGAAGTCGAGCACCAGCAGGTACAGCAGGAACGTGACGACCGGCACGTCGGTGACGCCGGGCCACGCGTTGTCGAGGTTGAACGGCGTGAAGCCGAACGAGCGCAGCGCCTGCGCACCCAGGTCGAACAGCGGCGACACCAGCAGGAAGATCGCGAGCGGAATGACGCCGAGGCGATGCAGCAGCGTGTACACGACGTCGACCCGCGTGGCGCGGCGGTCGGTCCACCGTTCGGCCGGCGCCAGCGCTTCGAGCGGACGCAGCACGGCCCACAGCACGATCACCTGGATCGCGCCGAGCAGGAACCACTCGGTCGCGACGTAACCCTGTTCCTGGTAGCGCATCTGCCCGCTGACGTAGAGCACGGGCTGCACGGCGTGCTCGAACAGCCACGCCTGCACGAAGGTGAAGGCGGTGGAGACGGTTTCGATCATCGCGCGCTCATCGCGAACGGCTCGCGGCGAGCGTGATCGGCGGCTGCTCGGCGCGGTAGCCGGGATGGTCGCGCAGCGTCCTGAAGCAGAAGCCGCGCTGCTTCAGGCCGGCGATCAGCGGATCGATCATCGGCGCGAACGGATCGCGGCGCGACCAGATCCCGAGGTGCGCCATCAGGACGTCGCCGTCGCGCACGTTGCGCAGCGCCTGGGCCAGCAGCGCTTCGTTCGGAGTGCGTCTCCGAGGGCAGCTCGTCGCCGAGGAAGCCGGCCGGCGCCCACTGCACGTGCGCGTATCCGCAGCGCTGCGCGGCCTTCAGCGCGCCGGGCGTCGCCTTGCCGCCGGGAGCGCGCCACAGCGCGTCGAGCGTCCGGCCCGTGTACTCGCGGAAGGCGGCGCCCGGCCGCTTCAGCTCCGCGCAGAAGTCCTGCGACGACAGCGTGACCGTGCGGCCCTCGTCCTGCCCGAACGCCGGGCGGTACCGGATCGCTCCGTCGTTCGCGTCGGGGCCGATGCGGCCGTGGCGCCACGTGTGGCTGCCGAACGCGTGGCCCTCGGCCGCGAGCTGCTTCCAGTAGCCGGCCCACGCCGCGTCGAGCGAGTAGTCGCCGCGGGTGGTCTTCTCGTTCGCGAGGAAGAACGTCGCCTTCACGTCGTGCTTGCGCAGCGTGCCGGCGATCGACTCCGCGTGCCGCATGTTGCCGGTGTCGAACGTGAGGTAGACCACGCCGGAACACGGCTGCGCGAGCACCATCGACGGCATCGCGGCCATCAGCCAGGTCAGCGCACGGCGCCCGCCGTTCATCGAATCGCCGCCTACTTCCAGGGCGCGTTGTTGACGAAGAAGATGCCGTGCGGCGAGCGGCCGACGGGAATCGTCGCGACCACCTTGCGCTGGGCGATGTCGACCACCCCGACCTGCTTGATCCAGCGCTGTGTCACCCAGATGAACTTGCCGTCGGCGGTCACTTCCATGCAGTCCGGACCGCCCGGCACCGGGATGTCGTACTTCTTCTCGAGCGTGGCCTGGTCGATCACGCTGATCGAATTCTCGACGCGGTTCGACACCAGCAGGTGCCGCCCGTCGCCGAGCGGCCGGAAGTTGTGCGCGCCCTTCGCGGTGGGAATGCGCTTCACCGACTTCTGCGCGCGCCAGTCGATCACGTCGACATAATCCGCGCCCGTCATGCCGACCAGCAGGTGCTTGTCGTCCGGCGTCATCCAGATCCCGGCCGGCATCGCGCCGATCTTCATCTTCCACAGCACCGACTGGTCCGCCAGCCGGATCGCGACCACCTCGTCGCTGTCCTGCAGCGTGACGAACGCGTTCTGGCTGTCCGCGGAAAAGGCGATGTGGCTGGGCGTCTTCGACTGCGACACCGCCTTGACGAGCTTGAGGTCGTCGCCGTTCGCCGCGTAGATGTCCACGCGGTTCAAGCGGTTGCCGGCGACGACGAACCACTTCTTGTCCGGTGAATAGCCGATCTGGTACGGATCGGGAATGTCGTGCACGCGCCGCTTCACCTCGCCCGTCTTCGGATCGAGGAACATCAGGTCGTTGCTCACGGAGTTGGCCACGATCAGCGACTTGCCGTCCGGTGTGGCCATCAGGTGGTGCGGTTCCTTGCCCACCGGATAGCGCTTGATCTCCGTGCGCGTGTCCTGGTCGATCAGGCTGATCGTCGCATCGCCCGAGTTCAGCACGACCACCACGCCTGCCATCGCGGGCGGCACGGCGAACAACCCTGCCAGTGCGAGCGCGCCGACTGCTTTCTTCATTTCTGTCTCCTGCCGGAAGCCGCGGAATTCTAAGGGACGGACCTCCCCCGCGCTCCGTTTCCGGGCCGCGCATGCATCTTGCCGCGCATCGCCCCGTGAAACCGCGATGCATCGATCGCGACCAACGGACGATGCGGGAACCAATGATTTTGTGTCTAATCAGAACAGAACGATCGCCAGTTGTCCCTCCGCGGGGAGCGCGCCATGTCCTCTTGCCTGCCACGTCCAGCCCTTGCCTGCATGGCCGCCATCCTCGCCGCCGGCTGCGCCGCGTCCGATCCAGGCGCACCGCGCGCCCAGGGAAAGGGCCCGGCGGCCGCCAGCGTCCAGGCACGGAGTGCGGCGGACTTCCACCCGGCCGCGATCGAGGTCGTGGCCGCGCAGTTCGGTGTCTTCGGCGCCGATCAGGCGGGCCGCCGCATGCTGTACGAGACCGACAAGTTCCCCGGCGTCGTCGCGGCGCCGTTCGGCTGGTTCATCGCCTTCAAGACCGACAAGCCGACGGTCGTGTGGCGCGAGGAGTTCGAGTTGCCGACCGCGCCCCCCACCTGGGGCCCCGGCGAGGCGATGGGCATCTTCCAGGTGACGCCCGATCGCAGGACCGCGGTCACCGAGCGGATCATTCCGACCAAGCTCGGCTTCATCGCGAACGAGTGGCGCTACGCCCCGGGCGACCCGACCGGAGCGCACAAGATGCGGGTCTACATCGACGGCCAGCTGATCCGCGAGTTCAGCTTCGACATCGAGAAGGCGCCGGAAGGTTTCGGCCCGCGCCGCAGTCCGCATCCGCGACGACTCGGCGTCCGGCTCGACCACCTGACCGCATGTGGACCGCCCTGCTCGCCGGCGCGCTCGCCCTGCTGTCGTCGGCGCAGGCGGCGACCTTCGCCGGCGTCGAAGTCCCGCCGCCACTGCCGCCCCAGCCCGTCGTCGACGTGCACTGGGGCGTGTCCGTCGAGGATCCGTACCGGTTCCTCGAAAACACGGCCGATCCCGCGGTGCAGGCGTGGATGAAGAAGCAGGCCGACGCCACGGAGTCGATCCTCGCGCAGTTGCCCGGGCGTGACCGCCTGCGCGCCCGCCTCGCCGAGATCGACGCCGAGATCCCGGCCGTCGTCAGCCGCGTGCACCGCGACGCCCGCGGCCGCCTGACCTACCTGAAGCGCACCGCCGCCGACAACCAGCTGAAGCTGTACCGCCGCGACACCATCGACGGCGCGGAGCGGCTGCTGGTCGATCCGGACGCGATCGCGCAGGCGACCGGCAAGGCGCACGCCATCGGCTCGTTCGAGCCGTCGCCCGACGGCGCGCTGGTCGCCTATACCCTGTCCGCATCGGGCGCCGAGATCGGCACGCTGCACGTGATCGACGCCGCCACCGGCAAGGAGGTGACGCCGGCGATCGATCGCATCCGCGGCGGCGGCATGCAGTGGCTGCCGGATTCGAGCGGCTTCTTCCACGGCCGTCTCGCCCCGGACTGGCAGGCGCGTCCGCGGGCCGAGCGCTTCATGGACCGCCGCACCTACCTGCGGCGCCTCGCCCAGCCGGACGCCGATCGCGTCGTGTTCGGGCCCGGGCGTGCACGAATCCGTTGCCGCTCGACCGCAGCGACGGCGCGGTGGTCGTTCCGGTGCGTGGGCGGGACGTCGTCTTCGCGGTCGTCCATCACGGCGTCCAGAAGGAGCAGTCGCTGTACCGCGCCTCCCTGAAGGACGTCCTGGCCGGCACCGCGCGCTGGACCAAGGTGTACGACGCCGGCGCCAAGGTCCACGGCGTCGGCTTCGCCGGACCCTGGCTGTACCTGCGCAGCGCGAACGACGCGCCGCGCTTCAAGCTGCTGCGCCTGCCGATCGACGGATCGTTGTCCGATGCGCAGGCCGTGGTCGAGCAGTCCGATCGCGTGCTGACCGGATTCGTCGCGGCGCGCGACGGCATCTACATCACGCGCCGCGACGGTGTGGTGGAAGGCCTCGAGCGCGTGACGCACGACCGCGTGCCGCAGCTCGCGCGTATCGAACTGCCGGTTGAAGGCACGGTGGGGCTCGTCCACGCCGACCCCGAGCAGGACGGCGCGATCGTCACGCTCGGCAGCTGGACCCGCGTGGCGCGCCATTACACGGTCGATGGCGCGTCGGCGCGCCCGCTCGCCCTTGTTCCCTCCGGCCGCTTCGACGCTCCGGAGGGCATCGAGGCGCGCGAGGTCAAGGTCGCCAGCCACGACGGCGTCGAGGTGCCGGCGTCGATCATCTTCGCCAAGGGCACCAAGCTCGACGGCCGCAATCCGCTGATCCTGTACGGCTACGGCGCCTACGGCACGGTCGAGGAGCCGGCGTTCGGCCCGCGCCTGCTCGCCTGGCTCGAGCGCGGCGGCATCATGGTCGTCGCCCACGTGCGCGGCGGCGGCGTGTACGGCGATGCGTGGCATCGCGCGGGCTGGAAGACGACCAAGCCGAACACGTGGAAGGACGGCATCGCGATCGCCGAGTGGCTGATCGCGGAACGGCTACACCTCGCGCGAGCGCCTCAGCGTGTACGGCGGCAGCGCCGGCGGGATCTTCGTCGGCCGCGCGATCACGGAGCGGCCCGACCTGTTCAACGCGGCTGTCGTCGGCGTCGGCAACGTCGACCAGGTCCGCTCCGAAACGCGCGCCAACGGCGCCGGCAACATCCCCGAGTACGGCACCGTGACGAAGGAAGACGAGTTCGGGGCGCTGCTCGCGATGAGTCCCTACGCGAACGTGAAGCCGGGAACGCCCTATCCGGCCGTGCTGCTGGAGCATGGCGTCAACGACAGCCGCGTCGACGTCTGGATGGCGCTGAAGTTCGCCTCGCGCCTCGCGGCCGCCACGACCAGCGGCAATCCGATCCTGCTGCGCCTCGACTACGACGCCGGCCACGGCGTGGGGCGGACGCGCGAGCAGGGGCAGGCGCAAACGGCGGACCGCTGGAGCTTCCTGCTGTGGCGCGCCGGCCATCCCGACTTCCAGCCCGCCGCGGCACGGTGAGCCGTGCGGCAGCGCTGGCGGCGGGGTTGCTCGTATCCATCGGGAGCAGCGCGATGAACATCGATTCGTACTGGGAGTACAGCGATCCCGCGGCGAGCGAGGCGCGCTTTCGCGCCGCGCTGCCGCAGGCGACGGCCGATGAGCGGCTCGAATTGCTGACGCAGATCGCCCGCACGCACTCGTTGCGACGCCAGTTCGGCGAAGCGCACGCGCTGCTCGACGAAGTCGAACCGCAACTGGGCGGCGCGGGTCCCGCGCCGCGCACGCGCTACCTGCTGGAGCGCGGCCGCACCTTCAATTCCGCGGGCGACAAGGCGCGCGCGGCCGGCCTGTTCCGGCAAGCCTGGGAGACCGCGAGCGCCGCGCGCCTCGAAGGGCTCGCAGTCGACGCCGCGCACATGCTGGCGATCGTCGAGCCGCCGGCCAGCGCGGCCGTGTGGACCCAGCGCGGCGTCGAAGTCGCGCGTGCTTCGACCGATGCCAAGGCGCGCGGGCTGCTGCCGGCACTGCTGAACAACCACGCCTGGAACCTGCACGGCGACGCCCGCTACGACGAGGCGCTGCTCGCGTTCCGCGAGGCGGAGACAGCGTGGCACGCGACCGGCCGGCAACCGCAGGGCCGCATCGCCACGTGGTCGGTCGCGTACTGCCTGCGGTCGCTGCAGCGATACGAGGAGGCGCTGCAGCTGCAGCTGCGCCTGGAGCAGGAGTGGCAGGTGGCCGGCGAGGCCGACGGCTACGTGTTCGAGGAAATCGCCGAGAACCTCGAGGCGCTTGGCCGACGCGAGGAGGCGACAGCGTACTTCCGGCGCGCGGAGAGCGAACTGGGCAAGGATCCGCAGTTCGCGCGGGACAATCCGGCGCGGCTGGCGCGCATCATGGCGATGGGCCGGCGCTCGTCCTTCTAGCGTTCCAGTTTCAACGAGCTTCGTTGTTCAGGGCTTCGCTTGCGCGCCGACCGCGCTGCGGGGTGTCTCGACTCCGCTTGCTTGCGTCGTCTCCAACGCACCTCGTGCGCAGGGGCCGGTCCTCGCGCAGCCGCGACCGACCTCAGCGGCTCACGCTGTCCCACACCTTCTGCAGCCGCTTGACGCTGACCGGCATCGGCGTGCGCAGTTCCTGCGCGAACAGCGACACGCGCAGCTCTTCCAGCAGCCAGCGAAACTCGTCGAGACGCGCGTCGGCCACGCCCTTGCGCGCGGCGAGTTCGCGCAGGTAGGGCGATCTGCAGCACGGCGAGTTCGTTCATCCGCGCGGCGTCCCGCGCGGGGTCGTTCTTCAGCTTGTCGAGCCGCGTCGCGATCGCCCTCAGGTAGCGCGGGTAGTGCCCGAGCGCGCTCGCCGGCGTGGTCACGATGAAGCGACGCGCGAACAGGCGCCCCAGTTGCTGTTCGACGTCGGCGACGACGGCCGGGAACGCCTTCAGGCCGTTGAGCCGGCGCGCGATCGGCGCGGCCTCCTGCACGATGGTCGCCAGCAGCCGCGCGATCTCCTGCGCGATCAGCGTGAGCTTGCCGCGCGCCTCGTCCTTGCGGGCCACGAAGCCAACGCGGTCCTTGGGCCACGGCTCGACGAGACAGGTGCGGTCGAGCGCCGCGGCGACGATCTGGTCGCGCAGGTCCTCGAAGCCGTCCCACGCGTGCGCGAGCGCCGGCACGGTCGCGGCCTGGATCTGCGTCGTCTGCAGCGTCGACAGGCTCTTCTCCAGGTACTTGACCTGCTCCTTCAGCTGCAGCCGGAACAGCCGCCGCAGTCCCGCGCGATGCTGTCCGAGCGCCTCGTCGGGCTCGTCGAAGACTTCGACCGCGCAGTACGCGCCGTGATCGACGAGCGCCGGGTAGCCCACGAGCGACTGGCCGCCGCGGCGGATCTCGAGCAGTTCGGGCAGTTCGCCGAAGTCCCAGTCGGTGATCTCGTCGGCGAGACCCTCCGCGACCTCCGCGTCCTTCTGCGCGAGCTGCTGGAAGTTCTTCTGCGCCTGCGCGCCCAGCTCCGCGCGCAGCTGCGCGAGGTTGCGTCCCATGCCGAGCTGGCGGCCGTGCTCGTCGACGACCTTGAAGTTCATCAGCAGGTGCGCCGGCAGCGTTTCGAGCTTGAAGTCCGCGGGCTGCGCGACGAGGCTGCGCTCCGCGCGGATGTCGGCCACCAGCGCCTCGACCAGCGGCTGCTGGCCGGCCCGCTCGCCGATCCGGTCCACGAAGCCGGCGGCGTACTCGGGGACCGGGACCAGATGGCGACGCAGCTTCTGCGGCAGCGACTTCAGCAGCAGGTGCGCCTTCTCCTTCAGCATCCCCGGGACCAGCCATTCGCAGCGGACCGGATCGATCTGGTTCAGCGCGTACAGCGGCACCGTCAGCGTCACGCCGTCGCGCGGGGAGCCGGGCTCGAAGTGATAGGTCAGCGCCATCGTGACGCCGCGCATCTCGACCTGCTTCGGGAAGAGATCGGTCGTCACCCCGGCGGCCTCGTGCCGCATCAGGTCGTCGCGCGACAGGAAGAGCCGCTTCGGCTGCTCGCGTTCGGCCGCCGCGCGCCACTTCTCGAACTGCGCGGCCGTGTGGACGTCGGCCGGCACCAGCTGGTCGTAGAACGCGAAGATCAGTTCGTCGTCGACCAGCACGTCGAGCCGCCGCGTCTTGTGCTCGAGCTCGCGGATCTCGCGCACCAGCCGCTGGTTGTGCGCGAAGAACGGCGCGCGCGTGTCGAGTTCGCCCTCGACGAGCGCCTCGCGCAGGAAGATCTCGCGCGCGTGCTCCGGGTTCATCGGTCCGTACGGCACGCGGCGCTGCGCGTAGACGACGAGGCCGTACAGCGTCGCGCGCTCGAAAGCCATCACCTGCCCGGCCTTCTTTTCCCAGTGCGGGTCGGTGTGGGTCTTCTTCAGCAGGTGCGCGCCGACGCGCTCGAGCCAGCCGGGCTCGATGTTGGCGATGGTCCGCGCGAACAGGCGCGAGGTCTCGACGAGCTCGGCGGCCATCACCCATCGGCCCGCCTTCTTCAGCAGCGGCGAGCCCGGCCAGACGTGGAACTTGATGCCGCGCGCGCCGGCGTACGGCGGCTCGCCGCGGTCGGCGTCCAGGATGCGCGTGCCGACGTTGCCCAGCAGGCCGGCGAGCAGCGCGAGGTGCAGCTGCTCGAACGTCGCCGGCGCCGTGCCGACGTGCCAGCCCTGCTCGCGCGCGATCGTGGCCAGCTGGCCGTGCACGTCGATCCACTCGCGCACGCGGCGCGGACTGAGGAAGTGGCCCTTCAGGTCGTCGGTGAGCTTGCGGTTCGACTTCTTGTGCTCGATCTTGTCCTGCACGAAGTTCCACAGCTTCACCAGCGACTGGAAGTCGCTCTTGTCGTCGGCGAGCCGGCGGTGCGCCTGGTCGGCCGCCTCCTGCGCCTCGAGCGGACGCTCGCGCGGGTCCTGCACCGACAGCGCCGACGCGATGACGAGCATCTCGGACAGGCACTGCTGGTCGCGCGCCGCGAGCAGCATGCGGCCGATGCGCGGGTCGAGCGGCAGCTTCGCCAGCTCGCGGCCGGTCGCGGTGAGCTCGTTGCGGTCGTCGACCGCGTTCAGCTCGGCGAGCAGCTGGTAGCCGTCGGCGATCGCGCGGCCCGGCGGCGGCTCGACGAACGGGAACTCGCCGACGTCGCCCAGGCCGAGCGACTTCATGCGCAGGATCACGCTCGCGAGCGACGAGCGCAGCACCTCGGGGTCGGTGAAGCGCGGCCGCTTCGCGAAGTCGTCCTCGCCGTAGAGCCGGATGCAGACGCCGTCGGCCACGCGGCCGCAGCGGCCGGCGCGCTGGTTCGCCGCGGCCTGCGAGACCGGCTCGACCTGCAGCTGCTCGACCTTGTTGCGATACGAGTAGCGCTTCACGCGCGCCATGCCGGTGTCGACGACGTAGCGGATGCCGGGCACCGTCAGCGAGGTCTCGGCCACGTTGGTCGCCAGCACGATGCGCCGTCCGCCGCCCGGCCTGAACACCCGCTCCTGGTCCTCGACGGACAGCCGCGCGAACAGCGGCAGGATCTCGGTGGCCGGTGGATGGTGCTTGCGCAGCGCCTCGGCCGCTTCGCGGATCTCGCGCTCGCCCGGCAGGAACACCAGCACGTCGCCGCGCCCGACGCCGGCGAGTTCGTCGACGGCGTCGACGATGCCGTCCATCAGCGTGCGGTCGTCGGCGTCGTCCTCGTCCCTGACCGGCCGGTACCGGACCTCGACCGGATAGAGGCGGCCCGACACCTCGATGACCGGCGCCGGCCCCGCGGCGCCGCCGAAGTGCTTCGCAAAGCGCTCGGCGTCGATCGTCGCCGACGTGATGATCACCTTCAGGTCGGGACGACGCGGCAGCAGCTGCCTGAGATAGCCGAGCAGGAAGTCGATGTTCAGCGACCGCTCGTGCGCCTCGTCGATGATCAGCGTGTCGTACGCCTTCAGCAGCGGGTCGCCCTGGGTCTCGGCGAGCAGGATGCCGTCGGTCATCAGCTTGATCGACGCGCCGGGCCGCGTGTGGTCGGTGAACCGCACCTTGTAGCCGACGACCTCGCCCGGCGGCGTGCCGAGTTCCTGCGCGATGCGGCGGGCGATCGTCGAGGCGGCGAGGCGGCGGGGCTGGGTGTGCCCGATCAGTCCGCGCTCGCCGCGGCCGATGGCGAGGCAGATCTTCGGCAGTTGCGTCGTCTTGCCCGAACCCGTCTCGCCGCTGACGATCACGACCTGGTGCGACTCGATCGCGCGCGCGATGTCCTCGCGGCGACCGGAGACGGGCAGTTCCTCGGGAAAGGTGATGGCCGGCAGCGGCGCACGACGACGAGGGGGTCGCGGGGACCCGGACGCGTTGTCTCGGCGGTGAGGCTGCATCGGCGGCCGCGCGCTAGCGCGGCGTGGTCATCTTGGTGCTCGGCGGAAGGAGGTCGCGCTCGAAGCGAGCGCGAGGCGGTCAGTATACTTTTGCCGATGAACGACGCCGCTCCCGCGCCCCAGGTGGCCACCGAAGTGATCGACGACCACGCCCGCTTCGTCGCCTGGCTGCGCGAGGTCGCGCCGTACGTGCACGCGCACCGCGGCAAGACGTTCGTCGTCGCCTTCTCCGGCGGGCTCGTCGAGGCCGGCGCCCTGACCCGCCTGGTGCACGACCTGTCGCTGCTGTCGGCGATGGGCATCCGGCTCGTGCTCGTGCACGGTTCGCGGCCGCAGGTGCAGGCGCAGCTCGTGCTCAAGGGCGTGCCGGAGCGCTTCCACGCCGACGTCCGCATCACGGACACCGCCGCGCTCGAGTGCGCAAAGGAAGCGTCGGGCGAGATCCGGCTCGACATCGAAGCCGCCTTCTCGCAGGGCCTGCCGTCCACGCCGATGGCCCACTCGAAGGTGCGCGTCGTCAGCGGCAACTTCGTCACCGCGCGCCCGCTGGGCGTGATCGACGGCGTGGACTACGAACTCACCGGGGTCGTGCGCAAGGTCGACGCCGACGCGATCCGCTTCACGCTCGCCAACGGCGCGATCGTGCTGCTGTCGCCCCTCGGATTTTCGCCGACCGGGGAAGCCTTCAACCTGACGATGGAAGACCTCGCCACCAGCGTGGCGACGGCGATCAAGGCCGACAAGCTGATCCTGCTCACGGAGACCGAAGGCATCCGCGACGCCGACGGGCAACTGAAGAGCGAGCTGTCGGTGGAGGACGCCGAAACGATGCTCGGCGCGAACGCCGTGAAGGGCGACCCGGCGTTCAACCTGAAGTTCGCCGTCAAGGCGTGCAAGGCCGGCGTGGCGCGCGCGCACATCATTCCTTACACGCTCGACGGCAGCGTGCTGGCCGAACTGTTCACGCACGAGGGCGTGGGCACGATGGTGGCTCCGGAAAACCTCGAGAAGATGCGCGACGCCACGCCGGACGACGTCGGCGGCATCATCAAGCTGATCGAACCGCTGGAGGCGGACGGCACGCTGGTGAAGCGGCCGCGCGAACTCATCGAGCGCGAGATCGACCGCTTCATCGTGATGGAGCACGACGGCTTCATCTTCGGCTGCGCCGCGCTGTATCCGTTCGCGCGCGAGCACATGGGCGAGCTCGCCTGCCTGACGGTGCACCCGGACTACCAGAGCTACGGCGACGGCGAGCGGCTGATGAAGCGGATCGAGCAGCGCGCCAAGGCGGCCGGGATCACCAAGCTCTTCGTGCTGACGACGCGCACCGCGCACTTCTTCATCAAGCGCGGCTTCCGTCCGGCCACCGTCGACGACCTGCCGCAGGCGCGGCAGCACATGTACAACTGGCAGCGCCGCTCGGTGGTGCTGCTCAAGCAGATCTAGGAGCCCCGCAATGGCAAGAATGGTGAACTGCGTGAAGCTCGGCAAGGAAGCCGAGGGCCTCGACTTCCCGCCGGTCCCCGGCGATCTCGGCAAGCGCCTCTGGGAGAACGTCTCCAAGGAGGCATGGGCCGGGTGGCTGAAGCACCAGACGATGCTCGTCAACGAGAACCGCCTGAACCTGGCCGACGCGCGCGCGCGCAAGTACCTGCTGCAGCAGATGGAGAAGCACTTCTTCGGCGAAGGCGCCGACGTGGCGCAGGGTTACGTGCCGCCGCCGAGCTGACCGGCCTTTCCCCGGCCGCGTTCCCAACACCGCGCAGGCGCGGCTCAGAGCGACCGCAGCTGGAAGAACAGCGCGCTGTCGAACGGCGCCCAGACCGGCGTGCGCACGCCGGCCGTCGCCAACCCGCGGCGCACCCACTCGTTGCTGGTCATCCAGAACGTGTAGCGCGGCTTCGCCGCATAAAAGGCGTCGGTGTCGAAGTAGCCCGGCGCTCCCAGCCGGATCGGCCGGCCGTCCCCGGTCCGCGAGAACGAATCGCGGACGTACTCGACGAGCCTCGCATGCTGCGCCGGGGACAGGCGCAACTCGCGACCTGCATACGAACCGGGATCGGCGATGTATTCCACGTGCATCGCGCCCTCGCCGAGACCGGTGAGCGCCACGAACGCCGTGCCGGCGTTCAGGTCGGACCAGGTCGGCGTGCTGGCGAAGAAGTCGGCGTCACCCCAGCCGAAGGCGATCCACTGCATCGGCGCGGCGAGCGCGCGCATGTCGCTGGCCGGATGGTCGGTGGACCAGTCGACGTCCGCCGACCGCGTCGGCAGCACCAGTTCCGCGTGCACCCCGTTGGTCCGCACGTAGACAGATATGCCATCGGCGCTCGGCCGGAAGTCGGCGTTCAGCGGGACCAGGGCGAGGACGAGCGCCACCAGCAGGTACGCGGCCGGGACAACGACCGCCACCGCGAGCAGCGCGGCGACACCGCGCACGAGTGCGCGCCTCACCCCGGCTTGCCCTGCTCGGCCAGTCGCGTGCGCAGCCACGCACCGCTGTCTACCGGCGGGCGCCCGGGGCAAAGCACGCGGTACGGTTTCCCGCTGACGGTGCTGCCGCTGGCCACGCGGTCGATGAACTGGTCGGCGTTCATGCCGGGGCGCCCCGAGCGCTCGAGTTTCAGGCGCAGGTGATCCGCGGCCGCCTTGCCTTCGTGCAGTTCGCCGTTGCGTTCCATCCGGCAGCCCGACGTTTCGACGGCGCGCAGGAGCGCGGCCACCGCCGGATCGATCGTCTCCGCGCCGCTCGATCCCGCAACGACGGCGAGCAGCAGCGCGGCGACCAGAGGCCTCATGACCGGCGCGATTCCCTCACCCCGTCGGCAGTGCCGAGCAACAGCACGTCGGCGCCGCGCACCGCGAACAGGCCGTTCGTGACGACGCCGACGATGCCGTTCAAGGTCCGTTCGAACGCGACCGGGTCGGCGATCGCGAGCCCGTGCACGTCGACGATGACGTTGCCGTTGTCCGTGACGAATCCTTCGCGCAGCTTCGGCGTGCCGCCGAGCTTCGCCAGCTCGCGGGTGACGTAGGCGCGCGCCATCGGGATCACTTCGACCGGCAGCGGGAAGCGGCCGAGCGCGGCAACCAGCTTGCTCTGGTCGGCGATGCACACGAAGGTCCGCGCGACCGCGGCGACGATCTTCTCGCGCGTGAGCGCGCCGCCGCCGCCCTTGATCATGCAGAAGCCGGCGTCGATTTCATCCGCGCCGTCGACGTAGACGGAGAGCGTCTCGACGTCGTTGAGATCGAGGAGCGGGATGCCGTGGGCGGCGAGCCGCTTCGCGCTGCGTTCCGAACTCGGAACGGCCCCGGCGATCCGGTCACGGATCCCGGCGAGTTCGTCGATGAAGAAGTCGGCGGTCGAGCCGGTGCCGACTCCGATGACCTGCCCCTCCGGCACGAACCGCACCGCGGCGCGCGCCACCTCGCGCTTCAGATCGTCCTGCGTCGCCATCAGCTCACTCCTCCCGTGGCGGGATGATACGGAGCCGCGGCGGATCCCCCGGAACGGCCCGCCGGCATGAACGACCAACAGGTCGTTTCGCACTCCAGCGAGCCAGGCGATCGCCTTTCAATCAGGGCCGAGCCCGGACGGCAGTCCGCCCCTTGCTTAGGCTGCGCCTGTTGTCTTTCCCCCGTGTATCGCCCTTGTACCGTAGCCCCTTCCTGATCCAGTGAGTGGGCAAGGTTCAGGGGAGTTCACTGCTCGCCAAACCTCACTGACTCCGTGTTGCCGCCTTTCCGGCGGACCACCACCGTGTGAGCCAGCTTGTCGTGCCAACCTTGCTTGCGCGGGTCGAACGCCACCCAGAGCAGCCCGAGCATCAACGGAATCATCGAAACGTAATAGCCAAAGTAGCGGCCGACGAGCTGACCCGTCGACGCCGGCCGGCCAGTAGTGGCATCGACGACGCGCAGCCCGAGGGCCATTTTTCCCGGCGTGGCTTGCCGATACATCCAGAACAGCACCGTAGCCACCGCCGGCGCCACCCATGTGAGAAGAAAGTCGATCGGGCCCTGAACAATGGCATCGCCGCCCCAATAGGCCGGTCCGTAGACCACGCTCAGGATCGGCACGATGATCATGGCAACCAGCAAGCTGTCGATCAACGCCGCGCCGACGCGAATCCAGAATCCGCCGTATTCGAGTTCTTCGTTCATTGCGCGGCACCTCTTTGTTGAATGCCCGTTAGAGGACGATACCGCTCAGGAGCGCTTGCCCGGCAAGCCGTCCGAGCCGAAATCTGCTGCGTCACTGCTCCACCGTTGCTGGCAGTCGTCCAGTCAGCGCCCGTCAAGGGCCCGTGAGACCAGATCAATCTGAAGCGTCTCACCTCATGGCGCCAGCACTGTCATGGTGTCGCCGTCGGCAGCGGACACGAAGACCCAAGCGAGCAGAAAGTTCTCTGCCATACCGAGGTCATCGCTTGACTTCGCAGTAGTGGTGGTAAGTCCCGTTCAGGTTGACGACCACGTAACCCTCCTTGGCGTCGTGGCAGAGTCGCTTGACCACGGAGCTCTGGTAGATCGTCTCGCACTTCAACGGCTTCAAGTCCACCGCGCCCCTGTACTTCACGATGACCGTCTCCGCGTTGGCACTCCCCGTCGACATCAGGAGCAGCGTCGAGAAGAGCAGCCCCGCGAAATCCGAGACCGTTGGTTTCATCGATTGCGTTCCGAACACAGGTGCCCTTGTATCGGACGGTCGTCCCTAGCCGATCCTCGCGGGGTCCCACCGCCAAGGTGGGCGGTGAACTGCCGCTGCCTTGGGTCGTCTCATTACTGGCTGGGAAGGTCGCCGGAACGGCATTCAATTCTTGCCGCGTTGTCGTTCAATTTCTGCGAGCACATCACAACCCGGCGATTCGTGGCGTCCAACACCCAGGCAATTGTGTGAGAGCCAGTCGGTGTCTGCACAACTCCAATGGGCGTGTACACGGCCAGGTCGAGAGACTTCGGCTGCGACCAAACTTCGGAGGCGTACAGGACTCCAACCACGAGTGCGCTTGTGACACAGGCCATCGCGGCCGCTAATGCTGTCGATTTCATGTGTACTCCTTGAGTTGGTGATGAGTGCGCTTCCCCCGTTCATACGGACACATTGCCAAGCCCGCGTAGCGGGTTTCGAACTCGATCGGGCTGATCTTAGACAGCGTCCAGCGCCCCGCCGCTCCCGGGTAGCGTGTCCCGCCAATCCGCAGGTTCCAGCCCGGCGATCGCTGGCGGGCCTGATGCCACGCTCGGCCCTCTCCGTGTGCGTCGGCGGGCAGGAAAGGCAGCGGTGGCGCCTTGCGCGTGACCATCCACACATTGAGTTCATCGGGGGCATCGTTTCGGAGAAGCGGGCGAACTGCGCAAGCACGGACTTGGCCGCGTCGAACGGGAAGACGATACGACCGGACAGCACTTGCGGCCCGACTGGATGGAGCTTGACGGCCATCACCATGTCCACGGCGAGCAGACGGACCGTTGCAGGACACTCATGGCACGAGGATGCCATGCCGCTTGCGTCGAGGTGGAAATCGACGACACTCACGTCCTCTGACATCCACGTCCGGCCAATGCCGGAAGCACTGCCTCGATCGTGCAAGCGTTGATTTCCCTCATCGAGCAGTACGGCCTCGCGCTCGTCTTCGCCAACGTCCTGCTGCTGCAGCTGGGAGCGCCGCTGCCCGCGTATCCCACGCTGATTGCGGTCGGGGCGCTGGCGGCGGCCGGGGTCTATCCACCGGCGCTGGTGATCGCCGTGGCGGTCGTTGCGAGCCTGATCGCGGATCTCGTCTGGTACTTCGTCGGCCGGCGGGTGGGCCACCGCGCGCTCGGCCTCATGTGCCGGCTGTCACTGTCACCGGACAGCTGCGTGCGCCAGAGCGAATCGATCTACGAGCGGTTCGGCCCGCCGTCCCTGATGGTGGCGAAGTTCATCCCGGGGTATTCGGCGATCGCGACCTCCATGGCGGGCATCGTGCGGACGCGACGCGCCGAGTTCGTGCTCTTCACCGCGATCGGGGCGGCCTTGTGGGCCGGCGTGGGCGTTGCGCTCGGCTGGATCTTTCGGGATGCGGTGGCCGAAGTGCTGGCCGCGCTGGAGCAGGCGGGACGCATCGGCCTGCTGCTGATCGCCACGGGCCTGGCGCTGTTCATCGCCGCCAAGGCGTGGAAGCGCTACCAGTTCCGCCAGCAGTTGAAGCATCCGCGGGTCAGCGTCGAAGAACTGAACCAGATGATCGCGGCCGGTCACCGCCCGCTGGTCGTCGATGTACGCATGGCGAGCAGCCATGCCGAGTCGAGAATCGCCGGCGCGCTGTGGATCGACAGCAAGGCGGTGGAACGCGGCGCGCGAGACCTGCCGGCCGCGGACGAGGTGATCGTCTACTGTGCCTGCCCGAACGAGGCCTCCGCCGTACTGGTCGCAAGACAGCTGATGAAGCACGGTTTCTCGCGCGTGCGCGCCTTGCAGGGAGGCATGGATGCCTGGGCGGCGGCCGGCTATCCGGTCGAAGGTCGCGACGCGCCGGACAGGCGGCCGCGCCCGGGCGCATAGCCGGCGGCGCGAGTGCCGCAGCCGGCCGATGCATTGCCCGGGTCAGTGACGCTTCTGAGCGACCCAGATCTCCTCGCACGGCCAGTTGCGCGCCCAATCGACCGAGAACGCTTTGTAGTAGGCGTGGTCGACCGCGTCATCGGGCGGGTAGAGCTCAACCAGGTCGACGACATCGAAGCCCGTGTGCCGCAGCAGGCGAAACAGTTCGCCGTGCGGGAGTTGCCACTCCACCGCCAGCTCGCCCGGCCACTCCAGGCGCCCCAGTCCCCGCTGCGGCCGCTGGAGCGTCGTGCTCGGCGGCCCGACGTCGGTCGCACACAGAATCGACAATGTGCTGTTACGGAGGAACCACAATCTTCCGCCCGGCCGCAGCAGTCGGTGCGCCTCCGGAATCCAGCGATGCGGATCGCACCAGATGCTGGCGCCGTACTCCGAGGACGGCATGCAGTCGAAGTCTTGCACGTTGCCGCAGTTCGGCAAGCAACGCGTGCCGCAAAGCAGAACCCCGCCGCAGCGGGGTCTGTCTGGTCGGTCCGCGAGCTAAGCGCGGCGCCGACAACGGGCCAGGACGAGCCCCATCAGGCCGAGCCCAAGCAGCCCCAAGGTTGCCGGCGCGCGCCATCGAGGCCGCACCGTCACTTCGGCTTGATGTTCTGGTTCATCCGGAAGAAGTTGGTCGGGTCGTACTTCTTCTTGAGCGCGACCAACCGCGTGAACGCCGTGCCGTAGGCGAACGCGATGCGATCGGTCTCGTCCTGGGTGAGGAAATTGATGTACGCGCCGCCGCTGGCGAACGGCTCGGACTTCCTGAAGAACTCGCGCGCCCAGGCGATGCCTCGCTCGTCCTCCGCGGCCGACTCCCAGCGCCCGTGCACGTTCATCACGTACTTCGCGTCCCGGCTCGAATACGCCATCGCGTCGGGCGCCACGCGCGTGGTCTGGCCGCCGATGGTGCCGATGAAGATCTCGCACTGCGGCGACGGCAGCTTGCCCGCATACTCGATGATCGTGCCGATCGCATCGTCGCCGAGCCGCGCGAAGTTGTGCGACTTCCAGTAGTTGCGCGCGCCCTTGGTCAGCAGTGGGTCGAAGGCTTGCTGCCACGCCACGTACGGCTGCACGCCGATGTGCTCGCCAAGTGGCTTGCCGAACCCCCGCAGCGGGGCGATCAGCCTCTCCCCTTCCGCGGGGTCACCGGCGTAGCACACGGCCAGCGCGACCATCTCCTTGCCGTGGGCGTCGGCGGGCAGGAACGGCAGCGGCGGCGCCTTGCGCGTGACCATCCACACGTTCAGTTCGTCCGGCATCGTCTCGGTGAAGCGGGCGAACTGCGTGAGCACGGACTTGGCCGCGTCGAACGGGAAGACGATCAACCCGGACAGCACTTGCGGCCCGACCGGATGGAGCTGGAACTCGAAGCTCGTGACGATGCCGAAGTTGCCGCCGCCACCACGCACTCCCCAGAACAGGTCTTCGTTCTCGCCGCTGCTGGCACGCAGCTGGCTCCCGTCGGCCATCACCATTTCCACGGCGAGCAGGTTGTCGACCGTCATGCCGTACTTCCGGCTCAGCCAGCCAAAACCGCCACCAAGTGTCAGCCCGGCCACGCCGGTCGTGGAGTTGATGCCGAGCGGCGTGGCGAGGCCGTGAGCCTGCGCGGCCGCATCGAAGTCGGCGAGCGTGCAGCCGGGCTCGACCTCCGCCCGGCGCGCGCCCGGATCGACCTTGACGCGCTTCATCAGCGACAGATCGATCATCAGGCCGCCATCGCACACTGCGTTGCCCGCGATGTTGTGCCCGCCGCCGCGAACGGAGACGATCAGGTCGTGCTTGCGCGCGTACTTGACGGCCCTGACCACATCTTCCGGCGACCTGGCGCGCGCGATCAGCGCGGGCCGGCGGTCGATCATGGCGTTCCAGATCTGGCGCACTTCGTCGTAGCCCGCGTCGCCAGGACGCAGAAGATCTCCACCGAAGTGCGCCTTGAACTCGTCGATGCCTGCCGTTCGAAGCTCATCCATTCTTGCCTCCTCGCTTTAAGTCATGCCCCACCCGTCAGAAGGCAACAGGTGCGGCTGGACAGAGCAACGCTTGATGCGGACGGCAACGCTAGTCCTGTGCCCCCCGAATTCCAAGGTGGCCTCGCCGCATTGCGGGTTGGTGGTTGTAGCTATGCCGCGTAGCCCTTAGCACTGTGGTGCCCTGGTCTCAGCGGTGGTGCGGCGGCATCAACAGCCTGCAGGCGAACTCGATTGCGAAGTTGGAGGTCCGACTCTCGTCCACAGCGAGGGAATGCCTACGCAGACACCCTGAGAGCTACTGCGTCTAGATCTGGCGATGCGGACGGAATAGCGTGCGCTCCGCTGCCTCGCATGCAGTCGACGAGTGCCGCGCAACCGAAACCGTCAATTCAACAAGAAAGCTCAGTGGAGGAACAACATGAACATTGCGAAAATGGGCGGCGTCGGGGTGTCGACGCTGTGCGCTGCGGTACTGAGCACGTCGATCGGATTGGTTGGATCCGGCGCCGCGCAGGCCGCGCAGCCGTCGAATGCTGCCGCCAACGTCAGTCAGTTTGCCAGCGGGCTGCAGTACCCGCGCGGCCTCAGGTTCGGCCCGGACGGTTACCTTTACGTTGCCGAGGCGGGCGAAGGACCGACGAGTGATTTGGCTCCAGCGCAATGTGAGCTCGCCGGTCCCGTCGTGCGTCCGTATACGTCTGCACCGACCGGCGGCAGGATTTCCAGGATCGACGCGAGCGGCACCCGGACAACGGTGACGGCGAGCTTTCCGCGCGCGGTCAACGGGCTCGGCGACGCGCTCGGAGTTGCCGACGTCGATTTCATCGACGGCGCCATGTATGCGCTGGTGGCGAGCGGCGGCTGCTCGCACGCGGTGACGTCCATTCCCTCAGGCGTGGCGCGCGTCAACCCGGACGGAACGTGGACGATGATCGCGGACCTGAGCGCCTATCAGCGCGACAACCCGGTCAAGAATCCCGAAGCGGGCGACTTCGAACCCGATGGCACGTGGTACAGCATGGTCGCCGTGCGCGGCGACCTGTACGCGGTGGAGCCGAATCACGGCGAACTCGTCAGGATCTCTCCGGAAGGCAAGGTCAACCGGGTCGTCGACATCTCGGCCTCGCAGGGCCATGTGGTGCCGACGTCGGTCGCCTATCACGGCGTCTTCTACGTCGGCAATCTCGGAGAGTTCGATCCCGGCGAGATCGACAAGCAGAAGATCTTCCAGATCACGCCGAGTGGCGACATGCGGGTCGGCGCCAGCGGCCTGAGCAAGGTACTCGGGGTCGCGTTCGACCGCCGGCATCGGATGTATGTGCTCGAAATGACGACCGGCAAGCAATTTCCCGATCCGGGCTTCGGGCGAGTCGTGCGCGTCTCGCGCAATGGCGATCTGAAGATCATCGCCTCCGGCCTGATGCTGCCGACCGGGATGACTTTTGGACCCGACGGCAACCTGTACGTCTCGAACTGGGGATTCGGCCCGCCGGGGATGGGGGAGATCCTGAAGATCGAGGTCCCGGACGCGGATTGACCTCGCACGCTTCGCCTTCAGGGCGAAAACTTCGCCGTCACCGCAAGCATCAGCCGACCGTTCACCGACCCGAACCCGCTCGCGTGGCGGGTTCGATCACGCAGGACACCTACGGCGGCCTGGGGCCGTCGGCAGGTTCCCTACCGCCGGACCTACTGGCCCAACGCCTGCGCGATCATCGCGAGAAGGAACACCACGGCAACGAGGCTGGTTGGCATGCCGACGAACCAGAAGGCATTCGTCTCCCAGAACGGCTTCATCGCGCGCGTGCGCCGCCCACTGCCTGCAAACGTGCTCATCACAAGTGCCTCCCCAGACTCTTGCCGTGCAACGCTGACGTTGACGTTAACGTAAGCCCGGGCGGCCGCGGGCGCAATTGATGAGCGTCACACTTCACATTGGCGGCCACAACATGGGTCGCCGTTTCGGATTGTGGATGCCGAAATTGCTGCGGCTAGTGATTCGTCGAGCGCGGGCCAGGCTGGACGATCCAGAACGGCCGCGGGCGGTGCTCGCAGAAGCTGCGCATGCCCTGGTCGGCGAACCGCGCGACGCGCGGCCGAAGCGCGAGATTGGTGGTCACCAGCTGCGGCGAGTCGTCCTCGGCCTCGACGATGAATCCGTGCCCGTACGGCTTGACGACCACGTTGCCGCTGATGCGCACGCGGCGCGATCCCGCCGTGACGATGCCGCGCTGGTAGGACCGGTGCACGAGGCAGCCGACCACGCAGCTCGCGGTCGCCTCGCCGTTGTCCAGCCAGTGCAGCGGATAGCGCCCGGGGCGGTTGAACTGCCCCATGCGCCGGAACTCGACTCCGGAGAAACGGCCGACCGATTGCCGCACCGTGCCCGCGACCTCGCCGGGTCCGCCGGCGATCAGGCAGTACGCGCCGAGCAGATCGCGCTCCGAGGCGTTGCAGCCTTCGACCACGATGTTCCGGGACAGCAGCACGGCCTTCGCCAGCGAGCCTGGCAGCACGTGGCGCACGGTGGCCTGCCGGCCGTGGTGGCGGTGCTGCATCGGCGTCGCCAGCTTCACCATCAGGCAGTCGGCCGCGACGTCCGCGATCGTGTGTTCCTCGATGACTGCGTGGTCCGCCCCGGAAGCCACGGCGATCGGCTCGCCGCGGCGCCAGTCGACCGGCTGGTCGAGCCACACCGTGTCGTGCCCCGGCGCCGTGCTCGGGCCCAGCGGAACCCAGGAGGTGCGCGCCTCGCCATGAAGATCGATCGAGCCGCCGTTGACCGCCGCGAGGAACTTCGAGCCGAGTTCGCGGTGCGGCGCAGCGCCGCTGTCCGCGCAGAGCGTGATGGTGAGCGTCTGCCTGAACGGCTGCTCCGCGGTGCCGGCGACGAACTGGCCCTTGCCGGAGACGAGGATCCAGCCGGCGCGGATGCTGGCATCGCGACGCGCGACGATGACCGTGCCGTGGACCGTCAGCGAACCGATGTCGATGTCCTGGTCGACGACCAGCGTGCGTCCCTCGGCCACCGTGACCGCGTCGCCGCGGCCGGGCAAGCCACCTGGCCACGCGGCCGCATCGGACCAGCGCTCGGCATCGGCCGGGAGTGCTTCATCGGGAAGTGGGGCCGGCGCGGGCGCCGCGCCGACGGAGAGGTATTCGAGGAATCCCATCTGTTGCGTCACATCCTGATGCGCGTCGCGCCCGCGTGCGCGACGATGAAACCGAGGGTAAGGGAACGCGCGCGAATATCAAATCGCGCGCATAGCATGAGGAAGGATGACGCGCGCCGTCTTGCGCGAAGTCAGCGCGCGCGTGAATCGAAGCACGCTCGGGAACTCCGCTCGACGGCCGCGCTCTGGATGCGGCCGGATTCGATCAGCGGCGCGGCGGTGGAACGTCGGTGCAGACGCCCTCGGCCACTTCGGCCGCCATTCCGACCGATTCGCCGAGCGTGGGGTGCGGATGGATCGTTCGGCCGATGTCGACCGCGTCCGCCCCCATCTCCACCGCGAGCGCGACCTCGCTGATTAGGTCGCCCGCGTGCGTGCCGACGATGCCGCCGCCCAGGACGCGATGGCTCGCCTCGTCGAAGATCAGCTTGGTGAATCCCTCGTCGCGACCGTTCGCGATCGCGCGCCCGCTGGCGTGCCACATGAACTTGCCCACCTTAACCGCGACGCCCTGGGCCTTCGCCTCGTCTTCGGTCAGGCCGACCCACGCGACTTCCGGGTCGGTGTACGCGACCGACGGGATCACGCGCGCGTCGAAGAACGCCTTCTCGCCGTGCGCGGCCTCGGCCGCGACGTGGCCCTCGTGCACCGCCTTGTGCGCGAGCATCGGGTTGCCGACGAGGTCGCCGATCGCGAAGATGTGCGGCACGTTGGTCCGCATCTGCCGGTCGACCTCGATGAAACCGCGGTCGGTCACCCGAACGCCGGCCGCCTCCGCGCCGATCCGTCGGCCGTTCGGGGAGCGGCCGACCGCCACCAGCACGAGGTCGTAGAGCTGCGGCTCGGCCGGCGCCTGCTCGCCTTCGAAGCGCACCAGGATGCCTTCGGGCTTCGCCTCGACGCCGACCGTCTTCGTCTTCAGCATGACCTTGTCGAAGCGCTTCGCGTTGTGCTTCTGCCAGACGCGGACGAGGTCGTGGTCGGCGCCGGTCATCAGCCGGTCGAGCATCTCGACCACCTCGATGCGGGCGCCCAGCGTCGAGTACACCGTCGCCATCTCGAGCCCGATGATGCCGCCGCCGATCACCAGCATCCGCTTCGGCACCGCGCGCAGTTCCAGCGCTCCGGTCGAATCCACGATGCGAGGATCCTCGGGAATGAACGGCAGCTTCACGGCCTGCGAGCCGGCGGCGATGATGGCCTTGGCGAACCGCACGACGGTCTTCTCGCCGGTCGGCGCCTGGCCCGGGCCGGACGTCAGTTGCACTTCGAGGTGGTTCGGTCCGACGAACCGGCCGACGCCGCGCACCGTCGTGACCTTGCGCGTCTTGGCCATGCCGCTCAGGCCGCTGGTGAGCTTCCCGACGACCTTGTCCTTGTGCGCGCGCAGCTTGCCGAGATCGATCTTCGGCGCGCCGAACTCGACGCCGAGCGCGGCGAAGTGGGCGGCTTCGTCCATCACGGCGGCGACGTGCAGCAGCGCCTTCGACGGAATGCAGCCGACGTTCAGGCACACGCCGCCGAGGGTCGAGTAGCGCTCGACCAGCACGGTCTTCATGCCGAGGTCGGCCGCGCGGAAGGCGGCCGAGTAGCCGCCCGGGCCGGCGCCGAGCACCAGCATCTCGCACTCGATGTCGGCCCCGCCGCCGAACGAAGCGGCGACCGGAGCCGGCGCCGGCGCCGAGGCCGGCTTCGGTGCGGCCGCGGCGGATGCAGGCGCACGCGCCGGCGCAGGTGCCGGCGCATGGCGCCGCGGCGACGGCGCCGGATGCCTCCAGCACGAGGAGCGGCGATCCCTGCGACACCTTGTCGCCGAGCTTCACCCTCATTTCCTTGACGACGCCGGCCGCCGACGACGGGATCTCCATCGACGCCTTGTCGCTTTCGACGGTGACCAGCGACTGGTCTTTCGCGATCGTGTCGCCCGGCTTCACCAGCACCTCGATCACTTCGACATCCTTGAAGTCGCCGATGTCGGGCACTTTCACTTCGACGGCCTGGCTCATCCGTTGTCCCCTTCCGTGGGCTGCTGTGCGGCGACGCTGAACACGCGCGCCGGCAACGAGGAACTCTTGTCGAACTCCGCGCCCGCCTTCACGCCGATCTCGGCGATGCGGCGCGCGGAGGCGGTGCGGTCGTACGCCGCGTACATCGC
The DNA here is from genome assembly GCA_963811265.1 of uncultured beta proteobacterium. Classification (GTDB taxonomy): domain Bacteria; phylum Pseudomonadota; class Gammaproteobacteria; order Burkholderiales; family Burkholderiaceae_F; genus JAOUJD01. The sequence continues at coordinate 108,477 of CAWEQS010000026.1, forward strand.
GCCAAGCGCGAAGTTGCGGCCGGAGCCGATGCCCCAGAAACGGTCGAAGCTGAACACCTCGCGGTACGAGTACACGCCGTAGATGCCGCTGGCGTTGGCGATCAGCGCGGTGACGTGCGACGACTCGTACGGATCGGCGTCCTCCTCCTTCGGATTCAGGAAGAAGCGTTCCTTCAGCACCGGGTGCAGGCGCTGGAAGGTGTTGAAGACGTCGCTGCGGCTGCCCAGCCTGCAGTCGTCGCCGAGGTGACGCAACGCCTCGGCCATGACGGCGAAGTGCGCCGTGCTGCCGGCCAGCCCGATGTACGAGTCGTTGATCCGGAAGATCTTCTCGTTCAACTCGTAGCCGTGCGGCAGCCGGGTCTCGCCGAACGTGACGAGCGCGTCCGATGCGATGGCGATCTCGTCGTTCTTCTTTACGACAACGATGGTGGTCATTACGAGTTCGGGGACGCGGCGCGCCTTCGGCGCGCCGCGACGAATATGGCTGTCAAAGCATCACGCGGCGGAAGTCCGCGAGGATCTGCGCAAGGTAGGCGTTGAAGCGCGCCGCCCCCGCGCCGTCGACCACGCGGTGGTCCCACGACAGCGACAGCGGCAGCATCAGGCGCGGCACGAACTGCTTGCCGTCCCACACCGGCCGCGTCTGCGAACGGCACACGCCGAGGATCGCGACCTCGGGCGCATTGATGATCGGCGTGAAGTAGGTGCCGCCGATGCCGCCGAGCGACGAGATCGAGAACGTGCCGCCCTGCATGTCGGACGGCGCGAGCTTGCCGTCGCGCGCCTTGGCGGCGAGCGCCGACATTTCCTGCGCGATGTCGAACACGCCCTTCTTGTCGGCGTCCTTGATCACCGGGACGACGAGGCCGTTGGGCGTGTCGGCCGCGAAACCGATGTGGTAGTACTGCTTCAGGAACACGGCGTCGCCGGTGTCCGGGTCGATCGATGCGTTGAACTCGGGATACTTCTTCAGCGCCGCGACGCAGGCCTTGACCAGGAACGCCAGCATCGTCAGCTTCGGCGCGTCCTTGTTCTTCTCGTTCTCCTTGTTGAGCTGGACGCGGAAGGCCTCCAGCTCGGTGATGTCCGCGTCGTCGTGGTTCGTGACGTGCGGGATCACGATCGCGTTGCGGGTCAGCGACGGGCCGGAGATCTTGCGGATGCGCGACATCGCGACGCGCTCCACCGGGCCGAACTTCGCGAAGTCGATCGCGGGCCACGGCGGCAGGTTCATCCCGAGTCCCGGCGCCGCGGCCACGGCGGGTGCGGCCGCCGGGCGTGCGCCGCTCGCCATCACGGCCTTCACGTGCTGGCGCACGTCGTCCGGCGTGATGCGGCCTTTCGTCCCGCTGCCCGCCACGTGCTGCAGGTCGACGCCGAGCTCGCGCGCGAACTTGCGCACCGACGGCGACGCATGCGGCTTGGCGCCCGGCGCGCCGAGTTCGATCGGCTCCGGTCGCGCGCCCATCTCGGTGTGGAACGCGTGGGAACGCTCGACCGCGGCCGGCGCGCTCGCTTCCGCCGAAGCCGATGCCGGCGCCGGCACGGGTGCGGGAGACGGCGCGGGCACGGGTGCCGGGGATGGCGCCGCCTGCGGCGCCGGCGCCGGCGCTGGCGCGGGCGACGGCGCCGCCGCCGTCGGCGCCGGGGCAGGCGCACCCGCCGCGGCGTCGAGCACCAGCAGCAGCACGCCCTCCGACACCTTGTCGCCCAGCTTGATCTTCAGTTCCTTCACGACGCCGGCGGCCGAGGACGGAATCTCCATCGACGCCTTGTCGCTCTCGACGGTGACGAGCGACTGCTCCTTCGCCACCGTGTCACCGGGCTTCACGAGCACCTCGATGACCTCGACTTCCTTGAAGTCACCGATGTCCGGCACCTTCACTTCGACCAGTTGGCCCATCTCCTCGGCCCTTTCTTGTCCATTGTTCCCGCGTCGTCGTCGGCGCGGGTGTCGCCGTGCCGTGCCTAGACAGTCGCCGGGTTCGGCTTGTTCGGGTCGATGCCGTACTTCTTGATCGCTTCACCGACCTTGGCCGCCGGCACCATGCCCTCGTCGGCCAGCGCCCGCAGCGCCGAGAGCACGACGTAGTGCCGGTCGACCTCGAAGAACTCGCGCAGCTTCGCGCGGGTGTCGGAGCGGCCGAAGCCGTCGGTGCCCAGCACGCGGTAGTCGCGGCCGCGGGGCAGGTACGGCCGGATCTGGTCGGCGAAGAGCCGCTTGTAGTCGGTGGTGGCGACGATCGGGCCCACGGTCTTCTCGAGCTGCTCGCGTGACGTACGCCTTGCGCGGCTTGTCCGCCGGGTGCAGCAGGTTCCAGCGCTCGACGTCGATGCCCTCGCGCCGCAGTTCGGTGAAGCTCGTGACGCTCCAGACGTCGCCCGCCACGCCCCAGTCGTTCCACAGCAGGTCCGCCGCGGCGATCGCCTCGCGCAGGATCGTGCCGCTGCCAAGCAGCTGCACGCGCGGAATCGAGCGACCCAGGCCGCTGCCCGCCGGGCCTTCCTGCAGCCGGTACATCCCCTTGAGGATCCCCGCCTCCTGGCCCTTCGTCAGGCCGGGCTGCGGGTAGTTCTCGTTCATCAGCGTCACGTAGTACCAGACGTTTTCCTGATCCTCGATCATCCGCTTGAGTCCGGCCTGCAGGATCACGGCCACTTCGTGCGCGAACGTCGGGTCGTAGCTGACGCAGTTCGGGATCGTCAGGCTCATCAGGTGCGAGTGGCCGTCCTGGTGCTGCAGGCCCTCGCCGTTCAGCGTCGTGCGGCCCGCGGTGGCGCCGAGCAGGAAGCCGCGCGTCTGGCAGTCGCCCGCCGCCCAGGCGAGGTCGCCGACCCGCTGGAACCCGAACATCGAATAGAAGATGTAGAACGGGATCGAGATGCGGTTCGTGTGCGAGTACGACGTCGCCGCGGCGATCCACGAGCTCATCGCGCCCGCCTCGTTGATGCCTTCCTCGAGGATCTGGCCCGCCTTGTCTTCGCGGTAGTACATCACCTGGTCCCGGTCGACCGGCTCGTACAGCTGGCCCTGGGAGGCGTAGATGCCGAGCTGCCGGAACATGCCTTCCATGCCGAAGGTGCGCGCCTCGTCCGGAATGATCGGCACCACGCGCGGCCCGATGGACTTGTCGCGCACCAGCTGCGTCAGCGACCGCACGAACGCCTGCGTCGTCGAGATCTCGCGGCCCTCGGTGGTCGGCTCCAGCACGGCCTGGAACGCGTCGAGCCCCGGCACGGCCAGCTTCTCGTCGGCCTTGCGGCGCCGCTGGGGCAGGTAACCGCCGAGCGCGCGCCGGTGTTCGTGCAGGTACTTCATCTCGGGCGAATCCTCGGCCGGCTTGAAGTACGGCACTTCCTCGAGCTTGTCGTCCGGAATCGGGATGGCGAAGCGGTCGCGGAACTCGCGGATCGCCGCCGTGTCGAGCTTCTTCAGCTGGTGCGTGGGGTTCTTGCCCTCGCCGACCTTGCCCATGCCGTAGCCCTTGACGGTCTTGGCCAGGATGACCGTCGGGCGGCCTTCGATCTTCATCGCCGCGGCGTACGCGGCGTAGATCTTGTACGGATCGTGGCCGCCGCGGTTGAGCCGCCAGATGTCGTCGTCGGTCATGCGCGACACCATTTCGAGCAGCTTCGGGTCCTTGCCGAAGAAGTGCTTGCGCACGAAGGCGCCGTCGTTGGCCTTGAAGTTCTGGTACTCGCCGTCGACGGTCTCCTCCATCACGCGCAGCAGCCGCCCGTCGTGGTCCCGCGCGAGCAGCGGATCCCAGTACGAGCCCCAGATCACCTTGAACACCTTCCAGCCGTCGCCGCGGAAGCTGCCTTCGAGTTCCTGGATGATCTTGCCGTTGCCGCGCACCGGTCCGTCGAGGCGCTGCAGGTTGCAGTTGACGACGAAGATGAGGTTGTCGAGCTTCTCGCGCGACGCCATCCCGATGGCGCCGAGCGACTCCGGTTCGTCCATCTCGCCGTCGCCGCAGAACACCCACACCTTGCGGCCTTCGGTGTTCGCGATGCCGCGCGCGTGCAGGTACTTCAGGTAGCGCGCCATGTAGATGGCCTGGATCGGCCCGAGGCCCATCGACACCGTCGGGAACTGCCAGAACTCCGGCATCAGCTTCGGGTGCGGGTACGACGTGACCCCCTTGCCGTCGACGTCGCGCCGGAAGTTGTTCAGCTGATCCTCGGTGAGGCGGCCTTCCATGAAGGCGCGCGCGTACACGCCCGGCGCGCAGTGTCCCTGGAAGTAGATCAGGTCGCCGCCGAAGTCCGCGGTCGGCGCGCGCCAGAAGTGGTTGAACCCGATCTCCATCAGCGTGTTGACCGACGCGTAGCTGGCGATGTGGCCGCCGAGGTCGCCCTCGCCGCGGTTGGCCCGCACGACCATCGCCATCGCGTTCCAGCGGATGTAGGAGCGGATGCGCTCCTCGATCGCGGCATCCCCCGGAAGCGGCTCTTCCTGGTGCGGCGGGATCGTGTTCAGGTAGGCCGTGTTGGCCGAATACGGGATGTGGGCGCCCTCGCGGCGCGCCTTGTCGATCAGCGCTTCGAGCAGGAAGTGCGCGCGCTCGGGACCTTCGCGCTCGAGCACCGCTTCGAGGGCGTCGAGCCACTCTCGGGTTTCGGACGCGTCGTCGTCGTTCGCCGCGATGTGGGGAATGGCGGACATTGCTGTCTCCTTGTTTGGTGCCGGCCGATGCCGGTCCCGCCCGGAGCGCTACGTTGGTGCCCGGTGCGGACGTGAAAAACGGACGATAACAGCCCCTCCCCGCTCTTTCAAATAGTGGCGTTCGATTTCTTAATGCGGGATAACGAGAGGGCCGAGAGGGAGATCGCGGCGAACCGCTACCGATAATATGCCCAGCCTCGCGCCGTGGCGAGGCCGCGCGGCACGCGACGCGCACGACGATGGACAACACTCCTCCCCCCGCCCCCGATTCCGTCCTGCTCGCCTTCGACCGGATGGCGCGCGCGCGGAGCCGGCGGCCCGAGCTCAGTCGCTACGCCTACCCGATCGCCATCGCGCTGCTCGCCGCGCTGCTCGCCGGGCTTGCGTACCTGATCGTCAACGAAGACCGCGAACTGCAGCGCGACTCGCTGAACCGCGACGTCGACACGCTCGTGCAGTCGATCTCGCTCCGCCTCGAGACCATGAGCGAGGCGGCGACCAAGATCGCGCTGAACGTATCCGACCCGGACTACAACGACCGCCGCTTCACCTCGGCGGCCCGCGAGCTGATGCTCCAGAAGCAGGAGCTGATGCACATGGCCTTCGTCGACGCGCAGCAGCGCATCCGCTGGTCGGTGGCGTCGCCCGGCCCGCTCGGCGACACCGCACGTCCGCCGGACAGCGAGATCGGCGGCGACGAGGTGCGCGCGGCGATCGCGCACGCACGCAAGTCGCACTCGGCGTTCTTCTCGCCGCCCTACGAGGACGTGTCCGGGCCGGCGGGCGGCGACAACGGCAGCCCGTTCACGGACCTCGTCGTGCCCGTGTTCCGCGAGGATGTCTACCTCGGAGCGATCCTCGCGCGCGTTTCGCTGCCGCAGCTGCTGCGCGCCACGGTGAACCTCGAGCTCGCGCGGAACTACCGGATCTCGCTGATCGACGATGCCGGGAAGGTGCTGGCGACGTCGACGCTCAGCGAGGCGCCGCCGGACGCCGCGCGCTACGCGGTGCCGATCGCGCTGCTTCCGGACGGGATCGCGATCGAGGCGTCGGCCTTCAAGCAACGTTCGCCGCTGCTCGGCAACGCGCTCGCCTGGCTCGTCGGCGGCCTCTCGCTGGTCGTCATGGCGACGCTGGTCGCGCTCGCGCGGCGCGACGTGCGGCAGGCGCGCGTCGAGCGCGTGCTGCGCGCGGAGACGGCGTTCCGGCGCGCGATGGAGGACTCGCTCGCCACGGGCATGGAAGTGATCGACCGCGAGGGCGTCATCCGCCACGTCAACCCGGCCTTCTGCCAGATGACCGGGTGGTCCGCGAGCGAACTCGTCGGCCGCGGCCCGCCCTTTCCCTACTGGCCCGCCGGTCAGTACGCCGAGCATCACAGCCAGCTGTCCGTCACGCTCGCGGGCAAGGCGGCTCCGAGCGGCTTCGAATTGAAGGTGCAGCGCAAGGACGGCACGCTGTTCGACGCGCGGATGTACGTCTCGCCGCTGCTGGCCGACGACGGCGAGCAGCTGGGCTGGATGTCGGCGATGGCCGACATCACCGAGCCGAAGCGCATCAGCGAGCAACTCGCGCTCGCGCACGAGCGCTTCACCACGGTGCTGGAGTCGCTCGACGCGGCGGTGTCGGTGGTGGCCGGGCCCGACGGCGCGGAACTGCTGTTCGCCAACCGCAGCTACCGCGACCTGTACGCGGCCGACGCGGCCGGCCACCGGCGGCTGCAGGGCGCGCTCGGGGCATCGACCGCGGGCGAGGTGTTCGACGGCGAGACGCAGCGCTGGTTCGACGTGCGGACGCGCGAAGTGCGCTGGGTCGACGGCCGCGACGTGCGCCTGCAGATCGCCACCGACATCACGGAACGCAAGGCCACCGAGGACATCGTGCGCCAGCAGCAGGAGAAGGTGCAGCTGACGTCGCGCCTGATGACGATGGGCGAGATGGCCTCGTCGCTCGCCCACGAACTGAACCAGCCGCTGACGGCGATCAGCAACTACAGCCTCGGCACCGTGTCGCGCATCAAGGACGGCGGCGCCTCGGTCGACGACGTCCTGCCGGCGCTGGAGAAGGCGGCGGGACAGGCGCAGCGGGCCGGGAACATCATTCGCCGCATCCGCGAGTTCGTGAAGCGCTCCGAGCCGCGGCGCCGGCCGACCCCGGCGGCGCGCGTCGTCGAGGACAGCATCAGCTTCGCCGAGATCGAGGCGACCAAGCGCGGCATCGCGATCCGCACGCGGCTGCCGCCGAACATGCCGCCGCTGGACGTCGATCCGATCCTGATCGAGCAGTTGCTGCTCAACCTGCTGAAGAACGCCGTCGAGGCGATGGAAGGCGCGAAGGTGCGGGTGATCGACCTGGTCGTGCGGCGCGTGGACGACATGGCCGAGTTCTCGGTGATCGACCACGGCACCGGCATTCCCGAGGCGCAGCGCGCCAGCCTGTTCCAGCCGTTCTTCAGCACGAAGTCGGAAGGCATGGGCATGGGCCTCAACATCTGCCGCTCGATCGTCGAGTTCCACCACGGCCGCCTCACCGTAGAGGAAAACCCCGAGGGCGGCTCGATCTTCCGCTTCACGCTTCCGCTTGCCCGTGAGCAGGCGGTCAACGACAATCCGCCCGCCTGAACTGGAGCCGAACGTGACTGACAACGCTGAATCGCTGGGTGTGGTGTACGTCGTCGACGACGACGACGCGGTGCGCGACTCGCTGCAATGGCTGCTCGAAGCGAGCCGCTACCGGGTCTTCGGTTTCGAGAGCGCCGAAAAATTCCTCGCCGGCTACGACCCCGCCGCCATCGCCGTGGCGATCCTCGACGTCCGCATGCCGGGCATGAGCGGGCTCGAGCTGCAGGAGGAACTGATCGCCCGCAAGGCGACCTTCCCGATCATCTTCATCACCGGCCACGGCGACGTGCCGATGGCGGTGAACACGATGAAGAAGGGTGCCGTCGACTTCATCGAGAAGCCGTTCGACCAGGCGGCCCTGAAGGCGCTCGTCGACCGGTTGCTGGTCGAGGCGCGTGAAGGCGCGGCGGCCAACGAGCGGCAGAAGCTGAGCGAGGCGCTGCTCGCCAAGCTCACGCCGCGCGAGGAGCAGGTGCTCGAGCGCATCGTCGCCGGGCGGCTCAACAAGCAGATCGCCGACGACCTCGGCATCTCCATCAAGACGGTCGAGGCGCACCGCGCCAACATCATGGACAAGGTCAACGCCAACACGGTGGCCGACCTGATGCGGATCGTGCTGTCGGGCGGCGGGGTGAAGCCGTCCTGAACGAAGGAAGGCGCGATCGGCGCCTCGAAGCCACTTCACGGCGACGTTGCCTGACGCCTCGGCGGCGGCAGGCGGAGCCTGCGACGGCGGTCGGCGCTCGCTGACTCCGCGCTGTCACGAGCGCAGCGAGCGAGTCGCCGCTCGACGCGCGGAGTCGGCGCGCAGCGCCGACCGCCGTCGAAGGCGCGCCCGCCGGGTGCCGCCCGCCGTCCTCGCGGAGAGCCGGCCTTTGCGGGTCAATCGTTGGCAGGCCCTAAAATGCCCGGCTGTTCCGCCTGGAGAAGGCCGACATGACGGCACGCATCATCGACGGCAAGGCGCTCGCGGCAACGACCCGCGCCGGCCTCGTTCCCCGCATCCAGACGCTCACGGCCGCGGGCCATCCGCCGGGCCTCGCGGTCATCCTCGTCGGCGAGGATCCCGCGTCCGCCGTGTACGTGCGCAACAAGGTCAAGGCGTGCGAGGAGATCGGCATCCGTTCGTTCTTCACGCGGCTGCCGGCCGAGACGAACGAGTCCGAGCTGCTCGGCCACATCGCGCGGCTGAACGCCGACGCGGCGGTGCACGGCATCCTCGTGCAGCTGCCGCTGCCGAAGCACCTCGACGCGCAGAAGATCCTCGAGACGATCGCCTTCGACAAGGACGTCGACGGCCTGCACGCGATGAACGCCGGGCTGACGCTGATGGGCACGCCGCACTTCCGCTCGTGCACTCCGTACGGCGTGATGAAGATGCTGGAGTCGATCGACTACCCGGTCGCCGGCTGCCACGCGGTCGTGCTCGGCCGCTCGAACATGGTCGGCAAGCCGATGGCGATGCTGCTGCTCGCCGCCAACGCCACCGTCACCATCGCGCACTCGAAGACGCGCGACCTCGGCGCCGTCACCCGCCAGGCCGACGTGCTCGTGGCCGCGGTCGGCCGGCGCAACCTCGTGACCGCCGGCATGGTCAAACCCGGGGCGGTCGTCATCGACGTCGGAACCAACAGGACACCCGAGGGCAAGCTCGCCGGCGACGTCGACTTCGACGGCGTGAAGGACGTCGCGGGCTGGATCTCGCCGGTGCCCGGCGGGGTCGGGCCGATGACGATCACGATGCTGCTCGTCAACACGGTCGAGGCGGCGGAGCGCCGCGTGCAGGCGGCGCGGTAGCGCCAAGTCCCCTCCCTTGCAGGACGGCGCCGCGCCAGGGCGCCGCCCGCGCGCCGGAACACACACCATGGAACAACAGACGAATCCCCTCCTCGACTTTTCCGGGCTGCCGCGCTTCGGTGCGATCGAGCCCGTCCACGTCACGCCGGCCGTCGACGCCCTGCTGCAGCAGGCGCGCGACGTCGTCCGGCAAGTGACCGACCCGAAGACGCCGGCGTCGTGGGACGCGATCGTCGAGCCGCTCGACGACGCCACCGACCGCCTCGGCCGGGCCTGGGGCGCGGTGTCGCACCTGAACGCGGTCGTCGACACGCCGGAACTGCGCGAGCAGTACAACGCCAACCAGCCGAAGCTGACGGCGTTCTTCACCGAACTGTCCCAGAACGAGGCGCTGTACGCGCGCTTCAAGGAACTGGCCGCGCTGCCGGACTTCGCGTCCTGGCCCGCGGCGCGGCGCAAGGTGGTCGAGAACGAGCTGAGGGACTTCCGCCTCGGCGGCGCCGAACTGCCGGCGGACCGCAAGCCGCGCTTCAAGCAGCTCGCCGAGCGCGAGGCGCAGGTGTCGACGCGCTTCGCCGAGAACGTGCTCGACGCCATCAACGCGTTCGCGCTCTACCTCGACGACGCGAAGGCGCTCGCGGGCGTGCCGGAAGACGCGGTCCAGATGTTCGCGGAGGCGGCGGCCGCCGAAGGCCGCGCCGGCTACAAGGTCTCGCTGCAGTACCCGAGCTACGCGGCGGTCGTCGACTACGCCGACGATCGGGCGTTGCGGCAGCAGCTCTATCGCGCGTACGTCACCAAGGCATCGGAGTTCGGCAAGCCCGAGTGGAACAACGGACCGCTGATGGTCGAACTGCTGTCGCTGCGGCAGGAACACGCGCGACTGCTCGGCTATTCGAGCTTCGCCGAGGTGTCGCTGGTGCCGAAGATGGCCGACCAGCCGTCGGAAGTGCTCGATTTCCTGCGCGACCTCGGGCGCCGCGCCCGGCCGTACGCCGAGCGCGACGTGCGCGAAGTCCGCGAGTTCGCGGCCGGCACGCTCGGGATCGCCGACCTGCAGCCGTGGGACCTTTCGTACGCGAGCGAGAAGCTGCGCGAGGCGCGCTACGCCTACTCGGAGCAGGAACTGAAGAAGTACTTCACCGAGCCGCGCGTGCTGGCGGGCCTGTTCAAGGTGATCGAGACGCTGTTCTCCGTTGCAATACGCGCGGACGAGGCGCCGGTGTGGCACCCGGACGTGAAGTTCTTCCGCATCGAGAACCTGAAGGGCGAGCTGATCGGCCAGTTCTACCTCGACCTCTACGCACGCGACCACAAGCAGGGCGGCGCGTGGCAGGACGACGCCCGCTCGCGCCGCGGCCGTCGGCCGGGGCTGCCCACCCCCGTGTCGTACCTGACCTGCAACTTCTCGCGGCCGGTCGGCGGCAAGCCCGCGACGTTCCAGCACGACGAGGTGCTGACGCTGTTCCACGAGTTCGGCCACGGGTTGCACCACATGCTGACCCGCGTCGACGAACCGTCGGTGTCCGGCATCCACGGCGTCGAGTGGGACGCGGTCGAACTTCCGTCGCAGTTCATGGAGAACTTCGCCTGGGAGTGGGAAGTCCTGCAACTGCTGACCGAACACGTCGACACCGGCGAGAAGCTGCCGCGGGCGCTGTTCGACAAGATGGTCGCCGCGCGCAACTTCCAGAGCGGCTTCTACACGATGCGGCAGATCGAGTTCTCGCTGTTCGACATGCTGCTGCACGGCGGCACGCCACCCGCCACGGAGCGCGAGGTCATGGCGCAGCTGGACGAGATCCGGCGCGAGGTGTCGGTGCTGCAGCCGCCCGAGTACAACCGCTTCCCGCACGCGTTCTCGCACATCTTCGCGGGCGGTTACGCCGCCGGCTATTACAGCTACAAGTGGGCCGAAGTGCTGTCGGCCGACGCGTACTCGGCGTTCGAGGAAGGCGGCGTGCTGAACCCGGCGATCGGTCGCCGCTTCCACGACGAGATCCTCGCGGTCGGCGGCAGCCGACCGGCGATGCAGTCGTTCGTCGCATTCCGCGGGCGCAAGCCGACGATCGATGCCTTGCTGCGCCACCACGGCATGGTGAACTGAGCCTCGAGCCGCCCTCCGCTCACGCCACCGGCGGACCGCCCCACAGCCAGGCCGCGCCCCGCACCCCGCTCGAGTCCCCGTGCACGTGCTTCGCCAGCCGCGTCGCGACGTGGTCGGAGAAGACGTGCGCGCGCCACAGCCGCGGCACGTTCGCGTACAGGCGATCGACGTTCGACACCCCGCCGCCGAGCACGATCACGTCGGGATCGAGCAGGTTGATGACGCCGGCCAGCGCGCGCGCCAGCCGGGCCTCGTAACGCGCGATCGCACCTTCCGCGGCCGCGCCGCCATCGCGCTCGAGCGCCGGGCCGCACAGGTAGGTCTCGATGCAGCCGGCGCGACCGCAATAGCAGGGCCGCAGCGGGAGGTCGTCGCCGGCCGGCAGCGGCAGCGGGTTGTGGCCCCACTCCCCCGCGATGGCGTTGGCGCCTTCCAGCACGTGGCCGTCCACCACGATCCCGCCGCCGACGCCGGTGCCGAGGATCACGCCGAACACGACGCGCGCGCCGCCGCCCGCGCCGTCCACGGCTTCCGAGAGCGCGAAGCAGTTGGCGTCATTGGCAAGCCGAACGGGCCGTCCCAGCGCCGCCTCGAGGTCGCCCTGCAACGGCTGGCCGATGAGGCAGGTCGAGTTGGCATTCTTCACGAGCCCGCTGACACGCGAGATCGCCCCGGGAATTCCGACGCCGACGGTGGCACGGCCGTCGGATCCGGACTCGAGCGCAGCGACCAGGGACGCGATGGCCTCGACGGTGGCGCGATAGTCGCCCTTCGGCGTCGGCACGCGCCGGCGAACGCGTTCGCGACCGGCGTCGTCCATCGCGATGCCTTCGATCTTGGTGCCGCCGAGGTCGATGCCGATGCGCATGAAACCGATCCTACTTGTTCGGCGACGGCCGGTTGCCACTCGAGGTCGCCTTGCCGCCGGTCAACCGCGGTGCGCGCCGCAACGAAACGAGCTTCCGCCTCGATTCCGCGACCCCTAAACTCGGGCCTTCGGGTCGGCACGGCGCTCATTCCTTCGGCCCTCAACAACTCTCGCCGCACAGGAACTCCATGAGACCGACCTTCCGACTGGCTCCAGTGGCCGTCATCGTGATGCTCGCAGGCGCTGCAATCCCCAGCGCTGCCCAAGTGGCCGCTCCGCCCGCCGCTCCGGCTGCCGCTCCGTCCGCCGCTCCGGCTGCCGCCCCCCTGCCCACGTCTCCGGCCAAGAAGGAGCTCGTGAAGAAGGCCCTGCAGCTGCAGCAGGCGGGCATCGAGAGCATCGGTGTCGCGATGGCCAACCAGGCCGCCGGCCAGTTGCTGCAGATCGTCACGCCGGCCATCACGCGCCTGCCCGAGGACAAGCGCATGGGCGTGGCCACCGAACTGCAGGCGGAGGTGCGGAAGTTCCAGGGCGAAGTGGTGCCGATCCTGCGCGCGAGCGCGACGAAGTGGGCGCCATCGACGCTCGGCACCGCGCTCGAGGAAAAGCTGACCGAGAACGAGCTGAAGACCTTGATTGCGTGGCTCGAGTCGCCGGTCAGCCGCAAGTATCAGCAGCTCTCCGGAGAGGCGCAGCAGGCGCTGACGCAGAAGATCGTCGCCGAGACCCGGCCGCAGATCGAGCCGAAGCTGAAGGCGCTCGAACAGGCGATGATGGCCAAGCTCAAGACGGCATCGGCGGCGGCGTCACCGTCCGCGCCGTCACCGTCCGCGCCGTCGCCGGCCGCGCCGAAACCCGCCGAGTCATCGCCGAAGAAGTAGCGAACCCCTCGGGATTCCAGAGTCCACGAAGAAGCCGAGGGCGGCTGCCCGTCCTCGGCGCGGCACCGGCCTATTGGCCTGTTAGGAAAATTGAATTGGAGTAACGCAATCGATAGCTTCAGACTTCGCCCTGTTCGGACTTCATTCCCTCTCACCAATCCATCCAACAGGACGAAAGCAATGGCAATCATCAATACCCAGGTCCAGCCTTTCAAGGCCCAGGCGTTCCACAACGGCAAGTTCGTCGAGGTCACCGACCAGTCGATCAAGGGCAAGTGGTCCGTGTTCGTCTTCATGCCGGCGGCGTTCACGTTCAACTGCCCGACCGAGGTCGAGGACGCGGCGGACAACTACCACATGTTCCAGTCGCTCGGCGCCGAGGTCTACATCGTCACGACCGACACGCATTTCGCGCACAAGGTGTGGCACGAAACCAGCCCGGCGGTGAAGAAGGCGAAGTTCCCGCTGGTCGGCGATCCGACCCACACGCTGACGCGGATGTTCGGCGTGCACATCGACGAGGAAGGCCTGGCGCTGCGCGGCACGTTCGTCGTCAACCCGGACGGCGTGGTCAAGACCGCCGAGATCCACGACAACGCGATTGCGCGCGACGTCAAGGAAACGCTGCGCAAGCTGCAGGCCGCGCAGTACGTCGCGAAGAACCCGGGCCAGGTCTGCCCTGCCAAGTGGCAGGAAGGCGCGAAGACGATCGCGCCGTCGCTCGACCTCGTCGGCAAGATCTAGTCGTTCGTTGTGTTGAATACGCCGCCGGCGTCCGCCGGCGGCGCTCCCTTTCCCGACTCCTGGACACCCCATGTTGGACGACACCCTGAAGACCCAACTCGCCGGCTACCTGCAGCGCCTCACGCAGCCGGTCGAGATCGTCGCCTCGCTCGACGAGCGCGCCGCCTCGGGCGAGATGCGCGAGCTGCTCGACGAGATCGCGGCGCTGAGTCCGCTGCTCCGGGTCCGGCACGACGGCGCCGACGCGCGGCGCCCGTCGTTCTCGATCAGCCGGGCCGGCCACGACATGGGCGTGCGGTTCGCGGCGATCCCGATGGGCCACGAGTTCACGTCGCTCGTGCTTGCGCTGCTGCAGGCCGGCGGTCACCCGCCGAAGCTCGAGCCCGAAGTCATCGAGCAGATCCAGGCGCTCGAGGGCGACTTCGCCTTCGAGACGTACATGTCGCTGACCTGCCACAACTGCCCCGACGTCGTGCAGGCGCTGAACCTGATGGCCGTGCTCAACCCGCGCATCCGCCACGTCGCAATCGACGGCGCGCTGTTCCAGGACGAGGTCGAGGCACGCCAGGTCATGGCGGTGCCGGCGATCTACCTGAACGGCCAGCCGTTCGGTTCGGGCCGGATGGAGATCGGCGAGATCCTCGCGAAGATCGACACCGGCGCAGCGGCGCGCAATGCCGCGAAGCTCGCGGGCAAGGACGTGTTCGACGTGCTGATCGTCGGCGGCGGCCCGGCCGGCGCGGCGGCCGCGGTGTACGCGGCGCGCAAGGGCATCCACACCGGCATCGTCGCCGAGCGGCTCGGCGGCCAGACCCTCGACACGCTCGGCATCGAGAACTTCATTTCGGTCCTCGAGACCGAGGGACCGAAGTTCGCCGCCGCGCTCGAGGCGCACGCGCGCCGCTACGACGTCGACATCATCGGCGGCCAGCGCGTCGAAGCGCTGCAGCCGGCGTCGGCGCCGGGCGGCGCCGCCACGTTGACGCTCGCCAACGGCGCGCAACTGAAGGCCCGCACGGTGATCCTCTCCACCGGCGCTCGCTGGCGCAACGTGAACGTGCCGGGCGAACAGGAGTACCGCAACAAGGGCGTGGCGTACTGCCCGCACTGCGACGGTCCGCTGTTCAAGGGCCGGAAGGTCGCGGTGATCGGCGGCGGCAATTCAGGCGTCGAGGCGGCGATCGACCTCGCCGGCGTCGTCGAGCACGTCACGCTGATCGAGTTCGCCGAACGGTTGAAGGCGGACGCGGTGCTGGTGAGCAAGCTGAAGAGCCTGCCGAACGTGACGATCCACACGAACGCGCAGACCACCGAGATAACGGGCGACGGCCAGAAGGTGAACGGGCTGCGCTACCGCGACCGCGCAACGGGAACGGAGCACGCGGTCGAACTTGCCGGCGTCTTCGTGCAGATCGGCCTCGTCCCCAACACCGAGTGGCTGCAGGGCGCCGTCCAACTGTCGAAGTTCGGCGAGATCGTGGTCGACGCGAAGGGCGCGACGAGCGCACCCGGCGTGTTCGCTGCGGGCGACGCGACGACGACGCCGTTCAAGCAGATCATCATTGCGGCCGGGGACGGCGCGAAGGCGGCGCTGTCCGCGTTCGACCACCTGATCCGCCATGGCGACCACGGGCCGGCAATTGCGGCCCCGGTCCCGGAAGTGATCGCCGCGTAACGGCCGCGGGCCGTTTGGCGAAACGCGCGGGTTCGGTCAGCTCGAGAAGACCGACCGCGCGGCGACCCAGGCGAGCAGCGCGATGCTGCCGCCGACACCGGCGATCGTCGCGCGGATCGAAATCGTGTCGTAGAACTCGAGGAAACGTCGCTCCCGTTTGCGACGGCGCTTCATCCCACTGCTGCTCATGCGGACCTCAGGATCGGTGCGTTGCCACCAATCTTCCGTGAGCTCCCGTGAGCGTGGTATGGCCGTTCATCCTTTCCGTCGACCCGGCCCGATGGACGGCGCTCGATGAGGGCGATTCGCAACAGCCGAGCGAAGTGAGGAAGAGCGCACTAACGGCGGTGTGGTCTCTTGCGAACCGGGATCGGCATCGACAACGCCCAGGTGGGCTGGTACTTGCGGACCGCGGCCGCCGGATCGGCGAAGACTTCCTTCCTGGCCGCTTCGTACAGCGACTGAAGCATCCTGCACTGGCCGGCGCGAACCGGTCTGCCACTCGCCTTGTCGATGCTCGCCATGTCTTCCTCCTCGTTCAACATCGGCGATGAACGCGGCAAGGGCAAGCTCCGGCGCGCTTTCTCCGTGACTCACGTCAATGCCGCCGGGAGCGCGCCGGATCGCGGCCGTCGTCGCAACCGACGCCACGACGCAGCGATGCCCGGAAGGTTGATCGAGATCATTTCCTGAAGTCACCCACGGCGAGCCGCCGCGGGGCATCACGCCGGTGCCGCAGTCGGCGCCGCCTCTCGCTGCTGCTGCAACTCCCGGTAGCGCTCGATCGCTGCGCGCGCGTTGAACAGCATCCGCTCGCGGCCCAGCCGGTCGGCCAGCCCGGAGTGCCTCACCGTCTCGAGCACGCCAGGATTCAGGCCCACGAGCCAGACTTCCACGCCCGACTCGGTCAGGCGCTTCTCGCCCTCGATCAGCGACTGCAGCGCGGAGTACTCGAGATCGGGGACACGGCTCATGTCCAGCGCCAGCACGCGCGGAGCGTGCTGCACGACCAGGTCGCGGATGGTCTCCCGGACGTAATCCGAGTTCACGAAGAACAGCCGTCCCTCGGGCCGGATGATCAGCAGGCCCTCGAACGTCTCGTCGTCGGGATGCTCGGGGGACAGCGGCCGCAGCACGTCGGCGCCCCGCTTGCGACCGATGACCGATACCCGCGGGTGCGAGGTCTGGCTCGCGAGCCCGATCATCGACACGATGATCGCCACCACGATGCCCTTCAGCGTGCCGAACAGCAGGACGCCGACGCAGGCGGCCAGCGCCCAGCGGAACTCCATCGTTCGCACTTTCCGGATCGCGCGGAATTCCACCGGCTGGATGAGCCCGATGGAGTAGACGATGACCACCGCAGCGAGCGTGGCGTTCGGCATCAGGCCCAGCAGCGGCGCCAGCAGCAGCATCGTGGCGAGAGCGGCGGCGGCGGTCACCATCGAAGCGCGCTGCGACTGTCCGCCGGCCGAGCGCACGACGGCGGTCTGCGACGTTCCGCCACCGGCCGGCATCGCACCGAACAGGGCGCCGCCGAGGTTGGCGGCGCCCGTGGCGACGAGTTCGCGGTTGGCGTTGATCGCGGGGTCGGACGGCCGGGCGAAGGCGCGGCCCGCGGCGATGGTCTCCGTGAAGCTCATCAGCGCGATGCCGAGCGCACCCGGCACGAGCTCGGTGACGAGCTGAAGGTCAGGGAAGGTCAACGCCGGGAAACCCCTGCGGGATCGTTCCGACGATGGAGACGCCCATCGCGTGCAGCCCCAGCAGCCAGGACGCGGCGATGGCGCCGCCCACCGCGACGAGCGGCGCCGGCGAGTGCGGCCACAACCGCTCCATGCCGATCAGGATCACGAACGTCGCCGCGGCCACGGCGAGCGTCACGAGTGAAGCTTCGGGCAGGTGCTGCGCGAGGCTCAGCGCGTCGCGGAAGAAGCCCGCCTTCTCGATGTGGAGCCCGAGCAGCTTGGGCACCTGGTCGAGCACGATCACGAGCCCGATGCCCGCCTTGAATCCCGTCAGCACCGGCGCCGAAATGAAGTTGGCCACGAACCCCAGCCGCAGCAGGCGCGCCGCAAGCAGCATGACGCCGACGAGCGCCGTGAGCGTCGCCGTGGCCGCGAGGAGCTGGGCCGGATTGCCGTCCGGCACGGCGAGTCCCAGCTGCGTTCCGGCCAGGATCGCCAGCGTCGTGGTCGAACTCACGCTCAGGACCCGCGAGGAGCCGAGCAGCGCGTAGATCAGCATCGGCACGAAGGCGGTGTACAGGCCGACGGCCACCGGCAGCCCCGCCACCGTGGCATAGGCCATCGCCTTCGGGAGGACGACGGCGGCTGCCGTCAGCCCCGCGACGACGTCGAACTTCAACAGGCCGGCAGAAGGCTTCAGAAGCGTTCCGGCACGTACTTGAATGGGTAGTCGACGGCCTTGTACTTGCCGATCTTGCGCTTGGGCAGCTTGACCTTCGACGGCGGCGGAGCCTTGTACGGGATCTGCTTCAGCAGGTGGCTGATCACGTTCAGGCGCACGCGCTTCTTGTCCTCGGAGCGGGCGACGAACCACGGCGCCCACGAGCTGTCGGTCGCCTTGAACATGTCGTCGCGGGCGCGCGTGTAGTCGTCCCAGCGGTCGTAGGACTTCAGGTCCATCGGGGAGAGCTTCCAGATCTTGCGGCCGTCGTCGATGCGCGATGCGAGCCGCCGCGTCTGCTCCTCGGGGCTCACTTCGAGCCAGTACTTCAGCAGGATGACCCCGGACTTGACCATCAGCTGCTCGAACAGCGGCACGACGTTCAGGAACCCCTGCGCCGCTTCCTCGGAGCAGAAGCCCATCACCCGCTCGACGCCGGCGCGGTTGTACCAGCTGCGATCGAAGATCACGACCTCGCCGGCGGCGGGCAGGTGCGGCAGGTAGCGCTGCGCGTACATCTGCGACTTCTCGCGCTCGGTCGGGGCCGGCAGCGCGATCACGCGGAACACGCGGGGGCTGACCCGTTCCGTGATCGCCTTGATCGTGCCGCCCTTGCCCGCGCCGTCGCGGCCTTCGAAGACGACGCACACCTTCAGGCCCTTGAGCTGGACCCACTGCTGCAGCTTCACCAACTCGACGTGCAGCTTCTCGAGCTCGCGGTCGTACTGCTTGCTCGACAGCTTCTCCTTCTTCGCCGGGGCGGCCGCCTTGTCGGCGACCTTGACGACGGCGGCCTTCTGCGGCTTCGACGCTTTCGCGCCCTGCTTCGCTTTCGGCCGTGCCTTCACGGCATCCTCTTTCTTGCCCATGGCTGTCCTCTTTTCACTTTCTTCGGTTACTCGTCGCATCCTGCCCCTGCGGACGCCCGGAAGCAACCGGCGTGTCGAGAATAGTCAAAGCGATACAAACCCCTGGCAACGGCGCTGCGGCATCATGAAGCCCCGGGTCATCGGAAACTCGAGCGTGGCGAACTGGTCCAAGTCACTCACGGCGATCGCGGACGTGGGTGGGAAATTCCTCCACCGCGAGCTTTCCCAGCTTGCGTTCAACGAGCGCGTGCTCGCGATGGCGACGCGCGACGACGTGCCGCTCGCCGAGCGCCTGCGCTACATCTGCATCGTCTCGTCCAACCTCGACGAGTTCTTCGAGGTGCGGCTGACCGACCTCACCGAGGAGATGCGCGAGGACCGGACGGGACCGGCCGCGACGAGCTACCGGGCGATCCTGGCGCGGGCCCACGCGCTCGTGCGCCGCCAGTACCTCGTCTACAACGAACACGTGATGCCGGCGCTTGCACGGCGCGGCGTGGTGATCCTGCGCAATCCGGACCGCAACGCGGCCCAGCGCGAATGGGTGCGCGAGTACCTGCACCGCGAGGTCCGGCCGCTGCTGTCGCCGATCGGGCTGGACCCGGCGCATCCGTTCCCGCAGATCGTCAACAAGTCGCTGAACTTCATCCTGCAGCTGGACGGCAAGGACGCGTTCGGCCGGCCCTCGGCGATCATGATCCTGAAGGTGCCGCGGGCGCTGCCGCGCGTGATCCCGGTGCCCACGCCTATCGCCGGCGGCAAGCAGGCCTTCGTGCTGCTGACGTCGATCATCACCGCGCACCTGCAGGACCTGTTCCCCGGTCGCGCGCTGCGCGGCTTCTCGCAGTTCCGCGTCACGCGCGACTCCGAACTGACGATCGACGAGGAGGAGGTCCGCAACCTGCGGCAGGCCATGCGCATGGAACTGACGCAGCGGCACTTCGGCAACGCGGTGCGGCTGGAGGTGATCGAGACCTGTTCGCAGCCGCTGCAGCAGCTGTTGCAGCGGCAGTTCCAGTTGCCGACCGAGGCCGTGTTCCGCGTCAACGGCCCGGTCAACCTCGTGCGCGTGAACCAGCTGGTCGACCACCTGTCGCAGAGCGACCTGCGCTGGCCGCCGCTCCATCCCGCGTGGCCCGGCAAGCTCGCGCGCGGCGCCGACATGTTCGCCGCGATGAAGCAGGGCGACATCCTGCTGCACCATCCGTTCCAGAGCTTCGAGCCGGTGACGGAGTTCCTGCGCCAGGCCGGCGCCGACCCGGCGGTGGCGGCGATCCGTATGACGCTCTATCGCACAGGCATCAGCTCGACCGTGGTCGACCTGCTCGAGGAAGCGGCGCGACGCGGCAAGGACGTCACCGCGATCGTCGAGCTGAAGGCGCGCTTCGACGAGGAGGCGAACATCAACCTGGCCGAGCGGCTGGAGGCGGTCGGCGTGCAGGTCGTCTACGGGGTGATGGGCCTGAAGACGCACGCCAAGCTCACGCAGGTGCTGCGCCGCGAGCAGGCGAACGGCGTGTCGGTGCTGGTGCCGTACGTCCACCTCGGCACCGGCAACTATCACTCGGTGACGACGAAGCTCTACACCGACTTCGGCATGCTGACGACCAATCCGGCGATCTGCAGCGACGTCGAGAAGGTCTTCATGCACCTCACCAGCCTCACCAAGGTCGAGCGCCTGAAGCACCTGTGGCTCGCGCCCTTCGCGCTGCACCGCGAACTGCTGAAGGCCCTGGGCCAGGAAGCGGCGGCGGCCGCGGCGGGCAAGCCGGCGCGCGTCATCGCCAAGATGAACGCGCTGACCGACGAGTCGACGATCAGCGCGCTGTACGAGGCATCGCGCGCCGGCGTGAAGATCGACCTGATCGTGCGCGGCGGCTGCGCCCTGCGGCCCGGCGTCAAGGGGCTGTCGGAGAACATCCGCGTCCGCTCGATCATCGGAAGGTTCCTCGAGCACCATCGCATCTACTACTTCGAGAACGGCGGCGAGCCGCGCGTCTACCTGGCGAGCGCCGACTGGATGGGACGCAACCTGTTCCGGCGCATCGAGATCGCGTGGCCGGTGCTCGATCCCAAGCTGGCGAAGCGCGTGATCGATGAAGGGCTGAAGCCGTACCTCGCGGACACGATGGAAGCGTGGACCCTCGGGGCGGACGGGCGCTACCGCCCGCCGCGCCGCCCGAAGGGCGGCAGCTGCGCGCAGCACGTGCTGCTCGCTGAACTCGCGATCGGCGAAGGCAAGGCCAGGTGACCGACATCGTCCTGTGGCGCCACGCCGACGCCGAGCCCGGCGTGCCCGACCTGCACCGCGCGCTGACGCCCAAGGGGCAGAAGCAGGCCAGGCGGATGGCGCGTTGGCTGCACGATCGCCTGCCGCCGACCGCGGTCATCTACGCGAGCCCCGCGAAACGCGCGCAGCAGACCGCGCTGGCGCTCGCGCACCTCGGCGCACGCGAGTTCGTCACGGTCGACGAATTCTCGCCGTCGACCCGGGTCGACGCCGCCCTGGGCGCGCTCCGCGCGACCGACCCGACGCGCACCGTCGTCGTGGTCGGCCACCAGCCCACGCTCGGCGAACTGGTGTCGCGCCTGCTCGGAGCAGACATGGACGACTGGCCGATCAGGAAGGGCGCGGTGGTCTGGCTCGCGGGCAGGGAGGACGACGATCGATCGCACGTGGTCCTGCGCGCCGCGATCTCGCCCGATCTCGTGTAGCCGCCGCGGTCCTAGCGAACCTTCAGCGCGAAGCGGACCCCCGTCCGCTCCCAGAGGATCGCCTCTTCCTCGAGCAGGTAGTGCGTCAGCGGATGCCCGAGCAGCCAGTCGCCCTCGATCTCGAAGTCGATCGAGCTGCCGAAGCGCAGCGCCAGGTGCGGCAGCTCCACCGGCCGGCGCGCGTGCGCGAGGATCACGGCGAGGCGCAGCGCGAGGATCTTCGCCGCGCGCGCGCGGTCCTGGAGCGCGTCGGCGATCTTCTTCAGGTTGCCGCGCTGCGCGAGCACCAGCGTTGCGATCCGTTCCTGGTCGGTAGTGGAGAAGCCGGCCAGGTCGCTGTTCTGGACCAGGTAGGCCGAGTGCTTGTGATAGTCGCCGTGCGAGATCGCGAAACCGACCTCGTGCAGCATCGCGGCCCAGTGCAGCCGGTTGACCATCTCCTCCGAAGCCCGCGGTTCCAGCGCGGCGTACAGCGCGAGCGCCAGCCGGCGCACCCGTTCGGCCTGCTCGCGGTCCACCGCGAAGCGCTTCAGCACGCGTTCGACAGTCGCGTGCCGGACGTCCTTGTGCTCGCGCCGCCCGAGCAGGTCGTAGAGGACACCGACGCGCAAGCCACCGCGCGCCGGCTTCATCGACGTCACGCCCAGCGTGTCGAAGACGGCGGACAGGACCGCGAGTCCTCCGGCGATCACGGATTGCCGGTCGGGCTTCATGCCGGCGAGCCGGATGCGGCCCACCTCGCCCGCCTCGAGCACGGCGCCGCGCACCCGCTGCAGTCCGTCGACCGTGATGGTGCCGTCGCTCCAGCCCTCGGCGCGCAGGATCTCGGACACGGCGCCAATCGTCCCGCTCGAGCCCCAGGCCTCGCTCCAGTTCGCGGCTCCGAACAGCGACACCGCTTCCTCGATCTCGGCCGCCGCGGCCACCTGCGCCCGCTTGAGCGCGGTGCGATCGATCCGGCCGTCCTTGAAGAACCGCAGCGAGGTGTTGACGCAGCCGACCTTGAAGGACTCCGCGCTCGACGCCGTGAACCCCGTGCCGACGATCATCTCCGTCGACGCGCCGCCGATGTCGACGACCAGCCGCGGCTGGTCGGTCAACGGCAGTTCGTGCGAGCAGCCTTCGAAGATCAGCCGGGCCTCCTCGCGTCCCGGAGATCACTTCGATCGGATACCCGAGCGCGTCCTGGGCTTCGAGCAGGAAGGCGTCGACGTTGCGCGCCTGCCGCAGCGTCTGCGTGCCCACGGCGCGGACGTTCTCGGCGCCCATGCCGCGCAGGCGCTCGTTCATGCGCGCGAGCGTGTCGACGGCGATCGCGATCGCCTTCTTGCTGAGCCGCCCCTCGCCGTCGAGCCCGGCCGCGAGGCGCACCGTCTCCTTCCAGTAGCCGACGCGGGCGATGTGGCTGCCTTCGACACGCCCGATCTCGAGGCGGAAGCTGTTGGAGCCGAGATCGACGGCGGCGAGTTGCATGGGCGCGGCGGCGAATCGAGGCCGGATGGAGGGAGAGAGAACCCTGGGGACGGCGCGAGTGTATCAACGGCGTGCATGCGCCTCGCGACGTGTACGTTGCCTGCAGCCCCCCGGCCGATCGAATGCAGCGCGCCGTCCCGCGCGCGCGGCCGCCGGCGCACCCGCGACCGGTCAGTCGAGAAAGTTCTCGACTCTCTCGCCTTCGAAGGCGAGCGCCGCCACCTGCGCCTGGCTCAGCCGCTCGCCGGCCTTCAGCCAGTTGTCGACCGACGCGCCGGCGCTCGCGGACTTCGCGAGCTCGATCAGCTGGTCGCGCATCCGCGCGTCGATGAGGCACGCGTTCGAGGTCTCCTTCGACATGACGTGCAACGCGTAGCCTCCGATCAGGGCGCCGCGATGCGCCTCGCCGCGTCGCGCGTGATGCAGGGCGGCCGCCATCAAGGGCTTGTACGGCGCGGCTCCGCCCATCGGACTGAAGTAGTCGAATGCCTCGCGCGCGAGCGACAGCACGTCGACGTCGTCGCCCCGCAGGGCCAGCGCCACGGCGTGCAGCGCACGCGGCATCGCCCTGCCGTACGGCGCCTTCAGCCGCTGCAGGCCGTCGAGCACGCGCTGCAGGGTGTCGATCGCGGCGTCGACCTCGCCCGTGTCGAGCAGGACCATGGACAGGTTGGTCAGGCGCCATGTACTCGCCGAATTCCGAGCCGTCGCGTCGATACAGTTCGGCCTGGCGTCCGTACGCCGCCTTGGCTGCCGCGAAGTCGTGGAGTTCCAGGGCGCGCGAGCCGTGGACCATCGCCAGCAGGGCCTGCAACCGCAGCGGAGCGTCGTCGCCGATCACCGCGGCAGCCTCCTGCAGCGCTTCGGCGGTTCCGGGAATGTTGCCGCGCGCGCTACCGATCGACGCCACGCGGCAGAGGGCTTCCCCGAGCCCGTTCCGCTCGCCGAGTTGCCGATAGAGCTCCGCCGCGCGCCGCGCCGCCTGCAGCTTCTCCTCGCGCGCCGTGAAGCCCTGGGTGCTCGCGATGGCGCGGCAGAAGGCGGCCTCGACCGCGGGCGGCAGGTCCGCGGGCAGTGGCCACAGCCGCATCATCCGCTCGAAGCCTTCGGCCGGAATGTTGTTGCCGATCCAGACGAAGTAACCATGTCCGAGCAGCCGAATCGCGAGCCTGGGATCGCCCGCAGGACTCATGGCCCAATCGACGGCGGCCCGCAGGTTGCCGAGTTCGGCCAGCAGCCGGATGCGAGCGGCGTACGGAGCCGTCCAGCGCGCCTCGTCCTCCGCGGCCAGGAAGTCGCTCAAGGCCTCCGCGTGCCTGCGCAGCATCGCTTCCGATTCGCCGGCCGCGGCCAGTTGCTCCAGCGCGAACGCACGGGTCGGCTCGAGCAGGCGATAGCGCGGCTCGCCCTCCCCTTCGGCGATCACCAGCGACTTGTCGATCAGCTGGGCGAGGACGTCGAGCACCTGCCACTGGTCGACGCGTTCGTCGCACGCGACCCCCTGCGCGAGCTCCAGCCGGAAGCCGCCCGCGAAAACGCCGAGCCGCCGGAACACCGCCCGCTCGTCGTCCGACAGCAATCCGACGCTCCACTCGAGCGCCGCGCGCAGCGTCTGGTGCCGGCGCAGTTTCATACGCGCGACGCCAGTCAGCACGTTGAACATCTGGTCGAGGCGCGACTGCAGGCCGACGACGCCGAGCAGCGGGACGCGGGCGGCGGCCAGCTCAATCGCCAGCGGGATGCCGTCGAGGCGGCGGCAGATGTCGATCACCGCCTCGACGTTGTCCGGGCCGAGGCGGAAGCGCGGGTCGACCGCGTGCGCGCGTGCCACGAACAGCGCCACGGCTCCGTGCCGTGATGCTTCCTCGAGGTCCGCCGTCGCCGGCAGCGCAAGCGAACCGAGGCGAAAGACCTGCTCGTCGACACACTTCAGCGATTCCTGCGACGTGATGAGCAGCCGCACGCCCGGCGCCTGCGCGCGCAGCAGCGCGATCAGGGGCGCGACCGCCTCGGTGAGGTGCTCGCAGTTGTCGAGCACCAGCAGCAGCCGCTGCCTGGCGACCGCTGCGACGAACGCGTCGTGCGCGGGGCGGTTGCCCGGAAGCTGCAGCCCCATCGCGCCGGCGATGGCGGCAGGCACCTGCGCGGCGTCGTTGATCGGCGCGAGCTCGACCCACCAGCGGCCGTCGGGGGCCTCGAGCCGATCGGCCGCCGCGAGCGCCAGCGCCAGCCGCGTCTTGCCGATGCCGCCGGCGCCGACGATCGTCACGACCGGGCACCGGCGCATCAGCTCGACCGCCTCGTCGAGATCGTCGTCCCGCCCGATCAGCGGAGTCGCCGCAGGAAGGTTGGTGCGCGGCGCGTCGGCACCTGGCTCCGGTCCACGCTCGCCCGTCGATGCATCGGAAGGGCGCGCGGCCCGGGCCGGCGTGCCGAGCGGCAATGTGAACCGGTAGCCCCGCCCGGGGATCGTCGCGATCGCGGACGGCCCCAGCACCTTGCGCAGGCTGCTCACCTGCACCTGCAGGTTGTTCTCCTCGACCACCAGGCCGGGCCACACGAGGTCGAGCAGCTCGTTCTTGCCCACCACCCGCTCGCGCCGTTCGTAGAGGGCCATCAGCAGATCGAACGCGCGGGCCCCGAGCGGCGCGGGTTGGCCGCCGACGAGCACCTGCCGCTCCGCGGGGCGGATCTCGATGGCGTCGAAGTGCTGGTCGTCGGGCATGGCGCGCAGTGCGAGTGGTCGGTGAGCAGAGTCTGCGCAAGCCGGACGTGGGCAGCAAGGGGCGGAAAGCCCGGGGCCGCCGCATTTCAGAACGTTTAAGACGACCTTTCAGTGCTCTTTCACATCGGGCAAGAACGCTCAAGGACTGAAGCGGGGGGCGCCGCGCACAGTGCGGCCATCGACAACGCAGCACCGATCCCGGCCACCACCGACCCCCAGGAGCCCACGATGAACCGTCCCTTCCGCCCCGTCTCGAAACTGTCCAGCGCCGTGTCCGCCCTCGCCGCCGTCATCGCAACGACCGTGATCCTGAGCGGCATCGGCGGACTGGCCGAGCACTACGGCAGCCAGGCGCAGGTTGCGACGACCGCAGCCGCGGCGCCGCGCGCCTGACGCCACGCGGGCCGCGTGTCGACGCGGCGCACCAGGCCAATGCCCGGATCCAATGTCATCGACAGCCAACCCGCTCCCCTTCCGGGAGTCATTCACCACGAAGGAGAAGTCCATGAAGAAGCTCGCTACAGCGTTGATCGGAATGTCCATCGCCGCTGCGACGGTCGCGCAAGCCGATGAACCGGCCAGCACAGTGGCGGCATTCGGCGCCGCCTCGGTCAGCGCGTTTCAGGAGTCACGGCCGCTGCCCGATTACCCGATGTTCGCCCTGCGGGAAGGCAAGCACTACGGACAGGTGCTGCTCGGCTACGAGGTTGCCGCCGACGGTACGGTGAGCAACGTGCAGGTCCTTTCCGCCTATCCGGCGAAGGTCTTTACCCGGGCCGCCACGCGAGCGGTGGAGAAGTGGCGCCTTGCCCCCGGGCACGCCGGCACCCGGAAGGTCGAGTTCGCGTTCAAGGCGGATTGATTGCAGGGCCGGCGGCAGCGATGCCGCCGGCGGGCTGTCCGCGCTCCCCCGAGGCGGACAGCCCATTTGCCTTGGAGCGTTGAGCAACGCGGGGCGCCGATTGACGCCCCACGCATGTACAGCAGCCGGGCCAGCACCGCGCAACCGCTGCCTTGCGCCGTTCGCTTGTCGAGGGGATCGCACGCTCCGCGGCGCTCCCGCTAGACTGCCGCGACCCTCAGGAGGCCCCCATGAAGATCCGTGCCGTTGCGTTCATCGCCCTGCTCCTTCCGCTCGCCGCCGTCGCGGCGCCCGACGCGGCCGAGGGCCGCAAGCTGGTGCAGCAGCACAAGTGCGAGGCCTGCCACGAATCGAAGGTCTACGGGCCGCCGGGAAGCATCTACACCCGCAAGGACCGCAAGGTCACGAGCTGGGAGAAACTCAAGGCGCAGGTGGCGGGCTGCAGCACGATGCTGAACCTAGGTCTGTTCCCCGACGACGAAGAGAGCGTCGCGAAGTACCTGAACGACACCTGGTACAAGCTGCCGGTGAAGTGACGGCAGACTCCGGCCCGAGACCCGTCGTCGGCTGGCACATTCACTTTCGCCCGGACCGGCCACGCGCCGAGTTTCGCCGGGTCAGCATCCCAGTTGCGTCGCGAGATCGCCGAAGTCCGATGCGATGAAGTCCCATCGTTCGGATGCCGCGAGGTCGACGGCCTGTGCCGGCCCGTGCTCGGTCGCGCGCAGCACGAAGGCGGTGGCCAGCCCGCACGCGCGCGCCGCGGCGAGGTCGTTGTTGTGCGCGGCCACCAGGCACACCTGCTCCGGCCGCAACCCGAGGATGTCGGCGGTCCGCAGGTACGCCTCGGGCTGCGGCTTGTAGGCGCCCGCAACCTCGGCGCCGAGGATGGCGTCCCACGGCAGCCCCGCGCGCTTCGCCATGTTCAGCAGCAACGCAACGTTGCCGTTCGACAGCGGCGCGACGATGTAGCGCGCCTTCATGCGCAGCAGCCCGGGGACGGAGTCGGGCCACGGGTCGAGCCGGTGCCATGCACGGTTCAGGTCGTCGAGCTCGGCGGCGTCGACCGGGCGAAGGTCGACGCCGTGCTCGGCGAGGACCGCGTCGAGGTTCTCGCGATGGAGCACGTCGAGCCGGGTGAATGGCCGGCGCCCGGAACGGCACTCCTCCATCGCCGGCTGGTAGCGGCGTCGCCAGGCGTCGGCCACGCCGCGTGCGTCGATCGTCCCGGCGCCGTGGCGCTGCAGGAACGCGCCGAGGTCGCGCGCGACACCTTCGCGCCAGTCGACCAC
Source organism: uncultured beta proteobacterium (assembly GCA_963811265.1). Taxonomy (GTDB): domain Bacteria; phylum Pseudomonadota; class Gammaproteobacteria; order Burkholderiales; family Burkholderiaceae_F; genus JAOUJD01. The sequence goes on from CAWEQS010000026.1 coordinate 136,187, forward strand.
CGTGCCGAACACATCGAAGACGAGCGCCTTCAGCGACGCCATGAGCCACCCCCAAGCGGAAGGCGGTCAGCTTACCTCGCCGAGCGGGCCTCTTTGGGGAGACAGGCCGCGATCACGAATGCGTGCGCGCGGCCACAGCCCCTGGACGATGTTCAGCGCGAGGCAAGCCGGCGAGCGGCGGCCAGTTCCGGCCGATCGGAGTCGGCTTCCTTCGCAAGTTCGACGAGCTTGCGGTAGTAGCCCGCGGCTTTCGCCTTGTCGCCTGCGAGTTCCGCCGCCCTGGCCGAGCCGAGGTAGTTGCGGAAGCGGTTCGGCTCGCGCGCCTGCGAAGCCTCGAACTCCTTCAACGCAGCTTCCGGCTGGTTCACTTGCAGCAGCATCTCGCCCAGCAGTTCGCGCGCGGGAACGATCCGGCCGGGCGTCACGATGTGCTTCTCGTTGCGATCCTCGAGATCCGCGGCGGACCGCATCAATTGCACCGCTTCGTCCTTGCTGCCCTCGCCCAGCTTGATCCAGGCCCCTGCCGCCATGCGCTGGACGTCGACTTCGTTGGCCCAGTACGTGTTCTTCGCGTCGACCAGCGCCTTGTGAAGGGCGTCCAGCTGCTCGGCGTCCTTCTTCGCGGCCGGCAGGTCGCCGCTGCGCGCCGCACCCAGGCTTCGCGCGAAGTACGTGATCGCCTCCACGAACGGATAACTGCTGCGGATCGGCGCGATCTTCGCCGCGGCCTGCCAGTCGCCGCGTTCGACCGCGTAGCGTGCGGGGACGGCCGCCATCGCATACGGCGCCACGAAGCGCGCGCTCGCGCCCGGAAGGTATCGGGTCTCGTCCATCACCTTGCGCGCTTCGCCGTCACGCGCAAGCTGCAGCTCCGCATACACCATGTAGTCGACCGCGTGCCACGCTTCGTCGCCGTCGCCGCCCGCGGCGGCCACTTCCATCGAGCGCCTGTTCGTCGCGACGGACTCCTGCCACGAGCCGACGCGCGTGAAGATGTGGGACGGCATGTGGAGCGCATGCGGCGCCGCCGGGGCGAGCCCCGCATACTTGCGCGCTGCGCCTACACCCTGTGCCGCGATCGGGGGCGCGTCGTAGCTGTGGATCAGGTAGTGGGCCACGCCGGGGTGATCCGGGTGCTTCCTGAACTGCTCCTCCAGGATCGCCGCCGCCTTGAGGTACGCCGCGTAGGTCTGGTCCGATTGCGCCTGCGTGCCCGCGATGTAGAGCGCCGAGAAGATCTTCGCTTCGTCATCGGCCGGGTAGCGCGCCGCGAGCGCCTCGTACGCCTGCGCGCGCGCTGCCTGCCGGTCCTTCTCCGGGCGCGACGGGAAATCCCTGTAGTACGCCGCCACCGCTTCGATGTAGTCGCGCTCGCGCTGCGTCTTCGCGCCGACGCGCCGTCCTTCGTCGATCGCGGCCTGCGCCTGCTCGGCACCCTTGGGCGAAGCGCCCTGTCCGGCGAGCGGATTGACCATCAGTATCGAAGCGATGCCCCAGTTGGCGATGGCGCACTGGGGGTCGGCCTTCAGCACGTCGCGGAATGCCTGCTCGCCGGCGGAGAACCAGAACGAATGCAGCATGGCGACGGCGCGATCGAACGCGGGCTGCACCTTGGGATCGCAGCTCGTCGGAAAGGAAACCTTGCCCACCACGCCGGCCTGCGCATCGGCCTCGTGCGAAAGCGCCGCTGTGCTCATGCCCAGGGCAACAACGAGGGGAACGAGCGCGGGGACAAGTTTCATGGAGTGCCTCGATTTCTTCGGACCAACGGAGGGGGCGGTCAATGTGCGCCGCCACTCATCACCGGTCAATCGCGAAGCCACGTGCTGCAGTGCGCTTCGCATAGCGCGAACGCAGACGCGTGATGCCGGAGCGCGCGCAGGAAGGAACCCCTCTCTCAGCAGGGGAATGCGGTTGCGGCGTCGTTCGGTGAAGGAACGCCGATCGACCGACTGGCCGCTGCGTCGACGCGCGGCGGACGGATCGTGACGCGCACGGCGCGGCGGCTTCCGCGAGAGGGCGATCGGCTATAAACGCGCTCTGACGAATCCGACCGGACCCGCAGCGCGCGTTGCGGACGCCCTTCCCGATGCCGCTGACGCTCGCGACCTGGAATGTGAACTCGCTGAAGGTCCGCCTCCAGCACCTGCTCGACTGGCTCGCCACGCACGCGGTCGACGTCGTGTGCCTGCAGGAGACCAAGCTGCCCGACGACAAGTTTCCCGTCGACGTGCTGCAGCAGGCGGGCTACGAGAGCGTGTTCGCCGGGCAGAAGACCTACAACGGCGTGGCGATCCTGACCCGCCGCGCGACGGTCGGTGCGGCTGAAGACGTGCAGGCGAACCTGCCGAACTTCCAGGACGAGCAGAAGCGGCTGATCGCGGCGACCGTCGCCGGCGTGCGCGTCGTGTGCGGCTACTTCCCGAACGGCCAGGCGGTGGGCAGCGAGAAGTACGACTACAAGCTGCGGTGGATCGCCGCGCTGAACAGCTGGCTGCGCGAGGAACTGGCGCGCTCACCGCAGCTCGCGCTGCTCGGCGACTACAACGTCGCGCCCGAAGATCGCGACGTGCACGATCCCAAGGCGTGGGAAGGACAGGTGCTGTTCTCGGAACCCGAGCGGCAGGCGTTCCGCGACCTCGTCGCCCTCGGCCTCGTCGACAGCTTCCGATTGTTCGAGCAACCCGAGCGCAGCTACACGTGGTGGGACTACCGGATGCTCGCGTTCCGCCGCAAGATGGGACTGCGGATCGACCACATCCTGCTGTCGAAGGCGCTCGCGGCACGCTGCACAGCATGCACGATCGATGTCGAGCCGCGCCGCCTCGAGCAGCCGAGCGACCACGCGCCGGTGATCGTCACGCTGCAGTAGTCGCGGCCGACTTCCGCGCGCTCAAGGGCCTTCGCGCTCGCGGCGGCGCCTCAGCAACGCCCAGCCGCGGTAGCACGGCCACAGCAGCCAGAGCGTCCAGAACGGCGCCGACAGCACCAGGCCGAGCGCGAAGCCGCTGCCTTCACGGTCCTCGCCGAGCAGGCCTGTGCCGACGACGGCCCAGGTCACCCACAGGAACCAGCCCCACCGCAGGGTGGTCGGGCCGGGATCGACAGAGAACAGGGGGCGTTGCCATCGGGCCAGATTAGCCGACCCGGGCGAGTCGCTCAGGCCTTGTCGGCGGGCTGGTGCGACAGCACCGTCGCGCCGTGCCGCCGGCGCTTGAGGCGCCGCTCGAAGGCGTCGAGGTAGCGTGTAGATCACCGGCACCACGACGAGCGTCAGCAGCGTCGAGGTGATGACGCCGCCGATGATCGCGCGGCCCATCGGCGCCTGCTGCTCGGCGCCTTCGCCCAGGCCGATGGCGAGCGGCAGCATGCCGAAGATCATCGCCGCCGGTGGTCATCAGGATCGGCCGCAGCCGCGTCTGGCCGGCGGCGAGCAGCGCGTCGTCGCGGGCGCAGTCCGTCGCGCTGGCCCTTGTTCGCGAAGTCCACCAGCAGGATCGCGTTCTTCGTCACGAGGCCCATCAGGAACACGATGCCGATCATCGAGAAGATGTTCAGCGTCGTGCCGGTCAGCAGCAGCGCCAGCATCACGCCGACCACCGACAGCGGCAGCGACGCCATGATCGCCAGCGGCTGGATGAAGCTGCCGAACTGCGACGCCAGGACGATGTAGATGAAGATCACCGCGAGCGCGAGCGCGCCGAAGATCGCCGAGTTGATCTCCTGCTGCTCCTTGATCTGCCCGCCGACGTCGAACCGCAGCCCCGGCGGCAGTTCGTAGGCCTTGACCAGCGCCTGCACTTCCTTGCCCGCGTCGCCGGCCGGGCGGCCCTGCACGTTCGCGAACATCGCGACCCGGCGCTGCAGGTCCTGGCGGCGGATGTTCTCGGGATTGAACGTCTTCTCGATCGTCGCGACCGCGCGCAGCGGGACGATCTCCGGCGTGCCGTCCGGCAGCAGGCGGCTGGTCGAGATGTTCAGGTTGGCGATGTCGTCCACCACCGTGCGGCTGGCGCGCGGCAACTGCGTGATCACCTCGTAGTTCTGGCCGTCGGGCGCGAGCCAGTAGCCCGAGTTCTCCCCGCCGACCATCGCGCGCAGCGTGGTGCCGAGCTGCATGTGCGTGATGCCGTACTCGGCCGCCAGCTCGGGCTTCAGGCGGATCGACAGCGCGGGCGTGCCTTCCTTCACCGTGATCTCGATGTCGGTCACGCCCTGGATCTTCGCGACCTTTTCCTTCACGTCGAGCATCACTCGGTTCATCTCGGCGTCGTTGTTGCCGAGCAGGGCGACGTAGATCGGCCCGCCCCATCCCACACGCAGGTCGACGCCGGGAATGCCGGCCACGCGCTTGCGGATCGCCTCCTCGACCTGCTTCTGCGTGCGCGAGCGTTCGGCGCGCGGCACCAGCTTCAGGTTGATTCGCGCGGTGTTCTTGCCGCCGTCGGTCGCGATGCCGGTGTTGAGCGTCTCGATCTCCCTGAATTCGCGCAGCACTTCCTCCACTCGCTTCACGCGTTCGTCGGTGTACTCGAGGCTCGAGCCGACCGGCGTGGTGAGGCGAACGCTGGTGAAACCCTCGTCGCTCTCCGGCATCATCTCCGTGCCGACCAGGCCGGCGATCGGGATGCTGGCGAGGAAGCTCGCCGTCGCGATCGCGAGCGTCGTCTTGCGGTGCGCCAGCGCCCAGCGCAGCAACGCGTCGTAGATCGCGTGCAACTTGTCGACCAGGTGGTCGAAGCGCGTCAGCACCGGGCCGATCACGCGCACGCTCTTGGCGCCCTCCGGCGGATCGCGCCACACGGCCGAAAGCATCGGGTCGAGCGTGAAGCTGACGAACAGCGACACGAGCACGGCGACGACCACGGTCATGCCGAACGGATAGAAGAACTTGCCGATGATCCCGCTCATGAAGGCGATCGGCACGAACACGGCGACGATCGAGAAGGTCGTCGCGAGGACCGCGAGGCCGATCTCGTCGGTGCCCTCGCGGGCCGCGGTGTAGTGGTCCTTGCCCATGCGGATGTGCCGCACGATGTTCTCGCGCACGACGATGGCGTCGTCGATCAGCAGGCCGATGCACAGCGACAGCGCCATCAGCGTCATGTAGTTCAGCGTGAAGCCGAGCGCGTAGATCGCGATGAACGTCGCGATGACGGCGATCGGCAGCGTCAGGCCCGTGATGACCGTGCTGCGCCACGACCCGAGGAACAGGAACACGATCAGCACCGTCAGCAGCGCGCCCTCGACGATCGTGCGCTTGACGTTGTCGACCGACTGCTGCACGAAGTCGGACATCGCCCACAGCAGCTTCAGCTCGGCGCCGGCCGGCAACTGCTTGCCGATGTCGACCGCGGCGGCCTTCAGCGCCCGGCCGACCTCGACGATGTTCGCGTCCTGCGTCTTGAAGATGTAGACGCCGACCGCCGGCTGGCCGTTCACGCGGGTCAGCGACTGGCGCTCGCGCTCGGCATCGCGCACCTCCGCCACCTGCGACAGCAGGATCGGCGTGCCGTTGCGGCGCGCGACGATGATGTTGTCGAACTGCCTGGGCTCCGACAGGCGGCCGTCGACCCGCACGATCGCCTCGGCGGTGGCGTTCGAAATCGTCCCCACCGGCACCGCCACGTTGGCGTTGCGCAGCGCCTGCACGACCGTGTCGACCGTCAGGCCGAAGGCGGTCAGCTTGGCCGGATCGACCCGCACCTGGATCTGCCGCGTCACCGTGCCACCGAGCGCAACGCGGCCGACGCCGTTCACGCGCTCGAAGCCCTTCTGCACGATCTGCTCGGCGGCGAGCGTCAGTTCGCGCTGCGTCTTGTTGGTGCCGACCAGCGTGTAGGTCGCGACGGGCTGGTCGTTCTCGCTGCCGCCGCGCTCCACGATCGGGTCCTTCGCGTCGCGCGGGAAGCCCGGCGCGGATCTGCGCGAGCTTGTCGCGGATCTCCTGCGTCACGCGGGTCGTGTCGACGTCGAGCCGGAACTCGACCCACGTGTACGAGATGCCTTCGTACGAGGCCGAGAGGATCCGCTTGACGCCCGCCACGGTGTTGACGGCGTTCTCGACCGGCTTCGTGAGGTCGTTCTCGACCTGCTCGGGCGATGCGCCCGGATAGGCCACGCGGATCGACACGGTCGGCGGGTTGATGTCCGGCATCGGCTCGACGCCGAGCTTGTTGTAGGCGAACAGCCCCAGCACGGTCAGCGCGACCATCACCATGGTCGCGAACACCGGATGATTGATCGAGACGCGCGTCATCCACATGGCGCGGCTCCTAGTTGGCGCGCTGCGGGCTGGCCGGCGCGTCCTGGCCGGCGACGCGCGCCTCGCCCGATTCCGCCGATGACCTTCGCGGCGAGGCCGTCCTTCAGGTTGTCGAACTTGGTCGCGATCACCGTGTCGTTCGCCGTCAGGCCACCGGTCACCTCGACCATCTGGGCCCGCTCGTCGCGCCGCCCCACCTCGACCAGGCGACGGACCAGCTTGCCGTCGACGACTGTCCACACGAACGTCGTTCCGTTGTCGACGCGCAGCGCGGAGATCGGAAGCGCCGGCACCTCGGCCTCGGCCGACGTGACGAGCGCGACGCGGGCGAACATGCCGGCGCGCAACAGCGAATCCTCGTTCGGCAGCGACACGTAGATGTTGATCGTGCGCGTGCCCGGCTCGGTGCTCGGGTTGATGCGCTCCACGCGCCCCGCGAACTTGCGACCCGCGATGCCCTCGATCTCCACCTGCGCCGGCATGCCCGTGCTGAGCTGGGCCACGTCCGACACCGGCACCTGCGCCTGCACCTCGAGCTGCGACAGGTCGACGATCGACGAGCAGCGGCGCGTCGAAGGCGACCTTCTCGCCCGACTGCACGTTGCGCTTCGCGACCGTGCCCGCGATCGGCGCGCGGACGACCGCGTCGCCCATCAGGATCTGCGTCTGCTCGAGCTGCGCGCGCGCGGCGGCGACGGCGGCGAGCTGCGCCTGGTAGGCGCTGTCGGCGGTGTCGAACGCGTTCTGCGAGATGAAGTTCTGCTTGACGAGCTGGGCGTTGGCCTGGCGCGTGCGCTCGGTGGTCGCCAGCTGCGCCTTGGCGGACTCGTAGGTCGCCGTGCGCTCGGCGAGCTGCGCGCGCAGCTGCGCGGTGTCGAACTCGGCGACCGTCTGCCCGACGGCGACCCGATCGCCCTCGCGCACCAGCACTCGCCTGACCTCGGCCGACAGCTTGGCCCGCACGGTCGCCTGCGACATCGCCTGCACCGAGCCAGGCAGCGCCAGTTCGACGGCGAGGCGCTTCGGCTGCAGCTTGACGACGTCGGCCGCGGCGAACTCCAGCGGCGGCTGTTCCTTCTTCTTGCTCGCAGCGGCCTGCTCGGAGCGCTTGTTGATCGCCAGCGCCGCCGCACCCCCGATCGTGGCGACGGCGAACACGCCCACGATGGCCAGCCACCACTTTGCCTTCTTCGTCATCTTCTTGTCCCCCGGAGCCGGCGCCGGATGTGGCGGGCTCGCGCGCGCGCTCGTGGCACGGACGCCCAGTGAATCGACAGGGCGCGATTATCCGTCCCGGGCGACGGAATGCCCCGGGATTGCGACGAAGCGCGGGGCGGGGCGACGAAATGCACGCGCCCGGGACGAACGGAGGCGCACCCGGCGAGGCCGTGCCGGGCGCTCCTCAGTCCTCGAGCTTGAGGTCCTGGATCTTCCGGGTGATCGTGTTCCTGCCGACCCCGAGGCGCGTGGCCGCATCGATGCGGCGCCCATGGGTGTGCTTGAGCGCGGCGCGGATCACGGCCGCCTCGAAGTCCCGCGTCAGCGCGTCCATGACATCCGGCACGCCGGCCTGCAGGCGTCGCTCGACCTCGCCGGTCAGCTGCGCGATCCAGTCCGCGCCGCCCGCGAGCACCGGCCCGGCCGCCGGTGCGGGTGCGTCTGCCGCCGCCGTTCGGGCGCCGCTGGCGGGCGCGTCGCCTGCCGTCAGCCAGCTGCCCTCCCGCGCGTCGAGCGGCAGGTCCTCGACCTTCACGACCTGTGCCGGCGCCAGCACCGTGAGCCAGTGGCACAGGTTCTCGAGTTGCCGCACGTTGCCCGGAAACGGCATCTGGCTGATGTGCTGCAGCGCCTCCTCCGACAGCTTCTTCGGCTCGACGCCGAGTTCGCGCGCGCTCTTCGCGAGGAAGTGCTTCGCCAGCAGCGGGATGTCCTCGCGGCGCTCGCGCAGCGAAGGCAGGCGCAGGCGGATCACGTTGAGCCGGTGGTAGAGGTCCTCGCGGAACAGGCCCTGTCGCACGCGCTCCTCGAGGTTCTGGTGCGTGGCGGCGATCACCCGGACGTCGGCCTTGATCGGCTGGTGGCCGCCGACGCGGTAGTAGAAGCCGTCGGACAGCACGCGCAGCAGGCGCGTCTGCAGTTCCGCCGGCATGTCGCCGATCTCGTCGAGGAAGAGCGTGCCGCCCTCGGCCTGTTCGAAGCGGCCGCGCCGCATCGCCTGCGCACCGGTGAACGCGCCGCGCTCGTGACCGAACAGCTCCGACTCGAGCAGGTCGCGCGGGATCGCCGCCATGTTGAGCGCGATGAACGGCTTGTCGGCGCGCTGGCTGTGCTTGTGCAGCGCGCGCGCGACGACCTCCTTGCCGCTGCCGGATTCGCCGGTGAGCAGCACGGTGACGGTCGACTGGCTGAGCCGTCCGATCGCGCGAAACACCTCCTGCATGGAAGGCGCCTGCCCGAGGATCTCCGGCACTTCGGTCGGCGCTTCGTCGGTGCGCGATTCGCGCTCGCTCTCGTCGACCGCGCGGCGGATCAGTTCGACCGCCTTGTCGACGTCGAACGGCTTCGGCAGGTACTCGAACGCGCCGCCCTGGAACGCCGACACCGCGCTCTCGAGGTCGGAGAACGCGGTCATGATGATGACCGGCAGCGCGGGGTGCATGCGCTTCACCGCGCGCAGCAGCTCGATCCCGTTCATGCCCGGCATGCGGATGTCCGACACCAGCACCTGCGGGCTGTCGTGCTCGAGTTCCTTGAGCACGTCCTGGGCGACGCCGAACGCCTTGCAGGGAAGGTTCTCGCGCGCCAGGGCCTTTTCGAGCACCCAGCGGATCGAACGGTCGTCGTCCACGATCCAGATCGGTCTCATCGCTTCGATCGTCCTTCGGGAATCATGTGTCGTGGGCTCGCTGCAGCGGGATCAGGATGCGGAAGTCGGTGCGGCCCGGACGGCTGTCGACCTCGATCAGGCCGTCGTGCTGCTGCACGAACGTCTGCGCCAGCGTCAGCCCGAGCCCGGTGCCGGTGTCGCGCCCGGAGACGAGCGGGAAGAACACGCGGTCCTTCAGGTCGTCCGGGATGCCGGGCCCGTTGTCGATGATGTGCAGGTCGAGCGCCAGCCGGTGGCGGGTGCGCGCGATCGTCGCCTGCCGCGCGACGCGCGTGCGCAGGATGATCCGCGCGTCGCCCGCGGCGATGCGGTCCTCGAGCGCTTCCGCGGCGTTGCGCACGACGTTCAGCACCGCCTGGATCAGCTGCTCCTTGTCGCCGCGGAACTCGGGCGCGCTCGCGTCGTAGTCGCGCTCGATGGCGAGGCCGCGCGGGAACTCGGCCAGCATCACCATGCGGACGCGTTCGAGCACTTCGTGGATGTTGACGTCGGCGACGACGCGCGGCGCGCGGTGCGGCGCCAGCAACCGGTCCACCAGCGCCTGCAGCCGGTCGGCCTCCGCGATGATCACCCGCGTGTACTCGCGCTGGTCCGGCGTCAGTTCGGACTCGAGCAGCTGGGCCGCGCCGCGCACGCCCCCCAGCGGGTTCTTGATCTCGTGCGCGAGGTTGCGCATCAGCTGGCGGTTGGCTTCGGTCAGGCCGAGCTGGCGCTCCTCGCGGTCGACCTTCAGCTGCTGTTCGATCTCGGACACCTCGAGCACGACCGGGGTCGCCTCGGCGAGCTGGGCGGTTGCCGTCACCTGCACCTGCAGCGGCTCGCGACCCACCCGCCGCAGCTCCATGATCTGCTTGCGCTGGCCGAACGCGTTGCCCTCCGCATCCGACACCAGCTGGCGGATGCCCGCTTCGTCGCCGAGGACGCGCCCGACGGGCTGTCCGACCAGCGTCTTGCGGGACGTGTCGAACAGCAGTTCCGCCGCCTGGTTCACGTGGACGATGCGCGCCCTGGCGTCGAGCAGCAGCACGGCCGTCGACAGCAGGTCGAGTCCCTCGTAGCGCGCGGGACTGCCTGCCAACGGCACGGTGAAGTCGACGGCGTTCATCGGCGGAGCGCTCCGCCGTGGCAAGTGGGAACTGCTGGAACCCGCGCCGGACGGCGCGTGGTATGCGCGGTGCTACTGGGTCCGCAGCAGCGCGATTTCGCGCCGCAGGGCGTTGACGTTGCCTTCGGCGCGCGCGAGGTCGTCGCGCAGGCGCTGGACGCGTTCGGCGTAGAGCGCGAAGTTGCGTTCATCGCCGCGGCGCTCCGGCTCGCCGTTCCTGTACTCGGCTTTCAGCCGCGCGAGCTTGTCTTCTTCGGCCTTCAGCTCGTCTTCCAGGATGCGCTTGCGGTCGTTGTCCCGCGAACGCTGGGTGTCGCGATCCACGCGCGGGAAGTTGGCAGGCGACACCGTCACCCGATCCTCGCTGGCGCCCGACGCACGCTGCTGCGGCACGCGCGACGCCGGCACGCTCAGCACCGGCCCGACGTCCATGCGCTTGCAGCCCTTGCCGCTGCCGACGTTCTGGAAGACCTTGTTGCCGTCCGCGTCCACGCACAGGAAGATGTCCGACGACGCGGCCGGCGTCGGCAACGACGCCGCCGCAAAGGCGGTCGACACGAGCATCAGCGCAAGACGGTTCACGGACGGTTACCCCGGACGATGGGACGCGGGCAGTGTATCCGAGGCAGGCGTGCGCAAAGGCCGCGAGTGCCGCGTGTTGCCGGTCCACTTCCCTCATTTCCACTACTGCCCGTGCCATGCGTGGGGTTTCAAGTGCCGCCGGCAACCGAATGAAAAGGGGCGGTCGCCCGCCCCTGCCCCCGAGCCGAGCGGCGGCTCGCTCTTACGAGCTGTAGTACATGTCGAACTCGACCGGATGGGTGGTCATGCGGAAGCGCGTGACCTCGTCCATCTTCAGCGCGATGTACGCGTCGATCAGGTCGTTGCCGAACACCCCGCCGCGCGTCAGGAACTCGCGATCCTTGTCGAGGTACTCGAGCGCCTGTTCGAGCGACGAGCACACCGTCGGGATCTTCGCGTCCTCTTCGGGCGGAAGGTCGTACAGGTTCTTGTCGGCGGCCTCGCCCGGATGGATCTTGTTCTGCACGCCATCCAGGCCTGCCATCAGCATCGCGGCGAAAGCGAGGTAGGGATTGGCGACCGGATCCGGGAAGCGCACCTCGATGCGGCGACCCTTCGGGTTGTTGACGTACGGGATGCGGATCGACGCCGAGCGGTTGCGCGCGGAGTACGCGAGCTTGACCGGGGCTTCGAAGCCCGGCACCAGGCGCTTGTAGCTGTTCGTGCCCGGATTCGTGATGGCGTTCAGCGCGCGGGCGTGCTTGATGATGCCGCCGATGTAATACAGCGCGAAGTCCGACAGGCCGCCGTAGCCGTTGCCGGCGAACAGGTTGGTGCCGTCCTTCCACACGGACTGGTGCACGTGCATGCCCGAACCGTTGTCGCCCACGACCGGCTTCGGCATGAAGGTCGCCGTCTTGCCGTAGCTCGCCGCGACGTTCCAGATCGTGTACTTCATGATCTGCAGCCAGTCGGCGCGCTTCACGAGGGTCGAGAACTTGGTGCCGATCTCGTTCTGGCCGGGCGCGGCCACTTCGTGGTGGTGCACCTCGACCTCGACGCCCTGCTGCTCGAGCAGCAGGCACATCTCGGAGCGGATGTCCTGGAAGGAATCGACCGGCGGAACCGGGAAGTAGCCGCCCTTGACCGGCGGACGGTGGGCCAGGTTGCCGGCTTCGTAGTCGATGCCGGTGGACCAGGGCGCCTCTTCCGACTTGATCTTGACGAAGCAGCCGGACATGTCGACGTTCCACGTCACGGCGTCGAAGATGAAGAACTCGGGCTCGGGACCGAAGTAGGCCGTATCGCCGATGCCGGTCGACTTCAGGTAAGCCTCGGCGCGCTTCGCGAGCGAGCGCGGGTCGCGGTCGTAGCCCTTGCCGGTCGACGGCTCGACCACGTCGCACGTGACGATCAGCGTGTTCTCTTCGCGGAACGGGTCCATGCGGGCGGTCAGGGGATCCGGCATCAGCAGCATGTCGGACGCCTCGATGCCCTTCCAGCCGGCGATCGAGGAACCGTCGAACGCGTGGCCGTGCTCGAACTTGTCTTCGTCGAACATCTTGGCCGGCACCGAGACGTGCTGCTCCTTGCCCTTGGTGTCCGTGAAACGGAGATCAACGAAGAGCACTTCGTTGTCCGTCATCATCTTCATTACGTCTTTGGCCGTGGCCATCGATGTGTTCTCCTCAATCGCACTTGGTTAACAGTCCCCGGACAACCTTTGTTGCCCGCCCCGGGTTCTGCGGCATCGCAACGCAGGAAGTGTGCCAAAACCCGGCCCGCACCGCTTCCGGCTGCACTACCCTTGTGCGTCAAGCGTTTACACTCGGGTCGCCAAACGGGGAAAGAAGGCGGCCATCGCCGTGCGCCATGCGTTCGTGGGGCATTATGCACCGCCGAAGTGCGCGCCAACGCACCGATCAGGTGCAATCGGGCGGCAGAAACAAGCTTTGCAGGTCCGTCAGGAAGCGTCGGCCGAGCTCGGTTGGCTGGATCCGGGTGTGATCGCGCTCGATCAGGCCGCGCTGCTCGGCTCGCTGGAGCGGCGCCTCGATGGCCGATGCCGGCAGCCCGGTCCGCTCCGCAAACAGCCCGGCGGGCACCCCCTCTGAAAGCCGGAGGGCGTTCAGCATGAACTCGAAGGGAAGGTCCGAGCGGCCGACTTCGACGTGTTCGGCGAGGAACTCGCCGCGCGCGGCGCGCTCGAGATACGAGGCCGGCTGGCGAAAGCGGACCTGCCGGACGATGCGGTGGGGAAACGAGATCTTGCTGTGGGCGCCAGCCCCGACGCCGAGGTAATCCCCGAAGCGCCAGTAGTTGAGGTTGTGACGGCACTCGCGGCCGGGCTGGGCGTAGGCCGACACCTCGTAGCGACGGTAACCGGACTGCGCCGTGCGCGCTTCGATCCACTCCTGCATCCCGGCGACGGTGTCGTCGTCCGGCACCGCCGGCGGGTACTTCGCGAAGACGGTGTTGGGCTCGAGCGTGAGCTGGTACAGCGACAGGTGCGGCGGTGCGAACCGCAACGCAGCCTCGACGTCGGCCTGCGCTTCTTCGAGCGACTGCGACGGCAGGCCGAACATCAGGTCGAGGTTGAAGTTGTCGAAGACGCGGCGGGCGAGTTCGGCGGCGGCCTCGGCCTGCGCGCGGTCGTGGATGCGCCCCAGCGCCTTCAGCTTGGCCGGGTCGAACGACTGCACGCCGATCGACAGCCGGTTCACGCCGGCCGCGCGATAGGCTTCGAACCGTTCCGCCTCGAACGTGCCCGGGTTCGCCTCCATCGTGATCTCGCAACCGGCTTCCAGCGGCAGCCGCGCGCGGACGTCGGACAGGAGGCGCTCGACGCCCGCCGCGGACATCAGGCTCGGCGTGCCGCCGCCGATGAACACGCTGACGACGGGACGTCCCCAGATCAGCGGCAGCGAAGCCTCGACGTCGGCCGCGAGCGCGTCGAGGTAGGCTGATTCGGGAATGCCGCCGGCGTCGGGTTCGTGCGAGTTGAAGTCGCAGTACGGGCACTTGCGCACGCACCACGGGAAGTGCACGTACAGCGACAGCGGCGGCAGTGCCGGCAGCGACAGCGTGCCCGGCCGCATCAACGTCGCGACGTCCGGCATCCGCGCGCCGGCGGCAGGCTTGATCTCGATCGATGCGGGCACGTGCGGCGCGCGTCGAGGTCAGGCCCAGGCCGCCGCGATCTTGCGCGCGAGTTCGGCCATCGCCAGGCCCCGGTGGCTGATGCGGTTCTTCTCGGCGGGATCGAGTTCGGCCGCGGTCTTGCCAAGTTCAGGCAGCAGGAACAGCGGGTCGTAGCCGAAGCCGCCACTGCCCCGCGGCCGGTCGATGATCTCGCCGTGCCAGCGCGCGTCTGCAATCAGCGGCTCCGGGTCGTCCGCCGCGCGCACGGCCGCCAGCACGCACGTGTAGTGCGCGCGCCGGTCGCTTTCGCCCGCAAGCCGTCGCAGCAGTTCTTCGTTGTTGCGCCTGTCGTCGGACGGTTCGCCGGCGAAGCGCGCGGACAGCACGCCCGGCGCACCGTGCAGAGCGGCCGCGCAGATGCCCGAATCGTCGGCGAGCGCGGGCAACCCGGTCGCGGACGCCGCGTGGCGCGCTTTCGCGAGCGCGTTCTCCAGGAACGTGGGATGCGGCTCGTCCGCCGGCGCCACGCCCAGTTCCGTCTGCGGAATCACTTCCCACCCGAGGGGCGCGAGCAGATGGCGGAACTCGCGGAGTTTGCCGGGGTTGCCGGTGGCGATGACGATGCGGCGGGTCATGGCGGAAGGGAGGACATCAGCCAGTCGTTCGCGGGGTCACGGAAGCGCGCGGACCGAGCAGCAGCAAGGAAGGCCCGCCTTCCATCTTCGCGAACACGCGATGCAGGAACATCGCAAAGCACGCGAGGGTGAGGAACGTCCAGGTAAGTTGAAGCAGAAGCAGGTTCATTTCCATCGGCATCGAAAACCGGGTGTCGTGCAGGCAGGCGGCCAGCAAGGTCGCCCCGGCGGAAGAAACAAGGTTGTGCGCACCGTGGGACAGGACGCAGAGCCACAGGTTTCGATAGCGAAGATACAGCAGGCCGTAGGCGACTCCGCTCAGGCCGGAGAGGAACCACGAAGGGTGCCCCGCCGCGAACAGAAGAGTGGAAACGACCAACGCCAGCCACGGAGGCAGGAGCCGCAACAGGTAGCCGAGGATCAACGCCCGGTAAAGCAGCTCCTCGAATATCGGAACGAAGACCGTATAGAAGGCAAAGTGCCCCGCGAGTCCGGTGGACGGAAACTCCCGGGCCCATGTCGCGAGGATGTCGGCTGCGCCCGATCGAGCGTCGAACCCGCTCCCGGATACGATCGTCATCGACACGAGCAGCGAAAACAGGAGCGTGCCGAGTGTCAGCCAGCCGCCGGCCTCGATGCCTTGTCGGGGAGGCCATCCGCCCGACAGCGACCGGATAGGAACTCTGAGCACGACAAGTACAAGCGCGAGACTGAGTGCCTGCACGGCCAGGATGACCAGGCGAGGATCTCCGGAAGGAAGCCAATGCCCGACTCGCAGGAGCAGCGGCAGCGGAAGGATCGAGGTCGAGAAGACAGCGGCCACTGACACGCCGATTCCCGCCAGGGCCGCAAGGGGAGCCCTCATCTGGTGGAGGTTCCTGTCGGCGGCAGGAACGCCCTGCCGCCTACCCTCGGCGTCAGCCCACGTGCGCCTGTCCGTAGGGAATGCCGGTCACGCTGGACGCGTAGTAGCTGTTGTATGTGTCACTGGCCCAGTTCATGGCATCGTTGAAGCAACTGCTCCAGTCGCTGAGCGACCCGCTGATCGACACGCCGGTGATGCTGACCGACATCGTCAGATCCGCGCACTCCGCCCCGCCCACGGCCGCCGATTCCTCGAACGAAATCTGCCTCATGTCACCCTCCAGAAGTTGACGCGCTCACCGCGTCGGTTGCCGGCACAAGCCGGATCTCGGGATGACTCGAAGTTACGTCGCGGCAGGCGCCGCGCCTATCCGACCAATGCAGGAGGCCGGCTCAGGGCTGCAGGGCGTTCCTCTGCGCCGCGACCAGCGACGCGATGCCCTGCCGCGCGAGTTCGAGCAGCGTGTCCATCTGCTCGCGCGTGAACGGCTTGCCCTCGGCGGTGCCCTGCACCTCGACGAAGCCGCCGCCTCCGGTCATCACGACGTTCATGTCGGTCTCGCACGTCGAGTCCTCGACGTAGTCGAGGTCGAGCAGCGGAACGCCCTGGAACACGCCGACCGAGACGGCGGCGACGAAGTCCAGCACCGGCTGCGTCTCGATCATTCCCCGCTCGCGCAGCCAGCGGATCGCATCGTAGGCGGCGACGAAACCGCCGGTGATCGAGGCGGTGCGCGTCCCGCCGTCGGCCTGGATGACGTCGCAGTCGATCTGCAGCGTGCGCTCGCCGAGCGCGGCGAGGTCGATCACCGAGCGCAGGCTGCGCCCGATGAGGCGCTGGATCTCCTGCGTGCGGCCGCTCTGCTTGCCGCGCGCGGCCTCGCGATCGGAACGGGTGTTGGTCGAGCGCGGCAGCATGCCGTACTCGGCGGTGACCCATCCCTGCCCCTTTCCCTTGAGGAACGGCGGCACCTTCTCGTCGACGCTCGCCGTGCAGATGACCTTGGTGTCGCCGAACTCGACGAGCACCGCGCCTTCGGCGTGCCTGGTGTAGTTGCGCGTCAGCCGGACGGGACGCAGTTCGTCGTGGCGCCGCCCGCTGGGGCGCTGCATTTCTGTTGGCATTCGGTGGATTCCGGAGGACGAGGCGGACCGCCTCGGGGTTCCGGCAAGACTAGCGCAGCCGGCGCTACTTGTTCACGAGCCTCGCCGCCCGGGAGATCGCCCGCTGGATCTCGGCAACGGCGTCATCGATCTCGTCCTCGGTCAGCTCCGCTTCGTCGTCGGTCTCGCCGACGCGCGGCATGTGGATGGTCGACGCGATCGTTCCCTCCGGAATGAGCAGCGTCGACACCGGCTCCTCGCTCGGCGGCACCATTTCCATCGACTCGGTGCCGGCCCAGGTCATGGCGACCGCCGTGCAGTTGTCCGAATCCGGCCCGCCGAGTTCGAGCGCGAGTTCCATCAGTTCAGGCACCGCCCGCATCACCGTCTTGCCGTTGAAGGCGTCCGCGACCTGGCGGTCGTTCAGCGAACCCCACAGGCCGTCCGAGCACAGCAGCACCGTGTCGCCGTTGCGCAGCGCGAACGAGCGGCTGATCTCCACGGTCGGCGCGACGTATGCACCGATGCAGTTGAAGATCCGGTTGCGCTCGGGATGATCCTTGGCGTCCTCGGGGCGGATCAGGCCGGCCTGCACCAGGTGGTGCACGCGCGAGTGATCGAGGGTGCGCTCGACGATCCGCCCGCCGCGGATCAGGTACAGGCGCGAGTCGCCGACGTGCGCCCAGATCGCCATGCCCTGCTGCACGATGCAGGCGACCAGCGTGGTGCGCGGCGCTTCGGGCAGCGCGTGTTCCGCACGGTAGCGATGCAGTTCGCGGTGCGCGGCGAGCACCGCTTCCTCGAGGTAGCGCACCGGATCGGCCAGCAGCGGCTTGGCGTCGCGCTGGTAGATCGAGGCCATCGTCTGCAGGGTCAGCTGCGAAGCGACCTCGCCCCGCGCGTGCCCGCCCATGCCGTCCGCCACGAGCATCAGCAGCGAATCGCGGGTGTACAGGTACCCCATCCGGTCCTGGTTGACCTTGCGGCCGCCCTTCTTGCTTTCCTGGTAGACCGAGAACCGCATCCGCTGCGCTCGTTGCCTTTCGACCCTTTGGTTCGCGAGCCTACGCCATGCATCCGGCCCGGATCAACCGCCGCGGGGCAGGAGGCCGCTGCAGGCTCTGCTTTCTAGAACCAGGTGATGTTGTGGTCCCTCATGAAGCGCGTCATGCGCGCCTGGAGATTGCGGAAGCGCGCGCCGGTCCGTTCCATCAGCGTGAACTCGGGCCGTTCCGGCACCGTCTGCAGCAGTTCCTTCTGCACCGCGTACACCGTCTGAGGGCGTTCGAGGGAATTGAGCCGCAGGCAGCGCTCGATCATCGAGATCAGTTCGTTCGAGTACAGGCCGCGGAACGAGCGCAGCGCCGTCGGCATCTTGTCCTCCTTCAGCCGCGCGTCCGACTCCTGCGGCGGCATCCCCGACATGCACGCGTAGATGCACGCGCCGATCGAATACACGTCGGTCCACGGCCCGAGCTCCGCGTCGCGCTTGTAGAGCTCCGGCGCGGCGAACCCGGGCGTGTACATCGGGTAGGTCTTGCTGATGTCCCGCTGCAGCGTCTGGCGCGCGGCGCCGAAGTCGAGCAGGATCGGCGTGCCGTCCATGCGCAGGTAGATGTTCGCCGGCTTCACGTCGAGGTGCAGCAGCCGGTTCGAGTGCACCTCGCGCAGTCCGTTCATCACCTGCGCGAACACGCGGCGGATGAAGCGCTCGGACAGGACGTCCTTCTGCTCCTTGCTGCGATTGCGAAGCACGTGCTCCTGCAGCGAGCGGCCCGACTCGTAGTTCATCACCATGTACACGGTCTCGTTCGCGCGGAAGAAGTTCACGACGCGCACGATGTTCGGGTGATAGATCGAGGCGAGCGCACGGCCCTCCTCGAAGAAGCACTTCAGGCCGATGCGGTAGGTGTTGAGGTTCTCGGGCGCGATGTACGGGAGCAGTTCGCCGGGCCTGCGCTGCGCAAGCGACGCGGGCAGGTACTCCTTGATGGCGACGGAGTTGCCCTGGTCGTCAGTGGCCAGATAGACGATCGAGAATCCGCCGCTGGATATCTTCTTTACAATGCGGTAACCGCCTAACTCGAGGCCTTCTGGCAGTGGTGCGTTGGTCTGGGCGGGCATGAACGCTCGTTCGGTGAGACCTGCCGATTCTAGCTGTCCGGCCAGCAGCACTCGACGCTCCAAACACGCGATAAGACGTGCAATCCCCTCGATAACACCGGCTCCAACCGCCTCCTGACCCGATGAAACCTGTTGCGAGCATGACCGGCTTCGCCAGCGCCGCGCGTCCCACCGCACTGGGACAGCTGACGATCGACCTGCGCTCCGTCAACTCCCGCTTCCTCGACCTCTCGATGCGGATCCCGGACGAGTGGCGCGTGTTCGAGCCGATGCTGCGCGAAACCATCGCCGGGCGCCTCAGCCGCGGAAAGGTGGAATGCCGGATCAACATCGTCCGCGGCGTCGGAGCCGCCGAGCCGACGCTGAATGCGGCCGCCCTCGCCCAGCTGACCGGCCTCGCCGGGCAGGTCGAACAGGCGCTGCCCGGAGTGACGCGGCTCTCTACGGCCGACGTGCTCGACTGGCCGGGAGTCGTCGAGACACCCGGCAGCGATCCGGAGGCACTGCGCGCGGCGACCGCCGAGGCGCTGGCCGAAGCCCTTGACGGCATGACCGCTTCGCGCCGCCGCGAAGGCGAATCGCTGCGCGAGGCGCTGCTCACCCACTGCGCCCAGGTCGAGTCCATTGCGACCCAGCTGAAGGCGCGCGCGCCTGACCTGCTGGCCGCCGTCGAGCGCAGGCTGGCCGAGCGCCTCGAGCAGGCGCTTGGCGAGACGATGACGAAGGCGACGACGCTGAGTCGCGACGAAGTGGCCGACCGCATCCGGCAGGAAGTCACCCTCTACGGACTGAAGATGGACGTCGAGGAGGAGATCAAGCGCCTGACCACGCACGTGAACGAGGTGCGGAGGGTCCTCGGCGCGGGCGGTCCGGTCGGACGCCGGCTCGACTTCCTGATGCAGGAACTGAATCGCGAGGCAAACACGGTCGGCTCGAAGGCGGCCGCCATCGAGATGACAAATGCCTCGGTGGAACTCAAGATCCTCATCGAGCAGATGCGCGAACAGATCCAGAACCTGGAGTGACCGTGACCGATGCCCTTACCGTGCTCACCGGCGACCACGCGGGCTCGCTGTTCCTCGTCGTCGCTCCGTCCGGCGCCGGCAAGTCGACGCTGGTCAACGCGCTGCTGGCGCGCGATCCCAACATCCAGCTGTCGGTCTCGTACACCACGCGCCCGCCGCGTCCGGGCGACCAGGACGGCCGCGAGTACCACTTCGTGACGATCGAGGACTTCATGCAGCGCCGCGCCGATGGCGAGTTCCTCGAGAGCGCGGAGGTGCACGGCAACTACTACGCGACGTCGCGCAGGTGGATCGAGGAACGCGTGCGCGCCGGCACCGACGTGCTGCTGGAGATCGACTGGCAGGGCGCGCGCCAGGTGAAGGCGCAGTTCCCGCACGCGGTCGGAGTCTTCATCCTGCCGCCGTCCTTCGAGGCGCTCGAGGCGCGACTGCGCAAGCGGGGGCAGGACACGCCGCCCGTGATCGCCCGCCGGCTGCTCGCCGCGGGCAGCGAGATGGCGCACGCCCCGGAGTTCGACTATGCGGTCGTCAACGAGGACTTCGAGACCGCGGTGGGCCAGCTGGCGGCCATCGTGACGGCCACCCGGCTGCGCTACGGCAGCCAGGCGGCCCGGCACCACGAACTGTTCGCCCAGCTGGGCATCGTGGGATAAATGCGCGGCAGACGGTGCCGGACGACCTCCGTCCGGTAAAATGCGCCACAACCCACAAGGATTGGACGCCCATGGCCCGCATCACCGTCGAAGACTGCCTGAAACACATTCCCAACCGATTCCAGCTGTGCCTGGCCGCCGCTTACCGCGCGCGCCAGCTGGCGCAGGGCCACACGCCGAAGATCGACACCAAGGACAAGCCGCCGGTGGCCGCGCTGCGCGAGATCGCGCAAGCCAAGGTCGGCATCGAGATGCTCCGCAAGGTGCCGACGTAATCGAGTAGTTTGCGGCCGCCGCCCCGTCAAGTTAGCCTAGCGACGGGGCACACGCATGCGGTCCGCTGATCCTCCTTCCTCCTCGAATCCGGCTCTTCCTCCGCAGCCGCAGCCCGGTTTCGCGCGCCGCGCGGCCGAGGCGCTGAAGAAGGCGGTCTGGCGCTCGGACGCTGCACCCGAACCGCACAACGGCGTGGCAACGGTCGCCACGCTGACGGAGCGCGTGAAGAAGTACCTGCCGTCGGCCGACGTGCAGAAGGTCAAGGACGCGTTCCGCTTCTCCGACGAGGCGCACCTCGGCCAGTTCCGCCGCAGCGGCGCACCGTACATCACGCACCCGCTCGCGGTCGCCGAGATCCTCACCGACTGGCACCTCGACGGCGCGGCGATCCAGGCGGCGCTGCTGCACGACGTGCTCGAGGACTCGGGCGTCGCGAAGCAGAAGCTCGTCGAGAAGTTCGGCGCGGTAGTGGCCGAACTGGTCGACGGCGTGTCGAAGCTCGACAAGCTGCAGTTCTCGTCGACCGAGCAGGCGCAGGCCGAGAACTTCCGCAAGATGCTGCTCGCGATGGCGCGCGACGTGCGCGTCATCCTGATCAAGCTCGCCGACCGCCTGCACAACATGCGCACGCTCGACGCGGTCGACATCGAGCGGCGTCGCCGCATCGCGCGCGAGACGCTCGAGATCTACGCGCCGATCGCGCACCGGCTCGGGCTGAACGCGCTGTTCCGCGAACTCGAGGAGCTGAGCTTCCAGCACCTGCACCCCATGCGGTACCGGGTGCTGCACAGGGCGGTGCTCTCCGCGCGCGGCAACCGGCGCGAGCTGCTGGGCAAGATCCTGCAGTCGGTGCGCAAGGCGCTCGCCGAGTCGAAGATCCGCGCCGAGGTCTACGGCCGCGAGAAGACGCTGTACGGCATCTACCGGAAGATGGTCGAGAAGAACCTGTCGTTCTCGCAGGTGCTCGACATCTACGGCTTCCGCATCGTCGTCGACACCCGGCCGGAGTGCTACCTGACGCTCGGCGCGCTGCACGAACTCTTCAAGCCGGTGCCGGGAAAGTTCAAGGACTACATCGCGATCCCGAAGGTCAACGGCTACCAGTCGCTGCACACGACGCTGATCGGCCCGTACGGCACGCCGGTGGAGTTCCAGATCCGGACCAAGGACATGCACCACGTCGCCGAGAGCGGCGTGGCGGCGCACTGGCTGTACAAGGACGACGACTCCGACCTCTCCGAACTGCAGTCGCGGACGCACCAGTGGCTGCAGTCGCTGCTCGAGATCCAGCGCCAGACCGGCGACTCCAGCGAGTTCCTCGAGCACATCAAGGTCGACCTCTTCCCGGACAAGGTGTACGTCTTCACCCCGAAGGGCCGGATCGTGTCGCTGCCGCGCGGAGCCACGGTGGTCGACTTCGCCTACAGCATCCACACCGACGTCGGCAACAAGTGCGTGGCCGCGCGCATCAACAGCGAGATCCAGCCGCTGCGCACGCCGCTGCGCAACGGCGACATGGTCGAGATCGTCACCGGGCCGGTCGCGCGGCCCAACCCGGCGTGGCTGTCGTTCGTGCGCACCGGCAAGGCGCGCTCGGAGATCCGCCACTTCCTGCGCACGATGAAGTTCGACGAGTCGGTCGAGCTCGGCGAACGCCTGCTCGCGCAGGCAGCGCGCCAGTTCAACCTGTCGCTCGCCGAAGTCACCGAAGCGCAGTGGGAAACGGTCCTCAAGCAGTCCGAACTCGGATCGCGCAACGACCTGCTCGCCGACATCGGCCTCGGCCGCCGGCTGGCCGCCGTCGTCGCGCGCCAGCTCGCGCTCGGCGCCGTGCCCGAGAACCCGGACGAGGATTCCTCCACGCCGCGCACCGCGACGGCCTCGCCGCACTCCCCGGTGCTGATCCGCGGCACGGAGGGCATGGCGGTGCAACTCGCGAGCTGCTGCCATCCGATCCCGGGCGACGCCATCGTCGGGCACATCCGCAAGGGCCAGGGACTGGCCGTGCACCAGGCCGAGTGCGTGCACGCGCAGCGCGCCCGCCGGGCGGACCCGGAGCGCTGGATCGAGCTGCAGTGGGCCAACGACTCGACGGCGAACTTCACGGTCGGCCTCGACGTCGGAGTGCTGAACGAGCGCGGCGTGCTGGGCCGCATCGCCGTGGCGATCGCCGAAGGCGACTCCAACATCCTGAACGTTCACGTCGAGGACGAGGAGGCGCAGGTCGCGCTGATCCACTTCAAGATCCAGGTGCGCGATCGCACCCACCTTGCCCGCGTGATCCGCTCGCTGCGGCGCGTGAAGCACGTCGTCCAGATCGCGCGGCCGCGTGGCGGCACGCGCGGCCATCAGGACGCTTCGTAGCGGACTTCGAGGATCTCCAGCGTCTCGACGCCGACCGGCGTCCTCAGCGTCACGCTGTCGCCCTCGCGCGCCTTGATCAGCGCGCGCGCGATCGGCGAGATCCAGCTCACCTGCCCGCGCGCCGGATCCACCTCGTCGATGCCGACGATGCGGATGCGGTTCTCGCGGCCTTCGCCGGTCGCGTACCGGACGGTGGCGCCGAAGAAGACCTGGTCGGTCGCCTCGCGCGCCGCCGGATCGACGACTTCGGCGTTGTCGAGGCGCTTGGTCAGGAAGCGGATGCGCCGGTCGATCTCGCGCAGCCGCTTCTTCCCGTAGATGTAGTCGCCGTTCTCGGAGCGGTCGCCGTTGGACGCCGCCCACGAGACGGTGCGCACGACCTCCGGGCGCTCGACGTCGATCAGGTGCAGCAGCTCGTCCTTCAGCCGCTTGTGGCCCGCGGGAGTGATGTAGTTGCGCGTGCCGGTCGGAAGCTCGGGGGTTTCGAGTTCCTCGTCGTCGCCTTCGCTCTCCTTGACGAATGCCTTGTTCATGTCGCTTCTCCGAGCGGCGATGCTACCTCGCCCTGGCAGCGGACGGGCGCGGCGGCTGCGACGCCCCGCGTGACCTGGTGGGAGGAACGCGGCACGCCCGTCGAATCGGCAGGTTGCCGCCGCCCGCGCTACGCTTCGGTCCTCACTCCCGGCATCCCGGATCCATGCCCGCCCTCGTCTTCGAAGTCCCGGAAGATCGCGCCGGCTCCGCATGGCTCGCACGCGAAGGTCGCGCCCTCCGGAACGAACTGCTCGTCGCGCTGTTCAGCCGCTTCAACCACGATCTGCGCACGCCGCTCAACACGATCATGGGCTGGACCCACCTGCTGCAGCAGGGCATGGTCGACAGCTCGCGCAGCAAGCACGTGGCGGACGTCCTCGCGCGCAACACGCATGGGCAGGTCGTTCTGCTCGACGAGTTTGTCGACGACGGCCGGGCGGTCCTCGGCGTGATGAAGCTCGACCGCGTCGGACTGCGGCTCGGGGACCTGGTGGCGCGCGCCGTCGAGCGCGCCGCGCCGGTTGCCGCGTTGCACGGCGTGTCCTTCAATGTGCAGGCCGGACCGCGGCATCGGCGCAATCGAAGGCGACGAGCGGCGACTGCAGCGGCTGGTGTATCGGCTGCTGGTTGCCGTGACTCGCCGCACGCGGCAAGGGTCGGTGATCGAGTTGTCGTCGTGCCTGGACGATGGCTCGTCGGTGCTGTCGATCGAGGGCCCGGTCGCCGACGGCGACTGGCCGGACGCGGCGCTGCTCGACCTGCGGATCAGCTCCTTCGTGACCGCCTTGCACGACGCCGAGCTCGCGATCGACGGCGCGCCGGCGCGCGCGGCCGTCGTGCTGCGGTTGCCCGCGCGGCCGTGAAGCGCGTGTCGCGAGGCGCGCTTCGTGCCTCCGAATGCACGGCGATCGCGAGCACCGCCCCGTCGCCGAAGGGGCTCGCGGCGTGCCCGTCGATGCCGGATAGAGACGGAACAAGCGGGTGTTTCGACCTGTTTTCCCCTGCCTCGACACCTTCAACAAGCCAGGTTCTTCGTTCACACTGCACGCGTTGGACTACCCAGGACGGACTAACGGCGTCCTCGCTCCATGGCCAAGAAAAAAGTGTCAACGCCTGAACCTTCCCATCGCTCGCGACAGGGGGGTCGTTCGGTCTTCGCCATCAGTGGCGTCGTGCTGGCGGTCCTCCTTGCCGTGGCAGCGCCCGATGCGCACGCGGCCGGCTTCGGCGAAGTCCAGGTCGCGAGCCAGTTGGGAGAACGCCTGTACGCCCGTGTTCCGCTGGTCGGGGAAGGCGCCGCCGATGTCGCGACCGAGTGTGTCCGGCTGATTCCCGACTCCGTGCTGCAGGACGCGCCCGCGCTTGCCAACGCCCGCATCGGGATCGACCGCAAGTCGAGTCCTCCCGCCGTGGTCGTGACCACGCCGGCCCCGGTCGGGGAGCCGGCGGTCCGCTTCGTCCTTGAAATGGGATGCGGCAATCGCCTGCGCCGCGAATTCGTCCTGCTGATCGATCCCCCCGACCTGCCCTCCGTGCAGACCGCCGCAGCGCAGGGCGCCGTGGCGCCCCCCGCGGCGCGCGCTGTCCCGGGCGAAGAGCCGCGCTGGGGCAGCGGTGCCCCTGGCGCCGCGGCGCCGGTCCAGACGGCATCGTCGCCTCTGAGTGACGCGCCGTTGAAGGAGCCTCCGGTTGCAGCCGCAGTGGCACCGCGCAAGGTCGCGCCCAAGCCGCGTCCGAAGCCGGTCGCACGGCCGCAGGTCACCGCTCAGGCCAAGCCCGCCTCGGCGCCGCCACCCCCGGCGCGTCCGCCTGAGACCCCCAAGCCATCGACGACGGATCGCCTCGTGCTCGCTGACGCGGATCCGGCCGCGGCGAGCCAGCCGGCGGCCGAACAGGCGGCAAAGGACGCCGCGCGCGATGCGCGCGAGGAAGCGCTGACGCGCCAGGTCGAGGCGCTCACGAAGGAAGTCGCGCGCATGCGCGAAGACATGGACAAGCTCTCCACGCGCAACCGGGAGCTGATCAAGGAAGCGGAGTCGCGAACCGGCTGGTTTGCCGCGGCAGGCCTCGGCATCGTGCTGGCCGGTGTCGGCCTCGGCTTGCTGGGCCGGCGCGGCGCGAAGAAGCCGTCGTGGCGCGACAGCCTCGATCAGGACGGCAGCGACGCCGACACGGCGTCATTCGCGCCGCCGCCCGGTTCGCTGCCGGAGGTGCGCGAGGAAGCTCCGGAGCCGAAGGCACCCGCCACGCCGGCGCCGAGCTACCGGATCGCGGCGTCCGATACCCTCACGGACCTCGACGTCACGAAGATCGATGTCCAGGAAAACACCGGCCACGGCACGATCATGAACACGACCACCGCGGCAGGAACGACGATGTTCCCGTCGGACATGATGGCGGGCACCACGCTCGGCCCATCGGAGAGAGCGACCAAGCTGCAGTCGCTCGACTTCTCGCTCGACGACTTCGACACGCCATCGACGAAAGGCCGCCCGGAGTCCCCGGTGTTCTCGACCGCCAAGGCCTCGACGGTCGAGCAGTCCGAGGCAGCGCGCGCGTCGCTGTTCGACGAGATCGAAAAGGCTCACAAGGAGGCCTGAAGGCGTCGAAGAAGGGCTGAGCGCCGGCGCATCGCACGCTGCGACACCCTCTCCCACCGGTCCCACGCCAGCCATGAGCCGGCGTGGGCTCCGTAATCGCATCAGGCGGTCGCCAGGAGTGCCTTGATCCGCGCCGAGTGCAGCACCGCGTCGCTCAATGCAACGAAGCCCTGCGCATCGTCCGGCGGACTGGCGAGACCATTGACTTCGTCGCTGTCGAAGCGCGGGGCCCACACCGCGCGCTGGTCGAGCACGTAGACACCGTAGACGGCGCGGACCGACCTGGACGACCCGGCTCCGATCTCGCGTTGCAGGGTGTGGGCCGCAAGCGCCGCATTCACCAGCACGGCCACCTCGATCAGCGTTTCCCGGTAGCCCGGCCGGCGGACCACGTCAGGACCGAAGACGGACTCCAGGCGGCGCGCCGATGACTGGACCACGACCTGCAGGCGATCGACCAGGCCGCGGATCGAATGCTCGGAGGCCAGCGACAGGTACCCCGCCGGAGAAAGAAACACGTCGACGGCGGCAGTCACCGCGCCGCAGCCGCTGTGCCCGAGGACGACGACCAGCTTGAGGCTGTCGCCGAGGTGCTCGAGCGCGTAGTTCAGGCTGCCGCGCACGTCGTCGCCGAGCGTGTTGCCCGCGACGCGCACGACGAAGAGGTCGTTCGGGCCTTCGTTGAAGATCAGTTCGACCGGCACGCGCGCATCGGCACAGCCGAGCACCGCCGCATACGGACGCTGCGGCGGCGACGCCGGTCCGTCGGTCATCACGCCCAGTTCGCCCGGATTGATCTGCACGATGCGCTGCGCGGTGCCGGTGCCCGTCACCAGGCCGCTGAACAGTTCCGCAAAGGCGTGGCTGCCCTCGTCCATCCGGCGGCGCGCCGCGTCGGCATCTTCGGGTCGCTGTCGCACCGACGAAGCGTCGCCCTGGTAGCGATACGTGATCTCGACCGTTTTCATTGGTTCGCTCACCTTCTCGTTGAGCCGAGTCTAGCGACCCGGCCCGCCGGATCCGGCTCGGCCCTACCCGCTGGCCGTGCTCGCCGACTTCGCCAGGCAGCGCCGGAAGCGCTCGTCCACACGGCGCGCGAACCACTCGGTCGTCAGCTTGCGCGTGATCTTCGGGCTCTCGAGCGCGATGTTCGGAACGACCGCGCGCGGCACCTTGCGGCCCTCGCTGCGATCGGCCTGCGCGAACACGCGCTCGTACAGGCGCGTGCGCTCGAACGCAGGCTGGTCGCCCTGCTCGAGATCGCGCCGGATGGCCGCCGCGCCGAGGCCCAGCCGTGGCGCGAGCGCCTGCACGGCGCGCTCGGTCTCGCCGGTCGTTCCTTCCTTCGCGCCCGGCGGCAGCAGGTCGCCGTCGAGCACCAGCGCGAAGCCCGGACAGCCGGCTCACCGCGGCCTGGAACGCGGCGTTGCGGCTCGCGTACTGGCCGGCGTTGAAGTCCGCGAAGCGGTAGAGCGGCTCCGCATACGGCGCCTCGTAGCCCAGCAGGTGCGCGATGCCGAAGTACATGCCGCCGCGCCGCGTGAACACTTCGCGGCGGATCGACCTGTCCAGTGGAAACGGATACGGGTGGGAAGCAGCGTGCGACTCGGCGAAGGCGATGCTGACCTGCATCGCGCCGCCGGTGCGCACCGGGTTGTGCTTCGCGAAGAGTCGCGGGCCGAGCGGAACGCCGGCAATGAAGTCTTCGTAGATCTCGCTTAGCTCGCGCTCGGTCTTCGCCGCGTCGATGCGGTCGCTGTACGTGCGGCCGTCGGGCGACGGGAGCTGCAGGGCCGCGCGCACCACGAACTTCGGCACGCCGATGCGCTCGGCGCGGTTGTCGATTTCACGCCAGGCAATCGCGGGCAAGCCGGGAATGGAAGGATCGGCGCGGAAGCTCGACTCCTGCTCGGTCACGGCCAGCACCGCGCATACGTTCTCCAGCGTCGGCGCGATTCCCTGGGTCGCGAACGCGGCGTAGATGTCCGCCGCCCAGCCCGTGCGGTCTGCGAGATTCGGCGGCAGCAGCTTCGCGATCTGGCCGGGCAGCTGGTCCTGGCGCGCGGGCGGCGTCGGCGGTTCCTGGGTGGCGCAGCCGGCGAGGATGACGCCGAGAAGAGCGACGACTCGCCGGAGGAAGTTGGGGTGGCTGATGGGACTCGAACCCACGACAACCGGAATCACAATCCGGGACTCTACCAACTGAGCTACAGCCACCACTCTGAAACTTGCGCCCCCGGCCGCTTGGCGGCCGCCCCCCGTGGGGGCACGCGATGAGCTTGGGGCGGCCCTGCGCTCATCGCTAGAACTGGCCTGCCCGACAGGACTCGAACCTGTGACCCCCAGCTTAGAAGGCTGGTGCTCTATCCAGCTGAGCTACGGGCAGAAGTCGAAAGCGCTGCGGGCGCGCCCCCTGGTGCGGCGCTGGTCGGGGTGGAGAGATTCGAACTCCCGACATCCTGCTCCCAAAGCAGGCGCGCTACCAGACTGCGCTACACCCCGTGGGCGGCGAATGATAGCACCGCCCTCCTCGACCGATCAGGCCGCTGGCACGGACGCGGCCTGCGGAGCGCTGATGCGGGACGCGGGGAAGACCGCGACGAACGTGCTCCCCTCGCCGATCTCGGACTGGATGTCGAGACGGGCATCGTGGCGCAGCAGCACGTGCTTGACGATCGCGAGTCCGAGGCCGGTGCCGCCGGTCTCGCGCGAGCGGCTCTTGTCCACGCGGTAGAAGCGTTCCGTGAGGCGTGCGATGTGCTCCGGTGCGACGCCGATGCCGGTGTCGCGCACCTCGAAGCGACCGCCCCCGTCCGCCTCCGCGAGCCACGCCAGCGTGATGGTTCCGCCGTCCGGCGTGTACCGGATCGCGTTGGAAACCAGGTTGGCGAACGCGCTGCGCAGCTCGTCCCGGTTTCCCCGCAGGAACGCGCGGGCAGGCTTCAGCTCGACGCGGTGGCGACCGCCGGACAGGACGCGCGCCTCGTCGGCGACTTCCCGCATCAGCAGCTGCACGTCGACGACTTCCTCCACGAGGGAGCTTTCGCTCGACTCCAGCCGGGACAGCGTCAGCAGGTCTTCGACCAGGCGCGACATGCGCTGCGCCTGCTCCTGCATCAGCTTGAGGTGGTGCTGCCGCGTCGGCTCGTCCTCGTGCTGCGCGTCGAGCAGCATCTCCATGAAGCCGTTGACCACGGTGAGAGGCGTGCGCAACTCGTGCGAAACGTTCGCGATGAAGTCGCGCCGCATGGCGTCGACCTCCTCGCGCTGCGTGATGTCGCGCGAAATCACCATCAGGCGGGTGCGTTCCACTTCGATGACCCGGACTTCGAGCGCCGTGTTCGGCCGGGCCATCGGCCTGAACTCGAGCGGAAGGTCGTACTGGCCGGAAGTCATGTAGCTGACGAACGCCGGGTCGCGCACCAGGTTCGTGACGCGCATGCCGTGGTCCCCGGTCAGCGAGACTCCGAGATGCGCTTCCGCCACCGGGTTGCACCACTCGATCTGCAGCGACAAGTCGACGAGGACGATTCCCTCCGGCAGCGCGCTGATCGTCCGCCGGAAGCGCTCCTCGTTGTCCTGCAACCTTCGCTCGTTCTGTTCCGTCGTGCGGCGGGCACGGTACAGGCGCGCGAACACCTGCGTCCAGATGCCCATCCCGTTCGGAATGTCCTCGAGCCGCGGCGCCTCGAGCCAGCCGGCCAGCAGGCTGGCGTAGAACAGGTGCATCACGAGCAGCAAGCCGAGGCCGATCACGGCGACCCACAGGCCGGCCATTCGACCGAAGAGCCAGCCCACCGTGATCGCGAGCACGACGAGCGCGACGACCCGCAGGAACGCTGGCGTCAGTACCCGGAGGCGGTCGCGTGTGCTCATCGAAGGAACATCACGTCTCTGCCCGCCTGGGACAGCCGATACCCGAGTCCGCGCACCGTCTGGACCATGAACTGCAGGTCGTGCGGGGCGAGCGCCTTGCGCAGCCTCAGCATGTGGACGTCGATGGTGCGCTCCTCGATGAACACGTGGTCGCCCCACACGCCGTCGAGCAGCTGCGAGCGCGAGAAGACGCGCTCGGGGTGCGCCATGAAGAAGGTGAGGAGCTTGAACTCCGTCAGGCCGATCTTCACGGGCTTGCCGTGGGCCAGCACTTCCCGGCGCGCCGAGTCGAGCGCCAGCGGCCCGTACTCCATGACCTCGCCCGAAAGCTGGGGCGCCCGCCGCCGGAACACGGCGCGGATGCGCGAGACCAGCTCGCGCGGGGAAAAGGGCTTCACCACGTAGTCGTCGGCACCGGCGTCGAGGCCCGCCACCTTGTCGGATTCGCTGCCCTTCGCCGTCAGCATGATGACCGGCAGCGACCGGGTCCGCTCCTGGCCGCGGAACTCGCGCAGCAGTTCGATCCCGGGGCGATCCGGCAGCATCCAGTCGAGCAGCACGAGGTCGGGCAGTTCTCCCGACACGGCCTCCCGCGCCGCCCGCACGCTGTCGGAGCGACGGACCTTGAAGCCGCTGGTCTGGCAGGCGTACGCGACCAGTTCCTGGATGGCCGGCTCGTCCTCGACCACGAGAATCGTTGCCGACATCTAGCCCCGCGCCAGTGCGCGCTCGACCTCGTCCGGCGTCATGTGCCGCATGTCGACGCCCTGCGAGATGAAGATGATGAACTCGGCGATGTTCTTCGCATGGTCGCCGATGCGCTCGATCGCCTTGGCCGCCCAGACGATGTCGAGCGAGGTGGAGATCGTGCGCGGATCTTCCATCATGAACGTGATCAGTTGCCGCAGGATCGCGCGGAAGCGGTCGTCGACGCCCTGGTCGTCCTTGATGATGGCGGCGGCAGCCGCCGTGTCCATCCTTGCAAACGCGTCGAGCGTCCGCCGGAGCATCGACACGGCGATCTCCCCGGAGTGCTGCACATCGGGAACGCGGTGCATGCGCGTACCGGCGCCCTTCTCGTGCAGCCACTTCACCGCACGCGCGATCTTGGTCGCCTCGTCGCCGATGCGCTCGATGTCCATGATCGCCTTGGCGGTGCCGATGATCATCCGCAGGTCGCCCGCGGTAGGCTGCCGCCGCGCGATCACGTGGATGACCATCTGGTCGAGCTCCAGCTCGAGGTCGTTCACCCGGCGGTCGGCATCGATCGCCTGCTGAGCGAGATCGAGGTCGCCCTTGTCGAACGCCGCCAGCGCGGTCCTCACCTGGGACTCGACGAGCCCGCCCATGTGCAACACGCGCGAGCGAATCGCCTCGAGTTCCTCGTCGTACTTCCGCATCGAATGGTCGCCGCTCAGCATTCTCTGTTCCCCGCTCAGCCGAATCGGCCGGTGATGTAGTCCTCGGTTTCCTTGCGCGCCGGCTTGACGAAGATCTGGTCGGTGTCGCCGAACTCGATCATTTCGCCCAGGTACATGTACGCCGTGTAGTCGGACACGCGCGCGGCCTGCTGCATGTTGTGGGTGACGATCGCCACCGTGTAGTCGTGCTTCAGCTCGTCGATCAGTTCCTCGATCTTCGCCGTCGAGATCGGGTCCAGCGCCGAGCACGGCTCGTCGAACAGGATGATCTCGGGCTTCACCGCGATGCCGCGCGCGATGCACAGCCGCTGCTGCTGGCCGCCGGAGAGGCTGGTGCCGCGTCTGGCCGAGCTTGTCCTTCACCTCGTTCCACAGCGCCGCCTTCTTCAGCGCCCACTCCACCCGGTCGTCCATGGCGGAACGGGAGAGGCTCTCGAACAGGCGCACGCCGAACGCGATGTTGTCGTAGATCGACATCGGGAAAGGCGTCGGCTTCTGGAAGATCATGCCGATCTTGGCGCGGACCAGCGCGACGTCGTCCTTGCTGGTCAGGATGTTCTCGCCGTCGACCTTGACCTCGCCTTCGGCGCGCTGCTCGGGATAGAGCTCGAACATCCGGTTGAACACGCGCAACAGCGTGGACTTGCCGCACCCGGACGGGCCGATGAAGGCCGTGACCTTCTTCTCCGGGATGCGGAGCGTGATGGACTTCAGGGCCTGGAACTTCCCGTAATAGAAGTTCAGGTTCCGCACATCCATCTTGATGCGTTCGTTGGCGAGCGCGGCGGAGGAAGCCATGTCCATGGAAGTCTCGTCTATTTCTGCCGGAACAGCACGCGCGCCAGGATGTTCAGGGCGAGCACGCCGAGGGTGATCAGGAATACGCCCGCCCAGGCCAGCTGCTGCCAGTTGGCGAACGGGCTCATCGCGAACTTGAAGATCGTCACCGGAAGGTTGGCCATGGGCTGGCCGAGGTCCGCGCTGAAGAACTGGTTCGACAGCGCCGTGAACAGCAGCGGCGCGGTCTCCCCGGCGATGCGGGCCAGCGCCAGCAACACCCCGGTGACGACGCCCGCGCGTGCCGCCTTCAGCGTGACGCGCATGATCATCACCCACTTGGGCGCGCCCAGCGCCACCGCCGCCTCGCGCAGCGCATTCGGAATCAGGCTGAGCATGTTCTCGGTCGTGCGCACGACGACGGGAACGACGATCAGCGCCAGGGCGAGCACGCCGGCGTAGCCGGAGAACGTCCGCGTCTTGGCGACGACGGCCGCGTAGACGAAGAGCCCGATCACGATCGACGGCGCCGACAGCAGGATGTCGTTGATGAAGCGCGTCGCCTGGGCGAACCAGCCGCCGCGCTGGCCGTACTCGGCGAGATAGATGCCGGCGAGGATGCCGATCGGCGTCGCCAGCGCGGTCGCGGACAACACCATGATCAGCGAGCCGACGATGGCGTTGCCGAGCCCGCCCTCCTCCGCGTTCGGGGGCGGGGTCGACTCCGTAAGCACGTGCCAGCTGAGGCCCTTGAAGCCGAGCGTCAGCGTGTCCCAGAGGATCCAGATCAGCCAGACGATGCCGAATGCCATCGCGGCGAGCGACAGCACCAGGGCCACCGCATTGATGAACTTGCGGCGGCGATGCAGCCGCAGCCGATAGTCGGCCCGCGGCGGGGCGGCGTTCTCTGCGCTCATGTGCGCTTCCCTTCGTTGCGCTTGAGCCGGAACAGCAGCAGTTTCGACAGCGCCAGCACGACAAAGGTGATGAAGAACAGGATCAGGCCCAGGTAGATCAGCGACGCCTCGTGCAGCCCCGGCGTGGCCTCCGCGAACTCGTTCGCCAGGGCCGACGTGATCGAGTTGGCGGCCTCGAACAGCGACAGCGTATCGAGCTGGTTGAAGTTCCCGATGACGAAGGTGACAGCCATCGTTTCGCCCAGCGCGCGGCCGAGGCCCAGCATGACGCCGCCGATCACGCCTGCCTTGGTGTACGGAAGCACGACGCGCCACACGACTTCCCACGTCGTCGAGCCGAGTCCGTAGGCGGACTCCTTCAGCAGCGCGGGGGTCACTTCGAACACGTCGCGCATCACCGCGGCGATGAACGGGATGATCATGATCGCGAGGATGATTCCGGCCGACAGGATGCCGATGCCGACGGGCGCGCCCGAGAAGAGCGCGCCGAGCACCGGCACGTCACCGAAGGCGCGTTGCAGCGGCTGCTGGACATAGGTCGCCAGCAGCGGCGAAAACACCAGCAGGCCCCACATGCCGTAGACGATCGACGGAATGGCCGCGAGCAGCTCGATCGCGGTACCCAGCGGACGCTTGAGCCACTTCGGAGACAGTTCGGTGAGGAACACCGCGATGCCGAAGCTGATCGGCACGGCGATGATGAGCGCGATCAACGAGGTGGCGAGCGTGCCGTAGATCATCACCAGCCCGCCGAACTTCTCCTGCACCGGATCCCACTCGGAGGTCCACAGGAAGGGCAGGCCGAAGTGCCGGATCGAGGGCCACGCGCCGATCACCAGCGAGACGATGATCCCGACGAGGACCAACAGTGTCAGAGCCGCCGCCCCGCGCGTCAGCCACGCGAAGACCCGGTCGCCGAGGGTCCCCGCCCTCCGTAGCGGCGGTTGCTCGGGCATCTGCATCAGAAGTTGGTCTTGGCGGGTGGGCGAGGATGAAAGTGTAGCGTCCAACGGGCGCCTCCCCGGGAGCGCAGCCGCGAACCGGCTGCGATGTGGAACCCGCGGGCTGCACCGGCAGCCCGCGGGGAGACTCGCTCGCTACTTGTAGGAAACGGCCTTGCCGGCGCCGTCGGTGATCTTGCCCCAGCTCTGCCGGACCATGTCTTCCACCGCGGGCGGCAGCGGGACGTAGTCCAGTTCTTCGGACATCTTGTCTCCGTTGTTGTATGCCCAATTGAAGAACTTCAGCGCGCCCTCGGCCTGCTGTGGCTTGTCCTGCTTGGCGTGCATCATGATGAAGGTCGCGCCCGTGATCGGCCACGCGTCCTTGCCCGGCTGGTTCGTCAGGATCTGGTAGAAGCTCTTCTTCCAGTCCGCGCCGGCGGCCGCCGCCTTGAACGAGTCGTCATCCGGCGCAACGAAGGCACCCGCGGAGTTCTGCATCAGCGCGTACGCAAGCTTGTTCTGCTTCGCGTAGGCGTACTCGACGTAGCCGATCGAGTTCGGCAGGCGCTGCACGAACGCGGCCACGCCCTCGTTGCCCTTGCCGCCCGCGCCCGTCGGCCAGTTGACCGCGGTGCCCTCGCCGACTTTCGACTTCCAGTCCGCGTTCACCTTCGACAGGTAGTTGGTGAAGATGAACGTCGTGCCCGAACCGTCCGCCCGGCGCACCACCGCGATCTGCGCGTCCGGAAGCTTCACGCCCGGGTTCAGCGCCGCGATCGCCGGATCGTTCCACTTGGTGATCTTGCCGAGGTAGATGTCGCCCAGGACCGGCCCCGTCAGGCGCAGCTGGCGCGTCGGGATGCCGGCAACGTTGATCACCGGAACCACGCCGCCGATCACCGTCGGGAACTGGATCAGGCCGTCCTTGGCCAGTTCCTCGTCCGTCAGCGGCATGTCGGACGCCCCGAAGTCCACGGTCTTGCCGCGGATCTGGCGCAGGCCCGCGCCCGAACCGACCGACTGGTAGTTGACGCGAACGCCGGTGGCCTTGTTGTAGGCATCGGCCCACTTGGCGTAGAGCGGCGCCGGGAAGGTCGCGCCCGCGCCCGTGATCTGCTGCGCGAGAGCGCTAGTGGCCGTCGCGGCGACCAGCAGGCCAGCGAACAAGGTCTTCAGTCCGAGTGATCTTCATTGCATGCACCTCTCGTCTCATGACGCAAAGTTCGAATGGGGCGAGTGTAGAAACCGGATGTGACCGTTCGGTTACACGCAGACTGAAAAAACCCTCGAATACCGGCCTCGGCGCAGTCTGTGCAGGGCGCCGTGTCACGGACCTGTCACACCCGCCACCTAGTGTGACCGTGGAGCACAGGGGTTCACCTTCCGCCGTGTCGGCCGCCAATCCGGATACCTACCTCAATCGCGAGCTGTCGCTGCTCGCGTTCAACGAGCGCGTGCTCGCCATGGCCAGGCGCGAGGACGTTCCCCTGGCCGAGCGACTGCGCTACGTCTGCATCGTCTCTTCCAACCTGGACGAGTTCTTCGAAGTGCGGCTGTCCGACCTGACCGAGGACGTCCGGACGGACGGCACCGGGCCATCGGCGGGCGCCTATCGCAGCATACTGGCACGTGCGCACCGCCTCGTGCGCAGGCAGTACGGGCTGTTCAACGAAGTCATCACTCCGGCGCTCGAGGAACGCGGCGTCGTCATCGTCAACCACGCGCAGCGTTCGGCCGAGCAGCGCGAGTGGGTACGCGACTACTTCCAACGCCAAGTGCGTCCGCTGCTCTCGCCGATCGGGCTCGACCCGTCGCATCCGTTTCCGCAAGTGCTCAACAAGTCGCTGAACTTCATCCTGCAGCTGGAGGGCAAGGATGCGTTCGGCCGTCCGTCCGCCACCGCGATCCTGAAGGTGCCGCGCGTCCTGCCGCGCGTGATCCCGGTGCCGGACGCGCTCGCCGGCGGAAAGAAGGCCTTCGTGCTCCTGACGTCGGCGATACGCGCGCACCTGCAGGACCTGTTTCCGGGCCGCGAGGTCACGGGTTTTTCGCAGTTTCGCGTGACGCGCGACTCGGATCTGACGATCGACGAACAGGAAGTGCGCAACCTGCGCCAGGCGATGCGAATGGAACTGTCGCAACGCCACTTCGGCAACGCGGTTCGCCTCGAAGTGCGGCAGACCTGTCCCCAACCGCTGCAGCAACTGCTGCGGAACCAGTTCCAGTTGCCCGAGGAAGCGATGTTCCGGGTCGACGGTCCGGTCAACCTCGTGCGGCTGAACCAGCTCGTCGATCACCTGACGCAGGCCGAACTGCGCTGGCCATCGTTCCTGCCCGCATGGCCCGCCAGGCTGCCACGCGGCGCCGACATCTTCTCCGCGCTGAAGCAGGGCGACGTGCTGCTGCACCACCCTTACGAGAGCTTCGAGCCGGTGACCGAGTTCCTGCGACAGGCGGGAATCGATCCGGCGGTCGCAGCGATCCGGATGACGCTGTACCGGACCGGCATCAGCTCGACAGTCGTCGATCTGCTGGAGGAGGCCGCCCGCCGCGGCAAGGAAGTCACCGCCGTCGTCGAACTGAAGGCCCGCTTCGACGAGGAAGCGAACATCAACCTCGCCGAGCGGCTCGAAGCCGTCGGTGCGCAGGTTGTGTACGGCGTCATGGGCCTGAAGACGCACGGCAAGGCCACGCAGGTCCTGCGCCGGGAAGTGGTGGAAGGCCGCCCCGCGCTCGTTCCGTATGTCCACCTCGGGACGGGCAATTACCACTCGACCACGGCGAAGCTGTACACCGACTTCGGGATGCTGACCGCCAATCCGGAGATCTGCGCGGACGTGGACAAGGTGTTCATGCACCTGACGAGCCTGACGAAGGTCGAGCGCCTGAGGCACCTGTGGCTGGCGCCCTTCGCCCTCCATCGCAACCTGCTGAAGGCGCTCGGCAACGAAGTCGCCGCCGCGACGGCCGGCAAGCCGGCGCGGGTCATCGCGAAGATGAACTCGCTGACGGACGAGGCGACGATCGACGCGCTGTATGCGGCATCGCAGGCCGGAGTCAGGATCGACCTCGTCGTTCGCGGCGCGTGCGCGCTGCGTCCCGGGGTCAAAGGCCTTTCGGAAAGCATCAAGGTCCGCTCGATCGTCGGGCGGTTCCTCGAGCATCACCGGATCTACTACTTCGAGAACGGCGGCGATCCGCTCGTGTACCTGTCGAGCGCCGACTGGATGGGACGCAACCTGTTCCGCCGCATCGAGATCGCCTGGCCCGTGCTCGATCCGAGGCTCGCGAAGCGCGTGGTCGTCGAAGGGCTGAAGCCGTACCTCGAAGACTCTATGGAAGCGTGGACGCTCGGCGCGGATGGCCGGTATCGCGCACCGCGGCGGCCCACGCAAGGCATCGGTGCGCAGCAGCGGCTGCTCGATCAACTGGCCGACGCAGTGGGGGCAGCCTAGTGGACCTCATGCTGTGGCGCCACGCCGAAGCTGAGTCGGGCGAGCCCGACGAGGGGCGCAAGCTGACGCCGAAAGGCGAGAAGCAGGCGAAGCGCGTCGCCGAATGGCTGCACAACCGCCTCCCTGACACCGCGAAGATCCTCTGCAGCCCGGCGAAGCGCGCGCAGCAGACGGCGCAGGCTCTCGCGGAGGCGTCCCGTCGCAAGATCAGGACCGTCGAGGCGCTGGCAGCCGACGCGGCCGTGGACGAGATGCTCGACGCGGTTGGATGGACCGCCGGCAAGGGGACGGTCGTGGTGGTCGGCCATCAGCCGGCCCTGGGACGGACCGCGAGCCGCCTGCTCACGGGACAGGAGCGCGACTGGCCCATCAAGAAGGGGGCCGTCGTCTGGATCAGTCACCGCGAGTCCAGCGGCGACGCCGAGCCGATCCTGCGGGCCGCGATCGGCCCGGAGCTGGCTTGACGCCTCGGGTCCCGTCGTCACATGAAGGCTTGCACGTGTCATGCGTCTGTCACTCAAAGCCCTTAGCGTTTCGCTGTTCCGCGGCCTGGACACCCTCGGCCGCCGTCTTGCAAGAGGAGAAGAAATGAATCGCCGAGCGTTGCTGCTCAGTCTGCTGTCGATTTCCCTGGTGGGTTGCGCCTCCATGCAGCCGCAGTCCGTGACCCAGGTCATCGGGTCGGATCCCAACCTGTCGACCCTCAGCGGGTTGATCAAGGACGCGGGGCTGGGCGAGACGCTGGCCGGGCCGGGCCCGTTCACGGTCTTTGCTCCCACCAACGATGCCTTCAAGGCGGTGCCGGCCAAGACCATGGGGGAACTGGCGGCGAACAAGGAACTGCTGAAGAGCGTGCTGACCTTCCACGTCCTGCCGATGAGCCTGAAGACGGCCGACGTCAAGCCGGGCAACGTGAAGACGGTCAACGGCGCCAACCTGCCGCTGGCCCGCGCCGGAACTTTCGTCACCGTCGAAGAAGCGATGGTGACCGGTGCCGACAAGCCAGCCAGCAACGGCGTGGTCCAGGTCATCGATCGCGTGCTGCTGCCGCCCCAGAAGCGCTGACGCCGGACCCCGGAACCTGAGAGCGGTTGCCCGGAGCGACCGTGGCCTCAGCGCACCGATGACATGTCATGAACATGTCATCGGTGCGTCATCATTCGACGGCCGTCGCCGTGGGAAGATGTCACGTCAGTTCTCGCACTGAATGCCCCATGAACGCCATCAAGCAGGTGCGCAAGTACCTGGAACAGCATCCCACCCGCAAGTCGTCCTACTTCCTGGCCGGCCTCGTCGAGGCACTTGGGGAGGAGCGCGAGATCCCGCTGCGGGATCTTTATGAGCTCGACCACGAGGCCTTCGAACTGGCCATCGAGCTGATCAAGGACTGGCGGCTCGATCGCTATTACGCGGCTCGCATCAAGCTGTTCGATGTCGTGCTCGCGGGGTTGCCGGGCCGGGACGAGCAGCGTGCGAACGAAGAGCCTTCTTCGAGCTGACACACCGGTCGAACGACGCCGATCCGGCGCCTGTCCGGTCATGTAGTTCGTCGTCCCCGACACACGAGCGGCAGCCGTCGAGCCGCTTCATACCGGTGTCATGCATTGCGCATACGGTGACGGGATTCCGTCAGCACGAGACCGATGCATGGAAAGGGAACGACTGCCGCTGCTGATCCGCGGCTACCTGCGCGCGGGTGCCCGCGTGTGCGGCGAGCCGGCCCGGGATCCTCAGTTCGGCACCGCGGACTTCCCCATGCTTGTCGCCGTCGGCAACGTCAACCGGCGCTTCGCGCGACACTTCGACTTGTCGCCGGACCAAGCCGCCTGATCGATTCAGGCCGTCGGAGCGCCATGTCGGACACGAACACCGAGATCGAACTGAAGCTCGCGCTCGTCAAGGGCAACCTCGCGCAGGCGAAGCGTGCGATCGGCGACATCCACCTCGACAAGACGGCCATCGAGGACGTCTACTTCGACACTCCGGACGCCAACCTGCGCCGGCGCGGCCTGGTGCTCCGGCTGCGACGGGACGGAGACCGATGGCTGCAGACGCTGAAGGCCGCGAGCAACGGGCACAGCGTCGTCCCGGTCCGCGGGGAGTGGGAAGTCGCCCTGCCCGCGCGCAGGTCCGCGCCCACGCTCGATCTCGAGCGCTTCGAGATCACGCCGCTGCGGGTGCTGCTACGGGCCGGACTCGAAGCCGACTCGCTCGTGCCGGTGTTCCGCACGCGGATCTCGCGGCAGCGAGGAATGCTGGTGCACGGCACCTCACAGATCGAAGTGGCGCTGGATCGCGGCGAACTGCGCGCGCGCGTGGAGGGCCGGAAACGGCGCCAGCCGGTGGCCGAAGTGGAACTGGAGCTGAAGTCAGGCCGCCCGCAGGACCTGCTGGACGTGGGCAGCGAGCTGGTGAAGCAGGGCCACGGAATGACCCTCGTCCCCGCGCTGCGCAGCAAGGCGGAGCGCGGCTACGGTCTCGCCGCGCGCGATGGCCTGGGGGCCGCCCGCGCCTCGGCCGGCGGATTCGCCGAGCGGCTCCGCGTCGAGATGCCGTCCGCGCAAGCGCTGCGGGAAGTCATCCGGCACGGCCTCGCGCTGGTCGTCGCGAATGCCGATGCGCTTCGCGGCGATCCCGCCAGCGAGCACGTGCACCAGGCGCGCGTTTCGCTGCGGCGCATGCGCTCGGCGATCCGCTCGTTCGACCCGTACGGCGAGGACTTTCCCGTACGGCTGAGCAAGGGACTGCACTGGCTCGCGCAGACGCTCGGAGCGGCGCGCGACTGGGACGTCATCGTCGAGCAGACGCTGCCGCGATCCTGTCGTCGGTGCCCGTCGACGACAAGGACCAGCGGCGGCCGCGCCGCGCAGCGCGGCGAGAGCAGGCGCGGGCGATCAGGCAGGCCGTGGCCGCGGTCAGTTCGCGTCGCTATGCCCGGCTCGTGCTCCGGATCGCCCGCTGGTCCATGGAAGACGCAGCCGCGGCGACGAGCAGTGTCGGCGAGATGGCCGCGTCGCTGCTGGAACAGGCAGCCGACCGGCTCTTCAAGGATGCGCGCTCGTTCAGCCGCCTCGGCCAGCACAAGCGCCACCGCGTCCGAATCCACGCGAAGCGGCTGCGCTACGCCCTCGACCTGCTCGCGCCTTCGCTGCCCAGCCGCGGGGCCGCCGACTACATCGAAGCGCTGGCCGCGCTTCAGGACACCCTGGGCGAGCTGAACGACGCGTCGGTCGTGCTTTCCCGGCTGACCGACACCCTTGCCGCCGCGGGCCCGGCCAAGGTGCTGAAGGAGTGGTTCGACCGAGTCGAGCCGGCACTCGTCGCCCGCGCGGCGCTGCAGTTGAACGCGCTCGATCGCCGGCCGCGCCCGTGGTCTATCGCGTAGTTCGCAGGCGGTCCGCAAGCGCGCGCCGGTATCGCGATGTGACACGCCCGGCAAGCGCCTTGATGTCGGTCATCGAGTGCCCGCTCCAGTTCACGGGACTGTCATCAAACCGCGCGGGGCCCTGTGGGAGACTGATGCCAACGGAAGCGGGGAACGCAACAGTGAAAGCCATTCACGACATTCGTCGCTATCTGAGCGACCACTCTGACTCACCCTCCGCGAAAGTCCTCTCGCGCCTGCCGGCGACGCTGTCGAAGGAAGAGTCGCTGGTGCTGAGCGATCTGTACGCGCTGGACTGGGAGTCCTTCGAACTCGCGATCGATCTGCTGCGCGACTGGCGCATCGATCGCTATTACGCCGACCGCACAAACCTGTTCGCCGCGCCTTCGAAGCAGGCGGAGCGCAGCCCGCAACTCGAGACCGCCGAGTAGCGGCATCTCGCGCGAGTGTGAGCGGCACCGCCGCGCGTTTGCGCGTGCCCGCACGCGCTGGGCGTCGGCCCCGGCGGCCGCTGCGGCGCGGCTCGCCCGTGCGCATCCCAAAAAAAGCGGGGGGCATTCGCCCCCCGAACCCAGGGAGACACACGGTACTCGTTGCTACACGCCGATCGCGCCGCCGTCGTTGCGCGTGATGACGATCGTCGCCGACCGCGGGCGGCTGGTGCCGCCGTCGGGCCAGTGGCTGGTGAACAGCGCCGGGTTGCCGATGTTGGTGGCCGGCGTGTCCTCGCCCGGATGCTGGATGTTGACGAACAGCGCGCGTCCGTCGGGCGACTCGGCCAGGCCGGTGATCTCGCATTCGACGGGGCCGACGAGGAAGCGACGCAGCTTCGTGCCCGGGCTGGCGCCGACGTAGGTCTGCACCTGCTTGGTCGCGCCGGTCGAGTCGGTGTTCGTGATCGTCTTCACGCCGCCATCGCCGACCGCGCCGGGCAGCGCGGCGAGCAGCATGCAGTTGGTCACGTCCGTGTAGGCGCCGTCGTCGGTCTCGATCCAGCAGACATTGGTCGCCTTCGAGAACCACAGGCCATCGGGGCTCGAGAAGTCGTTGTCGGCCGTCAAGCCGGAGACGTTGACGTTGGTCGCGTCCGCGGTCGCGCGCGCGCCGAACAGGAAGATGTCCCAGCTGAACGTCGTCGCGGCGGGATCACCGCCAGCCTCGAGCCAGCGAATGATGTGGCCATTCGGATTGCCGCGCTGTGCCGTTCCGTTGGTGCGCGAGTCGTTGTAGTGGCGCGGGTTGGCGGCGTCGGTCGCCAGAGGCTGCGCAGCGTCGCGTTGTTGTTGGTCAGCGTCATGTAGACGGCGCCGGTGACCGGATCGACCGCGCCCCACTCCGGACGGTCCATCTTCGTTGCGCCGATGACGTCGGCCGCGAGCCGCGTGTTGATCAGGACATCGGCCTGGTCGGCGAACGGATACACCGTGCTCGCGGCCGTGATGCCGTTGGCGCCGAACGAGAGTTCGACCCAGTTGCCGGTGCCGTCGGCATTGAACTTCGCCACGTACAGCTTGCCGTCGTCGAGATACTTGTCGCCCGCCGCGAGTCCGCGGCTCGCGTCGACCGGATCCCAGTTGGCACTCGAAACGTACTTGTAGATGTACTCGTTGCGCGAGTCGCAGCCCATGTACCAGACGAGCGGCTTGCCCGCCTCGACCTTGGCGAGCCAGGCGCCTTCGTGCGCGAAGCGGCCCATCGCGGTCCGCTTTTTCGGCGTCGAGCTCGGCGCGAACGGATCGATCTCGACGTTCCAGCCGTAGGTGTTCGGTCCGTTGCGGATAGTCGTCCGCCGCGGTGGCGCCGAGCACCATGGCATTCCAGCGCCCGTAGAGGTCGTCGGCGGTGTCCGGTGTCACGGTGGCCCACAGTTCGCGGCCGTTGCCTGCCACCCCGTAGCGCGCGAGCGACTTCATTTCCTTCGCCCTGCGTTTCGCATTGTCGGTCGCCGTGATGCGCCGGAAGTAGCCGGCCCAGTTCTCCTCGCACGTCAGGTACGTGCCCCACGGCGTGTAGCCGTTGGCGCAGTTGTTCACGGTTCCGCGCGTGCGGGTGCCGTCCGCGGAGTACTTCGTCACCATGTACGAGCTTCCCGCCGCCGGTCCTGAAAGTTCCATCTCGGTCAGCGTGTGGACTCGGCGATTGAACGGCGAGTTCTTCCGGTAGCTCCACGTGCCGTCCGCCGCCCGGCTGACTTCGACGATCGACACGCCGTGCACGTAGTACTCCTTCAGCACCTCGTCAGGCGCGGTCCGGACCGCGGCCGCGCCCGTGCCGCTGATCGTCGGTCCGTTGATATGCAGGAAGGCGGGCGTGATCGCCTCGTGGTTCTGCACCAGCAGGCCGCGGGCGCTCGACGCATTTTCCTGGTTGCCCGTCGCCCCGATGCGGAAGTAGTACATGCCGTCGTGATGATCGCCCGTGCGCTACGCGAAAGTGCTCGCTTCGTCGGTGCCATCGTTCGGGTAGTCAGCTGACTCCGGCGGCAATCGGATCGCCAAGGCGGAGCAGCACGCTCGCCGTATAGCCGGCCGGCACGGTGACGACGTCGGCAAGCGACTTCGG
Source organism: uncultured beta proteobacterium (assembly GCA_963811265.1). Lineage (GTDB taxonomy): Bacteria > Pseudomonadota > Gammaproteobacteria > Burkholderiales > Burkholderiaceae_F > JAOUJD01. The sequence goes on from CAWEQS010000026.1 coordinate 179,623, forward strand.
CACGGCGGTGAACCCGAGTGCCGTCGGCCGGCTCGGCGCGGGAGCTTTCGAGTGGCCGCGTGCCGGGGCACGCGCGGCATCGGCGTCGGGCGCCGGCGCAGGGGCGGCGGACGCGAGCGCGTCGTCGCTGCCCCCGCAGCCGGCGAGCAGGGTCGTCCCGCCGATGAACGACAGGGCCGCGGCTCCGAGTCCGCCGCGCAACAGGCCGCGGCGCGCGGGATCCTGCAGGCGGGACTCGATCAGCTCGTTGATGTGCGGGTTGCTGGAAGTGTTGGTGATTTCGTCTTCGTACGACATCGCGTGGGGCTCCGGAGGAATTTGTTGTCGCGCGCTTCGAAAGGAAGCAGCGCGAGTGTCGATGCGCGATGTGACCCTCGCGTGAAACGCGGCCCGATCGCGGCGGGTGAAAGCACGGGGCCCGCGTGTCACGTCGACGTCATCGAATCGCCGTACCCTGCGGTTCCCATGATCGGTAGGTTGTTCTACCGCTGGTCCGCGTGGGATGCGTCGGCCCGCCCGGACTCCCCCGCCGGGCGCGCGCCGCCGCAGTCCGGGGTTCTCGCATCTCCGGCGGCCGATCCGCAGCCGGCGCCGACACACCGTTACCGCGCGATCTTCATCTCGGACGTGCACCTCGGCACGCGCGGTTGCAAGGCGTCCTATCTGCTCGACTTCCTGCGGCACACCGAGTCCGACGTGCTGTACCTCGTCGGCGACATCATCGACGGCTGGGCGCTGAAGAAGAGCGTGCACTGGCCGCAGGCGCACAACGACATCGTCCAGAAGGTGCTGCGCAAGGCGCGCAAGGGCACGCGCGTGGTGTACGTGCCCGGCAATCACGACGAGGTCGGCCCGCCAGTTCGCGGGACTGCACTTCGGCGGCATCGCCATCCGCGAGGACGACGTCCACACGACGGCGGGCGGGCGCCGGCTGTGGGTCGTGCACGGCGACTTCGCCGACGGCGTGATGCGGCACGCGCGCTGGCTCGCCTACGTGGGCGACACCGCTTACGAGTTCACGCTGTGGCTGAACCATCAGCTGAACCGCCTGCGCATGCGCGCTCGGCCGTCCCGTACTGGAGCCTGTCCCAGTACTTGAAGCACCGCGTGAAGAACGCCGTGAGCTTCATCTTCGACTTCGAGCAGGTCCTGCTGCGCGAGGCGCGTCGCGCGGCTACGACGGCGTGGTCTGCGGCCACATCCACAGGGCCGAGATCCGCGACGTCGACGGCATGACCTACGCGAACGACGGCGACTGGGTCGAAAGCCTCACCGCGCTGGTCGAAACCTCGACGGTGAACTGCAGATCGTCACGTGGGACCACCTGCGGGCGCCTCCGAGGCCGCGTGCAGGTGGGACGAAGAAAACGAAGCCGAGGACGCCCTCCCGGCACCGCGCGCCGCCGAGGAGGCACGCCGCATGAAGATCGTGACGGTCACCGACGCCTGGCACCCGCAGGTCAACGGCGTGGTGCGGACCATCGAGGCCACCAACCGCGAGCTGGTAAAGGCCGGGCACACGGTCGCGGTCATCGGACCCGACCAGTTCGCCGCGTTCCCTGCCCCGGCTATCCCGGAGATCCAGCTGTCGCTCTTCCCCCATGGCCGCCTCGCGCGAACTGCTCGACGAGCAGCTCGCGTCGGGAGCGCACGGCGATCCACGTCGCGACCGAAGGCCCGCTCGGCCAGGCGGCGCGCCGCTATTGCGTGGCGCGCGGCCTGCCGTTCACGACCGCGTACCACACGCGGTTCCCGCAGTACCTGAAGGCGATGTTCGGCGTTCCCGAGCGCGTGGACCTACGCGTTCCTGCGCCGCTTCCACGGCGAAGGCGTCGTTCGTGATGGCGCCGACGCCGACGGTCGAGGACGAACTGCGCGCCAACGGCATCGACAAGTCGGCGCGCTGGACGCGCGGCGTCGACCTCGACATGTTCCACCCCCGCGAGAGCGATGCTGACGCGACCTGCCGCGTCCGCTCTTCCTGTACGTTGGCCGCGTGTCGGTGGAGAAGAACATCCAGGCCTTCCTCCGCCTCGACCTGCCCGGAACGAAGGTCGTCGCCGGCGTCGGGCCCGCGCTCGAGACCCTGAAGCAGCGGTTCCCCGAGGTCCACTTCGTCGGCGTGCTCGGGCTCGCGGAACTCGCGCACCTCTACGGTTCCGCCGACGTCTTCGTCTTCCCGAGCCTCACGGACACGTTCGGGCTCGTGATGCTCGAAGCGCTGGCGTGCGGAACACCGGTCGCGGCGTTCCCGGTGCAGGGACCGATCGACGTCGTCGGCGGATCCGGGGTGGCCGTTCTGGATGACGACCTGCAGAAGGCCGTGCTGCTCGCGCAGCGCATCGATCGGGACGAGTGCCGCAGGTACGCGGAGCGCCACTCGTGGCGGGCCGCCACCCAGCAATTCCTGGGGCTGCAGCAGGCGGTCGCGAAGGTGCCGGCCGCAAGGATGGTGTCCCGGCGGGCGTGACGCCGCGCTAGTGCGTCGCGACGGGTCCGACGACCGCCGCCAGGCGATGCGCCATCGCCTCCGCGATCTCGACCTCGCGCGCCTCCACCATCACCCGCAGCACGGGCTCGGTCCCGGAGGGCCTGATCAGCACGCGGCCGGCGCCGTTCAGTTCGCGCTCGACCTCGCCGACGGCGCTGACCAGGCCGTCGTGCGACTTCCAGTCGAAGCCGCGTTCGACCTTCGCGTTCACCAGCGCCTGCGGCATCAGGTCCAGGTCGGCCGTCAGGTCCGGCAAGCGTCTGCTTCTGCCGGCGCATCGCGCTCAGGACCTGCAGCGCACTGACGATGCCGTCGCCGGTCGTGTGGCAGTCGAGCGTCAGCAGGTGGCCCGATCCTTCGCCGCCGTAGAGCCACCCCTTCTCTTCCAGCATCTCGAGCACATAGCGATCGCCGACCTTCGCGCGCGCGAACGGCACGCCGAGCTCGCGGAAGCGGCGCTCGAGCGCGTAGTTCGTCATCAGCGTGCCGACGACACCGTCCACCTTCCCCCGGCGCATGCGCTCGCGCACGATGACGTACAGCAGCTCGTCGCCGTTGTAGATGCGGCCGTCGGCGTCGACCATCACGAGCCGGTCCGCATCGCCGTCGAGCGCGATGCCGACATCGGCCTGGTTCGACTGGACGGCCTGCGCGAGGTGCGGCGCGTGGAGCGCGCCCACGCCGTCGTTGATGTTCATGCCGTTGGGCGCCGCGCCGAGCGAGATCACCTCGGCGCCGAGTTCGTGGAAGACCGGCGGCGCGACGTGGTACGCGGCGCCGTGCGCGCTGTCGACCACGATCTTCAGGTCCTTCAGGTCGAGCTCGTTCGGGAAGGTGCGCTTGCAGAACTCGATGTAGCGTCCGGCCGCGTCTTCCAGCCGGCGCGCCTTGCCGAGGTTCTTCGAACTGACGCAATGCAGCGGCTTGTCGAGCTCGGCCTCGATCGCCGCCTCGACGGCATCGGGCAGCTTCTTGCCGTGCGCCGAGAAGAACTTGATGCCGTTGTCCGGATACGGATTGTGCGAGGCGCTGATGACGATGCCGGCGTCGAGCCGGAGCGCGCGCGTGAGATACGCGACGCCGGGCGTCGGCAACGGGCCGCACAGCACGACGTCGACCCCGGCGCTCGACAGGCCGGCCTCGAGCGCCGCCTCGAGCATGTAGCCCGAGATGCGCGTGTCCTTGCCGATCAGCACCGCCGGCCGGTTTCCGTCGGCCGTGTTCGTCAGCGCGCGTCCGGCCGCCTGGCCGAGCCGCAGCACGAACTCCGGCGTGATCGGCACTTCGCCGACCGTTCCGCGCACTCCGTCCGTCCCGAAATATCTGCGGCTCACCGTGTCTCTCCCTGGCCTTGCATGGCCTCCCAGACGCGCAGGCCGTCGCGCGTGGCGGCCACGTCGTGCACCCGCAGCACCCGCGCGCCGCGCTCGGCCGCCAGCACCGCGCCCACCACCGAAGCCATCGCTCGTTCGCCCACCGCCCGCCCGGTCACTGCGCCGAGCATCGACTTGCGCGAGAGCCCGGCGACCACCGGACAGCCGAGCGACGCGAAGCGCTGCAGTTCGCGCAGCAACGTGAAATTATGCTCGACCGTCTTGCCGAAACCGAATCCCGGGTCGAGCGCCACCCGTTCGGGCGACACGCCCGAGGCTTCGAGGGCGCCGAGGCGTTCCCGCAGGAAAACGCGGACCTCGGCGACGACGTCTTCGTACCGCGGCGCCATCTGCATCGTGCGCGGCACGCCCTGCATGTGCATCAGCACGACGCCGCAGTCGCTGTCCGCCACGGCGTCGAGCGCGCCGGGCGACTGCAGGGCATGGACGTCGTTGATGATCGCCGCCCCGGCGCCGAGCGCCGCGCGCATCACTTCCGGCTTGCTCGTGTCCACCGACAGCGGCACACCCTCGCGCGCGAGCGACTCGACGAGCGGAACGACGCGCTGCAGTTCTTCGTCCAGCGTCACGTCGGCGGCCCCGGGACGCGTCGATTCGCCGCCGATGTCGAGGATGTCCGCGCCCTCCTCGACCAGGCGCAGCGCATGCGCCAGCGCCGTGCCGTACGTGGGATGCTGGCCGCCGTCGTAGAACGAGTCGGGCGTGACGTTGACGATGCCCATGATCAGCGGGCGCGCCAGCGAGAGCACGCGGCCGCGCACCTTCCACGCGGTCGCGATGTGATGACCCTGTCCGGGATCGCGCTTCATCCGCGAATTCTAGGCGGCGGCACCCGAGGCCGAAGGCCAAAAGAAAAGGGCCGGAGCGCTCCGGCCCCTGCTTTCAGGCGTGTGGATCAGGCGGGCTGCGCAGCGCCTTCGACTCCGCCGCTCGCCGACTTGCCGCCGGCCGGCGGCGTCGAACTGGTCGACTTCGGCGGACGCGGCGGCTTGCCGTTGATGATGTCGTCGATCTGCTCGCTGTCGATGGTTTCCCAGTCGAGCAGCGCCCTGGCCATCGCTTCGACCTTGTCGCGGTTTTCCTCGATCAGCCGCCGTGCCAGTCCGTACTGCTCGTCGATGATGCGGCGGATCTCGGCGTCCACCTTGCGCATCGTCTCTTCCGACACGTGCGTGGTCTTCGTGATCGAGCGGCCGAGGAAGACTTCGCCTTCGTTCTCCGCGTAGACCATCGGGCCCAGCGCGTCGCTCATGCCGTAGCGGGTGACCATGTCGCGCGCCATCTGCGTCGCGCGCTCGAAGTCGTTGCTGGCGCCGGTGGTCATCTGGTTCATGAACACTTCTTCCGCGATGCGGCCGCCGAACAGCACCGCGATGCGCGACAGCAGGTACTGGCGGTCGTACGCGTAACGATCCTGCTCGGGCAACTGCATCGTCAGGCCGAGGGCGCGGCCGCGCGGAATGATCGTGACCTTGTGCACCGGGTCGGATTTCGGCACCAGCTTGGCGACCAGCGCGTGTCCCGACTCGTGGTACGCGGTATTGGTGCGCTCCTCCTCCGACATGACCATGGATTTGCGCTCCGCGCCCATCATGACCTTGTCCTTGGCCTTCTCGAAGTCGACCATCTCGACCACGCGCGCGTTGCGGCGCGCAGCGAACAGCGCCGCCTCGTTGACGAGGTTGGCGAGGTCCGCGCCCGAGAAGCCCGGCGTGCCGCGCGCGATCACGTCGCGCCTTGACGTCGGCGCCGATCGGCACCTTGCGCATGTGCACGCTCAGGATCTGCTCGCGGCCGCGGATGTCGGGCAGCGGCACGACCACCTGGCGGTCGAAGCGGCCCGGGCGCAGCAGCGCCGGGTCGAGCACGTCCGGGCGGTTGGTCGCGGCGATGACGATGACGCCCAGGCCGGTCTCGAAGCCGTCCATCTCGACCAGCATCTGGTTCAGCGTCTGCTCGCGCTCGTCGTTGCCGCCGCCGAGGCCGGCACCACGCTGGCGGCCGACCGCGTCGATCTCGTCGATGAAGATGATGCAGGGCGCGTGCTTCTTCGCGTTCTCGAACATGTCGCGGACGCGCGCCGCGCCGACGCCGACGAACATCTCGACGAAGTCGGAACCCGAGATCGAGAAGAACGGCACCTTCGCCTCGCCGGCGATGGCCTTGGCCAGCAGGGTCTTGCCGGTACCCGGCGAGCCGACCAGCAGCACGCCGCGGGGAATCCGGCCGCCAAGCTTCTGGAACTTGGACGGGTCGCGCAGGAACTCGACCAGTTCCTGCACTTCTTCCTTGGCCTCGTCGCAGCCGGCGACGTCGGCGAAGGTGATGCTGTTGTTGGTCTCGTCCAGCAGGCGCGCGCGCGACTTGCCGAAGGAAAAGGCTCCGCCCCGTCCGCCGCCCTGCATCTGGCGCATGAAGAAGATCCAGACGCCGATCAGCAGCAGCATCGGGAACCAGGAGACGAAGATCGTCGTCAGCAGCGACTGCTCTTCCTCGGGCTTGCCGAACACCTGGACGCCGGACTTCATCAGGTCGGACACCATCCAGGCGTCGCCCGGCGAGGTCAGCGTGTAGCGCGCCCCCTCGGCCGGGGTGACCTGCAGCGTGCGGCCCTGGACCTCGACGCGCTTGATCTTGCCCGCCTTGGCCTCTTCCAGGAACTGCGTGTAGCTCACGGACTCGGCGGGCTTCTGCCGGCTCTCGAACTGCTTGAAGACCGTGAACAGGACGAGCGCGATCACCATCCAGATGGCGGCCTTCGCGAACATGTTGTTGTTCAACGTGGGACTCCTTGTTGAGTCGTCTCGGGCGTCGTTTCCGGGACGACTCGAGTGAACCGGGGGCCTCCGGCCGGAGCCGGATCGGGGCAGAAGAGAGGGGGCGAACCGATTCTAAACCCGCTTCGCCCCGGCTTTCTCTAAGTAGAGGGCAAGTCCCGGCCATTTCAAGGCCATCGGTCGCGCCACGAGGGAAGGAATTACCCGACCGCCGGCGCTCGCAGCCCGCGGGCCAGCAGGTAGACCTCGGCCGAACTCTCCCGCGAAGCTGCCGGCTTGCGCACGGCAACGGATCGAAAACTGCGCTTCAGCCGCTCCACGAACTGGCTGTGGCCGCTGCCCTGGAAGGCCTTGACCAGGAATGCGCCGTCCGGCTTCAGGTGCTTGACGGCGAATTCGAGCGCAAGTTCCGCGACCAGCAGGCTGCGGGCGGCATCGGCGGCGGAGACTCCGGACAGATTGGGCGCCATGTCCGACACGACGACGTCGACTTTCGCGCCCCCGAGCTTCGCTTCCAGAAGCTGTTCGACCGCTTCGTCCCGGAAGTCGCCCTGGATCACGTCGACGTCGGGCAGCGGTTCCATCGGCAGGATGTCGAGCGCAAGCACCCGGCCGCTCAGCTTCCCGTGGCGGCTCAGCCGCTCCCGGATCACCTGGGTCCAGCTGCCGGGCGCGGCGCCCAGATCGACGACGACGGCACCGGGCCGCAGCAGCTTGTCCTTGTCGTCGATCTCCGTCAGCTTGTACGCCGCGCGCGAGCGATAGCCCTCCTGGACCGACCGCTTCACGAACGGGTCCGACAGGTGGCGCTCGATCCACTCCCGGTTGGAGCGGTGCTTTTTCTTGGCTTGAGGCATGTTCCCTGCAAACTCTGCCGGTCGGAGACGCAATCCGGTTGAAGCCGGACCCCGCGCCGCTAGACTGTAAATGGAGGATACAAATGGCCGAGATTCAACTCACACCGAAAGAACGGCAGGCGCTCAAGGCCCTCGCACACGGCCTGAAGCCGGTCGTGCTGCTCGGCTCGGCCGGGCTGTCGCCGTCGGTCGTCAAGGAAATCGACCGCGCGCTGCTGGCCCATGAACTCATCAAGGTGAAGGTGCCGGGCGACGACCGCAGCGAACGCGAGGAACTCTTCGCTTCGCTTGCGGAAAATCTTTCCGCGGCCCGCGTGCAGGCGATCGGCAAGCTGCTGGTGCTGTTCCGGCCTGCCCCCGAGGAAGAGGACCAGGCGCCCCAGGCCCCTCGCCAGAAAGGGAGTCGCAACATGCGTACCGAAAATCGCTCACCCAAGGCCCCGGCCACCACGCCGCGAGGCAAGACCCCCGCCCCAACGGGACGCACCAAGGCGGGACGCGATGATGCGGAGCGGGTGAATCGCGGCACCGTGCCGCGCCTCGATCCGGGCACGGCGCGTCGCGCCGTCGGGCGGACCAACGCGCCCAAGGGCGGGCGCGGCAAGTAGGCCACCGCCGGTCGCCTACCCGTAGGCGACCGAGACGATCGAGTAGGCCCGCTTGCCGGCGGGAGCGAGGACTTCCGCCGTGTCGCCTTCGCTCTTGCCGATCAGCGCCCGCGCGATCGGGCTCGAGATCGAGACCAGCCCGGCCTTGATGTCGCCTTCGTCGTCGCCGACGATCTGGTACTTGACCATCTCGCCGGAGACCTCGTCCTCGAGCTCGACCGTCGCGCCGAACACCACCCGACCGGCGGCGTCCACCGTCGCCGGGTCGATGATCTGCAGGCTGGACAGCTTGCCCTCGAGTTCCTTGATCCGGCCCTCGATGAAGCCCTGCCGCTCGCGCGCGGCGTCGTACTCGGCGTTCTCGGACAGGTCGCCCTTCTCGCGCGCTTCCTTGATGGCCTGGATGACGGCCGGCCGGTCCACCGCGCGCAGGCGCTGCAGTTCGGCCTTGAGTCTTTCGGCGCCACGCGCCGTGATCGGGATTGCACGCATATCGGTCTGAAACCACCAGGGAAAAAGAAAGCCCCGGCAAAGCCGGGGCCGCGAAAACAATGTAGCCAAAGGCCCGGGGGCTTGCAACACCCCCGGGGACGTTCGGTCAGTGCCGGGCCGCCTCTTCTCGTGGCGCGCCCTGGGCGAGCAAGCGGTGCAGGCCCTGGACATCGTAGACCTCGAGGCTGGCCAGGTGCTTCATGCCCTCGATGGCCGCGCGACCGCCAGCGATCGTCGTGTAGTACGTGACGCGCTGGGCCAGCGCCGTGGTGCGGATCGAGCGCGAATCGGCGATCTGGCTGCGCACTTCGCTGACGGTCGTGATCACGAGCTGGATGTCGCCGTTCTTCAGCAGGTCGACGATGTGCGGGCGGCCGTCCTTGACCTTGTTGACCGACTTCACCGGGATGCCGGCCTGCTCGATCGCCTGCGCGGTGCCGCGGGTGGCGGCCAGGTTGTACCCCATGTCGTGCAGCAGGCGCGCCAGTGCGATGGTCTTCTGCTTGTCGGCGTCCTTCACGCTCAGCAGCACCGTGCCCTTGTCCGGCAGCGACGTGCCGGCGCCGAGCTGCGACTTGAACAGCGCCTCGCCGAAGGTCATGCCCACGCCCATCACCTCGCCGGTGGAACGCATCTCGGGTCCGAGCAGCGGGTCGACGCCCTGGAACTTCGCGAACGGGAACACCGCCTCCTTCACCGAGAAGTACGGCGGAACGATCTCGCCCTGCACGCCCTGCTGGTCCAGCGTGATCCCGACCATCGCCAGCGCGGCGATCTTCGCGAGCGGCATGCCGGTCGCCTTCGACACGAAGGGCACGGTGCGGGACGCGCGCGGGTTTACCTCGAGCACGTAGATCGTCGACTGGCCGTCGAGCTTCTGGATCGCGAACTGCACGTTCATCAGGCCGACGACCTTCAGCGCCCTGGCCATCTGCGCGGTCTGCTCGCGCAGGTCGTCGATCAACGCCGGCGGCAGCGAGTACGGCGGCAGCGAGCACGCCGAGTCGCCCGAGTGCACGCCGGCCTGCTCGATGTGCTCCATCACGCCGCCGATCAGCACGCGCTGGCCGTCGCACAGGCAGTCGACGTCGACCTCGATCGCGTCGTCGAGGAAGCGGTCGAGCAGCACGGGCGAGTCGTTGCTGACCTTCACCGCCTCGCGCATGTAGCGCTCGAGGTCGCGCGGGTCGTGCACGATCTCCATCGCGCGGCCGCCGAGCACGTAGCTCGGTCGCACGACGAGCGGATAGCCGATCTCCTCGGCGAGGCGCAGCGCCTCGTCCTCCGCGCGCGCGGTGCGGTTCGGCGGCTGCTTCAGCTGAAGCTGCTGCAGCAGCTTCTGGAAGCGCTCGCGGTCCTCCGCGACGTCGATCGAGTCCGGCGAGGTGCCGATGATCGGCACGCCGTTGGCCTCGAGGTCGCGCGCGAGCTTCAGCGGCGTCTGGCCGCCGTACTGCACGATCACGCCGAACGGCTTTTCCTTGTCGACGATCTCGAGCACGTCCTCGAGCGTCAGCGGCTCGAAGTACAGGCGGTCGGACGTGTCGTAGTCGGTCGAGACGGTTTCCGGGTTGCAGTTGACCATGATGGTCTCGAACCCGTTTTCGCGCAGCGCGAACGCGGCGTGCACGCAGCAGTAGTCGAACTCGATGCCCTGCCCGATGCGGTTCGGCCCGCCGCCGAGCACGATGACCTTCTTCCGGTCGGTCGGGTTCGCCTCGCACTCGTCCTCGTAGGTCGAGTACATGTAGGCGGTGGTCGTCGCGAACTCGGCCGCGCACGTGTCGACGCGCTTGAACACCGGGCGAACCCCAAGCGCGAGGCGCGCGGCGCGGACCTCGGCCGAACGCACCCCGAGCAGTTTCGCGAGGCGACGATCCGAGAAGCCCTTGCGCTTCAGGAAACGCAGTTCGTCGGCGGAGAGGTCGGCCAGCCTGCGGCCCTTCAGCCGGCCCTCGATCTGCACCAGTTCCTCGATCTGCGCGAGGAACCAGGGGTCGATCGCCGTCTCCTCGAACACCTCGGACAGCGTCATGCCGATGCGGAAGGCGTCGCCGACGAACCAGATGCGGTTCGGCCCCGGCTCGCCGATCTCCTCGATGATCTCGTCGCGGTCGGTCGAGTGCTCGTCGAGTCCGTCGGAGCCGACCTCGAGGCCGCGCAGCGCCTTCTGGAACGACTCCTGGAAGGTGCGGCCGATCGCCATCACCTCGCCCACCGACTTCATCTGCGTCGTCAGGTGGTTGTCGGCCTGCGGGAACTTCTCGAACGCGAAGCGCGGGATCTTGGTGACGACGTAGTCGATGGTCGGCTCGAACGACGCCGGGGTGGCGCCTCCGGTGATCTCGTTGCGCAGTTCGTCGAGCGTGTAGCCCACGGCGAGCTTGGCGGCGACCTTGGCGATCGGGAAGCCGGTGGCCTTCGACGCCAGCGCCGACGAGCGCGACACGCGCGGGTTCATCTCGATCACGATCATCCGGCCGGTCTTCGGATCGACCGAGAACTGCACGTTGCTGCCGCCGGTGTCGACGCCGATCTCGCGCAGGATCGCGATCGACGCGTCGCGCATCAGCTGGTATTCCTTGTCGGTCAGCGTCTGCGCCGGCGCGACCGTGATCGAGTCGCCCGTGTGGATGCCCATCGGGTCCAGGTTCTCGATCGAGCACACGATGATGCAGTTGTCCGCCTTGTCGCGGACGACCTCCATCTCGTACTCCTTCCAGCCGATCAGCGATTCCTCGATCAGCAGTTCGCGCGTCGGCGACAGGTCGAGCCCGCGCTGGCAGATCGCGACGAACTCTTCCATGTTGTAGGCGATGCCGCCGCCGGTGCCGCCGAGCGTGAAGCTCGGGCGGATCACCGCCGGGAAGCCCAATCGCTCCTGCACCTGCAGCGCCTCGGCGAGCGAGTGCGCGATGCCCGAGCGAGCCGACTCGAGCCCGATGCGCGTCATCGCCTCCTTGAACTTCAGGCGGTCCTCGGCCATCTCGATCGCCTCGGGCGACGCGCCGATCAGCTCGACGCGGTGCTTGTTCAGGACCCCGTTCTTGTAGAGGTCCATCGCGCAGTTGAGCGCGGTCTGCCCGCCCATCGTCGGCAGGATCGCGTCGGGCTGCTCCTTCGCGATGATGCGTTCGACGACCTGCCAGGTGATCGGCTCGATGTACGTGACATCGGCCATTTCGGGGTCGGTCATGATCGTCGCCGGGTTGCTGTTGACGAGGATGACCTTGTAGCCCTCCTGCCGCAGCGCCTTGCACGCCTGCGCGCCGGAGTAGTCGAACTCGCACGCCTGGCCGATGACGATCGGTCCGGCGCCAATGATCAGGATGCTCTTGAGGTCAGCGCGACGCGGCATCGATGGCCTTGTAGTTTTCGGGGGCGAGCCGGCGTTCGACCAGCTCGATCAGGATGTGGATGACCTTGATGTGCAGCTCCTGCACGCGGTCGGCGTAGCGGCCCGCCGGAGTGACGATCGCGATGTCGGCGATCTCGGCGAGCGGCGTGCCGGCGCGACCGGTCAGCGCGATCACGCGGACGCCGAGCCGCCTGGCCGCCTGCGCGGCCGCGACGACGTTCCTGCTGGTGCCGCTGGTCGAGATGGCGAGCAGGACGTCGCCCGCGCGGCCGTGCGCCTCGACGAAGCGCGCAAAGACCTGCTCGTAGCCGTAGTCGTTGCCGACGCAGGACAGGTGGCTCGGGTCGGCGATCGCCATTGCCGCATACCCGGGACGATTGTCGCGGAAGCGGCCCGTCAGTTCCTCGGCGAAGTGCATCGCGTCGCACATCGAGCCGCCATTGCCGCACGAGTACGCGCGACCGCCCGCGGCGAACGCGTCCGCGAGCATCTGGCCGGCGCGGGCGATCGCCGCGAGGGTCGCTTCGTCGCCATACAGGTGTTCGAGGCTGGCCGCCGCTTCGGCGAGCGCGGCGCGGACGACCGCGACGTCACTCATCTCGTAACCCCCTTGGCGCTGCGCGCCGTCCCCCCGAGGGGGAGCGAGCGCCTTCGGAGCGGCCGTGCGGCGCTCATGCCGCCTCCATCAGCTTCACGAAGCGATCGAACAGGTCGCCGATGTCGTGCGGGCCGGGGCTCGCCTCGGGGTGGCCCTGGAAGCAGAACGCCGGCGCATCGGTCAGCGCGAAGCCCTGCAGCGAGCCGTCGAACAGCGATACGTGGGTCACGCGCACGTTGGCGGGCAGCGATCTCTCGTCGACCGCGAAGCCGTGGTTCTGGCTGGTGATGTAGACCTTGCGCGACTCGACGTCGACCACGGGGTGGTTGGCGCCGTGATGGCCGAACTTCATCTTCAGCGTGCGGCCGCCGACCGCCAGCCCCATGATCTGGTGACCAAGGCAGATGCCGAAGGTCGGCAGCTTGCGTGCGATGAACTCCCGCGCTGCATCGATCGCGTAGGTGCACGGCTCGGGGTCGCCCGGGCCGTTCGACAGGAATATGCCGTCCGGCGCCAGCTTCAGCACCTCGTCCACCGTCGTCTGCGCCGGCACCACCGTGATGCGGCAGCCGCGATCGGCCATCAGGCGCAGGATGTTCCGCTTGACGCCGTAGTCGAACGCGACGACGTGGAAGCGGAACGCGTCCGGCGTGACGTAGCCGGGCGTGCCGTCGGCGCGCGCCAGCTTCCACGTCCCCTCGGTCCACGGGTAGGACTGCCGCGTGGTGACGACTTTCGCGAGGTCCTGCCCGGCCATGCCCGGATACCGCTGCGCCTGCGCCAGCGCGTCCTGCACCATCGCGTCGGTCAGCGGCTGGCCTTCGCCGGCCGCGACGATCACGCCCGCCTGCGCGCCCTTTTCACGCAGGATGCGGGTGAGCTTGCGGGTGTCGATGTCGGCGATGCCGACGATGCCTTCGTCGCGCAGGTAGGTCGACAGGTCGCGCCGCATCCGGAAGTTCGACGGACGCTGCGGCAGGTCGCGGATCACGAGGCCGGCGGCGAACACGCGCGGCGCCTCGACGTCCTCGTCGTTCACGCCGGTGTTGCCGATGTGCGGGTACGTCAGCGTGACGATCTGGCCGGCGTAGGACGGATCGGTCAGGATCTCCTGGTATCCGCTCATCGCCGTGTTGAAGACGACTTCTCCGAGCGTCTTGCCGGGCGCGCCGATCGAACGGCCGCGAAAGATCGTTCCGTCGGCCAGCACCAGGGCCGCGACGGGACGCGGATCAACAATCAGGGGGGCCAACGAAGCTCCTTCGCGCAGCTTGGCGGCCACCGGACGCCTGCGCCGCGATGCACGGGATGACCGACCTGCGTCTCCCGAAATTCGGCTACAGATAAACTTGCGGATTATATCGTGACAGCGCCGCGCGACCCGGCAGCTCCCATGCCCTCCCGACTGGACGGACTCAAGCAGTGGACGACCATCGTCGCCGACACCGGTGATCTCGCGGCGATCGAACGGCTGCGCCCGCGCGACGCCACGACGAACCCGTCGCTCATCCTGAAGGCGGCGCAGAAGCCGGAGTACCGGCCGCTGCTGGTCGACACGCTGCGCCCGCACCGGACGGAAGCGGTCGCTGCGCAGCTCGATCGCGTGCTGGTCGCGTTCGGCGCGCGCATCCTCGGCCTGATCGACGGCCGCGTTTCCACCGAGGTCGACGCGCGACTGTCCTTCGACACGCGCGCGACCATCGAGAAGGCGCGCCACCTCATCGCGCTATACGAAGCACTCGGCGTTTCGCGCGAGCGGGTGCTGATCAAGATCGCTTCGACCTGGGAAGGCATCCGCGCCGCGGAAGTGCTCGAGCGGGAAGGAATCCACTGCAACCTGACACTGCTGTTCGCGATGCCGCAGGCGGAAGCGTGCGCGCAGGCGGGCGTGACGCTGATCTCGCCGTTCGTGGGCCGCATCTACGACTGGCACCGGAAGGCCGCCGGCAGCCAGTGGGACGAGGCCGCCATGAGCGGCGCCAACGACCCCGGCGTCCGTTCCGTCCGCGCGATCTTCGCGCGGCTCAAGGGCGGCGGCTACCGGACCGAGGTGATGGGCGCGAGCTTCCGCAGCGTCGGCCAGGTGCTGGCGCTCGCCGGCTGCGACCTGCTGACGATCAGCCCGGAACTGCTCGATGAACTGTCCGCGTCGACGGGCGAGGTACCCAGGGCGCTCGACCGGGACAGCGTGGAGCGCGCGCCGCCGATCGATCTCACCGAGCGCGCGTTTCGCTGGAGCCTGAACGAGGACGCGATGGCGACCGAGAAGCTCGCCGAAGGCATCCGCGCTTTCGCGACCGACGCCGTCAAGCTGGAGAAGATCATCGCCGGCCTCGATACCTCGTGCTGATCATCCCGTACCAGACCCGGTTCTCCTCCGGGTCGTTGCCGGTGGTCACGCTTGCCCTGATCCTCCTCAACGCACTCGTCTACTTCGTGCTCCAGGCGGGCGACCGCCAGGCCAGCCAGAACGCCGCGGCGTACTACTTCAGCTCGGAACTGCCAGCGATCGAACTGCCGCGGTTCGCCGCGGCCCTCGAGCAGCGCGGCGATCCGCGCGCCGTGCGCGTCCTGCGCGCGGTGAACGCGCAACCGCGCGGCCCGGAGTCGCGGGCGATCCTTGCAGCGATGCAGCGCGACCGCGAATTCATGCGCGACCTGAAAGGCGGAGCGCTGCTGCCGGCAAGCGATCCCGCGTACGAGACGTGGCGCCAGCAGCGTGAACGCTTCGAGGGCCTGCTGAAGGAGGTCTTCACCGAGCGGTTCGCGCTCCAGCCCGGCGGCAGCTGGTTCGGGCTGCTGACCCACCAGTTCCTGCACGGCGACGCGATGCACTGGTTCGGAAACATGCTCGTGCTGCTGCTCGCCGGTCCGTTTGCCGAAGCGGCGCTCGGACGGACGCGCTTCCTGCTCGCCTACCTGTTCAGTGGCGCCTGCGCCGGAGCGCTGTTCCTGTCGCTGAACGGCCAGGCGCTGGTGGGCGCCTCCGGCGCGATCGCCGGCGCCATGGCGATGGTCGCGGTGCTGTACGGCACGCGCAAGGTGCCGGTGTTCTATTGGCTCTTCGTCTACTTCAACACCGCGCGGGTACCGGCGCTGCTGCTGCTTCCGGTCTGGATCGTGATCGAGGCGGTGCAGTGGGGACTGTCGCCCGGCTCGCGCGTCGCCTACACGGCTCACATCGGCGGATTCCTGGCGGGCGCGCTGGCGGCCTGGCTGCTCAAGTCCGGCGGCCAGCCGGAAGTCCAGAAGATCCTCGACGAGCAGTTCGCCGGCGACGACGACCGCGACCGCCGCGCGACGCTGCTGCACGACGCGCAGCAGGCCGCCGCCCGGCTCGACACGCGACGCGCCGCGCGCGCGTACGCGCAGCTGCTCACCTACGAGCCAGGCGATGCGAGCCACGCGACCGCGTACTTCAACATGGCCCTGCTCGGCCGCCATCCGGAAACGCTGCTCGACGCGTCCGTGCGTGCGCTATCGATACGCGACCCCGCCGCGCGCGCCCAGCTGCGTCCGACCTACGCGAAGATGAGCCAGGCCGACGTGGTCGCACTGCTTCCGGTGGACGGACAGCTGCGCCTGGTCAGGCGCCTCGCCGGCGTCCGCGAGGACGCCGCGGCACTGCGGGTGCTCGACGGACTGACAGCGAACGAGACAACCAGGCGTCGCCACGCGGGCGAGATCGCCGACTGCCTGGCGACGCTGCTCAGGACCTACTCGCGCGGCGGATCGGAGCTCGAGGCGGCGCAGGTCAGGCAGCGGCTCGCGGCTCACTTTCCGTCCGCCGCCCCGGCCGGCAACGAATCCGGGGCGATCGCGATGCCTCGGCACGTCGCGCAAGTCGCGACCTCGCAGCTCGACATCGACCTCGACTCGAAGCCGCTGTCGCGGCCCTGAGCCGGACGCGACAGCCCTTCCGGCGGACTACTTCGCCATCCGGCGCATCACCTCGAGGTGCCGCTCCGCTTCCACGGCGGCCGGATCTCCGGCGTGGCGCTTGGCCAGATACTGGAAGATGCGCTTCGCTTCCTCGGGCTGGTTTCCATAGTCCGCCATCAGCTGGGCCCCCAGCAGGTACGCGCGGGGGATGTCGGGGTGATTCGGATGCTTCCTGTCGAACGCGCGGACCAGTCGTCCCGCGATCTTCGGATTGCCGGCGCGAAACGCCGCCTGCGCCAGCGGAACGATGTTGCCCACCTCGCGCATCGTCCAGTCCGGGCTCCTGCCCACGGTGTCCTCGTAGAGCTCGAGCGCCTCCCGCCAGTTCTGCGACTTCACGAGCAACGTCATGTACTGGTCCGCGTGCGACTCGATGTGGGAGGCGTCGCCGTCGGCAACCAGCAAGCGGTGGTAGCGCCCGTGCAGCGCGAGGTCGTTCGGCCGGTCACGCAGGTCCTCGGAGAGCAGTCCGATCGCTTCCTTGATCTCGCCGGCCGCGATCATCTGTCCGATCAGCGTGTCGCGCGTGCGGGTCCTGGAGTCGCCGCTGCGCGATGTGGCTGTGATCCGGACCCGCTCCGCGCCCGGGCCGACGACGGCGATCTCGAGCGTGTCGGCGTACTGGTACATCGCGTAGCCGATCATCGCGCAGATGACGTACGTGAAGTACCAGAAGCCCACTGACATGAAGAAGAGCAGCGCGACGCCGCCGAAACCGATCGCCGTCGTTGCTCCGCCAGCCATTCCCAGCGCTCCCGCGCCCAGCCCGCCGGCGACCGCGAGCGCCGCCATGCCGTAGGTGCGGCACAGGTCGGCGCAGAACACGAACGCCGCCAGCGCCGCATATGGCTTGCCGATGCGCTGAATCAGCGTGACGAGTTCCGCGGGGTTCAGCGCAGAGCGCAGGCTGCCCGTGATGACGAGACGCATCGTCGCCGCCGGCATGACGACGACAAACAGCGCGAGCCAGACCAGCAGGGTGAAGAACTCGCTGCCGCGCGTGAGCATCGCCGCAAGGCCGAGGACCAGGCCGAAGACGAAGTTCATCGCGACGTACTTGTACGGGAGGTACGGGCTGACGAGGTCTTCGTCCGACAGCGGATAGTCGCCCGGCTGGAGGAAGCCGCGGGACGATCGCTCGATGATCTTGAAGCCGTAGCGCGCTCCGATGACGAGCACGGCGAGCATTCCGGCCAGGCCGGCGAGCACACCCAGCGCACCGAGGAAGAAGAGCGCGAACGCGATCACGCCGGCGACGGCGAGTCCGGCGATTCGCATCAGCACGGCGCGATCGAGCGGCAGCGTGAAGAACTTGTGGATGCGCTGCCAGAACGGTTCGACAACAGCGGCCGGACTGAACGCGTCGGTGGTGGAGGACATGGGCGTATCGCGCGAGGGGTCTCTCGCAGACTACGGGGCCGGCGATGCGCTGTCCAGAGACGGCCAATCCCGGGGAGGCGGGTGCGTCAGAGCTTCTCGGTCTCGCCTGCGCGCGGCTGCCAGCGCATCAGGTGCCTCTCGACGCGTCCGACCGCCCAGTCGAGCACGAGGGCGAACGCGGTGAGGACCAGGATGCCCGCCATCACGGTGTTGATGTCGAACGTGCCCTCGGCCTGCAGGATCAGGTAGCCGACGCCCCGCGACGAGCCCAGGTACTCGCCGACGACAGCGCCGACGAAGGCAAGGCCGACCGACGTGTGCAGCGACGAGAACACCCAGCTCGTCGCGCTGGGCAGGTACACGTGCCGCAGCAGCTGGTTGCGGCCGGCGCCGAGCATCCGCGCGTTGGCGAGCACCGTGGGACTCACCTCCTTCACGCCCTGGTAGACGTTGAAGAAGACGATGAAGAACACGAGCGTGAAGCCCAGCGCGACTTTCGAGGCGATGCCCAGCCCGAACCACACCGCGAAGATCGGCGCCAGGATCACGCGCGGCATGGAATTCATCGCCTTGATGTACGGATCGAAGATGGCCGCGGCGATCGGCGACAGCGCGAGCCACATGCCGATCACGAGTCCCGCCACCGTGCCGAACAGGAACGCCAGCACGGTTTCGAGCAGCGTCACCCACAGGTGGCCGTAGATGTCGTGGTCGGTGACGAACCAGTCCCAGATGCGCACGAAGATCTTGATCGGCTCGCCGAAGAAGAACGCCGCCTGGCGATCGTTCTCGAACATGAGCGGCGGGATCACGCCCGGGGTGGTCATGGCCCACCAGAAGACGAAGATCACGACCAGCACCAGCGCCTGCCAGAACCGCAGGGTCCCCGTGCGCGGACGGATGAACTTCCACATGTCAGGCCGCCAGCTTCTGCTGGGCGTAGCCCTTCAGGACTTCCTCGCGCATGACGTCCCAGATCGCCTTGTGCAGTTCGATGAAGCGCGAGGTGATGCGGACCTCGGCCACGTCACGCGGCCGCGGCAGGTCGATCACGAACTCGCCGATCGGATGGGACGCCGGCCCGGCCGACAGCACCACCACCCGGTCGCTCATCGCGATCGCCTCGTCGAGGTCGTGCGTGATGAACAGGACCGCCTTGCGCTTGGCCGCCCAGAGTTCGAGGACCTCGTTCTCCATCAGCTGCCGCGTCTGGATGTCGAGCGCCGAGAACGGCTCGTCCATCAGGATGATGTCCGGGTCCAGCACGAGCGTCTGCGCCAGCGAGGTCCGCTTGCGCATGCCGCCCGACAGCTGGTGCGGATAGCGGTCGCCGAAGCCGCCGAGGCCGACGCGCTTGAGCCACTCGTCGGCGCGTGCGCCCGCCTCCTGCGGATCGACGCCGTGAAACTCGAGCCCCGCCATCACGTTGCGCCGCGCCGTGCGCCATGGCATCAGGGCCTCGCTCTGGAACATGTATCCGGCGCGGCCGTTGATTCCGGCGAGCGGCTCGCCGAACACGCGGATCGTCCCTGCGCTCGGTTCCAGCAGGCCGGCGGCGACGTTCAGCAGCGTGCTCTTGCCGCAGCCCGTCGGCCCCACCACGCTGACGAACTCGCCGGGCGCGACGTCGAGCGTGACGTCGCGCACCGCCGTGTAGCGCTGGCTGCGGTCGTCGCGGCTGACGAACGTGCAGGTGATGCCGGTCAGTGACAGTGCGGGGGCGTTCATGCGGACCGGGCCGCCTGCGCGGCCCGAAGTTCTGGCGGTGAAGCGGCCGCGATTATCCCTTCGGATACTTCGCGTTCGCCTTGCGGACGAAGTCGTTCGTGTAGACGGCCTTGAGGTCGAGCTTGGCGTTCTTCAGCGAGTCGTCGATGCTCTGCAGCGCGCGCAGCGCGGTCGCAGCACCCTGCTCGGGGATCATGCCGTCCGGCGAGAGCGCCTTCTGCGCCTTCAGGAAGGCGTCGATGTACACGGCGCGGTCGCCGAGCAGGAAGCTCTCCGGGACCGCCTTGACGATGTCGGACGGGCCGGCCTGCTGGATCCACTTGTTGGCGCGCACCATCGCGTTGGTCAGCGCCTGCACGGTGTTGGGGTTCTTGTCGATGAACCCCACCGGCGCGTACAGCGTGGCCGCGGGCATCGGACCGCCGAAGATCGAGTCCGCTTCGGCGACATCGCGCGTGTCCGAGACGATCTTGATGTCGTTGCTGCGGGACAGGATCGTGATCACCGGATCGAGGTTGGAGATCGCGTCGATCTGCCCCGCGCGCAAGGCGGCCACCGCGCCCTGCGAGGCGCCGACGCCGACGTACGACACGTCGCTCGGCCTCAGCCCGGCCTTCGCCAGGACGAAGTTGCACAGGATGTTCGTCGACGAGCCGGGCGCGGTCACCCCGATCTTCTTGCCTTTCAGGTCGGCGACCGACTTGAAGTTCGGCATCGTCTTCGTGCTCACCGCCAGCACGATCTGCGGGGCGCGGCCCTGCAGGACGAAAGCCCTCATCGGCTGCCCTTTCGCCTGCATGTTGATGTTGTGCTCGAACGCGCCGGACACGACGTCCGCGCTGCCGCCCACCACCGCCTGCAACGCGCGGGCGCCGCCGGCGAAGTCGACGATGGTCACGTCGAGACCTTCCTGTTCGAAGAACTTCTTCTGCTCGGCGATCGTCAGCGGCAGGTAGTAGAGCAGGTTCTTGCCGCCCACCGCGATCGTCACCTTCTTGCGCTCGAGGTTCTGCGCCGAACCGGTCGTCGGGAACGCTGCGACAGCGGTCGCCGCTGCCCCGGCCGCCAGCACGTCGCGGCGGGTGTACGTCTTCTTCATGAGGTCTCCTTGATTTCTGCTTGTGCGCCCGCGCCCGGCCCGAGCGGTTGCGGCGATCTTAAATCACGCCATCGTCCCGCAGCGCCCTGATCGTCGCCACGTCGTACCCGAGTTCACGCAGGACGTCGTCCGTATGTTCACCAAGGCGGGGGCCCAGCCATCGGGTTCCCCCGGGCGTCGCGGACAGCTTGGGCACGACCGCCGGCACCTTCATCGGCGTGCCGTCGGGCAGCGCGGCCTGCTCGAACATCTGCCGTGCCTGGAACTGCGCGTCGCGCACCATGTCGGCGACGCTGTAGATCCGCGAGACCGGCACGTCGGCCGCCGTCAGCGTGGCCAGCGCCTCCTCGATCGGGTGCCGGCCGCACCAGGCCTGGATCGCTCCGTCGATCTCCTCGACGCGCCTTGCCCGGCCTTCGTTGCGCGCCAGCCCGGGGTCGTTGGCGAGGTCCTCGCGCCCGATGGCGGTCATCAGCCGGCGATAGATCGCATCGCCGTTGCCCGCCACCACGATCGCCGCGCCATCCGCGCACTCGTAGGTGTTCGATGGAACGATGCCCGGCAGCGAGCCCCCGGTGCGGGCGCGAACCGCGCCGAACACGTCGTATTCCGGCAGCGTGCTCTCCATCATGTTGAAGACCGCCTCGTAGAGCGCGACGTCCACCATCTGGCCCTCGCCCTTGCCACGCCCGCCGGTGGCGTCGCGGTGTCGCAGCGCCATCAGCGCGCCGACCACCGCGTGCAGCGCGGCGATCGAGTCGCCGATCGAGATGCCGATGCGAATCGGCGGACGATCGGGATAGCCGGTGACGTAGCGGATGCCGCCCATCGACTCCGCGATCGCGCCGAATCCAGGGCGGTCGCGCATCGGGCCCGTCTGCCCGTAACCGGAGATGCGCACCATCACCGTCGCCGGGTTCGCGGCGCGCAACTGCTCGTAACCGAGGCCCCACTTCTCCAGCACCCCGGGTCGGTAGTTCTCGACGACGACGTCCGCCTCGCGCGCGAGGCGCCGGGCGATCTCCTGCGCGCGCGGGTCCTTCAGGTTCAAAGCGATCGACTTCTTGTTGCGCGACTGCACGTACCACCACAGCGAGGTGCCGTCGTGCAGGTAGCGCCAGTTGCGGATCGGATCGCCGGTCTTCGGATCCTCGACCTTGATCACCTCGGCGCCGAACTCGGCGAACAGGCGCGACGCGAACGGCGCCGCGATCAACGTTCCCAGTTCGAGCACCTTGACGCCGGTGAGCGGCCCGTGGATCGGTCCGGCCATCTCAGGCTCCCGAGACGAAGATCGTGATCGTCGCGACGACCCCGATGGTCCACACGATCGACCGTGGCCAGTGCCAGTCCGCGACGTAGAAGACGATGAACGCGGCACGCGCGAGAACGAACATCACGGCGAGTGCGTCGATCCGGTCCTGCGGCGCCTGCGTGAGGTGGGCGACGATCACCGCCGCCGCGAAGAAGGGAAACGCCTCGAAGCTGTTCGCCTGCGCGGCGTTCGCCCGCGCGCGGAAGCCCTGCTGCTTCTCGAGCCAGAGGCGCGGGTTGCGGTTGTCGAAGCGCTCGCCGCCCGACTTCGCGATCGAAACGGCGACGTACGGCATCAGGGCGGCGGCGAGCACGCACCAGTAGGCAGTGGTCATGGCAGCGGGGAAAGTCGACGACGCGGGGACGTCGAGTCTAGCGCCGCGGTCGGGTCAGGATGCCCGTCGGTCGAGCATCGCCTGCGCGATCGTGTTGACGTCGGTGTATTCGAGTTCGGCGCCGGCCGGAACGCCGCGCGCGAGCCGCGTCACCCTGATCTGCGGATCGCGCTCCTTCAGCAGCTGGCCGACGTAGTGCGCGGTCGCGTCGCCTTCCGGCGTGAACGAGGTGGCGACGATGACTTCCCCGACGACGCCGTCGGTGGCACGCGCGATCAGCCGCTCCATCTGGATCTCGCGCGGCCCGATGCCGTCGAGCGGCGACAGGCGCCCCAGCAGCACGAAGTACAGCCCGGAGTACGACAGCGACTGCTCGATCATCAGCTGGTCCGACGGCGACTCCACCACGCAGAGCAGATGCGCGTCGCGCTTCGGGCTGCTGCACGTCTCGCAGACCGGCTGCTCGGTCAGCGTGTTGCAGCGCTCGCAGTGGCGGATCGTCTGCGCCGCCGCGAGCAGCGCCTCTCCGAGGCGCACCGCGGCGTCGCGGTCGTGCTGCAGCAGGTGGAAGGCGATTCGCTGCGCCGAACGCGGACCGATGCCGGGAAGATGCTTCAGCGCATCGACCAGCTTGTCGAGAGTGGGACCCAGGCGCATTTGCGTTGCAGTTGTGTTCGAGCCGGGCGCCCGGCCGCCCGAAGCCCGGCTCGCTGTTCAATCGCCCGAGGTGCACGTGCGACGGCGCAGCCGTCGCGTACACCGAGGGCGTCAATCAAAATGGCAGCTTCATGCCGGGAGGCAGCGGCATCCCCGCCGTGATCGCCGACATCTTCTCCTGCGACACCGCCTCGGCGCGGCGCACCGCGTCGTTGAACGCGGCCGCGACCAGGTCCTCGAGCATGTCCTTGTCGTCGCCGACGAGGCTGGGATCGATCGACACGCGGCGCACGTCGTGCTTGCAGGTCATCACCACTTTCACCATGCCCGCGCCCGACTGGCCTTCGACTTCCGTGTTCGCCAGTTCTTCCTGCATGCGCTTCATGTCTTCCTGCATCTTCTGCGCCTTCTGCATCAGACCGGCGATCTGGGCCTTCATCATGGCGGGACGTCCTCTGCTTCCTGGTGAGTTGGGGAGCGCGCTGGTTGCCGCGGCAGGCGGCTACGCGTCCTTCGGGCGGATCGACGCTGGATCGACCGACGCTCCGAAGTTGTCGAGCAATTCTCGCACGAAGGGATCGGCGTAGATGGCTTCCTCCGCCTGGCGCTGCCGGTCGGCGCGCGCCTGCTCGGCAATGCCGGCCGCCGTGGGGCCCGCCGTGGTTCCGACCTCGGCGCTCAGGCGGATCGGCCGGCCCAGCGCGTGGCTCACCGCCGCCTTCAGCTTGTCCAGCGTGCCGGCGTCGAGCAGTGTCTTCAGCGGCACGCGGAGCTTCATCGCGTCGCCCTCGTGCGAAACGAGTTCGCTGCGGCTCGCGAGTTCCTTCACGAGGCCGGCGACCTTCAAGCCGACCGACCAGCCCCGGCCAGTCGCCGTCGAACGGGACCGCGGCCGACGATTGCGGCGGCCCGCCCGCGGGCGCTGCCCGTGGGCTGTTCGATGCATCCGGCGCGGAGCGCGCCGCCGGTGCGATCGCGCGCGGGGCGGGGGCACTGGTCCGCGCAGCCGGCTGCGCCACGAGCGGTGCGGCGCGCGGAGTCGCCGCCTTGGCCTCTCCGACCGGGGCCGGAGCGAACGCCAGCATCCGCAGCAGCGTCATGGTGAAGCCCGCGTACTCGTCCGGCGCGAGGTGCATGTCGTTCCGTCCGTGCAGCGCGACCTGGTAGTAGAGCTGGACTTCGTCGGGCGCGAGCACGCCGGCGAGGCGCCGGATGTCGGCGGCTTCGACTTCGTCGTCCGGCACGGCACCGGGCACCTGCTGTGCCAGCGCGATCCGATGCAGCAGGCTGGCAAGGTCGCGCGTCGCCTGGGCGAAGGACAGGCTGCGCTCGCCCATCTCGTCTGCGATGGCCAGCGCCTGCTTCGCGTCGCGCGCGGCGATCGCATCCAGCACGCGGACGAGCGTTCCCTGGTCGATCGCGCCCAGCATCGCGCGCACTGCATCGAGCGTGACCGGACCCGCCGCGTAGGCGATCGCCTGGTCGAGCAGCGACAGTCCGTCGCGCATGCTTCCGCGCGCCGCCTGCGCCAGCATCCGCAGCGCGGCGGGCTCCGCCTCGATCTTCTCCTCGGCCAGGATCTCCGCCATGCGCGCCGCGATGCCGGCGGGTGTCATCTGCTTCAGGTTGAACTGCAGGCAGCGCGACAGCACGGTCACCGGGACCTTCTGCGGGTCCGTCGTGGCCAGGATGAACTTCACGTAGTCGGGCGGCTCCTCCAGGGTCTTCAGCATCGCGTTGAACGCGTGCGAGGACAGCTGGTGCACCTCGTCGATCATGTAGACCTTGAAGCGCGCATTGCTCGGCGCATACATCGCGCGCTCGAGCAGCTGGACCATCTCCTCGACGCCGCGGTTGCTCGCGGCGTCCATCTCGATGTAGTCGACGAAGCGGCCGGCGTCGATCGCGGTGCAGGCCTCGCACACGCCGCACGGCGTGGCGGTGATGCCGCCCTTGCCGTCCGGCCCGGTGCAGTTCAGCGCCTTGGCGAGGATGCGCGACAGCGTCGTCTTGCCGACGCCCCGCGTGCCCGTGAAGAGCCAGGCGTGATGAAGCCGGTTCTCCGTGAGCGCGTGCGTCAGCGCGCGCACCACGTGCTCCTGGCCCACCAGCGTGGAGAAGTCACGCGGACGCCACTTGCGAGCCAGGACCTGATACGACATGGCGACGATTCTACGGCGTGGCGATCACTGCGAGGCCGCGCCAACGCCGCCGAAGCGCTGCAGCGACTCGCCCGCCAGGCGGCAGATGCGCCAGTCCGGCAGCAGTTCGGCGCCGAGCGAGCGGTAGAACGCGATCGCGGGCTCGTTCCAGTCCAGCACGCTCCACTCGAACCGTCCGCAGCCACGCGTCACGGCAACGCGCGCGCAGTGGCTGATCAGCGCCTTGCCGATGCCGCGCCCGCGCGCCTCCGGAACGACGAAGAGATCCTCCAGGTAGAGGCCGCGGCGCGCGAGGAAGGTCGAATAGTTGTGGAAGAAGAGCGCAAAGCCCAAGGCGCGGTCGTCATCCCAGGCCACGACCGACTCGATCACCGGGTGCACGCCGAACAGCTCGTTGCGGAGATCGTCCTCGGTGCCGACCACGAGGTGCGAAAGGCGCTCGTACTCGGCCAGCGCGCGGATCAGCGCGAGCACCGTTGCGCAGTCTTCCGGACGCGCAGGAACAATGCGAACAGTCATCGTGCCAGGGTGTTTTGAAGGGGGGAGGTCCAGGAGGGGGCACCGCCCCCTCTTGCATCTACATGGAACGGGTTCAGGCTCGCCTCACCAGCTCGCCCGAAGGGAAGAGCTGGTGAGGCGAGCCTGAACCTCGGCACCTGAAGAACTCCGCTGTGGCTGCTTCGTTCCCGACCTGACCAGGTTCACGGCACCTCAGTGCGAGGGGGCCCGCCACTTCGAATCATATCAGCGGCCCTCACTTCTCCCCGGAATTTCTTCCGGTGAAGTCGACGCCATCGACCACTCCCGCCAACCGGGCACCAGCGGGAAGTACAGGCCGAGTCTGGCGAGCGGATCGAGCGCCGCCCCGTAGGCTTCCAGCTGGTCCTGGTAGCGCACCTGCTCGGAATCCAGGAACGCCTCCACGTCCGTGCCTTCATGGGCACCGACCTTGTAGTCGACGATCCAGCGCGTCCCGTCCTGAGCGACGAACGTGCGATCGAGCACCAGCTTCCGCACTCGCCCGCCCTGCACCACGCTCAGTCGCAGTTCACTGCGGTGGTCCGGGTGCCGGCCCAGCACCCAGCGACCGCGCTCGCCCTGCACTGCGTTCAGCAGCGCCTGGGAAACACGGCCGCGAGCCGCGGCGAGTTCCTTCCCGGTCAGCCCGCCCGCCGCAAGCTCGCGCTCGATCTGCGGTGCGAGCGTCCCGACCCGCGCTGCATCCCACCCGTCGAGCGTGTCCTCCGCCATGCGTTGCAGCCATCGGTGCGCCACGACGCCGACACGGCGCGCCGTCTCGCCGGCCCAGGAAAACTCGATCGCGGCGCCGCTTTCGCTCGGCGCATCGACGGCCGACCAGCGAAGCGTCGGCGGGAGCGCAGGCAGCATCCACCCGGGCGGCAGGCGGCGCAATGTCTGATCGACCGGTCTATCGGCCGGCAGCGTCCCGGCGCCGTGATCGATGATCCGGCCTGACTCGAAGCCGGGCTGAAGCACCGGCCACAACCGCGCGAGCAGCGACGTCGGCCGAACGCTCCACCGCCCGTCGTCGCCCTGCGAAGCGCTGCCGATCCAGTGCAGTCGATGCCGGGCACGCGTGGCGGCCACGTAGGCGAGACGTTCGTCCTCGTGGCGCTGTCGCTGCTGCAACTGGGACTCCACCCAACGCAGCAGGCGATCCTTGTCGGAACCTCCAGCGTGGATCGGCGCCAGCAACAACTCGGGCCCTTCCTCCGCGGCACGCTCGAGCCAGACCATCAGCTGCGCGTCGTCGCCGCGCGGCTTCGCGCCAAGCCGCGGAACGATCACGTGATCGAACTCCAGTCCCTTGGCCTTGTGGATGGTCATCACGTGGAACGCCGGGTCCGAGCCGGCCTGGGGAGCCGCGAACAACGATGCGAGCGACTCCTGCAGGTCGTGCACCTCGATCCGGCCGCCGTTCTCGTCCTCGTGCGCGAACAGGTGAGCGAAGAACTGCTCCGCATCCGCGCGCTCGGATTCGGACGACAGGCACGCCGGTCCGCCCAGCAGCAGCCAGGCCTGCTCGACCCGGTCGGCGCCCGGCATGCGGCCGGCGAGTTCGACGGCGCGCTGCAGGACCGGTCCCACCCGCGCGATGCGGGCGCGACCGTCGGCCGAGAGCCGATGCAGTCGCGCGTCATCCTCCAGCAGTTCGACGACAGGCCGCGAATCGCCTTCGGCCAGCGAAGCCAGGTCGGCCAGCGTCAGCCCGCACCACGGGGCGCGCAGCACCGAAAGCCACGCGGTGCGGTCCGCGAGGTGTTCGAGCGCCCGCGTCAGGGCAACGAGGTCCGAGATCAAGGGCTGGTTCGCCAGAGAGTGCAGCTCGACGGCCGTCGGGCAAAGGCCAGCCTGTCGCAGTTCCGCCGCGATCTCGACGAGGTGGGAGCGCGCACGCACGAGCAGCGCGATCGAGGCCTGCGGGCTCTCCGCGCGGATCGCCTCGACGACTTCGACGACCCTCTTCGCTTCGTCGGCGGCGCCGCCGCCGACGAATGCGTGCACCTGGACCGCGTCGTCGAGCGTGCGCCCACGGACCGCGGCGGCCGGTTCGAACGACACCGCTCCGCTCGCGATGTCGCTTTCGCGCGGCAGCACGCGGGCGAACGCGTCGTTCACCCATTCGACCACCGCCTCCTGGGAGCGGAAGTTGCGCGTGAGTCGAAGCGGCTCGAGCACGAGCGGGCCGACGCCGCGCTCCCATGCACGCAGGAACAGCCCGACCTCGGCCTCGCGGAAGCGGTAGATCGACTGCATCGGGTCGCCGACAACAAACAGCGTCCTTCCGTCCCCGGAGCTCCACTCGGCGACCAGTCGCTCGATCAGCTCGAACTGGGTGATCGAGGTGTCCTGGAACTCGTCGATCAGCAGGTGCCGCATCCGTGCGTCGAGCGCCAGAGCGATGTCGCCGCCGCCTTCGTCACCCAGCGTCCGCACGGCACGTCGCGTGACCTCGGTGAAGTCCATCGCGCCGGCTTCGGCGAACACGACCGCGAGTTCCGCCGCTGCGCGCCTCAGCACCTCGACGATCGCTCCGGCGATGTCCCACTGGGCATCGCTGTACCGGGCGGGCGGCAGCGACCGCAGCTCATGCGAGGGCGACCCGCAGCGCGTCGTTGTCGCCCAGCTGCTCGATCAGTCGCAGCGATGCGCTCCTTGTATGCCTTCGCCCCCTCCTTTTCCTGCTTCGTGGCGCCGGCCGGGAACCCTTCCGCGACCGTGAAGCGCCCGCGCCACGTCCCGCCCTTCGTCAGCAGCAGCGAGGCAATCGAGCACCAGGCATCGAGTCGCGCCATCTCCGCCCGCGGAAGCCCGGTCAGGTCACTGCATGGGGCCAGCCACTCCGCGTTGCCGGCCGCATAGCGCACGAGTTCGAGGAGTTCGTCGGCGAGCGGGGCAGGCAACAGCGTGCACGCCAGCCGCATCTGCTTCTCGCACGCGCGCCGCAGGGCGGCCTCGAGTTCGTCGCGCTCGTGACCTCCCAGGTGACGCAGCCACTGATCGCGCCGACCGAGCATCGACGCGATCAGGCGCATGGCGTGCTCGACGTCGTTGTCGAGATGCTCGAGGAGCCGGGCGACGTGCCGCGCGAGCGGCTCGTCCCCGCGGTCGGTGCTTTCCAGCACGGCGAGCGTCGAGCGCGCGGCGCGCGCGTACAGGTCGGCGGCGCGCTCCTTGACGTTGGGCGCCGCGCCGAGCCCCAGCGAAAGCGGCAACTGGCGCGCCAGCCACTGCGCAAGCGCGTCGATCGTCTGGACGCGCAGCCGTCCAGGGTTGTGCACGATGTCCCAGCCGCGCTCGGCGTCGCGCCGGTTCACCGCCCCGGCGAGCGACCAGGTCAATTGCTCGTGCGGCTGCCCTGGCTCCGGGCCCTTCGCGGCCTCGAGCGCCGCCACCAGGCGCTGCCGCATCTCGGCGGCCGCCTTGCGCGTGAACGTGATGGCAACGACTTCTTCGGGAGCGTCGACCGTCGCCAGCAGCGCGAGCACGCGCTGGATCAGCAGCTCCGTCTTGCCGGAACCGGCCGGCGCGCGGACGATGAAGCTGGCCTCCGGTATCGAGCGCACGACTGCGCGCGTCGGCATCGACAGCGAACAGGCCATCATCAGTCATCGATGGTCTCCCCGTCCGAAGCCTGGTCGCCGCGGTCGCCGATGCGTTCGCTGTAACGGCACAGCATGGCCACGCCACAGTAACGGCAGGTGTCGACCCGCTTCGGCGCGACGGCCGCCACGCCGGACGCGAAGTCGTCCGCAAGCTTCGTCAGCTCTCCGCGCCATGCGTCGACCAGCGCCGACCAGTCCGCGTGATCGCGTTGCCAGTCATCGACCCGGGCGCCCGGCAGCATCGACGCGTCCTCGGCGAGGGAAACGAAACGTCGCTCGCCGGCGCGCAGCCGCGCGAAAGCGATGGCGCGGGCTTCGGGCTCCGAAGCGACGAGGTACAGCGGCAGTTGCGGCTCGTCAGGGCGCGCGCCGAGCCACGCCTTCACGCTCGAAGGACCGCCGGTCTTGTAGTCGATGATGATCGTCCGCCCATCGGGAAGCGAGTCCACCCGGTCGAGTTGTCCCGTGAGCGAAAGCTTGCCGATCGCGAGCGTTCGACGCTCCTCGGTCCACTTGACCTCGAACTCCTCCCGGCTCTTCGATCTCGAACTGAAGCCACTGCGCAGCCAGGCTCACGAGCCGCCGCTTCTCGAGCCCGAGCAGCCGCTGCCCGACTCCGTCGAGCCGACGCTCGCGGATGCGCGCAATGGCCTTGTCGGCCGCGAGTTCGAGCGCGACCGATCGCGCGTCCGACGACATGCCGGCGACGAACGAGCGGGTGCGCTCCGGCATCGAACGCCAGAACCTGGCCAGCACGCGGTGAACGAGATCGCCGCGCTCGGACGCCGCGAGGCCGTCGTGCGGCTGCTCCGGTTCGCCAGCGGCGAGCCGATGCTTCGCGAACGCCCGGAACGGACATGCCGACTGGTCAGTGAGCGTGGCGACGCCGCCGGCGACGTTTCGCGTGGCAGGCAGGGCGGCGCGACCGCGTCGGTCAGCATGTCGAGCCGCTCGGGCGCGATCGCGTCGAGCGCACGTCGCGCACGATCCACGGGCGAGCGCGATGCTCCAGTCCGCGATCATCGTTGACGGCGCGAGGGTCCGGTCGCCCTCGCGCGTCGCGTGACTTGCGATCACCTCGCCGGCCGACCGCGCCAGCCGATCGAGCGTCGCCCGCGCGCGCTGCAGTTCGATCTCGGCCAACGCGCCCGGCATGCGCCTGGCCCGCTGCAGTTCGAGCGGCAGCATCGGATGCGCACGCGCGGGAAGCGGCCATCCTTCCGACGTCAGGCCCGCGATCCACAGGTGATCGAACTCCAGTCCGTTCGCCTCGAGCAGTCCCAGCACCTGAACCGGGGGATCGCCACCCTCGGGCTGGAAGACGGTCGACGCGGCGAGGCGCGCAAGCCGGCGAAAGGCGCCGCCAAGGTCCAGCGGACCCTGCACCCGCTCGAGCGACGCGAACTCTGCCAGCAATTCCTGCCAGCGCACGAGCGTCTGGTACTCGGCCGAGTCGGGTGCCTGCCGGCCGGGGAAGCCGATGGCGCGCAGGCCTTCGATGAACAGGGCCGCCCATTCCGAGAGTCGTCGCCTGCCGGAGCGGATGCCCTGCCGCCACGCCTGAAGCGCCTCGAGCCCCGCCCGCGGCGCAACCGGTTCACCGCTGCGAGCGCCGCGCGCGGCGGACACGAGGTGCGCGAGCGACACCATGGGTCCCGCGCGCCGGCGCCACTCGGCGTCGAACAGGGCGCGTGCGGGCGCGGGACCGAACTGGACATGCGAAGAGCGCAGCAGCGCGCTCGCCTCGGAAAACTCGACGTCTTCGATGGCAAGGCGCAAGCCGCGCAGCGCGGTCGCAACCAGCGGTGTATCGGCGAGCGACCCGCCGAGCGATACGGTGTACGGACGCGCCCTGTCGGGTGGCGCCAGCAGCGCATCCGGCATCAGTGCCGCATCGAGCGCGCGCGCAACGGCGCGTCGGCGCGCGGCGAGGTCCGGCACGACGATGCCGATGCGCGCTTCGGGATTCGCGGCCAGGCGGTTTGCGACCCAGTCGGCCATTCGTTCGAGTTCATCGTGCGCATCGGCCGCTGGCTGGCGCCGGCAGTCGCCGGGGCAGCGATCGTCCGCCAGTCGCTCGATCAGCGTGCCCCTGGCCGCAAGCGCCTCGAAGAACGCCGCCTGCTGGGGCGTCGGTTCGTCGAAGCCCGCGAGGACTACCTCCGGGGGCGAGGCAAGGCTCCCCGCCACGATCAACGCGCGCACCACGTCCGGCAGCCGTGCCTGATCGACCGCGGCGATGCGCTCGACGCGTCGCTCGTACTCGGCGGCCCATCTGGCGAAGACCCGGGTGTCCTCCGTCAGCGCATAGTGACGCAGTCGATCCGCGATCTGCCACTGATGGGCAAGCGACCACGCCTCCGCGGCAAGCTGCGCAGCGCCGGCCGGCGATGCCAGCGGCACGTCGCCTGCATCGATCACGCCTTCCCACAGCGCGCTTTCCTGCGCAGGCGCGAGCGGTGCGCGCACACCAGTGAGCGCCGGATCGTGCTGCGCGATGTCGTGGAGGCCTGCGACGAAGGCCCCAAACGGCAGCACGCGCGGCGTCTCCCACACGCCGCGTCCCTGCTCGACCTGCCAGCCATCGAACTGCCGGCCAATGTCACGCGCAAGGCGCCGGCTCGTCGTGACGACGACCACTCCGGAGGCGGCGCGGGCAAGGCGTTCGAAAAGGGCGTTGCGGGACACGAGCGACTCGATGATTCGAATGGATTGTAGGGACGCAACAGGCTCGAAACGCGAGCCTTCCCATCCCTTTTGGAAGTGCTACCATCCGCGAAACGGTGCGCACCGTACGGTCTTTCCCGCCTGCGCCACCGCCCTCCCCAACACAAGTTCCCAGTTTCTTCCTGATGCCAATGCGCGCCGGCGGGCGTGCGGAAGGACGCAAAAATGAGCGATATCAAATACGTCAGCGACGCTTCCTTTGAGCAGGACGTCCTGAAATCCGATGGCCCTGTGCTGGTCGACTACTGGGCCGAGTGGTGCGGACCATGCAAGATGATCGCGCCGATCCTGGACGAGGTGTCCAGGGAGTACGGCGGCAAGGTCACCGTGGCCAAGATGAACGTGGACGAGAACCAGCAGACGCCGGCGAAGTTCGGCATCCGCGGGATCCCCACGCTGATGCTGTTCAAGAACGGCGCGGTCGTCGGCACGAAGGTCGGCGCGCTCTCCAAGTCGCAACTCACCGCATTCATCGACAGCAACCTGTAATTGAGGCGCCGGGCCACACCGGCCCGGCTCCATTCCCCGCGGGCGCGCGCCCGGCTCGTCGGACCCCGCACAGCGCGCCCCACCCTCTTCCGGCAGACCCGTAAAAAACCCTATGCACCTCTCCGAACTGAAAGCGCTGCACGTCTCCCAACTGCTGGAGATGGCAATCGGCCTCGAGATCGACAACGCGAACCGGATGCGCAAGCAGGAACTGATGTTCGCCATCCTGAAGAAGCGCGCAAAGAGCGGCGAGCAGATCTTCGGCGACGGCACGCTGGAGGTCCTGCCGGACGGGTTCGGCTTCCTGCGTTCGCCGGAGACGTCCTACCTGGCGAGCACCGACGACATCTACATCTCGCCATCCCAGATCCGGCGCTTCAACCTCCACACCGGGGACTCGATCGAAGGCGAAGTCCGCACGCCGAAGGACGGCGAGCGCTACTTCGCGCTGGTGAAAGTCGACAAGGTGAACGGACAGCTTCCGGAGTCGACCAAGCACCGGATACTGTTCGAGAACCTGACCCCGCTGTTCCCGGACGAGCCTCTGATCCTCGAGCGCGAGATGCGCGGCGACGAGAACCTCACGGGGCGCCTGATCGACATCATCGCCCCGATCGGCAAGGGGCAGCGCGGCCTGCTCGTCGCGAGCCCGAAGTCGGGCAAGACGGTGCTGATGCAGCACATCGCGCACGCCATCGCCGCCAACCACCCGGACATCGTGCTGATCGTGCTGCTGATCGACGAGCGCCCCGAGGAGGTCACCGAGATGCAGCGTTCGGTGCGCGGCGAAGTCGTGGCATCGACCTTCGACGAGCCGGCCACGCGCCACGTCCAGGTCGCCGAGATGGTGATCGAGAAGGCGAAACGGCTCGCCGAAAGCAAGAAGGACGTCGTGATCCTGCTCGACTCGATCACGCGCCTCGCGCGCGCCTACAACACCGTGGTGCCGGCTTCAGGCAAGGTGCTGACGGGCGGCGTCGACGCCAACGCGCTGCAGCGTCCCAAGCGATTCTTCGGCGCGGCCCGCAACATCGAGGAAGGCGGCTCGCTGACCATCATCGCCACCGCTCTGATCGACACCGGTTCGCGGATGGACGACGTCATCTACGAAGAGTTCAAGGGCACCGGCAACATGGAGATCCACATGGAGCGCCGGCTCGCCGAGAAGCGGGTCTACCCGGCGCTCAACGTCAACCGGTCCGGCACGCGCAAGGAAGAACAGCTGCTGAAGCCCGAGATCCTGCAGAAGGTCTGGATACTGCGGAAGCTGCTGTACGGCATGGACGAGATCGAGGCGATGGAGTTCCTGCTCGACAAGATGAAGGCGACGAAGAACAACGCCGAGTTCTTCGACATGATGCGGCGCGGCGGCTGAACGGCCGGGCGAAAGTTCGGCGTTGCTCTCCGCCCGCGCAGTCAAAGGAAGGCAGCTCGGCGGATCGAGTCGGTCTCTTTGGTTTCAAGGGCTTGGCGAAGCCTGGCGGGTTGCCCGGAGGGCCGAAATCACGGATAATCCGCGGTTCCCGAAAAACGGGACCGTGGTCGAGGCAGACGGCTCAGTGCAACTGCGTGCAGATGCGCGTCACCCCTCGATCGTGCGGCCCACCCAGGCAGCGAGAGAAGAGAATGAAACAAGGCATCCATCCCGAGTACCGCGAAGTCGTCTTCCAGGACATGCAGAACGACTTCAAATTCATCACGCGCTCCACGCTGCAGACGAAGGAGACGATCGAGATGGACGGCAAGACCTACCCGCTGTTCAAGCTCGACACGTCGTCCGAGTCGCACCCGTTCTACACCGGCGCCCAGACGCGGATCGTCGAGACCGGCCGCGTGGAGAAGTTCCGCCAGAAGTTCGCCGCGAAGACCGAGGCCGTCAACGCCGCGGCCGCCGAGGCGAGCGCTGCGAAGGCCCGCCGCAAGTAAGCGTGGGCCGGCCCTCCGCCACGACAAAGGCAGCTTCGGCTGCCTTTTTTGTTTGACGCGCCCATCAGGGGGTCTATAAGGCACCCGCAGGGGCACCCCAGAGGCACTCGTGAGTTTCGAACACCGACCATCACCCGCACGTGTGACGGAGGCTGCCGCGGCCAAGCTGCCGCGCTGGATGCTGCTCGCGCTGCTGGTGGCCTACGTGGTACCCGGGCTGTTCGGTCGCGATCCCTGGAGCCTCGAGGACGCTTCGGCCTTCGGGGTGATGTGGACGATGGCGCAAGGGGGAACGGCCGAATGGCTCCTGCCCGGCGTCGTGGGCCAGCCGTTGCCCGAGGAAGGGCCGCTGCCGTTCTGGATCGGAGCGCTCCTGATTCGCCTCTTCGGCGGCATGCTCGGCGCGGTGGATGCCGCGCGCCTGTCTTCGGTGCTTTGGTTCGCGCTGGCCACGTCGAGCGTCTGGTACGCCACTTATCGGCTGGCGCGACGCGCCGAAGCCCAGCCCGTCGCGCTGGCGTTCGGCGGCGAAGCGAGCCCGCGCGACTACGGCCGGATGCTCGCGGACATCGCCGTCCTGCTGATGCTGGCCACGTTCGGCATCGTCGTGCGACTGCACGAAACCGTGGCCGAGACAGCGCTGTTCGCCCTGGTCGGCGTGCTGCTGCTCGCGCTCGCGGTCGCGCTCGAAGAGGAGTGGAAGGGCAGCCTCGCCGCCGGCCTCGCGATCGCGGCCGCGGCCTTGACGCGCGGATGGCTCCCCGCCGGCCTGCTGGCGATCGCCGCCGCTGCGTTCCTGGCCGGACAGGGATCACATCGTGCGCCACGCGTTGCGGCGATGCTGGCGCTGGCCATCGGCGGCTTCGCGCTGTGGCCGTTGACGGCGCGCCAGTTCGTGCCCGGGGCCGCCGAGTACATGACCTCGCTGGCGCAGTGGAACGTCGAGCAGGTGCGCGGACCGAGCTTCGGAAGCCTCGCCTGGCTGATCCGGAACGCCGGCTGGTACACATGGCCCCTCTGGCCGTTCGCGCTGTGGACGCTGTACTCATGGCGCAGCTTCCTGCGCCGCCCGCACGTGCTGCTGCCCCTGCTGGTCGCCGCGGCGGGGCTGCTGAACGTGCTGCTGAGCAGCAGCCCGAGCGACCGCGACCTGATCGTCGTCGTTCCCGCGCTCGTGCTCCTGGCGGCCTTCGGCGTATCGACGTTGAAGCGCGCCGCCGACGACGCCATCGACTGGTTCTCGATCGCCCTGTTCGCGCTCGCGCTGGTCGGAGCCTGGCTCTACTTCATCGCCTGGAACACAGGGACGCCCCCGAAGATGGCCGCTTCGGTCGCGCGGTTCATTCCGGGTCTCGTTCCGGACTTCGACCTGGTCGCTGCGATCGTCGCGCTTGCAGCCACCATCGCCTGGACGGCGCTCGCGGTCTGGCGAGTGCGGGTGCGCCCGCCGATGCTGTGGCGCGGACCGGCACTCGCAGCGGCGGGCCTGACCGCAATGTGGGTGCTGGTCGCAACGCTCTACGCGAGGCCGATCGAGTACAACCGCGGGATGCGGGTGACCGCCACCGTTCTCGGTGACCAGGTCCGGCGACTGGCCGGGCCCGGCGCATGCGTTCAGGCCTACCAGTTGCCCATGGGCATGCGCGCGATGTTCGCCTATCACGGCGCGATCCGCTTCAGCGGGCAAGGGGACGACGGCGACGCGTGCCGGATCGTCATCCACCGCGACAGCGGGCGAACACAGCTCGACGACGCACCGCCTATCGGCGACTGGCAACTGGCCTACGAGACGACACGGCGCGCTCGTTACGAAGAGGTCTTCCGCATCTGGGTGCGCCGTCCCTGAGCCGGCGATCGTCGCTCGAATTCGATGGCTGACAGCCCGCCCCTGCGCGCGCCAGACACGTCGTCCCGTGCGCTGATCAAGCTCGCCTGGCCGCTGTTCATCGCGAACCTCGCGGTTGTCGGCAACGGGACGATCGACGCCATCATGGCGGGCCGGCTCTCTGCCACCGACCTCGCGGCGGTTGCCGTCGGATCGAGCATCTACGTCACCGTCTACATCGGCTTCATGGGCGTGCTGCAGGCGCTGTCGCCGATCGCGGGCCATCACTACGGCGCTCATCGCTGGCGCGCCATCGGCGACGACGTGCAGCAGGCCCTGTGGCTGTCACTCCTGCTGACGGCAGCGGGACTGCCGTGCGTCCTGGCAACCGACCTGTGGCTCGGGTTCGCGCGCACTGACGACGAGGTGGGTCGCGTCGCGACCCTTTACCTGCACGCGATCGCCTTCGGCCTTCCCGCGGCGCTGGCCACGCGGGTCTTC
Organism: uncultured beta proteobacterium; assembly: GCA_963811265.1. Lineage (GTDB taxonomy): Bacteria > Pseudomonadota > Gammaproteobacteria > Burkholderiales > Burkholderiaceae_F > JAOUJD01. Next base: position 216,409 of record CAWEQS010000026.1, read on the forward strand.
GTGGCGCTGAACGCCGCGGTGTCACGGCCGAAGGTGACGATGGTCGTCAACGTGACCGCTCTCTCCCTGAAGGTGCCTCTGAACCTCGTGTTCATGTACGGCGCCGGTCCGGTCCCGGCCCTCGGGGGCGCGGGCGCCGGCGTCGCGACCGCGCTGCTCGCCTGGCTCATGCTCGCCATGAGCCTGGCCGTGTGGCGCTTCGACCCCTTTTACGCGCGCTTCCGCAGCGGCGAGGTCCACGGACCGCGCTGGGCCGCGCTGCGAGAGCAGCTGAGACTCGGCCTGCCGATCGGGCTCGCGACGCTGTTCGAAGTGACCTCGTTCACGTTCATGGCTGTGCTGATCGCCCGGCTCGGCACGGCCGCCGTCGCCGGTCACCAGATCGTGGCGAACCTGATCGCGATCCTCTTCATGGTGCCGCTGTCGCTCGGCATCGCGACGAGCGTGCTGGTCGCACAGTCGCTCGGGGCGAACGAGCCGAAGGTGGCGCGTCGCGCCGCGCTCCGCGGCTTCCGCGTCGCGCTCGGCATCGCCGTCACCGCAGCGGCGCTGCTGTGGCTTCTGCGCGAGACGATCGTGAGTCTCTACACGAACGATCCGGCGGTGGCGGCCGTCGCGCTGTCGCTGCTCGGCCTGGCCGCCCTGTTCCACCTGTTCGACGCCAGCCAGGGCGTGGCGGGGTTCGTGCTGCGCGGCTACAAGAGCACGTTCTGGCCGATGGTGATCTACGGCGTCGCGCTGTGGGGCATCGGCCTCGGCGGCGGATACTGGATCGGCCTCAACGCAACGCCGTTCGGCCCGCCGCGCGGTCCGCTCGGCTTCTGGGAAGCGGCCACTGCCGCCCTGGCGCTCGCGGCCACCCTGCTGTGCCTGCTCGCGGCTGCCGTTTCCCGGAAGCACGCGGCGCGCGCTTGAAAAAAAGGGCCGGGAGACCCGGCCCTTTTTCCTCGAGGACAGTTCGCGGTCAGCGGCCCATCGCCTGCAGCGCCGCGATGCGCTGCTCGATCGGCGGGTGGCTCGAGAACAGCGCCATCATGCCTCCGGGGCGGCTGTTGATGCCGAACGACTTGACCTGCTGCGGCAACTCGCCCGGTTCCATGCCGCCCAGCCGCGCGAGCGCGTTGATCATCGGACGGTTGCTGCCCATCAGTTCGACGGCGCCAGCATCGGCACGGAACTCGCGTCGACGCGAGAACCACGCGACGATGATCGCGGCGAGGAAGCCAAGCGCGATGTCGAGCACGATCGTCGTCAGGAAGTAGCCGATGCCCGGCGCATCGCTCTCGTTGCGCAGCACGATGCGGTCGACCACGTAGCCGATCACGCGCGACACGAACACGACGAACGTGTTCATCACGCCCTGCAGCAGCGTCATCGTCACCATGTCGCCGTTGGCGATGTGCGCGATCTCGTGGCCGAGGACCGCTTCGACCTCTTCCTTGCTCATCGACTGCAGCAGGCCGGTCGACACGGCGACCAGGGCCGAGTTCTTGAAGGCGCCCGTGGCGAAGGCGTTCGGCTCGCCCTCGAAGATCGCGACTTCCGGCATGCCGATGCCCGCCTTTTCGGCGTGGCGGCGCACGGTCTCGACCAGCCACGACTCCATCGCGTTCGAGGGCTGCCGGATGACCTGCGCGCCGGTCGTCCACTTGGCCATGGACTTCGACATCAGCAGCGAGATGAACGCGCCGGCGAAACCGACGACGAGCGAGAAGATCGCGAGGCTGCCCACGTTCAGCGTGCGGCCGCCCATGTTGAAGTTGATGCCGAACACCGCGGAAAGCACGGTGAGCGTCACCACCAGCACTGCCATGATCGCAAGGTTCGTCAGGACGAACAGAGCGATGCGTTTCATAGAGTCTCCACAGGTAGTAAGGGGAAATCGAGCGGCGCTAGTCTATCCAACCGGTGCCGGTCCAACTATTCATGTTTGTCCGCAAAGCTACATGCCCGATCTCCAGAAGTCCTGCTCCGCAAATCAGGGCGTTGGACAGCCCCTTCGCGCGCAGGTTCGGATATGGAGCCGTGCCAGGCCACCTCAAGGCGGAGGCGCCGGAAGCAAGGGTAGACCCTGACCCGGCCGGCGCGAACGCTAAACTTTCGCCTTTGCTCGATTTCCGGATCCCATGCCCAATTCCCCCGTCGAACGCGCAAACGCGCGCCCGATTCCCCCGGTTCCGCGGCTGATCTTCGCCACCCGGTGGCTGCAGTTGCCGCTGTACCTCGGCCTGATCCTGGCCCAGGGCGTCTACGTCTATCACTTCTGGGTCGAGCTGCTGCACCTGGTCGAAGCGGCCTTCGGCAACAAGGAGGCGCTCGCGTTGCTGGTGAAGAGCATCGGCTACCAGCTTCCCGAGATCCGGGACGCCACGGGAGCCCTGATCGGGCATGAGCCGCCGGCCTTCAACGAGACCGTGATCATGCTGGTGGTGCTGGCGCTGATCGACGTCGTGATGATCTCGAACCTCCTGATCATGGTGATCGTCGGAGGGTACGAAACCTTCGTGTCGCGGATGTACCTCGAAGGCCATCCCGACCAGCCCGAGTGGCTGTCCCACGTGAACGCCAGTGTGCTCAAGGTCAAGCTCGCCACCGCGATCATCGGTATAAGTTCCATCCATCTCCTGAAAACCTTCATCAACGCCCAGAACTACTCCGAAAAGGTGCTGATCGCCCAGACGGCGATCCACATCACTTTCCTGCTGTCCGCAATGGCGGTTGCCTCGACCGACCGGTTGATGATGGCGCCACGCGGGCGGGACAAGGACAAGGAGAGCCAAGGGAACTCACACTGAGGGCATCATGACCGCTATCCGCAAGGGCGACCTCGTCGAAAGCATTGCCGGGGCACTGCAGTACATCAGCTTCTACCACCCGGCCGACTTCATCAGCCACCTTGCGCGTGCCTACGAGGCCGAGCGCAGTCCCGCGGCCAAGGATGCGATCGCGCAGATCCTGACCAACTCGCGCATGTGTGCCGAGGGGCACCGTCCGCTGTGCCAGGACACGGGCATCGTCAACGTGTTCCTGAAGGTCGGCATGGACGTTCGCTGGGATGGCTTCGACGGCTCGCTCGAAGACGCCGTCAACGAAGGCGTCCGCAAGGGGTACCTGAACCCGGACAACGTGCTGCGCGCGTCGGTCGTCAGCCCGCCCGAATTCGGACGCAAGAACACCAAGGACAACACGCCGGCCGTCATCAGCGTCCAGATCGTGCCGGGCAACACCGTCGAGGTCATGGTGGCCGCGAAGGGCGGCGGCTCCGAGAACAAGAGCAAGTTCGTGATGCTGAACCCGAGCGATTCGATCGTCGACTGGGTGATGAAGACCGTGCCGACGATGGGCGCCGGCTGGTGCCCGCCCGGCATCCTCGGCATCGGCATCGGCGGCACGGCCGAGAAGGCGATGCTGATGGCCAAGGAATCGCTGATGGACGACATCGACATGTACGAGCTGCTCCAGCGCGGTCCGAAGACGGACGAGGAGAAGCTGCGCGTCGAGCTGTACGAAAAGGTCAACGCGCTCGGGATCGGCGCCCAGGGCCTTGGCGGCCTGACGACCGTGCTCGACATCAAGATCAGGATGTATCCGACGCACGCCGCGGGCAAGCCCGTGGCGATGATCCCGAACTGCGCGGCGACCCGCCATGCGCACTTCGTTCTCGACGGTTCCGGCCCGGCCTATCTCGACCCGCCGCCGCTCGACTCGTGGCCGAACGTCAACTGGCAGCCGGACGCACAGAAAAGCACGCGGGTGAACCTCGACACGCTGACGAAGGAAGAGGTCGCCTCGTGGAAACCGGGCCAGACGCTGCTTCTGAACGGCAAGATGCTCACCGGCCGCGATGCCGCGCACAAGCGCATCCAGGACATGCTGGCGAAGGGCGAGAAGCTGCCGGTCGACTTCACGAACCGCGTGATCTATTACGTCGGCCCGGTCGATCCGGTGCGCGACGAGGTCGTCGGCCCCGCTGGTCCGACCACCGCAACGCGGATGGACAAGTTCACCGAGATGATGCTGTCGCAGACCGGGCTGATCTCGATGATCGGCAAGGCCGAGCGCGGGCCGGCGGCGATCGAGGCGATCAAGAAGCACCGCAGCGCGTACCTGATGGCCGTCGGCGGCGCCGCCTACCTCGTCGCGAAGGCGATCAAGGGCGCGCGCACCGTCGCCTTCGCCGACCTCGGCATGGAAGCGATCTACGAGTTCGACGTCCGCGACATGCCGGTGACGGTCGCCGTCAGCGCCGACGGCACGTCGGTGCACCAGACAGGACCGAAGGAGTGGCAGGCGAAGATCGGCAAGATCCCGGTCACCGCCGCCTGATCGTCCGCACCACTGGCGGCGCCCCTGGGCGCCGCCTTTCATTTGCAGCACGGAGTCCCCGATGCTTGGTTCGCTTTTCGTTCGCATCTTCCGCGTGGCGCTGGCCGCGCTCGCTCTGCGCAGCCTGCACCGGCGCCCTCGCGCAGTCGGGCAAGCCGATCCGGATCCTGGTCGGCTTCCCTGCCGGCGGCGGCACGGACGGGATCGCGCGCACGCTCGCGGAGCGGCTGAAGGACGAACTCGGCGCGCCCGTCATCGTCGAGAACCGCGCGGGCGCCGGCGGACAGATCGCCGCACAGGCGCTGAAGACCGCGCCGGCGGACGGCAGCACCTACTTCATCTCGCACGATCACACGATTTCCATCCTGCCGCTGGTGGTGAAGAACCCCGGCTTCGATCCGGCGAACGACTTCGTGCCGGTCGCGGGCTTCGCCACCTTCGTCAACGCGCTCGCGATGTCCTCGGGGTCGACGGCGCAGACCTTCAACGAATTCGTGAGCGGCGTGCGCGCGCAGGGCGGCAGGTCGGCAGTCGGCGTGCCCGCGCCGGCGTCGGTCCCGGAGTTCCTCGTCAAGGTGATCGCCGAGAAGTACGGGCTCGACCTGGTCTCGGTGCCCTACCGCGGCAGCGCTCCGATGATCGCCGACATGCTCGCGTCGCAGATCCCGGCCGGCGTCGCTTCCGTTCCCGAGTTCGTCGAGAACCACAAGGCCGGGAAGCTGCGCGTGGTGGCGGTGCTGGGCAGCCGCCGCCAGGCGGTGCTGCCCGACGTGCCGACCTTCGCGGAACTCGGCCTGGCCGGCTTCGAAGACGCGCCGTACTACGGCTTCTTCGCGCCGGCCGGCACGCCGAAGGCCGAGATCGACCGGTTCTCGGCCGCGCTGGCGAAAGTGATCGCCACTCCCGAGGTCAGGGACAAGTTGACGGCGTGGGGCCTCGCGGTCGGGTTCATGCCGCAGCAGCAACTCGCGGCAAGGGAGCGCGCCTACGCGCAGACGTGGGCAAGGATCATCAAGGCGAGCGGCTTCCAGCCGCAGTGAGTGCGCCGAGCGCCCGCGCGCTCAGCGATTGAACACGCCGGTCGACAGGTAGCGGTCGCCGCGATCGCACACGATGAACACGATCGTGGCGTTGCGGGACTCGGCCGCCACGCGCAGCGCGATCGACAGCGCGCCCGCGGCGGAGATGCCGCAGAAGATGCCTTCCTCGCGGGCCATCCGGCGCGCCATCGCCTCGGCGTCGGCCTGCGTCACGTACTCGATCCGGTCGACGCGCTGGGCGTCGTAGATCTTCGGCAGGTACGCCTCGGGCCACTTGCGGATTCCGGGTATCTGCGAACCTTCGGCGGGCTGGGCGCCGACGATCTCCACCTTCGGGTTCTGTTCCTTCAGGTAGCGCGACACGCCCATGATCGTGCCGGTCGTGCCCATCGCGCTGACGAAGTGCGTGACGGCGCCGTCCGTGTCGCGCCAGATTTCAGGACCGGTCGTCTCGAAGTGAACCCGCGGATTGTCGCTGTTGGCGAACTGGTCGAGCACCTTGCCTTCGCCGCGCGCCTGCATCTCCATCGCGAGGTCGCGCGCGTACTCCATGCCGCCCTTCGATGCCGGCGTCAGGATCAGTTCAGCGCCGTACGCCGTCATGCTCACGCGGCGCTCGGCCGACAGGTTGTCCGGCATGACCAGCGTCATCCGGTAGCCCTTCATCGCCGCGATCATCGCCAGCGCGATGCCCGTGTTTCCGCTCGTCGCTTCGATCAGGCGGTCGCCGGGCCTGATCTCGCCGCGCTCCTCGGCGCGGCGGATCATCGACAGCGCCGGCCGGTCCTTCACCGACCCGCCCGGATTGTTGCCCTCGAGCTTGCCGAGGATGACGTTGCCGCGACGCTCGTTGTCTGCGCCTGGAATGCGCTGCAGGCGGACCAGCGGCGTGTTGCCGATGGTCTGGTCGATCGAGGGATGGTTCGGCGCCGTCATGCGACGTCGAGCTCCTCGATGCGCCGCGGAGGATAGGTGTCCCATCCGGTGCAACCGGGACAGTTCCAGTGGTATTCACGCGCGCGGAAACCACATCGCGTGCAGCGGTAGCGAGCGAGCTTTCGCGTCTGCCCGCGCAGCAGCGACGCGAGAAGCTGCAGTTCCCCGTCTTCCTTGTTCATCGCGAGCCGCGTCTCCAGCAGCCGCTCGAAGCCGAGCAGCGAAGGATGGCGGCGCAGTTCCTCGCCGACCAGCGCCTCGGCGGCCGTGGGCCCTTCCCACTCGTTCACGCGCTTCTGCGCCACGTCGAGCAGATCGATCGACGGCATGTCGAGCAGCGCGCGCTTCAGCCAGTTCAGCGCGCCGGCGCGGTCGCCCGCGGCGTCCATCGCGTCCGCGACGCGCGACGCGATCAGCGGCACGTGGTCCGGCGACGCCGCCTCGACATTCAGCCACTGGCGCAGCGCGTCGCCGCGGTTGCCGCGCTTCATCTGGAGGTCGCCCGCCAGGACGAGCGCGCGCACCGACTTGCGGTGGGCCGCGAGCGCCTCGTCGATCGCCTTCTGCGTCTCTTCGAAGCGTCCCTGTTCGAGCGCGCTCGCCGCCAGTTCGCAGTAGAAGTGCGAGATCGCCACTCCGTGCGACTCGCCCGCCTCGCGCTCGAGCAGGCGCGCGCAGTCGACCGCCTTCAGCCACTCCCTCTCCATCTGGTAGATGCGCAGCAGCGCGCGCAGCGCATCGAAGCGGTGGTGCGTGTCCTCCAGCAGCCGGGTGAACGCATCCTCGGCGCGGTCGAGCAGGCCGCCCTTCAGGTAGTCCTGCCCGAGTTCGGCGAGCGCCTGCGACCTCGCGCTCGCGGGAAGGTCGGCGCGGTTGAGCAGGTGCGTGTGAATGCGCACGGCGCGGTCGAACTCGCCCCGGCGCCGGAACAGGTTGCCGAGCGCGTGATGCAGTTCGATGGTTTCCGGATCGAGCTTGACGACCTCGATGAAGGCATCGATCGCCTTGTCGTGCTGGTCGTTCAGCAGCAGGTTGAGGCCACGGAAGTACGAGCGCGGCAGGCCCGCCTGGTCGGTCGCCCGCGCGCGCGACTCGAATCCGCGCGCGAGCCAACCGGCGCCGAACAGCAGCGGCAGCGCGAGCAGGTACCAGAACTCGAACTCGATCACGCGCGGTCTCCGGCGCCCAGTTCGGCGACGGCGCCAGACTGCCGCGCCGCGCTGAGCCCCCTCTCCACGATGACTTCGGGCTCAGCGACCACGGGCGAGGTCGCGCGCAGCCGCACGACCTCGCGGCGCATCTTGTAGATCGGCAGCGCGAGCGCGAGGGCGCCGAGCAGCGCGCCGACCGCCACGCAGATCAGCATCACGACGATCAACGGCACCCGGTCGAGCGCGAAGTCGGCACTGAACCGCACCGGCACCGGGGTCGTGTTCTTCAGCGCGAACCACAGCACAAGCAGGAAGAAACCAAGCTTCACGAGCCACGCCAGAAGCTTCATCGTCGCTCTCCCGGACGAAAGACCGCATTGTATGGAATGCCGGACCGGCAGCGCCCTCGTCGGACGATTGCGTCCGGGCGAAAAAAAGGCCGCGATCACTCGCGGCCCTCCAGATACCTGCAATGACGCCTATTCGTCGCCTTCGTCAGCGCCGTTGCCGGCGCCGCCCGGCGACTCGCTGCCGTCGACCCGCTCCCGCAGTTCCTTGCCGGCCTTGAAGTGCGGCACGTGCTTCGCGGGCACCTGCACGCGGTCGCCCGACTTCGGGTTGCGGCCGATGCGCGGCGGACGGTAGTTGAGGGCGAAGCTGCCGAAGCCGCGGATCTCGATGCGCTGGCCGCCGGCCAGCGCATCGGTCATGGCGTCGAGCATCGTGTTGACCGCCTCGTCGGCGTCGCGCGCGACCAGGCGCGGGTTGCGCTCCGCCAGTCGCGCGATCAGTTCCGACTTCGTCATGGTCTTCATGACTTCGCCCCGTTTCCGCCTCGTGCCGCCGCCTTACTTGCTCTGCGTGTCGAGCTTGGCCTTCAGCAGCGCGCCGAGGTTGGTCGTCCCGGTCTGCGCCTCGGCCTGCATCCGCTCCATCGTCGCCACGGTCTCGGCGCTGTCCTTCGCCTTGATCGACAGGTTGATGTTGCGGTTCTTGCGATCGACGTTGATGATCATCGCGGTGACGGTATCACCTTCCTTCAGGTGCGTGCGCGCATCCTCGACGCGGTCCGGAGAAATCTCCGAAGCACGAAGATAGCCTTCGACGTCGTTGCCGAGGTCGACGACGGCGCCCTTCGCATCAACGGTCTTCACCTGGCCGGTGATCATGCTGCCCTTCTCGTGGCCGGCGGCGTAGTTGTTGAACGGATCGCCGGACATCTGCTTGACGCCCAGGGAGATGCGCTCGCGCTCGGTGTCGATCGCCAGCACCATCGCCTCGATCTCGTCGCCCTTCTTGTACTTGCGGACGGCTTCCTCGCCCGGCTCGGACCACGACAGGTCGGACAGGTGGACCAGGCCGTCGATGCCGCCCGGCAGGCCGATGAACACGCCGAAGTCCGTGATCGACTTGATGGCGCCCGCGACCTTGTCGCCCTTCTTGTGCGTCTGCGCGAAGTCGTCCCACGGATTGGGCTTGCACTGCTTCATGCCCAGGGAAATGCGGCGGCGCTCTTCGTCGATCTCGAGCACCATGACTTCGACCTCGTCGCCCAGGTTGACGACTTTCTTCGGGTCCACGTTCTTGTTGGTCCAGTCCATCTCGGACACGTGCACCAGGCCTTCGATGCCGGCCTCGATCTCGACGAACGCGCCGTAGTCGGTGATGTTGGTGACCTTGCCGAACAGGCGCGTGCCCTGCGGGTAGCGACGGCCGAGGCCCACCCACGGATCCTCGCCGAGCTGCTTGACGCCCAGCGACACGCGGTTCTTCTCCTGGTCGAACTTCAGGACCTTGGCCGTGATCTCCTGGCCGACCTGGACGACCTCGCTCGGATGACGCACGCGGCGCCACGCCAGGTCGGTGATGTGCAGCAGGCCGTCGATGCCGCCGAGGTCGACGAACGCGCCGTAGTCGGTGATGTTCTTGACCGTGCCCTTGACGACCGCGCCTTCCTTCAGGTTCTCCAGCAGCTTGGCGCGCTCCTCGCCCATGTTGGCCTCGACCACCGCACGGCGGGAGACCACCACGTTGTTGCGCTTGCGATCCAGCTTGATGACCTTGAACTCGAGCGTCTTGCCCTCGTACGGCGTGGTGTCCTTGACCGGACGCGTGTCGACCAGCGAGCCGGGAAGGAAAGCGCGGATGCCGTTGGTCATGACCGTGAGGCCGCCCTTGACCTTGCCGGTGATGGTGCCGCTCACCAGTTCGCCGCTCTCCAGCGCTTTCTCGAGGTTCATCCACGCCGCCAGGCGCTTGGCCTTGTCGCGCGACAGGATGGTGTCGCCGTAGCCGTTCTCGAGCGACTCGATCGCGACGGAGACGAAGTCACCGGGCTTGACGTCGAGTTCACCGATGTCGTTCTTGAATTCCTCGAGGGGGATGTAGGCCTCGGACTTGAGGCCGGCATTGACGACGACGAAGTTGTAGTCGACGCGCACCACCTCGGCGGTGATGACTTCGCCCTGCTTCATCTCCTGACGGTTCAGGCTCTCTTCGAAGAGGGCGGCAAAGCTTTCGGTCTTGCTGCTGCTGGTTTGGGTTGCGACGGATGACATGAAAAAAGGCACTTCCAGTGAGCTCGCTTCGGCATTGCGCCTGGGCGGAGTTGATCAAAGCAGGCGGGGGCAATTGAAGAGGCTCGCGCTGGACCAGCGCGTCACCCGAACGAAGACGTCCCGACTGCACCGTGTGCGACTACGGCCGTCTGCTCAGCCCTCGTCACGCTTTGCATACCAGTCGAGCACCTGGGCCACGACCTCGTCGATCGTGAGCCCGGATGAATCGAGCTGGTAGGCGTCTTCCGCAGGTTTGAGCGGCGAGGCGGTCCGTCCTGCATCCCGCGCGTCGCGTGCCCGCAGTTCCTGCGAAAGGGTGGCGATATTAGCGGGAAATCCTTTTTCGATCAACTGCTTATGGCGGCGCCCGGCGCGCGCTTCGACGGTGGCAGTCAGGTAGACCTTGAGCGTCGCATCCGGAAAGACGACGGTGCCCATGTCGCGCCCATCGGCCACGAGCCCGGGCGCCTGTCGCCGGGAGCGCTGCAGGTCGAGCAGGGCCTGCCTGACGCGGGGATGAACCGCCACCAGGGATGCGACCCGGCTCACCTCTTCGCGCCGGATGTCGTCGGTCACATCCTGGCCGTCCAGTTCGATCCGGCCGCCGGCAAAGACGGGTTCCATCGAGGCGGCCAGGCGGGCCAGCGCCTCCTCGTCCGCGGTATCCACTTGCCCTTGCAGCGCGCGCCACGCAACGAGCCGATACAGGGCACCGCTGTCGAGGTAGCGGAAGCCGAGCGCCCGCGCCACGCGCTCGGCAATGGTCCCCTTGCCGGACGCCGTCGGCCCGTCGATGGCGATGACCGGGACCGGGGGGTTCATGAACGTGCCACCGAGGCGATGAGGACAATCATCCTGAGCGAGCCTGGTCGTGCGCCTGCAGGGGCGCTCCCCCGGTGAGCGCCGCCAGCCGGTCGAAGTAATCGGGGAACGTCTTCGCGACGCACTTCGGGTCGCGGATGTGCACCGGGAGCCCGGCAACGGCGGCCAGCGAGAAGCACATCGCGATGCGGTGGTCGTCATAGGTGTCGATGCTGGCCTCGCGCCAGGTGCCGGGCGGCGTCACGCGCAGCCAGTCGGCGCCCTCTTCCACCTCGGCGCCGAGCTTGCGGAGTTCGGCGGTCATCGCGGCGATCCGGTCCGTCTCCTTCACGCGCCATGAGCCGATGTTGCGCAGCGTGCTGGGACCGTCAGCGAAGAGCGCCGCGACCGCGATCGTCATCGCGGCGTCGGGAATGTGATTGAAGTCGGCGTCGATGCCCCGCAGCCGTCCTCCTGCAGGGGCAGCGGCCGAGATGTGGCGCTCCCCGACCTCGATCCTCGCGCCCATCGCGGCGAGGGCATCGGCGAAGCGCACGTCGCCCTGCACGCTGTCGCGCCCGACGCCTTCGACGCGCACCGGCCCCCCGGCGATCGCGCCCAGCGCGAGGAAGTAGGAAGCGCCGCTCGCATCACCCTCGACCACGAAGCGGCCGGGCGACCGATAGACGCCGGCAGGCACGACGAACTCGCCGCCCTCCTCGCGCACGGCGACGCCGAACCGCTGCATCAGCGCGATCGTCATCCTCACGTACGGCTGGGAGATCAGCGTTCCCTGCACGGCGATCCGCAGGCCGCCTGGGGGCGCCACCATCGGCGCGGCCATCAGCAATCCGCTGAGGAACTGGCTCGACACGTCGCTGCGGACCGCGACGCGGTCGGCGCTGAGCGAGCGGGCCGGCTCGATCCGCAGCGGCGGAAAGCCGGCGCGATCGAGGTAGCGGATGCGCGCGCCGAGTTCGTTCAGCGCGTCGACGAGGTCGCCGATCGGACGCTCGCGCATGCGGGCAACGCCGTCCAGTTCGTAACTGCCGTCCGCGAACGCCAGCGCGGCCGTGAGCGAGCGGAAGGCTGTTCCTGCATTGCCGAGGAAAAGGCGTGCCTCGCGCGCGGGGAAGCGCCCCGCGCACCCATCGACACGCAGCCCGTCGTCGGTTGCCGCCAGCGTCACGCCGAGCGCCGTCATCGCTTCGCGCATCACGCGCGTGTCGTCGGCGTCGAGCAGGTCGACCAGGAGCGTTGAACCTTCCGCGAGCGCGGACAGCAGCAGCGCTCGGTTCGAGATGCTCTTCGAGCCCGGCATTCGCACCGTGCCCGATGCACGGCGGATGGGATCGACGGTGAGGACTGCAGGCCAGGAAGTCACGCGGCGATGATGCCACGACGGCAACGGCCTCTCGGTCACCGGCGCCAGCAGACTTCCTCCGTGCTCCCGGACCCCGTGAAGCTGCGCACGCCCGTTTCGTCGATCGACAGGCTCTTGCACACATCGCTCTCCATCGTCCGGGTGGCCGTTGCCGTGATCCGGTAGGTGACGGCCGTGGCGAACACCGAGACCGTGTAGTTCGCATCGCCCGCGCGCGGGATCTGGCGCCACGGGAATTCGGTCGGCGGCTGGCCGGCGTTCGCCGGGTCGTCGTAGCGTCCGCGCTCGGTCCTCCAGCGCTCCATCCAGTGCGCCGCCTCGAGCAACCCGGCCCTTGCCTCGAAGCGCCGACTGCGAGCGAGGTATTCGGCGTAGGTGGGCAGCGCGATCGACGCCAGCAAGGCGAGGATGGCCATCGCCGTCAGCAGTTCCAGCAGCGAGAAGCCTTCGGCCCCTGGCCCCGGCCGGTTCATTTCATCGGCCGCCATGAACGCAACGGCATCAGCCCGGCGCAGTTCGTCTCGACCCGCACCACCGAACCGTCGATGCGCAAGCCGGCATGCATGCAGGCTCCGGTCGTTGCCTGCCGCACCGGCCCGCCGTCGCCGGCAACTCGGTACCGTGGGTTCGACAGCATCGTCTCGAGGTCGGAGGCGGAGATGCTGTGAACCAGCACCGAACCCGCGTCCGCCGGCTGGTACAACGGCGCGAACCCGCCCGTCGTGCCCGGCTCGACGCGGCGGCCAATCGTGACACCGGTCTGCACTCCGAATGCGCCGCGCGTGAAGCCCCCCGCGAGATCGATGCGGTAGAGGTGCGAGCGCCCGGCGGGCGCGCAGGGCTCCGCCGGCCCCTCGGGCGAGAAGGTCGAAGCGACGAGCATGCCGCCGTCCAGGAACAGCGGTCCGATCACCCGCTCCTTGCTGGAAGCAACGGACAGCGGCCGGAGCCGCACCCAGAAGCCCTTGTCGTTCCAGTCGAAATTCGCCAGATCGGGGCGGTGGAGGCGGCGAAAGTAGTCGGTGCCGTCCGTGTACTCCTCCGTGCGCACGAGTTCCACGTCACCGAACGGAATGGACGGCACTTGCCCCTGATCCCGGAGCACGAAGATGCCCTGGTCATCGCTGTTCGCCGGATCGCCGACCTCGAAGTACTTGCCGGTGCCGAAGGCGACGTAGAGACCGCCGAGCGGATGCGGCGCGACGCGCGGCGCCTGGTGGATCGGCCGAGTCGTTCCGCCCTCCGTCGCAGTGAAGAGCGGGCTCGGCACACCGGGCGGCTGCTCGTTGAAGATCTTCCAGCTCGACGGGTTCGCCGAACTCAGGTCGAACTTCCAGAGATGGCCGAGCTTGTCGCCCGCATAGACAGCCACGATGTTGCGATTGCCGTCGTACACCGGCGTCACCGCACCGAGCCCGTTCCGGTTGCCGGCGCCGCCGACCCCGGTGTCGATGGCGCGGATCAATGAACCGTCCAGCGCGTCGAACACCAGCAACGCCGCCGTGTCATTGCGGCTTTCGTAGCCATTGCCGACGACATACGCCCAGGCTCCGTTGGGCTCCGTCGCGCCCGTTCGGTCGACGTCGAAGCGCACGCTGCCGATCACGCCTGCTCCAATGGTCAGGCCGAGAGCGTTCCTCACCAGTGCGCTCGGGTGGTCGGCCGCCGTGATGTCCCACAGCACGCTGCTCGCACCCATCGATGGGCCCGGTGCCGTGACGTCGATCGCGAAGATGCCGGCCGCTCCGGCGCCGGTTGTCCCGACGGCGATCGTCTTCCAGCTCGTGCCGTTCCAGACGTCGCCCTCGATCACCGGCCCGTCGACCGAGTAGCGGTGCGTGTAGGCCGGATCGGGCAACGCGCCGAGGGCGGCGTAGGCCGCACGCGGCACATAGGCGAAGATCTCGCGGCCGCTGGATGCGAGCCCGGCGCGCGCATCCAGGACGTGGAACATGCCGTCGTTGGCGCCGAACATGACGATGGATGCGCGACTCGACGCCTTCGCCCGAACGTAGCGGCGATATTCCTCGTGGCCGTGCACACCGCTGGCGGAATACGACGCCGCCGGTGCCAGCTGGTAGGCGTGGTCGCTCGACCTGGAGAAGAGCGGAGTCGAGTTGACGACGTCCCCGAGGACCGTGTTGGGGCGATCGCGGTAGGCGCCCCCATTGCGGCGTTCATGCGCGGCATCGCCGCGCAGCCAGGCGACGATCGGAGGCGCCGCAACGGGACAGGAGTGCGCGTTCGCGTAGACCGGATCGAGCAACGCACGCTGGTCCGCGCCCAGGTTGCACCAGTCGAACGCGATGGGCGCCGACGGCGCGGACGACGTGAAGATGTTCCGCTCGGAGGGCGCCGGGAAGTTCGCGGTCCAGGTGGGAGCGGGCTCGACGTTGCCCCCGCCGAGGAAACCGACGTAGGCCTTCGCGTCATACGCGGTCACGTAGCCTTCCCACGTCGGCGCGAAGAATCCGCTCTGCACGAACAGCGAATCGTCCGCCAGGGTCGAGGCCGAGAACGACGGCAAGGCGCCGGCTCCCCGACCGCAGCGCTCACCGCAACTCAGGCTGCAACCCGGCGTCGGCGCGAACAACGGCGACTGCGCCACCTGGCCGGCGACGGCGCCCGGCCGGAGGAAAGCCAATGCACAGAGGCCGAGCACCAGCAGGGCCTCGACGGTCCGCCGTGCAACCGTGGTCCGACCGGACTGCCGCGCGATTTCCACTGTGTCTCCCTCGCGTCCTTCTAGTCGGCAAACAGGCGCAGTTCGCTCTGCGCCATCATTTCCCGGACGCCATTGGGCAGGTCCGGCGCGGTGATCCGAACGCGCGCCGTGATGCGGAACTTGCGCCAGCGGCTGTCGATGCCGTTGCACCCGTTGGCGTCCATGCCGGTCGGCGAGATCGGCGGCTGGAGTTCGCACGTGGCGTCTTCGATCACGCATGCCGGGTCGCCACTCATGCCCGGCACCAGCGCCGCGCCCGGGAAGTTCAGGGATGTCGCGTCGCTCCAGTTGGCCGCGATTCGCCAGGCCGGTGCCGCGGCTGTCCCGGCGACGTTGACCGTGTTTCGAGGCCGCTCGATGACGTGCCACTCGCACCACCGCAGCGTGGCCTGCACCGCGTTGTCGAGCATCACGGTTTCGCGCACGTTGGCCGCCACGCGCTCGTCGGTCGCAGTCCGCTTCATCTGCGCGATCACCATGCCTGTCAGGACCGTCAGCACCACCAGAACGACCGGCAGGACGACGCCCGACCGTCGCTGCCGCCCTTGAACGATGCGCATACCCGGCGACGGCCTCATGGTTGCCTCGGAGATCACAGGGCGATGGACGGCGCGCCAGTCGCCTGCGAGCGAACCGTGAAGGTCTCGACGAAGGTGCGCCGCATCCGGCCGTCGCTCACGGCCTCGGTCGGCGTCGTGCCTGTCGTTGCCTCGGCCACGGTCCGCGGGCAACGTGTCGCCGCGGCGTCCGCGCTCTGGGCGGCGGTCCCTCGTTCCCTGGTCGCGACCGTGATGCAGAGGACCACGGCCACCACGTGCCTCCACGGGTCCGCCGGTGAAGCAGCCGCCGTGGCGTTGAGCCAGGCGGCATCGCGAACGGTCCCTCCCAGCGGCACGTAGTTCGTCTGGTTGCCGACGGCCAGCGCGAAACCCGCGTCGTCGAAGCGATAGAAGGCGCGAAACTCGATCACGTCGTTGGCGATGGGCGCCGGGCTGCCGGGATTGCCATTGCCGTGGCACCGCAATGCCGCACCGGTCGGATCCAGCGAGAAAGCGCTCTGCACGACGCGGCGCTGGATGCCCGCGCCCGCGCGCGCGGTCGCTGCCTGCAGCGGCGTGTCCTGCAGCGTGTTCGAGGCGCCAAGGCAGTCGGGCAGCGATGAAGCCGTGAGGTGCGCGGCGTCCATCGGCACGAGCGCATAGCGTCCCTGTAACCGCAGCAGCACCTGGTCGCCGGGCGCGCTGCCGATGCAGGCGTAGTCGGGCGCAAGCGCGTTGAAGGCATCGGCGAAGCGGCTGCCCGTGCATCCCCGCACCGCCGGCCCCTCGAACAGCGTCTGCCCCTGCGCCGAGTGATCGGAGCCGACGATCTCGCCGTAGCCGGCGGCCTTGATGGCGTCCCCGATCGCTGTCATGACCACGCGGGCCGTGTCTTCCGCGCTGCCCGACTGCTGCGCCACGCGCGACACGCCCCTCGACGACAGATACAGGGCGCCGACGCCGGCCATCAGCACGAGCCCGATCGCGATGGCGATGACGAGCTCGACCAGCGTCCGGCCCTGCTGCCGCATCACGTTGACGGCTGCGCCGCGGCTCATGGAAACACCCGGGTCCGGTAACAGCGATACCCGGCCGGAAGAACGGCGCCGCCCGCCGTCAAGGCATCGCACACCCCGTCGTTCGCCGCGGCGTGCGGCTCGGGCCACGCCACCGAGACGGCGATCCCGCTTCGACTCGCCGCGTCCCACTGGAGATACGCCGCGGCACCCGGAATGCGGCGGCGAAGTTCGATCCGCCACTCGTCGAGATCCCGCGCGGCCACTTGCGCGCTCGTGCACGGCGCGCTGCAGGCTGGCGCCGTCGATGGCGCCCCGGCCGACGCGTCGAAGGTGAGCGCATAGCGCCCTGCCAGGAAAGCAAGGTGGTTCGCGCGCATCCGCTCTGCGAGCTGCGCGACCAGTTCGGCGGCCTGCCTGCGATGGAAGGCGTCCTTCTGGACACTCAAGGCCCGCGCCTGCAGGCCAAGCAGGCCGAGCATTCCGAAGGCGACGATCGTGAGCGCCACCAGGATCTCGATCATGGAAAGCCCGCGCTCGCTCACTGGACCACCCTCCGCATTGCTCGCTCACGCGCAGGCACCCGCGACCGGGCGCTTGACCGTGATGCGACCAGTGACGACCGCCACGACCACGCACCGGGCGGCGCCGGTCAGTGCAGCGTTCGCCGGATCGCGGTAGTCGATGCTGAAGGTGCCGGCACTCGACGCGGCCGTGCCGTGGCGGTCGTACGCCACCGCGGCGCCAGGGAGGTTGCCGGCCACCACGAGGCGCGTGTTTCCCGTTCCAGCCGCGGGCTGGCGCTGCAGTACCGCGTCGACTCCGTTCTGGTAGGTCCCGGCAGCGGTCGACCCCCGCTTCTCGAACATGACCCAACCGGACGCCCAGTCTCCGGCCGCATAGCCGAGGCCCGCCGCGTTGCTGCACCTGATCGCCGGCTCGGCGGCGTAGGGATCGAGCGAGCGGCAGACCGAAACCACGGCGCTGCGCCGGACCGCCTCGGAGCGCGCGCGTTCGAACGCCGCGACCATGGTGTCCGCGGTGTTCGCGGTTCGCGAGGAGGCGATGAACCAGGAAAGCGATGGCACCGCGCCGGCGAGAAGTATCGCTGCGATCGTCAGGACGACGAGCAGTTCGACCAGGGTGAAGCCGCGCAACCGCATCGATCCTTCCCTCCGTCATGAACCGACCGGGCGCTTGCGCGCTCGGACGCCATTCATCACGCAGCGAGAACCGATCGCCTTGCTGCAGCGAACGCCCCTCGCCGTCCGGACCGCCAGTGTCCCGGGATTGGATCGGTTGTTCGAGCCCGACAGGTGTCGGGTGGACCGGGCAGCCGCCGAGGGAGGCGGGCGTTACTCGGCGTCGAGCCGCGGCGCATGCGTGCGCCGGCACTCGGCCGCGGTGCGGAAGACCGCTTCGATGGCTTCGCCGTCGCCGGCGTCGAGCGCGGCCTGCAGCTCGTCGAGCAGCGCCCGGTAACCCCGCAGTTCAACGGCCAGCGCCTCGCGATTCGCGATGCAGACGTCGCGCCACATGCGCGGACTCGACGCCGCGATGCGCGTGAAGTCGCGGAATCCCGCGCCGGCCTTGGCAAGCTTGCGTTCCGCATCGTCCTCGCGCGCGATCTGCGCGACGAGCGCGAACGCAAGCAGATGCGGCAAGTGGCTGACCGCAGCGAAGACGCGGTCGTGCTCCTGCGCGTCCATGCGCTCGACGCGCGCGCCGAGGCGCTGCCACAGGCCTTCGACGCGCTCCGTCGCGGCGCGGTCGGTCTCGGCAACGGGAGTTGCGATGAAGAGCTTGCCCTCGAACAGGCGCGGCTCCGACGACTCGACCCCGGGGCGTTCCCGTCCCGCGATCGGATGGCCCGGCACGAAGCGCATGAAGTGAGCGCCGAGTTCCGCGCGGGCCGCCGCGACGACGCTCACCTTCGTGCTGCCGACATCGGTCACGATCGCGTCGGCACGCAAGTGAGGCGCAATCGCCCTCATCACGCCAGCCATCGCGCCGACCGGGACCGCGAGCATCACGAGGTCGGCCTGGCTCACCGCCGCCGCCGCGGAATCGGCGACCGAGGTGATGGCGCCGATGCGGAGCGCCGCCGACAGCGCCCCCGCATCCGCATCGAATCCGGCGACGCTCGTCACCGCGCCGGCAGACAGCGCCGCGCGTGCGAACGAGCCGCCGATCAGGCCAACGCCGATCAGCGCGAGCTTCACGAGCGCGCGGCAGCGAGTGCGCCGGGCAGCGCGTCGAGGAAGCGCTGGTTCTCGCCCGGCAGGCCGATCGACACGCGCAGCCACTCGGGCAGCTGGTAGTTGGCCACGGGACGCACGATCACGCCGCGCTTCAGGAGCTCCTGGTAGACGCGCGCGGCCGGCCCGACCTTCACCAGCACGAAGTTGCCGTAGCTAGGCACGTACTCGAGGCCGAGCGCCTCGAACGCCTGCGTCAGCTGCTGCAGGCCGCTCAGGTTCAGCGCATAGCTGCGGGCGAGGAAGTCCTCGTCGGCGAGCGCCGCCACTGCAGCGGCCTGCGCGGCGGCATTCACGTTGAACGGCTGCCGCACGCGGTTCAGCAGGTCAGTCAGCGCCGGCTGCGCGATGCCGTACCCGACGCGCAGTCCCGCGAGGCCGAACGCCTTCGAGAACGTGCGCGACACCAGCAGATTCGGGTAGCGCCGGACCCAGGCCACGGAATCGGTGCGCAGTTCCGGTCGCAGGTACTCGTTGTACGCCTCGTCGAGCACGACGACGACGCGCGACGGCACGCGCTGCAGGAACGCTTCGATCGCAGCCGCAGGCAGGTACGTTCCGGTCGGGTTGTTGGGATTCGCAACGTAGACCAGCGCCGTGTCGCCGGCAACCGCTGCCGCCATCGCTTCGAGATCGTGTCCGAGCGCGCGCGCCGGAACCACGATGGCCCGCGCGCCGCGCGCCTGGGTGGCGAGGGCATAGACCGCGAACGAGTGCTGGGCGTAGACACAGCTGCGGCCCGGCGCCAGCACCGCCGCGGCCGCAAGTTCGAGGATGTCGTTGCTGCCGTTGCCGAGCGTGATCCAGTCGAGCGGCACGCCGAACTTCGCCGCCAGGGCCGCCTTCAGCGCGAAGCCGTTGGAATCCGGGTAGCGGCCGAGATCCTCCATCGCCGCGACCATCGCCTTGCGGGCCGTCTCCGGCATGCCGAGCGGGTTCTCGTTCGACGCGAGCTTCACGATCGCGGCCGGATCGAGGCCGAACTCGCGCGCCAGCTCCTCGATCGGCTTGCCCGCCTGGTAGGGCGCGATCGCCCGGATGTGCTCGGGCGCAGGCAATTCGTTCACGGCATTCGTCCCCATGGTCACTCCGTCATTGCTCGGCCGGATACGAACCCAGGCACTTGTAGAAGGCGCACTCCTTCTGCAGTTCGCCGAGCGCGGCCGCGACCTTCGGGTCGTCGGCGTGGCCTTCGACGTCGACGTAGAAGTAGTACTCCCAGGTCCCGACGCGCGCCGGCCGCGACTCGAGGCGCGACATCGACACGTTGTGCGACGCCAGCGGCTTGAGCATGTGGAACACCGCGCCGGCGCGGTTCGGCACCGACAGGATCAGCGACGTCTTGTCGCGCCCCGGCGGAGCGGACGGCTGCGTCGCCTGGGCGCCGAGCACGACGAAGCGGGTCCGGTTGTTCGGATCGTCCTGGATGTGAGCCGCGACCGCGTGCAGCCCGAAGCGCTGCGCCGCGCGTTCGCCGGCGATCGCGGCCACCGTCGCGTCCTCCGAAGCCATGCGCGCCGCCTCGCCGTTGCTCGCCACCGCCTGCCGCTCGACCGACGGCCAGTGCTGGTTGAGCCAGCCCGTGCACTGCGCGAGCGCCTGGGAGTGGGCGCAGATCCGCGTTACGCGTTCCATGGACCCGGACCGCGTCAGCAGGTTGTGGTGGACGGGCACCGATACCTCGCCCAGCACGTGCAGCGGCGTGGCGAGCAGCAGGTCGAGCGTTCGGCTCACCGCGCCCTCGGACGAGTTCTCGACCGGGACGATGCCGAAGTCGGCGCCGCCGGCTTCCGTCGCGCGGAACACCTCGTCGATCGTCGTGCACGGCAATCCGTTCACGCCCATGCCGAACTGCTTCTGCATCGCGGTCTCGGAGAACGTGCCCGACGGGCCGAGGAAGGCCACCGTCAGCTCGCGCTCGAGCGCGCGGCAGGCGGACATCACCTCGCGAAAGATGTTCGACAGCGCGACCTCGCCGAGCGGACCCGCGCTCTTCGCCGCGACCTTGCGCAGCACCTCGGCCTCGCGCTCCGGGCGGAACACGGGCGCGCCGACCTCGTGCTTGATGCGGCCCACCGCGCTGGCCACGCGGGCGCGCTCGTTCAGCAGTTCGACCAGCCTGCCGTCGATGGCGTCGATGGCGTCGCGCAGCGGCTTGAGGCGGTCGTCGAGGGAATCAGCCATGGCGGCGCTCGAAGTCATTCATGAAATCGACCAGCGCGCGCACGCCTTCGACGGGCATGGCGTTGTAGATCGACGCCCGCATGCCGCCGACCAGCCGGTGGCCCTTCAGCTGGACCAGGCCGTGCTGCCCGGCCTCCATCAGGAAAGTGTCATCCAGCCTCGAATCGGCGAGGGAGAACGGCACGTTCATGCGCGAACGATCGCGCTTGTCGATCCGGTTCGAGTAGAAGCCGGAGCGATCGATCGTGTCGTACAGCAGCGTCGCCTTCTCGATGTTCCGGCGCTCGATGCCGGCGACGCCTCCCTGCGCCTGCAGCCACTTCAGGACCAGGTGCGCGATGTAGACGGAATACGTCGGCGGCGTGTTGTACATCGAGTGCGCCTCGGCGTACGTCCGGTAGTCGAGCATCGTCGGCCAGCGCGGCGAGCAGCGGCCGACGAGGTCGTTGCGCACGATCACCAGCGTCAGTCCGGCCGGCCCGAAGTTCTTCTGCGCGCCGGCGTAGATGACGCCGAACTTCGTCACGTCGAGCGGACGCGACAGGAAGTGCGACGACATGTCGGCGACGAGCGGGACGTCGCCCGTGTCCGGGATGTACGAGAACTCCAGCCCGTTGATGGTCTCGTTGGAGCAGTAGTGGACGAACGCGGCCGAGGCATCGAGCTTCAGCTCGGACTGGCCAGGCACGACGGTGCGGCCGCTGCCGGCGTTGTCCGCGACCACGTTGACGCTGCAGAAGCGGCGCGCTTCCTCGGCGGCCTTCTCGGACCAGATGCCGCTCAGCAGGTAGTCGGCATTGGTCTTGGGGCCGAGCAGGTTGAGGGGCACCATGGCGAACTGCAGGTGCGCCCCGCCCTGCAGCAGCAGCACGCTGTAGCTGTCTGGGATGGCGAGCAGCGACCGCAGCAGCTGTTCGGTCTCCTCGATGATCGACGTGAACTCCGGGCTGCGGTGGCTCGTCTCCATGATGGAGTAGCCCTTGCCGTGCCAAGAGAGCATCTCCTCGCTGGCCTGCTGCAACACCTCCTCGGGCAGCTTGGCCGGGCCCGACGAGAAGTTGTAGACGCGCATCGTCAGCTCCCGGCAGGTGCAGCCGGCGCCTCGGAGGAGCCCTCCTCGCCCGGCTCGCCGCTTCCGTTCTCGCCGCCGCCTTCGCTGTCGCGCTCGACAACGCGCTGCAGGCCGGTCAACGTCGTGCCTTCGTCGAGCGCGATCAGCGTCACGCCCTGCGTGGCGCGCCCCATCTCGCGGATCTCGGAGACGCGGGTGCGGATCAGCACGCCGCCGGTGGTGATCAGCATCACCTCGTCATCGCCGCGCACCAGCGTGGCAGCGACGACCTTGCCGTTGCGCTCGCTGGTCGAGATGGCGATCATGCCCTTCGTGCCGCGACCGTGGCGCGTGTACTCGACGATCGGCGTGCGCTTGCCGAAGCCGTTCTCGGTTGCCGTCAGCACGCTCTGCTGCTCGTCCTCGGCCACGAGCAGGGCAATCACCTGCTGCCGGTCGTCGAGCTGCATGCCGCGAACGCCGCGCGCCTGCCGCCCCATCGGCCGCACGTCGTTCTCGTCGAAGCGCACGGCCTTGCCGGCGTCGGAGAACAGCATCACGTCGTGCTGCCCATCGGTGATCGCCGCGCCGATCAGGTAGTCGCCCGGATCGAGGTCCACGGCGATGATCCCGGCCTTGCGCGGGTTCGAGAACTCGGTGAGCGCCGTCTTCTTGACGGTGCCCATCGCGGTGGCCATGAAGACGAAGTGCTCCTCGTCGTACTGCGTGATCGGCAGCACGACGGTGATCTTCTCGTTCTCGGTGAGCGGGAACATGTTGACGATCGGCTTGCCGCGCGAGGTGCGCGTGCCCTGCGGCACTTCCCAGACCTTCAGCCAGTACAGGCGGCCGCGGTTGGAGAAGCACAGGATCGTGTCGTGGGTGTTCGCGATGAAGAGCTGGTCGATCCAGTCGTCCTCGCGCATCGCCGCCGCCTGCTTGCCGCGCCCGCCGCGCTTCTGCGCGCGGTAGTCGGCCAGCGGCTGGCTCTTGATGTATCCGGTGTGCGACAGCGTGACGACCATGTCCTCGGGCGTTATCAGGTCCTCGGTCATCAGGTCCTGGGCGCTGCGCACGATCTGCGAGCGGCGCGCGTCGCCGAACTCGCTCTTCAGCGCCAGCAGTTCGTCGCCGATGATGTCGGTGATCCGGGACGGCCGCGCGAGGATGTCGAGCAGGTCGGCGATCTTCTCCATCACGTCGCGGTACTCGTTGACGATCTTGTCCTGTTCGAGGCCGGTCAGGCGCTGCAGGCGCATCTGCAGGATCTGCTCGGCCTGCTCTTCCGACAGCCGGTACAGGCCGTCGCCCTGCAGCCCGAACTGGAGGTCCAGCCCATCGGGGCGGAAGGCCGCCATGTCGCTGCCCGCCCGCGTCAGCATCTCGCGCACCAGCGAGGAGTCCCAGGCGCGCGCCATCAGCCCGGTCTTCGCCACCGGCGGCGTCGGCGCCGCCTTGATGATGGCGATGAACTCGTCGATGTTGGCCAGGGCCACGGCCAGGCCTTCGAGCACGTGACCGCGCTTGCGCGCCTCGCGCAGCTCGAACACCGTGCGCCGCGTGACCACTTCCCGCCGGTGCGACAGGAATGCCTCGATCATCTGCTTCAGGTTCAGCAGGCGCGGCTGGCCGTCGACCAGCGCCACCATGTTGATGCCGAACGTGTCCTGCAGCTGCGACTGCTTGTACAGGTTGTTCAGCACCACCTCGGGCACTTCGTTGCGCTTCAGCTCGAACACCACGCGCATGCCCGACTTGTCGGACTCGTCGCGGATGTCGGAGATGCCCTCGAGCTTCTTCTCGTTGACCAGCTCCGCGATCCGCTCGAGCAGGACCCGCTTGTTGACCTGGTACGGGAGCTCGTCGACGATGATCGCCGAGCGCAGGCCGCGGTCGATTTCCTCGAAGTGCGTCTTTGCCCGCATCAGGACGCGGCCGCGGCCGGTGCGGTAGCCCTCGCGCACGCCGTCGAGGCCGTAGATGATCCCGGCGGTCGGGAAGTCGGGCGCCGGAATGAGCTCGATCAGGTCATCGATCGTGGTTTCGGGGTTGCGCAGCAGCGCGAGGCAACCGTCGACGACCTCGTTGAGGTTGTGGGGCGGAATGTTGGTGGCCATGCCCACGGCGATGCCCGAACTGCCGTTGACCAGCAGGTTCGGCAGTTTCGCCGGCAGCAGCAGCGGCTCGTTCTCCGAGCCGTCGTAGTTCGGCCCGAAGTCGACCGTTTCCTTCTCGATGTCGGCCAGCAGCTCGTGCGCGATCTTGGCGAGCCGGATCTCGGTGTAGCGCATCGCCGCGGCGCTGTCGCCGTCGACCGAGCCGAAGTTGCCCTGGCCATCGACCAGCATGTATCGCAGCGAGAAGTCCTGCGCCATCCGGACGATGGTGTCGTAGACCGCCTGGTCGCCGTGGGGGTGGTACTTGCCGATGACGTCGCCGACGATGCGCGCCGACTTCTTGTATGCGCGGTTCCAGTGGTTCGACAGTTCGTGCATCGCGAACAGCACGCGACGGTGCACCGGCTTCAGGCCGTCGCGCACGTCGGGCAGTGCGCGGCCGACGATGACGCTCATCGCGTAGTCGAGATAGGAACGCCGCATCTCCTCTTCGAGCGAGATCGGCAGGGTTTCCTTGGCAAACTGATCCATCGATGGGCCGTCCGGAAGGCGCGCTGCAAGACGCGCGCGGCAAATGTGAAAGTTTATCAGCCGGACCCCTCTTTTCCCTCGCTTCGGGACCCCCGGGCGGAAGGCCGAAACAGGTGTGATGTAATCGCGCGCTCCTTGCGTCCTGCCCGATGATCGACGTCGACACCCTCCTGCATTGCCGCTGGGTCGTTCCGGTGGTTCCGCGCGGCCTCGTGCTCGAGAACCACGCTGTCGCCATCGACGACGGAAAGATCGTCGCCGTCCTGCCAGGCGAGGTTGCCGCCGGGCGCTACCGCGGGCGCGAAGTGGTCCACCTCGCCCGCCACGCCGTAACGCCCGGCCTGGTCAACGCCCACACGCACGCCGCGATGACGCTGCTGCGCGGCGTTGGTGACGACCTGCCCTTGATGCGCTGGCTCACGCAGAGGATCTGGCCGCTCGAGAAGGCGCTGGTGTCGCCCGAGTTCGTATACGACGGCGGCCGGCTGGCGGCGCTGGAGATGCTCCGATCCGGAACGACGTGTGCCTCGGACATGTACTTCTACCCCGAAGCCAGCGTCCGGGCCTTCCGGGCGCTGGGAATGCGCTTCGTGGCGGGCATCATCGCGATCGAGTTCCCGACCGCGTATGCCTCGGATGCCGAGGACTACCTGCGCAAGGGACTGGCGGCCCGCGACGACTTCCGCAATGACTCGCTGGTGAGTTTCACGCTGGCGCCGCACGCGCCGTACACGGTCAGCGACGCGACGCTGCAGCGGATCGCGATGCTGGCCGACGAACTGGATCTTGCCGATCCACACCCACGTGCACGAGACCGACGACGAGATTCGCCAGTCCGTCGCCCAGCACGGGTGCCGTCCGCTGGCCCGGCTCGACCGGCTGGGACTGGTGTCGGAACGGCTGATCGCGGTCCATGCCGTTCACCTGGACGATGCGGAAATCGGACTGCTTGCCGACCGGGGCGCCTCGATCGCCCACTGCCCGGCGTCCAACCTGAAACTCGGTAGCGGCATCGCTCCCATCGCACGCGCCGCCGCCGCCGGCGTCAACCTCGCCCTCGGCACGGACGGGGCCGCCAGTAACAACCGGGTGGACATGCTGTCCGAACTGCGCCTGGCGGCGTTGCTCGCCAAGGGCGCCGCCGGCGACGCCAGCGTGCTCCCTGCGCCCGACGTGCTGGATGCCGCGACCCTCGGTGGAGCCCGGGCTCTGGGACTGCAGCGCCAGATCGGATCGATCGAGCCCGGCAAGGAGGCGGACCTGGTGGCCTTCGACCTGGCTCTACCCGAAACCCAGCCCCTCTACGACGTCATTTCGCACCTCGTCTACTCGACTGGACGGGAACAGGTCAGCGAGGTCTGGGTCGGCGGACAGCGTGTTGTCGAAGCGAGACAGGTTTTGCCGGCTTCTGCCCACGCCGACCTGATGCCAAACGTGGCGGCGTGGCAGAATAGATGTCGGCAAGTTCTGCTCACGGCCGGGGCATCCTGAATTCGGGAGTCACCGGGCGACGCAGCGCATGCCTGGCCGTCCGGTAGCACCTTCGGGCGG
Source organism: uncultured beta proteobacterium (assembly GCA_963811265.1). Taxonomy (GTDB): domain Bacteria; phylum Pseudomonadota; class Gammaproteobacteria; order Burkholderiales; family Burkholderiaceae_F; genus JAOUJD01. The sequence goes on from CAWEQS010000026.1 coordinate 242,577, forward strand.
TCTTCTCTGACTCGAGTGAGGAGAACCAATGAAGAAAAGCATCAAGCTAGGCCTCGTGGCCTCGGCGCTGATGACCGTTTCCGGGCTGGTGTTTGCCCAGGCGACGGACGTCAAGCTCGTCGACCCGCGCGAAAGCCCGTATGTCATCGACGCCCGTGGCGTGATCGTCAAGGATCCGTTCGGCCTGTGCTGGCGTACTGGAAGCTGGAGCGTCGAGCGCGCTGCGGCGGCCAAGATCGAGGGCGCGAAGTTCCCGAACTGGACCGCCGGCTGCGAGTGCGATCGCGACCTGATGAAGGCTCCGACGTGCGAACCGCCGCCGCCGCCCCCGCCGCCTGCCGCTGCTCCGCCGCCCCCGCCGCCGCCCCCGGCTGCGCCGGCTCCGACGAGCGAGAAGGTGACGTTTGCGGCTGACGCGCTGTTCGACTTCGACAAGGCCGTGCTGCGCCCGGAGGGCAAGGCGAAGCTGGACGACCTCGTGTCGAAAATGGCTGGCGTGAGCCTGGAAGTCATCATCGCGGTCGGCTACACGGACCGCATCGGTAGCGAGAAGTACAACCTGAACCTTTCGCAGCGTCGTTCGCAGGCTGTCAAGGATTACCTTGTCAGCAAGGGTATCGAGCCGAACCGCGTCTACACGGAAGGCAAAGGCATGGCGAACCCGGTCAAGCAGTGTCCGGATCCGTCGGCCGAAGGGTGAGATTCGCAACCGCAAGCAGCTGATCGAGTGCTTGCAGCCGAATCGTCGCGTTGAGGTCGAGGTTGTCGGAACGCGTCCTGTCCGGCGCTAACGGCGATCCATCGCTGATTAAAAACCCCGCTTCGGCGGGGTTTTTTTTATCATGCCTCTTTTGGAACAGCGAACAGGACCATCGATGAATTCGAGCCCCTCACACATGTCGCGTCGGCTCAAGCGGCTGGGCGCGGCCGTGTCGATCGCCTGCGCCGTGCCGCTTGCCGCTGCGGCGCCGACGGAAGGCGGGCTTTACATCGCCGGCTACGAGTTCAATTTCGAGCAGGCAGCCAGCCGCGGACTCTCGCAGAACCCCAAGGGCCAGCGCTTCTTCGTGCTGACACTGGCGCCGAATGCTGGCGCGTTGTTGTCGTCCGCGCCGAAGTCCTCGATCGCGCTGCGTGAACGCGTCATCCGCAGCAACGGAGTGCTCCTGGTGTGCCAGCGCGACATCGACAAGGGTTCGATCGATGCGTCGAAGCTGGCGCCCGGTGTGGTCGCCGTCCGTGGATTTCCGTCACCCGGCAGCAAGGACATCCCGCACGGCGAACGCTATTTCCCCGGCGAGAACCGCGACGACCTTCCGCAGAGCAACGAGGCGCTGAGGCGGCTTCGAGCCACGTGCTCCTGACGTCACGACCGGCGGCCGCGCATCGCCAAGGTGCGGTGCGGTGCTGGCCCATGCAATTCGCTCCTGGATCGCGATGAACCTCAAACGCACCCTGACCTGGCTGTTTCTCGCGCTGCTGCTCCTCGCCGTCGTGGCGCTCGGGGTCCGGTCGGCCCGCGCCCTGCGCGGGCCCCCGCTGCAGCCGTGGCACACGCACGTTCCCGTCGAACTGAGCGCCGATCAACTCGACTCGGCCGACTGGGCTCGGTATCTCGCCCAGGAACAGGCGATCTTCGACGACATCCGCGCCAACGTGACGCAGCGTCTCGAGCCCGATGCGCGCGTCCCGTACAACCGTTACTTCGAAGGCAGCCCGGTCTATCCGCCGCGCTTCACGCAGGACTGGAACCGCTCGTATGTGATGGAACCGTCGGGTCCACCGAAGGGCGTCGTCGTCCTGCTGCACGGACTGACGGACTCGCCCTACAGCCTTCGGCACGTCGCTCGAAGGTACGTGGACAGGGGATTCGTGGCGATCGGCATTCGGTTGCCCGGCCACGGCACGGTGCCCGCCGGCCTTTCGGAAGTGCGCTGGCGCGACTGGAGTGCGGCGACCCGGCTCGCGATCCGCGAGGCGCGACGCCGCGTGCCGGCGCCCGCGCCGCTGCACATCGCCGGATTCTCGAACGGTGGCGCGCTGGCCGTGAAGTACGCCCTCGACGCGATCGAAGACCCGAAGTTGCCGCGCGCCGACCGCCTGACATTGTTCACGCCGATGATCGGCATCACGCGCTTTGCCCGCTACGCAGGGTTGGCGGGCCTGCCGGCGGTGCTGCCGCCGTTCGCCAGCGCCGCCTGGCTCAGCAACGTGCCGGAGTTCAACCCGTTCAAGTACAACTCGTTTCCGGTCAACGGCGCACGCCAGTCATACCTGCTGACCGATGCGCTCCAGCAGCAGATCCAGCGGCTGGCCCGCTCGGGCAAGCTCGAAACTCTCCCGCCGGTGCTGACATTCCAGTCCGTGATCGACTTCACCGTCAGCACGCCGGCGATCCTGACCGCCCTGTATGCGTTCCTCCCGGACAACGGCAGCGAGATCGTGCTGTTCGACGTGAACCGGACGGTCAAGTTCGGGCCCCTGCTGCGTCCGTCGGCCTATGTCGCGCTGGACCGGCTGACACCGACCACGCCGCAGGCGTATCGCTTCACCGCGATCGTCAACGCCGGCGACGACACCGACGCGACCGTCGAGCGCAGCATCGCGCCCGGCCAGTTGACCGCCGTGGACAAGCCGCTCGGGCTGCCCTATCCGCGCGGCATCTTCTCGCTGTCGCACCTGGCCATCCCGATCCCGCCCGGCGACCCGCTTTATGGAACGCACCCCGACCCGAAGACGGGCCTGGAGTTCGGGCTGAACCTCGGCGCGCTCGATGCGCGAGGAGAACGCGGCGCGCTCATCGTCGACCAGGACTTCCTGACGCGACTGCCGTCGAACCCGTTCTTTCCCTACCTGCTCGCCCGCGTCGAGGAAGGCATCGACCGGCCGTCGACCGCGAGCGGACTTCGGCTCGTGGCGCCGTCAACGGCGGGAGTGCCGGTGCGGCTCGAAGCGCTGCTGTCGACCTTCCGGCCCGACGACGCGGACGCGCAGCCCTTCGCGGGGCCGTAGCCCCGAGGCCAGCGCGGCCGGCTCAGCGCAACGACGCAGCGTGCGCCGAGGGCCTCTCCAACGTCATCGGCCCTCTCCGCCGGCCGCTGCCCGGGCGCATGTCGACGGTTCGATGCGGCGGTGGACTCGACGCCGGCCGGCGCAGCGCGTGCGCGATGACGAAGCCCGCCATCGCCGCGGCCAGGTGCTTCAGCGGATGCCCCGCGACGACCGCGCTCGAGGCATGCCAGACGGCCGAATCTCCGAGCTCCAGCAGCTTCGACAAGGCGTACCACGCGATCAGGCCCCACCACGGCAATGCCTCGGCTCCGCGCGGCGTCGTCGCGAGCAGCGCCACGACGCCGGCCATCCCGCCGAACTGGACCGCCGCATACGGTGCGATGTTATCCGTGTACTTCCAGTAGACGACGCTCGCCAGGCCGAGCGCCAGCATCACCGCCAGTGACGCAAACCCGCCGCGCGTGCTGACCCGCTCCGCGACCACGGCGCCGAACACGCCCGCGAACGCGATGGTCATCGGCAGTCGATCCAGCACGAGCGTCGCGTTGGTCGGATCGAGGTGGTAGTAGGCGGACCCCAGCGCGGTCAGAAACAGGCCGACGAAGAAGACGAGGAGGCACGCACGCACCGCCGGGCCAAGCTGCCGGCGACCGCGCTGAAGCTGGATGAGGCCGTACAGCCCGACCACGGCGAACGCGGCGTTGGACAGGACATCGCCCGCGTTGGCGATTCCGAGAAGGATCCGGCGATCGGCGAAGTCGTGGTATTCGGCCGGCTGCTGCATCGACGGCAGCAGCCACGCTCCCGCCATCGCGAGCAGGATCAATGCGACCCACCGTTCGTGTCGAGTCAACGACTGGAGAAACATTCACGATCTCCCTTGTCCATCGAGAGTTTCGAAAGGACCGATGGTCAGAACGATCCGAACACGCCCGCAAGCACGATCACCGCGGCCAGCGCGACGATCGGGCCGACGATGGCGGTCATGGCGATGTGGAAGTAGCTCTCGCGGTGCGACGAGCGGCACACCGCGAGCAGCGTCACGACGGCGCCGTTGTGGGGGAGGCTGTCCAGCGTGCCGGCGCCGATCGCGGCGATCCGATGCAGGAGTTCGGGATTGACGCCCTGCTGCTCGGCGAGCGCAAGGTACGTCGCGCCCAGCGCATCGAGCGCGATCGTCATGCCGCCGGACGCGGACCCGGTCAGCGCCGCCAGTGCGTTCACCGAAACGGACAGGGACACCAGCAAGCCACCTTCGATCCCGAGGATCCAGTCGCGCACGTCCGCGAAGGCCGGCATCGCCGCGACGACCGCACCGAAGCCGACCAGGCTGGCGACACTCAGCACCGGCAGCACCGAGGCGTTGGCGCCAGCGTCCATCGACTCGCGGACCGACGCCAGGCGGCGGCGGTTGAGCAGCAGGAGGACCACCATCGCACACGCCAGCGCCACCAGCACCGACCACACTCCGCTCATGGCCGACAGGGAGAGCGACTGCCAGTGTTCGTCCTCCATGAACGCGAATTCGAGCCGCGGCAGGACAAGGAACGACATCAGCAGGTTCACGCCGATCATCACCACCAGCGGCGCAAGCGCCGTTCCGATGCCCGGCTCGTCGGCGCTCGGCCGGCCCTTGGCCGCTTCCGGCGGATCGAACGTGCCGGCGGTCGTCGCCCGTTCGCGAAGCAGCGGGTCATCCGTCACCGGCACGGCAGCCGCTGCGCCGTCGGCGAAGCCTGCGCCGGAGCGCCGCGCCGAAGCCTCGGCGAACGCGAGCCACGCCAGCCCGAACGACAGCATGATCAGCGAAGCGACGAGGCCGATGCCGGGCGCCGCGAAGGGCGTGGTGCCGAAGAACGGCATCGGGATCGCGTTCTGGATCGCCGGCGTGCCCGGCATTGCCGTCATCGTGAACGTCGTCGTGCCCAGCGCGATCGCGGCCGGCATCAGCCGCCGCGGAATGTCGGCCTCGCGGAACAGCGCCTCGGCCATCGGCCCGATGACGAAGAACGCCACGAACAGGCTGACGCCGCCGTAGGTCACCAGCGCTCCGGCGAGCACGACCGCGAGGATCGCGCGGCGCGCGCCGAGTTTCTCGCTGAGGAAGCGCGCGATCGCCGACACGGATCCGCTGTCTTCCATCAGCTTGCCGAACAGCGCGCCGAGCAGGAACAGCGGAAAGAACTGGCCCACGAAGCCGGCGGCCGAGCCCATGAACGTGTGCGTCCAGTGCGCCAGCAGCGGCTCGGACGAGAACGCCGTCACCAGCAGTCCGGCGGCCGGCGCCAGCAGCAGCACGCTCCAGCCGCGGAACGACAGCCACATCAGGACGACCAGCGCCAGCAGGATGCCAAGCAAACCCATGGCCTCAGACCCCTTCGAGGAACTCGTCGAGGTCGAGCGACGAGCGCACGCCCAGGTCCTTGCCATGCCCCTGCAGGAACGCGTCGGCGGCCTCGCGGCCGGCGTCGCGCAGCATCACGAAGAAGTCCCACTCGGCAAGCATCTTCGACGAGTAGCCGAGCGAGAGCATCACGTCGCTGGAGATCCGGTGCAGGCGCATCTTCGCGAGCGCGGCGCCATCTCCGGTGCCCGGATCGACCACTCGCCGCAGCAGCGCGGCGGCGCGCAGTTCCTTGATCAGCGTCGAGTTGAAGGCGATCTCGTTGAGCCGGTTGTGGATCTCGCGCGCGGTCCGCGGCGTTCCGGGCCGCTCGATCGGATTGATCTGGACCAGGATCGTGTCGCTCGAAACGCACTCGCGGATCAGGGGCGCGATCGAAGGGTTGCCGGAATAGCCGCCGTCCCAGTACGCCTCGCCGTCGATCTCCACCGCCTGGAACATCGTCGGCAGGCACGCCGACGCCAGCAGGGCATCGGGGGACACGTCGGCGTTGCGGAACAGGCGGCCGCGCCCGGTGCGGACGTTGGTGGCCGTGACGAACAGCTTGATCGGGGCCTGCCTCAGCCGCTCGAAGTCGATGCAGTTCTCCAGGATCTGCTCGAGCGGGTTGGCGCTGTGGGGGGCGATGTCGTACGGCGAAATCACGCGCGCCGCGATGTCGAGCCGCCGTGAACATCGGCGAGTAGTCGAGCGTCCAGTTGCCGGTCATGACTTCCATCGGGCCGCGCCGGAACGGGCTGAGGACGGCGGCGTCGGAAACCGCCTTCCAGAAGCGCTCCAGCGCCTGCCGCGCGCCGTCGGCGCCGCCGGCCGCGTAACCGTCGACCATCACGGCGGCGTTCATCGCCCCCGCGGACGTTCCGGAGATGCCGTCGTAAGTCAGCCAGGGCTCTTCCAGCAGGCGGTCGAGGACTCCCCAGGTAAAGGCTCCATGGGCGCCGCCGCCCTGGAGTCCGAGGTCCGCCAGGACCGGCTTGCGTTTGGCGCTCTTTGCCTTGGTGCTATTCGTCGACATGGTTCGCTCGCCTCGGCTGGAGGCGCTTCGGTCCGGTGGGGGCTGATGGGATTGGCTGTGATCGAGGCACGACCTGCGATCTCACAGCCAGGCGACTGCTCGTGCGCTGCCCCGCTGTCGCGCCCGATCCGGGGGCGCGACAAGGCGGGGAAGCCGGCTCAGATGTTGAGCGGCGTTATGCGATTGCCGTTGAGGCTCAGGTTGCCCATCAGGCCCGCGTTGGTCATCACGAAACCGATGACCTGCTGCTGCCCGGTCGTTGTCGAGACGCGCGCATTGGCGCCGACGTTGATCATCGACACCGCGGCATCGGCGCCGACCGTCCAGCCGTTGCTCGCTTCGAAGCGCCGCAGTGCCTCGTCGGTCATGAAGAGGATGAACACCGCCGTGGACTGCGCCCCGGCCAGCAGTCCCGCCGACGCTTCCGTCATCCGGTGATAGCTGGCTGACTTGCCGCCCTTGCGCAGCACGCCGTGCCCGCTGCCGCCGCCGAAGATGAAGCCAGCCTGCACGAAGACCGGGAACACGAGCATGCCGCGCGCGGAGGCCACGAGCTCGTTGGTGCCCGGCTGCTGCGCATAGAGCCGCGACAGCGAGCTGTCAGCGGCCGAGTCGATCGCCTGCCGTTGTGCCGCCGGATCGCCGCCCGTGCCGGACGTCGTCGTGCAGCCAGCCGCTGCGACCGTCAGGACCGCAAGGCCCGCGCCGGCGATCAGAACATCGCGTCTTTGTTTGTCCATGAAATCTCTCTCTGTTTCGTTGTGGCTCGACGCAGCGTCCGTCAATGCTGCCAGTCGGGCCGTGGTTGACGCCCGCCGCGATCGACTGCGCGCCGGCAAGGCGCGCAGCTCGGTGGCGGCAAAGGCGCTGATTACTCGCCGCAGAGCAGCCGCATGCGCCGCTCGGCCCGGTCGAATTCCTCGTCGGTGTTGGCAGCCAGGAGCTGTGCCTTCGCCTGCTCGCATGCCGACGCCTGCTGCACGTCGGCCGCCGCGGGCGCCGGCGCCGGCGCGGCCTTGGCGGGCGCCGCCTTGGCCGGCGCGGCTTGCGCGCGCGGCGCGCAACGGCTCTCGGGCACGAGGCGGATGTTCGCGAACTGGCCCTGCTCGACCGCGACGCAATCGCCGACGCGCTTGCCGGCCTGGTCGGAGACCACGCGCACGGTCGTCATGCCGTCGACCAGCACGGTGTACTCGAACGCCTGCGAGCGCCCCGCCAGCGTCCCCACGCCGCGGCCGGCCGCCGCGCCGGTGATGCCTCGCAGCGCGCGGTTGCTGCCGGACTGTCCGCTGCCCGACACAAGCCCAACCGTCCCGCCGACCACCGTGCCGACGTTCTGCGACGTCGAATTGTTCACGGTCGTCGTCTGCACATTCGTGACGCGCCCGTACTGGACGCGAACCTGCGCCGTCGCCTCCGACGTGGCCAGCACAGCCGTCACCGCAAGGGACATCAGAAAAATCAAGCGACCCATCTCACACCTCCCGTTGGAATCGATTACGAATGCGCTCTGCTTCAACCGGGCGCGCAACCGGCCGGCCCGCGCGGCCGGCTCTGGCTGCGCCCTTCACACGCCGCGCCTGGCTAGATCACGCCGTCCTGCTTCAGCGTGTCCACGATCAGCCGGACGAACTGGTCCATCAGCTGGGGCACCGAGTCCCATCCGATCGCGGTCGTCGTCGCGGCCGACCAGACCACCTCGGACCTCGCGGTGTCGAACACTCGCGTGTCGCCGTGGACATTCTGTGTCGTCCGGACGTCGGGCGGAGTCGAACGCACCCACGCCGTGTTGTGGTACGACGCGAACCCACCCCAGCCGGGGCTCATCGTCGACGGCCAGCCGCGGCCTGGCCCCCAGCCGGGACCGCTCACCATGCCCGGCGTGACCCGCACGTCGGTCGTCGTGCCGGTGATGCTGCTGGTCAGCACGTGCGAAGCGCCGGCGGCCGCCACCGCCTTGCGCAGCTGGTCCTCGCTGAACTGTCCTCCGTCCGGGAGGAATTTGTAGGACGCCACGGCCTTCACGCCCGCCGCGGCCAGCGCGTCGACCATGCGGTCTTCGAGCATGCGGCGCTGCGTCGTGTCGCGCAGCGCCCCGAGGACCAGGACACTGCGCAGTTCGCGCTTGCCAGAGAGCGAGGGATTGATCCACTGCGCGTCGATGGTCGTCGCGCGCGTCGCGCAGCCAGCCAGCACGACAACGGCGGTCGCAGCGACGATGAAGCGGAAGAAGTTGGCCAGCATGTGGACTCCGTTGTCGACGTTTCTCGCGATCGGCTCGGCAAATGATATCCGTGTAACTGCGTACCCGAGCCAACCGGGCGGAGTCTAGAGGATTGCCCCATAAGCGGCAGGCATGGCTGCCATACGGCAGCGGCCGGCGCGCCCGTTAAGATTGAATCCATGCAGACGAACGCCGATCCATCCGAACTTCGCAAGTTCGCCGACCTCGCCGCGCGCTGGTGGGATACGCAGGGGCCGATGCGTCCGCTGCACGACATCAATCCGGTCCGGCTGGAGTGGATCGACCGGCTCGCACCGCTGGCCGGCCGGCGCGCTCTCGACGTCGGCTGCGGCGGCGGGATCCTGGCGGAGGCGATGGCGCAGCGCGGCGCGTCGGTGACCGGGATCGACCTTGCAGGCAAGCCGCTGCGTGTCGCGCAGCTGCACGCCCTGGAGAGCGGCGCGCAGGTCGAGTACCGCGAAGCGTCGGCGGAAGCCCTGGCGGCCGAGCAGCCGGCGGCCTTCGACATCGTCACCTGCATGGAGATGCTCGAGCACGTGCCCTCGCCCGCCTCGGTCGTGGCTGCGTGCGCGGCACTCGTGAAGCCCGGCGGCGCCGTGTTCTTCTCGACGATCAACCGCAACCCGAAGTCCTTCGCGCTGGCGATCGTCGGCGCCGAGTACGTGCTCAACCTTCTTCCGCGCGGCACGCACGAGTACGCGAAGTTCATCCGGCCGAGCGAGCTGATCGCGCACGCGCGCGCCGCTGGTCTCGAGCTGCAGGACATGACCGGCATGCAGTACAACCCGTTCAGCAAGGCCGCCACGCTGGGCCCGGACACGGACGTCAACTACCTGGTCGCGTGCCGGCGGCCGGCATGAGGCGGGTCGAACTCGTCCTGTTCGATCTCGACGGCACGCTTGTCGATACCGCGCCCGATCTCGGCGGAGCGGTCAACCGGATGCTGGTCGCCCGGGGGCGGGAGCAGCTCCCGATCGCGCAGCTGCGACCCGTCGCGTCGCATGGAGCGCGCGGCCTGCTGGGCCGCGCGTTCGGCGTCACGCCCGCGGACCCGGAGTTCGAAGGGCTGCGGCAGGAATTCTTCCGCGAGTACGAGAGCAGCGCTCTGCGTGGATTCGATGCTGTTCCCGACGATGGACGAGGCGCTGTCCGACCTCGAAGCGGCCGGCATCCGTTGGGGCATCGTGACCAACAAGATGGCCCGCTTCACGGTCCCGCTCGTGCGGGCGTTGGGCCTGCACGAGCGGGCCGTATGCATCGTGAGCGGCGACACGGCGCCGAAGCCCAAGCCCGACCCGGCGCCGCTGCTGCACGCGCTCGCCGCGGCCCGCGCCGAAGCGGGAGCGGCGCTGTACGTCGGGGACGACCTGCGGGACATCCAGGCCGGACGCGCCGCAGGCATGCGGACTGTGGCCGCCAGCTACGGGTATCTCGGCGACGGCCCCCATTACGAACAGTGGGGCGCGGACCACATCATCGACTCGCCCGCCGAACTGCTGTCGCTCGTGCAGCCCTGACCCTCCGGGCGCGATAATCCCCGGACTGCGACGGGAACCTCTCAAGGAAATCGGATGTCATGGCTCGACACGCGATGGCAACGCGTCGGCGTCGTCATCGCCTCTTTCGTTGTCGTCTTCGGCATCGTCGGCGCGTTCGCGATTCCCGCGGCCGCGCGCTGGGGCCTGGAAACAGTTGCGTCGCGCGAGCTGGGCCGCACGGTTCGCGTCGATGACGTCAGCGCGAATCCGTACACGCTGCGCGTCACGCTCAAGGGCGTGACGGTCGAGGGGCAGCCAGGCGAGAGCGCCCCGCTCCTCACGCTGCGCGAGGCGTCGATCAACGCGTCGATCACGAGCCTGCTTCGGCTCGCCCCGGTGCTGGAGGCGGTGGCCGTCGACGGCCTGACCGTCAACGTCGTCCGGCTCGACCCACAACGCTTCAACTTCAGCGACATCGTCGACCGCCTGCAGGCGAAGCCGAAGTCGGACGAACCGGCGCGCTTCTCCCTGAACAACATCGAGGTCAGGGACAGCACGGTCAACTTCGACGATCGCGTCACGGGCGGCCGCCATGCGGCGAGCGAGATCCGCGTCGGCATTCCCTTCCTGTCCAATCTTCCCGTCGACATCGAGACCACCGTCCAGCCGGCGCTGGCCGGACGCATCGACGGCGCGCCGTTCGACCTGAAGGGCGAGACGCGGCCCTTCCATGAAAGCCGGGAGTCGTCGATCGTGGTCAAGCTCGACGGCCTCGACATCCCCCGGTACCTCGCGTTCTCGCCCGTCAAGCTCGACTTCGAGGTGCCGGCCGGAAAGCTGAACACCGACCTGCGCGTCGCATTCCGGCAGGCCGTCGGCCCCACCAAGGACCGGCCGGGACAAGCGGCGCAGACGCTGGTGTCCGGGAAACTCGAAGTCACCGGGTTCGCCCTCTCTGCGCCCGCGGGCGCATCGGCGGCGCCACTGGTGGGATGGAAGTCGGTCGGCGTGTCGATCGAGGAGTTCGAGCCGCTGCAGCGCAGGTTGGTGCTGGCGGACGTCGTCGTCGACGAGTCTTCGGTCACCGTCGTGCGTGATCGCCAGGGTTCCTTGAACTGGCTCCGCTTCGCGCAGCACCCCGTTCTCGCCAGCGGCGCAGCGCCGCCGACAGCCGACCCCAAGCCCGCCGCCGCGCCACCCGCGCCGTTCGCGGTCACGCTGAAGCACGCCGCGGTGCGCAACGCCCGTGTCCGCTACATCGACGAGTTCGTCGGTCGCTTCCAGCAGGACGTGATCAACCTGCAGGCCGAGGCCAGCGGATTGACAACCACGCGCCCCGACCTGGGCAAGGTGAAGTTGTCGGCGGACATCAGGGACAACGGCTCGGTGTCGCTCGAAGGCGACCTCGGCCTTGCACCCCTGGCCGGCCGCCTCAAGTACGCCGGGCGTGACGTGCGCCTCGTCGCGGCGGCGCGCTACCTCGCCAACGTGCTGAACGGAGCGCTGGACGGCACCAGCGATGTCGACGGGGTCCTCGAGATCGCGCAAACCGACGCCGGGCTGCAGCTCGCCTTGCGCGACATCGAACTCGCGGGCAGGAACATCAAGCTGCGCGGCCCGGCAGGCAGCGGCGCCGCGCTCGACATCGCTGCCGTGAAGCTCAGCGGCGGCGCAATCGATCTGACCGGCCGCAGCATCACGATCGACAAGCTCGCCGTCGACGCGCCGCGCGTCGTCGTGCGCCGCCTGCGCGACGGCTCGATCAACTGGCAGCAAGTCGTGAGGCCCGGGGCAGCGTCCGGCGTGCCGTCGACTTCCGAGCCGACGGCGCCCTCGCCTGCGCCGTGGGCGCTTCGACTCAAGGAACTGGAGGTCGAGCGCGGGGATGTGATCGTCGAGGACACCGCGATCGAGCCGGCCGTCAAGCTGCGTGCCTCGTCGCTTGCGGCGACGGTCAAGAACATCGTGGGCGACGGTTCCGAGCGCGCCGAATTCTCGATGCGCACCCGCTTCGGCAGTGGCGGCACGTTGAGCGCCAACGGAGCCGCGCGCTGGGACGCGCTGGCGGCGACGGTGCGCGTCGACGCGCGCAATCTCGACATTGCGGCGCTGCGTCCGTATGTCGCCAGCCGCCTGAACGCCACGCTGGCACGTGCCGAACTGTCCGGCCGCGGCACGGTGACGCTGGCGAAACCACCGCACGACGCGCCGCTCAACGCCGCCTACAAGGGCACGGTCCGTATCTCCAACCTGCACGCGCTCGACCACGATGGCGAGAGCGACCTGCTGAAGTGGCAGGTGCTCGATGTCGAAGGCGTCGACGTCAAGGCCGGCGAAGGCCCGCCCATCTTGTCGCTCGGCAAGGTGACCTTGAGCGACTTCTACGCGCGAGTCATCCTCAGCGACCAGGGCCGTCTCAACCTTGTGGACCTGGTGAAGCGCGAGGACACGCCCGCGACCGATGCGCCCAGTGCTGGCGCGCAGGAAGAGTCCGACGCCAGGATCAAGACCACGGCGAAGCCCGCCGCGACACCGCAGCCTGACTCGCCCTCGACAAACGCGACGGCGGACGCTGCACCACGCCCCACAATCCGCATCGGCGCCATCGAGTTCGTGCGCGGCAACGTGAACTTCACCGACAACTTCATCAAGCCGAACTACACGGCGAACATGACCGGGCTCGGCGGGACGGTGACGGCGCTGGCCTCGGACAGCGCGGAGCCGGCGACGATGAAACTCGCCGGCGAGATCGACGACGAAGCTCCGGTGGAGATCAGCGGGCGCCTCAACCCGCTGGCACCGACCTTGTTCCTCGACATCGAAGGGCACACCAAGGGCGTGGACCTGCCGCGGATGACGCCGTATTCCGCGAAGTACGCCGGATACCCGATCGTCAAGGGCAAGCTGTCGATGGACGTGAAGTACAAGGTCGAGGCGCAGAAGCTGCAGGCGTCCAACCACCTGTTCATCGACCAGCTGACGTTCGGCGACAAGGTCGAGAGCCCCACTGCGACCAAGCTTCCGGTGCTGCTCGCGGTGTCACTGCTGAAGAACACGCGCGGCGAGATCGACATCAACCTGCCGATCTCCGGCTCGCTGGACGACCCGAAATTCTCGGTCGGCGGAATCATCGTGCAGGTGATCGTCAACCTGCTGGCGAAGGTCGTCACCGCGCCGTTCGCGCTGCTGGCCGCCGCCTTCGGAGGCGGCGAGGAACTCGGCTACGTCGAGTTCGCGCCAGGTGCCGCGACGCTGGGCGCGGCCCAGCTTCAGCGCCTGGATACGCTGGCCAAGGCGCTGAACGACCGCCCCGGCCTGAAGCTGGACATCATCGGCCGCGTCGAACCGACCGCCGACGCCGACGGCGTGCGTCGTGCGAAGTTCGAGTCGAAGGTGCGCGCCGCGAAGGTGCGCCAGCTCACGCGCGGCGGCGGCGAGTCCGTCGATCCGGGCAAGGTCACGATCAGCGACCAGGAGCGTCCGGCGCTGATCGCCACCGTGTACTCGGACGAGAAGATCCCGGACAAGCCGCGCAACGTCATCGGCATCGCGAAGTCCATCCCGGCGCCAGAGATGGAGCAACTGATCCTGAAGAACCTGGCCGCCACGCCCGACGACCTGCGCGCGCTCGCCACTGCGCGCGCCGGCGCCGTGCGCGACTACCTTGAGCACACCGGCAAGGTGTCGCGCGACAGGCTCTTTCTGGTGGAGCCGAAGCTGACCGCCGAGGGCATCAAGGACAAGGGCGCGCCCACCCGGGTTGATTTCTCGCTGAAGTGACCCATGTGGGACAATGAACACGACTTTGGGGGCGACCTGGCTTCGACGCGGGTTGTGAAGGACCTCAGGGCATGCCGAGGACCAGTGACCTCGTAAATCCATCTGGAACGCACACAAACGCCAACGACGAGCGTTTTGCTCTAGCCGCTTAATACCGGCTGGACGCTGCACTAGCTGGCCCCTGGGCTAGGTCGGGCAACCGACAGCAGCGCCATTTACAGAGGCTGGATGCCGGTGGAGTCATGACGGCGGCATCGAGATCAAGTGACTGGCTGCGCGTCGGCCTGCCGATCGGCTAAGCGCGCGGTGAGACTCAAATAGACCGGCTACGCATGTAGAACTGGGTTTGGATCATTCGCGGACGCGGGTTCGATTCCCGCCGCCTCCACCAATCAACCTGCCCCGACTTCACTCGGTTGGGGACCTTTCACATCATGTCGCACCGGATCCGTGCGTTGCAGCGGGCTGCTGCGCACATCTGCTGACTTCGAGTTCCGGTCCAGGCGACGGCATTGGCCCGTAGCAGGCGGTCGCGCATGAGTGACCGAACCTATCGGTCCGATCGGCACAAGGAATTGGCCCGACGGTCCTGCCGAACCTACATTCGCGACTGCCCGCAACCGATCACGAAGAGGAGCAACCCATGTCCAGCGAAGCCAAGTGCCCATTCACCGCGACGCACGGCGGCCGAACCACCGTCGGCGCCCAGTCGAACAGCGACTGGTGGCCCAGCCGGTTGAATCTCAGGATCCTGCACCAGCACTCCGCGAAATCCAATCCAATGGGCGAGCGGTTCGACTACGCGGAGGAGTTCAACAAGCTCGACCTCGCCGCGCTGAAGAAGGACCTTTACGCGTTGATGACGGATTCGCAGGATTGGTGGCCGGCCGACTGGGGCCACTACGGCGGGCTGTTCATCCGCATGGCCTGGCACAGCGCAGGCACGTACCGCACGTCGGACGGGCGCGGCGGTGGCGGCACCGGAAACCAGCGCTTTGCACCGATCAACAGCTGGCCCGACAACGGCAACCTCGACAAGGCGCGCCGGCTGCTGTGGCCGATCAAGAAGAAGTACGGTAACCGGATCTCCTGGGCCGACCTGATGATCCTGGCCGGCAACTGCGCGCTCGAGTCGATGGGCTTCAAGACCTTTGGCTTCGGCGGCGGTCGCGAAGACATCTGGGAGCCTGAAGAGGACATCTACTGGGGACGCGAAGACACCTGGCTCGGCGACAAGCGCTACAGCGGGGACCGTGAACTGGAGAACCCGCTGGCCGCCGTCCAGATGGGCCTGATCTACGTGAACCCCGAAGGCCCGAACGGCAATCCCGATCCGGTGGCGTCGGGCCGCGACGTGCGTGAGACCTTTGCGCGCATGGCGATGAACGACGAGGAGACCGTCGCGCTGGTGGCCGGCGGCCATACCTTCGGCAAAGCACATGGCGCCGGCGATCCGGCGCTCGTCGGCCCCGCGCCCGAAGGCGCCCCGATCGAGGAGATGGGCCTGGGCTGGAAGAACACCTTCGGCACCGGCAAGGGCGTGCACACCACGACCAGCGGCATCGAAGGCGCGTGGAAGCCGAACCCGACGACCTGGGACATGGGCTACTTCGACATGCTTTTCGGCTACGAGTGGGAATTGACCAAGAGCCCGGCGGGCGCTCACCAGTGGGTGGCGAAGGACGTCAAGCCGGAGCACATGATCCCGGACGCCCATGACCCGTCGAAGAAACACCCGCCGATGATGACGACGGCGGACTTGTCGCTGCGCTTCGATCCGGCCTACGAGAAGATCTCGCGCAGCTTCCACAAGAACCCGCAGGCCTTTGCCGACGCCTTCGCCCGCGCCTGGTTCAAGCTCACCCACCGCGACATGGGCCCGCGCGCCCGCTACCTCGGGCCAGAGGTGCCGGCCGAAGCCCTGATCTGGCAGGACCCTGTTCCAGCCGTGGACCACGAACTGGTCGGCGAACAGGACATCGCGGCGCTGAAGGCCAAGGTGCTTGCCTCGGGCTTGTCGATCTCCCAGCTGGTGACCACGGCCTGGGCGTCGGCTGGTACGTTCCGTGGCTCGGACATGCGCGGCGGCGCCAACGGCGCGCGAATTCGCCTGGCACCTCAGAAGGACTGGGAAGTCAACCAGCCGGCTGAACTGGCCAAGGTTTTGCATAGGCTCGAGGCAGTCCAGAAGGAGTTCAACGGCGCGCAGTCCGGCAACAAGAGGATTTCGCTGGCCGACCTCATCGTGCTGGCGGGCTGCGCCGCAATCGAAGAGGCGGCGAAGAAGGCGGGCCACGCGATCAAGGTGCCCTTCGCGCCGGGACGTACGGACGCTTCGCAGGAGCAGACCGACGTGGAGTCGTTCGCCGTGCTCGAGCCGATCGCCGACGGTTTCCGCAATTACCTCCGCGCCGGCGTCAAGACTCCAGCCGAGGAACTGTTGCTGGATCGCGCCCAGTTGCTGACCCTGACGGCTCCCGAGATGACGGTGCTGGTAGGCGGCCTGCGTGCCCTCAATGCAAACGCGGGGCAATCCCGGCACGGCATCCTCACCAGCGCGCCCGGATCCTTGACGAATGACTTCTTCGTCAACCTGCTCGACATGAATATCGAGTGGCGGCCTTCCTCGACCGACGGTGTGTACGAGGGCCGCGATCGCGCCTCGGGCCAGGTCAGGTGGACAGGCACGCGGGTCGATCTGGTCTTCGGATCGAACTCCGAGCTCCGGGCGCTTGCCGAGGTCTATGCCAGCGACGACAACAAGGCGAAGTTCGTCAGGGACTTCGTGGCCGCCTGGAACAAGGTGATGAACCTGGATCGTTTCGACCTTGGGTGATCGCGGATGAAGGCCGCGGCCGCGCGATCGGCAAGTGGGCCAAAGGCTGAACGCACGCCGCCGCCTCCAGAACAGCAAAGGGCCCCTCGGGGCCCTTCTGCGTTGCTTCGGAGAAGATCTGCTTGCCGCTACTTCTTCCTGCCACCCAGCAGCGCAGACACCCGACCTGCCGGGCGTTGCGCAGTATCTGCGGGCTCCGCACCAGCGGTCTTCACTTCCTCGGTGCCGGCAGTGTCCGTGGCACTCGGCTCGTACGGCTTCGAGAAGAAGTCGTCCACTGGCGGCCTGGGTGCCGACCGGCTCGGTGCACTGCTGCGGGCACTGCGATCGCCGCGGTCGCCACGGCCACGTCCTTCACCCCGATCACGCGCCTCGCCACGGTCCCGGCCCTCGCCCCGGTCGCGTTCCGGGCGTTGCCGCGGCCGCTCGACGCCGGCCAGCGTGCGGACCTCGAATTGCTGCTTCGTCAACCGCTCGATGCCCGCCACGGCGCGATCGTCCGATCCGGTCATCAGCATGATGGTCAGGCCGCTCGCGCCGGCACGGCCCGTGCGGCCGATGCGATGCACGTAGTCCTCGGACTGGAACGGCACGTCGTAGTTGATGACGACCGGCAGTTCGACGATGTCGAGTCCCCGCGCCGCGACGTCGGTGGCGACGAGCACCTCGATCGTGCCGCTCTTGAAGCCCTCGAGCGCCTTCATGCGCTCGTCCTGCGTCTTGTCGCCGTGGATCGCGTCCGCGTTGACGCCTGCCTTCTGCAGTTGCCGCGCGAGGCGGCGGCACTCGATCTTCGCGTTGACGAAGACCAGCACCTGGGTCAGCCGGCCACCGTCGGGCCCGCGCGTGCGCAGGATCTCCAGCAGCGCGTCGGTCTTCTCCGATTCGTGCAGCTTGTAGACCTCCTGCTTGACGTTGTCGGCGGTGGCGTTGCGCGCCGCGGTCTCGATCAGCTGCGGACTGCGCAGGAAGTTCGCGGCGAGCTTCTTGATCTCCTCGGAGAACGTCGCCGAGAACATCAGGCTCTGCCGTTCCTTCGGCAGGAAATTGAGGATGCGCGAGATGTCGGGCAGGAAGCCCATGTCGAGCATGCGGTCCGCCTCGTCGAGCACGACGATCTGCACCTGCGACAGGCTGGTGTTCTTCTGCTCGATGTGATCGAGCAGCCGTCCCGGCGTGGCGATCACCACCTCGCATCCGCGGCGCAGGGCCTCGGTCTGCGGCTTCATGTCGACGCCGCCGTAGACGACCGCGACGCGCAGCGGCGACTTCGACGCGTACTTCTTCATGCTTTCCGCGGTCTGGTCGGCCAGTTCGCGCGTCGGCTCGAGGATGAGTCCGCGGACCGGGTGACGCGCCGGCGACATGCTCGCACTCGCGTGCGCCATCAGCCGCTGCAGCATCGGCAGGCCGAAACCCGCCGTCTTGCCGGTGCCGGTCTGGGCCGCGCCCATCACGTCGCCGCCGCGCAGCACCACCGGAATCGCCTTCGCCTGGATCGGCGTCGGCGTCGTGTAACCCATCTCGGTGATCGCAGCGAGCAGCTGCGGGTCGAGGCCGAAGTGCGTGAAGTCTTTTGGGTCGGACATCAAAGAGGCCGGGATACGGCCAGGAAAGTGGCGACAGGCGCCGATATTCGAAGGGGGGTGGTGGGCCCCCCGGGAGTCGAACCCGGCACCGACGGATTATGAGTCCGTTGCTCTAACCAGGCATGAGCTAGAGGCCCACTGGGGTTCAAGACATTACTCCAGGAAACTCTTCAGCTTGTCGGAGCGGCTCGGGTGGCGCAGCTTGCGCAGCGCCTTCGCCTCGATCTGGCGGATGCGCTCGCGCGTGACGTCGAACTGCTTGCCGACTTCCTCCAGCGTGTGGTCGGTCGACATCTCGATGCCGAAGCGCATGCGCAGCACCTTGGCTTCGCGCGGCGTCAGCGAGTCGAGCACGTCCTTCGTCACGTCGGACAGGCTGTTGTACTGCGCGGCGTCGACCGGCGCGACCGTCGAGGTGTCCTCGATGAAGTCGCCGAGGTGCGAGTCGTCGTCGTCGCCGATCGGCGTCTCCATGGAGATCGGCTCCTTCGCGATCTTCAGGATCTTCCGGATCTTGTCCTCCGGCATCTCCATCTTCACCGCGAGCGTCGCAGGATCCGGCTCCTGGCCGGTCTCCTGCAGGATCTGGCGGCTGATCCGGTTCATCTTGTTGATCGTCTCGATCATGTGCACCGGAATGCGGATGGTGCGCGCCTGGTCGGCGATGGAGCGCGTGATGGCCTGGCGGATCCACCACGTGGCGTACGTCGAGAACTTGTACCCGCGGCGGTATTCGAACTTGTCGACCGCCTTCATCAGGCCGATGTTGCCTTCCTGGATCAGGTCGAGGAACTGCAGGCCGCGGTTCGTGTACTTCTTCGCGATCGAGATCACGAGACGCAGGTTGGCCTCGGTCATCTCGCGCTTGGCCTTGCGGGCTTTCGCTTCGCCGGTGGCCATCTGCTTGTAGACCTCGCGCAGGTCCTTCAGCGGCAGCACGACGCGCTTCTGCAGATCGGACAGCTTGCCCTGCAACTCCTGGATCCCGGGCAGGTTGCGGCGCAGGACCTCGGAGTACGGCTGGCCGGAATCGGCCTCGCGCGCCGCCCAGCGCGTATTGGTCTCGTGGCCGGGGAAAGTCTTGAGGAAGTGCGTGCGCGGCATGCCGCACTTGTTCACTGCGATCTCGTAGATCTGCTTCTCGATCGAACGCACTTCGTCGACCTGGCGTCGCAGCGTGTCCGACAGCCGCTCGACCATCTTGGCCGTGAAGCGCAGGCTCATCAGCTCGTCGAGGATCTTCTGCTGGGCCTTGAGGTATCCCGGCGACTTGTAGCCTTCCTTCTCGAAGGAGACCCGCATCTTCTCGAACAGCTTCGCGACGCGGTCGAACTTGTCGAGCGCGCGAACCTTCAGTTCGTCGAGCTGCGCGGCCGTCATGCCTGACGCGCCGATGTCGGTCGTCTCTTCGCCTTCCTCGTCTTCGTCGTCGCCGCCGGCGGTCGGGAAGTCCTCCGCGGTCGGGTCCATCAGGCCGTCGACCACCTCGTCGATCGGGATCTCGCTCGCGCGGATCCGCTCGCCGTGCGCCAGGATCTCGGCGATCGTGGTCGGGCAGGCGGAAACCGCCATCACCATGTGCTTCAGGCCATCTTCGATGCGCTTCGCGATCTCGATCTCGCCCTCGCGAGTCAGCAGTTCGACCGAGCCCATCTCGCGCATGTACATGCGGACCGGGTCGGTCGTGCGACCGAACTCGGCGTCCACGGTCGTCAGCGCCGCCTCGGCCTCTTCCTCGACGTCGTCGTCGTTGGTCGCGGCCGGGACGTTCTCGTTCATCAGCAGCGTCTCGGCGTCCGGGGCCTGGTCGAAGACCTGGATGCCCATGTCACCGAACGTGCTGATGATCGAGTCGATCGCCTCGGCGTCGACCAGGTTGTCGGGCAGGTGATCGTTGATCTCGGCGTACGTCAGGAAGCCGCGCTCCTTGCCGAGCTTGATCAGCGCCTTCAGCTTGTTGCGGCGGGCCTCGAGGTCTTCCTCGGTGCCGTGATAGCTGCGCTCGAGCGCTTCCTTCAGCGCCTTTTCCTTGGCGCGGCGGTCCTTGGCGCGCAGCTTCGTCGCGCTCATCTTCTCGACGATCTGCACGCTCGGGTCCGCGGCATCGTCGCCGGCCTCCGGCACGGCGGCATCGCCGCCCATCAGCTGCTCTTCAGTCTGCTTCGGCTTGCGGCCCGGACGGCCGCGCGGCGCGGGTGGGGCAGGCGGAACGGCGGCCTTGGGGAGGGGCAGCTTCGCGTCCACCGGCGCGGCCTTGCCGTTGCCCTTGGGCAGGGCCTTGGCAGCCGGAGCCTTGGCGGAGCCTTCGCAGCCGGAGTCTTCGCAGCCAGCGACTTGGCCGGGGAGGCCTTCACCTCGGCCTTGAGCGGCGGCTTCTTCGCGGCCTTGCCAGTGTTGCTCGTCGAGCTCTTCGCCTTCACCGCCGTTGTCTTCTTCGTCACCATCGTTTCATCCTGTTCGGGACGCGCTGCCCGTGCGCGACGCCAGTCACACTGCTGCTCGGTCATGCAGCGACCGCTGCGCCCGGGAGGCGCGAGTCGAAGGCTGCAAGGACATCATTGGGTTCATTTGCGTCTTCTCAACGGCACCGGGACCGCGCTCGGGCGAGCCCACTCCGGCGGCAAATCGAGAATGCATCGCAGTGCGCGTGCGGGACGTCGATCCCGCGTCGAACAGGCGTCGATTCAATCGATCGCGCCTAATTGGCTTGCGCTTTCACGATGAACTGCCACTACGCGCCACCGATCTTCACGCGATCTCCTGGGCGCCAGCGCTTCGTGTCGCTTGCCGTGCTCAGTCGCGAGCTACGGCAGGAACGAAACCGCTGAAAATTCAACAGTGTAGCAGATAAGTACCGTCAGACCCGAAAAAAGTTCCCGAACCGGACAGACTCACCGATGGGGGTTCTCCGGGGCCTCCGACCGGGCACGCAGATACGCCTGATCGGCGAGGCGATAGGCCTCGAGCGCCTCCGCCGACAGGTCCTGCTGGTAGGCATTCAGGCGCTCCGAGCGCACCCGCTCGAGCCGGCGCAGGCGCAGCTTCCCGAACGCCTCGGCGAGGATCTGCCGGGCCGTTTCGACGTCGGTTTCGAGCTCCATTTCCTGTGCGGCCAGGGCCTGATACGCGCTCGCATGTTCGCTCTCGGCGAGCAGTTCCATCAGGGCGCCGTGACTCAGCGCACCTGCCGCACCCGGGCCTTGTCCGACCGACGCGCTCGACACCTCGATGATCTCGCGGTCGGCCTGGTCTTCGCCGGCGCCGTGCTCTTCGGTCAACATGCCGAGGAATTCACTGGCGAGCTGCGGATGCACCAGCAGCTGCTGCAGAACCCGGCGCTTGAGATCGTCGACCTCCATGTGCCGCGTGCGCCGAGCCATCGGCGCCGGTCGGCTCGGTGCGGCGCGCCGCAGGCCGAACATCGACGCGACCTCGTCGGCAGGCAAGCGCGCCGCATCGGCGACTTCCCTCAGCAGCTGAGCTCGCATCGCGCCGGGCGCCATCGAGAGCAGCAGCGGCTTTGCGGCCGCCACCAGCGCGGCGCGATCCTCCGCGGTGCCGAGCGGACTCCCGCCCGCCAGCGCACGGACGAAGAACCGGGACAGCGGCAGCGCATGCTCGAGCTCGCCCTCGAAGCCCTGCTTGCCGTGCGCCTTGATCAAGCTGTCCGGGTCCTCGCCCTCGGGCAGCAGCAGGAAGCTCGCGCGCTTGGTATCGGCGATCACAGGCAGCGTGGCCTCGAGCGCGCGCCGCGCCGCCTTGCGGCCGGCCGCGTCGCCGTCGAACGCGAAGACGACGTGGTCGGTGATCCGCAGCAGCGCGCTCACGTGCGCCCCGGTGATCGCCGTGCCGAGCGCCGCCACGGACTCGCCGAAACCTGCCTGCGCGAGCTGGATCACGTCCATGTAACCCTCGACCACGATGGCGCGGCCCGCCTGCCGGATGGCATCGCGCCCCTCGTACAGACCGTAGAGCTCCTGGCCCTTGTGGAAGACCGGCGTCTCCGGCGAGTTCAGGTACTTCGGCTCGCCCGCGCCCATGATCCGCGCGCCGAAACCGATGACCTGACCGCGCGGATTCCGGATCGGAAACATGATGCGGCCACGAAACCGGTCGTACCGCTTCCCTTCGTCGGAGATGACGAGGCCGGCTTCCGCAAGACGCGGGTCATCGTAGTTCTCGAAGGCGGCGCGCAGCGGCTGCCACGCATCCGGCGCGAAGCCGAGCGCGAAGCGCGCGGCGGTCTGCCCGGTCAGGCCGCGTCCCTTCAGGTATTCGACCGCCGCCTCGCTGGTCTTCAGCTGCTTGCGGTAGAACTCCGCCGCCTGCGACAGCAGCTCGGTGAGCGCGCGCGTCTTCGATTGCGCCTCGCCCGCGCGCGGGGATTCCTCGGGCACCTGCATGCCGGCCAGCTGCGCGAGTTCGCGGATGGCGTCAACGTACCCGAGGCCGCGGTGCTCCATCAGGAAGCCGATCGCGCTGCCGTGCGCGCCGCATCCGAAGCAGTGGAAGAACTGCTTCGACGGACTGACCGTGAACGAGGGCGACTTCTCGCCGTGGAAGGGACAGAGCCCGAGGAGGTTCTGCCCGGCTTTCTTCAGCTGGACGTAGCGGCCGACGACATCGGCGATGTCGACGCGGGCGAGCAGGTCCTGGATGAAGCCCTGGGGAATCATGGTGGTCGACGAAAGTGTACGCACCGGTCTTGCCGATGCGCGCGCACCCAGGTCGACGACTCAATCGAGAGCCGGCCCTTCGGCGCCGCGTCGCGACAACCAGGCCGCCGTGCGGGCAGCGTCACGCAAGGCGCTGCTTCACCAGCGCGGAGGCTTTGCCCATGTCGGCCCGGCCCGCGATGCGCGGCTTCAGGACGGCCATGACCTTGCCCATGCCCTGCGGGCCGGCGGCCCCGGACTCGGCGATGGCGGCGTCGATCGCCGCTGCGAGTTCGGCATCGGACATCTGCTCCGGCAGGTAGCCGGACAGCAGGTCGAGCTCGGCCGTTTCCTTGTCGACGAGGTCCGTGCGGCCCGCCTTCGCGAACTGCTCGATCGAGTCCTTGCGCTGCTTGATCAGCTTCTCGACGATGCCGAGCACTGCCGCGTCGTCGGCGACGATGCGCTCGTCGACTTCCTTTTGCTTGATCGCCGCCTGCAGCATGCGTATGGCGGACAGGCGCGCGGCGTCCCGGGCACGCATCGCGGCCTTCATGTCCTCGGTGATCCGGTCCTTCAGGCTCACGTGAACCTCCTCAAAGTGTTCTCCAGAAAGCGAAAGCGCGCCCGTAGGCGCGCTTCATGTGCCGGTACCGCTGCTCTGCTAGTACATCTTCTTCGGCAGCATCTGGCTGCGCAGGCGCTTGAAGTGGCGCTTGATCGCAGCGGATTTCTTGCGCTTGCGCTCGGCTGTAGGCTTTTCGTAGAACTCGCGCGCACGCAGTTCGGTCAGCAGACCGCTCTTTTCGATGGTGCGCTTGAAGCGGCGCAGGGCCACTTCGAAGGGTTCGTTTTCCTTGAGTCGGATGGTAGGCATCTGGATCCTGAAATTGAGCGCCGGCACGGAGCTGTCGAGCCCGCAATTCTAGCCCGAAGCCAATTGGCGAGACAAGTCAACGATTTAGGCCGCAAATGGCCCCGGGGCCGTGCCGGGACGCTCCCGTAAACTCGCCGGATGCTGATCCTGGGCATCGAGACCTCCTGCGACGAGACCGGGCTCGCCCTGCTCGACAGCGAGGCCGGGCTGCTGGCCCATGCCCTCCACTCCCAGGTCGACATGCACATGGCCTACGGAGGCGTGGTGCCCGAACTGGCCTCGCGGGACCACATCCGGCGGGTCCTGCCCCTGCTGGACGCTGTCCTGGCAGACGCCGGGCGGACCCTCCACGACGTCGACGCCATCGCGGTCACGACCGGCCCCGGCCTGGCCGGGGCGCTGCTGGTCGGCGCGAGCATCGGCCACGCCCTGGGCTACGCCCTGGGCAAGCCGGTGCTGGACGTGCACCACCTGGAGGGCCACCTCCTTTCGCCCCTGCTGGCCCAACCGGTCCCGCGCTTCCCGTTCGTGGCGCTCCTGGTGTCCGGGGGCCACACGCAACTGCTCGCCGTCCGCGGCTGGGGGCAGTACGAACTGCTGGGAGAGACGCTGGACGACGCGGCCGGCGAGGCGTTCGACAAGACGGCCCAGTTGCTCGGACTCGGCTATCCAGGCGGTCCGGCCGTTTCCCGGGCTGCCGAATTCGGCACGCCGGACGCGATCCGGTTGCCCCGGCCGATGCTCCACAGCAACGACCTCGCCTTCAGCTTCAGCGGCCTGAAGACGGCCGTGCTGACCGCGGTGAAACGCGAAGGCGGTTCGAACGTCTGCGAGCAGGCGCGTGCCGACATCGCGCGCGGCTTCGTCGACGCGATCGTCGACGTGTTGACCGCGAAGGCGCTGCGCGCGCTCGAGCAGACAGGACTGGATACCCTGGTGGTCGCCGGCGGCGTCGGCGCGAACCGGCAATTGCGCGAACGCCTCGCGCAGGAAACCGCTGCCCGCCGGGCCGCCGTCTACTTTCCTCCGCTGAACCTCTGCACCGACAACGGCGCGATGATCGCTCTGGCCGGGCTCGCCAAGCTGCGCCGCGTCGATCCAGCGACGCTCACGGGCTCGATGTCGTTCTCCGTGCGGCCGCGCTGGCCGCTCTCCGAAGCGACCACCTGACGTCAGTGCCGGGCGTGCGCCGCGTCCGGCGCCTTCTGCCCGATCCGCCGCTCCTTGCCTGCCAGCAGGTTCGAGATGTTGGCGCGATGCCGGTACACGACCAGGCCCGCGATCGTGACGATCGCCAGGAAGCGTTCGTCGAAACCCCAGCCGAATGCCGAGTAGAAGGCCGCGAACACCGCCGCGACGATCGACGCCAGCGAGGCGTAGCGGAAGAAGCCCGCGATGATCGCCCACGTGACCCCTGTCGCAAGGGCGAGCCACGGGTTGAGCGCAAGGATGACGCCGGCGGCCGTCGCCACGCCCTTGCCGCCCTTGAACCCGAAGAACACCGGGAACAGGTGCCCGAGGAACACCGCGACCGCCACCGCCGCCACGCCGAGGTCCCCGATCCCGAACCTCGGCCCGAAGCGAACGGCGAGCCAGACGGCGAACCAGCCCTTGGCCGCGTCGCCGAGCAACGTGAGGATCGCCGCGGCCTTGTTTCCCGTGCGCAGCACGTTGGTCGCCCCCGGGTTCTTCGAGCCGTAGGTGCGCGGATCGGCGAGGCCCATCACGCGGCTCACCACGACGGCGAACGATAGCGAGCCGACCAGGTAAGCAAGAAGCGCGGCGACGACGGATGCGAGGAACTCCATGGCTTCTACTCCTTCAGTGCGCAGTCGACCGGCGTCGCCTGCACGAGCGCGGAGAGCACGGACGGCGCGACTCCGACAAGGTAACCGCGACGTCCGCCGTTGATGTAGATCTGCGGCAGATCGAGGACTGTTCGCTCGACGAACACCGGCATCCGCTTGCGCGTCCCGAATGGCGACGTCCCGCCAACCAGGTAGCCCGAGTGCCGCTGGGCCACGTCCGGCGTGCAGGGTTCGACCTTCTTGCGGCCGATCTGCCGCGCAAGGTTCTTCGTCGAGACCGTGCAGTCGCCATGCATCAGCACGATCAGCGGGGCGGCCTTCTCGTCCTCCATCACGAGCGTCTTCACCACGCTGTGCTCGTCCACGCCGAGCGCCCGCGCGGACACCGAAGTGCCGCCGTGCTCGACGTACTCGTACACATGCTCGGTGAACCGGACTCCCTTCTCGCGCAGCAACTGCGTCGCGGGTGTCTCGGAGACGTGCCTGGCCTTCGACATGGCGCGCGAGTTTAGCCGCGCGGGTGATGCTGCGCGTGCAGCGACTTCAGGCGCGCGCGCGCCACGTGGGTGTAGATCTGCGTCGTCGAGATGTCCGCGTGGCCGAGCAGCAGCTGCACGACCCTCAGGTCGGCTCCGTGATTCAGCAGGTGGGTCGCGAACGCGTGGCGCAGCCCGTGAGGGCTGAGCGGAGCTTCGATGCACGCCCGCGCCGCATGGCGCTTGATCAGCACCCAGAACATCTGCCGCGTCATCCCCGAGGCGCGCTGCGTCACGAACGTCGCATCGGCGACGCGACCGGCGAGGATGGCCGGCCGCCCCTCCTTCAGGTAGCGCTCGATCCAGCGGCGCGCCTCCTCGCCGAGCGGGACGATGCGTTCTTTCGACCCCTTGCCGATCACGCGCACCAGGCCTTCCTGCAACGAGAGGTTCAGCATCGTCAGCGCGACCAGTTCGGACACGCGCAGGCCGGTCGCATAGAGCAGCTCCAGCATGGCGCGATCGCGCAGCCCGAGCGGCGTATCGACGTCGGGCGCCGCCAGCAGCGCCTCGACCTGCGCCTCGCTCAGCGTCTTCGGGAAGCGGGGCGGCACCTTCGCTCCCTTCAGCCGCAGCGTCGGATCGTGCGCCACGATCCGTTCGCGAACGGCCCAGCGGTAGAAACGCCGCAGCACAGCCAGGCGCCGGTTGGCCGTGGTGGCCCGGGTGCTCGCGTGCTCCTCGGCGAAGTACGCAGCCAGTTCCGGCTCACCTCCCAGCGAGATCGACGTGCCGCGTTCGCCTAGCCAGGCCGCAAGGCCGTCGAGGTCGCGCCGGTAGGCCACGAGGGTATTGCGCGCGAGACCGTCCTCCAGCCACACCGCGTCGATGAAACGATCGATCAGCGGATCGGCCGATGGCGGTGCCGGCACCGGCTTCGCCGCTCTCTTCGCCTTGCCCGACCGGCCGCGCGGAGCGGTCACGGCGTCAGTTCAAACACCGGCCGGCTCTCGTGCGCCAGCAGCCAGCGCTTCACGTCCAGCATCACGCGGTCGGTGCGATGCGCGAAACCACCCATGCCGCGGGCCGCGACCACCCGATGGCACGGGATGGCCAGCGGCAACCGGTTGTCGCCGCACGCCTGTCCGACCGCACGCGCCGTGCTGCCGAGTTCTTCTGCCAGGTCGCCGTAGGTCCGGGTGGCGCCGGAGGGAATCCGCGCGATGGCGGCCCAGACACGCCGCTGGAACTCGCTGCCCTCGATCGCGAGCGGCAGGTCGATAGGGCGTGCCGGGTCGTCGGCGTATGCCTGGATCCGCTCGCACGCCCGAGCGGCGAGGTCGTTCGACGGCGGGCGGCCCGGGGTATCGAGGGGCAGGAAGGTGATCTCCGCGATCGCGGCGGCACGCACACGAATGCCGACCGCCGCGCACGGCAACGACAGCACAGCGTCGAAGTCGGCGACCACCGCCTGCCCCGGGGCGCTACTGCGCGTCACGCGCCGAGCATGCCTTTCTTCAGAGCCTCGTCGGCCGGCTTGTCGCCCAGCCAGATGCGCAGCACGGCGGCGAAGAAGTCGGCCCCGGGGATCGGGTCGCCCTTGGGCTGGCCGTTGAGCGTGATGCGCGTGCCGCCGTCCGGGGTGAAGTCGAAGTTGATTACGTCGCCCTTCTTCGCTTCGCCGATCGCCTTCAGCGTGGCCACCAGCGCGTCGACCTGGGGCTTCATCGCAGCGAGCTGCGCTTCCGGCGTGTTGTTCTTCAGCCCCTCGTTGAACGAGTCGATGAAGCTCTGCGCCTCGACGTCGCGCAGCATCCGCAGCGACACGCGGCGCGCGCCCTTGTCGTTGACGATTGCGGCGGCGCTCGTGCTCTTCTGCCCCGCGTAGAGGCCGGCGACGTAGACCTTGAAGATCGCCCGCTTGCGCAGCCCGACCCCGTTCAGGCTCAGGTTCTGCCCGCCGACGGCAGCCGTCGGCTCGAACTTCTGCCCTTCCAGTTCCACCGCCTGCTGGGCGTGCGCCTGGCCGAACGCCAGCAGCCCAGTTGCCAACACGATCGAAGTCAGCCACCTTGTCATTTGCGTCTCCTCTTTTGGTGCTTCAGCCTTCACTCGAACCGACGGCGTCAGCCGCCGAGCATGCCCTTCTTCAACCCCGCGTCGGCCGGCGTTTCGCCGAGCCAGACGCGCAGCACTGCCGCGTAGAAGTCGTCTCCGGGAATCAGCGGACCGCGCGTGACGCCGTTGACGCTGACCCGGGTGCCATCCTGCGGCGTGTAATCGAAGTACACGGTGTCGCCGCGGCGGGCCAGCGCGATCGTCTTGATCGTCGTCGTCAGCGTGTCGAGCTGCTTCTGCCAGCGGGCCAGTTCGGCCTCGGTGTGGTTGGCCTTGAGCCCCACGTGCAGCGAGTTCACGAACAGTTCGCCCTCGACGTCCCGCAGGAACCGCAGCGCCACCCGCTTGGGCCCGGGCTGGCTGACCAGTTCCTCGGTGCGGGCGGCCCGCTTGGGCACATAAAGGCCGCCGACGTAGATGTCGAACACCAGGCGCTTGCGCACCCCGACCCCGTTGAGAAGGAGCGGCTGGCCCCCCAGCACGATGTTCGAGTCGTAACGCGCGCCTTCGACCACCACCTGGGCGCCGGCTGAACCGGCAACAGCGGCCATAGCGGCCAGGCCGACGACCAGCCAGCGCAGGGTTCGCAGCAGGGATGCGATCACGCCGCCACCTTGCCGAGTCCCTTGGGCAACGGAAAGACCACGTTCTCCTGCACTCCGGTCAACGGGCGGACGCTGCCCGCGCCGAGTTCGCGCAGACGGCTCACGACGGCGTCGACCAGCACCTCCGGTGCCGACGCGCCGGCGGTCACGCCGATCCGCTGGCGGCCCTGCACCCACGAGGGATCGATGTTGTCCGCTCCGTCGACAAGATGCGCGGGAACGCCGAAGCGCTCCGCAACTTCGCGCAGCCGGTTCGAGTTCGAACTGTTCTCGCTGCCCACCACGATCACCACATCGACCTGCGGTGCCATGAACTTGACGGCATCCTGCCGGTTCTGCGTGGCGTAGCAGATGTCGGCCTTCTTCGGCTCGGCGATCGTCGGGAAGCGTCGCTTCAGCGCCGAGATCACCTCCGCCGCGTCGTCGAGAGACAACGTCGTCTGCGTCACGTACGCGAGCGCGTGCGGATCGCGCACCTGCAGCTTGTCGACGTCACCGACCGTCTCGACCAGATGCATCCCGCCATCGGCCTGCCCCATCGTGCCCTCGACCTCAGGATGGCCCTCGTGACCGATCATCACGATCTCGCGCCCGGCGGCGCGCATCTTGGCCACTTCGACGTGAACCTTGGTGACCAGCGGGCAGGTGGCGTCGAACACGCGCAGCCCGCGCGCCGTCGCATCCGCCTGCACGGCCTTCGGGACGCCGTGGGCCGAGAAGATGACGATGCCGCCGCCGGCACCTGATCCAGTTCGTCCACGAAGACCGCGCCCTTCGCGCGCAACTCGTCGACAACGTACCGGTTGTGCACGATCTCGTGCCGCACGTAGACGGGCGCGCCGTGGATCGCGAGCGCCCGCTCGACGATCTCGATCGCCCGGTCGACCCCGGCGCAGAAACCGCGCGGTTGGGCCAGCAGTACTTCCATTCCTACAGCACTCCTATCACGCGTACGGAGAACCGCACCGGCAGCCCGGCAAGCGGGTGGTTGAAGTCGACGATGACCCGGTCGTCGCCGTGCTGCTTGAGCACGCCGGAAAACCGCAGGCCATCCGGCGCATTGAACTCGACCACGTCACCCGGCACGTACTCGGTGCCGGGGTCTGCATTCGCATCGAACGTCGCGCGAGTCAGCGTCTGCACCAGGTCCGCGGCGCGGTGGCCGAACGCTTCCCCGGCCGCCAGGTCGAAATTCGCTTCCTGCCCTTCCTCGAGCCCGATCAATCGCTGTTCGAGCGCTTCCGAGAACTGCCCTGCACCCACCTGGACGGTCGCCGGCCGGGCGTCGAAGGTACTCACTACTTCGTGCTCGTTGCCATCCAGCCGCACGGCAATACGATAGTGAAGCGTCACGTGGGAACCGGCAGCGACGCGGGAGGTGGCAACCATGGATGGCGATTTTAGTCGACGCAGGAACGATGGCGATTAAGGACTGGCCCGAGGGGGAACGTCCGCGCGAGCGACTGCTGGCGCACGGCGCCGGCGTGCTTTCCGACGCCGAACTGCTCGCCGTGTTCCTCGGAACGGGAAGCGCAGGCCGCAGCGCGATCGATGTCGGGAGGACGGCCCTCGCCCACTTCGGCGGACTCAACGCCCTGCTCCGTGCGACACCCGATCGCTACACCGAGGTTCCCGGCCTCGGACCGGCCAGGTACGCATTGCTGCAAGCCGTCGTGGAACTCGCTCGCCGCGCGCTGAAGGAGGACGTGCGGCGCGACACCCTGCTCAACTCGCCCGACAAGGTGCGACAGTACCTTCGGCTGTGGCTCGGCCACCTGGAACACGAAGTCTTCGTCGCTCTGTTCCTCGATGCGCAGAACCGGCTGCTGACGGCCGAGGAACTGTTCCGCGGCACGCTGACCCAGACGAGCGTCTACCCGCGTGAGGTCGTGAAGCACGCCCTGAAGCACAACGCCGCCGCACTGATCCTTGCGCACAACCATCCTTCCGGCGTCGCCGAGCCGAGCCGTGCCGATGAACTGCTGACAGCCAGCCTGAAACAGGCCCTGTCGCTGGTCGACGTGCGGGTCCTCGACCACCTGATCGTCGCCGGCAGCGCCACCGTCTCGTTCGCCGAGCGCGGACTCGTGTAGCTTGCCCGGCGGGCCCCGTTTCGAAGGGCCGCTCGACGCGCTTGGCGGCCGAACCCGATTCCGCTTATAATTCACGGCTTTGCGTCGTTTGGCGTTTGGCGCGCCGCAGCGTTCAGTTGAGCGTTCGTGTGCGGCCCTCGTGAACGAGCGTACCGACGCTACCACTCAGAGCGGAATCAAGGAGTTAGTCATGGCACGCGTGTGTCAAGTCACTGGCAAGAGGCCGATCACCGGCAACAACGTCTCGCACGCGAACAACAGGACCAAGCGCCGGTTCTTGCCGAACCTGCAGTACCGCCGCTTCTGGGTCGAAAGCGAGAACCGTTGGGTGCGCCTGCGCCTGACCAACGCCGCCCTGCGCACGATCGACAAGAACGGTATCGACTCCGTGCTGGCCGACCTGCGTGCCCGCGGCGAAATCTGAGGACATAGGAGCTAGCCATGGCAAAAGGCGCCCGCGAAAAGATCAAGCTCGAGTCGACGGCCGGCACCGGCCACTTCTATACGACGACGAAGAACAAGAAGACCACCCCGGACAAGCTGTCGTTTTCCAAGTTCGATCCGGTGGCGCGCAAGCACGTCGCCTACAAGGAGACGAAGCTCAAGTAGGCGCTTCGAGCTTCCGCAAGCAAAAAGCCCGGCAGTGCCGGGCTTTTTTGTTGCCGTGCCTGGAACCGCTCAGGCGGCGGCCGGACGATAGCTCCGGATGCGCAGTGCGGCGTCCTGCAGCGCCCTGATGCCGCTCGCCTCCGCGCGGGCCACCCAGTCCTGGAGGTGCGCCAGCATCTGCTCGCGCGACGCCGACGACTTGTTCCACGTCGCCAGCAACTCGACGCGCATCTCGACCAGCGTCTTCATCGCGCGGCTCTGCGCCATCAACTCGGACAGTGAACGCTGCTCCTCCGCCGGCAGCTGCGTGACGTCGCCCTTGCGCAGCCAGCGCTTCAGGCGCGCGAAGCGCGCACGGTCGTCCGTGTTCATCTTCTGCAGTTCGTCGCGCAGCGCCTGCTTCAGCGAGCCCGCGTACTTGGCGAGGATGTCGTAGCGGTTGGCGATCAGCGGCCTGCAGCGTTTCGGCATCGACCGTGCCCTTGGGCTCGGCCACCGTCGCCTTGGGCGCCACGCGGAGCACCTTCGCCAGGCCGACCGTCTCGAGCGTGCGGATGTAGAGCCAGCCGATGTCGAACTCGTACCACTTGTTCGACAGCTTGGCGGAGGTCGGATAGGTGTGGTGGTTGTTGTGCAGCTCTTCGCCACCGATCCAGATTCCCCACGGCGAAATGTTGGTGCTCGCATCCGGTGCGTCGTAATTGCGGTAGCCCCAGAAGTGGCCGATGCCGTTGATGATGCCCGCGGCATGGAAGGGGATCCAGATCATCTGGATCGCCCAGACGGCAAGGCCCGCCGCGCCGAACAGGATCAGGTTCGCAACGAGCATCAGGCCGCAGCCCTGCCACACGAAGCGCGAGAAGACGTTGCGCTCGATCCAGTCGTTGGGCGTGCCATGGCCGTAGCGCGCCAGCGTCTCGGTGTTCTGCGCCTCGGCCATGTAGAGCTCGGCACCGCTCCAGAGGACGGTCTTCAGTCCGCGCGTCTGCGGGCTGTGCGGATCCTCGGGCGTCTCGCACTTGGCGTGGTGCTTCCGGTGGATCGCGACCCACTCCTTGGTCTGCATGCCGGTGGTGAGCCACAGCCAGGTGCGGAAGAACAGCGCCACGGCCGGGTGCAGGTCCAGCGCCCGGTGGGCCTGGCTGCGATGCAGGAAGATGGTGACCGCGGCGATCGTCACGTGCGTCAGCAGCAACGTCGCGACGATGACCTGCCACCACGACAGGTTCAGCAGTCCGCCATCGAGGAAATCGATCAGATGCATGGGGTTCCTTGAGAAACCGCCCGTTCCGGGCGGCGGGCCCGGCAGGGCCGAAAACAGAATTGAGACAGAAGGACCGGCTGCGGCCCAGGAGACCGCTAGCCAAAACGTGACCTGCATTGTACGCACCCCGGTTCCGCTGGGGCGCCGAAACAGCCGGACTTGCGCGGGATCAAGCCGCGCTGGACGTCGGACGGTTCCTGCCCAGTCCGAGTTCCGGAGGAAGGCCACTGATCCGGACGTCGCGCTGGGGGAACGGGATCTCGATGCTCTCGTCCTTGAAGCGCTGCAGCAGCAGCCGGGAGATGGCGGATCGCACGCCAGCGTCCCTTCTTCCGGATCGGGAATCCAGAACCCCACCTCGAGATCGATGCCATCCGCCCCGAACCCGGTGATGAAAGCGGCTGGCGCTGGATCGGCAAGGACACGAGGCTGGGCCTGCGCGGCCTGCACGAGGATCTCGAGGGTGCGATCGACGTCCGACGCGTACGCCACCGAGACCTTCACCACGACGCGCACCTTGCGGTCCGTGTAGGAGTGATTGACGACCGGCGAGGAGACGAGCATCTCGTTCGGCACGATCGTCTCCGTGCCGTCCAGCGCCTTGATCACCGTGTAGCGCGTGTTGATCTGCGACACCGCGCCGTAGAACTTGTCGACGGTGATCATGTCGCCGATCGTCAGGCTGCGGTCGAGCAGGATGATGAAACCGCTCACGTAGTTGCTCGCGATCCGCTGCAGGCCGAGGCCGAGGCCGACGCCGAGCGCGCCGCCGAACACCGACAGCACGGTCAGGTCGATGCCGACGAGCGACAGCGCGACCAGCACGGAGATCAGCGCGAGCACCGCCTTCAGGACGCGCGAGAGCACGACGCGCGAGTTGGCCGTGAGCCCCTTGGCCGCCATCAGCTTCGCCTCGAGGACCGAACCGACCCACAGCGCGGCGAGCAGCGTCAGGACCACCGAGACGGTCCCGACGAGCAGGTCCCACAGCGTCAGCCGCTGCCTGCCGATCGGAATGGCAATGGCTTCGAGCGCGTCGACGAGGTCGGACAGAAGGCCGGTGACGTGCAGCGCCACGGCCAGCCAGATCACGAGAGCGATGGCGCGCTCGAAGGAACCGATCCAGTTCGAGCGCGGGAACGAGCGCCGAAGCACGTAGACGAACAGCCGGATCGCGGCCATCGCCGCGAGCAGCGTCAGCGCGAGCCGCAGGAACTGCACGTCGCCGGCCCGCAGCACCAGGCCGGCAGCGCGGAGGCCCAGGCCGCCGGCGATCAGCAGCGCCATCGCAGACACCGGGAATGCGAGGCGCCGGAAACCGTCGACCGAGAATCGGAGCAGGTCGACGCGACCGGCTGGCTGCTGCGTCTGCGCCTGCACCCGCGCGCTCACCCACCGCTGCACCCAGCGCGTGGCGAACCACGCCCCCGCGAGCGCGACGCCGATCACCAAGAACTGCCAGAGGTTCTGCGGGCGCCACAGTTCCACCTGCACGATGTGCAGGATCTCGTCGAGCAGCGGGGTCGGCCGGCTCATCGGGCGCGTTCCAGGACCGCCGCGAAGAATCCGTCGGTGGCGTGCAGGTGCGGCAGCATCACGAAGTACGGCGCGAACCGCGCCATGTGGTCGACTTCGATCTTCTGCGCCCGCAGCACGGTCGCCGCCGGCACGACGTGGAAGTCGGGATGCTGCGCGAGGAAAGCCTCGATCACGTTCTGGTTCTCCCGCTCGAGCAGCGAGCAGGTCGAATAGACGATCCGCCCGCCAGGCTTGACCAGGCGCGCGGCGGCCCGCAGGACCGCGTGCTGCACTTCGTTGACGCGCGCCAGTTCCGCTTCCGAGAACCGCCACTTGAGGTCCGGATTCCGCCGCAGCGTGCCGCTGCCCGAACAGGGTGCGTCGACGAGCACCCGGTCGCACTTCCCGTTCAGGCGCTTCACCCGCACGTCGGACTCGTTCCGGATCGCGACCGGATGGACGTTCGACAGCCCGCTGCGCTTCAGTCGCGGCCCCATGCTCGAAAGCCGCTTCTCGTTGATGTCGAACGCGTAGAGCCGACCCGACGATCGCATCAGGGCGCCCAGCGCGAGCGTCTTGCCGCCGGCGCCCGCGCAGAAGTCGACGACCATCTCGCCGCGCTTCGGCTGGACCAGTCGCGCGATGAGCTGGCTGCCCTCGTCCTGGACCTCGATGCGCCCTTCGCGGTAGGCCGGCCATTGCATCAGGCCGGGCTTGTCCACGAACCGCAGCCCGTCGGGCGAGTAGCGCGTGGGCTCCACCGCCACGTGGTGGGCGCGCAGTTCCTCGAGGACCTCCTCGCGTCCGGCCTTGATCGAGTTCACCCGCAGGTCGAGCGGGGCGCCATCCTGGATGGCTTCGACCAGCTCCGCCGCATCCGGATACTGCCGGCCGATCTCCGCAAAGAGCCAGTGCGGCAGCTCCGCCCTCACCGAGGCAGGCGCGGTCGAAAGATCGACGGCCAGCGCGTGCTTCACCGCATTCAGGTCGCCGCGCAGCGCGCGCGGGTCGAGCGCGTCGAGACCATGCTGCCGCGCCAGCGTTACCAGCGCCGCGAAGCGGGGCGCGCGTGCCGGGTGCGCCGGCTGCAGGACCCAGCCGAGCGTGGCGTAGCGGCGAAGCGCGTGGAAGATCGCTTCGGCGATCTGCCCGCGGTCGCGCATCCCGAGCTCGTGGTGGTGCCGGAAGAACCGGGACATCAGCACGTCCGCCGGGCCGTCGAAACGCAGGATCGTCGCAAGCGCTTCCGCGACACTGTCGATCACGAGCGCGGTCACCTTCGGCGGCGGACCGCTGCTTTCGGCGGCCCGGGATGGCCGGCCCGTCCGGCTGGACCGCGGCGACTCGCCGCGCGGTTCGTGGGGTCGCGCACCGCCGGAGGACGAACGCGCGCTGCGCGGCCTGGTGCTGCCTGGGCGAGCGGGACGTCGCGTGGTCACTGGGCTGCCCTCCGCGCTGCGCGCTTCGGGATGAGCGCTTCGGAGCGGCCGTGCGCGCATCGTGCCCCCTTGGCGCTGCGCGCCGTCCCCCAAGGGGGAGAGAGCGCCTTCGGAGCGGCCGTGCGGCGCTCATGGCGCCAGCCGCGAGAGCTGGTTCGGCCCGACGCCGTCCAGCACGACCCGGTCGTGGTCGAGGCGCACACGGCCTTCGAGGACCAGCCGAACGGCTCGCGGCAACAGCTTGTGCTCCTCCACCAGGACTCTGTCGGACAGCGTCGTCTCGTCGTCTCCCGGCTGAACCGGCACCGCGGCCTGCGCGATGATCGCCCCGCCGTCGACCTCGTTCGAGACGAAGTGAACCGTCGCGCCGTGGATGCGGACGCCGGCGGCCAGCGCCTGGCGATGGGTCTGCAGGCCGGGAAACAGCGGCAGCAACGATGGATGGATGTTCACGAGACGCCCCTGGTAGCGACGAACGAAGCCCGGCGTCAGCACCCGCATGAAACCGGCGAGCACGACCAGCGCCGGGGCATAGACGTCAATGGAGCGCGCGAGCGCCTCTTCGAACGCTTCCCGCGACCCGTATTCGGCGTGGGAAACGACGTGCCAGGGGACGCCGGCGGCACGCGCGACCTCCAGGCCCGCGGCATCGGCGCGGTTGCTGATCACGGCCGCCACCCGCGCGCCCGGCTGCTCGTTCCAGCCCTCGTCGGTGGCGGCCTTCAGGATCGCCCCGAGATTGGTCCCCCGCCCCGAGATCAGGACCACGATGTTCTTGATCGTCATTCGCCCCGATTGTACCGAGCGAGCCATCGACGAG
The DNA here is from genome assembly GCA_963811265.1 of uncultured beta proteobacterium. Lineage (GTDB taxonomy): Bacteria > Pseudomonadota > Gammaproteobacteria > Burkholderiales > Burkholderiaceae_F > JAOUJD01. Next base: position 279,218 of record CAWEQS010000026.1, read on the forward strand.
TGCGTAAGCGATTGAAATTGAAGGAAGAGCGAGGGGCGGCCCGTATAATTCGCGATTCGCTTTCCGGCGCTCCGATCCAACCGTCCATGCAGATCTTCCGCGGCACTCCGCGGCACTCCCAGCGTGTTCCCTGCGCGCTCACCGTCGGCAACTTCGACGGTGTTCACCGCGGACACCGGGCACTGCTCGCCCGTGTGACCTCGGCCGCCCGGGCGCGTGGACTGGCATCGGCGGTCATGACGTTCGAGCCGCATCCGCGCGAGTTCTTCGCGCCGCAGGCCGCGCCGATGCGCATCTCCAACCTGCGCGACAAACTCGGGGCGCTGCGCGACATCGGCATCGACCGGGTGTTCATCCAGCACTTCAACCGGCGCTTCGCGCAGCTGAGCGCGACCGACTTCGTCGAGCGCATCCTCCTCGATGGCTGCGACGTCCGGTGGTTGCTGGTGGGCGACGACTTCCGCTTCGGCGCCAGGCGCGCCGGCGACAATGCCCTGCTTCAGCGGTACTCCGCGCAGGGTCGCTTCGAGCTCGAGCAGATGCCGACGTTCGACGACGGCGGCGAGCGCATCTCCAGCACGGGAGTTCGCACCGCGCTCGCCGCGGGCGACCTCAAGCGCGCGGAACGGTTGCTCGGGCGCCGCTACTCCATCAGCGGCCGCGTGCTGCACGGTCGCAAGCTCGGCCGTTCGATGGGCTTCCCGACGCTGAATCTCCGCATCGCCCATGCACACCCGGCGGTGCACGGCATCTTCGCCGTCAACGTGCACGGGATCGGTCCGCACCCGGTGCCCGGCGTGGCGAGCATCGGCCTGCGGCCCACCGTCGACGACCAGGGCCGCTGGCTGCTCGAGGCTCACCTGTTCGACTTCGCGCGGGAAATCTACGGCGCGCTGGTGCGCGTCGAGTTCGTGCAGAAGCTGCGCGAGGAACAGAAGTACGAGACGCTCGATGCGCTGGCCACCGCGATCCGTCGCGATGCCGAGCGAGCGCGGGTCATCCTGTCCGGCACGCCCGCGTGACCGACCTTCCACCGATCAACTCGAAGAGCCCGAGGGGGCCGAGTTCCCATGCCCGACGAAACCAAGAAGACCGACGCCTCGAAGAAGCCCGCTGCTGATCCGGCGACGCGGAAGTACCCGCTCAACCTCCCGGACACCCCGTTCCCGATGCGGGGCGATCTCGCGAAACGCGAGCCGCAGTGGATCAAGGACTGGGACGCGCAGGGCATCTACCAGCAGATCCGGGCGGCCTCCGTGGGGCGCAGGAAGTGGATCCTGCACGACGGCCCGCCGTACGCGAACAACGACATCCACATCGGCCATGCCGTCAACAAGATCCTGAAGGACGTCGTCGTCAAGAGCCGCCAGATGGCCGGCTTCGACGCGCAGTACGTGCCGGGCTGGGACTGCCACGGCATGCCGATCGAGATCCAGATCGAGAAGAAGTACGGCAAGCACCTGCCCGCGCGCGAGGTGATCGCGAAGTCGCGCGCATGGGCGACCGAGCAGATCGAGCGACAGAAGAAGGACTTCAAGCGCCTCGGCGTCCTGGGCGAATGGGACCGCCCGTACACGACGATGAACTTCCGCAACGAGGCCGACGAGATCCGCGCGCTGGCGAAGATCATCGCCAAGGGCTTCGTCTTCCGCGGGCTCAAGCCGGTGAACTGGTGCTTCGACTGCGGCTCGGCGCTGGCCGAGGCAGAGGTCGAGTACCAGGACAAGGTCGACCTGGCGATCGATGTCGCCTTCCAGCTGCGAGACGACGAGCGGCCGAAGCTTGCGGAGGCGTTCGGCCTGGCGGCCCTGCCGCCGAAACCGGTCGCCGCGGTCATCTGGACAACGACGCCCTGGACGATTCCCGCGAACCAGGCGCTGAACATCCATCCGGAGTTCAGCTACGACCTCGTCGACACCGAGCGCGGCCTGCTCGTGCTCGCCACCGAGCGCAAGGACGCGTGCCTCGCGACCTACAAGCTCGCCGGGGCCACCGTGGCGCAGACCCGCGGAGAGAAACTGTCGCTGATCCGCTTCCGCCACCCGTTCTACGACCGCGATGCGCCGGTGTACCTCGGCGAGTACGTCACGCTCGATACCGGCACCGGAATCGTCCACTCGTCGCCTGCCTACGGAGTCGAGGACTTCATCTCGTGCAAGTCGCACGGGATGACGGACGACCAGATCCTGAACCCCGTGCAGGGCGACGGCGCGTACGCGGAGTCGCTCCCGCTGTTCGGCGGGATGAAGATCTGGGACGCCAATCCGAAGATCGTCGACGTCATCAAGGAGCACGCCGCCCTGCTGCACGTCGAGAAGTTCACGCACAGCTACATGCACTGCTGGCGGCACCGCACGCCGGTCATCTACCGGGCAACGTCGCAGTGGTTCGCCGGGATGGACATGAGGCCTGCGGACGGCGGCCGGACATTGCGCGAACTGGCGCTGGCCGGCATCGAAGCCACCGACTTCTATCCATCGTGGGGCAAGGCCCGGCTGCAGGGCATGATCGCGAACCGTCCCGACTGGACGCTGTCGCGCCAGCGGCAGTGGGGCACGCCGATGGCGTTCTTCGTGCACCGCAAGACGGGTGAGCTGCACCCGCGCACGCTCGAGCTGCTGGACGAGGTGGCGAAGCGCGTCGAGCGCGGCGGCATCGAGGCCTGGCAGGACCTCGACCCGCGCGAGTTGCTCGGCGCCGAGGCCGACCACTACGTGAAGAACAAGGACACTCTCGACGTCTGGTTCGACTCCGGCACCACGCACGAGACCGTGCTCCGCGGCTCGCACGCCGCCGAGTCGCACTTCCCGGCGGAGATGTACCTCGAGGGCTCGGACCAGCACCGCGGCTGGTTCCATTCGTCGCTGCTCACGTCCTGCATGATGAACGGCGTTCCTCCGTACAAGGCGCTGCTGACGCACGGCTTCGTCGTCGACGGCCAGGGCCGCAAGATGAGCAAGTCGCTCGGGAACGTGATCGCGCCGCAGAAGGTGGCCGACACGCTCGGTGCCGAGATCATCCGGCTGTGGGTGACGAGCACGGACTACTCGGGCGAGCTGTCGCTCTCGGACGAGATCCTGAAGCGCGTCGTCGAAGGCTACCGCCGCCTGCGCAACACGCTGCGCTTCCTGCTGGCGAACGTCAGCGATTTCGATCCCGTGCGGGACATGCTTCCGGTCGAGGAGTGGCTGGAGATCGACCGCTACGCGCTGGCGATGATGCGGCAGGTGTCGGCGAAGTCGCTGGCCGACTACGACCGTTACGAGTACCACCCGATCGTCGCTCGCCTGCAGACCTTCGCGTCGGAGGACCTCGGGGCGTTCTGGCTCGACATCCTGAAGGACCGCCTTTACACGACGCAACCGCACTCGAAGGCGCGGCGCTCGGCGCAATCGGCGCTCTACCTGATCACCGACTCGATGCTGAAACTGATGGCACCGCTGCTGTCGTTCACCGCCGAGGAAGCGTGGAAGGTGCTCAAGGCGCGCACCGGCGGCACGATCTTCACGGAAACCTACGCTGCGCTGCCGGAGGTGCCGAACGAAGCCGCGCTGGTCGAACGCTGGACCGCGCTGCGCGCGATCCGCGCCGAGGTGCAGAAGCGCCTCGAGGAACTGCGCGAGAAAGGAGCGATCGGCTCGTCGCTGCAGGCCGAGGTCGAGCTGCGCGCCACCGGCGGGAAGGCCGCGCTGCTGCGATCGCTCGGAAACGACCTGCGTTTCGTCCTGATCACGTCGCAGGCGCGGGTGACCACCGTGGCGTCCGAAGCGGAGGAGGCGGTCGTCGTCACGCCGTCGGGCGCGACGAAGTGCGAACGCTGCTGGCACTGGCGCGACGACGTCGGCGTCGAACAGGCGCATCCGACGCTCTGCGGCCGGTGCGTGTCGAACCTGTTCGGCGCGGGAGAACCGCGGACGGCGGCCTGATGGCGGGCGCCGCCGGCACCGTGCGTCGCATGCTCCCGTGGGTGGCGCTGGCCGCCGCGATCGTGCTGATCGACCAGTTGACGAAGATCGCCATCGAGCGCGCCTTCGACTACGGCGACGTCCACCCGGTCACCGGTTTCTTCAACCTGGTGCTCACGTACAACAAGGGCGCGGCGTTCTCGTTCCTTGCGTCGGCGTCCGGCTGGCAGAAGCACTTCCTCACGGTCATCGGCATCGGGGCGTCGCTGTTCATCCTCTACCTGCTGGCCCGCCACGGGAGCCAGAAGCTGTTCTCCCTCGCGCTCGCGATGATCCTCGGCGGCGCGATCGGCAACGTGATCGACCGCCTGGCCTACGGCCACGTGGTCGACTTCCTCGACTTCCATGTCGGCGGCTGGCACTGGCCGGCCTTCAACATGGCCGACAGCGCGATCGTCGGCGGGGCGATCCTTCTCGTGGTCGATGAACTGTTGCGGGTTCGTAGAGCAAAATAGCGCCATGGAACTCTCCGGCAAGCATCTCGTCGTCGGCATGACCGGCGGAATCGCGGCCTACAAGGTGTGCGAGCTGGTGCGTCGGCTTCAGGACGCGGGCGCGACCGTCCAGGTGGTGATGACCGACGGCGCGCAGAGGTTCGTCACGACGACGACCATGCAGGCGCTGAGCGGACGGCCGGTGGCGACGGACCAGTGGGACGCGACAGGCGTCGACAACGCGATGCCTCACATCGCGCTGACGCGGACGGCCGATGCGATCGTCGTCGCACCGGCGACCGCGCACTTCATGGCCAAGGTCGCGCACGGACTGGCCGACGACCTGCTGACCACGCTCGCGCTGGCGCGGGATCGCACGCGCACGGCGCTCCTCGTCGCGCCGGCGATGAACGTCGAGATGTGGGAGAACCCGGCCACGCAGCGCAACGCGGCGCAGTTGCGGGCCGATGACGTTGCGCTGCTGGGCCCGGCGCAGGGCGCGCAGGCCTGCGGCGAGACGGGCTACGGGCGGATGCTGGAGCCCGCCGAGCTGCTCGAGGACATCGTCGCGTTCTTCCAGCCGAAGGTGCTCGCGGGCAAGCGGGTGCTGCTGACGGCCGGTCCGACCTTCGAGGCGATCGACCCGGTCCGCGGCATCACGAACCTGTCGTCCGGCAAGACTGGCTTCGCGCTTGCGCGCGCTGCGCGCGATGCGGGTGCCGACGTCGTGCTCGTCGCGGGCCCCACCTCCCTTGTCACTCCGCGCGGCGTGAAGCGCATCGACGCGACCAGTGCCGCGGACATGCACAAGGCGGTGCTGGGTGCGCTGCCGGCCGACGTGTTCATCGGCGTGGCCGCGGTCGCCGACTGGCGGGTCGCGAACCCCAGCGACCGCAAGATCAAGAAGGACGAGAAGGCGACACCGCCAGCTCTGCAGTTCGACCGCAATCCCGACATCCTCGCGACGGTCGCCGCGCTGCCCGGTCCGCCCTTCTGCGTGGGCTTCGCGGCGGAGACCGAAGACGTCGTCGAGAACGCAAGGCGCAAGCTCGCATCGAAGAAGGTCGCGATGATCGTCGGCAACCGCGCGCAGGACGCCTTCGGCGCGGAAAGCTCGGAGCTCGTCGTCGTCGACGCCGACGGGGTCACCCCGCTGCCGCGCACGGGCAAGCTGGCGCAGGCGCGGCGGCTGATCGCCGAGATCGCCAACCGCCTGGGCAGGCGCTGACATGCTGGAACCGAAGGGCGGCGACTTCGTTGCCTACATCGACGCGCTGCAGCGCGAGTCCGCCGCGCGACTGGCGCTTCAGCACGTCAACGTGGTGGACGTGGCCTTTCCTACGAAGAAAGCGCAGGGCAGCACGTTCGGAGATGGGACGGGACCCGCCTCCGCGCCGGCCGCGGGATCGATTCCCGGCCGTTTCGTGCGGCGCGACCGGGACGCGACGATCGTCAAGGCTGTCGTTGCCGGGGTCGTCGGCGCCGTGTTCCTGCTGACGTGGCTCGGCAACGGCGGGTTGTTCCCACTCATCGTCGGCATCGCCCTGCTCGCCTACGCGCTCCCGCGCCTGCTCGCCGCACTCCGCGCCCAGGGACAGCAATCCACCAACAAGGCGCTGATCGACCAGGCATTCGGCCGGTCCGGGACACAGACGCCGGGAACGGGAAAATGAGGATCGACGTTCGCATCCTCGACGAGCGGCTCCGTTCGATGATGCCGGCCTATGCCACTCCAGGCGCCGCGGGACTCGACCTGCGTGCCTGCGTCGACGCGCCGCTGGTCATCGAACCCGGAACGACCCACCTCGTCAGGACGGGCATGGCGATCCACCTGGCCGATCCCGGCTACGCCGCGCTGATCCTTCCCCGCTCCGGCCTCGGCCACAAGCACGGAATCGTGCTCGGCAACCTGGTCGGGCTGATCGACTCGGACTACCAGGGCGAACTGATGGTGTCGACGTGGAATCGCGGGTCGACGGCGTTCACCCTCAATCCGCTCGAGCGGATCGCGCAGCTCGTCATCGTTCCCGTCGTGCAGGCCCGGTTCGAACTCGTCGACGAATTCGACGCCTCCGAGCGCGGTGCGGGCGGGTTCGGCAGCACCGGCACGCACTGAGCATGAGGCTCTATCCGCCGCCGGCGGGTAGGCATCCGTGGCTGGCTGCGGTCGCGCGGCGCCTGCTCGCGCTGTTCGGCTGGCATGTCCGGTTCGACGGCCTGCCGGGACCAAAGGGCGTGGCGATCGTCTATCCGCACACGTCCAACTGGGACTTCGTGATCGGCCTGCTTGCCAAGTGGTCGATCGACCTGCCGATCCGCTGGGTCGGCAAGGAGACGCTGTTCCGCGGCCTGACCGGAGCGACGCTCGGCCGGCTGATGCGGCTTTGGGGCGGCCGGCCGGTCGACCGCCAGAATCCGAGCGGCGCGGTCGAGCAGCTCGCGCAGATGATCCGAGCGGAGCCATGGTTCTGGCTCGGGCTTTCCCCAGAGGGCACGCGGCGTCACACGGACTACATTCGGTCGGGCTTCTACCATCTGGCGCTGAAACTCGACCTGCCCGTGGCGCTCGCCTACATCGACTACCGCACCCGCGAGATCGGCGTGACCGAGTTCGTTCGCATGAGCGGCGACCAGGCGCGCGACCTCGAACTGATGCGCCGGTTCTACGCCGACAAGGTGGGGCGCTTCCCCGAGAAGGCCAGCACCATAGCCTTCCGGCCCCCGGAGACCAGTAGCCGGTGACTCGCGTCGTCCTCGCCGCCATTCTCCTGGCTGTCCTTGCGGCGGGCCAGGCCCGTGCCCAGGACTTCGAGCGCGAAGCGCGCTGGCGCGCGGAGGTCGTACCAGGGCTGGTCACCGGAGAGGCGGTCGACATTCCCGGTCCCGGAGGCCGCGCCTTCCTCGGACTGCTGACCGAGCACGCGGCCGATCCGGCGAAGACGACTCTGCTCGTGATCGTGCACGGCATCGGCGTGCACCCTGACCACGGCATCATCGGCAAGCTGCGGATGGACCTCGCAGACAAGGGCTACGCGACGCTTGCCATCCAGATGCCCGTGCTTGCCAGCGATGCGCCGTCAGACCGCTACGAGCCGCTGTTCGCGAACGCGGCTGAGCGCATCGCGAACAGCGCAGCCTGGGCACGGAACAAGGGCTACCGGGACCTCGTGCTCGTCTCGCACAGCCTCGGCAGCCGGATGTCGAATGCCTACTTCGACCGCACGCCAGCGCCAGACTTTCGCGCGTGGACAGCGCTCGGGATGGGAGCGCCCTACTCGTCGAAGTTCGCGAATGCACCGCTCGTGCCCGTGCTCGACATCTACGGGGAGCGGGACCTCGATCCGGTGCTGAAGAATGCACCGGCACGTGAACGCACCGCGCGCGCGAGCGGCGGCCGGCAGCAGCGCATTGCAGGCGCCGACCACTTCTACGCCGGCCGGGAAGCCGAACTCGTTTCGCTGATCGCGGACCACGCCCGGCGCAAATGAAAACGGCGACGCCGAAGCGCCGCCGTTTGCACCACGTGAACCGCAGGCCGGGTCGCTGATCGCGGCCGAGCCAGCCCGCCGGGCCCGATCAGGTCAGCATGTCCGACCAGATCGTCTTCGCCCATCCCTGTGCGTACGCGCCTTCGAGCGCCCACGACGCGCGGTCCTGGGTGGAGATGCCGCCGGAGCCCGCAACGGTCTCCATCGTCTTCTTCTCCGGGACCCATTGGTGGACGCTGGCGACGTGCACGGCGTTCTTGTCGTCGACGAAGCTGTAGCAGGTGTTCGCCATCATCGGAGGCACCGCGGCGCGACCGCTCATCAGCTCGACGATCGCAGCCGCAGCGGCCTTGCCGTGCTGGTTCGCCATGTGGCCGGACTTCGGCATCGCCGGCGCCGGCAGGGTCGCGTCGCCCAGCACGTGCACGTCCTTCACCTTGACCGACTCCAGCGTGGTCCAGTTGACCTCGCACCAGCGGTTGTTCGCCGTGATCAGCCCCGCGTCCCGGGCGATGTTGGCCGCGCGCTGGTGCGGGATGTAGTTGACGACGTCGCCACGGACCTTGTCACCGAGTTCCGTGACGACCGTGCTGCCTTTCAGGTCGATCTCGGTGACGGGCGCCCCGGGACGGTACTCGACGATGCCCTTGTAGTCCTCGCCGTAGACACGCGTGAACAGCGGCTTCTTCGACACCATGTCCGGGTTGCCGTCGAGCACGATCAGCTTGCTCTTCGGCTTGGCCTGCTTCAGGTACCACGCGATCTGGCACGCCCGCTCGTACGGCCCCGGCGGGCAGCGGTACGGCGCGAGCGGGATGCTCATCACGACGACGCCGCCGTCCTTCATGTCCGTCAGTTGCCTGCGCAACGCCACGGTCTGCGGGCCGGCCTTCCACGCGTGCAGCACCGTGCCTTCGGCGCCGGCGGACCAGCCCTGCAGGCGTTCGTACATGAACTCGATGCCTGGCGAGACCACGAGGCGGTCGTAGGGCAGCGTTCCGCCCGACGCGAGCCGGACCTGCTTCTTGTCTGCGTCGATCGCGGTGACCGCGTCGCGGACGCGCTTGACCCCGTACTTGTCGAGGCCGGCAAAGCTGACGGTGATGTCCGCCATCGTCTTGCTGCCGCCGATCACGAGGTTCGAGATCGGGCAGGAAATGAAGGACTCGTTCGGGTCGACCAGCGTCACTTCGATCGCGCCTTCCGACCAGAGCCTGAGGTACTTGGCTGCCGTCAGCCCGCCGTAGCCGGCGCCGACGACGACGACGCGGCCGAGCGTCGGCTTGCTCTCGAGCGACGCGCACGCCGAGAGCGTGGTGACCGTCGCGCCCGCGGACAGCGCCTTCAGCACGTCCCTGCGCGTGTAGTTCAGCTTGTTCATCGTGCTCCCCTCAGCGCGCCGGCTTCTGCCGCGAAAAATGATCGGCGATCAGCTCGACCTGCTGATCGGAATAGCCCTTGGCGAGCTGATGCATGATCGTCGCCGGGCGTTTGCCGTCGCGAAACGCCTTCATCTGGTCGACGATGAACGCCTTCTGCTGGCCGGCGAGCGACGGCATCGCTCCCTGGGCGTTGCCGGTTGTTCCATGGCAGTTCGCGCAATTGGCCGCGAGGTAGCGCGCGGCGCGCGCATTCGCGTCCGCATCCTGCGCGTGCGCCCATCCGGTGAACAGGCCCAGGGCGGCCAGGAGGGCCGCCTTCGATCTTGTTGTCATGTGGTCTCCTAGTGAAACGAACCCGGCAGCGGGAACGTCGTTCCTTCAGTCCCCGACGCCACCCGCATCTCGCCCACGTCCGCGCGGCGGACGCAGGATTCTTGGCATCGGTACAGCATAGGCAAAAAAAAGCCCGCGCATGCGCGGGCGATTCTGTACGAATTGGCGCCAGCGTCAACCGGCGTCTTCGATTACGGGGCCCTTGTCACAGAGGCGAAGCTCATTCCGACAGGACTGGCTCAGCCGGTTCCCGGCGCGGCGCGTCGCCGCTGTCGCTCGGCGGGAAGTCCAGCTTGACCTCGCCCTTGTCGTCCACGTCGACGTCGACGCGGCCGCCGCTGACCAGCTTGCCGAAGAGAAGCTCGTCCGCCAGCGCGCGGCGGATCGTGTCCTGGATCAGGCGGGCCATCGGCCGGGCGCCCATCACGGGGTCGAAGCCCTTCGAGGCGAGATGCTTGCGCAGGGCATCGGTGAACGTGATGTCGACCTTCTTCTCGTGCAACTGGTCCTCGAGCTGCATCAGGAACTTGTCGACCACGCGCAGGATGACTTCCTCGTCCAGCGCCTTGAAGCTGATGATCGCGTCGAGCCGGTTGCGGAACTCCGGCGTGAACATCCGCTTGATGTCGGCCATTTCGTCGCCCGACTCGCGGGCGTTCGAAAACCCGATCGAGCGTCTCTGAAGCATCTCGGCGCCCGCGTTCGTCGTCATGATGACGATGATGTTGCGGAAGTCCGCCTTGCGGCCGTTGTTGTCGGTCAGCGTGCCATGGTCCATCACCTGGAGCAGGATGTTGAAGATGTCCGGGTGAGCCTTCTCGATCTCGTCGAGCAGCAGCACGGCGTGAGGCTTCTTGCTGATCGCTTCGGTCAGCAGCCCGCCCTGGTCGAATCCGACGTAGCCCGGCGGCGCGCCGATCAACCGGCTGACCGCGTGGCGCTCCATGTACTCGGACATGTCGAACCGGATCAGCTCGATGCCGAGCGTGAACGCGAGCTGCTTCGCGACCTCGGTCTTGCCCACGCCGGTCGGCCCCGAGAACAGGAAGGAACCGATCGGCTTGTCCGGCTTGCCGAGGCCGGAGCGCGCCATCTTGATGGCGGCCGACAGGGCGTCGATGGCCGGGTCCTGGCCGAAGACGACGTTCTTCAGGTTGCGGTCAAGGCTCTTCAGCTGGGCGCGATCGTCGCTCGACACGGTCTGCGGCGGGATGCGCGCGATCTTGGCGATGATCTCCTCGACCTCGGTCTTGCCGATGGTCTTCTTCTGCCTCGACTTCGGCAGGATGCGCTGCGCCGCCCCGGCCTCGTCGATCACGTCGATCGCCTTGTCGGGAAGGTGCCGGTCGTTGATGAACTTCGCCGACAGTTCGGCCGCCGCGGTGATCGCGCCGGACGAATACTTGACGCCGTGATGCTCCTCGAAGCGTGACTTCAGTCCCTTCAGGATCTCGATCGTCTGCGCGATGGTCGGCTCGACCACGTCGATCTTCTGGAAGCGCCGCGACAGCGCGTGGTCCTTCTCGAAGATGCCGCGGTACTCGTTGTAGGTCGTGGCGCCGATGCACTTCAGCTGGCCGCTCGCCAGTGCCGGCTTCAGCAGGTTCGACGCGTCGAGCGTCCCGCCAGAGGCAGATCCGGCGCCGATCAGCGTGTGGATCTCGTCGATGAAGAGAATCGCGGCCGCGTTGGCCTTCAGCTGCTTGAGCACCGCCTTGAGGCGCTGCTCGAAGTCGCCGCGGTACTTGGTGCCGGCCAGCAATGCGCCCATGTCGAGCGAATAGACGCTCGACTTATCAAGGATTTCCGGCACGTCGCCCTTGACGATTCGCCACGCGAGGCCTTCGGCGATGGCGGTCTTGCCCACGCCGGCCTCGCCGACCAGCAGGGGGTTGTTCTTGCGGCGGCGGCACAGCACCTGGATCACGCGCTCGACTTCGGGCTCGCGACCGATCAGCGGATCGATCTTGCCGTCTTTCGCGAGTGCGTTCAGGTTCTGTGTGTACTGCTCGAGCGGGGAAGGCTGCTCCTTGCCGTCGGCGTCCTGCGCTTCCTCGCCCACCGCGGGCTTGGCCTTGTCTTCGGCCTGACCGGACTTCGTGATCCCGTGCGAGATGAAATTCACGACGTCGAGCCGGGTCACGCCCTGCTGGTGCAGGTAGTACACGGCGTGCGAATCCTTCTCGCCGAAGATGGCGACCAGCACATTGGCCCCGGTGACTTCCTTCTTGCCGTTGCTGGTGCTCTGCACGTGCATGATGGCGCGCTGGATCACCCGCTGGAAACCGAGCGTCGGCTGGGTGTCCGCTTCCGAGTTCGGCGGCAGGATCGGGGTGTTGTCGGCGATGAAGTTCTGCAGGTTCTTGCGCAGATCCTCGATGTTGCATGCGCACGCGCGCAGCACTTCCGCTGCCGACGGATTGTCGAGCAGCGCGAGCAACAGGTGCTCGACGGTGATGAATTCGTGTCGGGCCTGACGGGCTTCCACAAACGCCATGTGCAGGCTGACTTCGAGCTCCTGGGCAATCATGCTTCCTCCATCACGCACTGCAGCGGATGCTGGTGTTGGCGTGAATAACTGCAGACCTGCTCAACCTTCGTCGCTGCGATGTCCCGGGGATAGACGCCGCAGACGCCGCGTCCCTCGTGATGAACCTTCAGCATGATCTGGGTGGCTTGCTCCCTCCCTTTGCCGAAGAACTTCTGCAGAACGCCGACCACGAACTCCATCGGCGTGTAATCGTCGTTCAGCAGCACCACCTGGTACATCGGGGGCGGCTTGACGCGAGAAGCCTGCTTCTCGACGACGGTGCCTTCGTCAAACCGCTCACTCATCTGGCCGCATTCTATTCAAATCGACCACCCGAAACGGGATACAAATTGCGTGCCAATCATACGGTAAATCAGTACGCGAACCGCCGATTTCAAGTGCGCCGGAAGCGTTCGGCCGAGACTGGAAACGTCTCTGAAAATCCCGGCGAGTACACGCGACAACCGTGCTTCGTTCAACTCTCCGCGCACGCGCGGCGATGACAGCCGGCCGTCCCGTCTTTTGGCGTGGCGACAACGCGGAAAATGGGCCTCCGGGCCCGGGGCTTGACCATGCGCATTTTTACTCGAACAATCCTGCCGTCCTGACCGGGTCTCTCGCGAACCCGCGATGGATGCGCATCGAAAGGGATCGAACAGCATGCGCGGTTGGGTGGACTCGGATGGGCGCTGCGTTGCGCAAGAAGTTCGGGCCGCTCGTTCATACGAGGAAGGATGAGGGTATGGCAACAGGTACGGTCAAGTGGTTCAACGACGCCAAGGGCTTCGGGTTCATCACGCCGGATGACGGCGGAGAAGACCTTTTTGCTCACTTTTCGGCGATCCAGATGAATGGCTTCAAGACGCTTAAGGAGGGGCAAAAGGTGCAGTTCGATGTCGTGCAGGGCCCGAAGGGCAAGCAGGCCTCGAACATCCAGAACGGTTGATCCAGGCACCGGCCACAAAAAACCCCGCCTCGGCGGGGTTTTTTGTGGTCAGTCCTCGTGTACGCGACCCCTGCGGGGTCGCACGTGCACTCGGACTGCTCGGTCAGTCGGTCGGTCTTCGGGCGGCCGGGCGACCGACCGATTCACAAAGGCAGTGCACCCCTCCCCGAGACAGTGCGCCGACCTGGTGCAGGAGCGCTGCCCTCCCCGCCCGGCGGGGAGGGAGAGGGTGGGGTGTCGTAAACCCTCCCGCTGGGCGGGAGGGTCAGGGTGGGTGCTCCGAGGTTGTACGCGGGTCGAGCGCCGAGCCGCCTCAAGCTCGACCCGCACAACAAAGCGCGAGCGCAGCTCGCGTGGCGCCGAGGGTGCACGTGCGATCCGCTGCGCGGATCGCGTACACCCGAGGCGAGGGCATCACATGTGGTCGATCATCACCTGCCCGAACCCCGAGCAACTGACCTGCGTGGCACCTTCCATCAGCCGGGCGAAGTCGTACGTGACCTTCTTGCTGAGGATGGACTTCTCCATCGACTTGATCACGAGATCGGCAGCCTCGACCCATCCCATGTGCCGCAGCATCATCTCGGCCGAGAGGATTTCGGAACCCGGGTTGACGTAGTCCTTCCCCGCGTACTTCGGCGCCGTGCCGTGCGTCGCCTCGAACATCGCGACGGAGTCGGACATGTTGGCGCCCGGAGCGATGCCGATGCCGCCGACCTGGGCAGCCAGCGCGTCGGAGATGTAGTCGCCGTTCAGGTTCATGGTGGCGATCACGTCGTATTCGGCCGGGCGCAGGAGGATCTGCTGCAGGAACGCGTCGGCGATGACGTCCTTGATCACGATGTCGCCGTGCGCCGCCTTGATCTTCATCCACGGCCCGCCGTCGAGGAGTTCGGCGCCGAACTCCCGCTGCGCCAGCGCATAGCCCCACTTGGCGAACGCGCCCTCCGTGAACTTCATGATGTTGCCCTTGTGCACGAAGGTCAGGCTCTTGCGCTTGTTGACGATCGTGTACTGCAGGGCCTTGCGGACCAGTCGCTCCGTGCCTTCGCGCGAGATAGGCTTGATGCCGATGCCGGAGGTCGCCGGGAACCGGATCTTCTTGACCCCCATTTCCTTCTGCAGGAATTCGATGAGCTTCCGGGCCTTGTCGGTCTCCGCTTCGTACTCGATGCCGGCGTAGATGTCTTCCGAGTTCTCCCGGAAGATCACCATGTTGGTCTTCTCGGGCGCCTTGACCGGGCTCGGCACCCCCTTGAAGTACTGGATCGGCCGCAGGCAGACGTAGAGATCGAGCTCCTGGCGCAGCGCAACGTTGATCGAACGGATGCCGCCGCCGACCGGCGTCGTCAGGGGGCCCTTGATCGACACGACGTACTCACGCAGCACCTGCAGCGTCTCTTCGGGCAACCAGACGTCGGGGCCGTACACCTTGGTCGACTTCTCGCCGGCATAGACCTCCATCCAGACGATCTTCTTCTTGCCGCCATACGCCTTGGCCACGGCGGCATCGACCACCTTGATCATCACGGGCGTGATGTCGAACCCGGTGCCGTCGCCTTCGATGTAGGGAATGATCGGCTGGTCGGGCACGTTCAGCGTGTAGTCCTTGTTGACCGTGATCTTCTGCCCGGTGGTGGGCACCTTGATGTGCTGGTACATCGCGTCTCCGTGCGGGGTGGTGTCCGGGAACGGAGCTCGGCGGCGTGCGCCTGCCGGCCCCTCTTCTGCTCTGAGCCCGGAAGTTTACCCGCCGCATTCCGCCCGGCATGCGCTGTGTCAACCCCTCGGCGGCGACGGGCGTTGTTGTACCCGACCGTCATCGTTCGACCGCCCGGGTCACGGGCGCCTGCCGGCATAGGGCCGGCGGGCCCAAGCGATGATCGGGACAACTAGGGAGAGACAATGAACAAACTGATCGCCACGCTGGTCGCCGCGCTGTTCGCCGGGGCCACCTTTGCCCAGGCCGCTCCGGCGACCCCGGCGCAACCTGCCACTCCGGCCGCCCCGGCCGCGAAAGCCGAGCCGAAGGCCGAGAAGCCCGCTGCCGACACGACGAAGAAGGCCACGACGTCGTCCGACAAGAAGAAGTCGTCCAAGAAGTCGACGAAGGACACGTCCAAGCCCGCCGCGCAGAAGGCCGAGCCCGCGAAGCCGGCGGAAGCGGCCAAGCCCGCTGCGACGAAGTAAGCGGATCTCCGCAACGAAGAAAGGCAGGCTGCGTCCTGCCTTTTTTTGCGCCCCGGTAAAGTCTCGGCGTCGCTTTCCCCTACCTCCGTTCAATCACGCCATGCTCGCCCCACTCCGCCTTTCGGCCCTGCTCGCCGCTGTCGCATTCGCCATCATCGCGAGCGTGCCCGGCACGCTCCGGGCACAAGCCAGGGCCCAGCCCGCGTTGCCGACCGTGAAGCTGACAGCCGGAATCCACGTGATCACGGCCGAGGCCGCCACGACGAATCAGGCGCGAACGATCGGCCTGATGCACCGCGAGCGGCTGGCTCCGAACCACGGCATGCTGTTCGTTTTCGAGGACAAGGCACAGCAGTGCTTCTGGATGCGCAACACCATCGTGCCCTTGACGATCGCCTTCATCGAGGATGACGGCACGATCCTCCAGCTCGCCGACATGGCGCCGAAAAGCGAGGTCAGCCACTGCTCGCAGAGGCCGGTGAGATACGCGCTCGAAATGGAGCAGGGATGGTTCGGCAAGCGCGGCATTGCGCCGGGCGCCAAGGTCGGCGGGCTGCCGGCTCTTTCCAGGTGAAAAAAAGGGCCGCGTGCGCGGCCCTCTCGCTGGAGCAGCGATCGCTCAGGCGAAGTTGCGCGCCGCGAACTCCCAGTTGACCAGGCTCGCCAGGAACGTCTCGACGAACTTCGGCCGTGCATTCCGGTAGTCGACGTAGTAGGCGTGTTCCCAGACGTCGACCGTCAGCAGCGGCTTGTCGCCGGTCGTGAGCGGCGTGGCCGCGTTGCTCGTGTTCACGATGTCGACGGAGCCGTCGGGCTTCTTCACGAGCCAGGTCCAGCCCGAACCGAAGTTTCCGACCGCGCTCTTCGTGAACGCCTCCTTGAAGGCGGCGTACGAGCCCCACTTCTTCACGATCGCGTCGGCCAGCGGGCCGGTCGGCTCCCCGCCGCCGGCGGGCTTCATGCAGTTCCAGAAGAAGGTGTGGTTCCAGACCTGGGCTGCGTTGTTGAACACGCCACCCGACGAACGCCGGATGATCTCCTCGAGCGGCATGTTCTCGAACTCGTTGCCTTTGATCAGGTTGTTCAGGTTCGTGACGTAAGCCTGATGATGCTTGCCGTAGTGAAACTCGAACGTCTCGCGTGACATGTGCGGTGCCAGCGCATCCATCGCGTACGGCAACGGGGGCAGCGTGTGTTCCATGGGGTTCCTCGTGGATGGGGAAGGCAGGAGGGGAGGATGATTCTATCTCCCCGGCCGCGTCCGTCCGGGTCAGCCGTTCCCCTCGTCGGTGGAATCCCCGGCCGGCAACGCCTCCACCCGGACGTCGGCCGCGCCGCGCGCAAAGCGCAGGCTCAGTGATTCTCCGACCGCCAGCCTGGCGGCATCCGTGACGACCGTGCCGTCGGACGCGATCGCCATCGCATAGCCACGCTTGAGCACGGCGAGTGGATCGAGCGCCTCCAGCCTCCCCTCGAGCGCCGCCAGCCGCATCGCTGCCGCGTGCCGGCGGCGTGCCACCTGGACCGCGAGCCGGGCGACGGATTCGCCGGGCACGCCCCTCCCTGATGTGACACGAAGGCGGAGCAGCACTTCCCTCTGCCGACCCAGCGCGAGCCGGCGCGCGGCGAACGACTGGAGCACCGCCCCGTGAACGCGCGCGTACAGCGCGCGTGCGCGCGCGTCGAGCGAGGCGAGCGGCGCGCGCGGCGTGGCGAGCGCGCGCTGCGCGTAGTCCAGCCGCTGCGACGCCTGCTGCAATGAGTGCGACAGGCAGCGCCTCAGGTGCCGGAGGCGGCTCGTCGTTTCGCCGAGCAAGGCATCCCGTTCGGGTGCGACGAGTTCGGCCGCTGCGGTGGGCGTGGGGGCACGGAGGTCAGCGGCGAAGTCGGCGATGGTGATGTCGCTTTCATGGCCGACGCCGACCACGACCGGCAGCCTCGACGCGCGGATCGCGCGGGCCACCGCTTCCTCGTTGAACGCCCAGAGGTCCTCGAGGGACCCGCCGCCGCGGACGAGCAGGACCGCATCGACCTCTGCGCGTTCCGATACGGTGGCCAGCATCGCGGCGATGCGCTGGCCCGCGCCCGTACCCTGGACCGGAACCGGATAGACGACAACCGATGCGTAGGGGGCACGGCGGGCCAGGCAGGTCAGCACATCTCGCAGGGCCGCCGCCTGCAGGGACGTGACGACGCCGATGCTTCGCGGAACCCCGGGCAGTGGCCGCTTGGCATCCGTGTCAAAGAGTCCCTCTGCCGCGAGCTTCGCCTTGAGCCGCAGGAATTCCTCGAACAGTCGACCCTGTCCGGCCCGCTGCATCGACTCGATGCCCAGCTGGAATTCGCCCCGCGCTTCGTACAGCGACACCACGGCCGAGACCTCGACCTCGTCGCCATCGCGCGGCACCCAGTTCAGCAGCTGGTTGCGGCCGCGGAACATCACGCAGCGCACCTGTGCCTGGTCGTCCTTTAGGACGAAGTACCAGTGCCCGCTCGCCGCGCGGGTGAGGTTGGCGAGTTCGCCGCGCACCCGCACAAGCGGAAAACTGCGCTCCAGGAGTCCTGCAACGGCGCGGTTCAGCGCGGAAACCGTCAGCGGACCCCGCGTCGTTGCTGGCTCGGCGCCCCGAAAGTCAAGCGCCATGCGGGTTTCCGGGCGGAAGCTGTCCACAAATGCAGGCGTGGCGCGGAGTTCCGCGCGCGCCTGCTCTGCCGTGAGGAGATCGATTCATAAGCCTTTGAAAAACAACGCAAACATTTCTTGCTCAGGACGTGTGCAGCCGGTACAAACCAAATTGCAACAAGGGTTTAGCCGTCGCTGGAGCCAGTTCTCCACATACTTGTCCACAGACTTTGTGGAAACTTGCTTGCACCGGCCTTCGCCCACTACAGTTCCCGCTTTTCACGTCCCTTCGGCGCAAAGAGGTTCACCCCATTGCTTGCCATCATCATCGAGCTTGGCTGGCCCATCTGGCCGCTGATCCTCGCTTCAGTCCTCGCCCTCGCGCTCATCATCGAGCGGAGCATTGCGTTGCGGCGCGAAAAGATCTTACCGGCGGCCCTGCTGTCCGAGGTGATCGCTTCCTGGAACAAGCGCCAGATGTCGCCGAAGGCGATCGCGGATCTCGAGCAGAACTCGCCGCTCGGGCGCGTGCTCGCGGCGGCGCTGCGCAACGACCATGCGACGCGTGAGGGAGCGAAGCAGCAGGTGGAAGCGGCCGGCGCGGTCGTCGCGAACCGGCTCAGCAAGAACCTGACGCTGCTGGGCTCGATCGGATCGGTCGCCCCGCTGCTTGGACTGTTCGGCACCGTCGTCGGGATGATCGCGATCTTCGCCTCGCAGCAAGCCGGTTCGAACCCGCAGGAACTGGCGCGCGGCATTTCGATCGCGCTGTATTGCACGGCGTTCGGGATCATCGTCGCCGTGCCGGCCGTGCTGATGTACCGGCACTATCGCCGGCTGGTCGACGACTATCTGGTCGACATGGAAGAGCAGTCCGAGAGGCTGCTCGAACTGGTCTACGACGCCGGCGGGAGAAGCTGATGCGCTTCCGTCGTCCGGTGGACGAGGAACCGGAAGTCAACCTGATCCCGCTGATCGACGTACTGCTGATCGTCCTGATCTTCCTGGCCATCAGCACCACCTACTCGAAATTCACCGAACTCAAGATCGAACTGCCGACAGCCGACGCGACCCAGCCGGCTGTGCGCCCGAACGAAATCAACGTGGCCGTGACGGCCGACGGCCGCTACGCGCTCGAGCGGAAGCTGATCGGCTCGGTCGACGTCCAGGAGTTCGCGGCCCTGCTGCAGCGAGTCGCGCAGGGCAAGGAAGCGCCGCTGCTCATCATCAACGCCGACGCGCAGGCCCCGCATCAGTCCGTCATCAGCGTGATGGAAGCCGCGCGGCTCGCCGGCATCGTCCGCATCAGCTTCGCGACCCAGAAGACGAGCGGCGCCCGGCGCTGAGGACGTCCGGATGGCGTCGGCACGCACCCGGCTGCAACTCACGCTGGTCGAAGTCTGGCAAAGGCGCGGGCCGATCGCCTGGCTCCTGTCGCCGCTGTCGGTGCTGCACTACCTCGGCTACAGCGCGCGCCGGGCGCTTTACGCCCTCGCCCTCCTGCGCCAGGCCAGGCTCGATGTCCCGGTCGTCGTCATCGGCAACCTGTACGTCGGCGGGACCGGCAAGACGCCCCTCACGATCGAACTCGTGCGCGCGCTCGCTTCCAGGGGCTGGCATCCCGGCGTCGTGTCGAGAGGCTATGGAGGGGTCGGTGCCACGGCGCGCATGGTGCGGCCGGAAGACACGGCACGCGAGGTAGGCGACGAACCGCTGCTGATCGCGCGCGCAACGCGTGTGCCGGTCGCTGTGGCGCGAAGCCGCGCCGCCGCGGCGCACCTGGTTCGTGCCCGGCATCCGGAGTGCGACGTGATCATCGCGGACGACGGTCTGCAGCACTGGCCCCTGGCGCGCGACATGGAGATCGCGCTGCTGCACTACCGGGGGCTCGGCAACGGATGGCTGCTTCCCGCCGGACCACTGCGCGAGCCGACGGGGCGTCTGGACGAGGTCGACGCGATCGTCTTCAACGGCGAAGTCCCCGCGATCCGGACTTCGGCGGCGCGGTACGCGATGCAGGCAAGGCTGGGGGACGCACGGCCGCTGCAGGAAGGACCGGCGACACAGGCACTGGGGGCGATGGCCGCCGAGCAGCGGCGCATGCAATGGCGCATCATTGCCGCGGCGGGCATCGGCATGCCCGACCGTTTCTTCGCGATGCTGCGTGCGTCGGGCCTCGTCAT
Organism: uncultured beta proteobacterium; assembly: GCA_963811265.1. GTDB lineage: Bacteria > Pseudomonadota > Gammaproteobacteria > Burkholderiales > Burkholderiaceae_F > JAOUJD01. The sequence continues at coordinate 299,292 of CAWEQS010000026.1, forward strand.
CGAGGAGTTGCCGTTGGCGGATCACTTCGACTTCGTCGCGAACCCTTTCTCGGGCCTCGCGGCGGACCGCATCCTGATCACCGAGAAGGACGCCGTAAAATGCATCGCCAACCCGGCCCTTGCCGGCGACGCGCGCATCTGGGTCGTTCCGCTCGCCACCGAGATCGATCCGCGCCTCGTCGACGCCGTGGTGACGCGCCTGCAGAACGTTACGAGGAGAACCGCGCTTGGACCATCGGCTGCTTGACATCCTGGTGTGCCCGATCTGCAAGGGGCTGCTCGAATACCGCAAGGAGGCGCAGGAACTCGTCTGCAAGGCGGACGCCCTCGCCTACCCCATCCGCGACGGCATCCCCGTGATGCTCGAGTCCGACGCCCGCAAGGTGGATCCGGCCGAGATCGGCCGCTGATGCCGGCCGGCGCGCGCTCCGCGTGACCCGCTTCGTCGTCATCGTCCCGGCACGCCTGGCCTCGACGCGGCTGCCGCGCAAGCCCCTGGCTGACATCGGCGGCGTGCCGATGGTCGTTCGAGTCGCCCGGGCGGCTGCGGCGAGCGGCGCCGATCGGGTCGCCGTGGCGGCCGACAGCCCGGAGATCGTCGATGCCTGTTCCGCGCATGGCGTCGAGGCGATGCTGACGCGCGCCGATCACGCGAGCGGAACCGATCGCCTCGCCGAGGCGGTGGAGCACCTCGGACTGGCGGACGATGCTCTCGTCGTCAACGTCCAGGGCGACGAACCGCTGATGCCTGCGGCCGTCGTGCGCCGGGTGGCGGAAGCCCTTGCCGAGAGGCCTGACTGTGCCATCGCCACGGCGTGCCACCCGCTGCACGACGCGGCCGAGTTCTTCAGCCCGAACGTGGTGAAGGTCGTCACGGACGCGAACGGGCGCGCGCTCTACTTCTCCCGGGCTCCGATCCCGTGGTCGCGCGACGCGTTTGCCGCTGCCCGCGACCGCCTGCCGCCCGGACTGCCCGCGCGGCGCCACGTCGGCCTGTACGCGTACCGCGCGGGGTTCCTGCGACTGTTTCCGCAGTTGCCTCCGGCGGCCCTGGAGCAGCACGAGAGCCTCGAGCAATTGCGCGCGCTCGCGCACGGTTTCGGCATCGCCGTGATCGAATTGCCGGAGGCGCTGCCGCCCGGCGTGGACACGCCCGAGGATCTCGAGCGCGTTCGCGCTTTGCTGCTCCGGTAGGCCCGGCGCGCCGCGCACCGGCCGCTACACTGCGCCTCCCCCGCCCCCGGAGGCTCCAATGAAACGCCTCATCGCAGCGCTGCTCTGCGTCCCTGCCCTCGCACTCGTTTCCCCGTCCGTCGACGCCAAGCCGTTCCGCTGGGCGTCGCAGGGCGATCCGCAGACCGCCGACCCACACTCGCAGAACGAGAGCCTCACCAACCTCTTCTCGCAGGCCGTGCACGACACGCTCGTCATGCGCGACAACAGCCTGAAGCTGGTGCCCGGTCTGGCGACCTCGTGGCAACAGGTCAACCCCACCACGTGGCGCTTCACCCTGCGCCAGGGCGTGAAGTTCCACGACGGCTCGCCGTTCACCGCCGACGACGTGATCTTCACGTGGGAGCGCGCCTCGCAACCGACATCGCAGTTGCGCCAGTATGCGATCCCGGTCGGCAAGCCCCGCAAGATCGACGACTACACGGTCGAGTTCGTGCAGGACAAGCCGAACCCGGTGACGCTGGAACACGCCACCACCATCTACGTGATGAGCAAGGCCTGGGCGGCGAAGAACAAGGTCGAACGGCCGCTGGACTTCAAGGGCAAGGAGGAGACGTTCGCGTCGCGCAACGCCAACGGGACCGGGCCGTGGATCCTGGTGTCCCGCGAGCCGGGCATACGCACCGTGCTCAGGCGCAACGGCGACTGGTGGGGCATCAAGGAAGGGCGCGCGCCGGGCAATGTGACCGAAGTGACCTATTCGCAGGTGAGCGCCGACGCGACGCGGACGGCGGCGCTGCTGTCCGGGGAGGTGGACTTCGTGCTCGATCCCCCACCGCAGGACCTCCGCCGGATGGAGGAAGGCAAGACGGTCAAGGTCGTCCGCGGCCAGGAGAACCGTGTCGTCTTCTTCGGCTTCGACCAGAGCCGCGACGAACTGCTGTACTCCAGCGTGAAGGGCCGGAACCCTTTCAAGGACGTGCGCGTGCGGACCGCCGTCTACCAGGCGATCGACATCGAGGCGATCCGCACGCGGATCATGCGCAATGCATCGCTGCCGACGGGCGGCATCACGCCGTCGATCCTCGCGTCGAATCCGGACGCCGAGAAGCGCCTCCCCTACGACCCCGCGCGCGCGAAGCAATTGCTTGCCGAGGCCGGCTATCCAAACGGCTTCGACGTGACGCTCGACTGCCCCAACAACCGCTATATCAACGACGAGGAGATCTGCCTCGCGGTCGCCGCCATGCTGGCGAGGATCGGCGTCCAGACGAAGGTGACGACGATGCCGCGGTCCACCTACTTCCCGAAGCTGGAGAAGTTCGACACGAGCATGTACATGCTGGGCTGGGGCGGCGCGATCACCGACGCGCAGACGATGCTGTCGCCGGTCCTCCGCTCGCCCGATCCCAAGACCGGCAACGGCTCGTTCAACTACGGCCGCTACGTCAACCCCAAGCTCGACGCGCTGATCGACGCCGCCGCCGTGGAGCCGAACGTCGAGAAGCGGCGCGAGATCATCCGGCAGGCGCTCGCCGAGCACAACGCGCAGGTGCACCACGTCCCGCTGCACCGGCAGATGATCCCGTGGGCGATGCGCAGCAACGTCACCGTCGTGCACCGGGCCGACAATGCTCCAAGCCTGGAGTGGATCACGGTCGATTGACCGGGCAGCGCCGCGCCCGAGGCTGAACGCAGAGGAGCGTAGGACGCACGGAAGCGGGTAGAATCCGCCGGTTTGACGACGGGCCCTCGCTGGCCCGTCGGCACAAGACCAGCAAAGGCGGAGGCGGGGGATGCGACTCATACTGCTCGGGCCACCGGGTGCCGGCAAAGGCACGCAGGCCGCTTTCATCAAGGAACGCTTCGGCATTCCGCAGATCTCCACCGGAGACATGCTGCGGGCCGCCGTCAAGGCGGGCACGCCGCTCGGCATCGCCGCCAAGAAGGTGATGGACGCCGGCGGGCTGGTCTCCGACGACATCATCATCGGGCTCGTCAAGGACCGCCTGCGCGAGCCCGACACGGCCAACGGATACCTGTTCGACGGCTTCCCGCGCACGATCCCGCAGGCCGACGCGATGAAGCAGGCCGGCGTGACGATCGACGTCGTCCTGGAAATCGACGTCCCGGACGCCGACATCGTCGAGCGCATGAGCGGTCGCCGCGTGCACCCCGGCAGCGGCCGCACCTATCACGTGCGCTTCAATCCGCCGAAGGCCGAGGGCAAGGACGACCTCACCGGCGAGCCGCTGATCCAGCGCGACGACGACAAGGAAGAAACGGTCCGCAAGCGGCTCGAGGTCTACCACGGCCAGACCCGCGCCCTCGTCGCGTACTACTCCGACTGGGCCCGGAGCGGACAGCCCGGCGCGCCGCGCTACCGCAAGATCGCGGGCGTGGGGTCGGTCGACGAAATCAGGCAGCGCGCGTTCGACGCGCTGTCGCAGTAAGCCCGTTGCAGTGCACTTGAACATCACGCTTCGACAATAAGGAGAAAGTCATGTCTGGATTGGCGCTCGCCCTGCTCTGCGGCCTCGCGGCCGTGGTATTCGGCGCGTGGTCGATCTCCTGGATTCTTAAGCAGCCCGCGGGGAACGCGCGCATGCAGGAGATCGCCGCCGCCGTGCAAACAGGCGCTCAGGCCTACCTGAACCGCCAGTACCGAACCATCGCCATCGTCGGCGTGGTGCTCGCGGTCATCATCGCGGTCGTCCCGCAGCTCGGGCTGTGGACCGCGATCGGCTTCGTGCTCGGCGCCGTGCTGTCCGGCGCCGCGGGCTACGTCGGCATGAACGTGTCCGTCCGCGCGAACGTCCGCACGGCGCAGGCCGCGACGCTGGGACTGAACCCGGCGCTCAACATCGCCTTCCGCGGCGGCGCCATCACCGGCCTGCTGGTCGTCGGCCTCGGCCTGCTCGGTGTCGCGGGCTTCTACATGCTGCTGAAAGCCACGCACGTGGGCGTGTCGACGCGCGAACTTCTGCACCCGATGATCGGCTTCGCCTTCGGCGCCTCCCTGATCTCGATCTTCGCGCGACTCGGCGGCGGCATCTTCACCAAGGGCGCGGACGTCGGCGCCGACCTCGTCGGCAAGGTCGAGGCAGGCATCCCTGAAGACGACCCGCGCAACCCGGCCGTGATCGCCGACAACGTCGGCGACAACGTCGGCGACTGCGCCGGCATGGCCGCGGACCTGTTCGAGACCTTCGCCGTGACCGTCATTGCCACCATGCTCATCGGCGGCATCGTGTTCAAGGGCCCGACCGACGCCGGCATCATCTACCCGCTGGTCATCTCCGGCGTGTCGATCCTGGCGTCGATCGTCGGCTGCATGTTCGTGAAGGCCCGCGAAGGCGGGAAGATCATGAACGCCCTGTACCGCGGCCTGCTGGTCGCCGGCGCGATCTCGCTGGTGCTGTTCTATCCGGTGACCAGCCTGGATCCTCGGGCCGGTGGCCGCCTCGGGCGACGTCACCGTGATGAACCTGTACCTGGCCGCCGTCGTCGGCCTCGTCCTGACCGCCGCACTGGTCTACATCACCGAGTACTACACGGGAACGCAGTTCGCGCCGGTGAAGTACGTCGCGCAGGCCTCCACGACGGGCCATGCGACGAACATCATCGCCGGCATCGCCGTGTCGCTGAAGGCCTGCGCGTGGCCCGTGCTGGCGATCTCGGCCGCCATCCTCGCTTCGCACTGGCTCGCAGGCCTGTACGGCATCGCCGTCGCTGCGACCTCGATGCTGTCGATGACCGGCATCATCGTCGCGCTCGACGCCTACGGCCCGATCACGGACAACGCCGGCGGCATCGCCGAAATGGCCGACATGCCGAAGGAAGTGCGCGCGATCACCGATCCGCTGGACGCCGTCGGCAACACGACCAAGGCCGTCACCAAGGGCTATGCGATCGGCTCGGCCGGCCTGGCCGCGCTGGTGCTGTTCGCCGACTACACGGAGGGCCTGAAGCAGGCGGGTGTGGTGGCCACGTTCGACCTGTCGAACCACATGGTGATCATCGGCCTGTTCATCGGCGGCCTGATCCCGTTCCTGTTCGGCGCGATGGCGATGGAAGCGGTCGGCCGTGCAGCGGGCTCGGTCGTGGAGGAAGTGCGCCGTCAGTTCCGGGAGATCCCGGGAATCATGGAGTACAAGGCCAAGCCCGACTACAGCAAGGCCGTCGACATGCTCACGACGGCGGCGATCAAGGAAATGATGATCCCGTCGATCCTGCCGGTGCTGGTGCCGATCGTCGTCGGCATCTTCCTCGGCCCCGCGGCGCTCGGCGGCGTGCTGATGGGCACGATCGTCACGGGCCTGTTCGTCGCGATCTCGATGACGACCGGCGGCGGCGCGTGGGACAACGCCAAGAAGTACATCGAGGAAGGCCACCACGGCGGCAAGGGTTCCGACGCGCACAAGGCCGCGGTCACCGGCGACACGGTGGGCGACCCGTACAAGGACACGGCCGGCCCGGCGGTCAATCCGCTGATCAAGATCATCAACATCGTCGCGCTGCTGATCGTGCCGATCATCGCGTCGATCTACGGCGGCAAGCCCGCGCCCGCGGCGGCCGCACCGGCGCCGGTCGTCACCGAAGTGGCCGTGGCGGTCCCGGTGCTGGTCGTGATCGGCGTCCCGAACCGCGTGCACTTCGAGTCCGGATCGGACAACGTCTCCGCCGCCGGCAAGCGCATCCTGAACGGGTATTCGCAGGCCCTGAAGGCCAACCCGGACGCGAAGGTCGAACTGTCGGGCTACGCCGATCCGAGCGGCGACGCCGCGAAGAACCTCGAGCTCGCGAAAGCGCGCGCAGTCACGGTGCGTGACGCCCTCGTCGCGGACGGCATCGCAGCGGAGCGGATCGCGCTGGTGAAGCCGACCGACGTGATCGTCGGCCAGGGCCAGGACGCCGACGCGCGCCGCGTCGACATCATCCTGCGCTAGGGCAGCCATGTTCGAAGAAGAGGATCGCGAAACCGGCTTTGCGCTGTTCCTCGTGATCGCGCTGGCGATCACCGTGTCCATCTTCACGATGGGCATCGCGGCAGGCACGGCGATCAGCCAGGGCGGCGCCAAGGCCACGGCCACGAAGGGCCCGATCGTCACTCGGCTGTACTTCGAACTGGGCAAGGCCGAGGTCCCGGCCGATGCATCGGCGGAATTGGCGCCGCACGTGAAGGGCGCGAAGCAAGGACGTCGCATCGCCATCTCCGGGTATCACGATGCGAGCGGCGATGCCGCCGCGAATGAGGAACTGGCGAAGCAGCGGGCCTTCGCCGTGCGTGACCTGCTCGTGGCTGCCGGCGCGCCGACTGATCGGATCGAGTTGCGGAAGCCTGCGTTGACCACGGGTGACGGCGACCCAAGGGAAGCGCGCCGCGTGGAAGTGACGCTGCAGTAGATCAGTCAGGCCGAAGGGCGGTCGGCGCGAGCCGCACCGCCCTTTTTCTTTGGAGAGCTCCATGCAGATCCGTGACGCCACCCCGGGCGACATCGCCGCCGTGCAGGCGATCTACGCACACCACGTGCTGCACGGGCTCGGCACCTTCGAGACGGCGCCGCCCAGCGCCGAGGAGATGCAACGGCGCTACGCGCAGATCACCGGCGACGGGTTCCCCTACCTCGTCGCCGAAGAGTCGGGACGGATGCTCGGGTATGCCTATGCGAATCACTTTCGCACGCGCGCGGCGTACCGGAACACCGTCGAGGACTCGATCTACATCGCGGCCGACGCCATGGGGCGCGGTGTCGGCACCGGCCTGCTGAACGCGCTGATCGAACGCTGCACGGCGCTCGGACTGCGCCAGATGCTGGCCGTGATCGGAGACTCCGGGAACGCCGGTTCGATCGGCGTGCACCGCCGTTGCGGTTTCGAGCACACGGGCGTGATGAAAGCGGTCGGGCGCAAGTTCGACCGGTGGGTCGACGTCGTGATCATGCAGCGGGCCCTCGGGCCCGGTTCCAGCACGCCGCCTGGCTAACCGGCGCCCTTCGCGGCCGAGCCGACGTCACGTACGTGGGCCAGGGCTTCGGACGCCGACTCGTAGATGTGCGGTGCCACGCCGCGGCCATCCAGGGCGGAGCCGAGCTTCGCGCGCAGGAATCCCGACGTGGTGTAGCGGCTGACCCCGAAGTAGTAGTTCTCCACCAGCGACTTCACCATCGCGGCGTACTCGGCCTCCACCTGCGGGTCGAGGTCGAAGTGATCGTAGTTCACGATTCCGTACACCTTGTGTCCGATCGCGTTCAGGCGGCGCTCGATCTCGCCATGGATGGCCTTCACGTCGGCGCTCGTCTTCACGCTGAGCCGCTCGAAGTTCAGGAACAGGATGTTGTGTTCCTCGTCGTACGCCAGCCGCTGCTCGAGCGGGACGGCGAGCATGCGCTCCCGCAGGTTCATCGGCTCCGGGCGGAAGATCGACGCGTCCATCAATCGCGGCTGGCCGCGGATGATCGGCTCGAAGTCCATCCGCGCGAGGATCTCGCGCTCGATGTCGACGCCCGGCGCGACCTCGACGAGTTCGAGCCCGTCGGGCGCCAGCCGGAACACGCAGCGCTCGGTGACGTAGAGCACGGGCTGGCCCCGCCGGCGGGCCTCGCTGCCGGCGAACGTGCGGTGCTCCACCGCCTGCACGAACTTCTTCGGTCCGATGTCGTTGAGCAACTGCAGCCGGCCGTCGTCGACGACGACCTGCAGGTCGCCCGCGGTGAAGGTGCCGACGAACACGACGCTCTTCGCCGACTGCGAGATGTTGATGAACCCGCCCGCGCCCGCCAGCCGCGGGCCGAACTTGCTGACGTTGAGATTGCCCTCGCGATCCGCCTGCGCCAGCCCGAGGAACGCGAGGTCCAGGCCGCCGCCGTCGTAGAAGTCGAACTGGTAGGGCTGGTCGATGATCGCCTGCGTGTTCACCGCGGCGCCGAAGTTGAGGCCCGAGGCGGGAATGCCTCCGACCACGCCGGGCTCGGCGGTCAGCGTGAGGAGGTCGATCACCTTCTCCTCGGTCGCCACGCCCGCCACGCCTTCCGGCATGCCGATGCCGAGGTTGACCACGCTGTTGGCCTTCAGCTCGAGCGCTGCCCGCCGCGCGATGATCTTGCGCTCGCTCATCGTCATCGCGGCGATCGAACTGACCGGCACGCGGATCTCGCCGGAGAATCCCGCGTTGTACTGCTCGACGAAGGTCTGCATGTGGTACTCGGGCTTCTCGGCGACCACGATGCAGTCGACCAGGACGCCCGGGATCTTCACCTGCCTTGGATTCAGCGAGCCGCGGTCGGCGATGCGCTCGACCTGAACGATCACGATGCCGCCGGAGTTGTGCGTCGCCATCGCGATCGCGAGACCCTCCAGCGTGAGCGCCTCCCGTTCCATCGTGATGTTGCCGTCGGGGTCGGCGGTCGTGCCGCGCACGATGCCGACATTGATCGGGAAGGTCTTGTAGAAGAGGTACTCCTCGCCTCCGATGGTCATGAGCTCCACGACGCTGTCGGTGGTGCGCTCGTTGATCCTGCCGCCCCCATGGCGTGGATCGACGAAGGTCCCGAGGCCGATGCGGGTCAGGTGGCCCGGCTTGCCGGCGGCAATGTCCCGGAACAGGTGCGTTATCACTCCCTGCGGCAGGTTGTACGCCTCGATCCGGTTCGCCACGGCGAGCGCCTGGAGCTTCGGCACGAGGCCCCAGTGCCCGCCGATGACTCGCCGCACGAGGCCTTCGTGGCCGAGGTGATTGAGTCCCCGCTCCTTGCCGTCGCCCTGGCCCGCGGCGTAGACGAGCGTCAATCCCTCCGGCTTGCCGATGCCGTCGGGATCGCGTTCGCTCGATTCGAGAAAGCGCTGCTCGAGCGCGACCGCGATGTTCTCGGGAAATCCGATGCCGACGAAGCCCGTCGTGGCAACCGTGTCGCCATCGCGAATGAGCTGCACGGCTTCGCGGGCCGTCACGATCTTGCCCTTCTCGAAGTTCTTGAGCCCCTGGAGCAACTCGCGACCCTGATGGCTCATTCCGTCTCCTTGGTTTGGTGCCGCTTGAATGCGAATCCCGCACAGCCAGGGTCATCCGATCGGCTGCTTGCCCGGCCCCGCGTTGCGGCCCTACTGTAATTGGAGATTCAACCGTGTAGAGTCCTCCTCTCGATGCCGTCAAGATCTTCCGCACTTCTTCACGCTGCACTGCTCGGCTCGCTGGCGATCCTCGCCGGTCCCGGCTCGGCGCAGCTGCGTGCGGATCCGTCGACGTGGGGCGCTGGACATGACAGCATCAAGCTGCATTCGGAGGAGATCGTGGATCTGCACACGACCACGCCGCCTCCCATCGACCCTTACGCCTACAAGCGCGGCCTCTTCTCCTCGATGGGGCTGTACGAGTACAAGCCGACGGGCGAAACCCCCGGCCAGTACTCGCGGCCGCACTACACGCTGGGAGTGCACTCCGACCTGATGCGGGACGCCTTGTCGCTCACCGGACTGGAAGCCGAATCGTGCATCGCGCCCATGGTGAGGCTGCGCGCCCGGCAGCCGACGGCCACCGGCGCCAACGGGGTGAGCCTGACCTTCCTGGCGCGCTGCACCTTCCACTGAGCGGGACGGGCCGGTCGGCCTAGAATCCTCCGCTTTCCAGCGGGGGACTCCATGCAGATCCAGAACAACGTCTTCATCGTCACCGGCGGCGCCTCCGGACTCGGCGGCGGCACCTCACGGCTCCTGGCCGCGAGCGGGGGCAAGGTCGTCATCGCCGACGTGCAGGCCGACAAGGGCGAGGCGCTCGCGCGGGAACTCGGCGCCAGCGCGCGATTCGTCAAGTGCGACGTCACGAGCGAAGCCGACGCGCAGGCCGTGGTCGACGCAGCCGGGCAAATGGGCACGCTGCGCGGCCTGGTGAACTGCGCCGGAATCGCAATCGGCGAGAAGACGGTCGGCAAGGAAGGACCGCACTCGCTCGCGTCGTTCACGCGCGTCATCACGATCAACCTGATCGGCACCTTCAACATGATCCGCGTCGCCGCGACGGCGATGTCGAAGCTCGAGCCCACCGCGGATGGCGAGCGGGGCGTGGTGATCAACACCGCGTCGGTGGCCGCGTTCGACGGCCAGATCGGGCAGGCGGCCTACTCGGCTTCCAAGGGCGGCGTCGTCGGCATGACGCTGCCGATCGCGCGTGACCTGTCCCGCAGCGGCATCCGCTGCTGCACCATTGCGCCGGGGCTCTTCGGGACGCCGATGCTGCTCGGCATGCCGCAGGAAGTGCAGGACTCGCTCGGCAAGCAGGTCCCCTTCCCCTCGCGTCTCGGCAAGCCCGAGGAGTACGCGGCGCTGGCGAGGCACATCATCGAGAACGTGATGCTGAACGGCGAGACGATCCGCCTGGACGGCGCCATCCGCCTGCAGCCCAAGTAATTGCAGCAGGCGGGCGGCGGCGCGGCCGCTTCCCGCCGACACCCATCGGAGATCCCGTCCATGGCTGTCCAGGCCTTCCTGCGCCTGCTCCACCGGGCCGCGCTCGCCGCTGCCTTCGCCGCAGTCCTCGCCGCCTGCTCCACGGCACATCGGGACCGGCCCTCCCAGCCGGAGGCATCGTCCGCATTCCGACCCGGACTCACGACCGTCACGGCCGCGCATCACATGGCCGCCTCCGCCAACCCGCTTGCCTCCGAGGCGGGACGCGAGATCCTGCGGGCGGGCGGCAGCGCGGTCGACGCGGCGATCGCGATCCAGCTCGTGCTCGGGCTCGTCGAGCCGCAGAGCTCGGGGCTCGGCGGCGGCGCGTTCCTGATGCACTGGGACGGCACGCGGGTCGTCGCCTACGACGGACGCGAAACGGCGCCGATGGCCGCCGACGAGGATCTCTTCCTGCTGCCCGGCGGCAAGGCCATGCCGTTTCACGAGGCAGTCGTCGGCGGACGCTCGGTCGGCACGCCCGGCGCCGTGCGCCTGCTCGAAGTGGCGCACAGGCAGCACGGCAAGCTGCCTTGGGCGAAGCTGTTCGAGCCGGCGCTGCGCCTCGCCGACCACGGCTTCCCCGTGTCGCCGCGGCTGAACATGCTGCTCGCGTCCGAGAAGTTCCTGAAGTCGGACGCCGCCGCCTCGGCGTACTTCTATCTGCCTGACGGCAAACCGATGCCCGTCGGCACGATGCTGCGCAACCCGGCGTACGCGGCCACCCTGCGCGGGATCCAGGCTGGCGGAGCGGACGCCTTCTACACCGGCGCGATCGCCGCCGACGTCGTGAAGGCGGTGCGTTCGCACCGGAACGCTGGCGCGCTCGCGGAAAGCGACTTTGCCGCCTATCGGGTGAGGACGCGCGAGCCCGTGTGCACCGACTACAAGCAGTGGCGGGTATGCGGCATGCCACCGCCGTCGTCGGGCGGCGTGGCGGTTGCCCAGATGCTGGGCATCTTCGCGGCGCGCAACATCGCCGCCGCGCCGCCGGTCACCGCGAACGGCAAGACGGAGCCCCGGGCGGACGCAGTGCACCTCTTCGCCGAAGCGGGCCGCCTGGCATTCGCCGACCGCGGGCAGTACCTCGCCGACAGCGACTTCGTACCGGTGAACGTCCCCGGCCTCGTCGATCCGTATTACGTGCGCCAGCGCGCGCAGCTGATCGGCGACCGCAGCATGGGACAGGCTGCGCCAGGTGTCCCTCCGGGCCAGACGATCGCGTTCGCGCCCGATGCGTCGCCACCGAAAGCATCGACGTCGCACATTTCGGTCGTGGACGGCTACGGCAACGCGCTGTCGATGACGACGACGATCGAGGACGTGTTCGGCTCGCGCGTGATGGTGCGCGGTTTCCTGTTGAACAACCAGCTCACCGACTTTTCGTTCATGCCTCGATCGGACGGGCTGCCGGTGGCGAACCGCGTGCAGCCGGGAAAACGGCCCCGCAGCTCGATGGCGCCAACCCTCGTGTTCGAACGGTCCTCGGGCGAGTTCGTCGCTGCAGTCGGTTCCCCCGGCGGGTCGCAGATCATCGGCTACGTCACAAAGACGCTGATCGGCCTCATGGACTGGAACCTCGACGTGCAGCAGGCCATTTCGCTGCCGAACTTCGGCTCCCGCAACGGTCCGACCGAGGTCGAGAAAGGCCAGGTCAGCGCTGCGCTGATCGACGGCCTGAAGGTTCGGGGCCACGACGTCCGCGAGATCGACATGGCCAGCGGCCTGCAGGGCATCGTCCGTGTGCGGCTGCCCGACGGCCGCATGGGCTGGTCCGGCGGCGCGGATCCTCGCCGCGAGGGCTTGGCGCTCGGCGACTGACGCTCAGCCGCCTCCGACTCCGCACGGCCCGGGGACGCGCGCCCCCGAACGCGAGCGACTTGCTAGACTTTTTGCTTTCCACCGTGCGCACAAGAGGAAGAAGATGACGATCAAGGTCGGCGACCGCCTGCCCGAAGGCCAACTGCAGGAATTCATCGACGTCGAGACCGAAGGCTGCCCGCTCGGCCCGAACACGTTCAGCGTCGGCGAGATCTCGAAAGGCAAGAAGATCGCGATCTTCGGCCTGCCGGGCGCGTTCACCCCGACCTGCTCCGCGAAGCACGTCCCCGGTTATGTCGAGAAGTACGACGCGTTGAAAGCGAAGGGCGTCGACGAAATCTGGTGCCTGTCGGTCAACGATGCGTTCGTGATGGGCGCCTGGGGCCGGGACCAGAACGTTTCGGGCAAGGTCAGGATGATGGCCGACGGCGCGGCCGAGTACACGAAGAAGCTCGGCCTGGAATTCGATGTCCCGAACCTCGGCGTCCGCTGCCGCCGCTTCTCGATGCTCGTGGACAACGGCGTGGTGAAGTCGCTGAACATCGAGGAGCCGAAGAAGTTCGAGGTCAGCGACGCGGACACGATGCTGAAGCAGCTCGGCTGAACGCGCTTCCGGATTGCAGGACGCCGCCCGCGGGCGGCGTTTTCTTTCGGCTCGCGGCGGACCGCGGTCACGCGTGGTGGCGGAAGTCCCGGGGCCGGAATCCAAGGGCCCCCAGCACCGCAAAGTACGCTGCGCCACCCGCGCCGATCACCAGCGCCAGCCAGCCTGCGCGCTGCCATGGCGTCGACTGCATCGCGGTCCAGTCGAGCGGTCGCTGCAGGAGCCACAGGACGCCGGCCAGCACCGCCAGCGCAACCAGCAGGCGAAGCATGAACCCGCCCCACCTTGCCTGAGCGCGATACAGGCCGCGACGCTTGAGTCCGATGAACAGCGCGAACGCGTTGACGCACGCGCCCAGGCTGACGGACAGCGCCAGCCCCGCGTGCGCGAGCCATGGCACGAGGACCAGGTTCGCCAACTGCGTGGCGGCCAGGACGAAGACGGCGATCTTCACGGGCGTCCTGATGTCCTTCTGGGCGTAGAAGCCGGGCGCGAGGATCTTCACGCCGATGAGTCCGATGAGGCCGACCGCGTAGCCGACGACGGCCACCGAGGTCTGGTTCACGTCCCGGGCCGTGAACTCGCGCCCCTGGAACAGCACCGACACGATGCCCTCGGCCATGAACCCGAGGCCGACGGCCGCGGGCAGCGCGAGCAGGAACGTCAGTCGCAGCCCCCAGTCGAGCAACTTCGCGTAGTCCTCGCGGCGCCCTTCGGCGAACGCCGCGGACAGGTTCGGAAGCAGCACGGTGCCAAGCGCCACGCCCAGCAGCGCCGTCGGAAACTCCATCAGCCGGTCGGCAAACGCCAGCCAGGTCACGCTGCCGGCGACCAGGTGCGAGGCGATGTTTGTGTTGATGATGATGCTGATCTGGGCCACCGACACCGCGAACACCGCGGGCAGCATCAGGCGAGCCACCTGCCCGACGTGCGGGTCGCGGAATGCCGCGCGCGGGCCGGACAGGCGCAGCGCGATGCCGCTGCGCAGCAGTGCCGACCACTGCAGCGCCAACTGCAGGATGCCGCCGATGACCACGGCGAAGGCCAGCGCCATGATCGGCCGCTCGAGATGCGGGGCGAGCCACAGCGCGCAGCCAATGAAGGACAGGTTGAGCAGGACCGGCGTGAAGGCCGGCACCGCAAAGCGCTTGTACGTGTTCAGCACGCCGGCCCCGAGTGCGACGAGCGACATGAACAGGATGTACGGGAACATCCAGCGGGTCATCACGGTGGCGAGGTCGAACGCGCCCGGATCGCGCGCCAGGCCGGAGGCGATCAGCCACACGAGAACAGGGGCTGCAACCACGCCGAGCACGGACACACCGAGCAGCACCCAGAACAGCGCCGAGGCCACGTGACCGACGAACAGCCCCGTCTGCGCCTCGTCCCGCTTCGCGCGGACGTCCGCGAGCATCGGCACGAAGGCCTGCTGGAAGGCGCCCTCGGCGAACATCCGGCGCAGCAGGTTCGGCAGCCGGAACGCCACGTTGAAGGCGTCGGTCTCGGCGCTCGCCCCGAACAGGCGGGAGATCAGCATGTCCCGCACGAGCCCGGTGATCCGGGACAGCAGGGTCAGGCCGCTGACGGTGGCAAGGGCGCGGAACAGGTTCAAACCGGCGGGTCAGGTCACGGACCGGAGGCGGCAGAGTGGCCGCGGCGCCGGCGTTGTGGATAAGGGCTTGATTTGATATAGTTTAGGGCTTTTCCGCGCCGGCAATTGATGAGTTACGTCGGAGTTACGTCGGCAGTTGCCGACGATGCACTGGGCAGCCAGCACAGCTGCACCGGCCGGAAACACGGATCCACTTTCAACCCAGCCCAATTCAGGACGATCGACTCCAGCACGATCGAACGCCATGGCCAACAGCAAACAAGCCCGCAAGCGGGCCCGCACGTCAGTCGAGCAGAACGCCCACAACACCGCGCAGCGCTCGCGCCTGCGCACCGCCATCAAGTCGGTCCGCAAGGCCATCGAGGCGGGCGACAAATCGGCCGCCGCCGAGACGCTGAAGAAGGCGACCAGCGTCATCGACGCGATCGCGGACAAGAAGATCGTTCACAAGAACACCGCCGCCCGCAACAAGAGCCGCCTGTCCGCCGCCATCAAGGCAATGGCCTGACGGGATCCAACGCCGCCTCGAGCGGCGCTGGCGTCGTAAGCATCTGTGGCGCGGGCACTGCCCGCGCTTTGCTTTTCCGGCGCACGCAGCGGGCAGGTCTTCAACGGGCCGCGCTGTGCGACCCGTCCAGTACGCACCCCTCGTAGACCGGCAGGTCGTTGTCCTTCGCGAAATTCATCACGAAGTCGAACGCCATCCGTTCGACGTTCCGCAGGCGCTCGTCCACGAGCACGCACTTCACCCCGCCGATCACCATTGGCCGCACATAGGGCGAGTAGCCGATGAAGGCATCGCGCCCCGAAGTCATTCCACCCGGCCGATAGCACGACAGCACGCCGGCCAGCCGCTCGGCCCAGTCGCTTGGGCGAAACGTGCGGCCATCGGACGTCATGCCGTGGATGAAGAACTGGCGAGGCTTGTTGTCGGTATCGGACGGCGGGGACTCGGACACGCCGGGCTCCCTCCGCGCCTGTGTCGTCTCCTGCCGGTGCGCGTCATGCGCATCAGCGGCGGGAATCGGGAGCGCGGGAAACGCGCATTTTATCCGACGGCTCTCGCGCAACCCGGCGCTCGCCGACGACGCCGTGGCAGGCGCTTTCCCTATAATCGCTCAAACGCGGCTGCCGGCCTGTCCATGCGACACATGAGACGGCGCCGCGTTTTTTCTTTTGCGAGAACACCATGACGCACCTGATGAACACCTACAACCGGCTTCCCGTGGCCTTCACTCACGGCAAGGGCGCGCGCCTGTACGACGCCGACGGCCGCGAGTACCTGGACGCGCTGGCCGGCATCGCCGTCAACGGACTGGGCCACGCGCACCCGAAGCTGGTGGCCGCGCTGCAGGAGCAGGTCGCGCGACTGATCCACACGTCGAACCTGTATCGCGTCACCGAACAGGAGCAGCTGGCCGATCGCATCTGCGAGCTGTCGGGCATGCAGGAGGTGTTCTTCGGCAACTCCGGATCCGAGGCCAACGAGGGCGCCCTGAAGCTCGTGCGGATGTACGGCCACAAGCACGGCGAGCCGGAAGCGCAGACCATCGTGATGGAAAACGCGTGGCACGGCCGGACGCTCGCAACGCTGGCGGCCACGGGCAGCGAGAAGGCCCGCAAGGGATTCGATCCGATGCCCTCGGGGTTCATCCGCGTTCCGTACAACGACCTCGCCGCCGTGCAGAAGGCGGCCGACGCCGACCCGCGGGTGCGCGCGGTCTGGATCGAGGTGCTGCAGGGCGAAGGCGGCATCCAGGTCGCCGACCTCGAGTTCGTCCGCGGCCTGCGGCGGATGGCGGACGAGCGCGGCTGGCTGCTGATGATCGACGAAGTTCAGAGCGGCATCGGCCGCACCGGAAAGTGGTTTGCGCACCAGTGGGCAGGGATCACGCCGGACGTGATGACGCTGGCGAAGGGCCTCGGCTCCGGCGTGCCGATCGGCGCCTGCGTGGCCGCGGGTCGCGCCGCCGGCGTATTCGGCCCCGGCAACCACGGAACGACGTTCGGAGGCGGTCCGCTCGCCATGCGTGCCGGCCTCGAGACGCTCGGGATCATCGAGGCCGAAGGCCTGATGGCGAACGCCGTCGAGCAGGGCGACCGCATCCGCGCGGGACTGAAAGCGCAATTGGGGAGCCTTCCCGGCGTGCGCGAGATCCGCGGCCGCGGGCTGATGATCGGCATCGAGCTCGATCGCCCGTGCGGCGAGCTGGTGAAGCGTGCGCTCGACGCCGGGCTGCTGATCAACGTCACGCACGACAACGTGATCCGGCTGCTGCCGCCGCTGGTCGTCACGCGGTCCGAAGCCGACCTGGTCGTCGAGCGGCTCGCCCCGCTCGTGGCGCGCTTCCTCGCCGCACCTGCGAAGGCCGCCTAGGAGAACGGCCATGGGCGCGCCGATACGTCACTTCCTTCAGTTCGCTGACTTCTCGCGCGACGAACTCGAGTGGGTGCTCGAGCGCTCGCGCGTGATCAAGGATCGGTTCAAGCGCTACGAGTTCTACCAGCCGCTGGCCGACCGCACGCTCGCGATGGTGTTCGAGAAGGCGTCGACGCGCACGCGCGTGTCGTTCGAGGCCGGCATGTACCAGCTGGGCGGCTCGGTCATCCACATCACCACCAGCGATTCCCAACTCGGCCGTGCCGAGCCGATCGAGGACAGTGCGCGCGTCATCTCGCGCATGGTCGACGTGGTCATGATCCGCACGTACGGGCAGGCGAAGATCGAGCGCTTCGCGGAGTACTCGCGCGTGCCGGTCATCAACGGGCTGACCAACGAGTACCACCCGTGCCAGATCCTGGCCGACATCTTCACGTTCATCGAGCACCGCGGGCCGATCGCCGGCAGGACCGTGGCGTGGATCGGCGACGCCAACAACATGGCCTACACGTGGCTGCAGGCGGCGCGCGTCCTCGGATTCCACGTCAACGTGTCGACGCCGCCGACGTACGCGCTCGACGCCACGCTGGCCCCGCCTGGCCCGCACTTCACGGTGTTCGACGACCCGATGGACGCCGCGCGCGGGGCGCACCTGGTCACCACCGACGTCTGGACCAGCATGGGCTTCGAGGCAGAGAACGAGGCGCGCGCGGCAGCCTTCGCCGACTGGCAGGTCGACCGCGACATGATGCAGGTCGCCGCACCGGAGGCGGTGTTCATGCACTGCCTGCCCGCGCACCGGGGCGAGGAAGTCACCGCGGAAGTCCTCGACGGGCCGCAGTCCGTCGTCTGGGACGAAGCCGAAAACCGCTTGCATGTGCAGAAGGCCCTGATGGAGTACCTGCTCCTCGGGAAGAACGTCCGATGACGCGCGATCGGGGATAATCCGATCCCGTTGCGGCCGCAGCGCCGCTTCGCCTCTTGAAGGCGCGCCCTTCAGCCGCGCGCACACTGAAATGTCGACGATCCTGCAGCAGCTCCCCACCGGCCAGAAGGTCGGCATCGCGTTCTCGGGCGGCCTAGATACGAGCGCGGCGCTCCTCTGGATGCGCAAGAAGGGCGCGATTCCGTACGCCTACACCGCGAACCTCGGCCAGCCCGACGAACCCGACTACGACGACATTCCGCGTCGCGCCCTGCAGTACGGCGCCGAGAAGGCGCGCCTCGTCGACTGCCGGGCGCAGCTCGTCGCCGAAGGCATCTCGGCCCTGCAGTGCGGCGCCTTCCACATCTCGACGGCCGGGATCACGTACTTCAACACGACGCCGATCGGCCGCGCGGTGACCGGCACGATGCTCGTCACCGCCATGAAGGAAGACGACGTCAACATCTGGGGCGACGGCAGCACGTTCAAGGGCAACGACATCGAACGGTTCTACCGTTACGGCCTGCTCGCGAACCCGAGCCTGCGGATCTACAAGCCGTGGCTCGACCAGGCGTTCATCGACGAACTCGGCGGCCGTGCGGAGATGTCGGAGTTCATGCGACAGGCCGGCTTCGCCTACAAGATGTCCGCGGAAAAGGCGTACTCGACCGACTCGAACATGCTCGGCGCGACGCACGAGGCGAAGGATCTCGAGCAGCTGTCGAGCAGCGTCCGGATCGTCCAGCCGATCATGGGCGTCGCTTCGTGGCGCGACGATGTCGCCGTCAAGGCCGAGGAAGTCAGCGTGCGCTTCGAGGAGGGCATGCCGGTCGCGCTGAACGGCGTCGAGTTCGCCGACCCGGTCGCGCTGATGGCCGAGGCCAACCGGATCGGCGGGCGGCACGGGCTCGGGGTCAGCGACCAGATCGAGAACCGCATCATCGAGGCGAAGAGCCGCGGCATCTACGAGGCCCCCGGCATGGCGCTGATCTTCCTCGCGTACGAGCGCCTCGTGACCGGCATCCACAACGAGGACACGATCGAGCAGTACCGCGACAACGGCCGCCGCCTGGGCCGGCTGCTGTACCAGGGACGCTGGTTCGACCCGCAGGCCATCATGCTGCGCGAAAGCGCGCAGCGGTGGGTCGCGCGCGCGATCACCGGCGAGGTGCGCGTGGAACTGCGTCGGGGCAACGACTACTCGATCCTCGACACCTCGTCGCCGAACCTGACGTACAAGCCGGAGCGGTTGACGATGGAAAAGGGCGAATCGGTGTTCTCGCCGGCCGACCGCATCGGCCAGCTGACGATGCGCAACCTCGACATCACCGACACGCGCGACAAGCTGATGACCTACACGCGCATCGGACTGCTGTCGGCCGGAAGCGGCTCCGCCTTGCCGAAACTCACCGAGGACAAGGACGGCAAGTAGGCCGACCGGATGACCGACGACCGGCCGAACGGATGAATGCCGGCTGGCGGGACCTCTGCCTATAGTCGAATCGTCTTCTGCGCCGGCGCTCTTCCAGGTTCCTCCGTCCCGGATCCGAGCTCTCCGGCCGGCGCGCTGAGACGACTGCAGACACCTCGCAGACACGGGTCCGCTGAACGCGGGCCCGCTTTTTTTCAGACGATGCTTGGTTCGGGTTCGAGCTCGATGCCGAAGCGTGCCCGCACGGCGTCCTGCACCTCGCGCGCCAGCGCGAGAATTTCCCTGCCAGTGGCGCCCCCGAGGTTGACCAGCACGAGAGCCTGGCGGGGGGAGACTCCCGCGCGGCCGCGAACCGCTCCCTTCAGGCCGCAGTCCTCGATCAGCCAGCCCGCCGCGAGCTTGAAGCGACCACCCCCGATGTCGTAGCTGACCAGCGACGGGAACCGGTCGATCAGTTCCTCGCGCTGCGCGCGGGGTACCACCGGATTCTTGAAGAAGCTGCCGGCGTTGCCAACCTGCCCGGGGTCAGGCAGTTTCCGCCGGCGGATCGAGACGACGGCGTCGAACAGGTCGCGCGCGCGTCGGTCGGGCGACGCCGCGCGCCTTCAGTTCGTTCTCGACGTCGGCGTAGCCCGCGACGGCGGTCCACTGCCTTGGCAGGGCAAGGGTGACGCCGACGACGACGCGCCCGGCGGCGCGCTCGCGCTTGAAGATGCTGTCCCGGTAGCCGAAGCGGCAGGCTGCGACATCGAGGGAGTCCAGCGCTCCGCTCGCCGGATCGAAGACGTCGACGTCCTGCAGGCGCTCGGCCAGTTCGAGCCCGTATGCGCCGATGTTCTGGATCGGAGCACCACCCACCGAACCGGGAATGAGGGCCAGGTTCTCGAGCCCGTGCAGGCCGTCGTCGAGCAGCCGCGCGACCGTGCCGTGCCACGACTCGCCGGCACCCACCCGGACCAGCCAGCGGGCACCGTCGTCGCCGATCCGCGCATAGCCGGGAATGTCGATCTTGACGACCAGGCCGTCGAAGTCACGCGTGAAAAGGATGTTGCTGCCCCCGCCGAGGATCAGGCGCGGCAGGTCGACGACGCGTGGATCGGCCAGCGCATCGCGCAACTGGTCGAGGTCGCGCACCGACGCGAAGTACGCGGCGCGTGCCTCCACCCCGAACGTGTTGAACTTCCCGAGCGAGACGCCGGTCTCGATTGCCGCTGCCATGGCGCGATTGTAGGTGGCAGGTCGCTAAACTCGCCTCGTTCATCCGGAGAGCACCGATGCCTTCGTTCGATGTGGTCTGCAAGCCGAACCTGGTGGAGCTGCGCAACGCAGTCGACCAGGCGAACAAGGAAATCTCGAACCGGTTCGACTTCAAGGGGTCGGATGCGCGCTTCGAGCTGAAGGAACTCGAACTCACCGCCTACGCCGACGACGAGTTCAAGCTCGGCCAGGTGCGCGACGTGCTGATGGGCAAGCTCGCCAAGCGCGGGGTCGACCCACGCCTGCTCGACTTCGGCAAGCCGGAGAAGATCGGCGGCGACAAGCTGAAGCAGGTCGTCAAGGTGCGCAACGGCATCGAGTCGGTGCTCGCCAGGAAGATCGTCGCGATGGTCAAGGAGTCGAAGCTCAAGGTCACGTCGAGCATCCAGGGCGACGCCGTGCGAGTCGCCGGCGCGAAGCGCGACACGTTGCAGGAAGCGATCGCCCTGTTGCGCAAGGATGTCACCGAAGTGCCCCTGACGTTCGAGAACTTCCGCGACTGAACCGGTCGGGCGACCCCGAGCTGCACCGCCCATTCGAGGCACGGGCGCGGCCGGCAGTCGGGAAATACCTTGGCGGATCAAGGAGATCCTCGTACCATCTTCACGCTATGCGAGCTACGCCCTCCCGTTTCGGCAGTTTTCCCGTCCCGTCCGGCTCGAACCCGGCCTCGGATCCCGGCGCTGCCACGGCTCCGGGCCGAGCAGCGAGCGCCCGCGAACTGTCGGTGCTCGAAGCCAACCATCCCGCCGTCGTGCGAACGGTCTCGCTCCTCTGGGGGCATCCGGAACTGACGGACTTCATCGAGCGTGTCGCTGCGGGCCTCGACCCGCGGCTCGCGCACATCGAGCCGGCGGCGCTGGCTGAACTGATGCTGCTGGGCGAGATCCACCGCCTGATCTGCCCGCGGCAGGACCGCAGGATCGTCGACACCCACCCGATCGGCCGGTTGGGCGGTGCGTGGCGCCCGGCGGTCCACCGCGGCTGACCGCCTCGGCGGGCTCGATCAGCGCCTGAGCCCCCGCGCCCAGCGGTCGTACAGCCGCCAGGCCAGCGTCCTCATCGCCTCGCTGCGTCGCTCCGCGTCCCGGCACATTTCCCCGGGCGACTGGACGCCAGGTCCGCCCGTAAGCGCCCGCTCCGCCTCGACTTCGTCGGCTGCGCCGGGGTCCCTCGCCCACGCGGTCACCAGCTCGGGCGTCATCTCGATGTGGAACTGCATGCCGAGGTGCTCGGCGTTGCCGCGCTCGACGACATAGGCCTGGTTCGGCGTCAGCGGGCTCGAGAGCAGCCGGCGCGCACCCTGCCGGCAGTTCGAAGGCGTCGCCGTGCCAGTGGAACAGCTCGCCCGTCGCCGTGGAGCCGAGCCACTCTTCCACGAGCGCACGATCGACCACATCGACCGGCAGCCAGCCCATTTCCTTGCACGGATTGCGGTAGACCGCGGCGCCGAGCGCCTTCGCCAGCAACTGTCCGCCGAGGCAGTGACCGATGATCGGCACGCCGCGCGCGACGGCATCGCGCATCAACGCCAGTTCCTCGTCGATCCACGGAAGCGGATCGTTGGCGCTCATGTTTCCGCCGAGGGAACACACGCCGGCGTAGGGCTCGGCCGACGACGGGACCGGCTCACCGAGGTGGATGCTGACGAGGCAGTGCGGGATCGATCGCGCGGCGAGCCACGAGGCGAAGTGGCCTGCGGACACACCGGCCTCGTGCTGCAGGATGACGATCGGCCTCATGCCGGGCACCGCGTGGCGCCAGCGTCAGGCGACGGACTTCACGCGCGCCTCGCGCATCAACTCCGGGAAGCGACGGCGAACTGCCGCGGCAATGCCATCGGCATCGAGGCCGCACTCGCGCAGCAGCAGCGCGGTGTCGCCGTGGTCGATGAACTGGTCCGGCAGGCCGAGCCGAAGCACGGGGTGCTCGATGCCCGCGGCGGCGAGCGCCTCGAGGCAGGCGCTCCCGGCGCCGCCGTCGAGCGCGTTCTCCTCGACCGTGACGAGGGCATCGTGGGTGGCGGCGAGGCGGCAGACGAGTTCCGCGTCGAGCGGCTTGACGAAGCGCATGTTGGCGACCGTCATGTCGAGTGCCTCCGCCGCCGCCAGCGCGGGCGCGACCATCGTGCCGAACGCGAGCACCGCGATGCGACGGCCGGCCGGCGCGGCGGACTCGCGCCGCACTTCGCCCTTGCCGACCGGGAGCGCCGTCATCTCCTCCGCGATGGCGACCCCGGGCCCTGCACCGCGCGGATACCGGACCGCGCTCGGCCCGTCCTGCTGGAAGGCGGTGAACAGCATCTGGCGGCACTCGTTCTCGTCCGACGGCGCCATCACGGTCATGTTCGGGATGCAGCGCAGGTAGGACAGGTCGAACGCGCCGTGATGCGTCGCGCCGTCGGCCCCGACGAGGCCGCCGCGGTCGAGCGCGAACACGACCGGCAGGTTCTGCAGCGCGACGTCGTGGATCAACTGGTCGTAGGCGCGCTGCAGGAACGTCGAGTAGATCGCGACGACCGGCTTCATGCCGTCGCACGCGAGGCCGGCGGCGAACGTCACGGCGTGCTGTTCGGCGATCCCGACGTCGAAGTAGCGGTTCGGATACTCCTGCTCGAAGCGCACCAGCCCCGAGCCTTCGCGCATGGCGGGAGTGATCCCGATCAGCCGGTTGTCCGCAGCCGCCATGTCGCACAGCCAGTCGCCGAAGACCTGCGTGTACGTCGGCTTGCCCGCGGCCGCCTTCTTGATGCCGACGTTCGGGTCGAACTTGCCGGGACCGTGGTACAGGACCGGGTCCGCCTCGGCGAGCTTGTAGCCCTGCCCCTTCTTGGTCACGACGTGCAGGAACTGCGGACCGGTCAGCTCCTTGATGTTCTGCAGCGTCGGGATCAGCGACTCCAGGTCGTGGCCGTCGATCGGGCCGATGTAGTTGAACCCGAACTCCTCGAACAGCGTGCCGGGCACCACCATGCCCTTGGCGTGCTCCTCGAACTTGCGCGCCAGCGCGAACACCGGCGGGAAGTTCTTCAGCACCTGCTTGCCCGCGTGCTTGGCCGCCGCGTAGAACTTGCCGCTCAGCAGGCGCGCGAGGTAGCGGTTGAGGCCGCCGACCGCCGGCGAGATCGACATGTCGTTGTCGTTCAGGATCACCAGCAGGCGGATGTTCTCCGTGACGCCCGCGTTGTTCAGCGCCTCGAAGGCCATGCCCGCGCTCATCGCGCCGTCGCCGATCACCGCGATCGAGTGGCGCTTCGATCCCTGGTTGCGCGCGGCCACGGCCATGCCGAGCGCCGCCGAAATCGATGTCGACGAGTGCGCGGTGCCGAAGGTGTCGTACTCGCTCTCCGAACGGCGCGGGAAACCGGAGATGCCGCCGTACTGCCGCAGGTGCGCCATCGCCTCGCGCCGGCCCGTCAGGATCTTGTGCGCGTAGGTCTGGTGGCCGACGTCCCACACCAGGCGATCGTCGGGCGTGTCGAACACGTAGTGCAGCGCGACGGTCAGCTCGACGGTGCCGAGGTTCGAACTGAGGTGCCCGCCTGTCCTCGAAACCGACTCGAGCAGGTACCCGCGCAGTTCGACGGCCAGCTGCTGCAGCTGGGTGCGATCGAGGCGCCGCAGGTCAGCCGGCGAAGACACGCTTTGGAGCAGTTCGTACATCCGTCGTTCCGTCGGTTCAGTGTGTCCGGCACACCATGAAGTCGGCCAGTTCCCGCAGTCGGGCCGCGCGCGCGCCCAGTCCGTTCAGCGCCTCGAGCGCCTGCGCGCGCAATCGCAGCGACCACGCCTTCGCCGCCTCCATGCCGAGCACCGAGACATAGGTCGGCTTGCCATGCGCCGCATCCTTGCCGGCGGTCTTGCCGAGGTCCGCGCTGGTCGACTCGACGTCGAGGATGTCGTCCACGACCTGGAAGGCCAGTCCGATCGCCTCTCCATAACGCG
The DNA here is from genome assembly GCA_963811265.1 of uncultured beta proteobacterium. GTDB lineage: Bacteria > Pseudomonadota > Gammaproteobacteria > Burkholderiales > Burkholderiaceae_F > JAOUJD01. The sequence continues at coordinate 323,881 of CAWEQS010000026.1, forward strand.
CCAGCGCTTCGCGGGCGGACTCGGTGAGCAGCGGCGCCTGGCCGGACAGCGCGCCCATCAGCACCGAGGCCTTCAGCAGGGCGCCGGTCTTCATGCGATGCATGCGCTCCAGGTCCGCGAACGTCATGTTCATGTTGCCGACGGCCGCCAGGTCGATCGCCTGTCCGCCGCACATGCCCGTCGTGCCGGAAGCCTGCGCGAGTTCGCGCATCAGCGAAGCGGCCTGGGCTGCCGGCAGCGTGCCCTCCGCCAGCACCTTGAAAGCCTCGGCCTGCAGGGCATCGCCGGCGAGCATGGCGGTGGCCTCGTCGAACGCCACGTGCACCGTCGGCTTGCCCCGCCGCAGCACGTCGTTGTCCATGCACGGCATGTCGTCGTGCGCAAGCGAGTACGCGTGCACGTACTCGACGGCCAGCGCGGCGCGGTCGAGCGCCTCGTCCTCCGCGTCGGTCACCTCGCCGCCCGCATAGACGAGCAGCGGACGAACCCGCTTTCCACCGTCGAGCACCGCGTAGCGCATCGCCGCGTGCAGCCGTTGCGGCACGGCGTCGGCGGGGGGCAGCATCCGCTGCGCTGCGATCTCGAACCGCTCCGCCCTCTCCGCGACCCAGGCGTCGAAGGGGACGGTGCCCGCGCTCGTCGGCGACACCACCGCCGCGCAACTCATTCCGTTCCGCCTTTCAGCTCGCCGAGACTCAGCGGCTTCAGCAGGTCGCCTTCGAGCTGCTTGATTTCCTGCTCCGCCTTGGCGAGGCGTCCCTGGCAGTAGCGCGCCAGTTCCGCGCCACGGCGATAGGCCGCGATCGAATCGTCGAGCGACAGTTCGCCCGACTCCATCTTGCGGACGAGCTGGTCGAGTTCGTCGATCGCCTGCTCGAAGGAGAGGCTGTCGACCGATGGGGACGCTTTCTTTGGCATGCCGGCAGTGTGGAGTCGCAGACCGGGATTCTAGTGCAGTGGGCCCGGGCGCCCCGGGGCAGACCGGCCGGGCGCGCCCACTAGAATCTCCGCGATGAGCGCACTGTGGATGTTGGTGGCGTCCGTGCTGTTCTCGGTGATGGGCGCCTGCGTGAAGCTCGCCAGCCGCCACTACGGCGTCACCGAGATCCTGTTCTATCGATCCCTGATCGGCGCGGCCTGCCTCTTCGCGTTCGTGCACTTCCGCGGCATGTCGCTTGCCACGCCGCTCGCCGGCCTGCATCTGCGTCGCGGCGTGGTCGGCACCGCGGCCGTCTTCCTCTGGTTCTACGCCACGACGGTGCTGCCGCTGGGAACCGCATTGACGCTCAACTACACCTCGCCGCTCTTCCTCGCGCTGCTCGTCATGGGAGTGGCCATGCGTTCGCGCGGGCGCGTCGACTGGCCGCTGATGGCCACCGTGGGCATCGGGTTCGTCGGCGTGATCCTCGTGCTGCAGCCGAACTTCGCGCCCGGCCAGGCGATCGGTGCAGCGGCCGGCCTCGCCTCCGGCGTGCTGTCGGCGATCGCGTACTGGCAGGTCAAGGAACTCGGCGAACGCGGGGAGCCCGAATGGCGGGTCGTCTTCTACTTTTCGCTGACCGGCGCCATCCTGGGCGGGCTCGGAAGCCTCGCGATCGGCTTCACGGAGCACACGCCGGGCGGCGCACTGCTGCTGCTGTTCATCGGCATCTCGACGTTGCTGGCGCAGCTCGCGATGACGCGCGCCTACGGCCAGGGACGCACCGAGACGGCGGCGAGCCTTCAGTTCTCCGCGATCGTGTTCGCGTCCGTCCTCGGGGTCATGCTGTTCGACGACAGGATCCCGCTGATCGGCTGGGCCGGCATCGCGGTCATCATCGCGAGCGGCATCGCCTCGACCGCGCTGACCGCGCGCCGGCGAGCCCTGCGCACCGCTTCCACCGAGTTTCCGAACAGGAGCTGAACATGCCTTTCACGACACTGGTCACGGTCGAGCAGCTGAAGGACCACCTCGAGGATCCCGCATGGCGCGTGATCGACGTGCGGCACGACCTGATGGATGTCGAAGCCGGCCCGCGGGCCTACAAGGCGGGCCACATCCCCGGCGCCGTGTTCGCCCACACCGATGACGACCTATCGGGAAGGAAGACCGGCCGCAACGGCCGCCACCCTCTTCCGGACCGCGCCGATGTCGTGCGGGCGTTCCGGCGATGGGGAGTGAACGACGACACGCAGGTCGTCGCGTACGACGCCAACGGCGGCAACTTCGCAGTGCGGCTGTGGTGGCTTGCGCGCTGGCTCGGACACACGCGCGTCGCGGTCCTCGACGGCGGGTGGCCGCGATGGGTGGCGAAGACGGGCCTGTCGAGCACCGAGGCCGCCGCGCCGGCGCCGGGACAGTTCACCGATCGCTCGTCCTCGATGGCGCTGGTCGTGGCCGACGACGTCGTGCGCAACCTCGGCACGCACGAACGGCTCGTGCTCGACGCGCGCACGCCGGAGCGCTATCGCGGCGAGCAGGAACCGATCGATCCGGTCGCGGGACACATCCCCGGGGCGCGCAACCGGCCCTGGCAGCGCAACCTCGAAGCGGACCAGACGTTCAAGTCGCCGCAGGCGCTGCGACAGGAGTTCGAAGCCGCGCTCGGATCGACGCCTCCGTCCCGCGTGGTCCACCAGTGCGGATCCGGCGTGACGGCGTGCCACAACCTCCTCGCCATGGAGATCGCGGGCCTGGCCGGCTCGGCGCTCTATGCGGGCTCGTGGAGCGAGTGGATTGCGGACCCGGGCCGGCCCGTCGCGACCGGCGACGAGTAGGCCTCCTCGCGGCTAATGCGCGTGCACGCTGCCGGTGGCGACCGCGGCGATCACCACGCCGAGCAGCACGAGTCCCACCTGCGGCAGCGACTTGGCGAGCGACGAGCGCCGCATCATCTCCGGCAGCAGGTCCGACAGCGCGATGTAGATGAAGCTCGCCGCGGCGATCGCCAGCGCGTACGGCAGCAGCGCCTGCGAGGCCTCGAGGACGAAGTAGCCGACGATGCCGCCGACCACCGCCGACATGCCCGACAGCAGGTTGAAGGCGAACGCGCGCCGCCGCGTGAAGCCGGCGTTCAGCAGGATCATGAAGTCGCCGACCTCGTGCGGGATCTCGTGCGCCATCACGGCCAGGGTCGCGATCACCCCGAGGTGGACGTCCGCCAGGAACGCCCCCGCGATGACGACGCCGTCGGCGAAGTTGTGGAACGCGTCGCCGATCAGGATCGGCACGCCGCCGCGTCCCGCCTCGTGGCGATCGTGCCCGTGCGCGTGGTGATGCAGGTCGCCCTCGTGGTGGTGCGTGTGATGGATCAGCGAGAGCTTCTCCAGCAGGAAGAGGCCCAGGATTCCCGCGAGGATGACCCATCCGAGCAGGTGCGGATCCGCCTCGCTGTGGAACGCCTCGGGCAGCAGGTGCGTGATCGCCGTCGCGAGCAGCAGCCCGGCCGACACCGGCACCAGCTTGTCGATGACCCGCGCGAGATAGTTGAAACCGAGCCACGCCGCGAGCGAGATCGACAGCAGCGTCGACAGCAGGTTGGCGAGGATGATGTAGCCGAGGATGGTCATGAGTGCGGGCAGCAGGAGCGGCGCTCACTCGCTTGCCTGCTGCAGTGTAGCGGGGCACGACGCCGCGAGCCGCTCGCCCGGCCGAAGCAGCGCGTCAGCGAGTCTCGACGCGCGCGAGGTTGTCGTCCGAGTTGCGGTCGATGCGCTTGTTGTACGGATCGACGCCGACGAACTTCGGCGCGCGGTCCACCACCAGCGTGACCTGCTGCGCGCCCGACTTCATCGGCCGGCGCTCGAACGCGAGCACCGAGTCCGAGGTGAACTCCTTGCGGCCCGGCTCGTCCGCGAAGACGCCGATGTCGAAGGGCTCGTCGAGGGCCGCCTCGGTCTCGCGCCCCTTGCCGTCGGCGTAGAGCTTGCGCCCGTCCACGGTGAACGTGACCTCGTAGCGGCCGTCCGGGCGCTTCGCCACCGTCGCGTCGCGCGCCTTCATGTCGTACAGCGTGATGCGCTCGAACAGGTCCTCGATGAGCTGGGCGTGCTGCGGTCCGGCCTCCTCCCGCAGCAGCTGTCAGCAGGTCGCGCGTGTTCGGGTACGGCGCCGGCTTGAACGCGTGCTGCTGGATCAGGCGCTGCAGCGCGCGGTTCACGGCCGCCTCGCCGACCACCTCGCGCAGCCAGTACATCGCTAGCGTGCCCTTCTGGTAGTGGATGTAAGGCTGGTTCTCGACGCGCGCGAGCGGCAGCTCCTCGACCACCTCGCCGCCCCGCGCGCGCAGGTAGCGGTCCAGCTCGTACTTCAGGAAACGGCGGACCTGGTCGCGCCCGTACATCTGCTCCATCACGAGCAGCGCCGAGTACTGCGCGAGCGACTCGACCAGCATCGTCGCGCCCTGCTGGTCGCTCGGCACGACCTGGTGCGCCCACCACTGGTGCGCGATCTCGTGCGCGGTCACGTACGTGACCATGTCGATCTTCTCGGGGCTCGCCGCGTGGTTGAAGACGAAGCCGATCGTCTCCGAGTACGGGATCGTGTTGGCGAACGACTGCGCGAAGTTCGCATAGCCCGGGAACTCCAGGATCCGCGCCTGCCTGAACTGGAAGGGGCTGAAGCGCTCGCTGAAGATCTCGAGCGACAGCTTCATCGCCGACAGCATCCGCTCGACGTTGTACTCGTGCGCCGGGTGGTAGTAGACGGCGAGGTCGACGTCGTTCCAGCGATCGCGCTTCACCGCGTACCGCGCCGACTGCACCGAGAAGAAGTGGAATGATCGGCGCATCCGTGCGGAAGCGGGCGGTGCGCCGTCCGTTGGCGGTCGTGTCGCCGACCGTCGTGCCGGGAGCGATCGGCGTCTGGTCCGCGTCGGTCGTCACGGTGATGTCCGCGGTCACCCACTCGGCGTCGCCGCGCAGCACGTTGTGCGCGCGGGCGCTGTCGTCCTCCAGCTTTGCCGGCCGCAGCTCGGGTTGGAGCCCGTGCTTGCGGCGCTTCGCGCGTTCCTGCAGCAGGCCGTCGCGCGACATGCCGAGCGACGGCGTGATCTCGGTGTTGTCGACGAAGGTCCCGTTCTCGACGATGCGAGTCAGCGGCCGGCTGTTGCTGAAGCCGCGCTGCTCCAGCGTGGTGACGAAGGTCATCGTCCGCTGCTCGCCCGGCGCCATCGCCGGCGCGAGCCGGTAGATGCGGTAGGCGTGCTCGGCGTACTCCTTCGTCAGGGCACCGCCGGGAACGGACAGCGCGTCCATCTTCAGCCGCTGCGGCCAGCGCACGTGCACGGCGTCGAGCGGCTTGCCGGTCCGGTTCTCCAGCCGGTACTCGCCGCGCGTGACCGCGCGCGCGTCACGCGGGAAGAGCTGGACGTCGAGCCTGACGTCGACGATCGTCGGCTGCGGGACCGACTCGTAGCCGATCAACGCCTTCTCGAGGTCCGCCAGGCGCTGCTCTCGCTGCGGCGTCGTCACGTACTCGTTCAGGACGTTGGTGTTGTAGTAGATCCAGCCGCCGAGGCCGATCGCGCCGGCGGCGGCGGCGCCGAGCACCACCGCGGGCGTGCCGCGCAGGCGCTGCGGCAGCCGCCGCAGTCGCGCACGCAAGCGGCGCGTTCGCGCCCCGCACCCAGAGCCCGTAGGCGAGGACGAGCAGCATCAGCGCGACGAAGCCCCAGTAGGCGAGGAACGCGTAGCGCCCCATCGCGAACCGCCCCATGCCGTTCATGTCCGACAGCGGCACGTCGGGCGCGCCGGCGTAGAGATAGAGGTTGTGTTCGAACCCGATGTTCTCGAGCGCCACCGTGGCGACGAGATACAGCAGCATCACGGCCCAGCCGAGGAACTTGTGCGGCACCAGCACCTGCACGAACACCGAGAGGACGGCGAACAGCACGGCCAGCGCCGCCCCGGGCAGGACGAACCACTGCAGGTAATGCAGCAGCTCGAAGTTCGCATAGCCCTTCAGCGCCTGCACCGCCACGCCGGCCAGCATCGCGACGAGCAGCGTGGCCGTGAGGACGAGCGTGATCGCGAGGACCTTCGGGACGATGAACGCCCAGTCCGGCGCCGGCGTCGCGTCGACGATCTCGTGGACCCGGCGGTCGCGGTCGCGCCAGACCAGTTCGCCGGCGTAGAAGATCGCGATGATGATCGGGATGATCGTGAAAGCGCCGTTCAGGTTGACGACCATCAGCCGCGTCACGGGGAAGACCTCGCCGCCGTAGAACTGGCCCGCGTACCAGAGCGAGCCGAGCGAGTTCAGCATGCCGATGCCGAGCAGCACGAAGAACGCCGGGCTGCGGAACACGAACGCCATGTCGAATCGCGCCAGCCGCCAGAGCTGCTGCCAGCGGGTGGCGGGGCCCGGGACCGGCAGCGGCGTGGACAATCGCGCCGCCGGCGCGCTCCTGGCCTCGTCGCGACTCGCTGCCTTCCTCCGCCCTTGGGTTCCGGCGGTTCCTGCCTGCGTCATCGAGAAGCGGGCGTAGGCGATCGCGAACAGCGCAATGCCGATGCCGAACCAGAGAGCGCGGTTGGCCAGCATCACGCCGGCGATCCCGGGCAACTGGCCGTTGCGCTCCGCCGCCGTCCAGTACTTGGTGACCACCGACAGCGTGCCGAGCCCGAACGGGTCGGCGAGCGCGACCAGCTGGTCGTACTGGGGCTCGCGCAGCAGGCCCCGCAGCACGAAGTAGCCGACCAGCAGCGCCAGCGCGCCGACATAGGTCCACATCAGCGAGCGCGTCGCGGTGGCGAGCGAGAAGTAGATCGCCGACACGATCAGCAGCGTGGGCAGCGCGAAGAAGAAGAGCGCGTAGCCGTAGTCCCACGGCCGGAACGGCCCGACCTTCTCCGGGTCGAGCCACGGCATGACCGAGCCGGCCAGGATCCCGAGCGGCATCACCGCCAGCACCAGCAGGGCCGCGGCGGTCGCGCCGACATAGCGGCCGACGAGGTAGTCCCGCTTGCTCACGCGGGTCGACCGGATGATCGGCGCGAAGCCGGTCTCGTCGTCGCGCAGCACGACGTTGGCGACCAGCGCGACGATGACGAAGGTCGCGAACAGCATCATGATCGCCATCACCTGCAGGATCGCGAACGGCGCGTTCACGTGCACGTTGCCGCGCGACCCGATCTGCACCTGGTCGACGGTGATCGAGCCGAAGGTCAGCAGGAAGAAGATCAGGCAGCCGACCCAGAAGACCGGGCTCCTGAGCTGGTAGCGCAGTTCGAACGCGGCGATGGCCCGCAGCATGGCGTCAGGCCGCGGCGGCGAGCGGCGCGGGGCGGCGGCGCTGCTCGGCCAGCGTCGCGAAGTAGACGTCCTCCAGCGTGCCGTCGACGCGCTCGAAGCCGGCACCCGGCGAACTGTCGGCAATCACGTGGACCATCGTCCGCCCTTCGCTCAGGCGCGTCGAGATCACCTCGTGCCCGGCGCGGAAGGCCTCGAGTTCGGAGCGCTCGATCGTGCGCCGCCAGATGCGTCCGGCGAGGCCCGCGATCAGGTCGTGCGGGACGCCCTCGCGCACGATGCGCCCGCCGGCGATGATCGCCATCCGCGAGCAGAGGTCGGTGACGTCGTCGACGATGTGCGTCGACAGGATCACGACCACGTTCTGGCCGATCTCGGCCAGCAGGTTGTTGAAGCGGTTGCGCTCCTCGGGGTCGAGCCCGGCCGTCGGTTCGTCGACGATGATCAGCTTCGGACTGCCGATCAGCGCCTGCGCGATCCCGAAGCGCTGGCGCATGCCGCCGGAGAAGCCCGCCAGCGCCTTCTTGCGCACCTCCCACAGGTTCACCTGCGCCAGCAGGCCTTCGACCACTTCCCTGCGCACGCGGCGCTCGCCGATGCCCTTCAGGACGGCGAGGTGGTCGAGCATCTCCAGCGCCGAGACGCGCGGATAGACGCCGAAGTCCTGCGGCAGGTAGCCGAGCAGCGCGCGCAGCGCCTGCGGCTCGCGCAGCACGTCGACGCGCCGGCCGTCGGCCTCGAGCGTGATGCTGCCGCTGGTCGGGATCTGCAGCGTCGCGATCGCCCGCATCAGCGTCGACTTGCCGGCGCCGTTCGGCCCGAGCAGGCCGAACATGCCGCGCGGCACGGTGAGCGTGACGTCGTCGAGCGCGCGCGTGCCGTTGGGATAGACGTGCGTCAGATGGGCGATGGAGAGCATGGATGGCCTGTGGCGGAGATTGCGGATGCGGACGCGCGGCACTCTAGTCCAGCGTCCGTCGCACGCTGCCCGGCCGGTGCGACGAACTGCGGGAATCGACGCCCAACCGGGAACCTGTCCCGGGCGGCGCATCGCCGGCCGGGCGGTCGCCCTGCGGCGCGCGGCCCGCATAATCCGGCGGTGATCCTGATCCTGTACGCCCATCCCCATCCGCGGCGGTCGAGCGCCGGCCGGACGCTGCTCGACGGCGTGAGGGACCTGGATGGAGTGACGGTCCATTCGCTGTACGACGCCTATCCCGACTTCGCGATCGATCCTGCCGCGGAGCGCGAGCGCATCGGCGCGGCCCGCCTCGTGGTGTGGCAGCACCCGCTGTACTGGTACGGCGTGCCGGCGCTGCTGAAGTTGTGGTGGGAAGAGGTACTGGTCCGTGGCTGGGCCTACGGAGACGGCGGCACGGCATTGAGCGGCAAGGACTGCCTCTGGGTGACGACGACCGGCGCGCTGCCAGACGCCTACTCCGACGGCGGGGTCCATGGTCACTCGTTCGAGGCCTTCGTGCCGGCGGTACGCCAGACCGCGCGTTTCTGCGGGATGAACTGGCTCGATCCGATCGTCGTGCACGGCGCCCATCGCCTGCAGCCAGAGGCACTGCGTGCCCAGGCATCGCACTACCGGTCGCGCCTCGAGCCGTACCTGGACCGCCGTGGCTGAGGCCTCGATCCTGCGCGACATCCTGGTGTACCTGGGTGCCGCGGTCGTCTGCGTGCCGCTCGCGAAGCGCGCCGGTCTCGGTTCGGTGCTCGGCTACCTGATCGCGGGCTGTGCCATCGGCCCGTGGGGCCTCGGATTCGTCACCAACGTCGAGTCGATCCTGCACTTCTCCGAGTTCGGCGTGGTGCTGATGCTGTTCCTGATCGGGCTCGAACTCGACTTCAAACGACTCGTCGACATGCGGGGCGCCGTGTTCGGCGGCGGTTCGCTCCAGATGGCCGCGTGCGGTGCGGCGCTCGCCGCCGGCCTCTGGGCCCTCGGACTGGCGTGGCCCGGCGCGGTCGTCGCCGGGCTCGCACTCGCCATGTCGTCCACCGCCATCGCGGTCCAGACGATGGCGGAACGCAACCTGCTTGACGCGCCGGTGGGCCGAACGTCGTTCGCGATCCTGCTGTTCCAGGACATCGCCGCCATTCCGCTGATCGCGCTGGTGCCGCTCCTCGGCGCAAGTGCGGCGGGCGGCGAGCCCGGGTGGCAGATCGCGGCCAAGGGCCTCGCCGCGATCGCGATCGTCTTCCTGATCGGACGTTTCCTGACGCGCCCGGTGATGCGCCTGATCGCACGGTCGGGCGTGCGCGAGATCTTCACCGCCTTTGCGCTGCTGCTCGTGTTCGGCATCGCCGAGCTGATGTCGCTTGCCGGCCTGTCGATGGCGCTGGGCGCCTTCCTCGCCGGCGTGCTGCTCGCGAGCTCGGAGTACCGCCACGCCCTCGAGACCGACATCGCCCCGTTCAAGGGCCTGCTGCTGGGCCTGTTCTTCATCGCGGTCGGGATGTCGATCGACTTCGGCCTCGTCGCCAGCCGGCCGGCACAGCTCGCGTTGCTGGTGGCCGGGCTGCTCGCGATCAAGGGCCTCGCGCTGGCCGCCATCGCCCCGCGCCTCGGCGTTGCCGCCGCAGCGGTGGCTCCTCGCCGCGCTGCTCGCGCAGGCCGGCGAGTTTGCATTCGTCGTGTTCGGTGTCGCTCGCGGCGCGCGCGTCCTGCCGGGCGAGTGGGACGCACTTCTGACCGCCGCGGTCGCGCTGTCGATGGCCGCCACGCCACTGATGCTGCTCGCGCACGATGCGTGGCAGGACCGGCAGGCGCGGCGCGAACGCGAGCCCGACCCCATCGACGACGACAGCGCCCCGGTGATCATCGCTGGAGCAGGACGGTACGGGCAGATCATCGCCCGCCTGCTGTACGCGCACGGCGCGCGCGTCACCGTGCTCGACCACGATCCCGACCAGATCGAGCTGCTCGGCAAGTTCGGCTTCAAGGTCTTCTACGGCGACGCCACGCGGCTCGACCTGCTGCACGCGGCTGGCGCCGAGAAGGCCAGGTTGCTCGTCGTCGCCATCGACGGCGTCGAGGACAGCCTGCGGCTCGTGGACCAGGTGCGGGCGACCTTCCCTGGGCTTGCGCATCGTCGCGCGGGCCCGCAACGTCCGGCACTGGCTCGAACTCGCGGATCGCGGCATCGACGATGGCCGAGCGCGAGACCTTCGAGTCGGCGCTGCGCTCCGGCCGCCAGGCGCTCGAGGCACTCGGTCTCGGGCCGTACGAAGCACGCGAGATCGCCGATCGCTTCCGCCGCTCGAATCTCGCGACGCTGCACGCGATGCAGCCGCACTTCCGCGACGAGGCGAAGACGGTGGCGATCGCCCGGAGCGGCCGCGAGGAACTCGAGGAAAATCTGCGCCGGGACCGGGAAGCGCAGGCCGAGGGCGGCCGCGACAACTGGCAGTGATCGCATGGCACAGGCAGGGCGCGCCCGTCGGCCGCCCGGACGCGGCACAATGGCGGCCGACAGGGGAAGGGGCAGGATCGATGGGAGGAGGCACGAACCCCGCTGACCGGGGAGACCGGCTGCGGGCGCTGTTCACGACGATGGCGCGCATCCGCGCGTTCGAGGACGCGGCGGAGATCGCGAGCCAGGGTGGCGTGTCCGCGTGGGGCCTCGAGGCCTCCGGCACGCCGGCGCGCGTGCGCGGCCCGCTGCACCTGTCCACTGGCCAGGAAGCCGTGGCCACCGGTGTCTGCGCGAACCTGCGCCGCGACGACCTCTTGACGTCCACCCATCGCGGCCACGGCCACACCCTCGCCAAGGGCGCCGACATGACGGCCATGATGTGCGAACTGTTCGGCCGCGCGTCCGGAACCAATGGCGGCAAGGGCGGCAGCATGCACATCGCGGACTTCTCGGTCGGCATGCTGGGCGCCAACGGCGTCGTCGCCGCCGGGATTCCGATCGCGACCGGTGCGGCACACGCGCTGAAGCTCGCGCACTCGGACCGCATCGTCTGCTGCTTCTTCGGCGACGGCGCGATCAACCGCGGTCCGTTCCTCGAAGGCCTGAACTGGGCGCAGGTGTACCAGTTGCCGGTGCTGTTCGTCTGCGAGGACAACCGGATCGCGGCCACGACGCCGACGCGCACGATGACCGGCGGCGAAGGTGCCGCCGCGCGCGCCGCCGCGCTCGGGCTCGCCACGCTCACGGTCGACGGCAACGACGTCGAGGCGGTCGACGCGGCCGCCGCCCGGCTGGGCGCCCAGGTGAGGGCCGGCCGCCCCGCCCTGCTGCACGCCATCACGTATCGCTTCAAGGGCCACGTGTCGGTGGACCCGGGCCGCTACCGGGATCCCGCTGAAGTCGAACGCGCACTGCAGGACGACCCGCTCGCGCTCGCGCGGCGGCGCATGAACGAACTGGGACTCGGCGACGAGGCGCAGCGGATCGTCGAGGCGGCCCGCGCCGAAGTCGACGCCGCGCTCGCCGCCGCCGAGTCGGCGCCGTTTCCCGACCCGTCGCGCGCCTACACGGACGTGCTCGACACGGGAGCCGGCCGATGGACGTGAACGCGAAGCCTGCCGTGGAAACGCTCACCTACGCGCAGGCGGCCGCCGCGGCGCTCGCGACGGCGATGGACGCCGACCCGCGCATCGTCGCGCTCGGCGAGGATCTCGGGCGCGGCGGCGTGTTCGGCCAGTACATGCTCGACGGCCAGCCGCTGGCGACGCGCTTCGGTCCCGAACGGATCATCGACACGCCGATCTCGGAGGCCAACATCATGGGTGCCGCCGTCGGCATGGCGCTGGCGGGACTGAAGCCGGTCGTCGAGATGCGCGTGATCGACTTCGCGTTGTGCGGCATGGACGAACTCGTGAACCAGGCCGCCAAGAACCGTTACATGTTCGGCGGCCAGGGGCGGGTGCCGCTGGTCGCCCGGATGCCGATCGGAATCTGGACCGCGTCGGCCGCGCAGCACTCGCAGAGCCTGGAGGCGTGGTTCGCGCATCTGCCCGGCGTCGTCGTCGTCTGCCCAGGCACGCCGCAGGACAACCACGGCCTGCTCGCGCAGCGCGCTGGCGTGCGGCGATCCGGTCGTGTACCTGGAGCACAAGGAGCTCTGGGGGCTGCGCGGCGAAGTCGATCGCGGCCTCGACGTGCCGCTCGGACGCGCGCGGATCGTCCGCCCCGGACGCGACCTGACGCTCGTCACGTGGTCGCGCACGCTGCAGGAGTCGCTGAAGGCCGCGGAGGAACTCGCGCGCGAGGGCGTCGACGTCGAAGTGATCGACCTGCGCACGCTGTGGCCGTGGGACCGCGAGACGGTGCTCGCGTCGGTCGCGCGCACGAAGCGCCTGCTCGTCGTGCACGAAGCGGTGCAGGTCGCCGGCTTCGGCGCCGAGGTGGCGGCGACGGTGGCGGAGGAACTCGGCTGCCCGGTGAAGCGACTGGGCGCGCCGCGCATCCCGGTCGGCTACGCGCCGACGCTCGAAGCCGAAGCGCGCATCGATGCGGCGAAGATCGCGCGCGATGGCGCGCACCTGGCTTAGCCGCTAGGAACAGAAGGCATGGACGAACACCCACACGAAGAGGCGAGCGACAACCCGCTCGACCGGCCGCGCATCAGCGTCAAGTTCGAGGAGGCAGTGGCCGCCGCCGCGATGGCGTTCGTCTGCCTGATCACCTTCGCGAACGTCGTCGTGCGCTACCTGACGGACGCGTCGTTCGCGTTCACCGAGGAGTTCTCGGTCTTCCTGCTGGTGGTCCTGACGCTCGCCGGCGCGGCGGGCGCCTTCGTGCGGAACCGCAACATCCGGGTCGAGTTCTTCGCGGCGCTGACGCCGTTGCGGATCCAGCGCTGGCTCGAGATCATGGGGCTGCTGCTCACCGTGGCGCTGTTCCTGATGGTCGCGTGGTACGGCGCGCGGTTCGTCGCCGACGACTGGAAGTTCGGCACGACCAGCCCGGGCATCGGCGTCCCGCAGTGGGTCTACTCGATCTGGCTGCCGGCGCTGTCGCTGCTGATCGCAGGACGCGCGCTCGGGCGCGTCGTCCGCCTGGTGCGCGCGGGGACCAAGCGATGACCGCCGCGCTCTTCGCGGGCTTCCTCGTGCTGCTCGTGCTCGGCGCGCCGCTGGCGACCGCGCTTGGCATCGTCGGCGGCGCTCGTGATCGTCGTGAAGGACCTCGGCGCGATGTCGCATCGCGACGCAACGTCTACTCGAGCCTGGCCAAGTACCCGCTGCTCGCGCTGCCGGTGTTCATCCTCGCCGGCATGATCTTCGAGCGCGTCGGCGTCGCGGCAAAGCTCGTCGCCTTCGTCGCCGCGCTCGTCGGCGAACGGCGCGGGGCGCAGGGCGTGGTCGCCATCCTCGTGTGCATGTTCCTCGGCGGCATCTCGGGCTCGGGCCCGGCCGACGCGGCGGCGGTCGCGATGGTGATGCTCCCGTCGATGACGCGCGCAGGGCTACCCGAAGGGCTTCTCGGCCAGCCTGATCGCCGCCGCGGGCTCGACGGCGATCCTGATCCCGCCATCGATCGCGTTCGTGATCTTCAGCGTGCTGGTGCCGCAGGTGTCGGTGCCGGCGCTGTTCGCCGCCGGGATGATCCCCGGCATCCTCGCGGGCCTGTCGTTGCTCGTACCGACCTTCCTCTTTGCGTGGAAGTACAACTGGGGCGCGAAGGGAAGCGATCCGACGGTCGCGCGCAAGACCCTGCTCGTCACGCTGAAGGAAGCGAGCTGGGGCATCGCCGCGCCCGTCATCATCCTCGGCGGCTTGCGGACCGGCGCGTTCACGCCGACCGAGGCTGCCGTCGTGGCGGTGTTCTACGGGCTGTTCGTCGGCATGGTGGTGTACCGCACGCTCGACCTGCGCCGCCTCTACCGCGTGCTGGTCGACTCGGCGGAGATCTCGGCCGTGGTGATGCTGATCATCGCGTGCGCCGGCATCTTCGCGCACGCCGGCAGCACGCTGGGTGCCTTCGACGCGCTCGCGAACGTGATGCTGTCCGTCACCCGCGAAGAGCACCTGATGCTGGCGATGATCATGCTGCTGCTGCTGGTCGCCGGCATGCTGCTCGACGCGGCGTCGATCTTCCTGATCTTCCTGCCGATCCTGGTCCCGGTCGTCAACGCCTTCGGCTGGGACATGACGTGGTTCGCCGTGCTGATGACGATGAACATGGCCGTCGGCCAGTTCACGCCGCCGATGGCCGTCAACCTGCTGGTGACCACCCGCGTTGCCGGGATCGGCATGGAAGAAACGGTGCAATGGGTGCTCTGGCTCGTGCTGTCGATGCTCGGCGCCCTCACGCTTGTGGCAGCATTCCCTCAGCTCGCGCTCTGGTTGCCGGGCATGCTCGGTTATTGATCAGAAGGCGTTCATACAAGGACGAAGGAGACAGGATGAAACGCAGAACGATGCTGGCCGTCGCCGCTTCGCGCGCTGGCGCTCGCGATGGGCGCGCCGCAGGCGCAGACGAAGTACAAGGACGAATACAAGGTCTCGACGGTCGTCGGCACCGCCTTCCCGTGGGGCAAGGGCGCCGAGATCTGGATCGACCTCGTCAAGCAGCGCACCAACGGGCGCATCAACATGAAGCTGTACCCGGGCGTGTCGCTGGTGCAGGGCGACCAGACGCGCGAGTTCACCGCGATCCGCCAGGGCATCATCGACATGGCGGTCGGCTCGACCATCAACTGGTCGCCGCAGGTCAAGGAACTGAACCTGTTCTCGCTGCCCTTCCTGATGCCCGACTACAAGGCGATCGACGCGCTGACCCAGGGCGACGTCGGCAAGCAGCTGTTCGGCATCCTCGAGCGCCAGGGCGTCGTGCCGCTCGCGTGGGGCGAGAACGGCTACCGCGAACTGACGAACTCCAAGCGCGAAGTCCGCAAGCCCGACGACCTGAAGGGCCTGAAGATCCGCGTGGTCGGCTCGCCGCTGTTCCTCGACACGTTCCGCGCGCTCGGCGCCAACCCGACGCAGATGAGCTGGGCCGACGCCCAGCCGGCGTTCGCCTCGGGCGCGGTCGACGGCCAGGAGAACCCGATGTCGATCTTCACGGCCGCCAAGCTGCACACCGTCGGCCAGAAGTACGTGACGATGTGGGGCTACGTCGCCGACCCGCTCGTGTTCGTCGTGAACAAGGAAGTCTGGGAGAGCTGGACGCCGGCCGACCGCGAGATCGTCCGGCAGGCCGCCATCGACGCCGGCAAGCAGCAGATCGGCATCGCGCGCGCCGGCCTGGTCGCGCCCGACCTGTCGACCGTGAAGAACGTGCAGGCCCTCGGCGTCAACGTCACCACCCTGACGCCGCAGGAGCGCGACGCCTTCGTCACGGCCACGCGCCGCGTCTACGCGCAGTGGAAGGCGACGATCGGCGCCGACCTCGTCAACAAGGCGGAAGGCGCCATCGCCGCCCGCAAGTAAGCAGCCGCTCCACCCGGAAGCGCCGCGCCGGTTCGCCGGGGCGGCGTTTCTTTTTGCTCGGCGCGAATCGGAGTTTCGGTTAGCCTCTCGCCCTCCGTCCTGCCGCCCTCTCGCGACGATGCCCTTCGATCCGGATTCCCTCGCCCAGCGCTTCCGCCGCCTCGCGCCGGCCGCGGACTACTGTTCCCTGCGGGCGGTCGACGAACGCTCCGAGTCGGTCAGCGTGCGCCAGGACACGGCGGAACCGGTGCGTGCATCGATCGACCACGGTGCGATGCTGACCGTGATCGACGGCGACGGCGTCGGCTATGCGGCGACCAGCGATCTCTCGGACGAGGGGCTGCGCTGGGCGATCGCGAGGGCAGCCGGACTGGGCGCGACTCGCGCGCGGCCGCAGCGTCTTCGCCGGCGAACCGCCGCGGCTGCCGCGCCCGCACGGGCGCTATGCCTCGCCGGTCGTCCGTCCGATGGATTGGTCCAAGGCCGATCGCATCGACGTGCTGATGCGCGAGTCGCAGGCGTGCCGGCTGTCCGACCGCATCGTCGACTGGCAGGCGGCGCTGTGGACGATCAGCACGCAGCAGATGCTGATCACCGCCGACGGGCAGGCGGACGACGCCGCGCTCCAGGAGTTCCAGTACACGATTCCCAGCCTGCACGTCGTGGCGCACGCCGGCGGCGTCACGCAGACCCGCTCCTGGGGCGGGCGCTACAACGGCTACTGCCAGCAGGGCGGGCTCGAGGTGGTCGAGCGCTCCGGCTTCATCGGCAGCGGGCGCGTGACGGCCGAGGAAGCGCTGCAGCTGCTCGCCGCGCCCAACTGCCCGAGCGGCCGCATGGACGTCGTGCTGATGCCCGACCAGATGATGCTGCAGATCCACGAGTCGATCGGCCATCCGCTCGAGCTCGACCGCATCCTCGGCGACGAACGCAACTACGCGGGCACGAGCTTCGTGACGCTGGACATGTTCGGCACCTTCCAGTACGGCTCGCCGCTGCTCAACGTCACCTACGACCCGACGCGCGGCAACGAATTCGCGAGCTTCGCCTTCGACGACGAAGGCACCAGCGCCCGGCGCACGTTCCTGATCCGGGATGGCCTGCTGCTGCGCCCGCTCGGCGGCACCTCGTCGCTGCAACGCGCGCGGCGCGCCGCGCCGACGCTCGCCGGCGTGGCGACCACGCGGGCCTGCGCCTGGAACCGGCCGCCGATCGACCGCATGAGCAACCTCAACGTCGAGCCGGGCGCGAGCTCGCTCGACGAGATGATCGCCGCGACCGAGCTCGGCGTGCTGATGAAGACCAACCGCTCGTGGTCGATCGACGACTCGCGCAACAAGTTCCAGTTCGGCTGCGAGTGGGGGCGGATGATCCGCGGCGGCCAGCTTGCCGAAGTGGTGCGCGACCCGAACTACCGCGGCGTCAGCCGCGACTTCTGGCGCTCGCTGGCGATGGTCGGCAAGCCCGAGACCGTGGAAGTGATGGGCACGCCGTACTGCGGCAAGGGCGAGCCCAACCAGGCCGTGCGCGTCGGCCATGCGAGCCCGGCGTGCCGCTTCAGCGGGATCGACGTGTTCGGCGCGGAGCAGTGACGATGAAGGAACTGTTCTTCACGCTCGCCGACCACGCCTTCGCCGGCCTCCAGGGCAGCGAAGTGCTGCTGTTGAACTTCAGCGGCGAGGTCACCGACTTCGTCCGCTTCAACCATGGGCAGGTGCGGCAGCCGATGACCGTGCGGCAGGCGCAGCTCGGCCTGACGCTGATCGACGGAATGCGCAGGAACGAACTGACGCTCACGCTCGCCGGGACGCCGCTGCAGGACCGCGGGACCGTGACTGCCGCCGTGCAGTCGCTGCGCGCCGAGCTTCCGCAGCTGCCCGAAGACCCGTACCTGCTGTATTCGACCGAAGCTACGCGTTCCGAGCGCGTCGACGCCGGCGCGCTGCCGGGCGCCGCGTCGGCGATCGAGGACGTGGTCGAAGCGGCGCGCGGCACCGACCTCGTCGGCCTGCTGGCGAGCGGCCCGATCATGCGCGGCTTCGCCAGTTCGGTCGGCGCGCGTCACTGGCACGCGGTCGATGCGTTCCTGCTCGACTGGTCGCTCTATCACTCGGGCGACAAGGCGGTGAAGTGCGCGTGGTCGGGCAGCACCTGGGACCGCGCCGAGCTGGACCGCCGCATCGGCGACGCGCGCCAGCAGCTCGCGCACCTCGCGACGCCGCCGCGCACGCTCGAGCCGGGCGAGTACCGCGCCTACCTGGCGCCGGCCGCCCTCGACGAGCTGCTGTGGATGCTGAACTGGGGCGGCGTTTCGGAGAAGGCGCAGCGCACCAAGCAGAGCTGCATCCAGAAGCTGGTCGAAGGCGAGGCCGCGTTCTCGCCGCTGGTCGGGATCGCGGAGGACATCGCCGGCGGGCTCGCGCCGGCGTTCGATGAATCGGGGTTCACGAAGCCGGCGCGCGTCGACCTGGTGCTCGATGGCCGCCACCGCGGCAGCATGGTCAGTCCGCGCACCGGCGCGGAGTACGGCATCGCGAGCAACGGCGCGGGCGAAGACGAAGGCGTGGCGGCCATGGCGGTGGGCGCCGGCACCCTGCGCGAGGACGACGTCCTCGAGTCGCTCGGCACCGGCCTGTACGTCGGCAACCTGCACTACCTCAACTTCTCGGATCGCGCGGGCGGCCGCGTGACCGGCATGACGCGCTTCGCCACCTTCTGGGTCGAGGCCGGCCGGATCGCCGCGCCCGTGAACGTGATGCGGTGGGACGACACGCTCTACCGGATGCTCGGCGAAAGCCTGGAGGCGCTGACGGACCGGGCGCACTGGATCCTCGACAGCCGCACGTACGGACAGCGGTCGGTGCAGACGAGCCGCGTGCCGGGCGCGCTGCTGCGGAAGATGGCGTTCACGCTCTAGTTGCTGCGCCGCGGCCTGTCGCCGGCAGGCGGGACCTTGAGCGCGCGGCAGACTCGCGCTAGCGTCCGCCTTCCCGCGCCTTCAGGCGGCGTACCCGGGTCCCGCGCGGACTCATCACGGAGCACACGATGATCGAACACTCGCTCGACATGAAGGACGGCATTCTTCACCTGTATCCCAAAGACGCCCTGGACACGGACGACTTTGCCGAACTGAGCCAGGTGGTGGACCCGTACATCCTCGAGCACGGCGGGCTGAACGGCATGATCATCGAGGCGGACGCCTTCCCTGGATGGGACACCTTCGGTGCCATGGCCGCGCACTTCCGCTTCGTGAAGGATCACCACCGGGCGATCCGGAAGATCGCGGTCGTCACCGACTCGCCGGTCGGGAGCGCGGCCGAGCACCTCGCCGCGCACTTCGTGTCGGCGAAGATCAGGCACTTCGCGATGAGCGACCGCGATGCAGCCAGGGCCTGGGTGACGTCCCCGGCCTGACGTTCCCGCCTGCCGGCCTCACGGCGCGACAGCCGGAGGACCGAAGATGAATCCGCGCGGGCAGCCGCCTGCCCGCGCGCAGCACTCAGTGCGCCTCGTCCCAGTTGGTCCCGACGCCGACCTCGGCCAGCAGCGGCACCTTCAGCTCGGCCACCGACGACATCAGCTCGGGCACGCGGGTGCGCACCGCGTCGACCTCCTCTTCCGGGACCTCGAGCACGAGTTCGTCGTGCACCTGCATGATCAGCCGCGTGCCGAGGCGCCCGTCCTTGATCCACTTCGACACCGCGATCATCGCGAGCTTGATCAGGTCGGCCGCCGTTCCCTGCATCGGCGCGTTGATCGCCGCGCGCTCGGCGGCGCCGCGGCGCGGTCCGTTCGGTGAATTGATTTCCGGCAGCCACAGCCGGCGACCGAACACGGTCTCCACGTAGCCCTGCTGTTTGGCGAGCGCGCGCGTGGCCTCCATGTACTTCGCCACGCCCGGATAGCGCATGAAGTAGCGCTCCATGTACGTCTTCGCGGCGTCGCGCTCGATGCCGAGGTTGGCGGCCAGGCCGAAGGCGCTCATGCCGTAGATCAGGCCGAAGTTGATGACCTTCGCGTAGCGGCGCTGCTCGCTGCTGACTTCGCCGAGCGGGACGCCGAACACTTCCGACGCCGTCGCGCGGTGGATGTCCTCGCCCTTGCCGAACGCGTCGAGCAGGCCGCTGTCGCCCGAGATGTGGGCCATGATGCGCAACTCGATCTGCGAGTAGTCCGCCGACACGATCCGATGCCCGGGCGGCGCGATGAACGCCTCGCGGATGCGGCGGCCTTCGGCCGTGCGGATCGGGATGTTCTGCAGGTTGGGATCGCTCGACGACAGGCGCCCGGTGACGGCGATCGCCTGCCCGTAGTGGGTGTGCACGCGGCCGTTCGCGTCGGCCATCGCGGGCAGCTTGTCGCAGTACGTGGACTTCAGCTTCGACAGGCCGCGGTGCTCGAGCAGCATCTTCGGCAGCGGGAAGTCCTCGGCAAGCTTCTCTAGCACCTCCTCGTCGGTCGACGGCGCGCCGCTCGCCGTCTTCTTCACCACCGGCAGGCCGAGCTTGCCGAACAGGATCTCGCCGATCTGCTTCGGGCTGCCGAGGTTGAACGGCTGCCCTGCCGCCTCCTGCGCCCGGATCTCCAGCTCGGCGATGCGCGCGCCGAGTTCGCGGCTCTGCCCGCCGAGACGCTCGCGGTCGATCAGCACCCCGCAGCGCTCCATCTCGTAGAGCACCTGCGCAGTCGGCAGCTCGATGTCCTCGTAGATGTGCCGCAGCGCCGGCTCCGCCTCGATGCGCGGCCACAGCGCGCGATGCAGCTCGAACGTCACCTCGGCGTCCTCCGCCGCGTACTCCGTTGCGCGGTCGAGCGCGACCTCGTCGAAACGCAGCTGGTTGGCGCCCTTGCCGCACACCTCCACGTAGGTCAGCGTCCTGCGCTGCAGGTGGCGCTCCGCGAGCGAATCCATGTCGTGGCTGCGATGCGCCTCCAGCACATACGACTGCAGCAGGGTGTCGTGCGCGACGCCCGCCAGACGGACGCCGTGGTTCGCGAACACGTGCATGTCGTACTTCAGGTGCTGGCCCACCTTGCGGTGGTGCGGGCTCTCGAGCCACGGTTTCAGCGCGTCCAGGGTTTCCTGGAACGGCAGCTGATCCGGCGCTCCCGCGTAGCGGTGCGCCAGCGGGATGTAGCACGCCTTGAACGGCTCGACCGACAGCGACAGGCCGACCAGTCGTGCGGCGAGCGGATCGAGCGATGTCGTCTCGGTGTCGACGCTCGTGAGTTCGGCCGCGCCGATCCGGCCCAGCCAATGCTCCAGCTGCTCGCGCGTCAGCACCGTTTCGTACTGCACGTCGGGCCGCGCGGAGGCCGCCGGCGCCGCCTCGGCGTCGACCGGCGCATCGCCGCCCGCCGGCGGCGGCTGGCCGACGTCCTTCAGCCAGCTCCTGAACTCGTAGCGTGCGAATAGTTCGCGCAGCCGCTCGCTCGTCCGGGTTGCGGATCGGCGAGCGCGTCGAGCGAGTCGACGTGCCCGCCGAGGTCGCAGTCGGACTTGACGGTAACCAGCGCGCGCGCGGTCGGCAGCCACGGCAGCGCCTTGCGCAGGTTCTCGCCCACCGCGCCGCCGATCTCGCCCGCGTGCTCGACGATCGCGTCGAGCGAGCCGTACTTGATCGATCCACTTGCAGGCGGTCTTCGGCCCGACCTTCTCGACGCCCGGCACGTTGTCGACGGCATCGCCGACGAGCGTCAGGTAGTCGACGATCCGCTCCGGCGGCACGCCGAACTTCTGCTTCACCCCTGCGACGTCGAGCGTCTCGCTGCTCATCGTGTTGACGAGCGTGACGTGCTCGTCGACGAGTTGCGCGAGGTCCTTGTCGCCGGTCGACACGACGGTCTTCAGTCCGTGCGCCGTCGCCTGCCGGGCGAGCGTCGCGATCACGTCGTCCGCCTCGATGCCCTCGATCTCGATCACCGGCCAGCCGAGCGCGCGCACGGCGTGGTGGATCGGCTCGATCTGCAGCGCGAGGTCGTCCGGCATCGCCTTCCGGTTGGCCTTGTATTCGGCGTACATGTCGTCGCGGAAGGTCCTGCCCTTGGCGTCGAACACGCACGCGAGGTAGTCCGCATGGACCTGCTGCCGCAGCGTGCGCAGCATGCCGATGAATCCGCGGATCGCTCCGGTCGGCTCGCCGCTCGAGGTCCGCAGGTCCGGAAGCGCGTGGAAAGCGCGGTATAAGTAACTCGATCCGTCGACGAGCAGCAGAGTTTTCATTGGAGGAGATGCAACGTGCTCGACCACCAGAAGAACATTCCCAGCCTCCGCGCGGTCGCCATGCCGGAACGCGCCACCAGCCAGAAGGCGCGCGAGTCGTGGCACGTGCTGGGCATTATTTCAGAGTTCATCGAGGCCGCTGAGCACTTGTCGGAGATACGCCCGGCCGTGTCGATCTTCGGCAGCGCGCGCACCCTGCCCGGCGCCCCGATGTACGACCTGACGATCGAGATCGCCCGCAAGCTGTCGGACGCCGGTTTCGCCGTCATCAGCGGCGGCGGCCCCGGAATCATGGAAGCCGCCAACCGCGGCGCGTTCGAAGGCGCCTCGCCCTCGGTCGGCCTGAACATCGAGCTGCCGTTCGAGCAGCACGGCAACCCCTACCAGGACATCTCGCTGCGCTTCCGTCACTTCTTCGCGCGCAAGGTGGCGTTCGTGAAATATGCCGCGGCCTACGTGGTGATGCCGGGCGGCTTCGGCACCCTCGACGAACTGTCGGAAGCGCTCACCTTGATGCAGACCGGGAAGGGCAAGCCCATGCCGATCGTGCTGGTCGGCACGCGCTTCTGGTCGGGCCTGCTCGACTGGATGCGCTCGACGCTGCTCGCGGAAGGGATGATCGGCGCGGCCGACCTCGACATGATGCGGATCGTGGACGACAGCGACAGCGTCGTGAGCGCGCTCTTCGACTTCTACGAGGCGCGCGGGTTCGAGCAGAGCGCGACGGACCGCGAGAAGCTCTTGTACCTGTAGCCGTCGCTGGCGACGACCGCCCCGCGCGGCCAGCGCCGCTGCGTGAGCTCGCGCGCACGACGACCCTGATCTGAGAATGGTTGTCCCTGGATCAAGGTCTTGTCGGCTGGCCGACTAGATTGAAGTCACGTTGCGGTCACGCCCGGAATGACCGGAAGGTTGGCGGACCGAAGGCCCAAATATTCACCGCCGTGCCTCCCTGGCCACGCGGCAGGCCGCAGCGCGCCTGCGCAAATGCGCGAATGGTCGAAGTCAAGGGGAGGATCTATGTGGACATCTCGCTCACCTTTCGCAGCCGCGGCCGTGGCGGCCCTGGTCGCTGCCTGTGGGGGCGGTGGGGACGACGGCGCTGTCAACCCGCAGCCGCCGCCGGCGCCAACATACGTCAAGATTTCTGCGGCCAACCAGGACACGG
Source organism: uncultured beta proteobacterium (assembly GCA_963811265.1). Lineage (GTDB taxonomy): Bacteria > Pseudomonadota > Gammaproteobacteria > Burkholderiales > Burkholderiaceae_F > JAOUJD01. The sequence continues at coordinate 346,898 of CAWEQS010000026.1, forward strand.
TCGCGCGCGCTTCCTTCACGTCGGTCATGCCTTCGTAGCCGTGCCTGTGGTCGCTGGAAGTCGCCCAGCCCGGGTCTGGCCAAGGCGGCGCAGGCGGGGGTGCTTCAGCGCTGGGCGGACAGGGCGGACTCGCCCAACTGGCCCTGCGAGCCTCGAGTTCGGTCCGGCAAGACGGAGGCAGCGACGGGAATGGCGCGGCCGCTCGCGCAACAGCCCCCGTAAACCGAGCCCTGCATGGTGTCCGGGACTATACCGTGACCGTGGATGACAAGGACAACAGCAAGAGCTTACGGCTCGGGGACACCTTGTCGCATTCGTTCAGCCAGTGCGACGACGGCGACGGCACCGTCAACGGCGGCATGGCCATGACGATCGCGACCTACTCGGCGGACGCCGAACTGGAAGACTAGCCGGATCGATCACGTTCCAGTCGTTGGCGATGGTCAGCGGGCCATTCTCGTACTAGCTGAGTGGAGGCGCCGCCTTCCAATTCACCTTCACGTTGAAGACCGACGGCGAAGAATGCTCACCAGCTTCACGATCGCGAGCGGCGGCATGACCGTGGCCAGGCAGGGCGTTGTTGCGGGCGGGCTCTCGGACACGTACTCCTATCGCGCCGGATTCACCGTCAGCGACCGCGACTTCATGCTCGACCGCCCAGGGCGTTCTTCATCGGAAATGCTCACCGCGAGCGGCGACTTCGGGCTGCAGTCGCTCGGTGGCGACCTGACCCTGTAGACGATCACGCCGTTCAAGTCCGTGTTACACGGATCCGCACGGGCGACATCTTCCCGAGCCAAGGGCAGCTGCTCGTGAGCGGGCGGTGAGGGCACGAAGCTGCGCCTGACCGCGACCCCGACGGTGCAGGTCCAGATGGAAATGTCGGATGACAGCGACGACGAGTGGGAATACAGCAAGTCCGTGACTTGGGATTGGCTGTTTTCAGTAAGTTCACCCGCGAGTAGCCGGTACGACGGGCGCCGCCCTCGCCGGGGCTGGCGCCCGTCGCTTTCCGGGTAGGCACCTTGCGTGAGGCGCGCGCATCACGGTTACGAGGAATCCGCGCCGGTCGCGCGAGCGCTCCGGCACCACGCGCGACGAACGCGCCCGGCTATGGCGTCGACGTACGGCTAGAATCGCTGCATCAGAAGACCGAGATGCAGGCGATGAAACGAGGGTGGAAGGCCGTGGTGTCGAACGTGCGCTCTTGCCGTTGCGGCGGGCGCGCTGTCGCTCGTTGCCGGCCTGGCCTTTGCGCAGTCGTCGAGCGCCCCGCCCGCTCTTCCTGCCGCGTCGCCTGCCAAGCCCGAGGCGCAGAAGCCGGCTGCGCCGCGCTCGTCGATCCAGCTCACCCCGGCCGAGCGGCAAGCCATCGACGCGGCGCAGGGCAGCGCGGAGAAGCCTGCGCGCGTCGAAGACGCGCTCGCGCCGACAGCCGATGACATGAAGCCGCGCGCGGCCGACGACCACAGCACCACGCGCATCGAGCAGACGCGCGTGTCGAACCGCGTCAGCGAAGTGATCGTGACCCCCGCCGGCCAGTCGCGCAGCTACATCATGAACAATCGCGAAGGCCAGCAGCCGTTCGGCACGACGCAGATGGGTCCGGGTGGATTGTCGGTGCCGATGTTCCTCCGCTTCGAGTTCGGCCGCACCACGCCGCCGCCCGCCACGAACCCACCTTCTCCGCCCGCCCCGCCGCCGTCGCGCTGAGTCGCCGGCGGCCGAATCCCATGGCCGTCTTCACACCGCTGTCGCGTCCGGAAGCCTCGGCGTTCCTGACCCAGTTTGCCCTCGGCGAACTGGTCGAACTCGAAGGCATCGAGTCGGGCATCGAGAACACGAACTTCTTCCTGACGACCGACCGCGGGCGGTACGTGCTGACGCTGTTCGAACGGCTGACGTTCAAGCAGCTGCCGTTCTACCTCGAGCTGATGCGCCACCTCGCACGGCGAAACGTGCCGGTGCCCGAGCCGCAGGAGAGTCGCTCCGGATCGCTGCTGTCGGAGCTCAAGGGCAAGCCGGCCGCGATCGTCACCCGGCTCGCCGGCAAGGCGGTGCGCGAGCCGACGGCGCACCAGTGCGCGCTGACCGGCGAGGTGCTGGCCAGGATGCACGTGGCCGGGCAGGACTTCCCCGTGTTCCAGCCGCACCTGCGCGGCATCGGCTGGTGGAAGGAAACGGTGCCGCGGCTCGAACGCTTCCTGCCCGACGACACGTTCCACGCGCTTGCCGAGGAGGTCATCTTCCAGGATTCGTTCTTTCGCAGCGCGCGCTTCGAGAATCTCCCGTCCGGGCCGATCCACGCCGACCTCTTCAGGGACAACGTGCTGATCGACGGCGCGGCCGGCGGCGAGCGGATCGGCGGCCTGATCGACTTCTACTTCGCCGGCTGCTCGATCTGGCTGTTCGACCTCGCCGTGACGATGAACGACTGGTGCGTCGACCAGGCCACCGGCGCCTTCGACCCGGCGCGCGCGCAGGCGATGATCGACGCGTACCACGCGGTGCGCCCGCTGACCGACGACGAGCACACCTGCTGGCGCACCGTCCTGCGCGCCGCCGCGCTCCGCTTCTGGATCTCGCGGCTCGACGACCTGCACCGGCCGCGCCCCGCCGAGCTGCTGACGCCGCACGATCCGACGCACTTCGAGCGCATCCTCGCGCGGCGCACGGTCGACGCGGCGCTGCCGTGGGTGTCCCAGCGTGATCGTCAAGCCGCAGGGGCCGGTCACGCAAGTGCGCGCGCTGCCGGCATCGGCCGGCTGGACCTGGCTGCGCGAAGCGCTCGCGCTCTACTGGCGCCAGCCGTTCGCGTTCACCGCGCTGGTGATCCTCTACACGATGGTGCTGATGCTGCTGGCGAACGTGCCGGTGCTCGGCCTGCCCATCGCCGCGTTGCTCGTGCCGTTCGGCACCGTGGGACTGACGCTCGCGGGGAAGGTGAGCGAGAAGGGTGGCATGCCGCTGCCGGCCCTGCTGCTCGACGGTTTCCGCGCCGGGCCCCAGCGGACTGCCCTGCTTCGCCTGGGCTTCGTGCACGCAGCGATGGTGCTGGCCCTCGTGCTCGTCGCCTCCGCGTTCGCGATCGACGAGCTGCGGAACTGGAAGGTCACCGACGGCCGCCTCGATCCCGCGTCGGTCTCGCAGAACATCCCGTGGGACGCGCTCACGGTCACGGCGCTGCTGTACACGCCGGTGCTGATGCTCACGTGGTTCGCGCCGCAACTGGTCGCCTGGCACCGCCAGACGGTCTCCAAGGCGATGTTCTTCTCGTTCTTCGCCTGCTGGCGCAACAGGTGGCCCTTCCTGGTGCTGGGCCTGGTCCTGATGGCCCTGTCGCTCGGCGTGGGCTACCTCTCGACGGAACTGCTGCGCGCCCTTGGGCTGTCGCCGCAACTGACCTCGATGCTGTTCGCGCCGATCGCGATGGTGATGACCAGCATCAGCTACGCGACCCAGTATCCGATCTACCGGGCGATCATCGAGCCGCACGCGGACGAAGTGGTGCCGCCCCCGCCCTCGCCACCATCAACGCCCTCCCCGCCGGAGAGCTAGGCCGCGACGAGCTTGGCCACGGCGACCAGGAGCCACTTGACGCCGTGCACGCCGAAGTTGACCTGCACGCGCGCGTCGTCGCCGCTGCCCTCGAGGTTGACGACGACGCCTTCGCCGAACTTCGTGTGTCGCACCGACTGCCCGACCCGGAATCCGTGCGACGGCTGCGAGCGGACCGAGGCGGCCGGCGCGACTGCCTTGACGCCAGGGTCGTGCCACTGGCCGAAGCGCCCGCCGCCGCCGTATGCAGCGACGCGCGGCGTGAGCCACTTCACGGCGTTCTCGGGCAATTCCTCCAGGAAGCGCGACTTGATCCCGTAACGCGTCTGGCCGTGCAGCAGGCGGCTCTGCGCGAAGCTGACGTACAGGCGCCGACGCGCGCGCGTGATGGCGACATACATCAGTCGCCGCTCCTCCTCGAGGCCGTCCATCTCGGTCAGGCTGTTCTCGTGCGGAAACAGGCCCTCCTCGAGCCCGGTGATGAAGACGGCAAAGAACTCCAGGCCCTTTGCCGCGTGCACCGTCATCAGCTGCAGCGCGTCCTGCCCCGCTTCGGCCTGGTTGTCGCCGGCCTCGAGCGAGGCGTGCGACAGGAAGCCGGCGAGCGGCGACGGGATCGCCGCAGCGGCCTCGCCCTGCGTGCCGGGCGCGTCAGCGCCGTAACCCTCTTCCTGCACGAAGGCCGCGGCCGCGTTCACCAGCTCGCCCAGGTTCTCGACCCGCTCCTGCCCTTCCTTCTCGGCCTGGTAGTGCTGGATCAGCCCGCTCCTCTGGATCACCGCGTCGACGATCTCCGACAGCGGCAGGTTCGCCGTCTCGAAGCGCAGGCTCTCGATCAGCTTCACGAACGCGCCGAGCTTGGTGCCCGGCGTGCCGGTCATGCCGCCGACGGCCGCGTACAGGCTCGCATTGCTGCCGCGCGCGGCGTCCGCCAGCTGCTCGAGCGTCCGCGCGCCGATGCCGCGCGGGGGAAAGTTCACGATGCGCAGGAACGCCGTGTCGTCGGCCGGGTTCTCGATCAGGCGCAGGTAGGCGAGCGCGTGCTTGATCTCCGCGCGCTCGAAGAACCTCAGCCCGCCGTACACGCGGTACGGGATGCCGGCGTTGAACAGCGCGTGCTCGATCACGCGCGACTGCGCGTTGGAGCGGTACAGCACCGCGACCTCGGCGCGCGCGTGGCCTTCGGCGATCAGGCCCTTGACTTCCTCGACCAGCCACGCGGCTTCGTAGCCGTCGGTCTGCGCCTCGTAGATCCGGACCGGCTCGCCCTCGCCCGCGTCGGTCCAGAGTTCCTTGCCGAGGCGGCGCGCGTTGTTCGCGATCAGCGCGTTGGCGGCGTTCAGGATGTGACCGACCGAGCGGTAGTTCTGCTCGAGCTTGATCAGGTTCTGAACGCGGAACTCGCGCTCGAAGTCCGCCATGTTGCCGACGTTGGCGCCGCGGAACGCGTAGATCGACTGGTCGTCGTCGCCGACGGCGAAGATCGCGTTGCCGCCCATGCCGGCCAGCATCTTCAGCCACGCGTACTGCAGCTTGTTGGTGTCCTGGAACTCGTCGACCAGGATGTGGCTGAAGCGGTCCTGGTAGTGCCGCCGCAGGATCTCGTTGCGGTCGAGCAGTTCGTAGCAGCGCAGCAGCAGCTCGGCGAAGTCGCACACGCCCTCGCGGTTGCACTGCGCGTCGTAGATCCCGTAGAGCTCCACGAACTTGCGGTTGTAGTCGTCGTTGACCTCGACGTCCTTCGCGCGCAGGCCGGCTTCCTTCGAGCTGTTGATGAACTGCTGCAGGTTGCGCGGCGGATAACGCTCGTCGTCGATGTTGTTCGCCTTCAGCAGCCGCTTGATCGCGCCCAGCTGGTCGGCGGAATCGAGGATCTGGAAGGTCGACGGCAGGCCGGCGTCGCGATGGTGCGCGCGCAGCATCCGGTTGCACAGCCCGTGGAAGGTGCCGATCCACATTCCGCGCGTGTTGATCGGCAGCATCGCCGACAGGCGCGTCATCATTTCCTTCGCCGCCTTGTTCGTGAACGTGACGGCGAGCACGCTCTGCGGCGACATCTGCCCGGTCTGGATCAGCCACGCGATGCGGGTCGTCAGCACGCGGGTCTTCCCGCTGCCGGCGCCGGCGAGGATCAGGGCGGACTGGTTGGGAAGCGTGACGGCAGCGAGTTGCTGCTCGTTGAGGTTGTGCAGCAGATTCATGAGCGGTCGGGAGTGTAGCCGCCCCTATAATCGCTCTCTTGAATCAAACACTTAGAACAACGATGGAACCGAAGTACGACCCGCAGGCGGTGGAGAGCGCGGCGCAATCCCACTGGGAACGCACCCAGGCCTACCGCGCGGTGGAGCACGCCAGGGACGCGCGCGGCGAACCCAAACCCAAGTTCTACGTCTGTTCGATGCTGCCCTATCCGAGCGGCAAGCTGCACATGGGGCACGTGCGCAACTACACGCTCAACGACGTCATGTACCGCATCCTGCGGATGCGCGGATACAACGTGATGACGCCGATGGGCTGGGACGCCTTCGGGCTGCCGGCCGAGAACGCCGCGATCGACAAGAAGGTCGCGCCGGCCGAGTGGACCTACGGCAACATCGCCGACATGAAGTCGCAGATGCAGCCGCTCGGCCTCGCCTTCGACTGGTCGCGCGAGGTCGCCACCTGCACGCCCGGGTACTACAAGTGGAACCAGTGGATGTTCCTGAAGATGCTCGAGAAGGGCATCGCGTACCGCAGGACCCAGGTCGTCAACTGGGACCCGGTCGACCAGACCGTGCTCGCCAACGAGCAGGTGGTCGACGGCCGCGGCTGGCGCTCGGGCGCCGTCGTCGAGAAGCGCGAGATCCCCGGTTACTACCTCGCGATCACGCAGTACGCGGAAGAACTGCTGGCCGACCTGGAGGCGCTCGAGTGGCCGCCGCAGGTGAAGGCGATGCAGGAGAACTGGATCGGCAAGAGCGTCGGCGTCAACTTCGGTTTCCCGTACGAGCTCGACGGCGAGAAGAAGCTGCTGCGCGTGTTCACGACGCGCGCCGACACGATCATGGGCGTGACCTTCATGGCGATCGCCGCGGAGCATCCGCTCGCCACGCGCTTCGCCGAGGGCCGCCCGGACATCGCCGCCTTCATCGACGAGTGCAAGCGAACCAGTTTCGCCGAAGCGGACCTGGCGACGATGGAGAAGAAGGGCGTGGCGACCGGCTTCTCGGTGTCGCACCCGCTGACGGGCGCCGACGTTCCCGTGTGGATCGGCAACTACGTGCTGATGGGCTACGGCGAAGGCGCGGTGATGGGCGTGCCGGCGCACGACGAGCGCGACTTCGCGTTCGCGAAGAAGTTCGGGATTCCGATCGTGCAGGTGATCGACGTGCCGGGCCAGGCCTACTCGCTCGACGGCTGGCAGGAGTGGTACGCCGACAAGCTGCGCGGCGCCTGCGTCAACTCGGGCAAGTACGACGGACTGGGCTACGAGGCCGCCACGGACGCGATCGCCGCGGACCTGAAGGCGCTCGGCCTCGGCGACAGGCACGTGCAGTACCGGCTGCGCGACTGGGGCATCTCGCGCCAGCGTTACTGGGGCACGCCGATCCCGGTCATTCACTGCGAGGCGTGCGGCGCCGTGCCGGTGCCCGAGCAGGACCTGCCGGTCGTTCTGCCCGAGAACCTGATCCCGGACGGCAGCGGCAATCCGCTGAACCGGTACGAGCCCTTCCTGAAGTGCGCGTGCCCGAAGTGCGGCCAGCCGGCGCGGCGCGAGACCGACACGATGGACACGTTCGTCGACTCGTCCTGGTACTACATGCGCTACTGCTCGCCGGACGCTGCGTCCTCGATGGTCGACGGCCGCAACGACTACTGGATGCCGATGGACCAGTACATCGGCGGGATCGAGCACGCGGTGCTGCACCTGCTCTACGCGCGCTTCTGGACCAAGGTGATGCGCGACCTCGGCCTCGTGAAGTTCGACGAGCCGTTCAAGCGCCTGTTCACGCAGGGCATGCTGACCCACGACTGCTACTACCGCGAGGACGCGGCCGGCAGGAAGCGCTGGTTCTACCCGGCCGAGATCGACATCGAGTACGACGACAAGGGCCGGCCGGTGAACGTCACCGCGCGCGAGGACGGCCAGCCGGTGACCTACGGCGGCACCGAGAAGATGTCGAAGAGCAAGAACAACGTCGTCGAGCCGCGCGACATCATCGCCAGGTTCGGCGCCGACACCGCGCGGGCGTTCGTGATGTTCGCCGGCCCGCCGGACCAGAGCGCGGCGTGGAGCAACTCGGGCGCGGAAGGCACGTACCGCTTCCTCCGCCGCCTCTGGACCTTCTGCAACGACCGGCAGGGCGCGCTGAAGTCGCAGGCAACGCTGGACGCCGGCGCTCTCACGGCGGCGGGCAAGTCGCTGCGGCGTGACATCCACGCCAACCTGAAGCAGGCCGACTTCGACTACTCGCGCATGCAGTACAACACTGTCGTGTCGGCCGCGATGAAGATGCTCAACGCACTCGAGGTCGCGAAGCTCGGCAACTCGCCCGCGGAGGGCGCGCTGCTGCGCGAGTGCGTCGGCATCCTGCTGCGTGCGCTGTACCCGGTGGCCCCGCACATCACCCATGCGCTCTGGAACGATCTCGGCTTCGCCGCCCAGTACGGCGCCGAGATCATCGACGCGCCGTGGCCGCAGGCCGACGAGGCCGCGCTCGTGACCGACGAGATCGAACTCGTCGTGCAGGTCAACGGCAAGCTGCGCGCGTCGATCCGCGTCCCGGCGGCCGCCGACAAGTCCGCGATCGAGCAGGCGGCGATCGGCGACGCCAACGTGCAGAAGTTCGTCGCCGGCCAGGCGATCAAGCGCGTGATCGTCGTGCCCGGCAAGCTCGTCAACGTGGTCGTCTGATGCGCCGCCGCGCACTGCTCACCGGTGTCGCCGCGGCGGCCATTGCCGCCGTCGCGCTGGGCGGCTGCGGCTTCCAGCTGCGCGGCGCGCAGAAGCTGCCGATCGACACGCTGTTCCTGGCGCTGCCGGTCAACTCGCAGCTCGGCGCGGAGATCTCGCGCGTGGTCCGTTCGTCGACGAACGCACGCGTCGTGGCGGACCGCAAGCAGGCGCAGGCGATCTTCGAACTGCTCGGCGAGTCGCGCGAGCGCGAGGTGCTGTCGGTCAACGCGCAGGGACGCGCGCGCGAGTACCAGCTGAGGCTGCGCTCCACCTTTCGCGTCATCGATCCCAACGGCGTCGAGCTGATCGCGCCGACGACCCTGACCGCGCGCCGCGACATCGCCTTCAACGAGTCCGAGCTGCTGGCGAAGGAGTCGGAAGAGGCGCTGCTCTACCGCGACATGCAGAGCGACCTCGTGCGCCAGATGGTGACGCGGCTGCAGGGAATCCGGTTCGATGCAGCTCCGGGGTGACGCCCTCGGCGGCCTGCTGGCCAGGGCCGAGCGCGGGCAACCGCTGCCGCCGGTGTTCGTGGTCGCCAGCGACGAACCGCTGCTGGCGCTGGAAGCGCAGGACGCCATCCGGGCGGTGGCGCGCAAGCAGGGCTATTCAGAACGCGAAGTCCTGCAGGCGGATGGCCGCTTCGACTGGTCGCGGCTGACGGAAGCCGCGGGCGGGCTGTCGCTGTTCGCTGACCGCAAGATCGTCGAGATCAGGCTGCCCGGCGGCAAGCCAGGCACCTCCGGCGCCGCCGCCCTCGAGGCGCACGCAGCGCTGGCCGGCGAAGGCCTGCTGACGATCGTCGCGCTGCCGAAGCTCGATCGCCGCGGCAAGGAGGCGCGCTGGGTGTCCGCGCTGGAACGCGCGGGCGTGCTGGTCGAGATCGATTCGATCGACCGCGCACGGCTGCCGCACTGGATCGGCGAGCGGCTCGCGCGGCAGCAGCAGCGCGCCGCAGCCGAGGCGCTGGAGTTCATCGCCGAACGCGTCGAAGGCAACCTCCTCGCGGCCCACCAGGAAATCGCGAAGCTCGGGCTGCTCCATCCGCCCGGCGAACTGACGCTGGCGCAGGTGACCGACAGCGTGCTCAACGTCGCCCGCTACGACGTCTTCCAGCTGCCGCTCGCGATGCTCGGCGGCGATGCCGCGCGCGTGCGCAAGACGATGGCCGGACTGGAGGCCGAAGGCGAGGCGATTCCCCTGGTGCTGTGGGCGATCACCGAGGAGCTGCGCATGCTGATCCGGGTGAAGTCGCAGGTGCAGTCCGGCCGACCCTTCTCGATGGTTGCACGGGAGAACCGCGTGTGGCGGCCGCGCGAACAGCTCGTCGAACGCCTATTGCCACGGCTGTCGGTGCCCGCGCTCGCCGACTGCCTCGAGCGGGCCGCGCAGATCGACCGCCTGGCCAAGGGCCTGCGCGCTCCGGAGTCCGACAGCGACGCGTGGCTAGAATTGACGGATCTCGCCCTCAGCGTCGCGGCCATGAGCGCCGCACCCGCCGCCACCCGATGACCGCCTCCGCCGCACCGCGCAGCTCCGACCGCGTCGCCCAGCAATTCGAAGGCGACCTGGCGGCGTACATGACGTCTGTCGGCAAGACGGCGCGCACCGCGGCGGCGCGCATCGCGGCGGCGAGCGGCGCGGCGAAGGACGGCGCCCTGCGCCACGCGGCCCGCCTGATCCACGAGCGACGCGACCTGCTGAAGGCGGCCAATGGCCTCGACGTGGAACGCGCGCGGCGCAACGGGCTCGCGCCGGCCATGGTCGACCGCCTGACGCTGACCGACCGCGCGATCACGCAGATGATCGAGGGGCTCGCCCAGGTGACCCAGCTGCCGGATCCCGTCGGCGAGATCCTCGAAGTGAAGCCGCGCCCGAGCGGCATCCGCGTGGGCCGCATGCGCGTCCCGCTCGGCGTCATCGGCATCATCTACGAGAGCCGCCCGAACGTGACGGTCGACGCGGCCGCGCTGACGATCAAGAGCGGCAACGCTGCGATCCTCCGCGGCGGTTCGGAGGCGATCGAGAGCAACCGCCTGCTCGCGGGCATCGTGCGCGAGGCGCTGATCGAAGCCGGGCTGCCCGCCGACGCGGTGCAGCTCGTCGACACGACCGACCGCGCCGCGGTCGGGCTCCTCGCCGGCATGACCGAGTACGTCGACATCATCGTTCCCCGCGGCGGGCGCGGGCTGATCGAGCGGCTGATGCGCGAGTCGCGCGTGCCGATGATCAAGCACCTCGACGGCGTGTGCCACGTCTACATCGACGGCGACGCCGACCTCGACAAGGCGATCGCGATCGCCGACAACGCCAAGACGCAGCGCTACGGGACCTGCAACACGATGGAGACGCTGCTGGTCGCGCAGGCCGCCGCGCCGCGCGTGCTGCCGCCGCTCGGGCGCCTCTACCGCGGCAAGGGCGTCGAGCTGCGCTGCTGCCCCGAGTCGCGCGCGATCCTCGAAGCGGCGGGGATTGCCGGCGTCAAGGACGCGACGGACGCGGACTGGACCACCGAATACCTGGCGCCGATCCTGTCGATCGCGACCGTGCCCGGCGTGGAGGACGCGATCCGCCACATCAACACGTACGGCAGCAAGCACACGGACGCGATCGTGACCGAGAACTGGTCCACGGCGATGCGCTTCCTGCGCGAAGTCGATTCCGCGTCGGTGATGGTCAACGCCTCGACCCGCTTCGCGGACGGCTTCGAGTACGGGCTGGGCGCGGAAATCGGCATCTCCAACGACAAGCTCCACGCGCGCGGGCCGGTCGGACTCGAAGGGCTGACTTCGCTGAAGTACATCGTGTTCGGCAACGGCGAAGTCCGCACGTAGCCCGCCCCCGCGCCAATCCCGGGATCGGCCATCGCATGGGCAACGCGTATCTCTGGATCAAGGCGTTCCACGTCGTCTTCGTCGTCTGCTGGTTCGCGGGCCTGTTCTACCTGCCGCGCATCTACGTCAACCTGGCGATGGTCGACGACGACGCCACCCGCAATCGGCTGCTGCTGATGGCGCGTAAGCTGCTGGTCTTCATGACCGGGCTGGCCGTGATCGCCGTCGTGCTCGGCATGTGGCTGCTGGGCCAGGGCGCGGCGATGAAGGCCGGCTGGATGCAGGCAAAGCTGCTGCTGGTGCTGCTGCTGATCGCCTATCACGGCTGGTGCGGCGTGCTGTACACCCGGTTCGCGCATGGGGGCCCTGCCCGGTCCCATGTATGGTTCCGGTGGTTCAACGAGGTTCCGGTGCTGCTGCTGACGGCGATCGTCGTGCTGGCCGTCGTCAAGCCCTTCTGAGGTTCCCATGTCCAAGGTTGTCGACTACTACATGACCCCGGTGTCGCCGTGGACCTATCTCGGCCACGATCGCTTCCGCGCGATCTGCGCCCGACACGGCGCGCAGGTCCACCTGCGCGTGATGGATCTCGGCAAGGTGTTCCCGGTCTCGGGCGGCGTCGCTCTGAAGGACCGCCCGCCGCAACGCCGCGCGTACCGCCTGACGGAGCTGAAGCGGTGGCGCGATTTCCTCGGAATGCCGCTCACCATCGAGCCCAAGTTCTTCCCGGTCCCGGCGGAGGCGCCGGCGACCACGCTGCTCGCGGTGCTTGAACGTCATGGCAACGACGCGGCGCTCGATGTCGCCGGCGACCTGCTGCGGGCCGTGTGGGCGGAAGAGCGCAACATCGGCGATGCCGCCACGTTGTCCGAGGTGCTCACCGGGCGCGGCATGGACGCTGCCAGCCTGCTCGCGCACGCGCGCTCGGCGGAAGTCGCGGCGCGCTATGTCCAGCACTCGCAGGAGGCGATCGCCCGCGGCGTGTTCGGGTCGCCGACCTACGTCTACCAGGACGAGCTGTTCTGGGGCCAGGACCGGCTGGACTTCCTCGAGCGCGCGCTCGCGCGCTGAAGCCCGGCCCCCGAGCCTTTCATCCGGCCTGCCCCGAACCCCTTGAAGCCGCAGACCTTCTTCGCGGTGTGCCCACGCGGGCTCGAGCCGGTGCTGTCCGACGAGCTGCAGCGCGTCGGAGCCGCGGAGATCCGGATCGAGTCCGGCGGAGTGGGTTTCACCGGATCGCTGAAGACCGGCTACGCCGCCAACCTGCACTCGCGCATCGCGAGCCGCGTGCTGTGGCAGGTGGGGCGGCGCGGCTACCGCAACGAGCAGCACCTGTACGACGCCACGCAGGAAGTGCGGTGGCAGGACCTGATGACGCCGCAGCAGACGCTGCGCGTCGACGTCACCGCCGTCCGCTCGCCGCTCGCAAGCCTCGAGTTCGCCATGCTGCGAGTGAAGGACGGCATCGTCGATCGCATGCGGGACGTCGCCGGCGAACGTCCTTCGATCGACCGCACGCAGCCCGACGTGCGCGTGTTCGCCTTCCTCGACGAAGCCACGGTGACGCTGTACATCGACCTGTCGGGCGAGCCGCTCTTCAAGCGCGGCTGGCGTGCCGACAAGGGCGAGGCCCCATTGAAGGAGAACATGGCGGCCGGCCTGCTGGCGCTCGCCGGCTGGACTCCGGACGTTCCGCTCCTCGATCCGTTCTGCGGCAGCGGGACGATCGTGATCGAGGCCGCGACGATCGCGAGCGGGCGCGCGCCCGGCCTGAACCGCCGCTTCGCGTTCGAGCGCCTGAAAGGCTTCGACTCGCACGCATGGCGCACGCTCAAGGACGCGGCCCGCGCCGGCGTCCGGGACGACGCCGGCGCCGTGCTCCGCGGATCCGACATTTCGACGCGCATCGTCGAGCAGGCGAGCGAGAACGCACGGCTTGCCGGCCTCGAGCCCTGGCTCGCCGATGGGCGCCTCGCGTTCACGTCGTGCGATGCGCGGCAGGTGGAACCGCCGGCCGACCACGGGATGATCGTTTCGAATCCGCCGTACGGCGAGCAAAGCGCCCCGCGCTCGGCGACCGTGCCACGGATGATGGCGGACGTCGGCAATCGCCTGAAGCAGGCGTTCGCGGGCTGGGACGCCTGGCTGCTGACGTCCGATCGCGACCTGCCGCGGCAGATGCGCCTGCAGGAAACGCGCAAGCCCGTGCTCTACAACGGGCCGCTCGAGTGCCGCTTCTTCCGCTTCACGCTCGTCAAGGGCGGCTACCGGCCACGCGCTGGCGCAGGCAGCTGACCGGCCTGCCGCGCCGGCCACGCGCTGATCACGCGACCAGCGCCTTCTCGATGTCGGCCTCGATGTCTTCCGGCTTCGTCGTCGGCGCGTAGCGCTCCAGCACGGCGCCGTCGCGCCCGACGAGGAACTTGGTGAAGTTCCACTTGATCGCCTGCGAGCCGAGTAGCCCCTTCTTGCTGGACGTGAGGTACTTGAACAGCGGGTGCGCCCCGGCGCCGTTGACGTCGACCTTGGCGAACATCGGGAAGGTGACCCCGTAGTTCACTTCGCAGAACTCGGCGATCTCGCTTTCCGGGCCGGGCTCCTGCTCGCCGAACTGGTTGCTCGGGAACCCGAGGACGACAAGCCCCTTGTCCTTGTACTTCTTGTAGAGCGCTTCGAGCCCGGCGTACTGCGGGGTGAAGCCGCACTTGCTCGCCGTGTTCACCACGAGCAGCACGCTGCCCTTGAAGTCGGACATCTTGCGCGGCTTGCCGGTCAGGGTCTGCGCGGAAAAGTCGTAGACGGTCGTCATGGTGTCTCCCCTGTCGTGCGGGCAGTTTACGTGGGCAGCGAGCGCGCAAGCGCCGACCGCCCCGGAGCCGCACCCGCCGCCATCCGCCCGCCTGCCGCGGGCGACCTGGCGACCTGGCGACACGCCAGATTGCGTCAGCTAGTCAGCCCCAGGTGTTCGATGCCCTTGTGGATGCCAGCGATGCCGCCGCTCAGCTTCGAGTTGAGCTTGATCTGCAGGCGCAGGTCATTGACCGAATCGGCGTTGCGCAGCGCGTCCTCGTAGGAGATCTGCTCGCGCTCGTGCAGGTCGAACAGCGACTGGTCGAACGTGACCATGCCCTGCTCGCGCGAGCGCTTCATCACTTCCTTGATCTCCTGCACCTCGCCCTTGAAGATCAGGTCGGCGATCAGCGGGCTGTTGATCAGCAGTTCGATCGCCGGTATGCGCCCCTTGCGGTCCTTGAACGGCAGCAGGCGCTGGGAAATCGTGGCCTTCAGGTTCAGCGACAGGTCCATCAGCAGCTGCTGGCGACGCTCTTCCGGGAAGAAGTTGATGATGCGGTCGAGCGCCTGGTTGGTGGAGTTCGCGTGCAGCGTGCACATCACCAGGTGGCCGGTTTCGGCGAACGCGATCGCGTGCTCCATCGTCTCGCGCTCGCGCACCTCGCCGATCAGGATGACGTCTGGCGCCTGGCGCAGCGTGTTCTTCAGCGCGACCTGCCAGTTCTCGCAGTCGACCCCGATTTCGCGCTGGGTCATGATGCAGTTCTTGTGCGGATGCACGTACTCGATCGGGTCCTCGATCGTGATGATGTGCCCGTGGCTGTTCTCGTTGCGGTAGCCGACCATCGCAGCGAGCGTGGTCGACTTGCCGGAGCCGGTCGCGCCGACGACGATGATGATGCCGCGCTTGGCCATCGCCAGCTCGTTCATCAACGCCGGCAGGTTCAGCTCCTCGGTGGTCGGTATGTGGTCCGCGATCGTCCTGAAGACGATGCCGACCTTGCCCTGCTGCACGAACGCGGACACCCGGAACCGCCCGATGCCGGTGGGGCTGATGGCGAAGTTGCACTCCTTCGACTTCTCGAACTCCGCCGCCTGGCGGTCGTTCATGATCGAGCGGACGAGTTCCGCCGTGTGCTGCGCCGTCAGCGGCTGGTTCGACACCGGAAGAACGCGGCCGTCGATCTTGAAGGCCGGCGGGAAGTCGGCCGTCAGGAACAGGTCGGAGCCCTTCTTGCTGACCAGCAGGCGAAGCAGGTCGTGTACGAATCGTGTGGCCTGGTCTCTTTCCATGGTCTGCTCTCGCTTCCGGGTTATCCGACGAATGCGTCGGGCGACTTGGCGTACTGCCTTGCTTCGCCGAGCGACACGACGTTGCGGCGGACGAGGTCGAGCAGGTTCTGGTCGAGCGTCTGCATGCCGAACTGGCTGCCCGTCTGGATCATCGAGTACATCTGCGCGACCTTGTTCTCGCGGATCAGGTTGCGGATGGCGGGCGTCCCGACCATGATCTCGTGCGCCGCTACGCGGCCGCTGCCGTCCTTGATCTTCATGAGCGTCTGCGAGATCACCGCGACGACCGACTCCGACAGCATCGCCCGCACCATTTCCTTTTCCGCCGCGGGGAAGACGTCGACGATCCGGTCGATGGTCTTCGCGGCCGACGAGGTGTGCAGCGTGCCGAAGACGAGGTGGCCGGTCTCCGCGGCGGTCAGCGCGAGGCGGATCGTTTCCAGGTCGCGCAACTCGCCGACCAGGATCACGTCGGGGTCCTCGCGCAGCGCCGAGCGCAGCGCATTGGCGAAGGACAGCGTGTGGGGGCCGACCTCGCGCTGGTTGATCACGCACTTGCGGCTCTCGTGCACGAACTCGATCGGGTCCTCGATCGTCAGCACGTGCCCGTACAGGTTGTTGTTCACGTGGTCGACCATCGCGGCCAGCGTGGTCGACTTGCCGGACCCGGTCGGCCCCGTCACCAGCACCAGGCCGCGCGGCTTCGACGAGAAGTCGGCGAACTGGCGCGGGCACTGCAGTTCCTCCAGCGACAGCACCCGCGACGGAATCGTCCGCAGGACGGCGGCCGCTCCGCGGTCCTGGTTGAAGGCGTTGACGCGGAAGCGGGCCAGGCCCGGGAGATCGAACGAGAAGTCGACCTCGAGGCTCTCGTCGTACTGCTTGCGCTGCGAGTCGTTCATGATGTCGTAGATCATTCCGTGCACGTCCTTGTGTTCCAGGGGCGGCAGGTTGATCCGGCGGACATCGCCGTGGACGCGAATCATCGGCGGGAGGCCGGCCGACAGGTGCAGGTCGGACGCCTTGTTTTTGACGGAGAATGCGAGCAGTTCTGAGATGTCCATGCAGGTGGCCGATGAGGCGTATCGAAGAGGAACGATTCCCCTTCGCCGAGTGGCGGGATGACCAAGAGTAACGCGGGCACCTGCCCGGCTGATCCCGCAAAAAAGCTAGAAAAGACAAGTGTCTAGCCGTCTTTGCTGACGATCATGTGGAATTCCCCGGAGACGGTGCAGGCGCGGCTGCGGGCGGTGACGGAACGCATCGCCACCGCCGCGCGGGCCGCCGGGCGCGATCCGGCGAGCGTTTCCCTGGTCGCGGTGAGCAAGACCTTCCCGGCCGACGCGGTGGCCGCCGTTCATGCGGCCGGGCAGGCCGCGTTCGGCGAGAACTACGTCCAGGAAGCGGTCGACAAGATCGAAACCCTGCGGCCGCAGCGCAGCGAACTGGAGTGGCACTTCATCGGGCCGATCCAGAGCAACAAGACGCGCGCCATCGCGGAGCAGTTCGACTGGGTTCAGTCGATCGACCGGCTGAAGGTCGCGCAGCGCCTGTCCGAGCAGCGGCCACCGGAGCTGCCCTCGTTGAACGTGCTGCTGCAGGTGAACATCAGCGGCGAAGGATCCAAGAGCGGCGTTGCTCCGGCCGAGGTGGCGGCGCTGGCGCGGGCCGTCGGCCAGTTGCCGCGTCTGAAGCTGCGGGGCCTGATGGCCATCCCGGAGCCTGAAGCCGATGCGGCGCGCCAGCGAGTCCCGCTGGCGGCGATGCGGGCCCTGTTCGATCGGCTGCGCGCGGCCGGTTTCGACATCGACACCCTGTCGATGGGCATGTCGGCCGATCTCGAGTCCGCCGTGCTCGAGGGGTCGACCATGGTCAGGATCGGCACGGCCATCTTCGGCGAACGGGAACGAAAGCAACCATGAAGATCGCATTCATCGGCGGCGGCAACATGGCCGCGGCGCTGATCGGTGGCATGAGGCGCGCCGGGCTCGCCAACTCGATCGCCGTCCTGGAGATCGATGCGGCGCGCCGGAAGCAACTCGAGGATCAGTACGGGGTGACCGCACACGGCGCGGCGGGCCCCTGGCTCGGCGAGTGCGAGACCGTCGTGCTCGCCGTCAAGCCGCAACAGATGCGCGACGCGGTCGAAGCCATCCGGCCCTTCCTCGTGCGACCGCTCGTGCTGTCGATCGCGGCCGGCGTGCGAGCGAGCACGCTGGCGCGCTGGCTCGGCTCGGACGTCATCGTGCGCACGATGCCGAACACGCCGGCGCTGATCGGCGCTGGCGTCACCGGGGCGGCCGCCCTGGCCGGGGTCAGCAGCGAGCAGCGTGCCGTTGCCGGACAGATCCTCGCCGCGGTCGGGCAGGTCGTGTGGTTCGAAGACGAGTCGCGCCTCGACCCGGTCACCGCAATCTCGGGCAGCGGCCCCGCCTACGTCTTCTACTTCATCGAGGCGATGCAGCAGGCGGCGCGCGACATGGGGCTCACCGAAGCGCAAGCGCGGGCCCTTGCCGTGCAGACGTTCGCCGGCGCGGCGCAACTGGCGGCGGCCTCGCCGGAGCCGGCGTCGGTGCTGCGGGAACGCGTCACTTCCAAGGGCGGCACGACCGCCGCGGCGCTCGCCAGCCTCGATGCGGACAACGTCAAGAACGCCATCGTCAAGGCGCTGCACGCCGCGAACGCCCGCGCGAAGGAACTCGGCGACGAACTCGACCGCTAGGGCCTGTTAGCGCTTGGCTCGCGCATGTGCGATCCAAGCGTCAACAGAGGCCCTAGCGCCCCGGTGCGCGGCGGTAGCTGACGCGGCGCTCCTCGCGCCAGGCGTCCCCGTCGCGACGTTCGCGCACGACCGTGTAGCTGTCGGGACCCGTGCGCTGCCACCAGGACCGGGCGTTCGGACCGAACGCGAATCGAACGAGGTCGCCATCCATGGCCGCTTCGATGACGCCGATGGGCGCGGAACTCGACCATGTCACCACCGTGATCCTCTGTTTTGCGGGATCCCAGCTCCACACGGAGTCGCCCCGCAGCTTCGGCGCCTCGCCCGCCGCGCCCGGGATTTCGATCGTCCCGCGGAGGTGCCGGCCGAACTGCAGCTCGTAGCACTGGGTGTCCGCCGGCGTGCCGTCCGCCTGCTCGCCGCGCCAGCAGTGCCCCGCAAGGTCGCGCAGCCAACCGAGCCCCGCGACCGGAGGCTCGGCGGCATGCAGTGCGGTCGCGACGAGGGCGAGGGCGAGGAAGCCCGGCGTGAAGCCGCGCTTGAGGGCGTTGATGGCCGCCTGCCTGTCAGCGAAGCGCATAGTCCGCCACGATGCCCGCGAACACGACGAAACCGACCCAGTTGTTGTGGCGAAACGCCTGGAAGCATCCGTCCGGCGTGCGCGCCCGGATCAGCAGGTAGTGATGGAGGGCGAACCCGAACGCGAGGCCGCAGCCCAGGTAGAAGGGGGAGCCCGCGCCGATCGAGTGGCCGAGAAGGATGAGCAGCGACAGGTAGGCGCCGTAGCACGCCATCACGACGGCGACGTCCGCCCGGCCGAAGAAGATGGCCGAAGACTTGATGCCGACCCTCAGGTCGTCATCGCGATCGACCATCGCGTATTCGGTGTCGTACGCCACCACCCAGAAGTTGTTCGCGAGGAAGAGCCACCAGCCGATCGCCGGCACCTGCCCCTGGACGGCCGCGAACGCCATCGGGATGCCGAACGAGAACGCGACGCCGAGGTAGAGCTGCGGCACCGGGAAGAAACGCTTGAACAGCGGGTACGTGGCCGCGATCGCGACGGCGGCTACCGCCAGCCGCATCGCCGCGTCGTTGAGGAAGAGCAGCAGCAGCGCGGACAGCCCCGCCAGCAGCGTGGCCACCGCCACGGCCTCGCGCGGACTGACGAGGCCTTGCGCCACCACGCGCTGGGCCGTGCGCTTCACCTGCGCGTCGTAGCGGAAGTCGGCGGCGTCGTTGATCGCACAGCCCGCCGACCGCATCAGGAACGTGCCGATGACGAACACCGCGATCAGCCCGGACTCCGGGCGTCCCGCAGAGGCGATCCAGAGCGCGGTGAGGGTGGGCCAGAGCAGCAGCAGCGAGCCGACCGGCTTGTCGAGCCGCAGCAGGCTCGCGTACAGCGCGAGGCGGCCGGGAGCGGCGACGGAGGAAGACACGGAGCGGGCCATCTTTTGCGCGGTGAACGCAGCGCGGTTATCGTAACAGGCTGGTCATCGACAAGAACGACAATCGACGCTCAACCGAGGAGAACACGATGCTCCGCAGGACCCTGATTTCCGCCGCGCTGGCCACTACGCTGGCCATCGGCATTTCCTCGCCCGCGCAGGCGCAGACCGAGATCCAGTGGTGGCACGCGATGGGCGGCGCGCTCGGCGAGTGGGTGAACGACCTCGCGAAGGGCTTCAACGAAAGCCAGAAGGAATACAAGGTCGTGCCGGTCTACAAGGGCACGTACACGGAGTCGATGACGGCCGCGATCGCCGCGTACCGCGCCGGCAACGCGCCGCACATCCTCCAGGTGTTCGAGGTCGGCACGGCGACGATGATGGCCTCCAAGGGCGCGATCGTGCCCGTTGGCAAGGTGATGGCCGATGCCGGCTACAAGTTCGACCCGAAGGTCTACATCCCGGCCGTCGTCGGCTACTACACCGCGCCGAACGGGCAGATGCTGTCGATGCCGTTCAACAGCTCGACGACCGTCTTCCACTACAACAAGGACGCCTTCAAGGCCGCGGGCCTCGACCCGGACAAGCCGCCGAAGACCTGGCCCGAAGTCGCGCTTGCCGCGGCGAAGCTGAAGGCGTCCGGGCACAAGTGCCCGTTCACGACCAGCTGGATCAGCTGGACGCAGCTCGAGAGCTTCTCGGCCTGGCACGACACGCTGTTCGCCACCCAGAACAACGGCTTCGGCGGCATGAACGCACGGCTCGTCGTCAATTCGCCGCTGCACGTGCGCCACATGGAAAACCTTGCGAACATGTCCAAGCAGGGCCTGTTCATCTACAAGGGCCGCGACAACGCGGCGGACGCGACCTTCCCGTCCGGCGAGTGCGCGATGATGACCGGGTCGTCGGGACTGCAGGGCGCGATCAAGCGCAACGCCAAGTTCGCCGCCGGCCTGTCGACGCTGCCGTACTACCCGGACGTTCCGGGCGCGCCGCAGAACACCGTGATCGGCGGCGCCAGCCTGTGGGTGATGTCGGGCAAGAAGCCGGCCGAGTACAAGGGCGTGGCGGCGTTCTTCAACTACATCAACAAGCCGGATGTCCAGGCCGCGAGCCACCAGCGCACCGGCTACCTGCCGATCACGGTGGCCGCGTTCGAGCTGACGGAGAAGTCCGGGTTCTACAAGAAGAACCCCGGCGCCGACGTTCCGGTCACGCAGATGGTCCGCAAGACGACCGACCGGTCGCGCGGCATCCGCCTCGGCAACTTCGTGCAGGTCCGCACGATCGCCGACGAGGAACTCGAACAGGTGTGGTCGGGCAAGAAGGCGCCGAAGGAGGCGCTCGACGTCGATCGTCAAGCGCGGCAACGAGCAGCTCGAGCGTTTCGAGAAAGCCAACAAGTAGGGGCAGCGGGCACGACGGCGTCCGATCGGGCCGACCGCCCGTCCGGACGCCGTCTTCGCTTCGCCCGTCCGAGGCGGCCGCCATTGCGATTGCGCACGCGCGATCGGCGGAAACCGTCTAGCATCCGCCGCCAATGGAAAAGCGCGTCCGCTTCCGTTCGCTGACCCTTCCCTGGCTGCTGCTCGCTCCGCAGCTCGCCGTCATCATCGTCTTCTTCTTCTGGCCCGCCGGCCAGGCGCTGCTGCAGTCGGTGCAGATGCAGGACGCGTTCGGCACGTCCACGGAGTTCGTCGGCCTCGAGAACTTCCAGCGCCTGTTCGCAGACGAGCTGTACATCGAGTCGTTCCGCACCACGGCCGTGTTCTCGATGCTCGTCGCCGTCTTCGGCATCGGGATCGCGCTGCTGCTCGCGGTGTTCGCCGACCGCGTCGTGCGCGGCGCGTCGGTCTACAAGACGCTGATGGTCTGGCCCTACGCAGTCGCCGCCGCCGTGGCCGGCGTGCTGTGGCTCTTCATGTTCGCCCCGTCGATCGGCATGGTGTCGTTCTGGCTGCGCGCCGCCGGATTCGACTGGAACCACCTGCTGAACCCGAACCATGCGATGGCGCTGATCGTGATGGCCGCGGTGTGGAAGCAGATCAGCTACAACTTCCTGTTCTTCCTTGCCGGGCTGCAGTCGATCCCGAAGTCGCTGATCGAGGCGGCGGCGATCGACGGCGCCGGCCCCTGGCGCCGCTTCTGGTCGATCGTGTTCCCGCTGCTGTCGCCCGTCACGTTCTTCCTGCTGGTGATCAACATCGTCTACGCGTTCTTCGAGACCTTCGCCATCGTCGATGCCGCCACGCAGGGCGGGCCGGGAAAGGCGACCTCGATCCTGGTCTACAAGGTCTACTACGACGGCTTCAAGGGCATGGACCTCGGCTCGTCGGCCGCGCAGTCGGTCGTGCTGATGGCGATCGTGATCACCCTGACGGTCGCGCAGTTCCGCTACGTCGAGAAGAAGGTGCAGTACTCATGAAGGCGCGCCGCTGATGGTCGAGCGCCGGCCCGGGCTGGACCTGCTCACGCACCTCGTGCTGATCCTCGGGGTGCTCGTCGTCGCCTTCCCCGTCTACGTGACCTTCGTGGCGTCGACGCAGACGGCCGAGGCGATCGTGCAGGCGCCGATGTCGCTGGTGCCGGGCGACCGTCTCTGGCACAACTACTCGGCGGTGCTCACGGGATCGGAAGGTGGACCGGGTTCGTCGGCGCCGGTGGGCCGCATGATGTGGGTGAGCCTGGTCAGCGCGCTGACCATTGCCCTCGGCAAGATCGCCATCTCGCTGCTGTCGGCGTTCGCGATCGTCTACTTCCGCTTCCCGTTCCGCAACTTCTTCTTCTGGTCGATCTTCGTGACGCTGATGCTGCCGGTGGAAGTGCGCATCGCGCCGACCTACCAGGTCGTGTCCGACCTCGGGATGCTGAACACCTACGCCGGCCTGACGGTGCCGCTGATCGCCTCGGCGACCGCGACCTTCCTGTTCCGCCAGTTCTTCCTGACCGTGCCGGACGAACTGGCCGAGGCTGCGCGGATGGACGGCGCCGGACCGATGCGCTTCTTCTGGGACGTGCTCCTGCCGCTGTCGCGCACGTCGATCGCGGCGCTGTTCGTGATCCAGTTCATCTACGGCTGGAACCAGTACCTGTGGCCGCTGCTCGTCACGACCGACGAGAACATGTATCCGGTGGTGATGGGCATCAAGCGGATGATCGCCGGCGGCGACGCGGTCAACGAATGGAACCTCGTGATGGCCACCGCGATCCTCGCGATGCTTCCCCCGGCCGCGGTCGTGCTGCTGATGCAGAAGTGGTTCGTCAAGGGCCTGGTCGAGACCGAGAAGTAGGGCAACGAGAACAGGACAGATGGCGTCGATCGAGTTTTCGGACGTGCGCAAGACCTACGGCACCAACCAGGTGGTGCACGGCATCAGCCTCAAGGTGGACGACGGCGAGTTCGTCGTGCTGGTCGGCCCGTCGGGCTGCGGCAAGTCCACGCTGCTGCGGATGGTGGCGGGGCTGGAGGAGATCACGAGCGGCTCGATCCGCATCGGCGACCGCGTGGTCAACGACCTCGAGCCCAAGGACCGCGACTGCGCCATGGTGTTCCAGAACTACGCGCTCTACCCGCACATGAGCGTGTACGACAACATGGCGTACGGCCTGAAGATCCGCAAGTTCCCGAAGGCGGACATCGACAAGCGCGTGAACGCCGCGGCCGCGATCCTGGAACTCGAGGGCTTTCTCAAGAGGAAGCCGCGCGAGCTCTCCGGCGGCCAGCGCCAGCGCGTGGCGATGGGGCGCGCGATCGTCCGCGAGCCCGCCGTGTTCCTCTTCGACGAGCCGCTGTCGAACCTGGACGCCAAGCTGCGCGTCCAGACCCGACTCGAGATCCAGAAGCTGCACCGGCGGCTGCGCACGACGAGCCTGTACGTCACGCACGACCAGGTCGAGGCCATGACGCTCGCGCAGCGGATGATCGTGATGAACGCGGGCCGCGCCGAGCAGGTCGGCACCCCGGACGACGTCTACTCGCGTCCGGCGACGACGTTCGTCGCGAGCTTCATCGGGTCGCCGCCGATGAACCTGTTCGAGGGGCGGCTCGATGGCGACGGCAGGACGTTCACGGCCAGCGACGGGGCGAGCCTGGCCATGCCGGCCGCAGCGCCGTCGCTCGCGGGACGCCAGTTGATCCTCGGCGTCCGGCCCGAGCACCTGCTGCTCGGCGGCGGCAACCTGCCGATGCAGGTCGAGACCGTCGAGATGCTCGGCGCGGAGCACCTCATCCACGGGATCGTTGCGGGCCACGACGTCATCGTGCGCACCGGGCCGCAAGACAACCCGGAGCCCGGAACGACTCTGCAGCTCGGCTTCAAGCCGGATGCCGTGCACTGGTTCGACGCGGCGAGCGGCGCCCGCGTCGACGCCTGACCTACTCCTTCCGGCGGAACTCGCAGTCGGGCTTGGTGCACTCGCCGTACAGGGCGAGGGCGTGGTCCTGCAGCTTGAAGCCGCGCTCGGCCGCGATGCTGTGCTGGCGCCGCTCGATCTCCGAGTCGACGAACTCCTCGACCCGCCCGCAGGTCAGGCACACGAGGTGGTCATGGTGCGATCCCTCGTTCAGTTCGAACATCGCGCGCCCGCCCTCGAAGTGATTGCGCGCGAGCAGGCCGGCCTGTTCGAACTGGGTGAGCACCCGGTACACGGTGGCCAGCCCCACGTCGATGTTCTCCGCGATCAGGGCCTTGTAGACGTCCTCCGCGCTCATGTGCCGCCCGCTGCCCTGCGCCGAACTGCGCTGGAAAATTTCCAGCACCTTCAGGCGGGGCAAGGTCGCCTTCAGGCCCATGTTCTTCAGGTCGCTGGAGCTCGGCGGATTGCGGTTGGACATCGGTTCGGGACGTGAGCGGAATGGAAGGCGGCCGGACTGGGAAACCGCATGGGTATCATACGGTCATTGAGAGCCTGACCGGGATTGCAGCCGATGTTTCATCGCGTTCGATGCACCGCCACCCTGCTCGCCGGACTGGCGCTGCTCGCGGGTTGCCAGTCCGTTTCGGACGTGACTTCGAGCATGGCGACGGGCATGTCGGCGGTCACGGGATGGGCGCCGACGTTCCTCGGTCCGTATCGCCCTGACGTGCATCAGGGCAACATCATCACGAAGGAGATGGTGGACCAGCTGCGCCAGGGCATGTCGCGCGAGCAGGTGCGGTTCATGCTGGGCACGCCCCTGCTGACCAGCGACTTCCACAAGGACCGCTGGGACTTTCCGTACTACCTGAACCCGCTCAAGGGACAGGTCCAGAGCCGCCGCCTCACCGTCTACTTCGTGGACAACAAGGTCGATCGGTTCATGTCCGACGAAATGCCGTCGGAGACGATCGCGGACTCGCTGATCCTCGGCCCGAATGCGAAGAAGCTGCCGAAGGCAGCGCCGCGGCAGGAGGCGGAACCGCCTCCCGTCTCCACGCCAATGCCCACCCGCGAGTAGCGCTCGCCCGCGCCGTCATGAAACTTGCCATCGCCGGCGCGTCCGGCCGGATGGGCCGGATGCTGATCGAAGCGGCGCTGTCCGAGCCCGATGCGAGCGTCGCGGCGGCGTTCGACCGCGCCGACAGCCCGGACATCGGCCGCGACTGCGGGGAATTCCTCGGCCGCGCGACCGGGACGCGCGTGACGGCTGACCTGCGCGCGCTGGCCGGGTGCGACGTGCTGGTCGACTTCACGCGACCCGAGGCCACGCTGGCCCACCTCGACGCCTGCGTCGCGGCCGGCACCGGCATCGTGATCGGCACGACCGGGTTCGACGACGCCGGCAAGGCGGCGATCCGCAAGGCTTCCGAAAGGATCGGCGTGGTCTTCTCGCCGAACATGAGCGTCGGCGTCAACGCGACCTTCAAGCTGCTCGAGATGGCCGCGAAGATGATGAACCGCGGCTACGACATCGAGATCATCGAGGCCCATCACCGGCACAAGGTCGACGCCCCCTCCGGGACCGCGCTGAAGATGGGGGAGACGATCGCCGCCGCCCTCGGCGAGAAGCTCGCCGACGTCGCGGTCTACGCGCGCGAGGGCCACACCGGCGAGCGCAGGGCCGGCTCGATCGGATTCGCCACGGTGCGCGGCGGCGACATCGTCGGCGACCACACGGTGCTGTTCGCCGGCACGGGCGAGCGCATCGAGATCACGCACCGCTCGTCGAGCCGCATGACGTACGCAACCGGAAGCATGCGCGCCGCCCGCTTCCTGGCCGGCCGAAAGTCCGGCCTCTTCGACATGTTCGACGTCCTGGGCATCCGATGACCGCAAACGGAACGCTGGGCCTGCTGCACTTCTGGGCGCAAGCCGACGTGGTGATCCGCGTCACGGCGTACGTGCTGCTCGCGATGTCGGTCGCCAGCTGGTTCCTGATCCTCTGGAAGGCCTGGGCCTGGCTGCGGGTGCGCCGCGCATCGCGCGCGCTCGAACAGTTCTGGTCGGCATCGTCGATCGACGCCGCGATCGCGGACCTGAAGCCGCGCGATCGCGAAAACATCTTCGTGCCCGTCGCCATCGGCGGCGCGCGCGCGTCGGTCCACGGCGCGGCCGACGGCACCCTCGCGTCGCAGACCGACCGCTCGGAGCTGATCACGCGCGCCCTGCGCCAGCGCATCAACGAAGCCGCGGGCCGGCTCGAATCGGGACTGACCATGCTCGCGTCGATCGGCAGCACCGCGCCCTTCGTCGGGCTCTTCGGCACGGTGTGGGGCATCTATCACGCGCTGCTCAACATCGCGTCCTCGGGCCAGATCGCGATCGACAAGGTCGCGGGACCGGTGGGCGAGGCGCTGATCATGACCGCGTTCGGCCTCGCGGTGGCCATTCCCGCCGTGCTCGCCTACAACGCGCTCACCCGCGTGAACCGCCTGGTGCTCTCCCAGCTCGACGGCTTCGCGCACGACCTGCACGCCTTCCTCACCATGGGCGCGCGCGTGCCGACGGCACCCTGATGGCATTCGGCGGGTTCGAGCAGCGGGGCGGGCCTTCGCAGCCGATGGCCGAGATCAACGTCACGCCGCTGGTCGACGTGATGCTCGTGCTGCTGGTGATCTTCATCATCACAGCGCCGCTGCTGTCCTACTCGATCAAGCTCGACCTGCCGAACGACCCCGCGCCGGCGTCCGAACCGGCGCCGGCGACCGTCAAGCTGTCGATCGACGCCGCCGGCGCGGTCTACTGGGACGGCGAGCCCGTCTCCGACGCGGAACTCGCCGCGCGCATGGCGGAAGCGGCGAAGACCACCACGCTGCCCGAGTTGCACCTGCGTGCGGACAAGGCGACGCGCTACGAGCGCATCGCGTTCGTGCTGTCGACCGCGCAGCAGGCCGGCCTCGCGAAGATCGGCTTCGTCACCGAACCGGCGCTGCCAGCGGCAGCCAGGTAGCGATGCGCGCGTTCGCGCTGGTCCTCGCGCTCGCGCTCGCCGGTGCGGCCCAGGCGCGAGTCGCAGCGGTCGACGACGAAGGCCGCACCGTCGAACTCGCCCAGCCCGCGCGCCGCATCGTGAGCCTCGCTCCGCACCTGACGGAGCAGCTGTTCGCCATCGGTGCAGGCGACCTGATCGTAGGCACCACCGACTTCGCGGACTTCCCCGAGGCTGCCAGGGGATTGCCGCGCGTGGCGCGCGCGCACAGCGTCGACCTGGAGCGCGTCAGCGCCGCGCGCCCCGACCTCGTCCTCGTCTGGGGCAGCGGCTTTCCGCCGGCGACGGTCGACGCCGTGCGACGGCTCGGCGTCCCGACCTTCGTGAGCGAGCCGGCCCGGCTCGCGGACATCGCGACTTCGCTCGAGCGGCTGGGAGCGCTGACGGGACGGTCCCCGGAGCGCGCCGCGGCCGCGTTCAATGCGAAGCTCGCCGCCCTGCGCGACCGGTACCGCGGTCGGCGCGAGGTCCGCGTCTTCTACCAGGTGTGGAACGACCCGTTGATGACGCTCGGCGGCCGTCACGTCGTCAGCGAGGGGATCGCCCTGTGCGGCGGGCGCAACGTCTTTGCCGACCTGGCGCCCATCGCGCCGCGCGTCTCGACCGAGGCCGTGCTCGCCGCCGATCCCGAAGTGATCGTCACGGCCGAACCCGGGGCACGGCCCTCCGATGCGCTGGCGATGTGGCAGCGCTTCGGGCGGATCTCCGCGGTCAGGCGGAACCTGCTGGTCACGCTCGACGCCGACCGCATCAATCGACACGGCCCGCGCATCGTCGACGAGATCGCGGTCCTCTGCGAAGCGATCGACCGCGCGCGCTAAGCGCTCGGCGCCGGCGAACGGACCCGGAAGAAGCGCTCGCCGTCGGCGATCACCGCGCCGATGCGCGTCTGGAAGAGCTCCGACAGGGCGTCGTCCTGCAGCACGTCGTCCGCCGGGCCTGCCCTGTAAGTGCCGCGCCCGCCGATCAGGAGCACATGCGTCGCGAAACGGGCGGCGGCGTTGATGTCGTGCAGCGTGGCGACCAGCGCCCGGTCGTCCAGCGTCAGCAGGTGCTCGATCACCCAGGCCTGGTGGCGCGGGTCCTGGTGCGCCGTCGGCTCGTCGAGCAGCACCGTCGGCGTGGCCTGCGCCAGCGCAGTCGCGATCGCCACGCGCTGCCGCTCGCCGCGCGACAGGCGGCGCACGTCGCGCTGCATCAGGTGCGCGCAGTCGAGGGCGGCCAGCA
This sequence comes from uncultured beta proteobacterium, assembly GCA_963811265.1. Classification (GTDB taxonomy): domain Bacteria; phylum Pseudomonadota; class Gammaproteobacteria; order Burkholderiales; family Burkholderiaceae_F; genus JAOUJD01. Next base: position 375,120 of record CAWEQS010000026.1, read on the forward strand.
ATCGCCGCGCGACCTGTTCGCCCGTGCCATCCTCGTCGCCGAACACGTAGCGCGCGGTCAGGACGGTATCCAGCACCGAACTCGCGAACGGGTCGATCCAGCGGTCGGTGACGAGCGCGCGGATCCGCGCGAGGTCGAATTCGCCGTAGCGCTCGATCGGCAGGTCGTCGACGAAGACGGCGCCCGCGTCCGGCGATCGCGCGCCGGACATCACTCGCAGCAGCGTCGACTTGCCGGCGCCGTTCGGACCCAGCACCGCCCAGCGCTCGCCGGGTCGTATCTCGAGGTCGAGGTGCTCTACCAGCGTGCGACCGGCGGCGACCAGCGCGACGTCGGCAAGCTTCAGCAGCGGGGCGCGGGTTGCACTCATCGACGGGCGAGCAGCCAGAGGAACACCGGGACGCCGATCAGCGCCGTCAGCACGCCGACCGGCAGTTGCAGCGGCGCGAACGCCGACCGCGCGACGGTGTCGGCCAGGACGACCAGCGTGCCGCCCGCGAGCCCGGAGGCCGGCAGGAGGAAGCGCTGGTCGTTGCCGAACAGGAGCCGCATCAGGTGCGGCGCGACGAAGCCGACGAAGCCGACGGCGCCGGCGAGCGTGACGGCCGCGCCGGTCGCGAGCGCGGCCACCAGCACCAGCGTGCGCCGCGTGTGCGCCACGCGCACGCCCTGCGTGTAGGCCTGCAGGTCGCCGCGGACCAGGAGGTTGAGCGCCGCCGCGTGACGCTGCGCGATCGCGAACGCCACCCCGATCGCCACGAGGGCGATCAGGGCCGCGCGCAGGTCCGTCGCTCCGGCAAGGTCGCCGAGCAGCCAGAAGACCATGGTGCGCAGGCGCGCATCGGGAGCGAGCGACAGCACCAGGCTGAGCAATGCAGCGGCGAACGACGCGATCATCACGCCCGTCAGGAGCACCGCCGTGGTCCCCTGCTCGGACTCGACCGCGTCGCGCGTGAACAGCGCGCGGCGCGCGAGGATGAAGAGCAGGCCGAGCGTGGCCATCGCGCCGAGGGCGGCCGCCAGCTGGATCAGCCCGCTCGACAGCCCGAGGGCGATCGCGCCGAGCGCGGCGACGGCCGCCCCGCCCGAGACGCCGAGGACGTACGGGTCGGCGAGCGGATTGCGCAGCAGTCCCTGCAGCAGCGCGCCGGACAGCGCGAGGCCGGCACCGACGGCGAAGCCGGCCACGGCGCGCGGCGCGCGCAATTGCCAGATGACGTCCCGCGCGGCGCTGTCGCCGTGCCCGGCCAGCGTTGCCAGCAACTGCGACGGACTGAGCGGAACGCTTCCAACCGCGAGCGCAAGCAGCAGGCTCGCGGCGCCCGCGACGGCGAGGAGAGGCCACGCGCGCGCCGTCGCCCTCATGTCACAGCCTGAACTCCACGCCGACGAAGGCGGTGCGCGGCTGAACGTTGTAGCCGCTGACCGTCTCGTACTTCTCGTCGGTCAGGTTCTCGACGCGGGCGCGCAGCGCGACGCCGTCCGCGAGACGCCAGGTGCCGACGATCCGCGCGAGCGTGTAGGCCGCGAGCTCGGTGCGCCGGAACGTGTTGATGTCGAGGTCGTCGCGCGGACCGACGTACGAGAGCTCGAAGCCCGCGCGCCAGCGCTCGGCGTCGTAGGCGAGCCCGGCGTTGACGACGTACGGAGCCCGGCGCAGCAGCCGTTCGTCCGTCTCCGCGTTGACGGCGCGGACCACGTTGAGGTTGCCGCTCCACTCCCAGCGGCCGATGCGCCCGCTCGCGCCCGCCTCGACTCCGGTGGCGCGCGCGCGGTCCACGTTCTCCGCGCGCTGCGTGGCCGGCTCGTAGACGACCAGGTCCCGCGTGTCGGTGCGGTACAGCGCCGCGCGCGCGGTCGTGCGCCCCGCGACGTAGTGCAGGCCGAGCTCGCCGCTGCGCGACTTCTCCGGCTCGAGCTGCGGGTTGCCGAAGAACGGGTAGTAGAGGTCGCTGAAACTCGGCGCGCGGAAGGCGTTCGACACCTGCGCGATCGCCCGCCACTCGGGCGTCAGCTTGTAGCCGTACGACACGAGCCCGGTCGTCGCGGAGCCGACGTCCGAGTACTTGTCGACGCGCACGTTCACCTGCACCAGTTGCCGGTCGGTGCTGCCGTTGACTCCGCCCCAGGCGCTGGTGACGTTGCGCTTGAACTCGGTCAGGACATTCGCGAAGGTCGGGTCGAAGGCCGTGGACGCGCCGCGCTGCTGCAGGTGTTCCACCCCGAGCTGCGCCTTGACGCGCTGGTTGACGGCGAACTCGTTGGTCCAGCTGGCCTGGCGATTGGTGGACTCGAACTCGCCGTTGTTGAACGACCACGGATCGCTGCTGCGGTTGCGGCTCGCATCCTTCATCTCGCCGACCTGCAGCTGCGACTCCCACGCGGTCGTCAGCGGGCTGCGCACGCGCGCATTCCACGCGGTGATCGTCGACCGCTCCTCGTGCGTCGCCGCCGGGCCGTCCGCCGTGCTGTCGAAGTCAGTGCGGTTGGTGCTGCCCCAGGCATTTGCGGCGAACAGCGTGCCGCCCTGCGTCCGGTAGGTCGCGCCGATCGAGCCCGAGGTGTTCTCGTTGGCGTCGAGATCGGGATTGGCGCCGGCGGCGAAAGGCCCCGGTACGACGCGCGCGGCGTCGATCGCGGAGAACTGGTCGCTGCGACGCGTGCCGATCGACGCGCCGAGGCGCAGGCCGCCGAGGTCCGTCGACGCGCTTGCAGCGCCGTTGAAGTTGCGCCCCTGCCCGCCTTCTGCGAGGAGGCTCGCGCCCGGCGCGCCGGCGCCGCGCGTGAAGATCTGCACCACGCCGCCGATCGCCGCCGAGCCGTACAGGCTCGAGAGGTTGCCGCGCGAGATCTCGATGCGGTCCACGGTGTCGAGCGCGATGCCGCCGAGCGAGGCCGCGCCGCCGACCGCTGCATTCAGCGGCACGCCGTCGACGAGCACCAGCACCTGGCTCGAATTCGCGCCGCGCACGAACAGCGACGAGGCGCTGCCCGGACCGCCGCTCCGCGCGAACTGCACGCCCGCCTCGCGCGACAGCGTGCCGACGAGGTCGGACAGTTGCCAGCGCTCGATCTCGGCACGGGTGATCACCGTGGTCGACGGCAGCGCATCGTCGATCGATTGAACGATCCGTGACGGCGTGACCACGGCCGTCGGCAATCGGGCTTCAGCGGACTGGGCGTGCGCATTCGAAAGCGCGAGCGCGAGCAGCGCCTGCGCGCAGAGCGCCACGCGTACAGCGACCGTCATGTTTCTCCCTCATGTCCCGGCCCGCCGCCGGATCTTGTTCTTCTGCGGAGACGGGCTCGAGGAAGCGGGAACGGCGGAGCGCATGCGCGGCCGGCCTGCCTTCACCCCGAGGCTCGTCCTGGTTGCATACGGCCGGTCTCCGGGCTGCAGGCATCGATTCGCGCCTTCCCGCTTCACCGGGAGGTGATGCAGTGGCGGGTGCGAACCGGGCCGCTTGCGCGGCGCCTGCTTACCGTTGCGGGGGCAGCACAGGTTCGGCGCAGTCGCCTGCTCCTCCTGTTTCCCGTTTCACCGAAGCATCGCGTGCTTCGACACCGTAAGCGGCTCGATTCTAGCCGAGCGCTCCGCAGCCTGCCGCGGCCTGCGAAGCGGGAGGGGCCGGTGCTACCATCTCCGGCATGCTCGAAGACCTCGACACGCTCGCCCGCAAGGTGCGCGAACTGGCCGAGATGGCACAGTCGCTGCGGACCGAAAACCAGCAGCTGCGCGCGCAGCTTGCCGCGGCTTCGACCGAACTCGAAGCGATGCGTGGCCGGGTCGAGCAGGCGACGCAGCGGCTCGACGCGATGCTCGAGCGGCTTCCCGCGCCCGCACCCGTCCCCACTCCCGGCACGCAATGGAACACGTAACTCTTTCGATCATGGGCCGCGAGTACCGGCTCGCCTGCGCGCCGGAGGAAAAGGCCGCGCTGCTCCAGTGCGCCCAGTACGTCGACGGCAAGATGCTCGCCATCAAGAACGCCGGCAAGGTGATGGGCGCCGACCGCATCGCGGTGATGGCGGCGCTGCAGATCGCCCACGAACTCTTCAATGCGCGCGATGGCGCCGGCGTGGAAGTCGGCGAACTCCGGCGTCGCCTGCGCGACCTGCTGCAGACCTGCGACGAAGCCCTGCTTCCGCAGGAAAAACTGTTCTGAAACCCGTACAGTTTTCCCGCTTGCGCGCTCCCGCCGCGAGCTAGAATGCAGTCAGTCGATCGTCACCCGGTGGCGATCAAGAAATTCCCTGCGGTGCCCGCGCAAAGGTCTTTCGTTCCTTGAACCGATGCGCTATGCGCAAGGTTGCTGGGCTCGCGTCGTGGTGTGATCGGCACGCGTTTGCTGAACCTAAACGACGTGGACAGCGACCACCCTGAACCGATGGTTCAGGACATCAGACCGGGCGGCACAGGCGGGGAACCTTCAGCAGGGCGAAGTGCGTCGAGCACTTCGCCTTTTTTTTGATCCTGCCCCACCGTGACCATCGTCGCGCTGCGATCAGCCGTGCGGCCGCGCCCACCCGGCTTGCGTAAACTGCGGCCGATGTACTGGCTGATGAAGTCCGAACCGGGCGAGTGTTCGATCGAGGACGCGCTGGCCGCGCGCGACTCGACGGTGCCGTGGACCGGCGTGCGCAACTACCAGGCGCGCAACTTCATGCGCGACCAGATGAAGCCCGGGGACGGCGTGCTGTTCTACCACTCGTCGTGCGCGGAACCGGGCATCGCCGGCCTGGCGGAGGTCGCGGGCGCGCCGTACCCCGACCCGACCCAGTTCGACCCGAAGAGCGAGTACCACGACCCGGCCGCGAAGAAAGACGCGCCGCGCTGGATCCTCGTCGACGTGCGGGCGCTGAAGAAGACGCGCCTGGTGCCGATCGGCGAGCTGCGCGAGCACAAGGCCCTGGCCGACATGGCGGTGCTGCAGCGTGGCAACCGCCTGTCGATCACGCCGGTCACGCCGGCGCAGTGGCGCTACATCACCACCCGGCTGCTGAAGGACTGACGTGGACTGGACCCTGATCGTCGCCCTGCTGGTCCTCGGTTGCGCCACCGGCTTCGTGGCCGGACTGCTCGGCATCGGCGGCGGCATGCTGCTGGTGCCCTTCCTGACCATGCTGTTCACGCTGCGCGCGTTCCCGGAGGAGCACCTGGTTCACATGGCGATCGCCACGTCGCTCGCCACGATCCTGTTCACGTCCGTTTCGTCGGTGCGCGCCCACCACAAGCGCGGCGCCGTGCTGTGGCCGGTCGTCAAGGTTCTCGCGCCGGGCATCCTCGTCGGCTCGCTGATCGGCGCCCAGATCGCGGGCCGCCTGCCGACGGTGTTCATCGCGCTGTTCTTCGGCGTGTTCGTCGGCTTCTCTGCGCTGCAGATGCTGCGCGACAAGAAGCCGAAGCCTTCGCGCGAGTTGCCCAGGCCGCTGGGCATGTTCGGCGTCGGCAACGCCATCGGCTTCATCTCGAGCCTGGTCGGCGCAGGCGGCGGCTTCATCTCGGTGCCGTTCATGGTGTGGAGCAACGTCAAGATCCACAACGCGGTCGCGACCTCGGCCGCGCTCGGGTTCCCGATCGCCGCGGCGGGAACCGTCGGCTACATCATTGCCGGCATGTCCGAGCACTCGCTGCCCACGGGTACGGTCGGCTTCGTTTACCTGCCCGCGTTGCTGGCGGTCGGCTGCGGCAGCGTGCTGACGGCGCCGCTGGGCGCCAAGGTGGCGCATTCGCTCGACACCGGCCGTCTGAAGCGCATCTTCGCGCTGCTTCTGTTCGTGCTCGCGGGCTACATGCTGTACCGCGGCATCCGGGCGGCTTGATCTCCCGGATCGTCGATCGCGCTTGCGCGCCGTTCAGCGCGCCGACGCAGAGCCGCCGGACGGCGTGAAGGTGCTCTTGTAGCGGTCGCGCAGGACGTTCTTCTGGACCTTGCCCATCGCGTTGCGCGGCAGGTCCTCGACGACGAAGAGGCGCTTCGGCACCTTGTAGTTCGCGATGCGCTCCTTCAGCGCCGCGAGCACCGCCGCCGTGTCGAACGAGGCCGGCTTGCGGCTGACGACGACCGCCGCCACCGCTTCGCCGAAATCCGGGTGCGGCAGCCCGATCACCGCCGACTCGACCACGCCCGGCATCTCGTCGATGTAGCCCTCGATCTCCTTCGGGTAGACGTTGTAGCCGCCCGAGATGATCAGGTCCTTCGAACGCCCGACCAGCGTGAGGTAGTGGTCGGGGATTCCATCGCCGCCGAAGTGACCCACGTCGCCGGTCCTGAACCAGCCGTCGTCGGCGAACTCCTCGCGCGTCTTTTCCGGCATCCGCCAGTACCCGGAGAACACGTTCGGTCCGCGCACCTGCACGTTGCCGATCTCCCCGACCCTGCACGGCGTGCCGTCGTCGCGCAGGACGCGCACGCCGACACCAGGCAGCGGCTCGCCCACCGTGCCCGCGATGCGCGGACCCCGCTCGGCGAAGTACGGATTGGAGACGAGCATCACGGTCTCGGACATGCCGTAGCGCTCGAGGATCACGTGACCGGTCCGGTCCTCGAACTGCTTGTGCGTCTCCGCGAGCAGCGGCGCCGAGCCGGAGATGAACAGGCGCATCGATGCGCAGTGCTCGCGCCCGAACTTCGGCTCCGACAGCAGCCGCGTGTAGTAAGTGGGCACGCCCATGAACACGGTCGAACGCGGCAGGTGCTTCAGCGCCGCCGCGAGGTCGAACTTCTGCAGCAGGATCGTCTTCGCGCCCGCGAGCAGCGCCGCGTGCGAGGCCACGAACAGGCCGTGCACGTGGAACAGCGGGAGTGTGTGCAGCAGCACGTCGCGGCGCCCGGCGTCACGTTCGGCCTTGAAGCCCCAGTACTCGTCGAGCGTCAGCGCGTTCGACGCCAGGTTGCCGTGCGACAGCATCGCGCCCTTGCTGCGGCCGGTCGTGCCGGACGTGTACAGGATCGCGGCGAGGTCGCCCGCCGAGCGCTGGACCGTATCGAAGTCGTCGGCAAACGGCGCGGCGTCCGGCAGCAGCGTGCCGTCGCGCCGCTCGCCGAGCGTCCTGACGTGCGGACAACCCGCCGCGCGCGCCAGCTTGCGGAGTTCGTCCTCGCGCTCCGGGGTGCAGACGACGACCGACGGCTCGGCGTCCTTCAGGAAGTACTCGAGTTCGCCGCGCTGGTAGGCCGTGTTGAGCGGCAGGTACACGAAGCCCGCGCGCAGCGTGGCGAGGTACAGCATCAGGCACTCGGTCGACTTCTCCACCTGCACGGCGACACGCGCGCCCGCCGGAAGGCGGAGCGAAGCGAGCCAGTTGGCGAGCCGGCCGCTGGCGCGATGAAGGTCGCGCCAGCTGTATACGGTGCCGTCGCCCGTTTCGATGCAGGTGGAGTCGAGGTCCTTCGGGAAGCGCCGCTCGACCAGCGCGTAGAAGTTCTCGTTGCTCATCAGTCCAGCTTGGCCCCGGAGGCCTTGGTGACTTCGGCCCAGCGCTTGACTTCGCTCGCCACGAAGCGCGCGAACTGGTCCTGCGACATGGTGTTCGTATCCGAGCCCTGGTTCGCCCAGATCTCCTTCATCTCCGGCGTGGCGAGGGCTTTCACGACCTCCGCGTGCATGCGATCGAGGATCTCCTTCGGCGTGCCCTTGACGCCCCAGATCCCGTACCACGTCGAAACCACGTAGTCCGGCATGCCCATCTCGACGAAGGTCGGCACGTTCGGGAAGGCGGGCACGCGCGCGGGCGCGGCGACGGCGAGCGCCCTGATGCGACCGCCGCGGATGTGCTGCGCCGACGAACCGAGGCCGTCGAACATCATGTCGACGTTGCCGGCGATCAGGTCCGAGAGCGCCGGGCCCGCGCCGCGGTACGGGATGTGCACGATGAAGGTCTTGCTCTGCTGCTTGAACAACTCGCCGGCGAGGTGGTGCGAGGTGCCGTTGCCGGCGGATGCGTAGTTCAGCTTGCCCGGGTTCGCCTTCAGCAAGGCCATGAACGACTTGAAGTCTCCTGCAGCCACGCGCTTCGGGTTGACGACGAGGATCTGCGGCGGGTTGGCGATCACCGTCAGCGGCACCAGGTCGGTCGTGATGTTGTAGTCGAGCTTCGGATAGAAGCTCGGCGCGATCGCGTGATGCACGGCCCCGACGAAGAACGTGTAGCCGTCGGGCGCCGCTTTCGCGGCGATCGCCGCGCCGACCGTCCCGCCCGCGCCACCCCGGTTGTCGATGATGACCTGCTTGCCCAGCTGCTTGCTGAGCTGCGCGGAGAGCGGTCGCGCGAAGGCATCCGTGCCGCCTCCAGGTGGAAACGGGACGATCAGCGTGATCGGCTTCGCGGGCCATCCCGCCTGCGCCTGGACGGCGCCGCAGAGCAATGCGAGTGCGGCCGCGAATGCAGCGTTGAGCAACTTCATCGAGCGGTCTCCTGGTGTGTGCCTTCCTGCCTGCCCCGAAAAACGCGGCCGCTCTGAAGGCGGCCTGCCGTAATCATGCCAGCCGTGCAACCGCTTGTGAGTGCACGACCTCGCCGTCCAGGAAGCGCTGGTGGTACTCCTCGACCCGGTCGAGGTCGTAGAGGTAGTTGACCATCAGCCCGCACGACTGCCGCAAGCCGTTGCGCGAGAGGTCGGCGCCCCAGTTGATGCGCTGCAACCGGGCGCCGTTGTTGAGGTGGAACTTGGCGACCGCATCGCCATCCGCGGACGGCGAGAACTCGCGCAGGTAGATCGACGCCAGCGCGAGCAGCGCCTTCTGCTCGTCCTCGGATGAGCGCCACGGATGCCACTGCTGCTCGAGCCGCTCGTGCATCTTTCCCGACCCCAGTTTGAGTTCCTTGCGCCCTGCCTCCAAGCGCGCGCGCGCGGGCGCCTTCAGCCGTGCCGCCGTCGCCTCCGGGTCGGAGTCCAGCCAGCGCACGAAGCCCGGGATCGGCGACAGGGTGCAGAACGTCTTGATCGAAGGAAACTCGGTCTTCAGCCGCTCGGCGACCCGCTTGATCAGGAAGTTGCCGAGCGAGACGCCGCGCAGGCCGGGCTGGCAGTTGCTGATCGAGTAGAAGGCCGCGACCTTGAATCGCTTCGACGACGCCGTATCCGACTTCTTCTCGATCAGCGGCCCGATCGCCGGCGGCACCTCCTCCAGCAGCGCGACCTCGACGAAGATCAGCGGCTCCCCCGGCAATTGCGGATGGAAGAACGCGAAGCAACGACGATCCGGCTGCAGGCGCCGCCGCAGGTCGTCCCAGCCGTCGATGGCGTGAACCGCCTCGTGGTGGATGATCTTCTCGAGCAGGCTCGCCGGCGATGCCCAGTCGACCTGCTGCATCTCGAGGAAGCCCGGGTTGAACCACGACGACAGCAGATGCAGCATGTCGGCTTCCGCCGAAGCGAGCTCCGGATGGTGCGGCAGAGCCCGCAGCAGCGCGCGGCGCATCTGCACGATGGCCACGGTCCCGCCCGGCGCACGGTTCAGGCGCCGCAGCAGTTCCTGGCGCGGCGGCTCCGTCACCGAGAACAGCTCGACGAGATGCTCGGCCGTCGGCGCCGCCGCATAGCGCTCGGCGGCCGCGAGCACGGCCGTCGGGTCCGGGTTGAACCCGGTGGCGAGCTGCTGGAAGAAGATCAGGTGCGCCGCGTCGGGCAGCCGGCGGTAGTGCTCGATGGCCTGCGTCGCCAGGTCGGCGCTGTTGGCCTCGCCGCGCGCGGACAGCAGGTGCCGGCACGTCTTCATGAGGCCGTCGAGTTCGCGCTGCGCGATCAGCCGCTGCGCCGCGTCGCGGATCGAGTCGAGCAGGGTCACGGCCGCCTCCCGAAGCGCGTGAAGTACAGGTAGAAGGCGAGCCCGGCGATCACCATCGGCACCGACAGCCACTGCCCGGCCGAGAGTCCGAGCGGCATCGCGCCGTACAGCGCCTCCGGCTCCTTGAACATCTCCCCGATGATCCGCAGCACTCCGTAGGCGATCAGCCACAGGCTGCCGACCGTCCCCGCGATGCGCGGCTTGCGGGAGTACAGCCAGAGGATCGCGAACAGCGCGACGCCTTCGAGCGCGAACTGGTAGAGCTGCGACGGGTGGCGCGGCAGGTTGTCGCCCGCGCCCGGGAAGATCACCGCCCACGGCAGCGACGGATCGGCGACCCGGCCCCAGAGCTCGCCGTTGATGAAGTTGCCGATGCGGCCGGCGCCGAGCCCGAGCGGCACCAGCGGCACGACGAAGTCGGCCACCTTCAGGAACGACTTGCCGCGGCTGCGCGCGAACCAGGCCATCGCGACGATCACGCCGATGATCCCGCCGTGCGACGCCATGCCGCCCTTCCACACGGCGAAGATCTCGAGCGGATGCTGGAGGTAGTACGACGGCGGGCCGTAGAAGATCACGTGGCCCAGGCGCCCGCCGACGATCACGCCGATCATTCCCATGAAGAGCAGGTCGTCGACGTCGCGCGACGTCATTTCGCGCCACGGATCCTTCGCGCGGAGCTTGCCGAGCAGCAGGAACAGCGCGAAGCCGAGCAGGTACATCAGCCCGTACCAGCGGATGGCGAGCGGGCCGAGTTCGAGGGCGATCGGGCTCAGGTCGTGGACGTAATGCACGCGCGGGTCTCGGTGGTTCGTTGGCCTATTATTGCTTGTTTCTCCTCTCGGCCTCAGCGAACAAGGGCACAACGTCATGGCGTACAACAACCGGTCCCGCAACGTCACCCAGGGAGTGGCACGCTCCGCCAATCGCGCGATGTACTACGCGATGGGCTACAAGGACGAGGACTTCGACAAGCCGATGGTCGGCGTGGCCAACGGCCACTCGACGATCACGCCCTGCAATTCGGGGCTGCAGAAGCTCGCCGACGCCGCGATCGAGGCGATCGCCGGCTGCAATGCCAACTCGCAGGTGTTCGGCACGCCGACGATCTCCGACGGCATCGGCATGGGCACCGAGGGCATGAAGTACTCGCTGGTGTCGCGCGAGGTCATCGCCGACTGCATCGAGACCTGCGTCAACGGCCAGTGGATGGACGGCGTGATCGTCATCGGCGGCTGCGACAAGAACATGCCCGGCGGCATGATGGCCATCGCGCGCTGCAACGTGCCGGCGATCTACGTCTACGGCGGCACCGTGAAGCCGGGCCGCTACAAGGACAAGGACCTGACGATCGTGTCCGCGTTCGAAGCGGTCGGCGAGTTCACCGCCGGCCGGCTGAACGAAACCGACTTCAAGGAGATCGAGCGCCGCTGCATCCCGGGCTCGGGCTCGTGCGGCGGCATGTACACCGCGAACACGATGAGTTCGTCGTTCGAGGCGCTCGGGCATGTCGCTGCTGTACTCGTCGACGCAGGCGAACCCGGACCAGGAGAAGGTCGACTCGACGGCGGAAGCGGCGCGCGTGCTGGTCGAAGCGATCAGGAACAACCTGCTGCCGTCGGACATCATCACGCGCAAGTCGATCGAGAACGCCGTCAGCCTCATCATGGCGGTGGGCGGTTCGACCAACGCGGTGCTGCACTTCCTCGCGATCGCGCACTCGGCCGGCATCCCGTGGACGATCGACGACTTCGAGACGATTCGCCGCCGCGTTCCGGTGCTGTGCGACCTGAAGCCCTCCGGCAAGTACGTCGCCACCGACCTGCACGCGGCCGGCGGCATCCCGCAGGTGCTGAAGATCCTGCTCGCCAACGGCCTGCTGCACGGCGACTGCATGACGATCACCGGCAAGACGATGGCCGAGATGCTCAAGGACGTCCCCGCCGAGCCGCGCGCGGACCAGGACGTGATCCGCCCGTTCGCGAACCCGATGTACAAGCAGGGCCACCTGGCGATCCTGAAGGGCAACCTCGCGACCGAGGGCTGCGTCGCCAAGATCACCGGCCTGAAGAACCCGGTGATCACCGGTCCCGCGCGCGTCTTCGAGTCCGAGGACGAGGCCATGGCGGCAATCCTCGCCGACCGCATCAAGCCGGGCGACGTGCTCGTGATCCGCTACGAGGGACCGAAGGGCGGTCCGGGAATGCGGGAGATGCTGTCGCCGACCTCGGCGCTGATCGGCAAGGGGCTGGGCGAAAGCGTCGGCCTGATCACCGACGGCCGCTTCTCCGGCGGCACCTGGGGCATGGTCGTCGGCCACGTCGCGCCCGAGGCGTACGTGGGCGGCAACCTCGCGCTCGTGCAGGAAGGCGACTCGATCACGATCGATGCCCACCGGTTGCTGCTGCAGGTGAACGTCAGCGACGAGGAACTCACGCGCCGGCGCGCTTCCTGGAAACAGCCGGCGCCGCGCTACACGCGCGGCGTGCTGGCCAAGTTCGCCAAGCTCGCCTCCACGGCGAGCAAGGGCGCGATCACGGACGAGAAGCTGTTCTAGCGGCGGCCCCCGATGTCCGCGAGGCGGTCTGCCCCCGGTCCGCCTTGCCCAGCGACAGACGCTGGCGGGGCGCAGGGCACTGCGCCTGTAGGGGCGGTTTGGCTGACTGGCGGAAGGGGTCCGCGTGCGACCGCGAGGCCGTCGCGCACACGCAAGGTGTCAGAGGCTGCGCCCCCGGCCGCGGACCTTGTTCGCCTCGAGCGCCTGGTCGATCCGGCGCTTCTTGGCTTCGTCGTACTCGTCGAACGCCTTCTTCTTGTCGAGGCCGAGGTGGCGCTCGACGAACTCGAACCACACGAATGCGACGGCCCCAACCAGGACGATCCACCACCAGGACATCGTGGCGAACACGCTGATCTCGAGCACTTTCAGCACGATCAGCACAACCCCAATCCAGATCAGCCACATGTTCTTCACCCGCGCTCAGTGACAGCCGCCACACTATAGCCATGCCGGCCCCGTCTGAAGCGCGGAAAAGCGGTCAACCCATGGGGCTGGCAGCCGTTAAAATGAGCAGTTGCAGCAGCGGTCAGATCGAACCCCCCCTCAAAACGGAGTCCCGGATGAAGAAAGCCCTTGCAGTCATGGCGCTCGGCCTCGTGGCCGTCGGCGGCCCGGCGTTCGCCAGCGCCGACCTGGCGAAGCAGAAGAACTGCCTGGCGTGCCACGCAATCGACAAGAAACTGGTTGGTCCGGCATACAAGGACATCGCCGCCAAGTACAAGGCGGACAAGAACGCCCCGGTCGCGCTCGCCAAGAAGATCCGCGAAGGCGGCGTCGGCGCCTGGGGCCAGGTGCCCATGCCCGCCAACCCGCAGGTCAACGAGCAGGAAGCGGCCACCCTCGCCAAGTGGGTGCTCGCGCAATAATCGCTGGCGCCGGCCAGGCCGGCCCGGCATGAAAGGGGGCGCTTCGGCGCCCCTTTTTGCTTCCGTCCGGTCCATCAGCCGGCGTCGGCCGGCGGAACGGCCGCCGTCTGCCCTGCGACGAGGCTGGCGATCAGTTGCCCGCTGCCGGCCGGCAGCGTCCATCCCGGGTCCCGTCAACGCGTCTTGTCTGCCCGATCCGGACTTCCCCGGAAGACGCGGTGGCGCGAGTTGCCCCCGCACGGTTCGTGCGTACAATCGCGCGGTTTCGTCGGCATAGCCCTTCCCGATCGCTCGGCCCGGGCGATTGAACGCAGCCGCGACGATCCCTCGGTCAAAAACCATTCCGCCGCTCCCTGAGGAGAGAAGAGATCCATGAACAACACGATGCTCAAATTCGCGCCGCTGGCGATCGCCGCCGCGGTCGCGCTTGCCGCTTGCGGCAAGAAGCAAGAAGCCCCCGCTCCGAAGGCCGAGCCGGCCAAGGCGGCGGCCGCGCCTGCACCTGCCGAAGTCATCAAGATCGGCCACGTGGCTCCGCTGACCGGCGGCATCGCCCACCTGGGCAAGGACAACGAGAACGGCGCCCGCATGGCGGTCGAGGAGATCAACGCCGCCGGCGGCCTGAAGGTCGGCGACAAGACCTACAAGTTCGACCTCGTCGCGGAAGACGACAAGGCCGACCCGAAGGAAGGCACGATCGCCGCGCAGAAGATCGTCGACTCCGGCGCCGTCGCCGTCGTCGGTCACCTGAACTCCGGCACGTCGATCCCGGCCTCGAAGATCTACGCCGACGCGAGCGTCACGCAGATCTCCCCGTCCGCGACGAATCCGAAGTACACGGAACAGGGCTTCAAGACGACGTTCCGCGTGGTCGCGAACGACAACCAGCAGGGCGGCGTCCTGGCGAACTACGCGGCCGACCAGCTGAAGGCCAAGACGATCGCGATCATCGACGATCGCACCGCCTATGGCCAGGGCCTGGCCGACGTCGTCGAGAAGGTCGCCAAGGAAAAGGGCCTGAAGGTCGTCGCGCGTGAGTTCACCAACGACAAGGCGACCGACTTCAACGCGATCCTGACGAAAGTCCGCGGCGCCAAGCCCGACGTCGTCATGTACGGCGGCATGGACGCCACCGCCGGCCCGATGGCCAAGCAGATGAAGCAGCTGGGCATCAAGTCGACGCTGCTGGCCGGGGACGGCGTGTGCTCGCCCGAGTTCATCAAGCTCGCCGGCGATGCCGCAGGCATCCTGCACTGCTCGATGGCCGGCGAAGCGGTCGAGAAGATGGCCAAGGGCGCGGACTTCGTCGCCAGGTACAAGGCCAAGTTCAACCAGGACGTGCAGATCTATTCGCCGTACTCGTACGACGCGGTGTACGTGATCGCCGACGCGATCAAGCGCGCCGGCAAGGCCGACCGCGCGTCGATCACGGCCGCGATGCCCGCGACGAACTACCCGGGCCTGACCGGCCAGATCGCCTTCGACGAAAAGGGCGACATCAAGGGCGGCGCGATCTCGATGTTCAAGGTCGTCGACGGCAAGATGGAGTACGTGTCGACGGTCCGCTGAGGACTGCGACCACATGAAACGGCACCCCGCGGGGTGCCGTTTTTTTTGAGGGGACCGCGCGTCGCAGGGAGCGCCTTGCTACGATGCGCGGGCGCGGTCCAACCGCCTCGAGGATTCATGGACACCTTCATCCAGCAGACCATCAACGGCCTGGTGCTCGGCAGCATGTACTCGCTGATCGCGCTCGGCTACACGATGGTGTACGGGATCCTGAACCTCATCAATTTCGCGCACGGCGACGTGCTGACGGTCGGTGCGCTGACGGCGCTGTCGACGATCCTGTTCCTGCAGGCGTTCTTCCCGGGCATGCCGGGCTGGGTGCTGATGCTCGCCGGCCTGCTGGCCGCGATTCCCGTCTGCGTGGTGCTGAGCCTGGTGATCGAGCGCGTCGCCTACCGCCCGCTGCGCAACGCGCCGCGCCTGGCTCCGCTCATCACCGCCATCGGCGTGTCGATCGTGATCCAGACGGTCGCGATGCTCGTCTGGGGCCGCACGTACATGACGTTCCCGCAGCTGATCCCCGACCTGCCGCTCACCTTCGGCGAAGCGACGGTCACCATGACCAAGATGATGGTGATCGGCTTGTCCGCCGCCGTGATGATCGGTCTCATGTTGCTCGTGAACCGCACCCGGCTCGGCCGCGCGATGCGCGCCACCGCCGAGAACCCGCGCGTGGCCGGCCTGATGGGCGTGAACCCGAACTTCGTGATCGCGATGACGTTCGCGATCGGTGCGTCGCTGGCCGCGCTGGCGGGGGTGATGCTGGCGGCCACCTACGGGGTCGCGCACTTCTACATGGGCTTCCTGCCGGGCCTGAAGGCGTTCACAGCCGCCGTGCTCGGCGGCATCGGCAACATCCCCGGCGCCATGCTCGGCGGGCTGCTGCTCGGGCTCATCGAGGCGCTGGGGGCCGGGTACATCGGCCAGTTGACCGGCGGCGTGCTCGGCAGCCACTACCAGGACATCTTCGCGTTCCTGATCCTGGTGCTGGTGCTGATCTTCCGGCCGTCCGGCCTGCTCGGCGAACGCGTCGCGGACCGGGCCTGAGCATGACGAACTTCTTCGCAGGCTTCCGGAACAGCCGCACGGCTGCCTTCGCGGCGACGGCCGTCGTCGCCGCCGTCCTCATCCTGCTCCCCTTCCTGTTCGGCCAGCTCGGCAACGCCTGGGTGCGCGCCCTGGCGTTCGCGCTGCTCTACGTGATGCTGGCGCTGGGGCTGAACATCGTCGTCGGCTTCGCGGGCCTGCTCGACCTCGGCTACATCGCGTTCTACGCCGTCGGCGCCTACATGTACGCGCTGCTCGCCTCGCCGCACCTGACGTCGAACTTCGCGTGGATCGCGCAGACCTTTCCCAACGGCCTGCACAACTCGATCTGGTTCGTGATTCCTCTCGGCGCGGGCCTCGCCGCGCTGTTCGGCATCCTGCTCGGCGCGCCGGTGCTGAAGCTGCGCGGCGACTACCTTGCGATCGTGACCCTCGGCTTCGGCGAGATCATGCGCATCCTGATGAACAACCTGAACGCGCCGGTGAACATCACCAACGGGCCGCAGGGCATCACGCTGATCGACCCCATCTCGTTCGGCGGCGTCAGCCTCGCGAAGACGCTGACGGTCTTCGGCATCTCGTTGCCGTCGGTCTACCTGTACTACTACCTGTTCCTGGTGCTGGCCATCATCACCATCGTCGTCTGCATCCGCCTGCAGGACTCGCGGCTCGGCCGCGCGTGGATGGCGATCCGCGAGGACGAACTGGCCGCAAGGCGATGGGCATCAACGTCCGGAACGTGAAACTGCTCGCGTTCTCGCTCGGCGCCACCTTCGGCGGCGTGGCCGGCGCGATGTTCTCGGCGTTCCAGGGCTTCGTGTCGCCGGAGTCGTTCACGCTGAACGAGTCGATCATCGTGCTCGCGATGATCGTTCTCGGCGGCCTCGGCCACATCCCCGGCGTGGTGCTCGGCGCCGTGCTGCTGTCGCTCTTCCCCGAGGTGCTGCGGCACACCGTCGCGCCGCTGCAGATGATGATGTTCGGCAAGGTGGTCGTGGAGTCCGAGGTGCTGCGGATGATGCTGTACGGCCTCGCGATGGTGCTGATCATGCTGTACCGGCCCAAGGGACTCTGGCCGGCGCCCGAGCACGGCATCAATCCGTCCGAGCGCGCCGGCGCCGGGAAGGCGCAGGCGGCCTGAGATGGCGGACACGATCCTGCGGGTGGCGGGCGTCAACAAGCGCTTCGGCGGGCTGCAGGCGCTCGCCGACGTCGGCCTCGAGATCGAGCGCGGACAGATCTACGGCCTGATCGGCCCCAACGGCGCGGGCAAGACGACCTTCTTCAACGTGATCACGGGCCTGTACGCGCCCGACTCCGGCAACTTCGAACTCGCCGGCCGGCCGTACTCGCCGTCGAACGTGCACAAGGTGGCCGAGGCGGGCATCGCGCGCACCTTCCAGAACATCCGGCTCTTCCCGGACATGACCGCGCTCGAGAACGTGATGGTCGGGCGCCACTGCCGCACGAAGGCCACCGCGCTCGGCGCCATCCTGCGGACGCGCGCCACCCTCGCCGAGGAGCGGCAGATCAAGCAGCGCGCCCTCGAACTGCTCGAGTACGTCGGCATCCGCCGGTACGCCGACTACCAGGCGCGCACGCTGGCCTACGGCGACCAGCGCCGCCTGGAGATCGCCCGCGCGCTGGCGACCGAGCCCAAGCTGCTCGCGCTGGACGAGCCGGCCGCCGGCATGAACGCGACCGAGAAGATGTCGCTGCGCGGACTGCTCGAGCACATCAGCGGCGACGGCATCACGATCCTGCTGATCGAGCACGACGTGAAGCTGGTGATGGGCCTGTGCGACCGCCTGACCGTGCTGGACTACGGCAAGATCATCGCCGCCGGCACGCCCGGCGACGTGCAGCGCGACCCGGCCGTCATCGCGGCCTACCTCGGCGGCGGGCACAGCTTCGCGGCGAAGGGCGAGGCGGCATGAGCGACGTCGTCCTTCGCGTCGCTGGCCTGCGGGTCGCCTACGGCGGCATTCAGGCGGTCAAGGGCATCGACCTCGAGATCCGCGCCGGCGAACTGGTCACGCTGATCGGCGCGAACGGGGCCGGCAAGACGACCACGCTCAAGGCGATCACGGGAACGCAGGCGTGGGCCGGCGAGATCGACTACATGGGCCAGTCCGCGCGCGGCATGGCGCCGTATCACCTGCTGGCGCGCGGCCTCGCCATGGTCCCCGAAGGCCGCGGCGTGTTCGCGCGGATGACGGTCACCGAGAACCTGCAGATGGGCGCCTTCGTCCGCCGGGACAAGGACGGCGTGAAGCGCGACATCGACGAGATGTTCGCGCTCTTCCCGCGCCTGAAGGAGCGCGCGAAGCAGCTGGCCGGGACGCTTTCCGGGCGGCGAGCAGCAGATGCTCGCGATGGCCCGCGCGCTGATGAGCCAGCCGAAGCTGCTGCTGCTCGACGAGCCGTCGATGGGCCTCGCGCCCATCATGGTCGAGAAGGTGTTCGAGGTGATCCGGTCCGTCGCGCAGCGCAAGGTGCCGATGCTGCTGGTCGAGCAGAACGCCCGGCTTGCGCTCGAGGCCGCCCATCGCGCCTACGTGATGGAGTCGGGCCTGATCACGCTGTCGGGCGACGCCAGGACGCTGCTGGACGATCCCAAGGTGCGCGAGGCGTACCTCGGGGAGGCCGCCGGTCACTGACCGGGCGGCGCCCGGCCGCGAGCCCGGCGCTGGCAATCCTGGCCCGCGGCACGGCCGCGCCGTCCGCGACGACGTCCCGGGCCTTCCTGCCGCATTGAGCCAACGCAAAGGGAAGGCTGGGGGCCACCCCTAGCATGGTCGTTCCCCCGAAGGAGGAATGACATGAGCGCCGCCTGCGCCGAGACCGCGCCGCCGCAGACCACGAAGTTGCGGCCGATGACGGGCAACGAGGCCATCGCGCGCGGCGCCTGGGAGGCCGGAGTCAAGGTCGCCGCGGCCTATCCCGGCACGCCGAGCACCGAGATCCTCGAGTCGCTCGCGACCTTCCCGGCAAGCGACGTGCACGCGCAGTGGTCGACCAACGAGAAGGTGGCGCTGGACGTCGCCATCGGCGCGTCGTTCGCGGGCGCCCGCGCCCTCGCGGCGATGAAGCACGTCGGCCTGAACGTCGCCGCCGACTCGCTGATGTCGCAGACCTACATCGGCGTCAACGGCGGGCTGGTCATCGTCGTCGCCGACGACCCCGGAATCCACAGTTCGCAGAACGAGCAGGACACGCGCTTCTACGGCCAGTTCGCGCAGGTCCCGGTGCTCGAGCCGAGCGATGCGCAGGAAGCGCTGGAGTTCACGCGCCTCGCGTTCGACCTGTCGGAGCGCTTCGACACCCCGGTCATCGTCCGCACCACCACCCGCCTGTCGCACACGCGCAGCACCGTCGAACTCGGCGCGCGGCGCGAGGTCGCGGTCCGGGGCTTCGTCGACGACCGCGCGAAGAACGTGATGATCCCGGTGAACGCGCGGCCCCGCCACGTGGCTCTGATCGAGCGCGAGCGCCGGCTCGCGGAGTTCCTGCGCGACGCGCCGCTGAACCGGATCGAGATGCGCGACCCGGCGCTGGGCGTCATCACCGCCGGCACGTGCTACCCGTACGTGCGCGAGGTGCTGCCGACCGCGAGCGTGCTGAAGCTGGGCGCGTCGTGGCCGCTCTCGGGCGACCTGCTGCGCGATTTCTGCGCGTCGGTGGAGCGCGTCGTCGTCGTGGAGGAACTCGAACCGCTGATCGAGCGCGAACTGCAATCGCTGGGCCTCGCCGTCGCGGGCAAGACGGCCGCGGGTGGCGCGATCTTTCCGCGCACCGGCGAGTTCTCCCCCGAGGTCGTGCGCGCGGGCTTCGAGAAGGCGGGCCTGCTGCCGGCGCGCGCGGCGCGGGCGGCCCCGTGGATCCCGCAGCCGGTGGTGCGGCCGCCGGTGCTGTGCGCCGGCTGCCCGCACACGTCGATGTTCATGGCGGTGCGCGCCACGGGTGCGCGCGTGGCGGGCGACATCGGCTGCTACACGCTCGGCGCGCTCGACCCGCTGCGCGGCCTCGACACCAGCGTCGCGATGGGCTGTTCGATCGGCGTGGCGGCGGGCATGGCCCGCGCCGGCGAGAGCCGGCCGGTGCTGGCGACGATCGGCGACTCGACCTTCCTGCACGCGGGCCTGCCGGCGCTGATCGACGCGGTCTACAACGGCGCCGACATCACGGTGCTGCTGCTCGACAACCACACCACCGCGATGACCGGCGGCCAGGACCACGCCGGCACGGGCAAGACGCTGCGCGGCGAGACCGCGCCGCGGGTCGACTTCGAGGCGCTGGTGCGCGCCGCCGGCGTCACGTGGGTGCGCAAGGTCGACTCCTACGACCTCGCGGTCGTCCACCAGACGCTGCGCGAGGCGATCGCCCACCGCGGCGTGTCCGTGGTGATCTCGGACCGGCCCTGCGTGATCGACCCGGTGCGGATCAAGGGTCCGGCGCTGCAGGTCGTGGAGCCGCAGTGCAACGCCTGCCAGTCGTGCATGAACCTCGGCTGCCCGGCGCTGACCTGGTCGGCAGCGACCTTCGAGGGCCGGCACAAGGTGAAGATCGACGCCTCGCTGTGCATCGGCTGCTCGCTGTGCGCGCAGGTGTGCACGGCCGACTGCATCCGCGCGCCGGAGGCGCCGCTGCAATGACGGACGCGGCCGCGCCGCCGGCTCCGGGCGCGCTGAGCGCGGACGGACGCGACACGCCGGTCAACGTGCTGATCGTCGGCGTCGGCGGCCAGGGCGTGATCCTCGTGTCCAAGGTGCTCGCGTGGCTGGCCCAGCAGCGCGGATACCAGGTCAAGCAGAGCGAAGTGCACGGCATGGCCAAGCGCGGCGGCTCGGTGTTCAGCCACGTGCGCTACGGCCGCGAGGTGTGGTCGCCGACGATCGCGCGCGGCGAGGTCGACCTGCTGATCGCCCTCGAGTGGGCGGAGGCGCTGCGCTGGCTGCCGTGGCTGAAGCCCGGCAGCGGGATGCTCGTGTGCGACACGCGGCGCATCGTGCCGCCGTTTTCCTGCCTGAACCGCCGGCCCGGCGCGGCGTTGCGCTATTCGCGCGAGACGCCCGCCGAGGTGCAGGAGCACGTCGCCGAGGGGCACGCGATCGACGCCACGGCGATCGCCGAGGCGCTCGGCAACGAGCGCGCCTCCAACGTGGTGCTGCTGGGCGCGGTGTCCCCGGCGCTGGAGTTCACGGACGAGGAGTGGGAGGCCGGGCTCGCCGAGTTCGTCCCGCCGAAGACGCTGGTCGTGAACGTGGCGGCGCTGCGCCGCGGGCGCGAGTGGGTCGATCGCGCGCGCCGCGGCGAAGTGGCCGCGCGTGCAGCCGGTCGCCGCGGCCACGGCGGAGACAGTCACCGAGGTGCGGCTCGAGATCACGCGCGAGTGGTGCAAGAGCTGCGACATCTGCGTCAAGCTCTGTCCGGAGCGCTGCCTGCGCCTCGACGACGACCGCATCGTCGAACTGGCCGATCCGGCCAGGTGCACCGGCTGCCGGCTGTGCGAGTGGCTGTGCCCGGATTTCGCGATCCGGGTTCACATCGAACCGCGCCCCGAGTCCGCCAACGGCGAAGTCACTGGCGCCGCCGCGGGAGCGCGCGCGTGAACGCTCCGGAGGTCGGCGCCGTCCGCGGTTCCGCCGCGCCGCCGCGCCTGCTCTCGGGCAACCACGCGGCCGCGCTCGGCGCGCTGGCGGCCGGGTGCCGCTTCTTCGCCGGATACCCGATCACGCCGTCGTCGGAAGTGGCCGAGCGCATGGCGCGGCTGCTGCCGCCGGTCGGCGGGGTCTTCGTGCAAATGGAAGACGAGATCGCATCGATGGCGGCTGTGATCGGCGCCTCGATGGGCGGCGTGAAGGCGATGACCGCCACCAGCGGCCCGGGCTTTTCGCTGAAGCTGGAAAACCTGGGCTATGCCGCCGCCGCGGAGATTCCCTGCGTGATCATCGACGTGATGCGCGGCGGCCCGTCGACCGGCATGCCGACGCGCCCCGCGCAAGGCGACCTGATGCAGTCGCGCTGGGGCAGCCACGGCGACTATCCGGTCATCGTGCTCACGCCGGCGTCGGTGCGCGAGGTGCACGACGAAACGGTGCGCGCGTTCGCGCTGTCCGAGTCCCTGCGCACGCCGGTTGTCGTGCTGTACGACCAGGCAATCGCGCAGTTGACCGAGACGGTCGACCTGCCGGCGTCCGGTGCCATCCATGCTGTCGAGCGGCGCTGGGCGGAGGGCCCGCCCGGCGACTTCCAGCCTTACGCGGCCGGAGACGACCAGGTGCCGGCGATGGCGCGCCCCGGCGCGGGCTACCGCACGCACACCACGGGGCTCACGCACGCCGAGAGCGGATTCCCGACGCAGGCCCCGGCGGTCGTCGAGCGCAACCAGGCGCGCCTGCTCACGAAGCTGCAGAAGAACCTCGCGCGCATCGAGTCGTTCGAAGCCGAGCACACCGAGGACGCCGAAGTACTGGTCGTGGCCATCGGCATCAGCGCGCGCGCCGCGAAGCGCGCCGTGGCGGCCGCGCGCGAGCGCGGCATCGCGACAGGACTGTTCCGCCCGATCACCCTGTGGCCGTTCCCGGAGGACGCCCTGCGGGCGGCGTCCGCCAGCGCGCGGGCGGTGCTCGTGCCCGAACTGAACGCCGGGCAGCTCGTGCTCGAAGTCGAGCGCGTGCTGCGTGACCGTCGAGTGGTCGGCCTGAACCGCTACGACGGCGAGCCCATCGCGCCGGCGCAGATCGAGGCGCGCATCGGGCAACTGGCGCGGGAGGCGGGATGAGCGCGCCGGGCCGCCCCAAGCGCGAATCCCCTCGGGGGGACGGCGCGAAGCGCCAAGGGGGCAGCATGACGTTCGAAACCGCGGCGGAGTTCGACGTCCGCCGGTACCTGCGGCCCGACCGCATGCCGCACCACCTGTGCCCGGGCTGCGGGCACGGCATCGCGCTGCGCGCGCTGCTGTGGGCGATCGACGACGAGGGCATCGCCAAGGACCGGCTCGCGGTGGTCTCCGGCATCGGCTGCGCCGGACGGCTGTCGGCGAACATCGACGCGAACACCTTTCACGTCACGCACGGCCGGCCGCTCGCGTTCGCCACCGGCCTTGCGCTGGCGCGGCCCGACCTGCACGTGATCGTGATCACCGGCGACGGCGACTGCCTCGCGATCGGCGGCAACCACCTGATCCACGCGTGCCGCCGCAACCTCAAGCTGACGTGCCTGATGCTGAACAACGAGACCTACGGCATGACCGGCGGGCAGGTGTCGCCCACCACGTCCGAAAGCATGCTGACCACCACGACTCCGCTCGGCAACGCGGAACCTGCGTTCGATGCGTGCGCGCTGGCGGCCGCCGCCGGCGCGGGGTTCGTCGGGCGCGAGGTCACGCATCACGTGCCGAAGCTGAAGGAACTCGTGCGCCAGGGGCTGCAGCATCCTGGCTTCGCGTTCATCGAGGTGCTGTCCGACTGCACCGAGATCTTCGGCCGCAAGAACGAGCTGGGCTCGTCGCCGGAGATGGTGATGCGCCAGAAGAGCGGGATCCGGCCGGACGCCTACCGCGACACGGTGGACACGCCGTTCCGCTCGACCGAGCTGCGCACGGGCGTGCTGGCCACCAACGCGCGCCCCGAATACGGCGCGGCCTACCGCGCGGCATGCGCCCGGACCGCCGCCAGCGCCGGCAAGCGGGGCGCCACGTGAAGCCGGCGCGCCTGCCAGACGGACGCATGGAGCTGCGCATCGCCGGCACCGGCGGGCAAGGCCTGCTGCTCGCGGGCCGGATCCTGGCCGAAGCACTGACGGCCGAAGGCCGGCACGTCGCGCAATCGCAGACCTACGAACCCACGTCCCGCGGCGGATACTGCAACGCGGACCTGGTGGTGGCGGACGGCGACATCGACTACCCGCTCGCCACCGCGCTCGACGCGCTGGTGCTGCTCGACCGGCTGGCGATCGCGCCCTCGTGGCCGTTGCTGAAGCCGGGCGCCCTGGTCATCGCCGACACCCGGCTGTGCCCTGAGCTGCCCGCCGCGAACGTGCGCGCGCTGCACCTGCCGCTGACGCGCACCGCGATCGAACTGGGCAGCGAGCGGGTGGCCAACATCGTCGCGCTCGGCGCGCTGGCGGCGCTCACGAACCTGTGCGACCTCGACGCGCTCGCGCACAAGGTGCGCGTCGAAGCGCCGCGCAGCCTGGTGCACCTGAACCTCGACGCGCTGGGCGCCGGCATCGGGATGTCCGGGCAGGCGCTGGCGACCGGTTAGCTTCCCGGCAACCCGCGCGCCGCCGTCAGGCGGCCGGCATCACCCGCTGCATCCACTCCGCGAGTTCGCGCGCGCCGGCATCGCCGCCCTGCATCGCTTGCAGCACGCCCGCTCGATCGGCTTCGGAGCGGTTCTGGCTCAGCTTGAACTTGACGTCGAGCCGCGTGACGGCGAGTTCGAAGGCGACGATGCCGCCCTTCATCTTCTCGCGCCACTCGACGTCGAGTTCGTCCCAGCGCTTGCGGTACGGGACGTCGTGCGCATCGATCAGCGCCTTCAGCACGCGTTCCTTCGCCTCGGCGTCGTGCCACAAGGTCACCACGCAGGCGGCGTGCACCACCGCGTAGTTCCAGGTCGGCACGGCCTGTTCGACCTCGTAGCAGGACGGCGACACATAGGCATCGCCGCCATGGAAGATCGCGAGGACGCGGGCGCCGTCCTTCCACTGCTTCCACTGGGGGTTCGGCTTCGCGAAGTGGCCGTGCAGCGCCAGGTCCTCGCCGCGCACGGTCGGGACGAGCGGCGCGTGGGAGACCATCGGCTCGCTGCCGTCCGCCGCGCTGACGATCGTCGCCAGCGGATGCCGGCGCATCAGCTCCAGCGCGAAGTCGCGCTGGCCGACCGCGAAGTGCGGCGGCTGGTAGAGCATCAGCCGAGTCCCGCCCCTTCCGGCAGGCCGAGCATCAGGTTCAGGTTCTGGACGGCGGCGCCGCTGGCGCCCTTGCCGAGGTTGTCGAGCCGCGCGATGACCATCGCCTGCTGCCGCGCGTCGTTGGCGAACACGAAGACTTCGAGGCGGTTGGTGCCGTTCAGGTTCTCCGGTTCGAGGAACGCGCCGTCGCGCAGCGCCACGGTGTCGTTCAGCGGCCGCACCGTGACGAACGCCTCGCCCGCGTAGTGCTCGACGTACGCGGCGTGCAGTTGCTCGCCCGTCGGGCGCCCCGGCAACTGCGACGCCTGCAGCGGCACCGACACGAGCATCCCGCGCCGGAAGTTGCCGACCGACGGACTGAACACCGGGGGAAGGTCGAGCAGGCCGTGCGCCTGCATTTCGGGCAGGTGCTTGTGCTTCATGTCGAGCCCGTACGCGCCGAACTGCTGGGGCCGCGCGCCGCCCGTCGCCTGCTCGTACTGCTCGATCATCTTGCGGCCGCCGCCCGAGTAGCCGGACACCGCGTGCACCGTCGCCGGGTAGCCGGCCGGCATGATCCCGCGCTCGCGCAGCGGGCGCACGACCGCGAGGAAGCCGGTCGGATAGCAGCCGGGGTTCGACACGCGCTTCGCCGCGGCGATCGTCGCGCGCTGCGTCTTCGTCAGTTCCGGAAAGCCGTACACCCACCCCGCGGCCGTGCGGTGCGCGCTGCTGGCGTCGACCACGCGCGTGCGCGGGTTGTCGATCATCGTGACCGTCTCGCGCGCCGCGTCGTCGGGCAGGCACAGGACGACTGCATCGACCTGGTTGATCACCGCGCGCTTCGCCGCGGCGTCCTTGCGCTGCTCGGCCGGCAGGCTCACGACCTCGACGTCGCTGCGTGTCGCCAGCCGCTCGCGGATCTCGAGCCCGGTGGTGCCGTGTTCGCCATCGATGAAGATCGTCGGTTTCGCCATGGGGTCCTCACGCGCTGGCCAGGTCGGCCTGGGTCGTGAAAGCGTCTGCAAAGAACTGGTCGTCGGGCAGGCCGCACCGTGCCGCGAAGTCGCGCCGCGCGGCGTCGATCATCGCCGGCGCGCCGCAGGCATAGACCTGGTGGCCCGACAGGTCGGGCAGGTCCTCGATCACCGCCTGGTGGACGAAGCCCGTGCGGCCGGTCCACGCGTCCTCCGCCATCGGCTCCGACAGCACAGGCACGTAGCGGAAGTTCGGCTGCGCGGCCGCCCATTGCGCGGGCAATGCGTCCATGTAGAGGTCCGCGCGCGAACGCGCGCCCCAGTACAGCCGCACCTCGCGCGCGGGCTTGCCGCTCTCGTCGACGTTGATGCGCTCGTGGAAGATGTGCTCGGCGATCGCCTTGATCGGCGCGAAGCCGGTGCCGCCCGCGAGCAGCACGATCGGCCGCGCGTTGTCCTCGCGCAGGAAGAACGTGCCGAGCGGCGCCTCGATGCGGAGGATGTCGCGCTCCTTGACAGGCGGCTCGACGACGCCGAACAGCCGGTCCGTGAACGCGCCGCCCGGCGTGTGCCGGATGTGCAGCTGGATCAGTTCGTCGGCGTGCGGCGCGGTCGCCATCGAATACTGGCGGCGCGCTCCGTCCTTCAGGATGAAGTCCATGTACTGCCCGGCGCGGAACTGCAGGCGCTCGTTGGCGGGCAGCTGCAACGAGACGATCGCGACGTCCGGCGTCACGCGGTCGATCTTCGCGATGCGCGCCGGCATCTTGCGGACCGGGATGTCGCCGAAGCCCGTCAGCTCGCGCGCCTCGATCACGACGTCCGACTGCGGGATGGCCGAGCAGACGAGCGCGTAGCCCTTCGCCTCGTCCGCGTCGGACAGCGCCGATGCGGAGTGCGGCTTGTGCGCCAGCGTGCCCTCGAGCAGCTTGCTGCGGCAGGTCCCGCACGCGCCGTTCTTGCAGCCGTACGGCAACCCGATGCCGTTGCGCAGCGCCGCGGCCAGCACGGTCTCGTCGCCCTCGGTGGCGAAAGTGCGCCCGCTCGGGCGGATGGTGACGGTGAAGCCCATAGAATCAGGTCATGGATGTGAACCGGCCCGCGTCGACGGGCTCATCGCGCCGTGCCATCGGGAAGCTCGGTCGGCCGCGCCTGTTGATCATCGGCTGCGGCGACATCGGCCTGCGGATTGTCGCACGGCTCCATCGGCGTTTCCGCGTCGTCGCGCTGACGTCGAGCCCGCAGCGCGTGCCGCACCTGCGCGCCGCCGGGGCCGTTGCGATCGTCGGCAACCTCGACGACCGCGCGACGCTGCGGCGTCTGCGCGGCTTCGGTTCGCGCGTGATCCACCTCGCGCCTCCACCCGAGTCCGGCGACGGCGATCGCCGCACGGCGCACCTGGCGAACGCGCTCGGACGACGCGACGGCGACCGGACCGTCTACATCAGCACGACCGGCGTGTACGGCGACCATCGCGGCGCGTGGATCGACGAAACCGCGCGGCTGGCCACGACCGAGGCGCGCAGCCTGCGCCGGATCGACGCGGAGCGACTGATGCGGCGCCGGCGCCACGCGCACGTGCTGCGCGTGCCCGGCATCTACGCGCACGACCGCCTGCCGCTGGCGCGCCTGCAGCAGAAACTGCCCGCGCTCGCGCCGGACGACGACGTCTACACGAGCCACATCCACGCCGACGACCTCGCGCGCATCGCCATCGTGGCGCTGCTGCGCGGCCAGCCATGCCGCGTGACGAACACGGTCGACGACGGCGGGCTGAAGATGGGCGAGTACTTCGACCTCGTCGCCGACCGCTTCGGCCTCGAGCGCCCGCCGCGCCTGCCGCGCGAGGAGCTGAAGCGCGCGGTGTCGCCGATGATGTACTCGTTCATGTCCGCGTCGCGGCGCATCCGCAACGCGCGGCTGAAGCGCGAGCTCCGCGTCCGGCTTCTGTTCCCGACCGTGCGCGATGCGCTCGCGGAGATTCCCGCGCCCTCGCGCTGAAGCACCCATCCGCCCGGCTGTGCTAGGGTGAATTCGAACCGGTCCATCCCGGGTCGCCGCGCGAAGACAGTCGCGTCGCGACCCCTGCCTCCAGGAGAACGACGCGATGAACGCGCCCACGAAGTACGTCCTCGATGAGTCCCGCCTGCCGCGCGCCTGGTACAACATCCAGGCCGACCTGCCGCGCGCGCTGCCGCCCGTGCTGCATCCGGGCACGCTGAAGCCGATCGGGCCGGCCGACCTCGCGCCGCTGTTCCCGATGGACCTGATCCTGCAGGAAGTGAGCACCGAGCGCGAGATCGAGATTCCCGAGCCGGTGCGCGACATCTATCGGCTGTGGCGACCGTCGCCGCTGTATCGCGCGCATCGGCTCGAGAAAGCGCTCGGCACCCCGGCCCGCATCTTCTACAAGTACGAGGGCGTGAGCCCGGCGGGCAGCCACAAGCCGAACACCGCGGTGCCGCAGGCGTTCTACAACGCCCAGGCGGGCATCAAGCGGCTGACAACCGAGACTGGCGCAGGCCAGTGGGGCACCTCGTTGGCTTTCGCGGGGGGGCTCTTCGGGCTGGAGGTGCTGATCTTCCAGGTCCGCGTGTCGTACGACCAGAAGCCGTACCGGCGCGCGGTGATGGAGACCTACGGCGCGCGCTGCATCGCATCGCCGTCGAACGAAACCGAGTACGGCCGCCGCGTGCTGGCGCAGCGGCCCGACCATCCGGGCAGCCTCGGCATCGCGATCTCGGAAGCTGTCGAACTCGCCGCGCAGCGCGACGACACCAAGTACGCGCTCGGATCGGTGCTCAACCACGTGCTGATGCACCAGACCGTCATCGGGCTGGAGTCGATGGAACAGATGCGGATGGCCGACGCCTGGCCCGACGTCGTCGTCGGCTGCACCGGCGGCGGCTCGAACTTCGCCGGCATCGCCTTCCCGTTCATCGGCGACGGCCTGCGTGGCGGCGCCAAGCCGCGCATCGTCGCCGTCGAACCGGCCGCGTGCCCGTCGCTCACGCGCGGCCGCTATGCGTACGACTTCGGCGACACCGGCCACATGACGCCGCTCACCAAGATGCACACGCTCGGCTCGAGCTTCACGCCGCCGGGGTTCCACGCCGGCGGGCTGCGCTACCACGGCATGGCGCCGCTCGTGTCGCACCTGACGGCAACTCGGCCTGATCGAAGCCACCGCGTACACGCAGAACGAGTGCTTCGCCGCCGGCGTGCTGTTCGCGCGCGCCGAAGGCATCGTGCCCGCGCCCGAGGCCAATCACGCGGTGAAAGGCGCGATCGAGGAGGCGCTGCGCTGCAAGCGCGAGGGACGCGCCGAGACGATCCTGTTCAACCTGTGCGGCCACGGGCACTTCGACATGAGTTCGTACCAGAAGTACTTCGCCGGCGAGCTGACGGACGAGAGCTACGACGAGAAGGAGCTTGCGATGGCGCTTGCCGGACTGCCGAGCGTGCCTGAACCCGCGTGAGGCTCGCGGGGCGACTGGCCGGCGATCCCTTACGATCGCCGGCGCGATCGGGGCGCGCCGGCGATCGCGGCCCGCGAAGCGGGCGTCGGCCCTACCCGAACAGCCCGCCGACCTTCGTGCCCGCCAGCCGGTTGATGGCGGCGAGGCTGATCGCCGCGACGACGATCAGGATGAAGCCGAGCGCGGCCGCCTCGTTCTGCGAGCCCGCGATGTAGAAGGTGAAGATCCCGAAGGGGATCGTCTCCCAGCCCCCGAGGGTCAGGAAGACGACCGCGGACGCTTCCTGCAGCGAGGTGATGAACGAAAACAGGCCGCCGACCAGGATGCCCTTCCACACCAGCGGCACCGTGATGTCCCTGAACGTGCGCATCTTGGTCGCGCCGACGTTCTCCGCCGCTTCCTCCATCGACTTGTGGACGAGCAGCAGCGACGAGTAGCTGCCGCGCACCGTGTACGGCAGGCGCCGCACCGCCAGGACGAGGGGAATGATGATCCACATGCTGGTCAGCGGGATCTCGATCAGCGGCAGCGGATAGTGGAAGGCGCGGATGTAGGCGATGCCGATCGCCGTGCCGGGGATTGCGAGGATCAGAGTCGTCAGGGCATCCATCGATCTGTTCCCCGGCGCCTTGGTTCGGCTGAGGATCCACGCCATCGGCACGCCGATCACCAGGCAGATCAGCACCGCCAGCCCGCAGTAGAGGAACGAGTTCAGGATGAACTTCGGCGTCTCGATGCTGACGCGCGTGAAGAAGGCCGTCGTGTATTCGAGCGGGAGGGGTGTCAGCGACCAACCGCGGCCGAATGCCGCCAGCGTGACGCCGATGTGCGGCAGGAACGAGATGAACATCAGCGTCGAAAGGAACCCCACCGCCAGCCAGCGCCCGGCCGGCGACAACCGCCGGCGCTCGACCTTCGTGTACGAAAGCGAGCTGTAGTCCTTGATCGCCACGTACTGGCGTGCAGCGAGCACGAACACGATCGCCAGCAGCACGAGCAGCGCCGAGATGACGATGCCCATCCGGAACAGGCGCCGGTCGATGAACTGCACGATGTTCAGGTACGCCTGCGGCGCCAGCAGGTCCTGCACGCCGACCACCAGCGGCGTGATGAAGTCGGCGAAGGTCCAGATGAAGACGAGCAGCGCGCCCGAGACATAGCCCGGCGTGGTCAGCGGCAGCGTGATGTCGCGGAAGCGGCGCCAGCCGTTCGCCCCCATGCCCTGCGCGGCCTCCTCGAGCGCCGGATCGACCTTGGTGAGCGCGTCGAGGATCGACAGCGTGATCATCGGGAAGAGGTGCAGCGTCTGGACCAGCAGCACGCCCTGCATCCCGTACATGAAGTTGATCGGGCGCATCCAGGCCGAAGTACTCCCGCAGCACCACGTTGACGGTGCCGGCGCGACCGAG
Organism: uncultured beta proteobacterium; assembly: GCA_963811265.1. Classification (GTDB taxonomy): domain Bacteria; phylum Pseudomonadota; class Gammaproteobacteria; order Burkholderiales; family Burkholderiaceae_F; genus JAOUJD01. The sequence continues at coordinate 405,717 of CAWEQS010000026.1, forward strand.
GATGAAGACGAAGCCGAGCACGCCCACCAGCGGCGGCATGATCAGCGGCAGCATCGTCAGGTACGAGAACAGGTTGCGGCCCGGGAAGTCGTAGCGCAGCAGCAGCAGCGCCACCGCGATGCCCAGCACCGAGGTCGTGATCACCGTGGACACGCCGAGCAGCATCGACTTCCACAGCGCGCGCAGGTAGTACCTGTCGGTGAAGAAGTCGATGAAATTGCCGATCGTGAAGGCGCCGCCTTCGGTGGTGAACGCGTCGTAGAAGATCCGCGACAGCGGATACAGCACGAACAGCAGCAGGAACGCCCAGATCGCGGCGAACCCGAGCGCGGCCTTCACGCCGACGCGCGGAACATGAAACCTGGGCAGGGCCAGCGAAGTCATGGTCCGTTCCGACTCGTCGCGTCAGTCGGGCGCTATCGCGACGGTGTCGCCGGCCGGAAACGCCACGCGCACCGTGGCGCCGATGTCCAGCGGCACGTGGTGCCAGGGGTCGCGGATGTCGACCTTGTAGACGAAACCGTGGCCGAGGTCGACGTCGTAGCGCAGCGTATTGCCCAGGTAGGCGGCGAACGTGATCTGGCCTTCGGCGACGTTCAGTTCCACACCCGCCACGCCGCCGTCCAGCGAGATGTTCTCGGGCCGGATGCCCAGCACGCACGCGCTTCCCACCGAACGCGCCACCGTGAAGAAGGCCGACCACTCGCCCAGCGGCGTGCGCGCGCGCAGTCGCCCGCGGTCGGCATCGATCGACGTCACCGTGGCCTCGATCAGGTTGTTGATGCCGATGAAGTCGGCGACGAACCGCGTGCGCGGATGCTCGTACAGCGTCTTCGGCGGCCCGACCTCGAGCATCCGGCCCTTGTCGAACACGGCCATGCGGTCCGACAGCGTCAGCGCCTCTTCCTGGTCGTGCGTGACATAGATCGTCGTGATGCCGAGTTCCTTCTGCAGCTTGCGGATCTCGGCGCGCACCTGGATGCGGATCTTGGCGTCGAGGTTCGACAGCGGTTCGTCCAGCAGCAGGATCTCCGGGTTCAGCACGAGCGCCCGGGCGAGCGCCACGCGCTGCTGCTGTCCACCCGAAAGCTGCCCCGGATAGCGCTTGTCGAGGCCGCCGAGCTTGACCTTCTCGAGCACGGCGTTCACGCGCCGATCGATCTCGCCGCCCGCAACCTTGCGCAGCTTCAGTCCGTAGCCGACGTTGTCCCTGACCGTCATGTGCGGCCACAGCGCGTAGTTCTGGAACACCATGCCGATGCCGCGCTCGTGCGGCGGCACCTCGTTCACGCGGCGATCGTCGAAGCGGATCTCGCCGTCGTCCGGGGAATAGAAGCCCGCGATCAGCCGCAAGAGCGTGGTCTTGCCGCAGCCCGACGGCCCGAGGAGGGTGAAGAGCTCCCCCTCCTCGACCGTCAGCGTGACGTCGTTGGCCGCCGCCATCGCGCCGAAGCGCTTGGTGACGTTCTGCACGGCGATGCGCACGGCGTGCCTCCTCGATCGCTCCCGCGGGCTGCGCCCCGTCCGGGATCAGCTCAGTACTTCTTCTTCAGCTGCTCCCAGACCGCCTCGATGTCGCGGCGGAACTGCTCGTTGACCTGGGTGTAGCGGGCCTGCGCCTTGTCGTCGTCGTAGATGTTCTTCACTTCGCGGTCGAAGTACGAGCGCACGCCGCCGGTGAACTCGACCGCCTTCTCGGCGTCCGACCCGGGCGCGCCCTGCACGCGATACTTCGGCGTCAGCGGGAACAGGCCCCGTTCCATGAAGATGCGCTGCCCGCGCTCGGTCATCAGGAACTCGATGAAGGCCTGCGCGGCGCGCGGGTGCTTGCAGCCGGCCAGCACGGCCATCGGCTCCGGCGTGATCCACGCGGTGGGCGGCGCGACGTACTTGATGTCGTACCCGGCGAGGCGCTCCTCGAAGGCCATGTAGCTCGGCACCGCGAAGCCGGCCGCGAACTCGCCCTTCGCGACCACGGACGGGACGTCGCGGCTGCGCGCGGTGAACAGCCCCGTGTTGGCGGCGAGCCGCTGCAGCCACTCCCAGCCCTTGTCATCGCCGTACTGCTGCAGGATCACCTCGTACGTCGCGTGGCTGCTCGACGATCGTGTCGGGGCGCACTGCACGATGTTGCCCTTGAGCTTCGGATTCAGCAGGTCGTCCCAGTCCTTCGGCTCGGGCACGCCGAGCCGCTTCAGCAGCGTCGGGTGATAGACGAGCCCGTACGGCTCGAGCGCCGTGCCGATCCAGAAGCCCTTCGGGTCCTTCAGGTAGATGGGCTTGGGCTTGCCGATCGTCGCCGGCACGGCGTCGAGGGTTTCCTTCGGCACCGCGAGCGGCGCCACCAGCTTCTGCTCGGCGAGCTTGTCGAACAGCGCGCTCTCGCCGCCCCAGAAGATGTCGACTTCCGGCCGGCCCTTCCACTCGACGATGCGGCCGTAGGCAACCGGCGTGCCGGCCGCCAGCGCGTTGACCTTCACGGTGACTCCCCAGCGCTCCTTCGCGTACTTCGCGAACTCGGCGAGCGCCGCGTCGTGGATGAACTTCGACACCGGCGTGATCAGGGACAGTTCGTCCTCGATCGGCGCCTGGGCCAGCGCCGGGTGGATGGCCGCGAGGGCGCCGAACGACGCCGAGGCTTGCAGGATTTCTCTGCGGGTAATGGTCATGGTTGTCTCCCGGAAGACTGCGTGCGGTTGGTCGCCGGGGGGCAAGCGCCCTTGCTGCAGTGCGGGCCGCCGAAAGCACCGGCAGTGCGGTCGGCCGGGGCATCGCCGGGCCGCGAGTGACTTCAAACTAGTACCCGTCGCGTCGCGCCCCTTGACGTCCATCACGCACGGCACGGATCGTCGGGCCCGCGGACGACTTCGACTCCGCGCCGACGCCCGGAAGGCAGGGCCGGAAGCCTATGCGTCGCGGCTGCTGCGCCGCAGCCAGGGCACCACTGCCCGCTCCACGCCGAACGGCTGTGCCATCAGCGCGTCGAGTTCCCGGTCCGGGTCGGCCCCATGGTTCAGCACCCGGTCGACCAGCCCCGCGATCGGCATGTCGACGCCGAGCCGGGCGGCCAGTTCGGCGATGGCGCTCGAGGAGTGCACGCCTTCCTGCACGGTGATGCGCTCGCCGAGGATCTGCTCCAGCGTGCGGCCGCGGCCCAGTTCCATGCCGAGCGACATGTTGCGCGACTGGGGGCTGTTGCAGGACAGGTCGATGTCGCCGATGCCGGACAGTCCCAGGAAGGTCTCGAGGCGCGCGCCGAGCGCCAGCCCGAGGTCGACCGCCTCCGCCAGGCCGCGCGCCAGCAGCATCGCGCGCATGCTGTTGCCCAGGCCCTTGCCGGTGACGATGCCGCAGGCGATCGCGAGCACGTTCTTCATCACGCCGCTCACCTGCGCGCCGATCACATCGTCGGACAGGTAGACGCGAAAGCGCGCGCTGCCGATCGCCTGTTCCAGCCGCGCTCCGAGCACCGGATCGGCGCATGCGAGCGTGACGCCGGCCGGCAGGTCGACGGCGATCTCGGCGGCGAAGGAAGGACCGGACAGGATGGCGACGCGCGCCTGCGGCAGCGTGTCCGCGAGGACCTGCGACATCAGCGCGCAGCTGCCGCGCTCGATGCCCTTCGAGCAGCTGACCACCGGAGTGCCGGCAGGCAGGTGAGGCTGCAACGACGCGGTCACGGCGCGCATGTGCTGCGCCGGCGGCACCAGCAGCAGGAACTCCGATTCGCGCGCGGCGGCGGCCATCTCCCCCGTGGCGACGATGCCCTCGGGCAGCGTCACGCCGCGCAGGAAGACCGCGTTCTCGCGCTTCACGTTGACCGTGTCCACGACCTCGGGCTCGCGCGCCCACAGCACGACCTCGTGCTGCCGCCGCCGCAGGACGCAGGCCATCGCGGTGCCGAACGCGCCGCCGCCGATCACGCCGATTCGCGCCATGTTCCCATCCTATGCGGCGGGATGCGGGCCGCGTTGACAGCGGTCAGCCGCCGCGCCGGCCCGGCCGCGGCGCGGCGCTCCGCGCGATCACGCGCGCGCCGCGAGGACGCGCTCCGCGAAGATGACGAAGCCGCCGCCCTCCTCGGCCTCCGCGATCACGTGGGCCGGCGGGTGCTCCAGTCCGTCGACGAACGGCGCGATGTTGGCCACGGCGAAGGAGTTGGGGAAGTACGCGAACATCGGCTCGTCGTTGGGGGAGTCGCCGATGAAGGCGAAGGCGTCGCGCTCGGCATCGAGGTCGACGCCGAACTGCTCGCTCATCAGCCGCCGCGTCATCGACAGCTTGTCGTGCGTGCCGTGCCACGCGTTCACGTGGATCGAACTGACCTTCGCCGTCAGCCCGCGGGCCGTCAGCAGCGCATGGATGCGGGCAACGGCGTCCGGCGGAAGCGGCGGCACGTCCTCGCAGTAGTCGATCGCCAGGTCGGTGTCGCGATACAACTGGTCGGCGGCGATCGCCGCCCCGGGCACCGCGCGCAGCACTTCCTCGCCGATCACGCGGAGGCGCTCGCGGTCCTGCGCCCGCTCGGCGTCGCTGCGCGCGAAGCCGCGGATCATGCGGCGCCGTTCATGGTCGTAACGGAAGTACAGCGCGCCGTTCTCGCCGACCACCGCGTCGACCGGCCAGAAGCGCGCGATCAGGTCGCACCAGCCCGCGGGCCGGCCGGTCACCGGGATGACGAGCAGCCCGGCCTTCTGCAGGCGCTCCAGCGCGCCGTAGGCCGCCGCGCCAAGGCGACCCGCGGTCGTGATCGTGCCGTCGATGTCGAGCAGCACTCCACGCAGGCGTGCGAGTGCGGCGGGCGCGGGCAGGGAAGCGGAAGTCATGGTGGCGATTCAGTCGCGCAAGGTCAGCCGCAGCGGTTGATGGTCGGACGCATCGGTCGCCGTATCGATCGAGAGATCGGCGACCCGCTGCGCGACGTCGGCCGTCACCGCGAAGTAGTCGCGGCAATGCCCGCCCATCGGCCACTGCCTGCGGTCGTACAGACCCGTGCTCGGCGGGTGCGGTTCGGCTCCGCGCGCACTGCGCCAGGCGTCGAGCAACGGCGGCGCGAACAGCGCTCGATACGCGTCTTCGTGCGGAAGGAAGTTCAGGTCGCCGCACAGGACGAGCGACGCCGGGCGGGGCACCGGATCGTACGGACTGGCCGCTGGCTTCGGCGGACGCGCTTCGTTCCCGGCGACCTCGGCCTGCAGCGCGCGCAGCCGCTCGATCTGCGCCGCGCGGTGCGCGGCCGAGTAGTACTCGAGATGCGTCGTGACCACGCGCAGCGGGCCGGTGGGTGTCCCGACCACCGCCTCGATCGCCTGCCGCTGCATGTGCTTGATGCCGCCCTCGGCCGGATGCGGCAGCAGGTGGAAGAAGACCTGAAGCACGGGCAGGCGCGACAACAGCAGATTGCCGAACTGCCGTCGCTCCACGCCGGTCCCCGGGCGATCCAGCGCCGCCCCGAAGAACGCCCGATGCCGGGGAAACAGCGCCTGCAGTTCGGCGAGTTGGTCAGCGCCGTCTCCATACTGCGGATCGTTGCGCGCGACCTCCTGGAAGCAAAGCACGTCGCTGTCGCCCATCGCCTCGGCCACCCGCGCGATGCGCGCGAGGTCGAAGCGGCCGTCGCATCCCCGGCCGCACTGGATGTTCCAGGTCAGGATCGACGTCATGTGCGGCTACTTGATGCCGGCGTGCATGAACGACTGCATGAACTGCCGCTGGAACAGCAGGAACGCGACCAGCAGCGGCGCCACCGCCATGATCGTTCCGGCGCTGATCACCGACCAGTCGACGCCGGACTCGGGCGCGCCGAAGATCGCCAGCCCCACCGTCAGCGGACGCGTCTCGACCGAATTGGTGACCACCAGCGGCCAGAGGAAGTTGTTCCAGTGGTAGCTGACGGAGACGAGGCCGTAGGCGAGGTAGGTCGGCCGCGCGAGGGGCACGTACACGCGCCACAGCACGCCGAGGAAGCCGCAGCCTTCGACGCGCGCGGCATCCTCGAGTTCGCGCGGCACCGTCTTGAACGTCTGCCGCAGCAGGAAGATGCCGAACGCGCTCGCCATGTACGGCAGGCCGATGCCGAGGATGGTGTCGACCAGGCCCAGCCGGCCATGATGCGGTAGTTCTCGACGATCAGCACCTCGGGCATCACCATCAGTTGCACCAGCACCAGCCCGAAGGCGACGTTGCTGCCGAAGAACTCGAAGCGCGCGAACGCGTAGCCGGCGAGCGTGCACAGCACGAGCTGCGCCGACAGGATCATCGTCACCAGCATGATCGTGTTCACGAAGTGCCGCGGGAACGGCGCGTAGGACCAGGCCTTGGCGAAGTTGGACAGCGTGAGCGGCGCGAGGAGATCGAAGTGCGTCGCCATCTCCGGCGGATGAAACGCGGCCCAGAACGCGTACGCGAGCGGCAGGAGCCACAGCAGCGCCAGCAGCCACGCCGCGCCCGTCTCCAGCACCAACCCGGTCCGCAGTCTCATGGGCGACTCACCGGTAGTGCACCCGCTTCTCGATCAGCAGGAACTGCACCACCGCCAGCAGCGCGAGAAGCGACGAGCAGCACGACCGTCAGCGTCGCCGCGTAGGCGGTGTCGAAGAAGCTGAACGCGACCTGGTAGATGTAGTACAGGAGCAGGCTCGACGCGTTGTCCGGCCCGCCCTTCGTCAGGATGAAGAGATGGTCGACCAGCTTGAACGAGTTGATCGTCGCGTTCACCAGCACGAACAGCGTCGTCGGCATCAGCAGCGGGAAGGTCACGCGCCGGAAGAAGTACCAGCGCGACGCGCCTTCGATCTTCGCCGCCTCCTGCAACTCGGGCGGCAGGTTCTGCAGCGCGGCGAGGTAGAAGATCATGAAGAAGCCGGCTTCCTTCCATACGACCATCACCATCGTCGCCGGCAGCACGAGGTTCGGGTCGCCGAGCCAGTTGTGGCTCGGCGCGCCGAACAGCGCCCCGACCTGGTCGAACATTCCGATCTGGGGCGTGTAGAAGAACAGCCACAGGTTCGCCACCGCGATCATCGGCAGCACCGTCGGCGTGAAGTACGCCATGCGCACCAGCGCGCGCGCCGGCAGCTTCTCGTTGACCCACAGCGCCATCACCATCGCGATCGCGATCGCCGTGGGGATGGTGCCGAGCGCGAACCAGGCGTTGTTGCCGAGGACCTGCCAGAAGATCGGGTCGTCGAGGAGCGCGGCGTAGTTGTCGAAGCCGACGAACCGGGACGGCCGCACGACCGTCCCGGTGGAGAAGAAGCTGTCGACGAGGGTGGCGATCGCCGGGTAGTGCGTGAACCCGATGAGCAGGATCGCGGCCGGCGTGAGCAGCAGCCAGCCGTAGACGTGCTTCATCGGGCCACCTTCAGCGGTACGACTTCAGAAGCTTGTCGGCCTCCGCCTGCGCCGCGTTCAGCGCGTCCGCCGGCGATTTCTGCCCCGTCAGCGTCGCCTGGATCGCATCGTCGAGCTGCTTGCGCACGCGCCCGGTCTGGAACGTCGACAGCTCGGGAGTGGCGAACTCGAACTGGTCGCGCGCAACGACCGCCTGCGGGAAGCCCGCCGCGTACTCCTTCAGCTTCGGCGTCGCGTACGCGTCCGGCCGCGTGGCGACGTAGCCGGTCGCCATGCTCCAGTCGGCGGCGCGCTCCGGCGCCGTCATCCACTTGACGAAGGCGAGCGCGGCCTTGCGCTCCTCGGGCGTCGTCTTCTTGAACAGGTAGAAGTTGCCGCCGCCGGTGGGCGAACCGCGCTGCTTCGAGGCGGGCAGCATTGCGACGCCGAACGGGAACTTGGCGCTGTCCTTCACCGCGGTGAGATTGCCGGTCGTGTGCCACATCATCGCCGTCTTGCCTTCGGTGAAGGCCTGCCGCAACGTGCCCCACTCGACCGTGCCCTCGGGCATCACCTTGTGCTTGACGCCGAGGTCGCGCCAGTACTGCAGCGCGGCGATCACGTCGGGGTGCGCATAATTCGTCTGGTTGCCGTCGCGGTTCATCAGGTCCTGGCCGTTCTGCCGCGCGAAAGCCTGGAACATCCAGTACGCATAGCCGGTCGACGGCACCATCACGCCCCAGCGCGTGACGTTGCCGGCGGCGTCCCTCTTCACGAGCTTGGACGCCATCTGCACCATTTCGGTCCAGTTGGCGGGCGGCCGGTCCGGGTCGAGCCCCGCTTCCTTGAAGGCTTCCTTGTTCCAGTACAGCACGATGGTCGAGCGCTGGAACGGAATGCCGTAGACCTTGTTCTTGTAGGTGCCGTTCATCATCAGCGCGGGATAGAAGGCCTTGAGCCACGCCTTGTCGTCGGGCGTCGTGGCGACGTCGTCCCAGGCGACGATCACGTCCTGCTCGATCAGCTCGTACAGGTCGATCGAGTACAGCACCGACAGCGGCGCCGACTGCCCGGCCTTCAACGCGGCGAGCGCCTTGATGCGCGCGTCGTCGTAGTTGCCGGCGTAGATCGGGTTGACCTTGATGCCGGGGTGCTCCTGCTCGAACTGCCGGGCGTAGCCGTCGATCACCTTGGTGAGCGGCCCGCCGACGGCGATCGGGTAGTAGAAGGTCAGTTGCGTTTGGGCGCTTGCCGGGCCGACGGCCGCGAGCAGCGCGGACATCACGAAAGCGGACAGCCATTTCATGGTTGACGTCCCTTCGGTTGGTGGTTGAACAGCGATCGGGCCACGCTAATCACGCCGCCAGCGGAAGCGATTGACTCGCGTCAGACCGCGCGCCGCTGGCCGCATCGAACACGTGAACCGAATCAGCTTCCCAGCCTAGTCGCACCTGCGCTCCGGCGCAAAGGCGCGATTGGCCACCGGCGCGGGCGAGCACCGACTCCCGCCCGACGCGGGCGGTGATGATCGTGTCGGCGCCGTGGTACTCGGCGCTCGTGACTTCCGCGGACACGCCGCCCGTGTCGACCAGCCGCACGTGCTCGGGCCGCACGCCGAGCACCAGCCCCGCACCGCGTCCGCGCAGCACCGGCTCCTTCGAGCCGAGGATCACCGCGCCGTCCGGTCCGTCCTCGAGCGCGACGAGGTTCATCGCGGGGGTGCCGATGAAGCGCGCAGCAAAGATCGTCGCCGGCCGCGCATACAAGTCCTCCGGCGTGCCTTCCTGCTCGATCCGGCCTTCGCGCATCAGCACGATGCGATCCGCCATGCTCATCGCCTCGATCTGGTCGTGCGTGACGTAGACCACCGTCATGTCGAGCCGCTGCTGCAGCGCGCGGATCTCCACCCGCATCCCGTGGCGAAGCTGCGCGTCGAGATTCGACAGCGGTTCGTCCATCAGGCAGATCCTGTTCTCCGCGATCACGGCGCGCGCGAGAGCGACGCGCTGGCGCTGCCCGCCCGACAACTGCGACGGCTTGCGGGCGATCTGCTCCGTCAGCCCGACCAGCTCCGCCACGCGGGCGAGCCGCGCATCCCGCTCGGCCTTGGGCAGGCCGCGCACCTTGAGCCCGAAGACGATGTTTTCGGCCACCGACAGATGCGGGAACAGCGCGTACGACTGGAACACCATCGAGATCTTGCGCTTGTCGGGCGCAAGCCGCGTGACGTCGCGGCCGCCGATCAGGATCCGTCCTTCGCTCGGATCCTCGAGCCCGGCGATCAGCCGCAGGATGGTCGACTTGCCGCAGCCCGACGGCCCGAGCAGGACCAGGAACTTGCCCGATTCGGCGCGCAGGCTCACGCCGTCGACCGCGCGCACCGCGCCGTAGCGCTTCGAGACGCCTTCGAGAACGATGTCGCTCAGTGGACTACCCTCCCGCGCTGCGCGCTCATGGCCCGCGCATTATGCAGCGCGGTCAGTGGCGAAGGGTTCGCGACGCCGCCGCCGGCCACGGTTTCCAGCGCCGGTGCGTCCACCACCACTGTTCCGGATGCCGCACGACCAGGTGCTCCAGCGCCGCGTTGTAGGCCCGCGTGTTCAACCGGATCGCCTCGTTGGCGTCCGGATGTTCGATCAGCGCGAGCGCCGGCTCGAAGCGCAGCACGTGCGATCCGTCGGGCTCGCGCCAGCTGGCGGCCGGCACGACCGGCGCGCCGGTCGACAAGGCGATGACCGACGAGGCTGCGGAAGGTGCCGGCGGGATGCCCGAAGAACTCCACCAGCACGCCGTCCTTGCGGCTGGCGTGCTGGTCGAACGGGAACACCACCAGGTCGCCGGCCGCCAGCTTGTCGAGGATGGCCTCGAGCCCACCGCGCTTGGGCAGGATGCCGAAGCCGGCGCGGGCGAAGCGTCGCGCCACCAACCGGTCCAGCCACGCCGGCTTGACGGGCCGGCGCACGAACCAGAACCGGCCGCGCGCCTGCGGATAGCTGTCGAGCCCGGCGGCGGTCGCCACCTCGAAGTTGCCGAAGTGACCGGTCAGGATCAGCACGCCCTTGCCCTGCCCGAGCGCGGCGACCAGCGCGTCGAGGTTCTCGACGCGGACCATCGAGCGCCGCCGTTCCGCCGACAGCCAGGGGAAGCGGAGGAACTCCCACAGCAGCCGGCCCATGTGCGCGTAGTGCGCCTGCGCCAGCGCCTCGATCTCGGCGGCCGGCGTCGCGTCGCCGAACACGCGCCGCAGGTTCTCGAGCACGACCTTGCGCCGCAGCGGCAGCAGGCGATAGAGCACGCGGCCCAGCCACGGCGCGTCGGCCACCATCGGATGCGCCAGCGCCACCGCCGTGGCCGACGTGCGATCGTGCGACAGCGACACGCTGATGTCCTTGATCCGGTTGCGCCCGAGCACCGTCTGCGCCGCCGCGCCGCACACCACCCGCGGCGCGCCGTAGGGATCGCGCGCCACGGAGAAGTCCTCCGCGACGATGGTGCCGAGCGCCGTTTCGCGCGGAAAGAGCTTCAGGCACGCCTCCTTGGCGGCGAAGCGGGCCGCGAGGCTGGCGGCGCGGCCGGAGCCGGCGCACTCGTCGAGTTCGCCGCGCGAGAAGAGCCTTGCGAGATCTTCGTCCGGAGTCTCGCGCAAGAGGCGTTCGACGCGCGCGATCTCGACTGTGTCGATGCCGCAGCGGCTGGCAGTGCCGGCCACGGTCATCGGTTCAGGCGCCAGCGGCCCGGACCAGCAGCGCGGCATTGGTGCCGCCGAAGCCGCGCGCCAGCAGCAACGCGACGTCGCTGCGCGGCTCCTGCGGCGTGGCGGCCACCGGCAGGCCGGCGCACAGGGGATCGATGCTCCGAAGGTTGGCGATGCCCGGGACGCTGCGCGCGCGCAGCGCCTCGATCGCCAGCACGGCTTCGATGATGCCGCTCGCCGCCAGCAGGTGGCCGATCGACCACTTGAACGCGGTGACCGGGGGCATCTGCGCGCCGAACACCGAGAGCAGCGCGCGCGCCTCGGACACGTCCGAGTTCGGCGTGCCGTTGCCGTGGGCGACGACCATGCCGACGTCGCCCGGTTGCAGGCCCGCGTCGGCGAGCGCATCGCGGATCGCCCGCGCGAGCCCCGCGCCGTCGTCCCGGATCGGCAGCAGTCCGAGGGCGTCGCCGCCGTGCCCGACGCCGAGCACTTCGCCGAGCACCGGGGCGCCGCGCGTCCGCGCCGCGTCCTCGGTCTCGAGCACCAGCGCGGCGGCGCCCTCGCCCATCAGGCTGCCGTTGTGCGCCTCGTCGAACGGGCGCAGCCCGTCCTCGGACAGCAGTCCCACCGCGTGGTAGTACAGCACCATCTGCGGCTCGATCGAGGCATCGTGGCCGATGGCGACCGCGCGCTCGCATTCGCCGGTCCTCAGCGCCTCGGCGGCCTCGGCGATCGCCAGCGGTCCGCTGACGCCGTGGTTGGTGATGCAGGCGTTCGGGCCCTTCAGCACCTGGCGGATGCCGACGTGCCCGAGCACGTTGTTGGGCAGCGACCGCAGCAGCCACATCGGATTCACCGTCGCCGACAGTTCGCGTCCGAAGGCTTCGAGGCTGCCGCCGGCCGCCGTCATCAGCGGGAAGTAGTCGTACTGGTTCAGGAACGCGCCGCCGCCCGAGCCGACGTAGATGCCGCAGCCGTCGTTGAATCGCGTGGCGGCCGCTTCGTCGAGCGTCGCGCGCCAGGCGGCGAAGCCCGCGCTCTCGATCGCACGGTCGGCGGCGTACAGGCCGAACACGTCGGTGCGGCGAACGTACTTCAGCAGCTTGCGGTCGCCGGTCAGCGCCGCCGCGTTGTAGTCGCCCACCTCGGCGGCGAGCTTCGCCGGCCAGCGCGCGGAGTCCCACTGCGCGATCGGGCGGATCGCGGAGCGGCCCGCCGCCACGCTGGAGAAGATCGCCGCCGGCGAGCTTCCCGCGCCGCAGATCGCGCCGGTGCCGGTGATCAGTACGCGCTTCGTCGCCATCAGCCGCCCGTCGACGATTTGCCGTCGACGTCCTCGGGGTTGCGGAAGGCGAGGCAACTGTTGGAGCCGCCGAACCCGAGCGAGTTCGACAGCGCCAGCCGCACGCGCCGCGCGCGCGGCTGGTCGCGGACGATGTCGACTTCGCACTCCGGATCGGGCGTCCGGAGGTTGGCATTGACCGGCAGCGTCGAGTGATGGATGGCCAGCGCGCAGACGCCGGCCTCCACCGCGCCCGCGGCGGCGATCAGGTGGCCCATCACGCTCTTGGTGGAACTGACCGCGACGCTGCGCCACGCGTCGCCCCCCCACACCGCGCGCACCGCCGCGCATTCGCTGCGGTCGTTCATCGGCGTCGACGTGCCGTGCGCGTTCAGGTAGTCGACCTCGTCGAGCGTCGCGCGCGCGTCGCCGACCGCCTGCCGCATGGCCTGGATCGGTCCGTCGCCGGACGGGTGCGAGTCGGTGATGCGGTAGCTCGACAGCGAGTTGCCGTCGCCGGCCAGTTCCGCGTAGATGCGGGCCCCGCGCGCGCGCGCCGCGTTCCACTCCTCGAGCACCAGGAAGCCCGCGCCTTCGCCCAGCACGAACCCGTTGCGGGAGGCATCGAACGGACGGCTGGCACGCTCCGGCGTGTCGTTGTCCGGCGAGACCGCCCCGAGCAGGCAGAAGCCGGCCAGCCCGACCGGATTGATCATCGAGTCGAAGCCGCCGGCCAGCACGCGATCGGCGATGCCGCGGCGAATGACCTTCAGCGCGGTGCCGACCGCCTGTCCGCCGGACGCGCACGCGGTGTGCACCGAACTCGCGTACCCACGGATGCCGAACTGGCGCAGCAGCAGCGCGCAGCCGGCGCTCGACTGGCTGCGGCAGAACACCATCGGGTCGGAGGCCGCCCCGGGGCCGAGCAACTTGTCGGGCTCGAGTTCGCCGCTGCCGCCGGCCACCGCGTGCACGGCGGCGAGTTCGTCGAACGTCACGCCCATCATGCCGGTGCCGACCACGCAGCCCCAGCGCTCGGCGGACTCGGGCGTCGGCCGGATGCCGGCGTCGCGAAACGCCTGTTCGGCCGCAGCGAGCGCGAACCGGTGCGCGCGATTGGCGAACTTCAGCAGCCTGCGGTCGCCGATCACGCGCTCGGCGTCGAAGTCCTTGACCTCGGCCGCGATCCGGGTCGAGAAGCCGCTGGCGTCGAAGCCGCGGATCGGCGCGGCCGCGCTGCGCCCGGCCAACAGCGCCTCCCAGGTCGTCGCCACGTCGTTGCCGGCGGGCGTGACCATGCCGATCCCGGTGATCGCGACGCGACGGCGCGGCTCGGTCATCACTGGCTCCGCTCGATGTCGATGCGCGCCGTCGCGATCGTGCGGCCGTCGGTGCGCGCGGCGAGCTTCATCTGAGCGCCCTCGGTCGACGACGACTTCATTTCTGCCTCCAGTTCGAGCGTCTGCCCGGGCGCGGTGAACGAGCGGATCTTCACGTCGCGCACGCGCGCCACCGCGAGCCGGCTGCCGTGCAGCGCCGGCAGGTCGCCGGCGAGCTGCAGCGCCAACGTCGAGAGGCTGTCCATCAGCAGCGTGCCGGGAAAGACCGGACGACGCGGGAAGTGGTCGTCGAAGTAGGTCGCGGCCTCGGGCACGTGCAGCACGGCGCGCAGTCGCTCGCCGGCGCTGTGTTCGATGCGTCTCGAACTGCGGCGCGTCGACGCCGGCGAAGCGACCGCTCGGCGCGCCGGAGCCCATCAGGGTCTCGAAGTCGGCCGCGCACCGCCTCCGGAGCGTCGAACTCCTCCATCGGCAGCATCGGCCCCACGCAGTGGATGAGCTCGAGCACGCAGCGCCCGTCGATCGACGCCGTGCCGCCGTAGGCGATGGCTTCGTCGTCGCAGCGTTCGATGTCAGCCGCGAGCTGCAGCGTCTGCCCGGGAACGGCCGCGCCGTGATAGCGCGTCTCGCCGGCCAGGCCCGCGACCGGCCGGTGCGTGAATCCCACCGCGGACATCGCCGACCAGGCGGCGAGCTGGCCCACCGCCTCGGCCATCAGCGCGGCCGGAAAGCGCGAGGCGGTCGCCGGCACGGTGTAGAGCCCTTCGATGCGGTGCCCGGGATCGAGCCGAGTGATGCGGTCGACGAACGAGAACGCGCGAAAACGACCGTCCATGCCGCGGACCGCTCGACCGGTCGCCGCGTCAGGAGGCGGCCGGCACCGCGCGCTGCGCGCGAACGACGACCTTGCAGAACGTCTCGGGCGTGAACAGGCGCGGAATGTCGGCGGCCTTCATCGGCGACTTGAAGCGTTCGGCCGGCACTTCGCTGAGGAACTCGCGCAGCTGCGCGAGCCCGGCATCGGTGACGATGCCCTTCTGCTCGAAGTCGGCCTCGGGCAGGTCGCCGCGCGCGTCCTCGACGATCTTCCCGCGCGGGATCTTGACGCCGAAGCTGCGCTCGAGCCGGAACACGAGGTCGAGGAAGTCGATCGACTCGGCATCGAGTCCTTCGATCAGCGGCATATCCAGCTTGACGTCCTCGACATCGCAGCCGAGCGCGTCGGCGATGACCTGCGCGACCTTGGGGAATACCGCTTCGATCTCCTGCTTGCTGATCTGTTCTTTCATGCCCTCATCCCATCTTGAAGCCACCGTCCACGTGGAGCACCTGTCCGGTGATGTAATCGGCGAAGCTCGACGCCAGGAACCAGACGGCATGCGCGACGTCCTGCGGCTGGCCGTAGCGCCGCAAAAGGATGCGCTCCTTGATTTCGTCGCCCGCCAGTTCCCGGACCTGCTGCGACATCTCGGTCTCGATGACGCCCGGCGCCACGCAGTTTACCGTGATCTTCCGCGAGGCCAGCTCGACCGCCAGCGCGCGCGTGAAGGCGTTGATCGCGCCCTTGCTCGCCGCATAGTTGGTCTGCCCGCGTCCGCCCTTCTCGCCGGCGACGGAACCGAGGTTGATGATCTTGCCGGCGCGCTTCGAGATCATGTGCGGCGCCACGGCGCGGGTCACGTGGAACACGCCGCCGACGTTCGTATCGAGCACCGTGCGGATGTCGTCGTCGTCGAGCATCGCGAGCAGGTTGTCGCGCACCACGCCCGCGTTGTTGACCAGCACGTCGATGCGGCCGGCGCGGTCGATGAGGCGCTCGACGGCGGCCGTCACCGCCGGCGCGTCCGTGACGTCGACCTGCTCGGCCGTAGCCGTTCCGCCCGCGGCGCTCACCGCGGCGACCACTTCCCGCGCGGCCGCCTCGTTGCCGCGATAGAAGAACGTGACGTCGGCGCCGTCGGCAGCGAAGCGCTCGACGATGGCGCGGCCAATGCCGCGGCTGCCGCCCGTGACCAGCACGACCTTGCCCTGCAATCCGGATTCATTCTTCATCGTTCAGCCCGAGATGGCGAAGCCGCCGTCGACGAACAGCGTGTGGCCGTTGATCATGTTCGCCTCGGGCAGGCACAGCAGGTAGACGGCGCCCGCGACGTCCTGCGGCGTCAGCACCGGCCCGGCCGGCGTGCGCGCGCGGAACGACTCGAGCAGCTCCTCGCGGTTCGGGAAGTAGGCGAGTGCGTCGGTGTCGACCACGCCGGCGCTGACCGCGTTGACGCGGATGCCGCGCGGCCCGAGCTCCTGCGCGAGCGAGCGCACCAGCGCCTCGAGCGCGGCCTTCGACGCCCCGATGAACCCGTAGTTGGGCAGCGCCCGCAGCGAGCCGAGGCTCGACATCGCGAGGATGCGGCCGCCCGCCGGCATCATCGGCACCGCGCGCTGCGCGAGCAGGTTGAGCGCCAGCGCGTTGGTCTCCATGCACCAGCGCCAGTGCTTGAGCGTCATCTCCAGCGTCGGCTTCAGCACGCCGCTGGCGGCGTTGCTGACGACGATGTCGATGCGGTCGAACTCCTTCTTCAGCTCGCCGAACATCTCGTCCACGCTGTCCGGCAGCCCCACGCTCGCCTTGACGGCGAGCGCGCGGCGTCCCAGCGCGCGCAGCTCCACGCAGAGCGCCTCGGCTTCCTCGTGGCTGTTGTAGTAGTTGGCGATGACGTCGCAGCCGGCCGCGGCGAGCTTGTGCGCGGTGGCGCGCCCGATGCCGCGCGCGGCGCCGGTGATCAGCGCGGTCTTGCCTGCCAGAGGCAGTGTCATGGCAGTTCTCCCTTGCTCTTGAGTTCCTGGTGAGCGGCGCTCGAACAGCGGCGGCGTCCACGAGCGCGCGCCTCATCGACACGCGAAGGATTAGGAAGGAGCTGTCCCCGCGGCCGGACCGTGAACGCGATCGCGGGAAGCAGGTTGGGCATGGTGCTGCTGAGACGACTCGAACGTCCGACCTACTGATTACGAATCAGTTGCTCTACCAACTGAGCTACAGCAGCAAAGGGGCCGGATTATAAGGGCTCGTCCCCTCTCGGGCAATTTGAGGCGAGGCGACGGTTCGGGGCCGATCGCCCGCCTCTACACTCCGGCGTTCCCCGCCGCGGCCCGCCATGTTCTCCAACGCCCTGCTGATGCTGCCCGACTTCGGGACGATCCTGCTCGGGGCCGTGCTCGCGCGGCGGTTCGCGTTCCAGCGCGGGTTCTGGGACGGCGCCGAGCGGCTCGTCTACTACGTGCTGTTCCCGGCGCTGCTGTTCAACTCGATCTTCAGCGCGAAGTTCTCGCTCGCGACCGACGCGCTGCTGCTCGGCGCCGCCGTCGTCACTCTGCTCTCTGCGGCGGCGATGGGGTTCCTCGCGCGGCCGCTGTTCCGGACCGAGCCGGCGCTGTTCGCGAGCTGCGCGCAGACCGCGTACCGCTACAACTCGTACGTCGGGCTCGCGCTCGCGCAATCGCTGTTCGGCGCGCGCGGCGTCGCGCTGCTGGCGCTGATCCTCGCCGTGTGCATTCCGCTCGCGAACCTGATCGCCGTGACCACGCTCGCGCGCCACGCGAAGTCCAACCTCGGGCGCGAACTCGTCACCAACCCGCTGATCGTGTCCACGCTGGCCGGCCTGGCCGCGCACTTCGCGGGGCTGGAGTTGCCGGCCTTCGCGTCGAGCTTCCTGACGCGCATGGGCTCCGCCAGCCTGGCGCTCGGACTGCTGTGCATCGGCGCCGGCCTTTCGTTCACGACGGTGAAGGACGATCCGCGCTCGCTCACCTGGTTCACGTTCGTGAAGCTGGTCGCCACGCCGATCGTTGCCGTCGTCGTCGTGCGGGCGCTCGGCCTGCGCGGAGTGGAGGCGCAGGTGGTCGTGCTGTTCGCCGCCCTGCCGACGGCGTCGAGCGCGTACATCCTCGCGGTGCGCATGGGCGGGCTCGCCGCGCCGGTCGCCGCGCTGATCACGATCCAGACGCTGGCGGCGATGATCACTCTGCCGCTGTGGGTGACGTTCGCGCGGCTCTAGCGCCTGTTGACGCCTGGCTCGCGCATGCTCCGGGCGTGAACAGGCCCTAGCGCGCGGCGTGGCGCGCGAGCGCCCAGGCGACGTGCTCGCGGACGACCGGGTCCGTATGGTCGGCGCGCGCACGCAGGGCGACGACAACCTCCGGCGACGTCCGCGCATTGCCGAGCCCCACGGCGATGTTGCGCAGCCAGCGCGCATGGCCGATGCGCCGGATCGCCGAGCCCGCATGGCGCTCGTCGAACTCGGCTTCGCTCCATGCGAACAGTTCCACGAGCGTCGCGCGATCGAGCCCGTGCCGCGCGTCGAAGTCCGCCAGCGTCGCGGCGCGCGCGAACTTGTTCCAGGGACACGCGAGCTGGCAGTCGTCGCAGCCGTACACGCGGTTGCCGATCAGAGGCCGCAGCTCTTCGGGAATCGATCCCGGCAATTCGATCGTGAGGTACGAAATGCAGCGCCGCGCGTCGAGCCGGTACGGCCCGGTGATCGCCCTGGTCGGACACACGTCGATGCACCGCGCGCACGTTCCGCAGCGCTCGGTCACCGGCGCATCGACCGGCAACGGCAGGTCGGTGAGGATCTCGCCGAGGAAGAAGGTCGAGCCCGCGTCCTGCGACAGCAACAGCGTGTGCTTGCCGCGCCAGCCCAGCCCCGCCTTGCGCGCGAGTTCGACTTCCATCACCGGCGCCGAGTCGGTCGCGACGCGGTAGCCGAAAGGACCGGCCTCGCCTTCGATGCGCGACGCCAGCGCCTGCAGCCGCTGGCGCAGCACCTTGTGATAGTCGCGGCCGCGCGCGTAGATCGAGATGACGGCCTCGCCGGGCGCCGCGATGCGCGCCCGCTCCTGCTCGAGCCAGTCCGGCGGCGCGTCGCGCGGGACGTAGTCCATCCGCACCGCGATCGCCCGCCGCGCGCCGGGCAGCAGGCGCGTCGCGTCGCGCCGGATCGCGGCGTGCCGCTGCATGTACTGCATCGCGCCGTGGCGACCTTCCGCGAGCCAGGCGTCGAGCCGGTCCGCGGCGCTCGCGACGTCGAGGTCCGCGATGCCGACGCGCGCGAAGCCGAGTTCAGCACCCCACGCGCGGATGCGCTCCGCCAGCGCCGCCCAGTCGCGCGCGGCCGCGCTTGTATCCTCGTCGGAATCAACGGTCCCCATGTCGAACGATTCTAGGTGGCATCGCCCGCGGTCCCTGTCGTTTCGCTCGCCTTGCCGGACGCCGAGGCCACCTCGGCGTTCGGGCGCGCGCTCGGTCACGCGATCCAGCGCCGTCTCGACGACGTGCGCGCGCACGGGCTGCAACTGAACCTCAGCGGCGACCTCGGCACGGGCAAGACCGCCCTGGTGCGCGCCGTGCTCGGGGCGCTCGGCGTGAGCGGACCCGTGAAAAGCCCTACCTACGCGCTGCTTGAACCTTATTCGGTTTCGAGCTTAGACTTCCATCACTTTGATTTTTATCGATTTGCCGATCCGAGCGAATTCGGATCATCCGGCTTCCGCGATCTGTTCGGACCCGGCCGGATCTGTGCGATCGAGTGGCCCGAGCGCGCCGGACCCCGGCTGCCAACGGCGGACCTGTCGATCGCGTTGAGCGTGGACGGCGACGGGCGACTGGCGTCCATCACCGCGGCGAGCCAACTGGGCGAGGCATGTCTGACGAGCGCACTCGGGGAGTTCCAAGCACGCACCGCCGGCAGCTGATCCGCGCCGCCGGCGGCTCGCTCGTCCTCGCGCTCACACCCTTCGACATTGCCCGCGGCGCCACGCTGCTCGCGGTGCGCATCTGGCCCGCCGACGACTACTCGCGCCTGACGCTCGAACACGACGCGCCGCTGAAGTTCTCGCACTTCATGGTGCGCGACACGAGCCCGCTGCGGCTGGTGGTCGACATCGAGGACATGGACCTCACGCCGAAGCTGCGCGAAATCGTCGGCAAGGTCGCAGCCCGACGACCCGTACATCGCGCTGGTGCGCGTCGGCCAGAACCGTCCCGGCGTCGTGCGGCTCGTGATCGAACTGAAGGAAGACGTCAAGCCGCAGGTGTTCTCGCTCGCGCCGGTCGGGCCGTACCAGCACCGGCTCGTGCTCGACCTCTATCCGGTCAATCCGCCCGATCCGCTGCTGGCGCTGCTGCGCGAGCAGAGCGCGCCGCCGAAGACGGGCCGATCCGATCCGGCGACCGGCGAGCCGCCCCGCGCGCCGCAGGAGCAGGTCGCGCAGCCCGGTCGCTCCAGGCCCGACCCGGACCTGCAACGGATGCTCACGGTCGTCATCGATCCGGGTCACGGCGGCGAGGATCCCGGCGCGGTCGGACGCGCGGGCACCTACGAGAAGAACGTGACGCTCGCCATCGGCCGGCGCCTGCGCGACATGATCGTCGCCGACCACGGGCTGCGCGTCGCGATGACGCGCGACGGCGACTTCTTCGTGCCGCTGCGCACCCGGGTCGCGAAGGCGCGCGCAGTCCAGGCCGATCTCTTCGTGTCGATCCACGCGGATGCGTGGATCCGGCCCGATGTGCGCGGCTCGTCGGTCTTCGCACTGTCGGAGAACGGCGCCTCGAGCTCGGCCGCGGCGTGGATGGCCCGGCGCGAAAACGACGCCGACCAGATCGGCGGCATCAACCTCGCTTCGGCCGACCGCAACCTCGCGCGCGTGCTGCTCGACCTTTCGACCACCGCGCAGATCAACGACAGCCTGAAGCTCGGCAACTCGGTGCTGCGCGAGCTCGAGCGCGTCAACCGGCTGCACAAGCCGCGCGTCGAGCAGGCCGGCTTCGCGGTGCTGAAGGCGCCGGACATCCCGTCGATCCTCGTCGAGACCGCGTTCATCAGCAATCCGGAAGAGGAAGCGCGGCTGCGCGACGTCGACTACCAGGAGCAGATGGCGCGGGCGCTGCTGATCGGCATCAAGCGCTACTTCGCGAAGAACCCGCCGCTCAGGCGGAATCCGTTGACCTGAGCGCTGACCTGAGCGCCGGCCTGGACGTCAGCCGGCGCGCGGCGCCCGTCGCATGCGCAGGAGCCGCACCGCGCCCGCGAGCAGCACCGGGCCGGCCGCTGCCGCCAGCCCGAGGAACAGCACGAGACCGAGGTTGTCGCGAACGATCGGGAGGTTGCCGAACAGGTAGCCGCCGTACACCAGCGACGTGACCCAGATCACCGCGCCGAGCACGTTGAAGAGCTGGAAACGGTAGACATCCATGCCGGCCGATCCGGCCACCAGCGGCGCGAAGGTGCGCACGATCGGCACGAAGCGCGCGATCGTGATCGTCTTGCCGCCGTGGCGCTCGTAGAAGTCGTGCGTCTTGCGCAGCGCGTCCTGGTTGATCCAGCTGATCGTGCCGTCGTAGACCTTCATGCCGAGCCACCGCCCGATGTAGTAGTTGAGCGTGTTGCCCAGGACCGCGCCGACGATGATCAGTCCCGCCAGCAGGTGGACGTTCAGTCCCTTGGCCTGCGCGGCCGGCAAGGCCGACACGGCGCCCGCGACGAACAGCAGCGAGTCGCCGGGCAGGAACGCCATCACCACGAGCCCGGTCTCCGAGAAGAAGATCGCGAACAGCGTGACGTAGACGAGGACGACGTTCTGCTCGACCATCGCCACGAGGAAGCGATCGGCCGCGCGGAACAGGTCGAGCCAGTTGACGTCCATCGGGGGGTGGCGCGCGTGAAACGCGCGAACGGCGCGCCGGACAACGCGGGGAGTGGAACGGGAGCGCGGATGATACGCGAGGCATCGCTCGCGGGAGCCGCGGGAGGCCTTCCTATAATCGCCGCATGTCGACCCCCGCTCGCCGCGCCATCCGGCCCCTGCCCGACATCCTGGTCAGCCAGATCGCCGCCGGCGAGGTGATCGAGCGACCGGCTTCGGTCGTCAAGGAGCTGGTCGAAAACAGCCTGGACGCCGGCGCCAGCGACATCGAGGTTCGGCTCGACGGCGGCGGCATCCGGCGCATCGCGGTGGCCGACAACGGCGGCGGCATCCCGCCCGACGAACTCGCGCTCGCGCTGACCCGGCACGCCACCAGCAAGATCGCCAGCCTCGAGGACCTCGAAGCCGTCGAGTCGCTCGGCTTCCGCGGCGAGGCGCTGGCGTCGATCGCGGCCGTCGCCGACGTCGCCATCACGTCGCGCGTGGCGGACGCCGACACGGCCTTCACGGTCCGCGGCGACGCTCCGGACATCGCGCCGGCGGCGGGCCTGGTCGGCACGCGGATCGAGGTCATCGACCTCTTCCACAAGACGCCGGCACGGCGCAAGTTCCTGCGCGCCGAAGCCACCGAGCTCGGCCACTGCGTCGCCCAGGTGATGCGGCTGGCGGCCGCGCATCCCGCCGTCGCGTTCACGGTGATGCACAACGGCAAGACGGTCCTCTCGCTGCCCGCGGAGACCTCGCGCCAGCGCGCGTGCCGCCTGCTTCCCGAGGAGTTCGCGCAGGCGCAGCGCGAGGTGGAAGCCGCGGCCGCCGGACTGCGCATCAGCGGCTGGGTCGGACTGCCGACCGCGAGCCGCGCCCGGGCCGATGCCCAGTACTTCTATGTCAACGGCCGCTACGTGCGCGACAAGGTGCTCACGCACGCCGTGCGCGCCGCCTACGCCGACGTGCTGCACGGCGCGAGCCAGCCGATGTACTGCCTGAGCCTGGAAATCGATCCGCGGCGCGTGGACGTCAACGTGCACCCGACCAAGATCGAGGTGCGCTTCCGCGAGTCGTCGGCCGTGCACCAGCTCGTGCTGCACGCGGTGCAGCGGGCGCTGGCCGCGTCGGCGCAGGTGGCGCCCGGCCCGGCGGACGCGATGGCGGAACGCATCGAGGAGATCCTGTCGGCGCCACCATCGGCGCCCCGGCAATCGACCCTCGGCGTGGCACAGAGCGTGGCGGACTACCTGTCGATGATGGCGCAGCGGCCCGCACCGGCGGCTCCCGCGCCCGCGCCTGCAGGCGGCGATGCACCGGCCGACATGCCGCTGGGCGTGGCGCTCGCGCAGCTCGCCGGCATCTACATCCTGGCGCAGAACGCCAACGGGCTCGTCATCGTCGACATGCACGCGGCGCACGAGCGCATCGTCTACGAGAAACTGAAGCACCAGCTCGACCAGCACGCGATCCCGCAGCAGCGGCTGCTGATTCCGCAGGTGTTCAGCGCCGCCCCGGCCGACATGGCGACCGCCGACGAGGAAGCCGCGCTGCTCGCCGAACTCGGGCTCGACCTCTCGGCGGCGTCGCCGACGCAGCTCGCCCTGCGATCGATGCCGGCCCTGCTCGCCAACGCCGACGGAGCGCAGCTGGCGCGCGACGTGCTGCGCGACCTGCGCGAGTTCGGCGGCTCGCGCGTGCTGACCGAGCACCGCAACGAGCTGCTCGCCACGCTCGCCTGCCACGGCGCGGTGCGCGCGAACCGCCGCCTCACGATCGATGAAATGAACGCGCTGCTGCGCGAGATGGAAGCGACCGATCGCGCCGACCAGTGCAACCACGGCCGGCCGACCTGGGTCCAGCTCACGGTCAACGACCTCGACAGGCTCTTCCTGCGCGGAAGATGAGCGCCCCCGCCCGGCCGCCCGAAGGGGGCGCTCGCCTCCCTCGGGGAGGTGGTCGCGCCAGCGACCGGAGGGTCGTCCAGTGAGCAGTTCGGCCCGCCTCGCCGCGGCCGGCATGACGACGTCGACCGTCGTCGCCCTCACGGCGGGCCTGTCGATGCTGCAGCCATTGTCGACCGACCTGTACCTGCCGACGCTGCCCGCGATCGCGTCGCACTTCGACGCCGGCGTCGCCGCCGTGCAGTGGACGCTGTCGGCGTTCATCGCCGTGTTCGGCGTGTGGCAGCTGGTCGCCGGCCCCCTCACCGACCGCTACGGCCGCTATCCGCTGATCGCGCTCGGCGCGACGGTCTACGCGCTGGCCAGCGCGCTCTGCATGCTGGCGCCCTCGATGGCCGTGCTCGTCACCGGGCGCGCGCTGCAGGGGCTTGGCGCGTCCACCTGCCTCGTCGGCGCGCGCGGCTTCGTGCGCGACCTCTACACGCCGAGCGAAGGCGCGCGCATTCTCGCGGCCGCCGCGACGATCATGAGCTTCGCGCCGCTGCTCGGGCCGATCATCGGCGCGCAGCTCGCGAACAGCTTCGGCTGGCGCGCGGCCTTCGCGGCGCTCGTCGTCTTCTCCGTCGCGCTCGCCCTGTTCGCCGCGTTCCGGCTGAAGGAAACGAACACGCGCCGCAACCCGCACGCTCTCGCGCCCGGGCCGATGCTGCGCACCTACGGCCAGGTGCTGCGCTCGCCGGCGTTTCGCGCCTACGCCCTCGCGGCGGCCGCGACCTACGGCGGCCTGTTCGCGTTCATCTCCGGGTCGTCCTTCGTGCTGATGCGAACGCTCGGGCAGTCCGCCACCGCCTACGCGTTCTCGTTCAGCACGATGGTGGCCGGCTACCTCGTCGGCACGCTCGCCTGCCGCCGGCTGCTGCCGCGGCAGGGGATGCAGCGGACCATCGCGGCGGGCGCGCTGCTGCAGGCCGCGGCGGGCGTGGCAATGGCCGCCTTCGCGCTCGCCGGCGTGCACGCGCCGCTCGCCATCACGGTCCCGATGTTCTTCTACGGTTTGTCGCACGGACTCGTGCAGCCGCCGTCGCAATCGGGCGCGGTCGCGCCATTCCCGCACAACGCGGGAGCGGCGGCGGCGCTGCTCGGCGTCGTGATGATGCTGATCGCCGCCTCCGTCGGCATGTGGATCGGCGCCAGCTACAACGGCACGGTCTATCCGCTGACGCTCACGATCGCCGCCTGTTCGCTGGCGACGGCGCTGGTCGCGTTCACGCTCGTGCGTCGCCACGGCGACGTCGCCCACCATGGCTGACGCGATCCTGCTGCTCGGCCCGACGGCCTGCGGCAAAAGCGACTTCGCGATGCGGCTGGCGCGCGAGCGCGCGACCGAGATCGTGTCGATCGATTCCGCGCAGGTCTATCGCGGCATGGACATCGGCACGGCGAAGCCGTCGCCCGAGGAGCGGGCCGCGGTGCCGCACCACCTGATCGACATCCGCGATCCGTCGCAGCCGTACTCGGCCGCCGACTTCGTCGCGGATGCGCCCGGCGCGATCGCCGGCATCCGCGCGCGCGGCGCCCTGCCGCTCGTCGTCGGCGGCACGATGCTGTACGCGAAGGCGCTGCGCGAGGGACTGTCCGACCTGCCATCGGCGGACGCCGCGGTGCGCGCACGGCTCGAAGCGGACGCGGTACGGCTCGGCTGGCCGGCGATGCACGCCCGGCTCGCGGCCGTCGACCCCGTGACCGCTGACCGGCTCGAGCCGAACGACAGCCAGCGCATCCAGCGCGCGCTCGAGGTGTTCGAGGTGAGCGGAATTCCTCTGTCGCAGCTGCAGCGCGCGCAGCAGCGGCCCGCGCTGGCGCTCGCGACGATCGCGCTGTTGCCCGAAGATCGCGCCGAACTGCACCGGCGCATCGAGCAGCGGTTCGACGCGATGCTGGCGCGGGGACTGCTCGACGAAGTGCGCGCGCTGCGCGCCCGCGGCGACCTCGATCCGGAGTTGCCGTCGATGCGCAGCGTCGGCTATCGCCAGGCGTTGCGGCACCTGGAGGGGCAGACCGACTTCGCGGCATTCCGCGCCGCCGGCATCGCGGCGACGCGCCAGCTCGCGAAGCGCCAGATCACGTGGCTGCGGTCGATGCGCGACGCGACCCGGATCGACCCGTTCGCGCCGGACGCGTTCGAGCGCGTGCGCGCTGCGGTGGATGCGATCGAGGCCCTTGAGCGGCGCGCTTCAGGCCTGCTCCTGCCTGCGCCTGGGCGGGCTGCGGGGTACCTCGACTCCGCGCGCGTCGCGCGGGCGTCATTCGGCGCGTGGCGCTCCCTGCGGGCTCGCAGCTTTCGGGCTCGCGAAGTCGACTAACGCAGCGTCGTGCCTCGCGGCTGCGGCGAACTGGCCCGCCGCACTGCCGTGAATGGCGACGCCCGCTGCCTGACGCGCGCTGCGCGAGGCACCCCACAGCCCGCCCAGGCGGCGCGGTCCCCGAAAGCTGCGGCGAGGAGCGCGACCCAGTGTCGCCCGCCGCGCGTCGCGCGGAGTCGAGGCGCCCCGCAGCGCGGTCGGCGCGCAGGTGACTCCAGAAGACGCAACAACCAGCCGGACGCTCGGCGCTAAGCGCGCACGTGCAGGTCGTCGCCGCCGAAGGTCAGGCCGAGCGGCTCGATCACCACCTGCTTGGCACC
Organism: uncultured beta proteobacterium; assembly: GCA_963811265.1. Taxonomy (GTDB): domain Bacteria; phylum Pseudomonadota; class Gammaproteobacteria; order Burkholderiales; family Burkholderiaceae_F; genus JAOUJD01. Next base: position 431,638 of record CAWEQS010000026.1, read on the forward strand.
CGCCTCCACCGTGCCGGCGACCCACGCCGGCACGCCGCAGCCTCGCGCGACCTCGACCACGCGGGCGGCATCGCCGGCCGCGACGTAGAGCGCGAAGCCCGCGCCCATGTTCAGGTTGCCGTAGGCCTCGCGGTCGTCGATGCCGGCGTGCTGCTGGATGAAGGCGAGCACGGTCGGGACCGGCGGCAGCGTGTGCATGCGGTAGCCGAACGCCCCGGGATGACGCATCAGCTTGCGCCAGCCGTGCCCGGTGATGTTCGCGCAGTAGTGCGGAACGATGCCGGCGGCGGCGAGCGCTTCGGTCACCGGCGAGTAGAGGGTCGTCGGCGCCAGCAGCGCTTCGCCGTAGAGCGCGCCGTCGGCGAGCTTCGTTGCGTAGCCGTCCGGCAGGCGCTCCGCGAGCTTGCGGGCGAGCGACACGCCGTTGGCGTGGATGCCGCTCGACGCGAGCAGCACGACCGCGTCGCCCGGCGCGAGCCGCTCGCCGAGCGTCAGCCGCGACTTCGGACGCACGAGGCCGACGCACGACGCCGCGAGGTCGATCCGTCCTTCCGCGACCACGCCGGCCAGCGCGGGCGTCTCGCCGCCGCCCCAGGAGACGCCGCAGTGGTCGCACGCCGCCTTCCACCCGGCCACGAGGTCGCGCGCGCGCTCGGCGTCGGAGAACCAGTCGCTGCCGCCGGTCGCCCAGTAGGCGTGCACGGACACCGGCGTCGCGCCGACGGTGATGAGGTCGTTGATCGCCATCGCGAGCGTGTCCTGCGCGATGCGGTCGTAGTACGTGCGGCCGGTGACGGCCCGCATGGCGTCGGCCACCAGCGCCTTGGTGCCGAGGCACTCGGTGATCGAGGCGAGGTAGTGGTCGCCGCAGTCGATCACGTAGGCCGACTCGCCGCGCGACGCGGCCACCTCCTGCAGGCCGTGGCGCGCGAGGTTGCCGGCCGTGGCGGCGGCGGCCTGCTGCGCCGACACCTTCAGCGGATCGATCTTGCTGTAGTCGACGCCGGCCTGCTTGTAGTCGAGTGGGTTCATGGCGGCGGGAGCGGGCTCGAAGCGGCGTTGCTGCGCGAGCGGCGCCGGCGGACCGGTAGACTTCGCCCCTCGCAGCAGGAGAAGGCTGGATTGTAGTTGGACGCGCGCGCCCGCGTGACCCACGGCCGATCCGTTGCGCCCGATGACGCCATGAATGCGCCGCGCCAGCTGACGCTGGATCTCGTCCGTCCCCTCACGCCGTCCCTCGACAACTTCGTCGTCGGCCGCAACGCCGAAGCCGTCGCCGTGCTGCGCGCGATCGCGGCGGGGCGCGGCGAGCCGTTCGTCTACCTGTGGGGCGAGCGCGGTGCGGGGCGGACGCACCTGCTGGCCGCCCTCGCCGCCGCGCGCCCGGCGGCGCTGGCCGCGGAAGACTCCGCGGTTCCCGGCTTCCACGAAGCGACCCGTCTTTACCTCGTCGACGACGTCGACTCGCGCGCCGCCGAAGACCAGCAGCGGCTCTTCGTGCTGATGAACGAGGTCCGGGCGAGTCCGGGCGCGGCACTCGTGACGACCGGCAGCGCGCCTCCCGCGCAGCTCGCGCTGCGCGACGACGTGCGCACCCGACTCGCGTGGGGCCTCGTCTACCAGCTCCACGCCCTGACCGACGACGAGAAGGCGCAGGCGCTGGACGAGCACGCGCGGTCGCGCGGCCTCGCGCTGTCGCACGACGTGATCGCTTACCTCCTCAACCACATGCCGCGCGACATGCGGACGCTGGTGGCGATCCTCGACGCGCTCGACGGCTACGCGCTCGCGGCGAAGCGCGCGATCACGGTGCCCCTGGTGCGCGAGTGGGCCCAGGGGGACGCGTAAAATCCGCCCGATGCAACTCGCGCTCTTCGATCTCGACCTCACCCTGCTTCCCATCGACACGGCCGACACCTGGTCCCGGCACGTGGTCCGTCGCGGAGGGCTCGAGCGCGTGACCGAGCCGGTCGTCACGAACGGCGACGCACGGCTCGCCGCCATCGCGCGCGAGCGCGGCTGGCCGACGCTGCAACTCTTCGAACGGGCGGCCGAGTGATCAAGCGCGTCATCGCGAAAGTCCAGAACCTGTTCACGGGCCGCAAGCCGAAGCGGCCGCGGGAGCCCAAGCGCATCCAGGCGGCCGAGCACCACATCAATCCGCAGCTGGTGCCGCGCTCGGCGCTGCGGGTGTGCGAAACGCTGCAGAAGGCCGGCTTCCGCGCGTACATCGTCGGCGGGGCCGTGCGCGACCTGCTGCTCGACGTCGCGCCGAAGGACTTCGACGTCGCCACCAACGCCACGCCGGAGCAGGTCAAGACGCACTTCCGCCGCGCCATCATCATCGGCCGCCGCTTCAGGCTGGTGCACGTGATGTTCGGGCAGGAGACGATCGAGGTCTCCACCTTCCGCGCGCTCGTGAACGTCGACCGGCTGACCGACGAGCACGGCCGCGTGCTCGCGGACAACGCGTACGGCGAGCAGCACGACGACGCCGCGCGCCGCGACTTCACGATCAACGCGCTCTACTACGACCCGACCACCGGCGAAGTGCTCGACTACCACGACGGCGTGAAGGACCTGCGCGCGAAGCGCCTGCGGATGATCGGCGAGCCGGAGGCGCGCTACCGCGAGGACCCGGTGCGGATGCTGCGCGCCGTGCGCTTCGCGGCCAAGCTCGGGTTCCAGATCGACGAAGCGACGCGCGAGCCGATCCACCGGATGGGGATCCTGATCGAGAACGTCCCGGCGGCGCGCCTGTTCGACGAGATGCTGAAGCTGCTGATGAGCGGCCACGCGGTCGCCTGCATCACGCGGCTGCGCGCCGAGGGACTCCACCACGGGCTCCTGCCGCTGCTCGACGTGATCCTCGAGCAGCCGGCCGGCGAGCGCTTCGTGATGCTCGCGCTGTCGCGCACCGACGAGCGCGTCCGCGCCGGCAAGCGGGTGTCGCCGGGCTACCTGTTCGCCACGCTGCTGTGGCACGACGTGCTGGTCAAGTGGAACGCGCGGACGGCGAAGGGCGAGCACCGCATCCCGGCGCTCGAGCGGGCGATCGACGAGACGCTCGACGCGCAGACGGAGAAACTGGCGATCCAGCGCCGGTTCACTTCCGACATGCGCGAGATCTGGGGACTGCAGCCGCGCTTCGAGCGCCGCCAGGGCAAGGCGCCGCTGCGCCTGATCGAGCACATCCGCTTCCGGGCCGGATACGACTTCCTGATGCTGCGCGCCGCCGCCGACGAGGTGCCGGCGGCGTTCGCCGACTGGTGGACCCGCTTTCCGCACGCCAGCGAGGAAGAGCGCGAGCGGATGCTGCGCGAGGCAGCGAGCGAAGGCGAACCCACCGCCGGCGGGCCGCGCCGGCGCCGCCGGCGGCGCCGTGGCGGCGGATCCGAGGCGGTCGGCGAACCGGGACCGGCGGCGACGTGAAGCGAACCGCCTACATCGGCCTTGGCGCGAACCAGGGCGAGCTGCGCGAGTCGCTGAATGCCGCGCTCGAGTCGCTGCGCTCGATCGAGCAGTCAGCCCTGAAGGCGGTGTCGCCGTTCTACATGACCGCGCCGGTCGATGCACCGGGCCCCGACTACCTCAACGCCGTGGCGCGAATCGAGACGTCGCTGGAGCCCTACGGGCTGCTGCTGCACCTGCTCGACATCGAGCTGATGCTGGGCCGCAAGCGCCGCGGACTGAAGAAGAACGCGCCGCGCAGCGTCGACCTCGACCTGCTGCTCGTGGACTCGCTGATGATCCAGAGCACGCCGCTGACGGTGCCGCACCCGCGCCTGCACCTGCGTGCGTTCGTGCTGAAGCCGCTGCTCGACCTCGATCCGGACATCGTCATCCCGGGACTCGGCCCGGCGCGCGACTTCCTGAACGGAGTCGCGGACCAGCGCATCGAGCTGCTGGACACCACCGCCGAGCCCTGACGCCCGATGCCGTCGCTTCCCGTCGTCGCGCCGACGACGCTACTCCTCGCGGCTCTCATCCGCCCTGCCTGACATGCTGGCCGGCAAGTACCGCTACGTCGTCGTCGAGGGCCCGATCGGCGCCGGGAAGACCTCGCTGGCGCGGCGGCTCGCGGAGCGCTCCGGTTCCCACCTGTTGCTGGAGCAGCCGGACGAGAACCCGTTCCTCGCGCGCTTCTACCGCGACAGCGCGCGCTACGCGCTGTCGACGCAGATGTTCTTCCTGTTCCAGCGGGTGCAGCAGCTCGCCGAGCTGAAGCAGCTGGACCTCTTCCGCAGCGCCATCGTTTCCGACTTCCTGCTGGAGAAGGACCGGCTGTTCGCGCGGCTGACGCTCGCGGACGACGAACTGCGCCTGTACGAGCAGATGCACGAGCAGCTGAAGCCGGCCACGGCCGCGCCCGACCTCGTGGTCTACCTGCAGGCGCGGCCCGAGACCCTGGTCGAACGCGTCGGGCGGCGCGGCAATCCGATCGAGTCGGGCGTGTCCGAATCCTATCTGCGCGCGCTCGCTGACAGCTACACGCGGTTCTTCCACGAGTACGACGCCGCGCCGGTGCTGGTCGTCAACACCGAGCACCTGAACCTGGTGGATCGCGACGAGGACTTCGAACTGCTGCTCGACCGGATCCAGAAGCTGCGCGGTCGCCGCGAATACTTCAACCTCGCCGCCTGAGGGAGACCCCGCATCCATGAGCGTCCATCCGCAACCGCCGCAGGAGTCCGCGCGCAAACCAGTCACCCTTCCGCGCCTGCGCGAGATGCGCGCGAAGGGCGAGGCGATCGCGATGCTGACGTGCTACGACGCGAGCTTCGCGCGCCTGCTCGACGCCAACGGCGTCGACTGCATCCTGGTCGGCGACTCGCTCGGCATGGTGATCCAGGGCCGGCACGACACCCTGCCGGTGACGATCGACGAGATGGCGTACCACACGCGCTGCGTGGCGCGTGGCCTCGGCGCCGCCTGGCTGATCGCCGACCTGCCGTTCGGGAGCTACCAGGCCGGCCCCGCGCAGGCGCTTGCGAGCGCGGTCGCGCTGATGCAGGCCGGCGCCAAGATGGTGAAGCTCGAAGGCGGCGAATGGCTGGCGCCGACGGTCGCCTTCCTCGTCGAGCGCGGCATTCCCGTGTGCGCGCATCTCGGCCTGACGCCGCAGTCGGTCCACGCGCTGGGCGGCTATCGCGTGCAGGGCCGCAGCGACGAGGAGGCCGGGCGGCTGCTGGCCGACGCGCGCGCGCTCGACGGCCGCCGGCGCGGCCATGCTGGTGCTGGAGCTGGTGCCGTCCGCGCTCGCCGAGCGCGTGACGCAGGCCGTCGGCATGCCGACGATCGGGATCGGCGCCGGCAGCGCCGTGTCCGGCCAGGTGCTGGTGCTGCACGACATGCTCGACGTCTACCCCGGCCGCAAGCCGCGGTTCGTGCGCAACTTCATGCAGGGACAGCCGAGCATCGGGGCTGCCGTGGCGGCCTACGTCGCCGCCGTGAAGGACCGGAGCTTTCCCGCGCCGGAGCACGGGTACTAGCCGCGCCTCTACAATCCGCGACTTCATCACCCGTGGGCCTGCCCGAACGATGAAAGTCGTCCACTCGATCGAAGCCCTGCGCGACCAGATGCGCGGACAGAACCGGATCGCGTTCGTGCCAACCATGGGCAACCTGCACGCCGGCCATCTCGCGCTGATGGAGATGGCCCACCAGCACGGCGACCCCGTGGTCGCGTCGATCTTCGTGAACCGGCTGCAGTTCGGCCCCAACGAAGACTTCGACAAGTACCCGCGCACGCTGCAGGACGACATCGACAAGCTGCAGAAGCAGAACCACGTCTACGTCCTGTTCGCGCCGAACGAGCAGGAGATGTACCCGGAGCCGCAGAGCTACCGCGTGAGCCCGCCCGCCGATCTCGGCGACATACTCGAGGGCGAGTTCCGGCCCGGATTCTTCACCGGCGTCACCACGGTCGTGCTGAAGCTGTTCTCCTGCGTGCAACCGCGCGTCGCCGTGTTCGGCAAGAAGGACTACCAGCAACTGATGATCGTGCGCTCGATGTGCCGCCAGTTCTCGCTGCCGACCGAGATCATTCCGCACGAAACCGTGCGCGACACGGACGGCCTCGCGCTGTCGTCGCGCAACCGCTTCCTCTCGGAGGCCGAGCGCCGCGAGGCGCCGCGCCTGTACCGCGTGCTGAACGAAGTGCGCGACAAGGTCAAGGCCGGCGCGACCGACGTCGCCGCGATCGAAGGCGACGCGATGCGCGAACTGGCTGCCGCGAACTGGAAGGTCGACTACATCGCGCTGCGCCGCCAGCGCGACCTGCGGACGCCCACGCGGGACGAAGTCGCCGCGGGCGAACCGCTCGTCACGCTCGCCGCGGCCAAGCTCGGCGCGACGCGCCTCATCGACAACCTCGAAATCTAGACGCGAGCGAGCCGATTTGGCCGCCCGCGGTCCTTCACAGATAATGCGGCCTCCCGTGCCGGGATGGCGGAATTGGTAGACGCACGGGACTCAAAATCCCGCGATCGCAAGATCATGGGGGTTCGATTCCCCCTCCCGGCACCACCCCCTCACTTCTCATGGCCGGTAAAGCCATGCAGACGACACAAGACCTCACCCTCGACGACTTCGACTTCGACCTGCCGCCGCACCTGATCGCGCAGCACCCGCTGCCCGAACGGACGGCGAGCCGGCTGCTGCACGTCGCCGGCGACGCGCTGCGCGACCTCGCGTTCATCGACATCGAGCGCCTGCTCGTGCCCGGCGACCTGCTCGTGTTCAACGACACGCGCGTCGTGAAGGCGCGGCTGTTGGGACACAAGCCGACCGGCGGGCGCGTCGAGGCGCTGATCGAGCGCGTGCTCGAGCCGACACTCGCGCTCGCCATGGTCCGCACCAGCCACAAGCCGCAGCCTGGCGCGGTCTTCCTGTTCGACGACGCGCGCGCCAGCGTGGAAGGCCGGCGCGGCGATTTCTTCCTGCTGCGGTTCGATGCGGACGTCGGCGCCGTCATGGAGCGCATCGGCCACGTTCCGCTGCCGCCGTACATCGAGCACGCCGACGCGGCCGAGGACGCGGAGCGGTACCAGACCGTCTACGCGGCCCGGCCGGGCGCCGTCGCGGCGCCGACCGCGGGACTGCACTTCACGCAGGAACTCCTCGACCGGCTGCGCGCCCGCGGCGTCGAGCTCGCCACGCTGACGCTGCACGTCGGCGCCGGAACGTTCCAGCCGGTCCGCACGCGGGACCTGTCGGAACACCGGATGCACAGCGAGTGGTTCGACATCGGCGAGGCGACTGCCGCTGCCGTCAACGGAGCGCGCGCCGCCGGGCGCCGCGTGATCGCGGTCGGCACGACGAGCCTGCGCGCGCTGGAATCCGCCGGACGCGACGGAACCCTGCGCGCGGGATCGGCCGAAACCGACATCTTCATCACGCCCGGCTTCCGTTTCCGCATCGTCGACGCGCTCGTCACGAACTTCCACCTGCCCCGGTCGACGCTGCTGATGCTCGTGTCCGCGTTCGCGGGGATCGACCGGATCCGCAGCGCCTATGCGCACGCGATCGCGCGGCAGTACCGATTCTTCTCCTACGGCGACGCCATGTTCCTGGAGCGCAACCGATGACGGCCGGGTTTGAACTGCTGGCCACCGACGGCGCCGCGCGGCGCGGCCGGCTGACGCTGAACCACGGCGTCGTCGAGACGCCGGTCTTCATGCCGGTGGGCACCTACGGCACCGTCAAGGCGATGGCGCCCGCGGAGCTCGATGACCTCGGCGCGCAGATCGTGCTCGGCAACACGTTCCACCTGTGGCTGCGACCGGGACTCGACGTGATCCAGGTCCACGCGGGACTGCACCGCTTCATGGGGTGGAGCCGGCCCATCCTGACCGACTCGGGCGGCTTCCAGGTGTTCTCCCTCGGCGCGCTGCGCAAGATCAGCGAGGAAGGCGTCCGGTTCGCCTCCCCGGTGAACGGCGACCGCCTGTTCCTGACGCCCGAGGAGTCGATGCGGATCCAGGACGTCCTGGACTCGGACATCGCGATGGTGTTCGACGAGTGCACGCCCTATGCGATCGGCGACCGGCCGGCCACCATGGACGAAGCCGCGGCGTCGATGCGGCTGTCGCTGCGCTGGGCCGGCCGCAGCCGCGGCGCGTTCGACCGGCTGGGCGAGGCGCGCGGTCGCCGCAACGCGCTGTTCGGGATCGTCCAGGGCGGCATGTTCGAGACGCTCCGCGACGAGTCGCTCGCGGGGCTCGTCGACATCGGCTTCGAGGGCTACGCGATCGGCGGGCTGTCGGTCGGCGAACCGAAGGAAGACATGCTGCGGATCCTCGCGCACACCACGCCGCGCCTGCCGGCCGGCCGCCCGCGTTACCTGATGGGCGTCGGCACCCCGGAGGATCTGCTCGACGGCATCGCCGCCGGCATCGACATGTTCGATTGCGTGATGCCGACCCGCAACGCGCGCAACGGGTGGCTCTTCACCCGGTACGGCGACGTCAAGCTGCGCAACACCCGCTACCGGGCGGACAGCGCGCCGCTGGATGAAACCTGCGCGTGCCCGACGTGTCGAACGTTCTCGCGCAGCTACCTGCACCACCTGCAGCGGGTCAACGAGATCCTCGGGGCGCGGCTGAACACCGTCCACAACCTGCACTTCTACCTCGACCTGATGCGGCAGGCGCGTGCGGCCATCGCCGAGGGCCGGTTCGCCGCGTTCCGTGAGGGTTTCCTGCAGGATCGCCGGCGCGGGGTGTGAGGCCGGGAACGCAGGGCCGGCCGCTATACTTGCGCGTTTGTCCGGGCACCGTCGCCCGGACGTTCACCCCCCTCGGGAGTTTCTCGATGTTCCTGATCTCGAACGCGTTCGCGCAGGCCGCCCCGGCCGCTGCGGCCGGACCCGAATCCTCGTACATGTCGATCGGCTTCATGGTGCTGATCTTCGTCGTCTTCTACTTCCTGCTGATCCGCCCCCAGGTGAAGCGGCAGAAGGAGCACAAGGCGATGGTCGACGCCCTCAAGAAGGGCGACGAAGTCCTGACGGCCGGCGGCATCGTCGGCAAGATCGTCGAGATGCAGGACCAGTACGTCACGGTGCAGGTCGCGGCCGTGAACGGCCAGCCCGTGCAGCTGTCGATGCAGCGCTCCGCCGTGCAGACGCTGCTTCCCAAAGACACCTTCAAGCCGGCCTGAGGTCGCCGCGGCGCGCCGAGCGCCGCGGTCCGTGACGCCGCACCCCGATGAACCGCTATCCGCTCTGGAAGTACATCGTCATCGCCGTCGCCCTGCTGATCGGGGCGACGTACATGCTGCCGAATTTCTTCGGCGAATCGCCCGCGGTGCAGGTCTCGTCCGCGAAGTCGACCGTCAAGGTCGATCCGGCGCTGATGACGCGCGTCGAGGAGATCCTGAAGAACGCGAAGTTCGAGCACGCGGGCCTGTACTTCGACCAGGTCGGACTCAACTCCACTATCCGGGTGCGGTTCAAGGACGCGGACACGCAACTCGCCGCCAAGGACGCGATCCAGAAGGCGCTCGACCCGAGCCAGGAAGACCCGGCCTACGTCGTGGCGCTGAACCTGGTGTCGAACACGCCGCGCTGGCTGCAGAGCCTGCGCGCCTTGCCGATGTATCTCGGCCTCGACCTGCGCGGGGGCGTGCACTTCCTGATGCAGGTCGACATGCGGGCCGCCGTGGACAAGCGGCTCGACACGCTGGCGTCCGACATCCGGACGCTGCTGCGCGAGAAGAACATCCGCCACGCCGGCATCAACAAGACGTCGGCCTCGATCGAGATCAAGTTCCGCGATGCCGAGACCCGCGCAAAGGCGGAAGACGAGATCCGCGGCCAGGTGCGCGAGCTGACGTTGCGGGAGGAAGGCGCGGGCGACAGCCTGTCCATCATCGCCACGCTGTCGCCGGCGGCGCAGAAGGAGATCCAGGACAACGCGGTCAAGCAGAACATCACCACGCTGCACAACCGCGTGAACGAACTGGGCGTGGCCGAGCCCGTGATCCAGCAGCAGGGCGCCGACCGCATCGTGGTCCAGCTGCCCGGCGTGCAGGACGTGGCGCGCGCCAAGCAGATCCTCGGCCGCACCGCGACGCTCGAGATCCGGATGGTCGACCAGGAAGCGATGGCGGCGGGGCTGCCGGGCGCGATCACCGTGCCGGAGCGCAAGGCCGGCGGCGTCGTCACGCCGACGCCCCTGAAGCGGGAAGTCGTCGTCACCGGCAACCAGCTGAACGGCGCCTCCGCGACGCTCGACCAGAACCAGCGCCCCGCCGTTTCGGTGCGCCTCGACGAGGCCGGCGGCCGCGCGATGCGCGCCATCACGCGCGACAACATCGGCAAGCTGATGGCGATCGTGCTGTACGAGAAGGGCAAGGGCGAGGCGATCTCGGTGGCGCGCATCCAGGGCGAGTTCGGCAACCAGTTCCAGATCACCGGCAGCTTCACGGTGCAGGAGACGAGCGACCTCGCGCTGCTGATCCGCTCCGGCTCGCTCGCGGCGCCGATGGAGATCATCGAGGAGCGCACGATCGGCCCGAGCCTCGGCAAGGAGAACATCGAGCGCGGCTTCCGCTCGACGCTGTACGGCTTCATGGCGATCGCGGCCTTCATGATCTTCTACTACCGCGATGTTCGGCCTGATCTCGGTGGCGGCGCTGTCGGTCAACATGATGCTGCTGATCGCGCTGCTGTCGATGCTGCAGGCGACGATGACGCTGCCCGGCATCGCGGCCGTGGCGCTGGCGCTCGGCATGGCGATCGACTCCAACGTGCTGATCAACGAGCGCGTGCGCGAGGAACTGCGCAACGGCCGCACCCCGCAGCAGGCGATCACCGAGGGCTACGAAAAGGCGTTCGCGACGATCCTCGACTCGAACGTCACGACGCTGATCGCCGGCATCGCGCTGCTGACTTTCGGCTCCGGCCCGGTGCGCGGCTTCGCGATCGTGCACTCGCTCGGCATCCTGACGTCGATCTTCTCGGCGGTGTTCGTGTCGCGCGCGATCGTCAACCTCGTCTACGGGTCGCGCAAGAAGCTGCAGTCGATCTCGGTCGGCCAGGTCTGGAAACCGGGCGTCTGACGCCGACGGAACGAAAGAGGAAGCGCCATGGAGTTTTTCCGCATTCACCGCACGATTCCGTTCATGCGGTATTCGCTGGTCCTGAACGCGATCTCGCTGATCTCGTTCCTGGTCGCGGTCGGGTTCCTCGTGTTCCGCGGGCTCAGCCTGTCGGTCGAGTTCACCGGCGGCACCGTGATGGAGGTGTCCTACCAGCAGGGCGCGAACCTCGAGCAGATCCGCGAAGCGATCGAGAAGAAGGGCTGGGGCGAGTTCCAGGTGCAGAACTTCGGCACGTCGCGCGACGTGATGATCCGGCTGCCCGTCGAAAAGGGCTACACGTCGGGCCAGCAGGCCGATCGCGTGATGCAGACGCTGAAGGCGCAGGATCCGTCGGTCGAGCTGCGGCGAGTGGAGTTCGTCGGCCCGCAGGTCGGCGAGGAACTCGCGCACGACGGCCTGCTCGCCCTGCTGATGGTCGTGATCGGCATCATGATCTACCTCGCCTTCCGCTTCGAGTGGAAGTTCGCGCTCGCGGCGATCATCGCCAACCTGCACGACGTGATCCTGGTCATCGGGATGTTCTCGATCTTCGGCTGGGAGTTCTCGCTGCCGGTGCTGGCCGCCGTGCTCGCGGTCCTCGGCTACTCGGTGAACGAGTCGGTGATCATCTTCGACCGGGTGCGGGAGCACTTCAAGAAGATGCGACGCGCCACCACGGTGGAGGTGATCGACTCGGCCATCACGGCGACGATCTCGCGCACGATCATCACGCACGGCTCCACGATGTGCATGACGCTCGCGATGCTGTTCTTCGGCGGCCCCGCGCTGCACTACTTCGCGCTGGCGCTCACGATCGGGATCCTGTTCGGCGTCTACTCGTCGGTGTTCGTCGCCGCCGCGATCGCCATGTACCTCGGCGTCAAGCGCGAGGACCTGGTGAAGGCGGTCAAGAAGGAAGACGAGCAGGCCGTCGTGCCGTAGGCCGCGCACGCCGCCGTGCCAGCACCGGTCCGGGTCTGGGACCTGCCGACGCGCCTGTTCCACTGGGCGCTGGTCGCGCTCGTCGCCTGTTCCGTCGTCACCGTGAAGCTCGGCGGCTTCTGGATGGACTGGCACATGCGCTCCGGCTACGCGATCCTCGCGCTGGTCCTGTTCCGCATCCTGTGGGGCTTCGCCGGCAGCCGCTATGCGCTGTTCTCGAGCTTCGTGCGACGGCCCTCGGAAGTCATCGGGTACCTGCGAGGACAATGTGGAGCACGGCGCCGGGCACAGCCCGCTCGCGGCGGTCTCGGTGCTCGTGCTGCTCGGCGTGCTGCTCGTGCAGGCGAGCACCGGGCTGTTCAGCAACGACGGCAACTTCACCGAAGGGCCGCTCGCGCGCCTGGTCAGCGGCGCCACCGGAGAGCGGCTGTCGACCGTCCACCGGTTCGGCGAGTGGGCGCTGTACGCGCTGGTCGGCCTGCACGTCGCCGCCATCGCGTACTACACGACGTTCCGCAAGGTCGCGCTCGTGCGCCCGATGATCACCGGCGACCGGTTCGACATCGAGGTGCCGTCGGCCGACGACGGCGCCGGGATGCGACTGCGCGCGCTGGCGCTTGCCGTCGCGGCCGCCGCCATCGCCGCGTTCGTCGTCACGCGATAGCGGGCGCCAAGAGAAACGCCGCCGAGGCCAGGGCCAGGGCGGCGTTCTTCGTCAGGCCAGCGGCTACTTGTTGCGATAGTTGTCGTGGCAGCTGTCGCACGACTTGACCGTCGCCTGGAACTGCGTGCGGATGGCGGCGACGTCGCCGGTCTTCGACACGTCGACCAGCTTGACCACTTCCTGGCGCATCGCGCGGCCGATCTCGCTCACCTTCGGGTCGGTGAAGATCTCGGCCTTGGCGCGCGTCGGCGGGTTGCCGCCCTTTTCCGATCCCTTCACGTACCCCTCGCCCGGCAACTGCGAGACGAAGTCGACGATCGCGGCGCTGCGCTGGATGGCCGCGATGTCCGGCTTGTCGGCCTTCAACTGCGTGAATATCTTGCCCATCTGGTGGCCCATGATCACGTACGCCGACTGGCGATAGCGGATCGCGTCCTCGGGCTTCGAGAACTGGGCCGAGGCCGGAACGGCAACGGCAAGCAGGACGGCGGTGGTCAACAACCTGGCTTTCACTTCGACGCTCCTTCGTGGGTCGTGGTGGATGAGGGGCTGGGGTTCCAGCAGGCGATCCTGGCCCGACCGCGCAAACGCCGCGCCGCCCGGCCTTATTCCGATGAGCCGATGCCGGCGGAAGGTCAGGCCCGGCGGGCGAGTTCGCCCGCCTTGCCGAGATAGCTGGCCGGCGTCAGGGCGAGCAGGCGATCGCGGGCATCCGCCGGGATCGCGAGGCCGCGGATGAACGCGTGCAGCGCGTCGCGCGTGATGCCCTGGCCGCGCGTGAGCGCCTTCAGCTGTTCGTACGGATTCTCGACGCCGTAGCGGCGCATCACGGTCTGCACCGGCTCGGCGAGCACTTCCCACGCGTCGTCGAGGTCGGCCTTCAGCCGCGCCTCGTTGACCTCGAGCTTGCGCAGCCCGCGCAGGCACGCGTCGTAGGCGACCAGCGAGTAGCCGAAGGCCACCCCGAGATTGCGCAGGACCGTCGAGTCGGTGAGGTCGCGCTGCCAGCGCGACACCGGAAGCTTCTCGGCCAGGTGCCGCAGCATCGCGTTGGCGAGGCCGAGGTTGCCTTCGGAATTCTCGAAGTCGATCGGGTTGACCTTGTGCGGCATCGTCGACGAGCCCACTTCCCCGGCCTTCAGCTTCTGCTTGAAGTAACCCAGCGAGATGTAGCCCCAGACGTCGCGGTCCAGGTCCAGCAGGATCGTGTTCGCGCGCGCGACGGCGTCGAACAGTTCCGCCATGTAGTCGTGCGGTTCGATCTGGATCGTGTGCTCGTTGAAGGTCAGGCCCAGCCCCTCGATCAGCTCGCGCGAGAAGCGCTCCCAGTCGACGTTCGGACAGGCCGCGAGATGCGCGTTGAAGTTGCCGACGGCGCCGTTCATCTTGGCGAGCAGCGGCACGCGCGCGATCGCGTCGATCGCGCTGCCCAGGCGCACCGCGACGTTCGCGAACTCCTTGCCGACGGTGGTCGGCGTCGCCGGCTGGCCGTGCGTTCGCGACATCATCGGCAGGTCGGCGTGGCCGTGCGCGTATTCGCGCAATTGCGCGTGGATCGCGCGCAGCCGGCCCTGGAGCACGAAGCGGCCGCGCTCGAGCATCAGCGCGTGCGAGACGTTGTTGATGTCCTCGGAAGTGCACGCGAAATGGATGAACTCGGAAGCCTTGCCGAGTGCCGCCCCCGTGCGCGCCTTGATGAAGTACTCGACCGCCTTGACGTCGTGGTTCGTCTCGGCCTCGATCGCCTTGATCTCGGTGCAGTCCTCGATGCCGAAGTGCACGACGAGCTGGCGCAGGTCGGCCTTCAGCGGCTCGGCCAGTGGGGCAAGCTCCGGCAGCCCGATCGACGAGAGGGCGATCAGCCACTCGATCTCGACGCGCAGGCGCTCGCGCATGAACGCGAACTCCGAAAAGACCTCACGGAGTTCGGCGGTCTGGCGGCCGTAGCGCCCGTCCAGCGGCGACAGGGCAGTCAGGGAAAGGAGTTCGAGGGACATGATGGCGCAGGCATGGGCACCGGAAGAAACCGGCGCCAGAAGAGTGAAACCAGTGTAGCAAACGGACCAATTCCCCCGTCGCGCGTCTTCAGTCGGCATTGCGGGGGGAGTTTCGCCCGATATACTGCGCCGCAGATCCTTCCAGGTGCCGCCCCGGTGTCCAAAACGGTGTCCAAAAGCCTCCGTCTCATCGGCTCGCTGACGAGCCCCTATGTGCGCAAGGTCCGCATCGTGATGGCGGAAAAGCGGATCGAGCATCACCTCGACCTCGAAGACGTCTGGGCGCCGGACAGCAAGATCCAGGAAGCGAACCCGCTCGGCAAGGTGCCGTGCCTGATCATGGAAGACGGCGGCGCGGTCTTCGACTCCCGCGTGATCGTCGAGTACCTCGACACGATGACGCCGGTGTCCAAGCTCCTGCCGCCGAGCGGCCGCGAGCGCGCGGAAGTCCGCACCTGGGAAGCGCTGGCCGATGGAGTGATCGACGCGCTGATCCTCACGCGCCTCGAGCAGACCCAGCGTCCGTCCGAACAACAGAGCCAGAAGTGGATCGACCGCCAGATGGGCAAGGTCCACGCTGGCCTCGCGGCGATGAGCCGCGGTCTCGGCGAGAAACCCTGGTGCAACGGCCACGGCTACTCGCTGGCCGACATCGCCGTCGGCTGCGCGCTGGGCTATCTCGACTTCCGCTTCGCGCACATCGACTGGCGCGACTCCTACCCGAACCTCGCCAGGCTCCACGAAAAGCTCATGGCGCGGCCGTCGTTCGCCGAAACCCAGCCCCCGCAGTGAGGCAGAACGGCGCGGCGCTCAGGCGCGCGCTGCGAAGTCCGGACCGATCAGGTCGATGCGGTCGGTGCAGAACGCATCGACGCCCCACGCCAGGATTTCCTTCGCGCGCGCCGGCTTGTTGACCGTGTAGCAGAAGAGCCACGCGCCGCTCGCCTTGATCTGCCCCGCCCGCGCCGCCGTCAGGTGCCGGTGGTTGGCGTGCACGGCCACGCAGCCCAGCGCGTCGAAGCGCGCGCGCCAATCCGAGGGAACGCGGTCGACCAGCCAGCCGCGCGGCAGGTCGGGGACCGCCGCGCGGGCCGATTCGAGCGCCTCGATCGAGAACGACGACAGCAGCGGCACCGACGGTTCGACGGCATCCTGCTGCGCGCCGCCCGCACGCACGCGATCCGCCCAGGCCGCGGCGACGGTCATCGCAACCACGCGGCCCGTCTCCGCCTCGCGTCCCGGTGCCGGCTTGATCTCGACGTTGCACCACACGCCCTCGCGGCGGCAGTACGCCAGCGCGTCCTCCAGCGTCGGCACCAGTTCGCCGCGGAAGCGCGGCGAGTGCCACCTTCCCGCGTCGAGTCGCGTGAGCTCCATTGCCGTGTACTCGGTGATCGCGCCCTTGCCCGCCACCGTCCGGCCGAGCCACGGATCGTGCATCAGGATCGGCGCGTCGTCGCGGGGCAGCATCGCGTCGAGCTCGATCGCGCGGTACCCGTGCTCGATGCCGACGCGGATCGCGCCGATCGTGTTCTCGGGCGCCAGCGTCCCGCCGCCGCGATGCGCGAGCACGCGCGCCCAGGGCCACGGCCGGTGCATCGTCATGCTCCGTTTCCTTCACTCTTGCGCCGGACGTAGACCATCTTCTCCACGCGTGCGACCACCATGCCGTCGTCGTCCTGGATGTCCACCTTGAACAGGTGCAGGTGCTTGTCGCCGGACGCCGTCATGCGCACGATGCGCTCGAGGTCCGCGTCGGCGAGTTCGAACCGCGCCCACACGCGGCCCCGGCCCGGCGCAACGTAGTCGATCGATCCCGCCTTGTCCCACACCAGGTAGTCGCTGCCGAGATTCGCCTGCACCATCAGCGCGAAGAACGGATCGGTCATCGCGTAGAGCGAGCCGCCGAAGTGCGCGCCGGCGCTGGTGCGGTTGAACGCGCGCAGGCGCATCTCCACCGTGACGCTGCGCAGGTCGGCAGCGACGTGCCGCACGCGGATGCCCGCGCCGCGGAAGGGCGACCACCAGTTCAGTGCGAAGCGCAGCAGGCGCGGCGACGTCGGGCGCATCGGCGAAGTCTACGGAACGTCGATCGCCGCGCCGTTTGCTAACCTCGCCTCGATGAGCGCAGCTGAATGCACAGAGCATGAACGCGCTCGGCCACCTCCGCGTGCTCGACCTGACCCGGGTGCTCGCCGGCCCGTGGTGCACCCAGTTGCTCGCCGACCTCGGCGCCGACGTCGTCAAGGTGGAGCGCCCGGGCACGGGCGACGACACGCGCGCGTGGGGGCCGCCCTACCTGAAGGACGGGCAGGGAAAGGACACGACGGAAGCGGCCTACTACCTGGCCGCCAATCGCGGCAAGCGCTCCGTCACCGTCGATCTCGCGCACCCGGAAGGGCAGCGGGTGGTGCGCCTGCTCGCCGAACGCGCGGACGTCGTCGTCGAGAACTACAAGGTCGGGCAACTGGCGCGCTTCGGCCTCGACTTCGCCACCCTCGCCGCGCTGAATCCGCGCCTGATCTACTGCTCGATCACCGGGTTCGGCCAGTACGGTCCGCACGCGGATCGCGCGGGCTACGACTTCATCATCCAGGGCATGGGCGGGTTCATGTCCATCACCGGCGAGCGCGACGACCTGCCGGGGGGCGGCCCGCAGAAGGCGGGCGTGGCGGTCTCCGACCTGATGACCGGCATGTACTCGACCGTCGCCATCCTCGCGGCGCTCGCGCACCGCGAACGCACCGGGCAGGGCCAGCACATCGACATGGCGCTTTTCGACGTGATGCTCGCGATGCTCGCCAACATGAACATGAACTACCTCACGTCCGGCAAGCCACCCGGACGGGCGGGCAACGCTCACCCGAACATCGTGCCGTACCAGGTGTTCGAAGCCGCCGACGGCCACGTGGTGATCGCGGTGGGCAACGACGGACAGTTCGTGAAGTTCTGCGAGGTCGCGGGATGCGCCGAGCTGTCCGCGCATCCGTCCTACCGGCGCAACGCGGACCGGGTGCGCAATCGCGAAGAAGTCCTCGCGATCCTCGAGCCGATCGTGCGCACCCGGCCGGTCGCGTTCTGGGTGGAGCAGCTGGAAGCCGCCGGCGTCCCCTGCGGGCCGATCAACAACATCGCGCAGGCGCTTGCCGATCCGCAGGTGGCTGCGCGCGCCCTGCTCGTCGACCTGCCGCATCCGCAGGCGGGCACCGTCCCGCTCGTCGCCAATCCGATCAAGTTCTCGGCCACGCCGCCCGCGTACGAGCGGGCGCCGCCGACGCTCGGCCAGCACACCGCGGAAGTGCTGCGCGAGTGCGGGCTCGACGCGGCCGAGATCGAGCGCCTGAGGTCGCTGGGCGCGGTCTGATGGCGGCGCGGCGACTCGTGATCCGCGGCGTCGTCCAGGGCGTCGGCTTTCGCCACGCGACGTGCCGCGAGGCGCAGCGGCTCGGACTGCGGGGCTGGGTGCGCAACTGCGCGGACGGCAGCGTCGAAGCCGTGGCGCTGGGCGAGGACCGGCAGCTCGACGCGCTCGCGCGCTGGGCCCGCCGCGGCCCGCCGGCGGCGCTCGTCGATTCCGTCGACGTGACGCCGCTCGCGGACGATGCGGTCGCCCGGTTGCATCCGCCCGTGGGCGACGGCTTCAGGCAGGCCGGAACCGCCTGGAACTGAAGATCGACGCGTCGAAGGCCGGGTTGAGGCGCGCGGTCAGCACGTGGTCGCGCCACGCGCCGTCGATGAACAGGTAGTCCTTCGCGAGTCCCTCGTTCACGAAGCCCAGGCGCTCGAGCAGGCGGCCGCTGCGCGCGTTGTACGGCACGTAGCTGGCCTGGATCCGGTGGAGCTTCAGGACCGCGAACACGTGCTCGACCGTCGCTTCGAGCGCCTCGCGCATCAGTCCATGGCCTTCGTGGGCGTGATCGATGGCGTAGCCGAGCATGCAGGACTGGAACGGCCCGCGGGCGATCTGCGTGTAGTTGACGCGACCGATCACGCGCTCCGGCGCCGTGCGCAGGCGCAGCACCCACCGCACCACCGTGCCGTGTTCGTGGTCGTCGACCGCGCGCTCGCACTGGGCCGTCCAGAACGCCGGCTCCGTGATGCCCGCCGGACGCGGCGGATCCCACGGCGCCAGGTGCCGGTCGTTGCGCCGGAAGAAGTCGGCCAGCGCTTCCGCATGGCCGGGCGCCATGTGCTCGACGATCAAGCGCGGGGTGATGAGAGTCGGCAGCATGCGATCACCTTGCAGTGGGGGAACGATTCCACGTTCGCCCCGATTTCGGGTTTAATGCGGTCGAAACAAGAAATCCGAGACGGAGACAGAACGTGATTCGACGCCGCGCGATTGCGGCTCTGGGTGCCGCGCTGGCCTCGTGCGCGCTGGCCGGCCCGGTCGCCGCTCAATCCTATCCGACGAAGCCGATCCGCCTGGTCGTGCCGTATCCGCCGGGCGGACCACTCGACGCCGCGGCCCGCGCGCTCGCCGAGCGGGTGAAGGAGCCGCTCGGCATCGTCGTCGTCGAGAACCGGCCGGGCGCCGGAGGCAACCTCGGGGTCGACCTGGTCGCCAAGGCGGCGCCCGACGGGTACTCGCTCGTGATCGGCGCGGTCGCCACGCACGCGATCAACCCGTGGCTGTTCTCGAAGCTGCCGTACGACCCGATCAAGGACTTCGCGCCGGTCACGCTGATCGCGCACGTGCCCAACGTCCTCGTGATGACGCCCGAACGCGCGCAGCAGCTCAACATACGCAGCGCGCGCGACCTGGTGGCCTACGCGCGCGCGAATCCGGGCAAGCTGAACTTCGCCTCGGGCGGCAACGGCAGCGCCGGCCACATGGCGGGCGAGCTGCTGAAGTCGCAGGCCAGGATCTCGGCGGTGCACATTCCGTACGCTGGCGCGGCGCCCGCCCAGCTGGGCCTGCTGGCCGGCCAGACCGACTTCATGTTCGACAACCTCGCGTCGGCGCTGAACCAGGTGAAGGCCGGCAAGCTGAGGGCGTTCGCAGTGACCACCACGCGCCGCGCCGAGGCGATGCCCGACGTGCCGACGATGGCGGAGAGCGGGCTGCCCGGCTTCGACGTGTCGACCTGGTTCGGCGTCTTCGCGCCCGCAGGGACGCCGCCCGCCGTGGTCGAGCGGCTGAACAAGGAGTTCACGGCCGCGCTGCGGTCGCCCGAGATGCGCGAACGGCTCGCCCGCATGGGCGCGGAACCGGCGCCGATGACGCCAGGCGACTTCCAGCAGTTCGTCCGTTCCGAAATGGCGAAGTACGAGAAGGTCGTGAAGTTTTCGGGCGCACGCGTCGACTAGAACGCCGCCCTGGGGAGCAGCATGAAGATCAAGAATGCCAAGGACTTCTGGTCGGGCGTGATGTTCATCGCGTTCGGCCTGTTCTTCGCCGGCTTCGCGCGGCAGTACGACATGGGCACCGCCGCGCGCATGGGCCCGGCCTATTTCCCGACCGTGCTCGGCCTGCTGCTGATGGCGATCGGCGCCTTCGTCGCGTTCAAGGGACTGCGCACCGAGCACGACGAAGGCCACGGGCACGGCCAGGTCGACAAGTTCCACTTCAAGCCGCTGGGCTTCGTGCTGGGGGCCGTCGTGGCGTTCGGGCTGCTGCTGAGGCCGGCCGGTCTGATCGTTGCACTGATGGCGCTGATCATCGTCTCCAGCCTGGGCAGCGGCGAGTTCAAGCTGAAGGAGATCCTGCCGCTGGCGGTCGGCCTCTGCCTGCTCGTGCTGGCGGTGTTCATCTGGGGTCTCGGGCTGACGATCCCGGTCCTGCCGGCATTCATGGAACGCTGAGGGCACGTCATGGACCTGATCAACAACCTGCTTCTCGGCTTCGGCACGGCGCTGACGCTGTCCAACCTCTTCTACGCGTTCGTCGGCTGCATGATCGGCACGCTGATCGGCGTGCTGCCCGGCATCGGCCCCGTCGCCACGCTGGCGATGCTGCTGCCGATGACCTACGCGCTCGAGCCGACGTCCGCGCTGATCATGCTCGCCGGCATCTACTACGGCGCGCAGTACGGCGGCTCGACGACGGCGATCCTGGTCAACCTGCCCGGCGAGTCCTCGTCGGTGGTGACCTGCCTCGACGGCTACCAGATGGCACGGCGCGGCCGCGCCGGCGCGGCGCTCGCGACGGCCGCCCTCGGCTCGTTCTTCGCCGGCACCGTCGGCACGCTGGTGCTCGCGGCGCTCGCGCGCTCCGATGGTCGAACTCGCGTTCAAGTTCGGGCCCGCCGAGTACTTCTCGCTGATGGTGCTCGGCCTGATCGGCGCCGTCGTGCTGGCCTCGGGTTCGCTGATCAAGGCGATCGGGATGATCGTTCTGGGCCTGCTGCTGGGTCTGGTCGGCACCGACGTCAACTCGGGCGTGTCGCGCTATGCGTTCGACATCCCCGAACTCGCCGACGGCATCGGGTTCGTCGGCGTCGCGATGGGCGTGTTCGGCTTCGCCGAGATCATCGCCAACCTCGAAACCGGCGGCGAGAAGCGCCAGGTGTTCACCGACAAGGTCGGCTCGCTGATGCCGACCTGGGCCGAGGTGAAGGCGGCCTCGGGCGCGGTGCTGCGCGGCACCGGCATCGGCGCGGTGCTCGGCGTGCTGCCCGGCGGCGGCGCGTTGCTCGCCTCCTTCGCGGCGTACACCGTCGAGAAGAAGCTCGGCGGCAAGAAGGCGAACCCGCCGTTCGGCCAGGGCAACATCCGCGGCGTCGCCGCGCCGGAGTCGGCCAACAACGCCGGCGCGCAGACGTCGTTCATCCCGATGCTGACGCTCGGCATCCCGCCGAACGCGGTGATGGCGCTGATGATCGGCGCGATGACGATCCACAACATCCAGCCCGGTCCGCAGGTGATGCAGAGCAACCCGACGCTCTTCTGGGGGCTGATCGCGTCGATGTGGATCGGCAACCTGATGCTGGTGATCCTGAACCTGCCGCTGATCGGCATGTGGGTGCAGTTGCTGAAGGTGCCTTACCGCTTGCTCTATCCGGCGATCCTCGTGTTCTGCGCGATCGGCGTCTACTCGATCAACAACAACGCGTTCGACGTGCTGATGACGGCCGGCTTCGGGGCGCTGGGTTACCTCTTCTTCAAGCTGCGCTGCGAACCGGCGCCGCTGATCCTCGGCTTCATCCTCGGGCCGATGATGGAAGAGAACCTGCGCCGCGCCATGCTGCTGTCGCGCGGCGACCCGACGGTGTTCTTCACGCGCCCGCTGTCGCTCGGGCTGCTGATCGCGGCGGCCGCGCTGGTCGTCATCGTCGCCCTCCCGCAGATCAGCCGCAAGCGCGAAGAGGCGTTCCAGGAAGGCGATTGAGTCACTGGGGGTGACGCGCGTCCGCGCGTCGCCCGCGCTGCCCGTCCCGGCGACGCGCAGTGCGCCCGGCGTACGATTCGCGCAGGTCGTCGCCGTCCATTCGCCAGGAATTCCCGTGAAACCGTCCAGAGTCCTCGCCGCGCTCGCGCTCGCGGTGCTCCCGCGCATCGCGACCGCCCAGTCGTACCCGACCAAGCCGATCCGGCTGGTCGTGCCCTTCCCGCCCGCCGGCGCCACCGACATCCTGTCGCGCGAGCTCGCGCGCATGCTGTCGGAGCGGCTGAAGCAGCAGGTGATCGTCGACAACAAGCCGGGCGCGGGCGGAGCGCTCGGCAGCGACCTCGTCGCCAAGAGCGCGCCCGACGGCTACACGATCCAGATGGCGACGAGTTCGACTCACTCGATCGGCCCGAGCCTGAACCCGAAGATTCCGTACAACGCGCAGACCGACTTCACGCCGGTCGCGCACGTGGCCAACGCCACCAACGTGCTCGTCGTGTCGCCGAGCGTGAAGGCGAACACGGTGGCCGAACTGATCGCCGAGATCAAGGCGAAGCCGGGCCAGTTCAACTTCGGCTCGAGCGGCAACGGCACGATCGTTCACCTCACGGGCGAGCTCTTCAAGTCGATGACGGGCACGTACATCGTCCACATCCCGTACCGCGGCACTGCGCTCGTGATCCCGGACATGGTCAGCGGCCAGATCCAGCTGCTGTTCGACAACGTCGCCTCCGCCCTGCCTCACATCCGCGATGGCCGCGTGAAGGCGCTCGGCGTCACTTCGCTGAAGCGCTCGCCGCTGCTGCCGAACGTGCCGACGGTGGCCGACACCGTGCCGGGCTTCGAGTCCAGCACATGGTTCGGCGTGTTCGGCCCGAAGAACATGCCGGCCGAAGCCACGCAGCGGCTCAACACCGAGATCGGCGCGATCCTCAGGACGCCCGAGTTCCAGGAGCGGCTGCGCACGCTCGGCTACGACGCGGCCGGCGGCTCGCCCGCGGATTTCGCGAAGGTCGTCGCCAGCGACACGGCAAAGTGGGCGCAGCTGATCAAGGAACGCAAGATCTCCGGCGAATAGCTCAACGCTTCATCCCGGTTCACGTCATGAGCTTCGACTGGAAGAACCCGTACCCGACCGTCCGCACGCCGGTCTTCGCCCGCAACGTCGTCGCGACGTCGCAGCCGCTCGCCTCGCAGGCCGGACTGCACATCCTGCAGCGCGGCGGCAACGCGGTGGACGCGGCGATCGCGACCGCCGCCGTGCTGACGCTGACGGAGCCGTGCAGCAACGGGCTGGGTTCCGACAACTTCGCGATCCTGTGGGATCCGGCCACGCAGCAACTCCACGGCCTGAACTCGAGCGGCGTCGCGCCGGCGGCGTGGACGCTCGAGCACTTCCGCCGCAAGTACGGCGACGACCCGGCGAAGCGGCCGTCGCGCGGCTGGGATGCCGTGACGGTGCCCGGTGCCGTCGCCGGCTGGTCGGCCCTGCACCGGCGATTCGGCAAGCTGCCCTTCGGCGAAGTCCTCGCCCCGGCGCGTCACTACGCAGAGCACGGCTTCGCCGTGTCGACGATCGTGCAGGAGAAGTGGTCGCTCGCCGCTCCGATCCTGAAGGACTTTCCGGGCTGGGCCGAGCACTTCCTGCCGCGCGGCCGCGCACCTCGCGTCGGCGAGCACTTCACGCTGGCGGGCGCCGCGCACACGTTGCAGCTCATCGCCGACAGCGGCGGCGAGGCGTTCTACAAGGGCGAGATCGCCGACGCCATCGCGCGTTACGCGCAGGCCACCGGCGGCGCGCTGACCGCGGCGGACCTCGCGAACTACTGGGACTGGGTGCAGGCCAACGGCTGGGTCGGCACGATCAGCACGGAATTCCACGGCCACCAGTTGCACGAGATCCCGCCGAACGGCCAGGGCATCGCGGCGCTGATCTGCCTCGGCATCCTGCGCCACACCGACATCGCGTCGCACGCGCTCGACTCGGCCGACTGGCAGCACGTCGCGATCGAAGCGATGAAGCTCGCGTTCGCCGACGTCTACCGGTACGTCGGCGACCCGCGGTCGATGACGGTCACGTCCGCGGAGATGCTCGACGACGCCTATCTCGCCGAACGCGCGAAGCGCATCGACATGAAGCGCGCGCAGGCGATGGCGGCCGGCACGCCGCCGCGCGGCGGCACGGTCTACCTCACCGCCGCGGACGCCAGCGGCATGATGGTGTCGTTCATCCAGAGCAACTACATGGGCTTCGGCTCGGGCATCGTGGTGCCGGGCTACGGCATTTCCCTGCAGAACCGCGGGGCCGGCTTCTCGTTGGATCCGGCGAGCCCCAACTGCGTGGCGCCGGGCAAGCGGCCGTTCCAGACCATCATTCCCGCGTTCCTGATGAAGGACGGCCTGCCGCAGATGAGCTTCGGCGTCATGGGCGGCAACATGCAGCCGCAGGGCCACGTGCAGACCCTGCTGCGCATGCTGCTGAAGCAGCAGCAGCCGCAGGCTGCGTGCGACGCGCCGCGCTGGCGCGTCATGCACGGGCTGGACATCGAGATCGAGAGCGCGATGGGACAGGCAGTGGCCGCCGAGCTCACCGCGCGCGGGCACCGGATCACGCAGTCGAAGGACACCTACATGGACTTCGGTTCGGGCCAGTTCATCTGGCGCCTCGGCGACCCGGCGATCGACGGCTACGTCGCGGCGAGCGACTCGCGGCGCGACGGGCTGGCGGCGGGGTTCTAGCGACGGAGTTTCGGACGGGAGGCGTCCCCTCCTGCGCCTGGTCGGCCGTCGGCGTACCTCGACTTCGCGGACGTCGCGGCGGGCGTCATTCGGCCAGTCGCGTTCTCTGCGGGCACGCAGCTTTCGGGCTGGCGGTGGCAGGAACTCGTGCGTCGTGCCTTCCGGCCCTTCGCTTCCCGGCCCGCCACCCTAGCGCACCTGGCACGCCCGCCGCCTGACGCCCGCTGCGCGAGGCACACCGCCGTCCGCCCAGGCGCCTCACGTATGCGGATAGAACGAAAGCGA
The DNA here is from genome assembly GCA_963811265.1 of uncultured beta proteobacterium. Taxonomy (GTDB): domain Bacteria; phylum Pseudomonadota; class Gammaproteobacteria; order Burkholderiales; family Burkholderiaceae_F; genus JAOUJD01. Next base: position 456,680 of record CAWEQS010000026.1, read on the forward strand.
ACACGTCGTTTGGGTGAATGCACGGCGCATCCACACCGTGCGGCGCGCCGGCCGTGGTGCGGGGCACCGCGCGGAGCGCGGCTCTGGCGGCGGGCGTGACCAGTCAACCAAGCGGCGGGCCGAACACACCATCCGCCGGAAGGCACCCTGCACTCGCACGCACGGGCCTCACTCCGAAAGCTGCACGCCCGCAAGGAACACGCTTTAGCGTAGACGCCCGCCGCCGAGGCGCGCGGAGTCGCGGTACCCCGCAGCGCGGTCGGCGTGCAGGCGATCGCGCCAGACACGCGAACGGCGCGCCGCCGCGCCGTTTTTGGGACAATGCCCGCCGGATGCGCCGCGAAAGGCGCACGAACACCAAGGGACAAGGGGACACGATGACCTACGCCGCCATCACCGGTTGGGGCAAATGCATGCCGCCGGCCGTGCTGACCAACGCCGACCTCGCGACGTTCCTCGAGACCGACGACGCCTGGATCACCAGCCGCACCGGCATGAAGGAACGGCGCGTGTCGCACGTCTCGGCGATCGAGATGGCGGCCGTGGCGAGCCAGCGCGCGCTGGCGTGCGCCGGCCTGAAGGCCGAGGACGTGGACCTGATCGTCTACGGCAGTTGCAGCAACGACGAGCAGGTGCCCAACAGCGCCTCCGGCGTGCAGGTGCTGATCGGCGCCAGCAACGCGGCGTCGATGGACATCAACACCGCCTGCACCAGCTTCCTGTACGGCCTGTCGACGGCCACCGCGATGATCCGCACGGGTTCGGTGAAGACGGCGCTCGTCATCGGCGTCGAACTGATCACGCCGTACATGGACTGGAGCAACCGCAACGTGGCCGTGCTGTTCGGCGACGGCTCGGCGGCCGTCGTGCTGCAGGCGACCGACAAGCAGGAAGGCCTCCTCGGCGAGCAGCTGGGGTGCTACGCGGACGCGCGCCATATCCTGCGCGTGCGCGGCATGGGCTGCAGCTACGCCAACCGCGGCGTCCAGCTGGGCGACACGCTCTGGGACTTCGACGGCCAGGAGATCTTCAAGAAGGCCGTCAAGGGCATGGCGCTGGCCTCCGAGAAAGTGCTCGCGAAGTGCGGCGTCACGCCCGACCAGATCGACCTCGTCGTGCCGCACCAGGCGAACCTGCGCATCATCGAGTCGGTGGCGAAGCACTCGCACATCCCGATGGAGAAGGTGTTCCTCACCGTGCAGCGCTACGGCAACATGTCCGCCGCCACCGTGCCTGTCGCGCTGGTCGACGCGCTGGAGGAAGGCCGCATCAAGCCGGGCAGCCTGCTGCTGATGCCCGGCTTCGGCGGGGGCCTGACGCTGTGCTCGCACCTCGTGAAGTGGGGCGACCGCGTGACGCCGCTCGGCACGAGCGATGCGGAGCTGCCTCCGTGCACCAAGACCGCGCTGGAACTGGTCAACGCGATCCGCGCGTCGAAGAGCCAGCACGGCGAGTCCGACGCCGGCCTGACGAACATGAAGTTCGTCGAGGCCCGCGAAGCGACGTAAAGGCCGGTTCCTGCCTCGGGCGCTCGGGGCGGCGGGCCGCGGTTCCGCCAGTAGAATCGCGCCCTCAAGTCAACCTGCACGAGCCATGACCAAGACCTACGAACCCGTCGCCCCGCACACCGTCGCCTTCCTCGGCCTCGGCGTGATGGGCTATCCGATGGCCGGCCACCTCGCGCGCGCCGGCCACCACGTCACCGTCTACAACCGCACCGCGAAGAAGGCCGACCAGTGGGTCGAGGAGTTCGGCGGCAAGGCCGCGCGCACTCCGCGCGAGGCGGCCGCGGGGGCCCAGATCGTCTTCTCCTGCGTCGGCAACGACGACGACCTGCGCAGCGTCTATCTCGGCGCGGACGGCGCGTACGCCGGCATGTCGAAGGGCGCGGTCGGGTTCGACAACACGACGGCTTCGGCCAAGGTGGCGCGCGACCTCGACGCCGAGGCGAAGAAGCTGGGGCTGCACTTCATCGACGCGCCCGTGTCCGGCGGACAGGCGGGTGCCGTCAACGGCCAGCTGACCGTGATGTGCGGCGGCGAGCCGGCCGTGTTCGAGCGCGCGCAGCCCGTCGCGATGGCCTACGCGAAGGCGGTGACGCTGATCGGCGCCTCGGGCGCGGGCCAGCTCGCGAAGATGGTCAACCAGATCTGCATCGCCGGCCTGGTGCAGGGCCTGTCCGAAGGCATCCACTTCGGCCAGTCCGCCGGCCTCGACATGAAGCTGGTGCTGCAGGTGATCGGCAAGGGCGCCGCGCAGAGCTGGCAGATGGACAACCGCGGCAAGACGATGGTCGACGACGAGTTCGACTTCGGGTTCGCCGTCGACTGGATGCGCAAGGACCTCGGCCTGTGCCTCGACGAAGCCCGCCGCAACGGCGCGCCGCTGCCGGTCGCCGCGCTGGTCGACCAGTTCTATTCGGAAATCCAGGCGATGGGCGGCAACCGCTGGGACACGTCGTCGCTGGTCCGGCGGCTGCGGCACGCGAAGAAGAAGTAGACGCTCCGCAAGAAGCAGACGCTCGACCGGCGAATGACCCCGCACGCCGTGCGGGAGCGCGGCTGCCCGTTTATGTAAGGTTGAGTGCCCTCGACCGACGAAGCCGCACCCCGGCCAGGAACCACCACCGTGCACGCCACCTTCCCGCTGCTGCAAGCCACCGACTTCCCGCCGTTGCGCCGCAAGTCGATCGACACGCTGCAGGTCAATCTCGGATACCGGTGCAACCAGTCCTGCCTGCACTGCCACGTGAATGCCGGGCCGAACCGCACCGAGCAGATGGACGGCGAAACCGTCGACCTGGTGCTCGAGGTGATGCGCGCGCGGCGGATCGCGACGCTGGACGTGACCGGCGGCGCGCCCGAACTGAACGAGCACTTCCGGCGGCTCGTCTCGTCGGCGCGCGCGCTCGGCGCCACGGTGATCGACCGCTGCAACCTGACGATCCTCGAGGAACCCGGCCACGAAGACCTGGCTGACTTCCTCTGCCGCGAGCGCGTGCAGATCGTCGCGTCGCTCCCCTGCTACGCGCAGGCGAACGTGGACCGCCAGCGCGGCGACGGCGTGTTCGACAAGAGCATCCGGGCGCTGCGACGCCTGAACGCGCTCGGCTACGGCGCCGACGGGTCGGAGCTGACGCTCGCCCTCGTCTACAACCCGCAGGGGCCGTCGTTGCCGCCGCCGCAGTTGCAGCTCGAACAGGACTACAAGCGGATGCTGGCCGGCAACTTCGGCGTGCGCTTCAACCAGCTGCTGACGATCACCAACCAGCCGATCGCGCGCTTCGGAAGCACGCTGATCAGCAAGGGGCAGTTCCGCGACTACATGGCGCTGCTGCGCAGCGCGCACCGGCCGGAGAACCTGCCCGGCGTGATGTGCCGCTCGCTCGTATCGGTCGACTGGCAGGGGAACCTGCACGACTGCGACTTCAACCAGATGCTCGGCATGCCGCTGCGCGCGGACGGACGCCGCGGCGCGACGCTGCACCTGCGCGACCTGCTCGCGCGCGACCTCGCCGACAACCCGATCGCCGTCGCCGACCACTGCTATGCGTGCACGGCGGGCCAGGGTTCGTCGTGCGGCGGCGCGCTGGCCGCCTGAGTGATCGTGGCCCGGAAGGGCACCGCGGCGCGCGGCGGCGCGTCCTGCGAGGCATGTGAATGAACAGGAATCGCCTGCTGGTCCTCGTGTTGCTGCTCGCCGCCTTCGCGGCGTTCTTCGTCTTCGACCTTAAGCAGTACGTCACGCAGGAATTCTTCGAGTCGCAGCGCGCGCGCATCGACGCCTTCTACGCCGCGCATCCGCTGCAGACCGTCGCCGTCTACTTCATCGCCTACGTGGCGGTCACCGCGCTGTCGCTGCCCGGAGCGGTGCCGATGACCCTCGTCGGCGGCGCCCTGTTCGGCTTCTGGCTCGGCACGCTGCTGGTGTCGTTCGCGTCGACCATCGGCGCGACGCTCGCCTTCCTGGCCGCGCGCCTGGTGCTGCGGGACTGGGTGCAGGCGAGGTTCGGCGAGCGCCTGTCGGCGGTGAACGCCGGCATCGAGAAGGAAGGCGCGTTCTACCTGTTCGCGCTGCGGCTCGTTCCGATCTTTCCGTTCTTCCTGATCAACCTGCTGATGGGACTGACGCGAATCGGCACCATGCGGTTCTACTGGGTGAGCCAGGTGGGAATGCTGCTCGGCACGATGGTGTACGTCTACGCCGGCACGCAGCTCGGGCAGTTCCGCGATCTCCGCCGGGCTGCTGGTTGCCTTCGCGCTGATCGGACTGCTGCCGCTGGCGGCCAGGCGGGCGCTCGATGCGCTGAAGGCGCGACAGGTCTACGCCCGGTGGAAGCGCCCGGCCTCCTACGACTACAACATGGTCGTGATCGGCGCCGGCTCGGCCGGCCTCGTCTCGGCCTACATCGGCGCGGCGACGAAGGCGAAGGTGGCCCTGGTCGAACGCCACCGCATGGGCGGCGACTGCCTCAACACGGGCTGCGTACCCAGCAAGGCGCTGCTGCGCTCGGCGAAGCTGCTGTCGCACATCGCGCGCGCGAAGGAGTTCGGCATCGCCGAGGCCGGCGCGCAGTTCGAGTTCGCCGACGTGATGGACCGCGTCGCGCGCGTGGTGCGGGCGATCGAGCCGCACGACTCGATCGAGCGCTACCGGGCGCTGGGCGTGGACTGCGTCGAAGGCACCGCGAGGATCACGACGCCGTGGACCGTCGAAGTGCAGACGCCGCAGGGCCCGCGCACGCTGACGACGAAGAGCATCGTGATCGCGGCCGGCGCGCGTCCCCTGGTGCCGCCGATACCCGGCCTCGACCGCGTCGACTACCTGACGTCGGACACGCTCTGGAACATCCGGACGCTGCCGCGACGGCTGCTGGTGCTCGGCGGCGGGCCGATCGGCTGCGAACTCGCGCAGGCTTTCGCGCGGCTCGGCAGCCAGGTCACGCAGGTCGAGATGGCGCCGCGGCTGATGCTGCGCGAGGACCCGGAGGTCAGCGAGACAGTGCTGCGGAGGTTTCGCGTCCGAAGGCGTCGACGTCCGCCTCGGGCACACGGCGCTGCGCGTCGACAGCGACGGCGCCAGCGCCGGCTGGTCTGCGAGCACGCGGGCGCCGAGGTGGCGATCGAGTTCGACCAGCTCCTCGTCGCCGTCGGGCGAGTGGCGAACACATCCGGCTACGGGCTGGAGGAGCTTGGCATCGACACCACGCCGCAGCGCACGGTCGCGACCGACGAGTCGCTGCGGACGATCTATCCCAACATCACCGCATGCGGCGACGTCGCCGGACCCTTCCACTTCACGCACACGGCGTCGCACCAGGCGTGGTACGCGACGGTCAACGCCCTCTTCGGCGGCTTCCGCACGTTCAAGGCGGACTACCGGGTGATCCCGTGGACGACGTTCACCGACCCCGAGGTCGCGCGCGTGGGCCTCAGCGAAACCGAGGCGAACGAGCGGAAGATTCCCCACGCGGTCACGGTGTACGGCATCGACGACCTCGACCGCGCCATCGCCGACGGCGAGGCGCACGGGTTCGTGAAGGTGCTCACCGCGCCGGGCACGGACCGCATCCTCGGCGTGACGATCGTCGGCGAGCATGCCGGCGACCTGATCGCCGAGTACGTCCTCGCGATGAAGCACGGCCTCGGGCTCGACAAGATCCTGGGCACGATCCACGTGTATCCCACGTTCGCCGAGGCGAACAAGTACGCCGCGGGCGCCTGGAAGCGGTCCACCGTCACGCGAGGGCAATGGGCAGCGCTGGACGCCCTGCAGGCGTGGCGACGCGGAGCGGGCGGCTTCGGCGCCGTGCTCCGCGCCGTGCTCGCGATGCGGCGCGACCGGCGCCCGGCGTATGCGAAGACAGGAGTCGCGAACTGACTGACGGCGCGGCCCGCTAAGCTTGCGGGAATGCAGCACGCGTCGCCTCCCGCCGCACCGGCCATGTCCACCGCAACACCGCAACCTCCCCGCACCGCGCTGGCACTTGGCATGGTGGGCGCGCTCGGGGAGGAACTCCTCGCCGGGCTCGTCGGCGGCAGTCGGTACGCCACCGTGCACGTGGCGGTCGAGCAGTGGATCGGCTCGGCCGCCGCGCGCTTCAGGCCATGGATTCCTGGCCAGGGCGTGGTGGTGGCGGACGACGCGTACATCTGCATCACGGGCCCGGAGACGTTCGTGCCCAAGGCCTCGCCGATGCAGCGCGTCGGCCCGGCCGACGCGGCCAAGGCCGCAGGCACGGCGCGCGACTGCGGCGCGAAGCGCCTGGTGCTGGTGTCGCCACTGCCCGCGCTTCTCCAGTTGAACGCCGCGTCGCACACGCTGTCGAGCGCAGCCGAAGTGGAGATCGCGGAGATGGGGTTCGAGACGCTGCTGGTGATCCGGCCGACCGCCGACACGGCGCAACCTGCCGGCGGCTGGCTGCCGGGACTCGTCCGGACGTTCACGCGGATGGTGCTCGAGATCATGCTGCCGCAGCGCCTGCAGGCGCTGCGCGCGCGCACGGCGGCCACCGCGATCCTGCACGCGGTCGAACGCGCCGGCCCGGGGATTCACGTGCTCGGCGCCGCTGAACTCGCCGCCATCGTCGAGGAGACGATGCCCGGCGCGCTGCCGCGGAAGGTGCGCGTGCGCTGATCCATGCGGCTCGCTGTCGTCGTCCCCGTGCTGAATGAGGAACACGCGATCGCGGACACGCTCGCGCGGCTCGCGCCGCTGCGCGCGCGTGGGGCCGTGGTGGTCGCGGTCGACGGCGGCAGCAGCGACCGCACCGTCGAGCGCGCGCGCGCGGCAGCGGACCACGTGCTGGTGGCGCCGCGCGGCCGGGCGCTGCAGATGAACGCCGGCGCGCGCCACGCTCTGGCCGACCCGGCGGTCGACACCCTGCTCTTCCTGCACGCCGACACGCGGCTGCCGGACGACGCCGACCGCGCAGTGCGCGCGGCGTGCGCCGGACGGACGACTGCGTGGGGCCGCTTCGACGTCCGCATCGAAGGGGCCTCGCCGGCACTTCGGCTCGTGGCCGCAATGATGAACCTGCGGTCGCGCGTGACCGGCATCTGCACCGGCGACCAGTGCCTGTTCGCGACCCGCGCGCTGTTCGACACGCTCGGCGGCTACGCCGAACTCCCGCTGATGGAAGACATCGAGTTCTCGCGCCGCGCACGCCGGCTGGCGCGGCCGATCGCGCTGCGCGCGCGCGTCACGACCTCGGGCCGGCGCTGGGAGCGGCACGGCGTCGTGAGGACCGTGCTGCTGATGTGGCGCCTGCGCCTCGCCTACTTCCTCGGCGCCGATCCCGCGCGCCTCGCTGCGGCCTACCGCGATGCCCGCTGACACGAACGTCGACATCGCCGTGTTCGCGCGTGCGCCGATCGCCGGCCAGGCGAAGACGCGGCTGATCCCTCGGCTCGGCGCGGCGGGCGCGGCCCGCCTGCAGCGGCAGTTGATCGAGCGCTCGCTGGCGCGGGCGCGCGATGTCCGAGGGGCGCGCGTCACGCTGTGGACCACGGTCGACGACGCCGACACGCGCGCGCTGGCCGCCGCCGCGAGCGTGACGCTCCGCCTGCAGCACGGGGACGACCTCGGCGCACGGATGTCGAACGCGTTCGCCGAAACCCTGGACGGGAACCGTCCGATGCTGCTGATCGGGACCGACTGCCCGGCCCAGACCGCGGCCGATCTCGAAGCCGCAGCCGCGGCCCTGCAAGAGGCCGACGCCGTGATCCAGCCGGCCGAGGACGGCGGCTACGTGCTGATCGGAATGAAGCAGTTCCATCCCGCGTTGTTCGAGCAGGTGGCGTGGGGCAGCGCGACGGTGCTCGCCGCCACTCGCGCGCGGGCGGCCGACCGTCGCCTTCGCCTGGCCGAACTGCCGATGTGCTGGGATCTCGATCGGGGCGAGGACCTCGACCGCGCCCTCGCCCTCGGACTCGTCGACGTTTCCTCCGGGCGATGAAGGCGCGTTTCTCCTTCCTGGCCCTCGCCCTGCTCGCCGCGGCCGGCGCATCGTTCGCCGCCACCGAGCCGAGGGTCGTCCCCTTTTCGAGCGCGAGCGGCCCGGAACTGCCGGCGCCGTGGCGCATCGTCACGCTGCCGAAGATCCCGCGCCACACGCGCTATGCGGTCGCGGAGAACGACGGGCGCCGGGCGGTGCGGGCGGACGCGGACGCGTCGTACGCCAACGTCGTCCATCCGCTGGACGCCGAGATCGGAGCGACCCCGATCCTGCGCTTCGCGTGGCGCGTCGATCGGTTCCCGGAACATTCCGACCTCACCTCCCGCGCCCGCGACGACGTCGCCGCGAAAGTCTGCGTACTGTTCGACGTGCCGCTCGAGCGGCTGTCGCTGGTCGACCGCACGAAGATCCAGCTGGGGCGCCGGCTGTTCGATCCGCAGTTGCCCGCAGCGACGATCTGCTACGTCTGGGATCGCACGCTGCCGGCCGGCCGCTGGATCGACAACGCCTACACGGATCGCGTGCGCATGCTCGTGCTGCGTTCGGGCGCGAACGGAGAGCAGTCGCGCTGGATCGACGAGCGTCGCGACCTGCGCGCGGACTTCGCGCAGGCGTTTCCGCGCGAGGCGGCGTTCGGTTTGCCGAAGGTGGCCGCGCTCGCGTTCGCCACCGACGCCGACAACACGAAGAGCCAGGCGGCGGCGTGGTTCGGCGACATGGCGCTGGCCGCCGAGTGAGCGAGATGCGATGAAGAGACTGTTGCTCGTCGGAGGAGGCCAGGCGCACGCGTTCGTGCTGCGCGCGCTCGCCGCGAACCCGCGGCGGGATGTCGAGGTGGTGCTCGTCACGCCGTCGGACCGGCTCATATACAGCGGCATGCTGCCCGGCTGGATCGCCGGCCACTACACGCTCCCCGAACTGACGATTCCGCTGTCCCCGCTGGCCGAGGCCGCTCGCGCGGTCCTCGTGCAGCGCCGGATCGTGGGACTCGACCTCGAGCACAAGGTCGTTCGCACCGACCGCAACGAACTGATCGAGTTCGACCTCATCTCGATCGCGACCGGCCCGGCGATCGACTTCGACACGATCCCGGGCTCGCGCGACTTCGCGCTGCCGATCCGTCCGCTCGACAACTTCGTCGAGGGCTGGGCGCGCATCCATGCGCACGCGCTGACGACCGAAATGCCGCTGCGGCTGACCGTCATCGGCGCCGGTGCGGGCGGCGTGGAGATCGCGCTGGCGATGAAGTACCGACTGGCCGTGTGCCGCGACCGGGTGCGCGTCCAGCTGGTCACGGGCGCGGGGTCGATCCTGCCGGGTCACGGGCTTCGCGCCCGCTCCCTGGTGAAGGACGCGCTGCTGCGGCAGGGCGTGCGCCTCGTCGAAGGCGTGGTGCGCCATCTCGAGCGCGACTCGGCACAGCTCGAGGACGGCGGCGTGCTCCCGTCCGATGCGACGATGCTGGTCACTGGGGCGGCAGCGGACGCGTGGCCGCGCGACAGCGGGCTCGCCACCGACGACCGCGGATTCATCGTCGTCACGCCGAACCTGCAATCGGCGTCGCATCCGTTCGTGTTCGCGGCCGGCGACGCCGCCACCTTCGTCGACACTCCGCGCGCCAAGTCCGGCGTGTACGCCGTGCGCGCGGGCCCGCCGCTCGCCGCCAACCTGATCGCCACGCTCGACGGCCGGCCGCTGGCGCCGTTCAAGCCGCAGCGCCGCGCGCTGTACCTGATCTCCACCGGCCCGAGGCACGCGGTCGCGTCGTGGGGCCAGCTGGCGGTCGCGGGCAACGCGGTGTGGCAGTGGAAGGACCGGATCGACCGCAGCTACATCGCGAAGTTCAGGTTGGCTTGAGCGGGCGCGTTCTACCTTCGCTTCGATCGGTCGCGTCTGCCTCCTGCGCCTGGTCGGCCGTCGGCGTACCTGCGACTTCGCGGCCGTCGACGGCGGGCGTCATTCAGCTGAGATCGTTCCCGCGGGCGCGCAGCTTTCGGGCTGGCGCGCGAGCGAACTCGCGGAGTCGTGCCTTCCGGCCGACGCTGCCCGAGCCCGCCACCCTGGCGCGCCTGGCACGCCCGCCGCCTGACGCCCGCTGCGCGAGGCACACACGCCGTCCGCCGCGCCTCGCGGATGCGGACAGACGCGAACGGACCGCGTGCGCTCGAGTCGATCGCACGACGCACCTCGCATCGCGCGGCAAGGGACGAATCGTCTTCGCAAGCCCTCAGGCGAAGTCGATGCTGCGCGCGAACGCCGGCGCTCGCCGGTGATGCGTGGCCTGCTCGAATGCGTAGGCGAGCCGCAGCAGCGTCGGCTCCGACCAGGCGCCGCCGACGAACGACAGCCCGACCGGCAGTCCCGAGACCTCGCCCATCGGCACGGTGACGTGCGGATACCCCGCGACCGCGGCCGGGCTGGTGAAACCGCCGGAATGGCTGTCGCCGTTGACGAGATCGATCAGCCACGCCGGTCCGCCGGTGGGCGCGACCAGCGCGTCGAGCTTGTGCTCCGCGAGCGCCTTGTCGATGCCTTCGTCCCGCGTGGCGCGGCGACCCTTCGCGAGCGCCTCGCGATACACCGGGCTGTCCAGGCCGCCGCGCGCTTCGGCCATCACGAGCAGTTCCTGCCCGAAGTGCGGCATCTCCCGCGCGCGCTCCCGCTCGTTGAACGCGATCAGGTCGGCGACGTTGCGGATCGGCGCCGACGACGCGAACTCCGCGAGGTACGCCGCCAGGCCGGCCTTGAACTCGTGCAGCAGGACCTCGAACTCGGCGTCCTCGTACGCGGAGGGCGGCGGCAGCTCGACCGGATCGACGACCTGCGCGCCGAGCGCCTTCAGCTGCGCGACGGCCCGGTCGAACACGGCCTGCACGCGGTCGTTGCCCGACACATAGTCGCGCGCGACGCCGATGCGCGCGCCGCGCAGCCCGTCGCGCACGAGGAAGCGCGTGTAGTCGCGCTCGAACTTCGCTTCGCGCGTCGCCGCATCGCGCGGATCGGGGCCGGCCATGACGGACAGCAGCGCGGCGGCGTCCGCGACCGTGCGCGCCATCGGCCCGGCCGTGTCCTGCGAGGCGGCGATCGGGACGATCCCGTCGCGGCTAACGAGTCCCACGGTCGGCTTGATGCCGACGAGGCCGCACTTCGACGCCGGCGACGTGATCGAGCCGTCGGTCTCGGTCCCGACGGCCACCGGCGCCAGGTTCGCCGCGACGGCGGCGGCGCTGCCGGAGCTCGATCCGCTCGCGCTGCGGTCGAGCGCGTACGGATTGCGCGTGAGGCCGCCGCGGGCGCTCCAGCCGCTGGTCGAGCGCGTCGAGCGGAAGTTGGCCCACTCGCTGAGGTTGGTCTTGCCGAGGATCACGGCGCCGGCTTCGCGCAGCTGCGCGACGACGAAGGCGTCGCGCGGCGCCGGCACGTTCGCGAGCGCAAGCGAACCCGCGCTGGTGCTCATGCGGTCGCGCGTCGCGATGTTGTCCTTCAGCAGGACCGGGATCCCGTGCAGCGGCCCGCGCAGCTGGCCGGCCTTGCGCTCGCGGTCGCGCTCGGCGGCGATGGCGAGCGCATCGGGATTGACTTCGATGACCGACGCGATCCGCGGACCCTTGCGGTCGATCGCTTCGATGCGGGCGAGGCAGGCGGCAGCGAGCGTGCGAGCCGTCAGCCGCCCGGCGTCCATCCGGGCGCGCAGCGCCTCGATCGACGTTTCCAGGTACGGAAAGCGGTCGGCGGCGCGGGCGGGCGTGGTCAAGACGGCTGAGGTGGCAGCGACGGAAGCGAGGAAGTCGCGGCGACGCATCGACCGTCGCGACTCACTCCACCGCCTTGACCATGTCCTCGACGACCTTCTTCGCGTCGCCGAACACCATCATCGTCTTCGGCATGTAGAAGAGTTCGTTGTCGAGGCCGGCGTAGCCGGACGCCATCGAGCGCTTGTTGACGATGACCTGCTTCGCCTTGTAGGCCTCGAGGATCGGCATGCCGGCGATCGCCGACTTCGGGTCCTTGGCCGCCGGGTTCACGACGTCGTTGGCGCCGAGGATCAGCGCCACGTCGGCCTCGCCGAACTCGCCGTTGATGTCCTCCATCTCGAACACCTGGTCGTACGGCACCTCGGCCTCGGCGAGCAGCACGTTCATGTGGCCCGGCATGCGGCCCGCGACCGGGTGGATCGCGTACTTCACCTTCACGCCCCGCTCGATCAGCTTGTCCGCGAGTTCCTTCAGCGGATGCTGGGCCCGCGCCACCGCGAGGCCGTAGCCCGGCACGATGATCACGGTCTCCGCGTTCGCCATCAGGAACGCCGCGTCGTCCGGCGAGCCGGTGCGCACCGGGCGCTGCTCGGTCTTGCCCGCCACCGCCGCGACCTCGCCGCCGAAGCCGCCGAGGATCACGTTGAAGAACGAGCGGTTCATCGCCTTGCACATGATGTAGCTGAGGATGGCGCCCGACGATCCGACCAGCGAGCCGGCGACGATCAGCATGAAGTTGTTCAGCGAGAAGCCGATGCCGGCGGCGGCCCAGCCCGAGTAGCTGTTGAGCATCGACACCACCACCGGCATGTCGGCGCCGCCGATCGGGATGATGATCAGCACGCCCAGCACGAACGCGATGGCGAGCATCGCCCAGAACGCCGGCCAGCTCTGCGTGAACGCGAACACCAGGCCGCACACCAGCATCGCGATCGCGAGGCCCAGGTTGATCATGTGCTGGCCGGGGAACACGACCGGCGCGCCCTGGAACAGCCGGAACTTGTACTTGCCCGACAGCTTGCCGAACGCGATCACCGAACCCGAGAACGTGATCGCGCCGACGAAGGCGCCGATGAACAGTTCGAAGCGGTTGCCGGCCGGGATCTGCCCGCCGCGCGCGGCGATGCCGAACGCCCAGGGCTCCGCCACCGCCGCGATCGCGATGAACACCGCCGACAGGCCGATCATGCTGTGCATGAACGCGACCAGTTCCGGCATCTTGGTCATCTCGACCTTCTTGGCCATGATCGTGCCGGCCGTGCCGCCGACCAGCAGGCCGCCCAGGACCCAGACCATGCCGCCCGTGGCCATCTGCGGCGAGAGCTTGTAGACGAGCGCGATCGTGGTGACGATCGCGATCGCCATGCCGACCATGCCGAAGGCGTTGCCGCGGCGCGAGGTGCTCGGATGCGACAGGCCCTTGAGCGCCTGGATGAAGAACACCGAGGCGACCAGGTACAGCAGGACGACGACGTTCATGCTGAGTTCCATGGTCGTCCCCTATTTCTTCGCCGCCGAAGAAGCCTTGGGCTCCTTCTTCTTGAACATCTCGAGCATCCGGCGCGTCACGAGGAAGCCGCCGAACACGTTGACCGCCGCCAGCGCCACCGCGAGCACGCCCATCGTCTTGCCGAGGCCGGTTTCGGTGAGCGCCGCGGCGAGCATCGCGCCGACGATGATGATCGCCGACACGGCGTTGGTGACCGACATCAGCGGCGTGTGCAGCGCGGGGGTGACGTTCCAGACCACGTGGTAGCCGACGTAGATGGCCAGCACGAAGATGATCAGGTTGATGATGATGGGACTGACGGCTTCCATGGCGTCTCGCTCGTTTCGGTCTAGTTCTTGCGCTTGATCTCGCCGCCCGTGCACATCAGGCAGGCGGCCACGATGTCGTCTTCGGCCGGCAGCGTGAAGTTGCCGTCCTTGTCGATCACGAGCTTGAGGAAGTCGAGCACGTTGCGCGCGTACAGCGCCGACGAGTCGGTCGGCACGGTGGCCGGGATGTTCGGCTGCCCGATGATGTGCACGCCGTGCTTCGTGACCGTCTTGCCGAGTTCCGACAGCGCGCAGTTGCCGCCCTGCTCCACCGCCATGTCGAGGATCACCGAGCCGGGCTGCATCGCCTTGACCATCTCTTCGGTGATCAGGATCGGCGCCTTGCGGCCCGGGATCAGCGCGGTGGCGATGGCGATGTTGGTCAGCTTCAGCCGTTCGCCGACCGCCGCCGCCTGGCGCTGCATCCACGAGGCCGGCATCGGCCGCGCGTAGCCGCCGACGCCCTTTCGCGATCTCGCGCTCCTCGTCGGTCTCGTACGGCACGTCGACGAACTTGGCGCCGAGCGACTCGATCTGCTCCTTGACCGCGGGACGCACGTCGGAGGCCTCGACCACCGCGCCGAGGCGCTTGGCGGTGGCGATCGCCTGCAGGCCCGCCACGCCGGCGCCGAGGATCAGCACGCGTGCCGGCCTTGATCGTGCCGGCGGCGGTCATCATCATCGGCAGCAGCTTGCCGAAGACGTTGGCGGCCATCAGCACGGCCTTGTAGCCGGCGATGTTGGCCTGCGACGACAGCACGTCCATGCTCTGCGCGCGCGTCGTGCGCGGCGCGGCTTCGAGCGCGAACGCCGTCAGGCCCGCGGCGTTCATGGCCGCGATGCCGTCGTTGTTGAACGGCTCGAGCATGCCGACCAGGACGGCGCCGCGCTTCATCAGCGCGAACTCCTGTTCGAGCGGGGTGCGCACCTTCAGCACGAGGTCGGCGCCGAGCGCGTCGGCCGGGCTGCCGATGGTGGCGCCCGCGGCGGCAAACGCCTCGTCCGTGAAACTGCGCCGGCACCCCGGCGCCCGACTGGACGATCACCGTGTGCTTGCCGGCCACCAGCTTCTTGACGGTCTCCGGAGAGGCGGCCACGCGGCGTTTCGCCCGGTCGAATTTCTGCGGGCACTCCGATCTTCATGAAGCGGTCCCCTTCGTTCTTGGTTTTGCTGCGCCGACGCGCCCGGCCCGTGCGGCTCGGGGGTCTGGCGTCAGTAGAATCGCGACTTTACGCGAAAGCCGCCTCCGTCCGCACTACCCGGCGCGCGCGCTCCCTTGCTCTCCGTCATGGCCCGCCCCTGGAAACCGAGCGTCACCGTCGCGGCCGTCGTCGAGCGCGACGGCCGCTTCCTGATGGTCGAGGAAGAGACCCCGGACGGCGTGCGCCTGAACCAGCCGGCCGGCCACCTCGATCCCGGCGAGACGCTGGTCCAGGCCGCGGCGCGCGAGGCGATCGAGGAGACCGCGCATCCGTTCCGGCCGACCGCGCTGCTCGGCGTCTACGTCGCGCGCTCCGTGCCGCGCGACGAACCCGAAGGCGTGACCTACGTCCGCTTCGCGTTCACCGGCGAGCTCGGGCCGCAGGAACCGGGACGCGCGCTGGACGACGGCATCCTGCGCGTCCTGTGGCTGACGCCGGACGAGATCCGCCAGCGCGCCGGCGCGCATCGCAGCCCGCTCGTGATGAAGTGCGTCGACGACTACCTGGCCGGCCGCCGCTTTCCGCTGGACTTCGTGTACACGCACGCGTCCGCGCGCTCGCCTCGACATCGCAGCGCGCGAGCGCGCGGTCGTCGTCGGCATGTCGGGCGGCGTCGACTCGTCGGTCGCCGCGTGGCTGCTGAAGCAGCAGGGCTACGAGGTCGTCGGCCTCTTCATGAAGAACTGGGAGGACGACGACGACGACGAGTACTGCTCGACGCGGCAGGACCTGATCGACGCGGCCGCGGTCGCCGACCTGATCGGCATCGACCTCGAGGCCGTGAACTTCGCCGCCGAGTACAAGGACCGCGTGTTCGCCGAGTTCCTGCGCGAGTACTCCGCGGGGCGCACGCCGAATCCCGACGTGCTGTGCAACGCCGAGATCAAGTTCAAGGCGTTCCTCGACCATGCGATGAAGCTCGGGCGCGGAGCACATCGCGACCGGGCACTACGCGCAGGGTGCGGCAGGCACGGCGCACGCTTCGAACTGCTGCGCGGCCTCGATCCGTCGAAGGACCAGAGCTACTTCCTGCATCGGCTGAACCAGGCGCAGCTGTCGCGGACGCTGTTCCCGATCGGCCACCTGCGCAAGACCGAGGTGCGCCGGATGGCGGCCGAACTCGGCCTGCCGAACGCGAAGAAGAAGGACTCGACCGGCATCTGCTTCATCGGCGAGCGGCCGTTCCGCGAGTTCCTCAACCGCTACCTGCCGACGCAGCCGGGGCCGATCCGCGATGCCGACGGCCGCGTGGTCGGCGAGCACGTCGGGCTGGCGTTCTACACGCTCGGGCCAGCGCAAGGGCATCGGGCTCGGCGGCACGAAGCAGGGCTCGGGCGAGCCGTGGTTCGTCGCGCGCAAGGACATGGCGACCAACACGCTGTGGGTGGTCCAGGGGCACGACCATCCGTGGCTGATGAGCGACCGGCTCCACGCGCTGGACGCCGCCTGGGTGGCGGGCGCGCCCCCGGCCCAGGAACGCGGCTGGCGGCCAAGACGCGCTATCGCCAGGGCGACGCCGGCTGCACCGTGACGGCCGTCGATGGCGAGCGGTTCGACCTCGTGTTCGACGACCCCCAGTGGGCCGTCACGCCGGGGCAGTCCGCGGTCCTGTACGACGGCGAGGTGTGCCTGGGCGGCGGCGTGATCGAAGCGGCCGCCGTGCGCCGCGCCGGTGGCATCGGACTGTCGCGGCTGGCCAGCCATCGGCCTGGGCCGAAGCCCGCCGAATTGCATTCGCTTCCCGGCGGTCCAGCCGGGTTTTGCCGTCCGTCGGCGGGCGATAATCGGCCGTTCACCCTCGAAACCCGCCCATGAAAGTTCTCGTCACCGGCTCGGCAGGATTCATCGGCATGCACGTCGCGCAGCGCCTGCTCGCGCGCGGCGACCAGGTGGTCGGCATCGACAACCTGAACGACTACTACGACGTCAACCTGAAGCTCGCGCGCCTCGAGCAGCTGCGGCGGCCCGGCTTCGAGTTCGAGAAGATGGACGTGGCCGACGGCCCGGCGATCGAAGGCCTGTTCGCGCGCCACCGCTTCGACCGCGTGGTCCACCTGGCCGCGCAGGCGGGCGTGCGGTACTCGCTGACCAACCCGCACGAGTACGTCCGGTCGAACATCACCGGCTTCCTGAACATCCTGGAGGCGTGCCGCCACCATCCGGTCGCGCACCTCGTGTACGCGAGCAGCTCGAGCGTGTACGGCGGCAACACGCGGCTGCCGTTCGCGGAGTCGGACAACGTCGACCATCCGGTGAGCCTGTACGCGGCGAGCAAGAAGTCGAACGAGCTCTTCGCGCACACCTACAGCCACCTGTTCGGCATCCCGACCACCGGGCTGCGCTTCTTCACCGTCTACGGCCCGTGGGGCCGGCCGGACATGGCGCTGTTCCTGTTCACGCGCGCGATCCTCGAAGGGCGGCCGGTCGACGTGTTCAACCACGGGCAGATGCAGCGCGACTTCACGTACATCGACGACATCGTCGAGGGCGTGGTGCGGGTGATGGACCGGGCGCCGGAAGCGAATGCGGCGTTCGACAAGGACACGCCGGACCCGGCGCACTCGTGGGCGCCGTACCAGGTGCTGAACATCGGGAATCACGGGCCGGCGGGGCTGCTCGAGTATCTCGATGCGCTCGAGGAGGCGCTGGGGAGGAAGGCTGAGCGGCGGTACCTGCCGATGCAGCCGGGGGATGTGGCGGCGACGTTTGCGGATACGTCACGGCTGACGGCGTGGACGGGGTATGAGCCGGGGACGGCGATACGGAGTCGGGATTGCGCGGTTCGTCGACTGGTACCTGAAGTTCTATCCGCAGGCGAAGGCGGCGTTACTCGGCTCAGAGCCGGCTCGGTCAGGCGTTTCTGGTGAAGATCATTAGAGAAGGCCACGTTGCTGGAACGAAAAGGTCCCATCGCAGCGATTTTTTCGGCTGCAGAGAGCAGCGTGAAAGTGAGCGGCGCGCCGTTCAACTTATGCCTGTCTAACACCTCCAGTCGGGAGGAGCGCCGCTGGAAGTCGGATGCAGGAAAGGCCGCAATCTTCGTGTCCTTGACCCTGGATCGGCCGATATCGATGTCGATCAAGAAGCGGCCGAATAGGAGGTCCGGACCTTGCGGCTTCGCGCGTTTACTTCCTTCGCATTCCTCAGAACAGAGCCTCTCGCACGGCGCTTCGACAACCGCTCTTTTCGCCGCGTCCTTGGAAACGAGCAGCGACCTGCCGTAGGCGTCGTTTGCCACGATTATTTGAAGTGCGACTTCAAGTCCCGAAGCCGTAACGCGCATATCGGACCGCGAGACGGCAGTGAGTGCAGTCTTCGCCAAGGGCAGGGGTGATACGGCACGTAGAGTACGAGCAGGCGCGCAACATTCGCAATCAACGCCACGCGAGGTGCCGCTCAATCTGCGCTCGCGGAGGAGGGAGGAAAACGGAGCGGAGTTACGCCGACGTCGTGGACGGGATACGAGCCGGGGCGGTGATCGGGTGAGGTTAGACATTGAGCGGTATCTCTAGCAACAATGTCCGGAAAACAAACCCATGCTGAGCTGCAGCGTCTCTTCTATCGAGACACCGCATAGTCGACTCGCGTTTCTCTCCGAACTCCAACTCCCCTACTCCGGACATTCATGCCGAGCCACAGAGTTGCCGAGATATCCGCGCAGAGGATCCTGCGCGGCAGTATGAATGCGCTGCTCGTATCAATTTTCGCGTTCGCAATCGTAACGCTATGGAACTCATGGGAGACGGTGTACATACAACCAGACTCGTACGGCTACTTAATTCCGGTCGCGAAAGCAGTCTTTGAGGGCGGGTGGGATCACGCTTACGCTCGTCCATTTGCATATCCCGCTTTTGTCTACGCAGCGCTCAGAGAAGGCGACTCGCTGAATGCAGTGGTCGCAGCGCAGATCGCACTGTATGTCGGAGGCGCGTTAGTTCTCTACCTCGTTGTCAGAACTCCCGCCATAGCAGCGAGGAGAAGCAATCAATCGACGACGGGTATCGACCTTGTCTCACAAGGTGCGGCTGTCTCTATGGTTGCTCTCTATTTCGGACTTTCGAATCACTATTTTTCGTCGGCCTTCTACTTGGGGCCTGAGATGGTGAGTTCAGTTTTCGCGCTATGCGGCCTTTACGCGGCCCTCCAATTGTTGGTGGCTCAAGATCTGAGCCGGGCTCGCCGGGTCACACTGTCCATCGCGGCTTCGATCTTTGCGGCGCTTCTTGTAGGAATGAAGCCCTCATACGTAGCGTTTGCTGTCTTGCTCGTAGTCACATCGACCCTAGGCCTCGTGCGTCAACGACCAAGTAACTCCAAGCCGCTCATCACGATTGTCGTACTAACAGTGCTCGCCATGCCCGCATCGGTTCTGCTGTTCGACAACGCTCTCGCACAGAAGTACGGCGACTCAGATGCCGTTCTGTTCGGTCCGCGGACGGCTTTCTGCAACAACGCGCACGTCATCGCACCCGTGCTCGAGTCACACAGTTCGGAAACGCTAAGAATTCTGGGCGCGGACGGCGCGGCGCGGACAGCTGCTCTGTTGCGCGATGTTCAAGCCCAAGGTAACTGGCCTCTTCTCGGCTTCGACGGCGACTACTGCATGTATACAATTTCCGCCCGCCGTCAGGAACTCGAAAATCAGCACTTCGGCCGGGATACCGACTCTGTTGCAGCCACGTATCGGCGGCTCCTCGGTGCGAGCATTGTGGAGAATCCCCTTGGATTTGCCCAGCGAGTCGGCCGGCAGCTAGGCAAGTTCCTTTGGTCAAGGTTCCCCGTTGACTGTGAGAAGCAAACTCGTGTGGACGCGGGCCGGGGCACTCCCCAAGTTGAACGGCTCATCGCGGAGCGTTCAACGCCGCAAGTGTCGGTCGAGCTGCGCTCAGCTCCACTTTCGTCATTAATCTGCCCGCCGCTCGAATGGACGGCGGGTGCGATACACGCATCTCTGCTCATAAGCGCACTCTTGGTGACGCTCTCGCGCCGCCTGAGGAGCGAGTCAACAGTCAACCAGGCCAGTCCGATCGAGCTAGGTCTGATTTTGTGCCTGTTCGCGTGGTTATCATCTGGACTGGTTGTGGCCTTAGTGCATACATTTGATATTTACCGATACGTATCCGCAACGCTTCCATTGTTCCTTGCAACCTTGGGGCTGTCCGCGACAATAGTAGTCGGCTGGGCGATGAACGTGCCCTCGCTACTTGGCTCGAATGGCAAGTAGCACGACAAGTTAGCAAGTTCTTAGCAAGCCATACGGCTAGGGACGGTATTGGGCCATCAGCAATCGTGAAAGCACGCCATTCGACTTCGATGCAAGCTGTGCCCACGTACCAACTTCCGTAATCCGACCGGAATCGAGTGCGACAATTCGATCGCAAGAACGAAGGCTTTCGAGTCGGTGTGCCACGAGGAACATTGTGCAACTGCCCTTGATGCCTTCCAGAGCCTTACGTACTGCGACCTCCGACTCCGCATCTAGCGCGCTCGTCGGCTCGTCCAGAATTAGCAAATCGGGACGGCGATACAGAGCCCTGGCAAGCGCCAATCGTTGACGCTGCCCGCCAGACAGTCGGCCACCGCGCTCGCCAATCACAGTGTCGAATCCAAGGGGCAACGCTTCAATAAACTCGAGCGCGTTTGCCTTAACGCGGAGCAGGCCCTCGCCAGTGCCCCGTCGGGCTCGGGATCACCCCATGTCACATTCTGAAGAACCGTCCCGTGGAGCATCGGCGTGTCTTGCTGGACCAGACCGATCCTCCTACGCCATTGGAGCAAATCCATTTCAGCTGAGTGGCCGGCCGTCAAGCAGAATCTCGCCCTTCGAAGGAGCAAGAAGGCCGGTCAGCAGGTCGAGCAACGTGCTCTTCCCGGATCCCGACGCACCAATCAGCCCAACTGCTTCCCCCACGGGCACGACCAACGAGACGTCAGCGAGCGCGAGGCCCGAGACACCCGGGAAAGCGTAGGACACCTTCTTGAGTTCCAAGCGGTGCTCCAGACTTGGCCTAGCGTACCGCCGGCAGGCTCCGTAGTGCCCTCCGCGACGCGGAGGCGCTGATTCCAGGTCACGACCCAGGAGTGGAAGGTTCGGGCTTGAAATAGACCGTCTTGTATTGCCAGCAGCCTCGGCGCCAGTCGATAGAAGACTCCGAGGAACACGAGCGCAGTCGAAATGCCGGCCGCGCCATCCTGAAGAGCAATGCCGAGGAAGACGGCAATGAACGCGAGGCCGATCAAGCTCGAACGCCTGTCGTGATCCGATAGCGAACATCTGGCTCATGACGAAGCTGCGGCGCCATGAGTCGTACAAAGAGTTCGCCTGCTCGTTCCGCTTCCGGCACAAGTCCGGTCGCGCGAACGAATTTCAGCCCGAAGAAGATTTCAGACACCCGCTCGCCGAGAGTCGACAGGATGCTCGACAGCGCATCCGCGTGGCCTCGGGCCCATCGGCCGAACAACAGGTACATGGCAGCGCCCGACGATTCCAAACACTGCGGTGTAAAGCGTCAGCCGCGAAGAAATGGCCAACGCGACGCCAAAGTAGGCGAGACTGGCGAGTGCCGCGCCCAGTGCCTGTACAAACGCCTGCGTTCCAGCTCCTAACTGCATGCCTTCAGCGACCTGGGCCTTTGAGATGTCCCCGAGCTTCATCGTCAGAAATGTCGGCCAGGCCGCCTTCAGCAAGGCGCGCCCCATGATCTCGCGAGCACGGCGCTCGACCCCAGCGCGCAGTTGAAGAAGGACCGCTTCTGCTGAGAACCGCGCGACCGATGCGGCGCCGGCAAAAGAGACGAAGGCAACAACCCCCAGAACGGCCCACGATGACCGGTCTGCCGGAAGCCACTGCGCCCAAGGGCCACCCGGCTGGTTTCCGGTGGCGATGGAGGCCGTAAGCGCGGGGATCAGGGCCGCGAGTCCTAGCCCCTCGAGAAGAGCAGCCGCGCAAGACAGTACGACTGCCGCCGCCGAGAGACTCGGAAACCAGCCCGCCAATCGGAGAAAGTCGCGCCACCAGGCCATCATCGTTGCCCCGACAACACATCTTTGATTATGCGATCCCAGCGGTCAATGACCGCTGCGGATGAAAAGCGCAGTGTGATTTCCTTCGCTCGCTCCGACATGCGGTTACGTTCGGCAGGGTCGCTCATCAGGCGACGAAGTGCCCGTCGCCAGCGACTTCATGTCCTGGGGCGGTACGACGGAGACCATCAACATCGTGACGAATGATCTCGCGCGGGCCAGACGGACAGTCGTAGGAGACAACCGGCAAGCCGCTCGCCATTGCTTCGCAAATCGCGTTGGGGAAGCCTTCGTACCGAGACGCGAAAGCGAACAGGTCGCAAGAAGCCAGCAGAGCCCCGGCGCTCGAACCGCGCCAGGCATCAGGACCCGGTCGGAAACGCCAAGATTCTTCGCAAGTCCGTTAAGTTCCTACGTTCCACCCCGTCGCCGATAATCAGCAGATCCCACGCTGGGAAGTCGTCCGCAATCAAGGCGAACGCACGAACCAGATGATCGAATTGTTTGTCCGGAACCAAACGGCCCATTGCCGCGATTCTCATCCTCGACTTCCCTTCTTCGCGACGGCATTGAGAAAGCGACTTCGAAGACGGGATTCGGGAACGACCTCGACTTTCCAAGCGAGGCCACTTCCTTCGAGCCCAGGCTGCCACCCTGTCGGTCTGCACGACCACGCGCGCTGCAAAGGGGTAGCTCACGGTCCGCAGGAGCCTCCATCTGTAGTTGAGTTCGTGATGCCGAGGGTCGGTTCTCTCGGAAACGATCACCGGGATTTTGTCTCCAAGTAGACTCAGCAGACGCTCCCAACGTTCACCGTATCGATGAAGCTGATCACAACGTGTGGCTGCGTTTCCAGGAACGCGCTCCTCATCGCGGCGCGCCTTCTACGTCGACACGGGAAATTGAACCAACGACAATCCATGAACGCATTGCGGGTGGGCTCGCCGCCGGTCGATGCACTCGGGTATTTCGTAGAAGTCTTCTCCTTCGGGGTTTATGGTGAGAACCGTCATCCGATATCCACGGCGGGCCAGCCCATCGGCTAGAGTGAGAAGCACTGCGCTCGGCCCCGCCACCGCCCAACGTACTTATTGCGGCCGTTATGCGAACTGGCCCCCTCCGGCGCAGCACGGAATCGAGACATCGTCGACGTAGGTCGGCTTATTCGTCATGAAACGTTCGATTGGCGAAGATCCACCACTGAAGGCAAATCGTATCTTGCCAATGTCCTCCGGACGAGCTCACGACAGACACCAAGATCCCCCTCTTCCCGGCGCTTCGATTCCCTTATCTGGATGCCGAGTTTCCTTTGTCGCACGCTGGAAGCTCTACTCGATGCGCCTTCTTCTCGTAATTTCGTCCCTTGAGCCTGGAGGCGCCGAGCGAGTCCTTTCGACACTGGCTAATGCTTGGTCGGAGCGAGGTCATCAGGTCACTCTCGTAACTGATGGCCCCACTTCCGCCGACCACTATCCGCTGCACCCCAAGGTGCGGCGCCTTTCACTGAACGCCTTGTCCGACTCCACCGGCATCTTCGAAAAGATCGGGAGGAACCTCGTTCGATTGAAGCGCTTGCGTTCGGCCCTCGTGGACTGCGCTCCCGACGTCGTCGTCGCGTTTGGAAGCACGGTCAATGTACGCGCAGTACTGGCGTGCCGCAGCCTGGGCGTTCCTGTACTTATCTCGGAGAGAGTCGATCCACGCGAGTTCCCGTTGCCTTGGGCATGGCGCGCGCTTCGTCGGCTGAGTTATCCGATGGCCGATCTCCTTGTCGTCCAGACGAGGTCAGTCGGCGAGTGGGCAAAGCACTGGATCAGTGCAGACTCAATCAGGAGTATTGCCGAATCCCACAGTTCTGCCCGCGTCGACCTTCCCCAAGCCACCTGCGCTTGCCGGTCGTCGTACCGTGGCCGCGGTCGGACGCTTGGTGCCGCAGAAGGGCTTTGACCTGTTGTTACGGGCATTTGCCATTTCCGGGCTGGTGGAGGCGGGTTGGCAACTCGCGATCATCGGCGAAGGATCGGAGAGGACAACGCTCGCCGCCCAGGTCGATGCACTTGGGTTGCGAGCGGACGTGCTGATGCCGGGAATTCTCAAGGATCCCCGCCAGTGGCTCCTCCACTCCGACATCTTCGTGCTGTCTTCCCGCTTCGAGGGCTTTCCGAACGCGTTGCTGGAAGCCATGGGCTGCGGGATGCCGGTGGTCGCCTTCGACTGCCCTAGCGGGCCAGGCGAAATTATCGACAGCGGGCGCACCGGACTGTTGGTCCCGCCGGGCGATATCGCCAAACTATCGTCGGCACTTGAGCAATTGGGCGGCGATGAGGACTTGCGGCGACGGCTTGGTGCGAGCGCGGCTGCGGAGGTCGCCGATAGGTTTGGCCTGGACCGCGTGTTTGCGGTCTGGGATGCTGCGATCGGAAGCATCGCTCGAACGCAGTGCCCGGGGAGAAGGGCGTCGGTCAGCGAAGCCATGAGCGGACTACAGAAACCCGGACCAGGTGCGCTCGACGGACATCTCGAAAGCCACGACCCAACAGCCTTTGGCCGGTGGAAACGGATCGATCTTCGCCACTCCATGACGACTGCCTGCGACTGTGCTTCGTGACGACCAGTCTGGACGTCGGCGGAGCGGAAACCGCCTTGGTCGGCGTCGTCACCGAATTTGCCTGTCGAGGGCACTCGGTTCAAGTGGTCGCTCTGCGCGGTGCAGGTCGGCTAGTTCAGCAACTTCGCCGGATCGGAGTGCCGACGGTTGTACTGCACGTAACCAGCGTCGGTGGAGCGCTTGCAGCACTCTTTCGCTCGATACGCCTCGTTCGGCGTCACCGACCGCAAGTCGTCCAAGGTTGGATGTATCACGGCAACCTGTTTGCCTCAGCAATCGCCCTGGCTTGCAACGCCCGACTCGTATGGGGCATTCGTCAGTCACTTGGCGCGCTCGGCCAGGAAAACATGACTACAAACCGACTCATCGCGCTGGGCGCCTGGATATCCAGATTGCCCTCTGCGATTGTTTACGCCTCGCGCTCCGCGCGTCTCGATCACGAAACAGCGCATTATCTTCGCGCGCAACGGCAAGGTCATACCGAATGGCGTGGACCTCGATCAATTCCAGCGAAGAACCGATCAAGGCGAGGCCTGGCGTAGGCGCCTATTTGTCCCTCCAGATTCGCCGCTGGTCGGCATGGTCGCCCGGTTGCACCCAGTGAAGGATCTCGACACGTTCCTGAGGGGGGCTGGCCGAAGTTGGGCTCAGCTGCCCAACTGCACGTTTCGTTCTGGCCGGACGGGGTTTGGAGCAAAGTAACGAAAATCTCATGCGCCGAATCACGGACCTTGGCCTGCGTAATCGACTCGCCCTTCTCGGCGAAGTCGATGATGTGCCGGGCCTGATGTCGGCTCTCGACGTGCTTTGTCTATCCTCCCGCAGCGAAGCGTTCCCGAACGTACTGGCCGAAGGGCTCGCCTGCGAAGTACTGTGCGTATCCACTGACGCAGGCGACGCGGCCGAGATCATCGACGGCAGCGGAGAAGTCGTGCCCATTGGCGATGCCGAAGCGCTGGGCGCGGCCGTGCTGCGACTGCTCTCGCTTCCCCGCGACCATCGCGCTGCACTTGGTAAGGCCGCGCGACGTCGAATGGCAGATGAATTTTCTTTGAAGGCGTGCGCGACCAAGTACGGTGAACTCTATCGCGCTTGCGTCGCACGGAGATAAGCGACTGTGTGCGGGTTCGTTGGTCTTCTTGCAGACACGCGCTGTTGCCCCACAAGATTGCGCCGCAGTCGCGCAGACAATGGCTTCTTCGCTCCTCCATCGCGGTCCCGACGACGGCGGGTCATGGACAGATTCGCACGTCCCCTTTGCGCTCGCTCACCGCCGCCTCTCCATCGTCGACCTCTCCCCCGCCGGCCACCAGCCGATGGCATCGGCCGACGGCCGCTTCGTCATCGCCTACAACGGCGAGATCTACAACTGCGCGAGTCGATCCGTTCCGAACTGGAGAAGGCGCGGACCGGCGCCCGTCTGGCGCGGCCACTCGGACACCGAGGTTCTGCTCGCCGCGATCGCGGCGTGGGGCGTGACGCGCAGCGCTGCAGCGCTGCGTCGGCATGTTCGCCTTCGCCCTGTGGGACGCGCCGACTCGCGACGCTCACGCTGGCGCGCGACCGCATCGGCGAGAAGCCGCTGTATTACGGCGGATCCGGCGGCGTGCTGCTGTTCGCGCTCCGAACTGAAGGCGCTGCGCGCGCATCCGGGCTTTCGCGCCGACGATCGACCGCGGCGCGCTCGCGCTGTTCATGCGCCACGGCTATGTGCCGGCGCCCGCGCACCATCTACGCGGGCGTGCACAAGCTGCCGCCCGGCTACCTGTCGCGACCTGGCGCAGCGAGGCCGCCCGGGCGCCGAGATCGAGGACTACTGGTCGGCCGCTCGACGTCGCGCTCGGATGGGCAGGCCGCAGCCGCTCGACATCAGCGAGGCCGAGGCGGTGGCGCGAGCTCGAACGACTGCTGCGGCAGTCGATCCGCGGCCAGCATGGTCGCCGACGTGCCGCTGGGCGCCTTCCTGTCCGGCGGCATCGACTCGCTCGGCGGTCGTCGCGCTGATGCAGGCGCAGAGCCCGCGGCCGGTCACGCACCTTCACGATCGGCTTCGCGGAGGACGCGTTACAACGAGGCGCACCACGCGCAGGCGGTCGCGCAGCACCTCGGCACCGACCACACCGAGCTCTACGTCACGCCGCAGCAGGCGCTCGACGTCATCCCGCTGCTGCCGACGATGTACGACGAGCCGTTCGCCGACTCGTCGCAGATCCCCACCTACCTTGTCTCGCAAGCTCGCGCGCCGGCGGTCACCGTGTCGCTGTCGGGCGACGGCGGCGACGAACTGTTCGGCGGCTACAACCGCTACGTGCTCGGCGCAGCGTCTGTGGGGCCGGCTGGCGCGCGGTGCCGCGTCGCCCTGCGGGCCGCGCTGGCCAGCGGTGCTGCGCAGCCTCGCCGAGCGGACGTGGGCCGCGCTGCTCGCAACTGCCGCTGCGCATTGCGCCGGCCCGCTTCCGGCTGGGCCATCCCGGACAGAAGATGCACAAGCTCGCGCGCGTCCTCGGCAACGCAGACGCTCGAGAGCGTCTATCTGCGGCTCGTGTCGCAGTGGAACGAGCCGCTCCAGGTGGTTCCGCGGCACGGACGAGCCGCCTACGATGCTGTCGGGCCCCGAGGCTGACCGCTGCAGGCACTCGACGCGCCGTCCCGCATGATGTATCTCGACCTCGTTACCTACCTGCCGGACGACATCCTGGTGAAGGTCGACCGCGCCGCCATGGCGGTGAGCCTCGAGACGCGCGTGCCGCTGCTCGACCACCGGGTCATCGAGTTCGCGTGGCAGTTGCCGCCGCCTGAAGATCGAGAGGCGAAGCGGCAAGTGGCTCCTGCGCAACGTACTGCACCGCCACGTTCCGCCGGCGCTGGTGGAGCGCCCGAAGATGGGCTTCGGCGTCCCCATCGATCACTGGTTGCGCGGACCGCTGAAGGACTGGGCAGCGCAACTGCTGGAGCCCGCACGCCTCGAACGGACCGGACTGCTGCGTGCCGCTCCGGTCACGGCGCTGTGGAACGAGCACCAGTCGGGCCAGCGCAACTGGCAGTACGCGCTCTGGAACGTGCTGATGTTCCAAGCGTGGCTGGAGCGCTGGCATGGCGAGTGAGCGGCCGCGGCTGCTGTTTGTCGTCACCGAGGACTGGTACTTCCATTCGCATCGGCTGCCGCTCGCCCAGGCGGCGCTGGCCGCGGGCTGGGCGGTCGCCGTCGCGACGCGCGTCAACGCGCACCGAGCAGCCATCGAAGCGTGCGGCTGCGAGGTGATCCCGTTGCAGCGGCTGCAGCGGCGCAGCCTCAACCCGCTGCGGGAACTCGCCGCTGTCGCCGAACTGGCGCGCGTCTACCGCGCGTGGCGGCCGAGCATCGTGCACCAGGTCGCGATGAAGCCGGTCGTCTACGGGTCGCTCGCGGCCGTCATCGCAGACGTGCCGGCGGCCGTCAATGCGCTGGCCGGGCTCGGCTTCGTCTACAGCTCGCACACGGCCCTCGCGCGCGCGCTTCGACCCGGGGTCAACCTGGCGCTGCGCCTGGCGTTGAACCGGCCGAACGCCATCGCCGTCGTGCAGAACGACGACGATGCGCGTGCCTTGCGCGAACTGGGCGTGCTCGATCCGGCCCGCGTGCGTGTCATCCGCGGCTCCGGAGTGGATCTGCAGCAATTCCAGCCCCGGTCGATCAGCGCGAGCGGTTCGCCGATCGTCATGCTTGCCTCGCGCATGCTGTGGGACAAGGGCATCGGCGAGTTCGTCGAGGCGGCGCGACGGCTGCGCGCGGAAGGCGTCAGCGCCCGGTACGTCTTGGTCGGGCCGCGCGACGAGGAGAATCCGACGGCGATTCCGCACGACACCTTGACCACGTGGCAACGTGAAGGCGTAGTCGAGTGGTGGGGTCCGCGCGACGACATGGCCGACACGCTGAACCAGGCGGCGATCGTCTGCCTGCCGTCGTACCGCGAAGGCATGCCGAAGGTGCTGCTGGAAGCCGCGGCCTGCGGCAAGCCGATGGTCGCGAGCGACGTCCCGGGTTGCCGCGACATCGTCGAGGCCGGGAAGTCCGGCCTGCTCGTGCCGTCGCACGACCCTGCCGCACTCGCCGGGGCGTTGCGCACGCTGCTCGCCGACGCGAAACTCAGGGAGCAGATGGGAACCCATGCACGGGAGATCGCCGAGCGCCTCCACGCCGTGGAGTCCGTGCAGGCGTCGACCCTGGCCGTCTATTTCGGGTTAGCCGGCAAAGGCAGGACCGGCCTGACAGAGTAGACCTAAACTTAGCGGCGGCGAGCCGCCCGGCGGGCGCGCCGCACCATCGAGGAAACACCGTGGGAAACCGAGCCGTGCCATGGCGCTGACCGTTGCGATCGCGTGCGCCGCGTTGACGGCCGCGGCGGTGTTCGCCATGTTGCGCACCGGCTGGGCGTGCGCGATCGCACTGGACCAGCCCAATCCACGGTCTCTGCACGCGCGCGCCGTACCACGCTCGGGGGGCATCGTGGTCGTCGTCGTTGCGATGGCGCCCGCGCTCTTACTCGGCGGGTAATACGGCGGCGCTCGCCGTCGCCGCGCTCCTGTTGATGGTTGTTTCCGCGGTCGATGACCGTCACGGCCTGCCGGTTGCCGTTCGCCTGCCGGTCCACCTGCTGGTCGCCGCGGCGACCGTTGTGCTTCTGCACGGTGCGACTTCGTGGTGGACCCTCATCGTGCTCGTGATCCTCGTCGTCTGGTCCATCAACGCGTTCAACTTCATGGACGGCAGCGACGGGATGGCTGGCGGGATGGCCGTGATCGGTTTTGGCTGCTATGCGGCGCAGGCGTCGCTTTCGGGCGACCCGGGCGTCGCCGTCGTCTGCGCCGCCGTCGCCGGCGCCGCGCTCGGCTTCCTGTTCTTCAACTTCGCTCCGGCGCGGCTTTTCATGGGCGACGCCGGGTCCGTGCCGCTCGGCTTCCTCGCCGCTGGGCTCGGCCTGCTCGGCTGGCATGCGAGCCTCTGGAGCGGGTGGTTCCCGTTCCTCGTATTCTCCGCCTTCCTCGTCGATGCCTCGCTCACGCTCGCGCGTCGGCTGGCACGCGGTGAAAGGGTGTGGCAGGCGCACAAAGAGCACCTTTACCAGCGTATGGTGACGGGCGGGCTCGGCCATACTCGGACCGCTCTCGCAGCGTACGGCGTGATGGCCGCCTCGGCGGCGCTTGCCCTGGCGGCCGAACAGGCACCGCCGGCCGTGGGCTCCGCCCTCTCCGTCGCGTGGCTCGCGGGCGGCACGGTCCTGCACTTCCTTGGTGTTCGACGATTCGGCACGACATGACGAGCCAGCGCTTTTCGATCGCACGGTGGACGCCGGCCTCGCCAAGGTCGATGCTCGTCTTCGTATTTGACCTCACGGCCGTTGCATTTGCCTGGGTCGGCGCGTTCCTGCTGCGATTCAACCTCGCTCTCCCGGACGAGTACCTGATGCTCGCCGTTCGATCGCTGCAGTGGGTCGTGCCTATCTACGCCGCTGCGTTTCTGGCCAGCGGTCTCTACCGGGGCCTGCTGCGCTTCGCCAGCCTGCCGGATCTCTTCCGCATCGCCCGCGCAGCAACGATCGGCGGGGCCGCTGTCGCCTATGTCGCGTACCTGATGCAGTTGGAGCTTCCCGTTCCGCGCTCCGTGATCATTCTTTCCCCGCTGCTCGTGGTGATCGGCATGGGTGGCGCGCGGGCCGTCTACCGGGGATGGCGCGACGGCCGGGGTGCGTCGGGCGCGGGCGCCGGCCGACCGATGGTGATCATTGGGGCCGGCGAGGCCGCCATCGCGCTGATCCGCGAGCTGGAGCGCTCCGGCGAGTGGCGCGTCGTCGGCCTGCTCGACGACGACAAGTCCAAGCACGGGCGGGAACTGCTCGGCCACGCCGTGGTCGGCTCGCTCGACGAACTGCCGCGCCTGCATACCGAGCGCGACGTGCGTGACGCCATCATCGCCCTGCCCGAGGCGACCGCACGCGTGCGCCAGCGCGCCGCCAGCGCGTGCCTGCGCGCCGGCATCCGCGCGATGACGGTGCCCGCGCTCGCGGACCTGATGAACGGACGCGTCACGCTCGCAAGCGTGCGGACGCTGAACATCGATGACCTGCTGGGGCGTGAACCGGTGACGATCGACACCGCCAATGTCGAAAGCATGATTGCCGGGCGCGTGGTCCTGGTCACCGGGGCCGCCGGGTCGATCGGCTCGGAACTCTGTCGCCAGCTTGCGCGCTTCCGGCCGTCGACGCTGGTCTTCTTCGACCACGACGAGTTCGGCCTGTACCGGATGATCGAGGAGTTCGGCGGGGCGCACCCCGGCGTGCGGATCGAACCCGTGATAGGCGACGTCAAGGACTCGGCGCGCGTCGCCTCTACCCTGCGCCGGCTCCGGCCCTCGGTGGTGTTCCACGCTGCCGCCTACAAGCACGTGCCGCTGATGGAAGGCACCAACGCCTGGCAGGCCGTGCTGAACAACGCGCTCGGGACGATGACGCTTGCCGCGTGCGCAGCGCGATTCGGCGTCGAGCGCTTCGTGCTGGTGTCGACCGACAAGGCCGTCAATCCGACCAACGTGATGGGCGCGAGCAAGCGGTTGGCCGAGCTGGTCTGCCAGGCGCAGCAGCGGCTCGCGCCCGGCACGCGCTTCGTCGTCGTGCGCTTCGGCAACGTCGTCGGCAGCGCGGGCAGCGTGATCCCGAAGTTCCTGGAACAGATCGCACGCGGGGGACCATTGACGGTCACGCACCCGGACATGAAGCGCTACTTCATGTCGATTCCGGAGGCCTCGCACCTGGTGCTGCAGGCCGCGACGATGGGCGACGGCGGGGAGATCTTCGTCCTGGAAATGGGTGAAGCCATTCCGATCGTCGATCTGGCCCGAACATGATCCGGCTCTCTGGCCACGAGCCCGACGAGATCGGCATCGAGTTCACAGGCCTGCGTCCGGGCGAGAAGCTGGAGGAGGAACTGCTGTCGGACCGCGAGAGGACGACGGCTACGCCGCACCCGAAGCTGCGAGTCGCGCTGGCAAGTCCTCCGCCGGCCGCGTTGCTGGAGCGCCTGCGCGTCTTGCTCGCATCCGGCGGCGATGCTGAGCCGGATGCGTACGCGCTGCTGCGGTCCTTCGTGCGCGAGTACCAGCCCGACCGGAGTGCGACCCCGGAGGGCGCAGCCGACACGCGCAGCATCGCCGCCGCGGAACTGCGTTTCGACCCGGCTCACACCGCGGTCGATTAGCGTTGGAAGCCGCCGGCTCGAAGGGGGTGGGCTTGCTGGAACGGCTGCCTGCCGTTGTCGTAGCGGCGGCGGCCACGTACTTGCTCGTTTCGACGACGATCGGGTTCAACTGGCTCGACTCGTGGCACGACGAACAGCGCGCCGCGCAGGTCGTGCTGCTGGGCTTCGCCGCGCTTGCCAGCATGACGATCGCGATCGACCGTGCGCCCGGCCAGCATCTCCGCTTCGCCTGGCCGGTCGCGGTCACGCTGGCGCTGGGCGCCGTTTCCGCCCTGCTCTGCGACCGACCGTCTGACGCGCTTGCAGAGGTCGCGCTGTTCGCGCTGCTCTGCGTTCTGTCCGCCACCGTGGCGCTGTGGGCCACACGGAGTGGCGCGCAGACCTCCGCGTGGATTGGCCGTAACCGCCCTCTTCATCGCCACAGCGCACGTCGTCAGTGCGTTGACGCGTTACGTCGCCGCAGTCGGACTGCAGCACTCCCTCGGGACCGAGATCTGGCTGGTCGGCTTCTCCAATCCGCGCGTGGCGTCTTCCTTCTACGCGCTGTTGATGCCCTTCGTCGCCGCGCTCACCGTGCCACAGGTCGAGGCGGACCGTCGACTGCGCGCCGTGGCGTGGGCCGTTCTGACGGGACTCTGGACTGTCGCAGCCGGACTCGAGGCCCGCGCTCTGTGGCTGTCTTTTGCGTTCGCCATTCCTGCGCTGCTGCTGCTCTCGCCAAGCGCGCACTCGCGCCGCATCGCCGTGACGTTGGCGGCGACCGCAGTCTCGGGCGTGCTGATTCAGAGCGTCCTAAAGTTGCCGTTCAGCGGAGATGCCGCCGTACCCTCCACGGCCGCGCGCGAAATCGCGTCGTTGAGCGCGCGCGACACTCTGTGGGGGCACGCGATCGACGCCATCGTCGACTGCCCCGCTGCTTGGCATCGGACCAGGGCAGTACACGCTGTTTCGAATCCTTTGCCGGAGCGCACCCGCACAACTGGCTGCTGCAGATCGCGGCTGAGTGGGGCCTGGTAGCGCTGCTCGTGGTGGTTGCCGGACTTTTCGGCGTCCTGCGGCGGTTGCATTAAGGTACTCAACGGAGGATCGGCGGGCACGGGCTTGGCCCTGGCGGCATCCATGTCGATGCTGGTCGGACTGGCGTCGGCGCTGGTCGACGGCACGCTGGTCATGCCGGCGACGCAGGTCCTGTTCGCGATCGCTTTCGGGTTGACGATCGGGATCCTTCAGTCCATGGAGCCCGCCGACACTCGCCTAGCCGTCTCAGCTGCGGTCGCACGCGGGGCAGCGGTCGCACGTTGCGCTCGCCGCGACAGGGCTGACCTGTGCACTCGCTCTCGACCTACCCGCACCAGGCCGCTGAGAAAGCCACCTTCCAGCAGCGCCATCCCGGAAAGTGGCTCGTGCCTCGGCTCTGGGAGAACGGCCTGCACCTGGTGCGCGCAACCGGCGACTGACGTACCGCGGTCAACGCGTCGGCGCCGCGCGGCACACTCATAAAGACGCCTATCCCGCGTTGCGTAGCCGATGATCGACGCGTCGGTCACCTTCTGGAGCGCTTCGCCCACCATGGATCCGCATTTCCAATGGTGCCGCCAGCATGTTGAGCGAGGCAATGCCCGGGTAGAGGTTCATCGAATTCCGACGGAAGTTGTCGGGCCGGGGACGGAAATGAGTCCGCGTAGCGGCAGCGCTTGGAGGACACGAAGGCTCGCCTATGCATCGCCCTGAATGGGCTGGCGACTCGTCACCGCGAGGACTACATTCTGAGGTCCGTTCCGCCCGGTGCCTTGGCCTCTCTGGTGTTCCTAGTGGACGTTGAATCCGTCTCGCTCCAGGTAGAAGTACTCTTTGAGAAGTGCGACATGGCTGACCGATCACACCGCTGTGAGATCTGCGACTCTGCGGACAGCGGGGCGCTGTTGCGGTAGTGCGATCTGCTCATCTCGATCAAACCGCGGCGGCACATCGCGCCGGCGCGGTCGCGCATCTCTTGCTTCCTTCCGCTTCCAAAATCGAAGGACTGACGCTGGGAGATGGGAGAGAAGCCGCAGCCCTGGTATCCAAAGCACCGTAGTTTCCGTATCGAACGGCGTCGCGAGTGGGGTCGGGCAGTGAACCTTGCCCGCTGCGCCTCACGCGAGGCTGAGAACAAAGCAGAACGGGCCGGAATACCGGCCCGTTGCTTTGCCAGAGACTGCTTCGTATTACGTGCCGACGCCAGTCTTCGAGCGACCGCAGTTCGTGCCGAGCGTGCCATTGGAATTAGTCGCTACCCAGTCAATGCGATCGCCGGTAACCGCCGGCTCGGCGTCACAGTCACGACGCAGTTACCAGCCTGCGTGATGACCGGTAATATCGATCGCTCCGCGTGCCGTAAGCGTGATGGCACTGCGGCAAACTTCGGAGTCAGGCGATCGCGCAGTTGTCCGGCAGGAAGCCCCTCGCCAATCGAGACTGCGGCCCTCGCCGAGGTACCGAACACCTGCAGTCCACGGCAGGTCGCCCAGTGATCCGCCTTGATTCTGCGCGCACTCGGCGATCGCCTGCTTCAGTGGGCCCGACGCGTCTGAAAGTTATCCGACCACCGCGACCGAGTCACATAGTCCTGATACTGCGGAATCGCGATAGCCGCCAGAATGCCGATGATCGCCACGACGATCATCAACTCGATCAGGGTGAAGCCGCGCTGGACGCGGGCGATTTGACGTTTCATTGAGTAGAATCTCCACTTAGGAACTGACTTCGGAACAGACCGGCCCCATGCCGATGCGGTAAGTAGTCTCCAAGATCCGTGCCAGGGCGAAATGTCCGCTTATCGCGGTGAAACGACCGCCAATTCGCGGGATGTCTGACGCAAAGCGTCAGTCGGGGGTGACCAAACGCGTCAGGGGATGACCAACACGGTATGGCCCACCCGATCGGATGGGCCGGCGGAGGACTGCTAGGCCGCGGCGGCCTGCATCGGCGCGTTCACGAACTCCATGCGCACGCCGGCGAGTTCGATGACGTCCTTGTGCTTCAGCGGATGCGCGGCCGAGCCGAGGTTCACGCCGTTGACGCTCGGGAAGACGTCGCCCTCGACGTGGGCGATGAAGTAGCCGGTCGGGCGGCGCGTGATGACCGCCACCTGGTGGCCCGGACGGCCGATCGTCGTCAGCGCCTTCATGAGCTGGAGTTCGCGGCCCTCGTTGGCGCCGGAGAGGATGCGGATCGACGCGCCGACCGGGACTTCCTCGACGCCGCCGCCGGGCTGCTTGATCTGGATCGTGGCCGGGCCCGGCCCGTAGAACTCGCGCCGCAGCGGCTGCGAGGTGTCGATGTCGACTTCGCCTTCGCTGCCGGACGCGCCATCGGCGAGGAACTTCAGGCGGTACTTGCCGATCTCGAGCGTGTCCCCGCTCTGCAGCAGGTGCTTCTTGATCGGCTGGCCGTTGACGGTCGTGCCGTTGGTGGAACCGAGATCCTCGAGGTAGACCTCGCCACCGGCGGAGTAGATGACCGCGTGCTCGCCGCTCACGGCGAGGTTGTCGATGACGACGTCGTTGTGCGAGCGGCGGCCGATCGTGGTGCGGTCCTTGGCCAGACCCACCTCGCGCAGCACGACGCCATCCAAACTCAGGACCAGCCTAGGCATTTCTTCCCCCTGGGCTCGCATTCTCTTCTTTCGAGGAATTCTGCCAGCCCACAATTAGCTTGCCAATCAACCTCGTTACTCGAGGCCTACCCGTTTCGTGCGAGGACCTCGATCACGATCACCGAGATGTTGTCCCGCCCCCCTGCCTCGTTGGCCAGGTCGACCAGCCGGCGCGCGGATTCATGGACGTCATCTTCGCCGATGGACAGCAGCCCCGCAATCTCGTAGGTACCCACCATTTCGGTTAACCCATCGGAGCACAGCATCAGCAGGTCGCCGACCTCGACGTCCACGTCCCGGATCTCGGGCTCGATGTCGGCCGCCGCGCCCAGCGCGCGGGTGACGAGGTTCTTGGCCGGCAGCACCCGCGCCTCTTCCTCGGTCACCATCCCCGCGTCGAGCAGTTCCTGCGAGAACGAGTGGTCGTGGGTCAGTTGCTCAAGTTCGCCGTTGCGGAACCGATACAGCCGCGAGTCGCCTGTATGCGCGATCCAGAGCCGCTCTTCGAGGAACCACGCGACCACCAGCGTGGTGGCCATGCCGTCGAAGGCCGAACTGTGCAGGGCCGCGTGAAAGATGGTGCCGTTGATGTCGGTGACCGTGTCGTACATGACCTGGTCGGGCGCGAACGGCACGCCCGACGCGCGGGACCGGGCGAGCGCCGTCGACAGCCGGTCGAGGACCGCGCTGACCGCCATCACGCTCGCGACCTCGCCCGCGCTGTAGCCGCCGAGGCCGTCGGCGAGCACGAAGAGGTTGCACGCGGGGTCGGCGCCGATCGCGTCCTCGTTCAGCGGACGGACCAGGCCCGTGTGCGTCCTGAACGCGAAGTCGAGCACGAAGCTCAGTGGACTACCCTCCGCGCTGCGCGCTGCGGGATGAGCGCTTCGGAGCGGCCGTGCGCGCTCATGCAGCCGCCGACTTCCCGCGGCGCCGCGCGAGGGCCTTCGCGATGAAGACGACGGCGAGCGCGCCAAGCGTGCTGCCGATGTAGCCGACCATCACGTGGTCGGGCAGGTGCGGCTTGACCCAGACGTCGCCGACGATCAGCCCGCCCGCGATCCAGCCGAGCAGCGCCGCGCCGAGCATGACGATCACCGGGAAGCGGTCGAGCATCTTCAGGATGATCTGGCTGCCGAAGACGATGAACGGGACGCTCACCAGCAGGCCGAAGATGATCAGCCCGGTGCGCTGGCTGGGATCGGCCTGCTCCGCGGCGCCGGCGATCGCGATCACGTTGTCGAGCGACATCACGAAGTCCGCGACGATGATCGTCTTGATCGCCGCGAACAGCTTGTCGCTCGCCTTGATGTGCCCGTGCTCGCCCTCTTCCTCGGCGGGCGCCAGCAGCTTCACGCCGATCCAGATCAGCAGGACGCCGCCCACCAGCTTCAGCAGCGGCACGTTGAGCAGCGCCACCGCCACGGTGATCAGGATGACGCGCAGGATGATCGCGCCGGCCGCGCCCCAGAAGATTCCCTGGCGGCGCGACTTGGCCGGCAGGTTGCGGCAGGCGAGCGCGATCACGACGGCGTTGTCGCCGCCGAGAAGGATGTCGATGATGATGATCTGGAGGATCGCATTCCACTCCAGGTTCATCAGCCACGCGAGCATTGCAGTCTCCCGGGTTCGCGCGGTGCGCCGGCGCTCGTTCTGCTACAGCACCGACTTGAGCAGCTTGCCGATTTCCGACGGGTTCTTCGTCGTGCGGATGCCGCACTCTTCCATCACCGCGAGCTTCTCCTGCGCCGTGCCCTTGCCGCCGGAGATGATCGCGCCCGCGTGGCCCATGCGCTTGCCGGGCGGCGCCGTGACGCCGGCGATGAAGCCGACGACCGGCTTCTTCATGTGCTCGCGCGCCCACTGGGCGGCGATCTCCTCGTCGGTGCCGCCGATCTCGCCGATCATCACGACCGCGTCGGTCTCGGGATCGTCGTTGAACAGCTTCAGCACGTCGATGTGCTTCAGGCCGTTGACCGGGTCGCCGCCGATGCCGACCGCGCTCGACTGCCCGAGCCCGATCTCCGTCAGCTGCGCCACTGCTTCGTAGGTCAGCGTGCCGGAGCGGGACATCACGCCGATGCGGCCCTTGCGGTGGATGTGGCCCGGCATGATGCCGATCTTCAGCTCTTCCGGCGTGATGGTTCCGGGGCAGTTCGGCCCCAGCAGCAGCGTCTTCTTGTTGTGCTTCCGCATCTTGTCGCGCACGACCACCATGTCGCGCACGGGGATGCCCTCGGTGATGCAGATGACGAGGTCGAGGTCGGCGTCGACCGCTTCCCAGATCGCGTCGGCCGCGCCGGCGGGCGGCACGTAGATCACCGACACGTTGGCGCCGGTCTGCTGCTTCGCGTCCTTGACGCTCGCGAAGATCGGCACGCCTTCGAAGTCCTCGCCCGCCTTCTTCGGGTTCACGCCGGCGACGAAGCAGGCCTTGCCGTTCGCGTACTCGCGGCACGCGCGGGTGTGGAACTGGCCGGTCTTGCCGGTGATGCCCTGCGTGATGACCCGGCTGTTCTTGTTGATCAGGATGCTCATGGTCTGTCCCCGTCCCTGCTCTACTTGGCGCCGTTCGCGGCGGCGATGACCTTCTGGGCGGCTTCCGCCATGGTGTCCGCCGAGATGATCGGCAGTCCGGAGTCGGCGAGGATCTTCTTGCCGAGTTGCTCGTTGGTGCCCTTCATGCGCACCACCAGCGGCACCTGCAGGTGCACCGCGCGCGACGCGGCGACCACGCCTTCGGCGATCACGTCGCAGCGCATGATGCCGCCGAAGATGTTGACGAGGATCGCCTTGAGCTTCGGGTTGCGCAGCATCAGCTTGAAGGCCTCGGTGACCTTCTCGGTCGTGGCGCCGCCGCCGACGTCGAGGAAGTTGGCCGGCTCGCCGCCGAACAGCTTGATCGTGTCCATCGTCGCCATCGCCAGCCCGGCGCCGTTCACCAGGCAGCCGATGTTGCCGTCGAGCTGGATGTAGGTGAGATCGAACTTCGAGGCCTCGACCTCGGCCGGATCCTCTTCGTCGAGGTCGCGCATCTCGACGATGTCCGGGTGGCGGTACAGCGCGTTCGAGTCGAAGTTCATCTTCGAGTCGAGCGCGATCACGCGGCCGTCACCGGTCAGGATCAGCGGGTTGATCTCCGCGAGCGACGCGTCGGTTTCCCAGAACGCCTTGTAGAGCCCCTGCAGCACCGCGCGCGCGGCCGGCACGCTGGCGGCCGGGATGCCGATCTTGGCGGCGACGTCGTCGGCTTCGCGCGTCGGTCAGGCCGGCCGACGGATCGATGTGGACCTTGTGGATCTTCTCCGGCGTGTGCGCCGCGACTTCCTCGATGTCCATGCCGCCCTCGGAGCTGGCCATCAGCGTCACGCGCTGCGTCGAGCGGTCCACCACCATGCCGACGTACAGCTCCTTCTTGATGTCGGCGCCCTCCTCGACCAGCAGCCTCCGCACCTTCTGGCCGGCGGGGCCGGTCTGGTGCGTCACGAGCTGCATGCCGAGGATCTCGGAGGCGCGCTGGCGCACTTCGTCGAGCGAGCGTGCGAGCTTCACGCCGCCGCCCTTGCCGCGACCGCCTGCGTGGATCTGGGCCTTCACCACCCACACCGGCCCGCCGAGCGACTGCGCGGCCTTCACGGCCTCGTCGACGCTGAACGCGGCAACGCCGCGCGGCACCGGCACGCCGTAGCGCCGGAACAGCTCCTTGCCCTGGTACTCGTGGATCTTCATCGTGTCATCCCGTCCTTGATCGGAGTCGGTGGTGGCTGGTCTTTCGCCGCTGCACGCTTCTTCGGCTCGTACCAGCGCGGGTAGTACTTCTCGACAGCGGGCCCGTCGCTGCGCAAGGCGTGGCAACGGTCGAGTTGCCACGGCTTGGTGTCGTCCTGGTGGTGCGTGTCGTGCGCGGTGTCGCGCGTCTTGAAGACTTCGTCCGCGAACGCCTGCACCGCCGCGGTGGGCAGCACCTTCGCGAGTTCGGTGATGTGCGAACAGCCGTGCACGCCGCCCAGCCGTGCCTGCACGTGCTTGCGGAAGTCCTGCAGCAGGTTCAGCCCGACCAGCTTGGCGTAGTCAGGGCCGATCGCGTCGCAGTGGCCTGGATAGGGGACCCACTTCGATTCGGCATGCGCCGCGAGGACGTTGGTCTTGGTATCGATGGTGACGGTCAGCACCATCTCGTGCACCGGATCGCCCGCCTTGCGCACGCCGGTGGCGAGCGGGAAGTCGCGGTACTTGGTGTCGACGAGCACCGCTTCGA
This sequence comes from uncultured beta proteobacterium, assembly GCA_963811265.1. Taxonomy (GTDB): domain Bacteria; phylum Pseudomonadota; class Gammaproteobacteria; order Burkholderiales; family Burkholderiaceae_F; genus JAOUJD01. The sequence goes on from CAWEQS010000026.1 coordinate 496,169, forward strand.
GGTCCCACAGCCCGTCGTCGCGTGCGTAGGCATCGACTCGAATCGAGCGCGTGTGGACGTGGCGGCGAGAAGGCATCGGCGGGGGCGAAAAAACGGGCCGCCTTTGGAATATTTCATGTGGTGCGGCCCGGTCGAGAAATTTAGCACAGCGACCCTGCCGCCCCGAGGGGCGCCGACATGCGGCGCGCAGATCAGCCGGACAGCTCAGTCCTCGCCAGGCAGGCCGCGCAGCAGCTTGCCGATCGTCTCCGCGGAAAAGCCGCGCGACTGGAGAAAGCGGGCCTGCCGTGCCCGCTCCTGCGGCGTGCCCGGAAGCTCGCCGAAGCGCCGCGTCCACACGGCGCGCGCGCGCTCGAGTTCCGTGCCCTTGAGCGATGCGACCGCGCGATCGGCGGTCTCGGGCTTCACGCCCGAGGACTTGAGGTCGAAGCGGATGCGGGCATCGCCAAACCGCTCGGCGCGCGTGCGCGTGAGCGTGCCGGCGTAGCGCTCGTCGGACAGCAGCTTGTCGCGCTCGAGCGCGTCGAGCACCTGGTCGATTTCGGCGGGATCGTCCTCGGCGGTCAATCCACGCCGCAGCTTCGCGGCGAGTTCTGCCCGGCTGTGTTCGCGCCGCGCGAGGAAGGCGACGGCGCGCGCGAACAGGCTTCGGGCTTCCCGCCTGCCGCGCGCCATCGTGAGACGGGCGACCCGGCTAGCCGGCCGCCGCCTCGGCGCCGCGCGTGGCGACGCCTTTGGCCTCGCGGATCTTGTTCTCGATCTCGAGCGCCATTTCGGGGTGCGAGCGCAGGAACTCGCGCGCGTTGTCCTTGCCCTGGCCGATGCGCTCGCCGTTGTAGCTGTACCAGGCGCCCGACTTCTCGACGATGTTCAGTTCGGACCCGAGATCGACGACTTCTCCCTCGCGCGAGATGCCCTCGCCATAGAGGATGTCGAAGGCGGCCTGGCGGAACGGCGGCGCCACCTTGTTCTTGACGACCTTGACCTTGGTCTCCGAGCCGATGACCTCGTCGCCCTTCTTGATGGAGCCGACGCGGCGAATGTCCAGCCGCACCGAGGCGTAGAACTTGAGCGCGTTGCCGCCGGTGGTGGTCTCGGGGTTGCCGAACATCACCCCGATCTTCATCCGGATCTGGTTGATGAAGATGACCAGGCAGTTGGTCCGCTTGATGTTCGCGGTCAGCTTGCGCAGGGCCTGCGACATCAGGCGCGCCTGCAGGCCGGGCAGCGAGTCGCCCATTTCGCCTTCGATCTCCGCCTTCGGCGTCAGTGCCGCCACGGAGTCGATGACGATCAGGTCCACCGAACCGGAGCGCACCAGCGCATCGGCGATCTCGAGCGCCTGCTCGCCCGTGTCTGGCTGGGAGATCAGCAGTTCCTGCAGGTTGATGCCGAGCTTCTGCGCGTACTGCACGTCGAGCGCGTGCTCGGCGTCGATGAACGCGGCCGTTCCGCCCAGTTTTTGCATCTCGGCGATGACCTGAAGGGTCAGCGTCGTCTTGCCCGACGACTCCGGCCCGTAGACCTCGACCACCCGCCCGCGCGGCAATCCGCCGATGCCGAGCGCGATGTCCAGCCCGAGCGACCCGGTCGACACGACCTCGATGTCCTCCGCGACCTGGCCCTCGGCCATGCGCATGATCGAGCCCTTGCCGAACTGCTTTTCGATCTGCGCCAGGGCCGCTGCGAGCGCCTTCTGGCGCTCCTTGTTGTCTATCACTCCAATGCTCCTTCCGTCATCCATCACCGCCTCCGCTCGCCCTGTCCGTCACCTGGAATCCGGCCCGACCACGGGCTGGACCTGCGCTTCAGACCTGTTAAAACATACAGTACGCGAACTGTATGTTCTTACAGTATCTGGAGTCAACTGCTTTTTTGACGGGGGACGCGTGCCGAGGGTTTCCTTGCACCGGGCGGAGCGGGCGACCTAGACTGCACTCCCCGGCGAGAAGCACGAAGCATATCAACCACCTATGCGCATCCTGATCGCGGAAGACGACGCCGTGCTCGCCGACGGCCTGTCACGCTCACTCAAGGCGGGCGGCTATGCCGTGGACGTCGTCTCCAGCGGGGACGCGGCGGACACGGCGCTCGCCGCCCAGACCTTCGACCTGCTGATCCTCGACGTCGGGCTGCCCAAGCTGTCCGGGCTCGAGGTCCTGCGCCGGCTGCGGGCCCGCAACTCGACCACCCCGGTCCTGATCCTCACCGCCGCCGACAGCGTCGAGCAGCGGGTCAAGGGACTGGACCTCGGCGCCGACGACTACATGGCGAAGCCGTTCGCCCTGTCGGAACTGGAGGCGCGGGCGCGCGCGCTCACGCGACGCGCCGCCGGCAGCGCGCAGACCGTGCTGCGCCACGGCCCGCTGACGCTCGACCAGGTCGGCCATGTCGCGACGATCAACGACCAGGTGGTCGACCTCTCCGCGCGGGAGCTCGGCCTGCTCGAGATCCTGCTGCAGCGGCCCGGCCGGCTCGTCAGCAAGGAGCAGCTGGTCGACCGGCTGTGCAGCTGGGGCGAGGAAGTCAGCAACAACGCGATCGAGGTCTACGTCCACCGGCTCCGCAAGAAGATCGAAGTCGGCGGCGTGCGCATCGTGACCGTGCGGGGACTGGGCTACTACCTCGAGCGCTTCACCGACGGCAGCGCCGCGGAGGCGACGGTCGGCGCAGGCTGATCGGGCGACATGCCGGACGAAGGCGGCACCCCCCAACGCGCGAGCGCGCGCTCGACGCTGCTGCAGTTCGCGCGCCGCCGGCGCGCCGCGCCGCCGACGCCTCCGCCGGACGACGCCGGCTACAGGAATCCGCTGCGCGCGTTCTCCGAGCAGAACTCGCTGTTCGGCGAGATCCTCGACTGGATGCTGGCGCCGCTGCTGCTGCTGTGGCCGATGAGCGTGACGCTGACCTACCTCGTCGCCCAGTCGATCGCGAACGGCCCGTTCGACCGCAATCTCGAGGAGGCGATCGCCGTGCTCAGCGACTACGTCACCGAGTTCCGCGGCCAGGTCACGCTGCAGTTGCCGATCGCTGCCCGCGAAGTGCTGCGCGCCGACAGCGCCGACTCGGTCTACTACATGGTGCTCGGGCTGCGCGGCGAGTTCGTCGCGGGCGATCCCGACCTCCCGCTGCCGGCGGAGGACGAATCGCCGACCACCAGCGGCGTGAGGTTCCGGTTCGAGAACGCGCGGGGCAACGACGTGCGGATCGCGTACGCATGGCGCGAGTTCAAGGTGGACGGGACCTCGAAGTACGCGCTCGTGCAGGTGGCCGAAACGCTGGAGAAGCGTTCGCAGCTGGCCAACGAGATCATCCGCGGCGTCATCGTTCCGCAGTTCATCGTGCTGCCGATCGCCGTCGTGCTCGTCTGGTTCGGACTGTCGCGCGGACTCGCGCCACTGGCGGCGCTGCAGGCGCGCATCCGGGCGCGCGAGCCCGACGACATGTCGCCGATCGACCCGCAGGCCGCGCCCGAGGAGATCTCGCCGGTGGTCGCGTCGTTCAACGAACTGCTCGAGCGGCTGTCGCGCAACATCCAGATGCAGCAGCGGTTCCTCGCGGACGCCGCGCACCAGATGAAGACGCCGCTCGCGGGCCTGCGCACGCAGGCGGAACTCGCGCTGCGGGAAACCGATCCGCAGCAGCTGAAACGCAGCCTGCGGCAGATCGCGACCTCCACCGAGCGCGCGACGCACCTGATCAACCAGCTGCTGGCGCTCGCGCGCGCGGAACACCAGGCCACCGACCCGGCTCGCTTCGAGGTCGTCGAACTGAACGCGCTCGCGCGCAGCGTCGTGCAGGAGTCGGTGCCCGACGCCATCTCGCGCCGCGTCGACCTCGGCTTCGAGCCGGCCGAGCAGCCCGTGCGGATCGTCGGCGTGCCGCTGCTGCTGCGCGAACTGATGCTGAACCTCGTCGACAACGGGCTGCGATACACGCCCGAGGGCGGCAGCGTGACGCTGCGGATCCGCCGCGAGGGCGACGCGGCGTTCATCGACGTCGAGGACACCGGCCCCGGAATTCCGGAGGCGGAGCGAAGCCGCGTCTTCGACCGTTTCTACCGGATCCTCGGCACCAACGTCGATGGCAGCGGACTCGGGCTGGCGATCGTCCGCGAAATCGTGGAGCGCCACGAGGGTTCGATCAACATCGGAACCAGCCCGTCCAGCAAGGACGCCGCGCTGCCGGGAACGCTGATCAGCATCGAGTTCGCCGCCGTCCAGGGAGAGGACTCGCCCGCCACGATCGGATGACGGAAGGCTCGCCCATGCCCTCCGGTTTGACCGGGCCTTGCGCGCTACGGCATAATTTCGAGCTCTTCACGAGAACGCCAAGCAGTTGCGCGCGTTTCCGTTCAGCAAGGGGTCGTTAGCTCAGCCGGTAGAGCAGCGGACTTTTAATCCGTTGGTCGCAAGTTCGAATCTTGCACGACCCACCAAACCTCCGTGGCTTTCCGCGATAGCAGGCACTGACTGGCGCGCCGCTATCGCTCGCCATGTCCCTTCGTGGGCCCGCGTCCCGAGCCTTTCTGCCTCCGCTATCGACGAGAGCGCGGCTCCCCCTCTCGTCGCATTGGAGAACGGGAGAACGGCAACGCGGAAATCGGTGGACTGAATGAACACGCGCGGGCGGCATATCGGTCGATTGCGGCACACGGTGCGAAGCGCTATTGGCCAGTGGGCGATGCGCGAAGACGCCAGAACCGGTATCCATGCAGTTCAATCTCGAACCGGTAGTCCAAAGCGAGGAAACCCTTGAGCTTGGCGAACAAGGCGGGCTGGCCCTTGCACGGCGGCAGCGTCAGGCCGCAGGACTCGGGCGTCTCGACGACGTACACCGGCCTCCCCCTCATGACTTCCGATTCGTACTCCTCAAGGGAATCCTTGAAGCCGACGATGACCGGGTAGAAGTAGGTGATGGTGGTCGGTGACAGTCGGCCCGAGGCGGCCAGCAGCCAGGTTTCGGCACCGTGGACCAGTACCCGGTCGTCCGGGTTTGTGTTGCTGCGCACGTACTCGACGAGTTCATAAGCCGGCGTGCCCGCGATTCCCACCCCATGCCTCAGCGTGGCGAGCAGCGTCGAGAAAGCTGGCGTCGAGCTGACCGCCAACACTGGTACTAGGAGCAGCGCGCAGACGCGCTGGAGACGACCCTGCAGTACGCGTCCTTGCCCAGGCGTCACGTGATAGAGCAAGGCGACGAGCGCGACTGCCAGGGAGGCCGAGCTGAGCGACGCGTAATGCAGGTAGCCGCGGCCCGACACCAATTGCGACATCAACTCGACCGTGACGATCGCGAATAGCAGCCCGCAGGCCGCCAGGCTGCCCGGTTTGGCGCGCGGACGAGTTCGGGAAAGCAAAGCAAAGGCGCACACCATGGCGGTGACGAGACCCAACGGCGACAGGAAGACGGCCTTGGTCAACATGAAGGTCGCCTCAATCCTGGCCTCGGCGCTTGCGCCATGCACATAGGCGAAATTGAACATCAAGTACTGCTCGACGAAGTCGAGCCATGCGCCATGCCGATGGATCCAGAGCAGTGCGGGCCCCGCAACCAGCGCGAACGCGAGGCCCATGAGGATCAGAGCGCGCAGGCGCTGTTGGGTTCTTCCGAGCAGCAGGCAACTGCCCAAGAAGCCGAGCGCCAACCCGTTGTTCGGCCGCGTCAGCACCGCGATCGCGATCGAAATGCCGAGCAGGACGCAGAGCCAGGGCAGCAGCCCAGCCTTGGCCGATTCGTCTGGCGCGCAGCAGTGGGCCAAGGCCAGGGAGTAGCTGACCAGCGCGAACGGGATCAACCAGGATTCGGTGAGGTTGCCGTACTCGAAGGTCCCGTAATGGGTCAGCACGAAAGCGGTGGCGACCGTGAGGACCAGCCATGTCGGCAACAGGCGCCGCCAGATCTGCATCGACACGCCGAGGGCGACGAACAGCAGCAGGCCCTCGAGCAAGGGTACGCCGCGTGGGCTGCCGAAAGTCGCCATACCCAGAGCATTGAGCAGATAGAGCAGCGGGCCCTTGTGGTCCCACGAGTCGACGTAAGGCATCCCGCCCGACTGGATGATCATGCCGGTGTACATGAAAACGCCGGAATCGCGAGTGATGGGCAGCGCATGCGCGAGCAGGCCATAAGGGAACAGCACGAGCACCGCTGCCGCGAGTAGGATCGCAGTCGCCTCCCCGCCACGCAGCGACATGAATCCGTGGGCATAGCCGCGCATGGCGTTACCAGGCGTGCATGGAAAGTGCCCGGCGCTTACCGATGCCCTTGCCTGCCCCTTTCGAGTGGTTCTTCCCCCGCCCCTCTGGGGAGATGAGCGCATGGAAGTCCGCCCCCAGGCCGACCTCTCGAGGTATCGCGCCGCGGCAGTTCTTCTCCACCACGGGCTGCGACAAGCGCGCACACCAGAGGCGATGGGCATTGATCCAACAGCGGTTCAGGTTCGGAAACATGGACTTCAGGAAAAGTTCGAGGACCTCTTCGGCGCCCATGGCAATGAGCGTGTCGGTGTGAGGCCGGTACTAGGAGCAGAACGCGATGTGCCGGTCGCCATTGGTCTCGGGGAGCTCGAAATCGGCGCGGGCTGCTCCCGGTTTCCCCAGACCGTCTACGTAGCGACGCGCCAGCTACGGACTGCTCAGACCAGACTGGACCGCGATAACCGAGCACGGAATTCCGTAGACGCGGATTGTAGAAGCGCTCGATGGAGTGCGCCTACCGGCTGTTCCAAGCGCAGCAGGAGCGCTGAGGGCGAGTTGTGCTCGATTACTGGCAAAGGGATCCTGGCCCAACGAATCGAGGACCCTACAACTGAAGAGGAGGAGAGGAGAACAAAGCAACGACAAACCGGGCCGATAACCTGGCTGCTTGAACGCTCCGGCGGTGGGGCACGGTTGGATCGCTGAAAGCGGTGGCGATCATCGAAGACCAATGACAGTCGAGTGCCGCTATCAGCCTGACTTCGTTGTCGTCGCCGCTCGAAGAGAATCGCCGTCGCAGCAATTGCGCGACCCTTTAATCCGTTGGTCGCAAGTTCGAATCTTGCACGACCCACCACTTGCTCCGATGTGCCCGGGGCAGTGGTGGACCACGATCGCGCTGACCTTCGGCGCGTCCTCACTGCCCTGCTCCCTGTCAGTCCGACCGAACGCTTGATTTACAGCGCGCTCGCCCCTCTAATGCGAGGTGAGATCGCGGCTGCGCCACGATTCGCGCGCAAGCGGGCGTCCGACCTCAGACGCCAAGGCGAACCGGACGGGAACGACCATGAACAATCTTTTTGCTGAGGGCGGGACAACTGGCTGGTCTGCTCGGCATCCTGTTGATGGCCGTGTCGGTCGCCGCCAGGCTGACCGGGCGTTACGCGCTGGGCGACTTCCAGATCGGCACCTTGCTGTTGGCAAGCGTCGGCGGTCTCGCCGTCGGGTGCTTCCTGATGCTCTGGTCGATCGCCGATCGCGCGCAGCGTTAGCGCAGCAGCGCGATTGCCGCTGCATATGAGGCGTTCGCGCATGTCGTAGCGCATCGCCGAGCCGAGTCACGGCAACTCGGCAGCGCTGCTCCCCGCTTCGAGGCGGCACGTCCGGAAACGCGGAATTGACCGTCAGCCGCCGGTCAACTCGCGGCAATCCAAGTTGCCGAACGGTCGATAGTTGTCCGCGAGCCGACAGTTCCCGCCGTCTTCCTTTCGTACATTCGAAGTGAGTTGCGACAACGCAGGGTCGGTTCGCGAGCCACGGGGCATTATTTCCATCCGAAAGCCGACGCGGGCCGGACGCGATCCGCGGAGTCTGAAGGGCAGTAGAGATGAAGATCAAGATCGTTGCACTCAGTCTGACGACGTTGCTTGCAGTGGGCTGCACCGCGGGAGGCCCTGACGCACCCGCACCGGCAACAAGTCCTCCGCCCAGCGGGCCGGTCGCGAGTCCGGTGCAGCAAGTGCTCCCCGCGACCTACGACTTCGGCAAGGTGACGTCGAACAATGTTCCGGCTCCGCTGGAAGTCACCGTCAGGAACGCCGGCAACGCTCCGCTGCAGGTCACGAACATTTCGCTTGGCGCCACCTCCCATGGCTTCTCCCTGAGGCTGGGCGGTGGGTCGAAACCATGTGGGTCAGGATCAGCCACGATCGCGGCAGGCGACCTGTGCACCGTCGAAGTCGCTTTCGAACCGGCGAACACAGGCAACTTCACGGCGTCGCTGCAGATCGCCTCGAACGATCGCAGTTCCCCGACCACCGTCCCGATGTCCGGCGCGTCCGAGCCGGTGGCGGCGCTCACCGTTCCGGATCAACCAGCTCCAGTCGGCCTGCCCGACGAACGAAGTGACGGCCTACGTTTCCGTGACGGACCAGGGCGGCTATCCGGTGACGGGCCTGCTGTCGCCCAACTTCACGGTCACGCAGGAAGGAAACGCAAGGCCACTCGTTTCCCTTTCTTACGTCGAACAGGCCTACAAGCCGATCGCCACGGCCGCAGCGCTGGACTTCAGCAACAGCCTGACCAGCCAGTCCGTCGCGTTCGGCGACATGAAGAACGCCTTCACCACCTACTTCGGCGCGATGCGGGCCGACGACATCGGTGAAGTCGTGAAATTCGGGTCCGAGGTCGAGGTCACACAGGCCTTCACTTCCGAGAAGGCGAAGCTGCTCGCTGCAATCGCCGCGCCGTTCGACAAGGGAGGCGCGACGAAGATGTACGACGCCGCGTACCAGTCGGTGGACGACACCGGCCCGCAGTCGAGCTATCGGAAAGCCGTCGTCATCGCCACCGACGGGGCAGACAACGCATCCACTCGCATCCTCGCGGACGTCACGAGCAATGCACTGAACCGGAACGTCCCGATCTTCACCATCGGCATCGGCGCGTCGATCAACAGGGCGGCTCTCGAACAGCTGGCCGTCGAAACGGGTGGCCTGTATTACGAAGCGAACACCTCGCAGAACCTGGCCACGATCTATCGCCAGATCTCGTCGATCCTGTACGAGAAGCAGTACATCCTGAAGTTCGATCAACTGAGCAAAGGTGCGGGCGTACCTTCGAGCGTGACCGTTGGCGTCACCTCCGGCGCCCTTGGCGGAAGCGCCACGGTGCCAGTCGTCTCCTGCAACTAGCTGGGCGCCGCCCTCGCTTGCCCGGCCGTCACCGCGTGGCGGCCGCCCCGGGCCCGCCCGGTTGCCATCCACCCCCCAGCGCCGTGTAGAGGTTCACGACCGACTCGTACACGCCGCGGTTGGCCTGTGACAGCTGCAGCTCGGACTCGAAGGTCTGCTGCTGCGCGAGCAGCACCTCGACGAAGATGGTGATGCCGTTGCGATAGCGCAGGTCCGCGAGCCGCTCGCGCTCGCGGTTGGCCTTGACCACGCGGCCGAGAGCTTCGCGCTGCTCGATGTACCGCTGATAGCCCACCAGCGCATCGTCGACTTCCCGGAACGCGTTTCGCACGGTCTTGCGGTACTGCTCGACCGCGATGCGCTGCTGCGCCTCGGCCGCTTCCACGTTCGCGCTCAGGCGCCCGGCGGTGAAGATCGGCAGCGTGATCGCCGGCGACACGGACCAGGCCGAGCGGCCGTCCTCGAAGAGGTCCTTCAGCGCGGGACTCGCGAACCCGAGGAAGCCCGTCAGCGAGATCGTCGGGAAGTAGGCCTTGCGCGCCGCGTCGATGCTGGCGTCCGCCGACAGCAGTTGCTGCTCGGCGGCCAGCACGTCGGGCCGGCGCTGCAGCAGATCGGACGGCATGCCCGCCGGCAGGCGCGGGGGCGTGGCCATCGGATTGGGCCCCGTCGCCCGCACCACCGGTCCGGGATTGCGTCCCACCAGGATCGACAGCGCGTTCTCGGCCTGCGTGCGGGAGCGCTGAAGCACGGCGATGGCGGCCTCGGCGCCCGCGAAGTTCGACTCGGCCTGCCGCAGGTCGCTCGCCGAGGTGATGCCGCCCTCGAACCGGGCCTTCACGACGCGCAGCGATTCGCGCCGGGTCTCCAGCGTGCGCCTGGCGACTTCGAGCTGGTAGTCGAGATCGAGCAGCGTCAGGTAGCCCCGCGCCACCTCGCCGATCAGGCTGATGTACAGCGCGCGCCGCGTCTCGTCGGAGGCCAGCAGCTGGCGACGCGCTGCCTCGGTCGCACTGCGCACGCGCCCCCACAGGTCGATCTCCCAGGTCGGCACGGCGAGCCCGAGCGAACTCGATTCCACGAAGACGTTCTCGGGTCCGACGGACGGCTGCCGGGCCCGCGTGTACGCCGCGTCGCCCAGGACGGCTGGGAACAGCGCCGAACGCTCGAACCCGTACTGCGCGCGGGCCAGTTCCACCCGCTCCGCCGCGATCCGCAGGTCCGAATTGTTCGCGAGCGCCTCGCGCACCAGCACGTCGAGTTCCGGAGTGTGGAAGAGGTCGCCCCACGGCAACTCGGCGAGCGACTTGTCCTGCTCCGCCGTGGTCCGCCACTGCGACGGCACCTCGACAGTGGATCGCGCGTCGGTCGACGTCGAAGAGCACCCGGCGACGGCCATCGCGCCGAGAACGGTCGCTAACAGCAGCACGCGCCTCATTCGTCGTGCTCCCTGTGCGCGCCCGCGTTCGCCGGCGCTCCGTGGGCCGGCGCCGGCCCCGGCGGCGCCGCGCCCTTCGCCTTGCCGGCTCCTCCGAGGTAGGTCATCGCCGCCCAGTAGAACAGCGGAGTGAAGAACACGCCGATCAGCGTCGCGGCAAGCATGCCGCCGAGGATGCCGGTGCCGACCGAGTGCTGGGTGGCCGCTCCGGCGCCGCTGGCCGTCACCAGCGGGATGACGCCGAGGATGAAGGCGAGCGAGGTCATCACGATCGGTCGCAGCCGCAGCTTCGCGGCCTCGAGCGCGGCGTCGATCACGCTCAGGCCCTCCTCGAAGCGCTGCTTCGCGAACTCGACGATGAGGATGCCGTTCTTGCCCGCGAGGCCCACGAGCGTGATCAGCGACACCTGGAAGAAGACGTCGTTCGGCGTGCCGCGCAGGAAGAGCGCGATCAGCGCCCCGAGGATGCCGATCGGCACGATCAGGAACACCGCCACCGGCAGCGTCCAGCTCTCGTACAACGCCGCGAGGAACAGGAACACGAAGATGAACGACAGCAGGAAGATGAACCCGGCCTGGCCGCCGGAAATCTTTTCCTGCAGCGACTGCCCGGACCACTGGAACGCCAGGCCCTGCGGCAGCTTTTCGGCGGAGATGGCTTCCATCGCCAGCAGCGCCTCGCCGGAACTCCGCCCGGGCGCGCTGACCCCGTTGATCTGCACCGACGGGTAGCCGTTGAAGCGGCTGAGCGCGATCGGCGCCGAACGGAACTCGGAGGCGGCCACCACCGGCAGGGGCACCATGTCGCCCTTGCCGTTGCGCACGTAGAAGCGCGACAGGTAGGCCGGGTCGGAACGGAACACCTGCTCCGACTGCAGCTTGACCTTCAGATTGGTGCCGAACGCGGTGAACTGGTTGACGAAGGCCGAACCGAGCATTGCGCCGATCGTCTGGTACACATCCGACAGCGGCACGCCGAGGGACTTCGCCTTGTTGCGATCGACGTCGATGAACAGCGTCTGCACGTCGGGCGCCGCCACGCTTCGCACGGCGGCGAGGCGCTCGTCCTGCCGCGCCGCCTGGACCACCGCGGCCGCCGTCTGGTTCAGCTTCTCGCGGTCGCCGTCGAGCGCGACCAGGCGATAGTCGAAGCCGGCGATCGAGCCGAGCCCGGAGATCGGCGGTTCGTTGAGAGCGAAGACGCGCGCCTCCTGGATCTGCGCGAGCTTCGCGTTGGTGCGGGCGATCAGCGCCAGCGCGTGCTGCTCCCTCTCGGGCCGCTCCGACCAGTCCTTCAGCGTCACGTACATGAAGCCCTGGTTGGCGTAGCGATAGAAGATCGAGAAGCCGAGGATGCTGATCACGTCGGCCACGGCCGGTTCCTGCTTGATGATCTCCTCGACCCGCTTCGTCACCTCGAGCACGCGCTCCTGGGATGCACCGGACGGCAGGTCGATCGCCACCATCATCGTGCCCTTGTCTTCCTCCGGAACGAACCCGCCGGGGATCGTCTTGAACAGGAACACGAGCCCGCCGATGATGACCGCGTAGACGACCGCCGCGCGCAGCGCGCGCTTGATCAAGCCGCCGACGCCCGCGACATACCGCGCCGTCACCTTCTCGAAGAACCGGTCGAAGGCCTGGATCGGCTTCGGCTTGCGCATGCCCGGCTTGAGGATCAGCGCGCACAGCGCCGGCGTCAGCGTCAGCGCGGTGACGGCCGACAGCAGCGTCGAGATCGTGATCGTGATCGCGAACTGCTTGTACAGCGTGCCGGTGACGCCGCCCAGGAAGGCGACCGGCACGAACACCGCGCAGATCACCGCCGTCACGCCGACGATGGCGCCGCCGATGCCCCTCATCGCCTCGCGCGCGGCGGCCCGCGGGTCGAGCCCCTTGTCGTGCATGATCTTCTCGACCGCCTCGACCACCACGATCGCGTCGTCGACCACGATGCCGATCGCCAGCACGAGGCCGAACAGCGTCAGCATGTTGATCGAGAAACCCATCAGCAGCAGGCCGGCCATCGTGCCGACCAGCGACACCGGGATGGCGAGCATCGGGATGATCGTCGCCCGGAGGTTGCCGAGGAACAGGTACACGACGATCAGCACGAGCACGAAGGCCTCGATGAACGTGTGCACCACCAGTTCGATCGACGCGTTGACGAACACCGTCGTGTCGTACGGCACGCGCCACTCCACGTCGCTCGGGAAGCTCGACGACAGTTCCTTCATCTTGGCGCGCACCTGGTCCGCGGTGGCAAGCGCGTTGCCGCCCGGACGCAGGTAAATGCCCAGCCCGGTCGCGGGCTGGCCGTTCAGCCGCAGGCTGATCTGGTAGTCCTCGGAGCCGAGCTCCACGCGCGCGACGTCGCGCACCCGCACCACCGACCCGTCCGGCGCCGCCCGCACGATGATGTCGGCGAACTGCGAAGGATCGACCAGCGTGCCGGTCGTCTGGACCGGGAAGGTCAGCACCTGCCCGCGCGGCGACGGCGTCGTGCCGATCTCGCCGACCGCGTAGTTCTGGTTCTGCTCGCGGATCGCGTTCGAGACGTCCGCGACCGTGAGGCGGTACTGCGCCAGCTGGTCCGGGTTCAGCCAGATGCGCATCGCGTACGGATAGCCGAACAGCGTGACGTCGCCGACGCCGCCGATCCGCTTGATCTCCGGCAGGACGCTGCTGTTCGCGAGGTTCGACAGGTACTCGGCGTCGAACTGCCCGGTCTTGCTCTGCATCGTGACGATCAGCAGCAGCGCGGGGTTCGTCTTGTCGACGCGGACGCCGTTCTCGAGCACGACCTGCGGCAGCAGCGGCTCGACCCGCTTCACGCGATTGTTGACCTCCACCGTCGCGAGGTCGAGGTCGGTGCCGGGCTCGAACACCACCTTGAGCTGCATCAGGCCCGACGAGGACGACGTCGACTCCATGTAAAGCAGGCCGCTGACGCCGTTCATCTCGCGCTCGAGCGGCGCGGCGACGACGTTCTCCAGCAGTTCGGGCGAGGCGCCCGGGATACGTCGCCGTGACGGCGACCTGCGGCGGCGCGACGTTCGGATACTGCTCGATCGCCAGTTGCCGGACCGCGATCACCCCGACCAGCGAAATGATCAGCGCGATGACGGTCGCGAAGACCGGGCGGTCGACAAAGAATTGCATGCGCGCCTCCTACTTCTTCGCGGGAGCGGCGGCAGGCGCGGGAGCGGGCGGTGCGGCGGGCGCGCCGGCCGGCTTGGGCTGGTACGGCGCCGGTCGCACGGTCATGCCGGGCTGGATGCGCTGGATGCCATCGACGACCACCGTGTCCCCCGCGATCAGGCCCTTCTCGATCACCCAGTCGTCCTTGATCCACTCGCCGACGACGAGGTCGCGGCGCTCGATCTTGTTCTCGGCGTTGACGACGTAGGCCACGTGCCCGTTGGGCACCTTCACGACCGCGCGCTGCGGAACCAGCACGGTGTTCGGACGCTCGCCCGCGGTCACCTGCACGCGGATGAACATCCCGGGCTGCAGCCTCGGGCTGGCGTTCGGCAGCACGGCCCGGAGCGTGATGGTTCCGGTGTCACGATTGATCTGCGTGTCGGTGAAGTCGATGCGACCCGCCTGCTTGTACTCGGTGCCGTCGGGCAGCAGGAAGCGCGCCGTGTCGCCCTTCGCTTCCTTGATCGCGCCGCTGTCGAGCAGGCGGCGAAACGCGAGCGCGTCACGGTCCGGAATCGTGAAGGTGACGTAGATCGGATCGAGCTTGTCGATCGTCGCGAGCAGCGTCGGCTCGCCCTTGCCGACCAGCGCGCCTTCCGGCACCTGCGACATGCCGATGCGTCCGGACTCGGTGGCGATCACCTTCGTGTAGCCGAGGTTCAGCTTCGAGCGATCCAGCGCCGAGCGCGCCGACTTGACCTGCGCCTCCGCGCTCTTCATCTGCGTGACGGCGTCGTCGTAGTCCTGCTTGCTGACCGCCTCTTCCTTGACCAGCGGGGCGAAGCGCGACTCCTTCGTCCGCGCGTTGGCGAGCTGCGCTTCGGCGCGCGCGAGATCGGCCTCGGCGTCGCGCAGCTGCGCTTCGTAGGTCAGCGGGTCGATCGTGTAGAGCAGCTGGCCGGGCTTGACGTCGGTCCCCTCGACGAAGTGCCGCTTCTCCAGGATGCCTTCGACGCGGGCCCGCACCTGCACCGAGCGGTACGCCGTGACGTTGCCGACGTACTCGCGGCGAACGGGCACGGTCTCGCTGCGCGCCTTGACGACCTGGACTTCCGGGGGCGGAGGCGGCGCCTTGGCGGCGTCCTTCTTGTCCCCGCAGCCGGCCAACCCGGCCGCCAGGGCTGCCACGGCGAAGCTCCAGCCCGCCGATCTTCCACACTGCGCGCATGCGATTTCCCCTGCCCGGCGCCAGTCGGCCGGGATTGTCACCCGCGGGCGCCGGCTCTGCCGGCCGGTCGGACCCGCCATCCGCCGGCATCTTACTCAACGAGCCATGCCGGAAAGCCGCCCCAATCCCGACTCGACAAACGGCCGCCACTTGAGTAGCCTCCACGCTGCATTCGCTTCAAGTTTTGTATTCCTTCGGCTCATCTTTGCGCTGGCGCTTCGGTGCCAGTGGCCTTTGATCTCACCCGGGTTACGTTGCTTGATCCGCTTGCGCAGCGACGGACGTCATGTGACTTCCGCGCAATCCATTAAGGAAACGTAACGTCATGGCTAGTGGAAAAGTGAAGTGGTTCAACGAGTCCAAGGGTTTTGGCTTCATCACCCCGGACGGCGGCGGCGCTGACCTTTTTGCGCATTACAGCGAGATCGTCGGCAGCGGCTTCAAGACGCTGCAGGAGAACCAGGCGGTCGAGTTCGTGGTCAAGCAGGGCCCGAAAGGCCCGCAGGCCTCGCAGATCAAGCCGCTGTAAGGCCTGATCCCCTCGAAAGAGCCGCGGCTTCGGTCGCGGCTCTTTTTTTTGTCCTGCTGCCAGCGGCGCGATCAGGCGCCCGGTCCGCCGTAGTTGCGCTGCCGGAACCACTTCGTCGCGATCCACTTTTCGCCGGCGCTAACCGGGCTGCCGCCGTGCAGCGAGCGCTTGTCGAGCTGGCCTTCCTCGGTGGTGTAGGCGAAGTACACCGCGTGGCCGCGGCGCGGCAGCACGTCGAGCCCGACCTCCGGGAAGACCGTCGAGCCGCCGGCCTCCACGTCGTTGAGATACATCACCAGCGTGGCGACCCGCTGGCCGCCGTGCTTCAGCACGGCCTCGTTGCCCGGCTGCGCCGGATCGAAGTAGTCGAAGTGCGGCTTGTACTCGCCGCCCGGCTGGTAGTGCAGGATCTGCAGCGGCTCGCCGCGCTCGACGGGGATCTCCACGAGCTCGGAGATCCGCGCCTCGATGCGCCGGATCAGTTCGTTCTCGCCGCGCGCGAAGTGCGTTCCCGCGCTCGTGCGATGCGGGTGCACGTCGTAGCTGCCCGTGGCGGCGTTCACCACGCTCGACCGCGCCAGCTTGCCGCGCGACAGTTCGATGAGCTCGTCGCACTCTTCCGGGGCGAGGAGGCCGCCGAACAGGATCACGCGCGGCGCCGCGAGCGCGAACAGCATCGACACTTCCCGGTCGGACGTCGCGAACGCGTTGGGCATCTGCGCCAGCTGCTCGCTGAAGGACCGCGCGTCTCCGCCCACCCCGGTCGGCGACGTCGACTGCGAAACGGCGGGTACGGGCACCGGCGTCGGCTCGGGCGCGGGCGCGGGAGCCGGGATCGCCGATAGCGCGGCGGCCACGGCGTCCTCCGCCATCCGTTTCTGGTAACCGGCGGCCAGCAGGGCGCGGAGCAGGTCGTCGCGGCTGGTCCGGCGACCGATCATGTCGCGGAACCAGTTCCTCAGGTCGGACGGCAGCTGGTCGAACTTCATGCCGAGGCGTGAGAGAGAGTCCGGTTCGAGTGTACCGAGGCGCGGGGGTATTCTTGAGTTCAGTTGCCTGCGGGAGGTGCCATGTTGCAGAAGGTGGGGTTGCCGGCGCTTGCGGACGGAGCGCTGCTGAAGACCGATTCGTTCATCGATGGAGCCTGGGTCGCGGCGGCGTCTGGCGCGCGCTTCGTCGTCCACAACCCTGCCGACGGACTCAAGCTGGCGGAAGTCGCCAATGCGGGGCCGGCGGAGGCGACGCAGGCGATCGCAGCCGCGCACAAGGCGATGCCGGCGTGGCGCGGCAAGACCGCCAAGGAGCGCGCGGCGGTCCTGCGGAAGTGGTTCGAGCTGATCCTCGCCAGCCAGGAAGACCTGGCGAAACTGATGACCGCCGAGCAGGGCAAGCCGCTGGCCGAGAGCCGCGGCGAAGTCGTCTACGGCGCGTCGTTCATCGAGTGGTTCGCCGAGGAGGCCAAGCGGGTCTACGGCGACACCATCCCGACGGTCGCCAACGACAAGCGGCTGCTGGTGCTGAAGGAGCCGATCGGCGTCGCCGCCGCGATCACGCCGTGGAACTTCCCGAACGCGATGATCACGCGCAAGGTCGCGCCGGCGCTTGCGGCCGGATGCACGGTCGTCGTCAAGCCGGCGGAGCAGACGCCGCTGTCCGCGCTCGCGCTGGCCGAGCTCGCGCAGCGCGCCGGCTTCCCTGCCGGCGTGTTCAACATCGTCACGGCGGACGAGAGCAACTCGATCGCCGTCGGCAAGGTGCTGTGCGACTCGCCGATCGTGCGCAAGCTGTCCTTCACGGGATCGACCGCGGTCGGCCGCATCCTGATGCAGCAGAGCGCGCCGACGCTGAAGAAGCTTTCGCTCGAGCTGGGCGGCAACGCGCCGTTCATCGTGTTCGACGACGCCGACCTCGACGCCGCCGTCGAAGGTGCGCTGCTGTCCAAGTACCGCAACGCCGGCCAGACCTGCGTCTGCACCAACCGGTTCTACGCGCACGCGAAGATCTACGACGCGTTCGTCGAGCGCCTCGCGGCGAAGGCGGCGCAGCTGAAGGTCGGCTCGGGCTTCGAGGGCGGCGTGCAGCAGGGCCCGCTGATCGACGCCAACGCGCTCGCGAAGGTCGAGGCCCACGTGGCCGACGCGAAATCCAAGGGCGCCCGCATCGTGACCGGCGGCCAGCGCCACGCGCTCGGGGGAACGTTCTTCCAGCCGACCGTGCTGGCGGATGTCACGCGCGACATGCTCGTGGCGCGCGAGGAAACGTTCGGCCCCGTGGCCCCGGTCTTCAGGTTCTCGACCGACCAGGAAGCGATCGAAGCGGCGAACGCCACCGAGTTCGGCCTCGCCGCGTACTTCTACTCGCGCGACGTGGGCCGGGTGTTCCGGATCGCCGAGTCGCTCGAGTACGGCATGGTGGGCGTCAACACCGGGATCATCTCGAACGAAGTCGCGCCGTTCGGCGGCGTCAAGCAGTCCGGCATCGGCCGCGAAGGCTCGAAGTACGGCATCGACGAGTACCTGGTGCTGAAGTACGTCTGCATCGGCGGCGTCTGAGGCTCAACCGGCGAGCAGCGCTTCGCGCGCGCCCGCCAGTTCCGCCCGCTGCGCCGGCGTGACGGCCGGATAGGCGAGGTCCATCTTCTCCAGCGCCTCGACGATCGCGGCCGCGACGACGAGCCGCGTGAACCACTTGTTGTCGGCCGGCACCACGAACCACGGCGAGTCCTTCGTCGCCGTCGCGCGGATCGCGTCCTCGTACGCCTCCATGTAGTCGTCCCAGAGCGCGCGTTCCTTGACGTCGCCGGCGGCGAACTTCCAGTTCTTCTCGGGCTCGTCGAGCCGCTCGAGGAAGCGCTTCTTCTGCTCGTCCTTCGAGACGTGCAGGTAGAACTTCAGCACCGTCGTGCCGTTGCGGTGCAGGTAGTCCTCGAAGCGCGCGATGTCCTGCAGCCGCTCGCGGAAGATCTTCTTCGAGATCGCCCCGGGCGGCAGCTTCTGCGCGTTGAGGATTTCACGGTGGACCCGCACCACCAGCACTTCCTCGTAGTAGGACCGGTTGAAGATGCCGATCCGGCCGCGCTCCGGCAGGTGCTTCCAGCAGCGCCACATCCAGTCGTGATCGAGGTCCTCGGCCGAAGGCTGCTTGAACGCGACCACCTGGCAGCCCTGCGGGTTCACTCCGCTCATCACGTGCTTGATCGTGCCGTCCTTGCCCGCCGCGTCCATCGCCTGGAAGACCAGCAGCAGCGAGCGGCGGTCCTGCGCGTAGAGCTTGTCCTGCTCGGCCGCGAGCCAGCGGACGCCGTCGGCCAGCCTCTGGGCCGCCTGCCGCTTCGACTCCGACTTCAGGCCGGCGGTGTCGGCAGGATCGATCCGCGCCAACCGGAACTTCGACCCGTCGGTCACCCGGTACGGGTCCACCCAGTTGGCCAGCTGCTTCAGCATCTTCCGATCCATCGCGCGCTCCGTCGTTCGGGGTCCGAGTGGCTAGGATAGCCGCGGCGGGCAGGGGCGCGAGGTTGTTGAGGCCGGTCAACGTCTCCGGCTGACAGCCCAGCCGCCGCGGCGTAACGTCGCTCAGTAACGTCGCTCAGTAGCGTCGCCAAGACAGAAGAATTTCGAGGAGAGAGAAAGCACCATGCCCTACACGACGGAGAACATCAGGACCGTGGCCCTGCTGGGCCACGGCAGCGCAGGCAAGACGACGCTGGCCGAGGCGCTGCTGCTGGCGACAGGCGCGATTCCGGCGGCCGGCAGCGTGGAGAAGGGAACGACGGTCAGCGATTCCGACCCGCTCGAGAAGAGCTTCCTGCACTCGCTGCGCACCTCGGTGCTGCACCTGGACATGCCGGCGACCCGCGTCCACCTGCTGGACACGCCGGGGTTTCCGGACTTCATCGGCCAGGCGATCGGCGCGCTCGATGCCGTCGAGACCGCCGCGATCGTCGTCAACGCGCAGACCGGGATCGAGATGATCACGTCGCGCATGATGGACTGGGCCGCGAAGCGCAAGCTGTGCCGCCTGCTGGTCATCAACAAGATCGACGCCGAGAACGTCGACCTGCCGCGCCTGCTCGAAGACCTGCGCACGATGTTCGGCAAGGAAGTGCTGCCGATCAACCTGCCGGCCGCGAACGGCACGAAGGTCGTCGACTGCTTCTTCAACCCGGCGGGCGATTCCGATTTCTCTTCCGTCGCCGCCGCCCACCAGGCGCTGATCGACCAGGTGGTCGAGGTCGACGAGGAACTGATGGCGAAGTACCTCGAACAGGGCGAGGAACTGGACCCGGGACAACTGCACGCGCCGTTCGAGCAGGCGCTGCGCGAAGGCCACCTCGTGCCGGTGTGCTTCGTGTCGGCGCGCAACGGCGCCGGCCTCGCGGAGCTGCTGAACATCTTCGAGAAGCTGATGCCGAACCCCACCGAGGGCAACCCGCCGCTCTTCTACAAGGGCGAGATGGTCGACGGCCAGCCGGTCGAGGAGTTCCGGTCGGTTCCCGATCCGAAGAAGCACGTGCTGGCGCACGTGTTCAAGGTGGTGGTCGACCCGTACGTCGGCAAGCTCGGCATCTTCCGCGTGCACCAGGGCACGATCACCAAGGACACGCAGCTGTTCATCGGCAGCGGCCGCAAGCCGTTCAAGGTGGGTCACCTGCTGATGCTGCAGGGAGGCAAGACGGTCGACGTGCCGTCGGCCGTTCCCGGCGACATCGCCGCCGTCGCGAAGGTCGACGAGATCGAATTCGACTGCGTGCTGCACGACTCGCACGACGAGGACCAGATCCACATGCGGCCGCTGGAGTTCCCGACGCCGATGAGCGGCGTGGCGATCCAGCCGAAGCGCCGCGGCGACGAGCAGCGGATCTCCGAAGTGCTGAACAAGATGACGGCGGAAGACCCGACGCTGGTCGTCGAGCACGACTCGACGCTCAACGAAACGGTGCTGCGCGGGCTCGGCGAACTGCACATCCGCTCGGCGCTCGAGCGCATGGCGCAGCAGTACAAGGTCGAGGTCGAGACGCGGCCGCCGCGCGTGCCGTACCGCGAGACGATCAGCGCGCCGGCCGAGGGCCACGCGCGCCACAAGAAGCAGACGGGCGGGGCGGGCCAGTTCGGCGAGGTCTTCCTGCGCATCGATCCGCTGCCGCGCGGCACCGGCTTCGAGTTCGTCGACCAGGTCAAGGGCGGCGTGATCCCGTACAACTTCATCCCGGCGGTCCAGAAGGGCGTGGAGTCCGTGCTCTCGGCGGGACCGACGGCCGGCTTCGTGATGCAGGACGTGCGCGTCACCGTGTACGACGGCAAGCACCACCCCGTCGACTCGAAGGAAATCGCGTTCATCTCGGCGGGCCGCAAGGCGTTCCTCGACGCGCTGACGAAGGCGCGTCCTGTCGTGCTGGAGCCGATCGTCAACCTCGAGGTCGAGGCGCCGGAGTCCTTCATGGGCGACGTCGCGGGCGACCTGTCTTCGCGGCGCGGCCAGGTCAAGGGCACGCGCGCGATGGCGCCCGGCGTGCTCGTCGTCGAGGGGCAGGCCCCGCTGGGAGAGCTCGAGGGCTACTCCGCGCGGCTGAAGGCGATGACGCAGGGGCGCGCGTCGTGGACCATGTCGCTGTCCCACTACGAGCTGGCGCCGCCGCAGATCCAGCAGCAACTGGCGACCGAGTACCAGAGCAAGCGCAAGCAGGTCGAAGAAGAATAGCGGCGGAACGCGCGAGACACGGAGCGGCGCGGCGCGCTGCTCCGGGCTCGCCGTGCCGTCGTGCGGCCCGTGCGATCGGCTATCGTTCGCGCTGCATCACATCACCGTCATCCAAGAGGCACGAGAACAGATGAAGAAGCTGCTGACAGCGGTTTGCACAACCCTGGCCCTCATGCTCTCGCCGGCCTGGGCGCAGATGGCCGACGATCCGTCCGTCCTGCTGGCGAAGATCCAGGCCGACAAGAAGGGCGTCGTCGAGAAGTCGCTGAACCTGACGGCCGCCGAGGCGAAGAAGTTCTGGCCGCTGTACGAGAAATTCCAGCGCGAGCTCGACGTCCCGCACCGCGAGTACGCCCTTGCGGTGCGCGACTACGTCGCGGCGGAGAAATCGATGACCGACGCGAATGCGACGCGCCTTACCCGCGCGGTGCTGGCGGCGAGCGTCACCGAGGCGAAGATGCGCGAGAAGCACTTCAAGGAAGTCTCGAAGGTCCTGCCGGGCATCAAGGCCGCGCGCTACGTCCAGATCGAGAACAAGATCCAGGCCATCCAGCGCTACGAAACCGCGAAGGCGATTCCGCTCGCGTACTGAGGCCCGCGCGGCCGGTCAGAACCGGCCGGCCTGGTAGTCCTCGATGGCCTGCATCAGTTCGGCCGTCGTGTTCATCACGAAGGGACCGTGCCAGGCCACGGGCTCCTTCAGCGGCCGCCCCGCGATGAGCAGGGCCTTCGCCGGCCCGCCGACGGCCGAGAGCCGGACGGCGTCGCCGTCGCCGAGGTGGGCCAGCCCGACGCCGCTCACCTCGTGACCGCCGATGGCGACCACGCCGTCGTGCACGACGACGAAGGCGGCGTGTCCCGGCGGCAGAGCCTCGTCGAACGTCGCGCCCGCCGGCAGTTCGACGTCGAAGTAGCGGGCGTCCGTCGCCGCGGCGGTCACCGGCCCCGCCGTGCCGCGCGATGTCGACCCGGTGATGACCTTGACCCGCACGCCGCCGTCACGTTCTTCGACCGGCATCCGCGGCGCCGGAAACTCCTGGTAGCCGGGCGCGGTCATCTTGTCCTTCGCCGGCAGGTTCACCCAGAGCTGGAATCCACGCATCAGGCCTTCGGTCTGCTCCGGCATCTCCGAGTGCACGAGCCCGCGCCCGGCAGTCATCCACTGGATGCCGCCCGGCTCGATCACGCCCTCGCCGCCCTTGTTGTCGCGGTGGCGCATGCGCCCGGCGAGCATGTACGTCACGGTCTCGAAACCGCGGTGCGGATGCTCCGGGAAGCCGGCGATGTAGTCCTGTGCGCTCGGACTGTCGAAGTAGTCCAGCATCAGGAAGGGATCGATCGACGGCAGGCCGCTGCCGCCACCCAGGAAGCGCCGCAGCCGCACGCCGGCGCCGTCGCTGGTCTGGATGCCGCGCGTGGTGCGCAGGACGGGACGCAATTGCATGTTCACTCCGGAGCCGCCTCCGTTGGGCGGGAACCTCGCATGTGGGGATCCCGGCACGGACCGGCAAGAGCCGGCGATCAGTCGATGACGATGTTCGCCCGCTTGATCACGTCCTGCCAGCGCTTCTGCTCTTCGCGGATGAACGCGGCGAACTGCTCCGGCGTGCCGCCGACGCCTCGTGCGCTGTCGGCCGCGAACCGCTCGGACACGCTGGTCGCCTTCAAGGCCCTGGTCGATTCGGTCGCGAGCCGGTCGATGATCGCCTTCGGCGTTCCCGCGGGCGCGAGCAGTCCGTACCACTGGGAAGTCTCGAAGCCCGGATAGCCCTGCTCGGCCACCGTGCCGACGTCCGGAAGGGCCGCGACGCGCTCCGCGGAACCGACGGCGATCGCCCGCAGCTTGCCGGACCGGACGTGCGGCAGCACGGCCGGACCTGCCAATCGACGCTGCCTCGATGCGTCCGGCGAGCAGGTCGGTCAGCTGCGGCCCGGTGCCCCGATAGGGAATGTGGACGACGTAAATGTCGGTCACCATCTTCAGGTACTCGAAGGTCAGGTGGCCCGAGCTGCCGTTGCCGGCCGAGCTGTAGTTCAACTGGCCCGGCTTGCTCTTCGCCAGCGCGACGAACTCGCGCAGGTTCTTCGCCGGAACCGTCGCGTTGACGACGAACACGGTCGGCACGCGCGCGAGCAGCACGACCGGCGCGAAGTCCTTGTTGACGTCGTACGGATGCTTCGACATCGCGTACGGATTCACGGCAAGCACGCCGACGTGGCCGAGGACCAGCGTATGGCCATCGGGGGCGGCGCCTTTCAGGTCGAGCATCGCGATCGTGCCGGCGCCACCCGGCTTGTTCTCGACGTAGACCGACTGGCCGAGCGACTTCGACAGTTCCTGCGCTACCGAGCGCGCGACGATCTCCGAACTGCCCCCGGGCGCGAACGGAACAATCAACCGGATCGGCTTGGTCGGAAACGCCTGGGCGGAAGCCCCGGGGCCGACCAGCATGACGGACGCGCAGAGCAGAAGACGCAGGACAAGGCGTGACATGGCGGCTCCATGGTTGGGTCGCCGAGACTAGCCCGGGCCGGCGGCCGCGCGCAAACCCGCACCGCGTCGCAGCCGCCGCAACAGGACGCGGCCGGGGTCCACGGCGTCGGCGAGGGCCCGCTCGATCGGCAGCGGCTCGCCTTCCGCCTGGGCGGCGATCAGTTCCGCTGCCAGCGCGACGAACGTGAGCCCGCGCGACCCGTGGGCGAACGAAGTGAACAGGCGCGCCCGCCGCGGCAGGTCTTCCAGGTGCGCGCCACGCAGTCGCTCGTTCACGAGGGCGGCATCCTCGTCCGCCACGGCGACCGACGTACGGCAGCCGATCGCGCGCGACGCACCGAACGCCGCTATATCGTCCTTCGACGCGCGCCTCGACGGGCACGGCCAGCAGCCGCTCGAGCCGTGCGAGATTGCTGCGCGACGCCATCCGTTCGTCGAGCGGCGCATTGGCCGCGCCGATCGGCGTCTCATACGTCGCGCCGACCGCCAGTCGGCCATCGGGCGCGCGCAGCAGCGTTCCGTCGCCGCCGAGCCCGGCCCGCAGCGACTGCAGTGCGTCGGCCCGAACGAACGTCACCTGGCCCGGCACCGACTGGAACGGCAACATCTTCGACGCGATGAGCCGCGGCGACTCACCCGCGGCGGCGACGATCACGAGCGGCGCCCGCGCGACCGGCTCCCGGCGCGTTCCCAGCACCAGCCAGTCGTCGCCGTCGCGCTCGAGCGCGTCGGCCGCCGCCTGCACGACGGTGATCGTCGAGCCATCGAGCAGCGCGCGGATCCAGTGCGGGGGCGAGACGAGCCGGCCTTCGGGCCACCACAGGCCCTCGCGTGCTGGCGCGACGCCGAGACGATGCGCGGCCTGCTCCGCCGACAGCCACTCGACGTACTCGCGCGGCAGGCCCAATGCGGCGAGCGCCGACCGCCAGCGTTCTGCATCCGCCGGGTCGACCACCTGGAAGAAGCCGTCGCGCTGCCACACGGCCCGGCCGGCCTGCGCGCCCTGCGGCGCGACCCGCTCCAGCGCCCGTGCGGTGGCAGCGCCTCCCGCCCGCGTCAGGCGCGCGAGGAGGTTGTCGTCGACGGCGAACTGCGGATGCATCAAGCCCCACGGCAGCGCCGACGCCCCGCTCCCGGCAGCGGCGGAATCGACCACGCGCACGCTCCAGCCACGCCGCGCCAGGGCGTGCGCGCTCGCGGCCCCGGCCAGGCCGGCGCCGATGACGACGGCGCTGCGCTCGCCCGCATATGGCGCCGGTGGGTCGCGTCGCCGCACCGTGTAGCGCGGCGCGTAGCGGCCCACCAGCATCTGCCGCTTGCTGGCAAAGCCGGGCCGCAGTTCGATCTCGAAGCCCGCGTTCGCGAGGGCTTCGCGCACGGCACGCGCGGTGCACCAGGTGGCGACACGGCAATCGGTGCGTGCGAGCCGCGCGATCGACCGCAGCAGCGACGCGTCCCACATCTCCGGGTTGCGGTCGGGCGCGAAGCCGTCGAGGAAGATCGCGTCGGCGCCGAGACGCAGCTCGGGCGCGATCGCGCGGGAATCGCCAAACGCGAGCGTCAACGCGACTCGGCCCTGCTCGAACTCGCAACGATGCAGGCCGGCCATCGGAAGCGGCCACTGCGCGGCGAGCTGCGCGCCGAGGTCCCGCAGTTCCGGCGGCACCGCGTCGACGAACGCCGACCCCGGCAGCGGATGCCGCTCGATCGACACGAAGTGGAGCCGGGCCGGCCGGGCCGGATCGTCGCGCCATGCCCGCCACACCGCGAGGAAGTTGACGCCGAGGCCGAACCCGTTCTCGAGCACGACGAACTGCCGGTGGTCGCGCCAGCGTTCGACGCAGCCGGTTCCGGCGAGGAATACATGGCGCGCCTGGCCCAGCGCGCCATCGCGGCTTGCATAGACGTCGCCGTAACGCTCGCTGGCCGGCGCGCCATGCGCGTCGAACGACAACGCGACGGGCTCGACGGTCACGCGGGTCAGGTGCGGCTCAGGTGCGCGTCAGCGGCCTGTAGCGCAGGCGGTGAGGCTGCGCGCCCTCCTCGCCGAGGCGTTTCTTCTTGTCGGCTTCGTACTCCTGGTAGTTGCCGTTGAAGAAGGTCCACTGCGAGTCGCCCTCGGCGGACAGGATGTGCGTGGCGATGCGGTCGAGGAACCAGCGATCGTGCGAGACCACCAGCACGGTGCCGGCAAACTCGAGCAGCGCTTCCTCGAGCGCCCGCAGCGTCTCGATGTCGAGGTCGTTCGACGGCTCGTCGAGCAGCAGCACGTTGCCGCCCTTCAGGAGAGTTGCAGCGAGATGGAGCCTGCCGCGCTCGCCACCGGACAAGTTGCCCACGATCTTCTGCTGGTCGCCGCCCTTGAAGTTGAAGCGGCCGAGGTAGGCGCGCGACGGCATCTCGAACCGGCCGACCTGCAGGATGTCGAGGCCGCCGGAGATCGCCTCCCAGACCGTCTTGTCGTTCGGCAGGGAGTCGCGCGTCTGGTCGACCGCGGCGATCTGCACCGTGTGCCCGATCGTGATCGTGCCGCTGTCCGGCTGCTCCTTGCCGGTGATCATCCGGAACAGCGTCGACTTGCCGGCGCCGTTGGGACCGATGATCCCGACGATCGCGCCGGGCGGAATCGAGAAGCTGAGGTTGTCGATCAGCAGGCGGTCGCCGTAGCCCTTCGACACGCCTTCGAACTCGATCACCTGGTTGCCGAGCCGCTCGGCCACCGGAATGAAGATCTCCTGCGTCTCGTTGCGGGTCTGGTACTCGTACGACGACAGTTCGTCGAAGCGCTGCAGGCGCGCCTTGCTCTTGGCCTGGCGGCCCTTCGCGTTCTGCCGCACCCATTCGAGCTCGGACTTCATCGTCTTGATGCGCGCCGCCTCCGACTTGGCCTCGCGCTCGAGCCGCTCCTCCTTCTGTTCCAGCCAGGAGCTGTAGTTGCCCTTCCAGGGGATGCCCTGGCCGCGGTCGAGTTCGAGGATCCACTCGGCCGCGTTGTCGAGGAAGTAGCGGTCGTGCGTCACGGCGACGACCGTGCCGGGAAAGCGCTGCAGGTACTGCTCGAGCCAGTCGACGCTCTCGGCGTCGAGGTGGTTGGTCGGCTCGTCGAGCAGCAGCATGTCGGGCTTCGACAGCAGCAGCTTGCACAGCGCCACGCGGCGCTTCTCGCCGCCGGACAGCGTCGAGATCGTCGCCTCCCACGGCGGCAGCCGCAGCGCGTCGGCGGCGATTTCCATCTGGTGCTCGGTGTCGGAGCCGGCCGTGGCGATGATCGCCTCGTACTTCGCCTGCTCGGCGGAGAGCTTGTCGAAGTCGGCGTCCGGCTCGGCGTACGCGGCGTAGACCTCTTCGAGCTTCTGCTTCGCCTCGAGCAGTTCACCGAGCCCGGCCTCGACCTCGTCCTTGACCGTCTTGGCGGGATCGAGCTGCGGCTCCTGCGGCAGGAACCCGATCTTGATGCCGGGCATCGGCACGGCCTCGCCTTCGATCTCCTTGTCCAGGCCCGCCATGATGCGCAGCAGGGTCGACTTGCCCGATCCGTTCAGTCCCAGCACGCCGATCTTGGCGCCGGGGAAGAACGACAGGGAGATGTTCTTGAGGATCTCGCGCTTCGGCGGAACGACCTTGCCGACGCGGATCATCGAGTAGACGTACTGGGCCATGGGAAGGAACCGAAAGGGGGAAAGGCGGAAGGCCGCGGAGATTACCGGATCGCCGGGTCGCTACTTGACCGGCGCAGCGATCGCGCGAACGAGTCGAGGCGGCTGGCGCAACGCCCCGCGCCGGAAAGCGTCGCTCGCGCCCTGGTAATAGCCGATGGCCTCGTCGGTGTAGTGGCGCGTGCGGTCGCTCGGCGCCGCTTCCTTGCCGGTCGTCACGTCCACCACCCGCACGCGGCGCTGCGGCCGCAGTTCGACCAGCAGCCCGTCTTCGTAGTACCCGACAGTCTGGTAGTTGGCCATCATCGCGCGCTGGTGCTTCTTGCCCTCGGTCAGGATGTCCTGCCCGAAGAAGCGCGACACGTAGCTGAAGTTGAGCAGCGCCAGGATCGTCGGCGGCACGTCGATCTGCGAGGCGATGGTGTCGATCCGCGCAGGCTGGATGTGCTTCGGTGCGTAGATCAGCATCGGAATGTGGAAGCGGTCGAGCGGCAGGTCCGTCTTGCCCCGGGCGGCCGCGCAGTGGTCGGCGACGATGACGAACACGGTGTCGTCGAACCACGGCCTGGCCCGCGCGCGCTCGATGAAGTCGCCCAGCGCCCAGTCGGTGTACTTGACCGCGCCGTCGGCGCTGGTGCCCGGCGGAATGTCGATCACGACCCGCCGGATAGGTGAACGGGCGATGGTTCGAGGTCGTCATCACGTGCGCGAAGAACGGGCGCCCGGCCGCGTGCCGCTTGTCGAGTTCGCGCAGCGTCAGCGTGAAGAGGTCCTCGTCGGCCACGCCCCAGATGTTCTCGTAGTGGATGTCGGCCTTGTCGGCGATGGCGCTGCGGTCGATGAACGTGTAGCCGTTGGAGCCGAAGAAGTGCTCCATGTTGTCGAAGTAGCCGTAGCCGCCGTAGAGGTAGATGGGCTCGTAGCCCTTGTCGGCGAACACTTCGCCGATCGTGTGCAGGTTCTCGTTGTTCGGCCGCTTGACGACCGAGTGCCCGGGCGTGGGGGGCAGCGAAAGCGCGAGCGCCTCCAGTCCGCGCACGGTGCGCGTTCCCGTCGCGTACAGGCGCGTGAACAGCAGGCCCTCCGCCGGCGAGCCGGTCGAGGTTCGGCGTGAGGCCGCGCGTGTTCCCGAAGCTGCCGAGGATACTCGGCCGACAGCGACTCGACCGAGATCAGCACGACGTTGAGCTTCTTCTCCGGGCCGGCGCCGTGGACCCGGCGCTCGATCGGCAGCGCCGGGTTGTTCGTGAAGTCCGGCGTCCCGGCGTCGGTGAATTCCTCGCGCAGCACCGCATTCGCCTTCTCTTGCGGAACCGTCGCGGTAGAAACGGTCGTAGTCGATCTCGTTGGTGTTGAACGCGTGGAAGAACTCCCAGACGCCGTTGCCCGCGAGCTGCTGCGACTGCGCGCTCGCGCTGAACTCCTTCCAGCTCGGCGGCACGACCAGGAACGACAGCACCGCCACCAGCGCATAGGCGGCCATCCACACCGACCGCCGGCCGAACGTCATCGTCGTCGGCGCACCGGCGCGCCAGAGCGGCGGCAGCGTGAGCCACGCCATCGCGGCCGCCAGCGCCGCCAGGCCGAGCAGGATGGGCGCCATCGGATACGACTCGCGGATGTTGCCGATGACCTCGCGCGTGTAGATCAGGTAGTCGACCGCGATGAAGTTGAAACGCGACGAAAACTCGTTCCAGAACACGAACTCGGACGACAGCGTCAATGCCAGCGCCGCGCAAGCGACGAGGCCGAAGACGACGAACACGGATTGCAGCCCGCGCCGCAGGCGCCGGGCGGGCCACAGCCACGCGGCCAGCGCAAAGGGCAGCAGCCAGAACGCGCCGGCGGCAAGGTCGTAGACGGTGCCGATCGCGAGCCAGCCGGCGACCCGCCACGGCAGGAACTCGGCGGCCTCGCCGTTGAACAGCGCGAGGCCGACCCGTGACACGAGGCTGACGCCGAGGAACAGCGCGAGCGCGACGCCGGCCGCGGCAAACGGCCCTGGAAACAGGCGCGCGCGAGCGCTCGCCACGAATTGCCGGACGGCCGATAGGGAACATCAGTGACGTGTGAGCGGAGGTGACGGAAGACACTTCGAGCCCTCGTTCGAGGGTCCGTTCGAAGCTTCGCTAGAAGCTTCGTTCGAGGCCTTCCGCCGTCAGACGCCGCGACGAGTGTACGCTGCGCCCCGCCCGCGCTTCGGGTCGTTCCCGTGCCGCGTACTGGCCGGCGTGGCTCGCCGGGACGCTGCCAGCGGGCCTCGCCTGGCCGGCCCGTTCGCGGTTGCGGCACGATCAACCAGACCGGCTCCACGGCGGGCTAGCCTCCGCCTTCCCACGAGAACGCGAACCTTGACTGCCCTCCTCGTCTCCATCGGCGTCGTCGCCCTCGCCGAGATCGCCGACAAGACCCAGCTGCTCGCGCTCGTGCTCGCGGCCCGCTTCCGCAAGCCGTGGCCGATCATCCTCGGGATCTTCGTCGCGACGCTCGCGAACCACTTCCTCGCCGGCGCGGTGGGAACCTTCATCGCGCGCCAGTTCGGTCCCGACGTGATGCGCTGGGCGCTCGGCCTGTCGTTCATCGCGATGGCGGTCTGGATGATGATTCCCGACAAGATCGACGAGACGAAGGAACACGACTCCTCGCGGTTCGGCGTGTTCGGCACGACGCTGATCGCGTTCTTCCTCGTCGAGATGGGCGACAAGACGCAGATCGCCACCGTCGCGCTCGCCGCAAAGTACGACGCGCTCGTCCCGGTGGTCATGGGCACCACGATCGGGCATGATGATCGCGAACGTGCCGGCGGTGCTCCTCGGCAACGTCGCGGCGGAGAAGCTTCCGGTGAAGCTCGTGCACGGCGTGGCGGCCGCGATCTTCGCGGTCATCGGCATCGCGATGCTGCTCGGCCTGCAGGTCGGCCTGTGAGGCGGCCCGGGTGACCCGCGCCGGGCGGGCGTGTATCATCCGCCCGTCGTGAGTGCTGTGTGTTCCGGTTCGCACTCGCGTCCCTCGCGGTTGTTCCCACGCTCCCTCGAAGTTTTCCCAAGCGTCATCGCATTCGCCTGAACCGGTTCTGCGGCTCTTGTGCCGCACCAGGCCGTGCCCTCAGGAGATTCAATTTGAATTCAGGATTCAACGCCCTCGGCTTGTCCGAGGCACTCGTTCGCGCTGTCACCGAACTCGGCTACACCGAACCCACTCCCGTCCAGCAGCAGGCCATTCCGCTGGTGCTCGCAGGCCGCGACCTGCTCGCCGGCGCGCAGACCGGCACCGGCAAGACTGCCGGCTTCGTGCTGCCGATCCTGCATCGGCTCGCGCTGACGCAGCCCGCTGCGGGCAAGTCGCGCCACCCGGTGCGCGCGCTGATCCTCACGCCGACCCGCGAGCTCGCGGCGCAGGTCGAGGAAAGCGTGCGCGACTACGGCAAGTACAAGAAGTCGACCGTCGCCGTCATCTTCGGCGGCGTGTCGATCAACAACCAGATCGCGGCGCTGAAGCGCGGAGTCGACATCGTCGTCGCCACGCCCGGCCGCCTGCTCGACCACGCCGGACAGAAGACGATCGACCTGTCGCAGGTCGAGGTGCTCGTGCTCGACGAGGCCGACCGGATGCTGGACATGGGCTTCCTGCCCGACATGAAGCGCGTGTTCGCCCTGCTGCCGAAGCAGCGGCAGACGCTGCTGTTCTCGGCGACGTTCTCCGACGAGATCCGCGCGCTCGCGAACACCCTGCTGAAGGACCCGGCGGCCGTCCAGGCGACGCCGCGCAACTCCGCCGTGGAAGCGGTGAGCCAGAAGGTCATCCTCGTCGACCGCGGGCGCAAGTCGGAACTGCTCGCCAAGCTCATCGGCGAACAGCAGTGGTACCAGGTGCTGGTGTTCACGCGCACCAAGCATGGCGCGAACCGGCTCGCCGAGTACCTGGGCAAGCACGGCGTGACCGCGCTGGCGATCCACGGCAACAAGAGCCAGAACGCGCGGACCCATGCGCTGTCCCAGTTCAAGACCGGCGAGCTGCAGGCGCTCGTGGCCACGGACATCGCCGCGCGCGGCCTCGACATCGAGCAGCTGCCGCACGTCGTCAACTTCGACCTGCCCCACGTGCCGGAAGACTACGTCCACCGGATCGGCCGCACGGGGCGCGCGGGCGCCACCGGCGAGGCGATTTCCCTCGTGTGCGCGGACGACAAGCCGCTGCTCGCCGACATCGAGAGGGTGATCAGGCGCGAGGTGCCGAGCGAGATCGTCGCGGGCTTCGAACCGAACCCGAACGAACGGGCCGAACCGATCCAGCGCGGCCGCGGCGGCCAGCAGCGCGCACCGCAGCGGCAGGCGCCGAAGCGCGAGGGCAACGAACAGCGTCGCAGCGGGCAGGCAGCCGCGAAGAAGACGCCTGCGCGGCCGCCGCACGCCGACCGCGCCGCTCCCCCATCACGCGGCGAACCGAGGAACGCGCCTCGCCCCGCCAAGGCGCGCCCTGCCGATCCGCAGCGGGCACGCGCAGCGCCACCGGCCGCGCCTGCGCCCCGTCACGACGCGTCGTCCACGGTGCGCACGAACATTCCCGGCCTGGCGCCGCCCGGCCACCGCCGCGGGCGGTAAGCTGGGCTGTCGTCAGGAGGAAGCGCGATGGACGGTCCCAGGCCCGAGGTGACGCACAACGAAACCTCGAAGAGGTTCGAGGCGACGGTGGACGGACTCGTGAGCCGGTGCGATTACCGCATGCACGGCAGCACGATGATGCTGGTCCACACGGAAGTCCCGCCGCAACTCGAAGGCCGCGGCATCGGCTCGCTGCTGGTGCGCGCGGCGTTCGAGCACGCCAGGCGCAACGGCATGGACGTGCTGCCGGTGTGCTCCTACGCGCGCACCTGGGCGGAGCGGCACCCCGAGGTGAGTTCGCTGCTGGCGCAGTAGCGCGCGGCCGCCCTCCCGGGCGGGGCTGCTACTGCGCGCGCAGCAGCAGCCAGGCAGCGACGATGACCCAGACGACCAGGGTGCCGGCGAGGTTCGCGGCCGCGTTGTTCTGCCGGAAGAGCTTCCAGTTCCAGTAGGCCACGGGCTGCCCCGCGAGCGGCGGCCCGGGAATGAAACGGTGCACCCTGGCGCAGTACTCCTCGTAACGCGGGCCGAAGATCGGCTTCAGGTGCGCTTCCTCGCGCTCGACGCGCGTGTCCATGTAGAACCAGTAGACGATCGTGTAGGCGAGGAGCAGCCACGTGCTGCCGAGCAGCATCAGGAAGCCGAAGATGATGAAGAACCGTCCGAGGTACATCGGGTTGCGCACCATGGCATAGGGACCACGGATCGCCAGGTCGGAGTTCTTGTCGAGCGACGCGAAGCTCCAGAGCTGGATGAACTCCCCGACCATCGACACGATGAAGCCTGCCGGCAGCCAGTCGCGCTGCAGGAAGGGCACGGCTGCGACGATCGCGACGATCGCGAGCGGCACCCGAAGGCGGACGAGGAAGCGGCGCAGTCCCGGGTGATTGAAGACGGAGCGGAGCGAGGCGAGCATCGGGAGGTCAGTGTGGCCCGGCGTGGCCGGAGGTGGTCTTCTTCTTGGCGGCGCCAGCATACCCGCGCGCGATCCACAGGCGCCGCCGGCGCGTCATCCTCTCGTAGAGCTCGCGTCGCGCGGGACCCATGGAATCCGGGTCGCGCTGGAGCCACTTCTTGTACACGCCGGTCATGTCGAGATCGTCCAGCCAGCGCCTCCATGAGACCGGCATCCAGCGCGTGTCGAGCGAGGCCTGGAAGTCGATCAGCGCCGGCCTGCCGTCCGGCCGAAGCAACATGTTGCCCGTGCCCCGGGTGTCGAGGTGCACGATCCCGCGTGCGTGCACGTCGTTCAGCAGGCGCTCCAGCGCGACGAAGAACGGCGTCGTCATCTGCTCCGGCGCAACCTGGCCGAGCGTGGTCCCCGGGATGAACTCGGCGGCGATCGCGTCGCGGTCGATGCGGAATGCTCGCTGCGGCACGCCGTCGACGCCGTCGAGGCGCTGCAGCGCGCGCAGCTCGCGGCGCAGCAGGAATCGTCCGATCGTGTGGCGCACCCAGAAGGCGCGCCGCGAAAAGTCCTTGACCACCCACTCCCGCCCCGCGGCCTCGACGCGAAAGACCTGCGCGTTGGCCCAGCGTCCGTCCCGCAGCAGCTTCGTCGGCGCGCCCGCAAGCGCGGCGCGGTCCAGCGGCAAGCTCGCGTCGGTGGAGTCGGTGGGTGGCAAGACGGATGGCAGCGGCTGCCCGGGGCGGGCGATGGAGAATTATCCCACCCGGACTTTGCGGCAACTTGGCGACGCGGGACAGCCGCCGGTCGGCTTGCGCGCACGTCGACCACCGCACGGCAGAAAGCGCTGGCACGTGGGCGTGCAGATCCCTAACATCCGTATCCCATGAACTTGCTGATCATCGGCGGCGGAATCTTCCTGGGCCAGGGCCTGCTGCAGGCCGCGCTCGAGCGCGGCGACGCGGTCACCGTCTTCAACCGCGGACAGTCGCGCAACTGGTGGCCGCCCGGCGTGAAGTGGATCATCGGCGACCGCACGGAAGACCTCCACCTGCTGATGGGCCGCCGCTGGGACGCGGTGATCGATACGTGCGGCTACCGGCCGCAGGATGTCGAGGCGACGTGCGCCACCCTGTTCGACAGCTGCGACCGTTACGTCTTCGTCTCGAGTGTCTCCGCGTACGCCTCGTTTGCCCACGCGCCGATACGCGAAGAAGACCCGCTCGCCTCCGCGGTCGGCGTCGACCGGGAGAACGTCAACCCGGTGACGTACGGACCGCTCAAGGCCGAGTGCGAGCGCACGGTGTTCGCCATATACGGAAGCCGCGCGCTCGTGGTGCGGCCCGGCCTGATCGTCGGGCCGAACGATCCCACGGGGCGCTTCTCGTACTGGCCATGGCGCCTCGCGGGCGGAGGCATCGTGCTGGCGCCCGGGTCGCCGCACCGGTCGGTGCAGTTCATCGACGTGCGCGACCTCGCGGCGTGGATGCTCCGGCTGATCCAGCTGGGCGCGAACGGCGCGTTCAACGTGACGGGACCCAATGAAGGCATGACCTTCGGCGAACTGCTCGACACCTGTCGCTGGGTCAGCGGAGAAGAGGTCGAAGTCGAATGGGTGGAGGAGAAGTTCCTGGGGCAGGAGGGCGTGCGGCCGTGGACCGAACTTCCGCTCTGGATTCCGGCCAGCGACGCACAGACGCGCGGGTTCAACTCGATCGACACCACGCGCGCGCAGGCGACGGACCTGAAGACGCGGCCGGCCGCGGTGACGGTCAACGACATCCTCGAGGCAGGCATCCCCGCGCCCGATGACAAGCGACGCTACGGGAAGCTGACGCGCGAGCGCGAACGCGACCTGCTCGCTGTGTGGAAGCTTCGAAAGCAGGGGCTCACGGTCGTCTGATCGCGCGATCGCGTCATCTTGCTCGCGGTTCATGCGCGCCCGGGCAGGGGCGAACGCGTTTCGGGCGATAATTCGCCTCGATGGTGCCGCACTCGCTGTTCGTCTCTTCCGATCGCCACGTCGATCTCGCCCTGAACCTGCTGACCTTGTTCGTCGGCGGCGGCCTGCTCGCCACCGCGGCCGTTCTCGTGCTCATGTGGCTGCGACCCGTTGTGTTGACTGCGGACGTCGGCGACATGGGGCCGCCGGCATGGGCCTCCATGTCGCACGTCCTTCTCGATCCGCCGCGCCTCGAATTCGACTTCCAGTTCCCCTACGGCCTGACGATCTACCGCTGCGAGCATCGCGGACAGATCACCTACACCGATCGTCCCTGCCTGGTCGGGAACACGCGCACCCTGTCGGTCCGGCCCCTCTGATCGCCGGGAGGTGCGCCCGGTTACAGCTTGATACGAGTTCGTGTCCGCGAACGGCGTCGGCGCCCCGTTGAAGGGTTGTACGACCACGGAGGACACGATGAAACGCACCATCCTGCTCGGCACACTGACGGCGGCGCTGCTCGCGCCCTTCACCGTGGCTCACGCCTACTCGAACGTGAGCGTCAGCGTGAGCACGCCCGAATTCGGCATCCGCATCGGCGGGCCGGTGTTTCACCCGGTGCCGGTGTACTCACCTGTCCCGGTCTACGCACCCGTACCGGTCTTCGCGCCGGTGCCCGTGTACGCGCCGCGGCCCCGTCTACGTGGCGCCGCGGGTCATCTACCCCGCGCCGGTCATCGTGGTGCCTCCGCGCTACGCGCCGCGGCACTTCGGTCCGCGCGCGTACCGGCATCGCGACTGGGATGACCGGCGCGACGGGGGACGCGAACACCGCGGCGACCGGGACCGCGACGGCTATCGCGCCGGTTACCGCTACTGAGATCGCTGGCGCCTGAAACAGGCCTGTGCTTGAATGCCCGTGGCGTCAACCACGGGGATCGTCATGCGGACCGAAGGGCCAGGCAGTTCGAACGTCGAAGATCGTCGCGGCCAGCGCTTCGGCGGCCGCGGGCTGATCGGCGGGGGCATCGGCACCCTGGTGCTGGTCGTCATCGGGATGTTCTTCGGCATCGATCCGCGCGTGATCCTGGGACTCGCCGACACGGTGCAGCAGGTGCAGGCTCCGGCGGAGGCGCCGGCCGGCAAGGTCGGCGCCCCGACCGACGAAATGGGACGGTTCGTGTCCGTCGTGCTCGCCGACACCGAGCAGACCTGGAACACGCTGTTCCGCCAGCTCGGCCGCGACTACCAGGAACCGCGGCTCGTTCTGTTCACCGGCGCCACGCCGACCGCCTGCGGCACTGGCCAGGCGGCGATGGGGCCGTTCTACTGCCCGCTCGACCAGCGGGTGTACATCGACCTTGCGTTCTACCAGCAACTGCGTGACCGCTTCCGCGCGCCGGGTGACTTCGCGCAGGCCTACGTCATCGCGCACGAAGTCGGGCATCACGTGCAGAACCAGCTCGGCATCATGCAGAAGATGGATGCGTACCGGCAGCGCCTCAGCGAGGCGCAGTACAACGCGCTCTCGGTCCGGCTCGAGCTGCAGGCCGACTGCTTCGCCGGGGTGTGGGCGCACCACGCGAACAACCGCCAGCTGCTCGAAGCCGGCGACGTCGACGAGGCGATGAACGCGGCCGCCGCCATCGGCGACGACACGATCCAGCGCCGCACCCAGGGCCGCATCGTCCCCGAGAGCTTCACGCACGGCACCTCGGACCAGCGCATGCGGTGGTTCATGACCGGAATGAAGACCGGCCAGATATCCGCCTGCAACACCTTCGAAGGCACCTGAGCAGCGCAGCGCGCGATGAACGTCCGCGACCTCGCCGCCGGCCTCGCGCTGACCGTCGGAGTCGTCGGCGGCGTCGCGGCCTGGCTCGATCGGCCGGGTTCGGTCGACGTGCCGCCGGGCCGCGCCGATCCCGGCGCCTATGTCGTGCGCGCCATTGCCGAAGCAGAGCCGATCGCGGTTCCGGAGGGCGGCACGCTGCTTCCGGTGGCGCAGTTCGAGACACGAGGCCGCGTCCTGAACATCGAGCGCTTCAAGCCCCACCAGTCGCTGGTCAACTGGATTCCCGGCCTCCGCCCGGCCACGCACGACATCGGCCTCGGCTTCGGCCCGATGACCGACACGGCCAACGTCAGCCGTTTCCGCTTCACCCACGAGGGCGTGAGCCACGGACTGCGCGCGCTGTTTGCGCGGCCGCGCGAAGCGATGACCCAGGCGGAGTTCGACGCGCTCGCGCCCCACATCACGAACGTTCACGTCATTCCCGCCAACGACCGCGTGCATGCGCAACTGCGCCGCGTGAAGCGTGGCGAACTGGTCACGTTGCGCGGGCTGCTCGTCAACGTGCGCGACGCCGACGGTCGCGTCGCGACGACCTCGACGACCGCCGGCGACCGTGACTGCGAGATCATGTGGCTCGAGGAAATCCGTACCGATCGGCTGTAAGGAGCGTTGACCGATGACCCTCTTCGAATGGCTGGCGCAGGTGTGCAGCGAAATGGGATGGCCGGTGATGCGGGCGCACGACATGCTCGACGAGACCCGCTGGTCCGACATGTACGAGGCGGGCGTGAGCCCGGCGGACGCGGCGGCGCGGGTGCGCGCGGAGTCCGGCGCCGCCTCGTAAACGCTTAGCAGCCCCGCGGTGCCGCGGTTGATGCGCGGCAAGCGGCCGGGCAGCCCGCGCTCTACAGTGAACCTCTCGGGCTTCGGCTCCGATGTTCGCGTTCGCGCTCCTGGCCGTGGATCGCACCTCTGCGCCCCCTGTTCCAACGCCGCCGTGGCACGCGCTGTCGGCCACCGCGGCGCTGGATTCCGTCGGCTCCGGTGCTGACGGACTGACCGCCCGGGAAGCCGCGCAGCGACTTCAGCGCGACGGACCCAACGCCCTGCCCGAGTCGCGGCCGCGCGGACCCGTCGCGATCTTCCTCGCGCAGTTCGCCGACTTCATGATCGGCGTGCTGCTGGTCGCCGCCGGCGTCTCCTTCGCGATCGGCGAAGGCGTCGAGGCCGGCGCGATCCTCGCGATCGTCGTGCTCAACGCCCTCCTCGGCTTCGTGCAGGAGTGGCGCGCCGAGCAGGCCATGGCGGCCCTGCGGTCGCATGGCCGCTCCGCACGCGCACGTGATCCGCGACGCGGCGCGCGCCGAAGTGGCCGCGGCGGACCTCGTCGTCGGCGACATCGTCTGGCTGGAAGCCGGCGCGAAGGTGCCGGCCGACCTCCGTCTGGTCGAGTCCGCCGCGCTGCGCATCGACGAAGCGGCGCTGACCGGCGAGTCAGTGCCGGTCGACAAGGACGCGCGGCTGACCTGCCCGGTAGACGCCGCGCTCGCCGACCGCCGGAACATGGCCTACGCCGGGACGAACACGACCGGCGGACGCGCGCTCGGCCTCGTCGTCGGCACGGGCCGCGCGACGCAACTGGGCACGATCGCCCGCCTGGTGGAGGAGGCCGGCGAGACGCGCACGCCACTGCAGGAACGGCTCGCGCGCTTCGGGCGGCGCCTCGCGCTCGCCGTGCTGGCGATCTGCGCCGTGATCTTCGCCGCCGGCGTTGCGCGCGGTGAGCCGGCGGCGCTGATGTTCCTGACCGCGGTCAGCCTCGCCGTCGCGGCGATCCCCGAAGCGCTGCCGGCGGTCGTGTCGATCGCGCTCGCGTTCGGCGCGCGGCGCATGTCGCGCGAGAACGCGCTGGTGCGGCGGCTGCCCTGCGTGGAGTCGCTCGGGTCGGTCACCGTGATCTGCAGCGACAAGACCGGCACGCTGACGCAGAACCGCCTGCGGCTGGAGCGCTTCGAGGCGGCCAGCGAGGAAACCCGCGACCACGCGCTCGAGGTGCTGGCGCTGAACAGCGACGCGTCGCGCGACTCCGACGGCGGTTGGCTGGGCGACCCCACCGAGATCGCGCTGGTCGATCACGCGCACGCGAGCGGCGTCGACATCGAAGCGCTGCGGCAGACGCTGCCGCGCATCGCGGAACTGCCGTTCGACTCGGAGCGCAAGCGGATGACCACCGTGCACGAGCGCGGCGACGACGTGCTGGTGACCGTCAAGGGCGCGCCCGAGGCCGTGCTTCCGCTGTGCGCTGGCATCGACGCCGGGACATGGCACCAGCGCGCGGAGGCGATGGCAGCCGGGGGACTGCGCGTGCTCGCCATCGCCGCGCGCGGCGCAGACCGCCATCTGCCGATCGAGGACGTCGACCGCGACCTGCACCTGCTCGGGCTCGTCGGGCTCATCGACCCGCCGCGTCCCGAGGCGCGCGCCGCCGTCGCCGAGTGCCTCTCCGCCGGAATCGCGCCGGTGATGATCACCGGCGACCACCCGGCCACCGCGCTGGCGATCGCGCGCGCGCTGGGCATCGCCGACGAAGCCGGCGACGTGATCACCGGCAGCGAACTCGAACGCCTCGACGACGCGTCGCTCGCCGAACGCCTGCGCGACGTGCGGGTGTTCGCGCGCGTCGATCCGGCGCAGAAGATCCGCATCGTCGAGGCGTTGCAGGCCGGCGGCGCAGTCGTCGCGATGACCGGCGACGGCGTGAACGACGCGCCGGCGCTGAAGAAGAGCGACATCGGCGTGTCGATGGGACGGGGCGGCACCGACGTCGCCCGCGAGGCGTCGGACCTCGTGCTGCTCGACGACAACTTCGCCACCATCGTCGCCGCGGTGCGCGAGGGCCGGCGCATCTACGACAACATCCGCAAGTTCGTCCGCTTCGTGATGGCCGGCAATGCGGGCGAGATCTGGACGATCTTCCTCGCGCCGTTCCTCGGGCTGCCGATCCCGCTCACGCCGATCCAGATCCTGTGGGTCAACTTCATCACCGACGGGCTGCCCGGCCTCGCGCTCGCGAGCGAACCGGCCGAAGCGAACGTGATGCGACGGCCGCCCCGTCCGCGCGGCGAGTCCGTCTTCGCGCACGGCATCTGGCAGCACATCCTCTGGGCGGGACTCCTGATCGGGGGAGTGAGCCTCGCCGCCTGCGCGTGGGCGATCGGGCACGGCGAGCATCCGCAGACCATGGCCTTCACGGTCCTGACGTTCGCGCAGCTCGTTCACGTCGAGGCGATCCGGTCCGAGACACAGAGCCTCGCGCGCATCGGGCTCGCATCGAACCGCTTCATGCTCGTCACGGTCGTGGCCAGCGTGGCGCTGCACCTGGCGATCGTCTATGTGCCGGCGCTCCAGGCCGTGTTCGGGACGGAGGCGCTCTCGCTGCAGGCACTGGCGCTGGCCGCCGCCCTGTCGTCGCTCGTGTTCTTCGGCGTCGAACTCGAAAAGTGGGCCGCGCGGAAAGGCTGGCTCTACGACCTGCGTCAGGCGGCGTTCGGCGACGAGGTCCGCTTCAAATAGCTGGCCAGCGCGGCGTCCATGCTGGTCGCGTGCACGGCGAACCATTCGAGCATCGCCGGGGCCAGGCGCCCGAGCGGCGCGGCATCGCCTTCCGCCAGCAGGCGCTGCACCTCCGTGACGACCTCGACCACGGACAGGTGCTCGCGCGCGTGGCACTCGGCCATCGGAAAGGCGGATTGCGCCATCAGCGCCTCTTCGTGGCTGAAGTGGCGCTGCAGGTGATCCTGCAGCGCGGCCAGTGCCGCCTGCGCGTCGTCACCCGCACCGGTCAGCGCGGCGAGCCGTTCTTCCAGTTCGACGTGCAGCGCGTCGATCGACGGAATGCCGACCGCGTACGCACCCTGCCCCTCGGTCATCTCGCCCACGGCGTGCCGCCCGGTTTCGAATCAGTCAGGCCTCGGATGCCACTCAGTTCCCCTTCAGGAACTCGGCCAGCGGCGCATCCATCGTCTGCGCGTGGACAGCGAACCACGGCAGCAGATCGTTGGAGAACGCCTGGACGGATTCGAGGTCGCCGGCGTCGAACTTGCGGCGCACCTCCGACAGCGACTCGAGCAGTTTCTCGTGCTCGTGCCTGTGCCGCTGGTAGCCGGCATAGCGTTCCTGCTGCATCCACTCTTCCTCGGCGCCGCAGTGGCGCAGCAGGTGCTCGTGCAGTTCCAGCAGGTGCTGGCCGTAGTCGGCATCCTCGCAGTCGATCAGCCGGTCGAGCAGCACCTGGAATTCGCGATGAAGTTCATCGATCGGGCCGAATCCCACGAAGATTTCGTCGTGCCTGAAAGGTGTCGCCTGGCTCATCGCTTCTCCCGCTGCTCCGTACGCTGGTGCGGCCCAAGGTAAGGCGGTTGCCCGGCCCCGGCGTTGACCCACCGCAAGGGCTGTGGCGGGCGAAAACCGACTGCCCAAATGAAAAGCCCGGGCAGGATAACTGTCCGGGCTCGCGGCGACGGATCGCCGTGGGTGGCGGCTCGAGGCCGCCGGAAACTAACGGTACACCATCACCG
The DNA here is from genome assembly GCA_963811265.1 of uncultured beta proteobacterium. Lineage (GTDB taxonomy): Bacteria > Pseudomonadota > Gammaproteobacteria > Burkholderiales > Burkholderiaceae_F > JAOUJD01. The sequence continues at coordinate 537,292 of CAWEQS010000026.1, forward strand.
GAATGCTGGTGTGGGTCAGCACCTTCTGCGTCTCGCTGCCCAGCAGGACGGCGTTCAGGCCACGGCGACCGTGCGACGCCATGATGATCAGGTCGCAGCCCTTGCCCTTCGCCGTGTCGATGATCGCCTCGTACGGCGAAAAGGACTTGGCCGACACCGTCTCGACGGGCACGCCGGCCTGCGCGGCCGCATCGGCGATCCTGCCCAGCCGCTCGGCCCCGATCTGGTCCATCCGCGATTCGTAGTCGTCGAGCGTCTCCGGCCGGTACTCGGACAGGTTGGAGTAGGAATACGGCTCGAGCGTGGTCATGCCGACCACGGTGGCCTTGAGCGTTTTCGCCAGGTCGATCGCAGCGGCAATGGCCTTGTTCGACAAGTCGGATCCGTCGGTGGGAACGAGGATGCGTTTGAACATGACACCTCCGGTGAACCTGAATTGAGCCTAGGACTGTTGCCGCAATGCCGATTGACACCCGTCAACGAGGTCCGCGTGGCTTCGCGGAAAGCATCGCCAGGGCCTGCCCGGCCGCCACGAATCCCATGGTGGCCGTCACCACGACGCTCGATCCGTAGCCCGCGCAGGCCAGCGGCGCGCCGTTCACCGGCCTGCCGTCGACATCGCACGCCGGTGCAGGCCGCTGCAGCGGCTCGTCCGAGTACACGCCGACGACGCCGAAGCGTGGCGGCGCCTTGCCGTCGCGCGCGTCGGGCGGGAAGCCGTGGTCGCGGCGAAGCTTGTGGCGCACCTTGGCCAGCAGAGGGTCGCCGGCGAGCCGGGCGAGGTCATCGCAGCGCACGCGCGTCGGATCGAATCGCCCACCGGCCGCCCCGCAAGTCACGATGGGTACGCCCGCCGCTCTCGCCGCCGCAATCAGCGCGGCCTTGGCGATCACCTGGTCGATGCAATCGAGCACGATGTCGACGCCTTCGACCAGCGATGCCGCGTTGTCGATGGTGGCGAATTCGTCGATGGCACGCACCGTACAGGCCGGGTTGATCGCCCGCACGCGCTCGGCCATCGCGTCGACCTTCGCCTTGCCATAGACGTCCCCCAGCGCGTGGATCTGGCGGTTGGTGTTCGACTCGGCGACGTGGTCCAGGTCCACGAACGCCAGGTGACCGACGGCCGACCGTGCCAGCGCCTCGGCGGCCCACGAACCGACGCCACCGATGCCCACAACGACCACTCGCGCGGCCCGGAACCGCTCCGCTGCCTGCTCGCCGTACAGGCGCGTCACTCCGGAAAAGCGGCGCAGGAGGTCGGCTTCGTCGGGTTGTTGCATCGGCTCGGCCGTTGTCGTGTCCACCTTCCAAGCTTAACGGCGACCGGGGTCAAGTCCCGGGAGGCCCGCGGGGAATATCCTTGGAGCCGGCGTTGTTTGAACGGACGGAAGAATGGAACAGAACGAAGAGGCGATGCAGCAACTTCGCAACGCAATGCCGTCCCTCGCCGGCATGCCGCCAGCGCTGGAACAGGAGGTGGCGCACAACCTGCGGCTGATGAAGGTGCCGGCGGGCACGTCCGTCTTCAGCGAGCGCGACCCGTGCAACGGCTTCCCGATCGTGCTGAGCGGACGCGTGCGGGTGTCCAAGGCGCTCGAGAGCGGCCGCGAGCTGTCGCTCTACGAAGTGACGCCGGGCGAGAGCTGCGTGATCTCCACCAGCTGCATGCTGGGCTCGGCGCCGTACGGGGCGCGGGGCGAGTGCGCGACGGATGCCGAGATCGCGCTGATCCCGCGCAATACGTTCGATCGGTTGATCGCCGAGCACCGTCCGTTCCGGGAAGAGGTGCTGCAGGTGTTCGCCGACCGCATCCTCCAGCTGATGGAGCTGGTGGAATCGATCGGTTTCCAGCGGCTCGACCGCCGGCTCGCGGCGGCGCTGCTCGGAAAAGGCGCCAAGGTGTCGGCATCGCACCAGGAAATCGCGGAGCAACTCGGCGTGTCGCGCGAGTCCGTCAGCCGGCTGCTCAAGCAGTTCGAGCAGGGCGGGTGTGTGCACCTCGGCCGCGGTGCGATCGAAATCGTTGACCCCGCGGCCCTTCGGCGCATCGCTGCCGGCGAGACGATGGTGATTGGGGGTGACCGCAGTCACTGAGTCCCCGCCGGTGCCGGCATCCAAGATCCGGCTTTGTTCAATGTGAGTCATGGGAAGGGGAACCGGATGTTCAAGACCAATGTCGGCGGGATCGATCGCGTGCTTCGCATCGTGGCAGGACTTGTCCTGATCGGCCTGACGCTGATGGGAACGATCGGGCCGTGGGGCTGGATCGGCGTGGTGCTGCTGGCAACCGGATTGCTCAGCACCTGTCCGCTGTACTCGATCATCGGGCTCAACACCTGCCCGATGAAATCGGCGAAGTAGCCGCGCTCGATTGAAGGAGTGGGCCGCCCGCGGGCGGCCCTTTTTGTTGCCCGTCATCGTGCCGTCCCGGGGCTGGCCTAGACTTGATCGCGTGCAGTCGTGTTGGTACGGCGCTCTGGGAGACAACGATGAAAATCCTGATTCCGGTCGACGGCAGCAAGTTCAGCCGCACAGCAGTCGACTTCGTCGCTTCACGCTCGACGCTGGTGGGCGACAACCCGGAGGTCGAGGTCCTCAACGTGCAGATGGCGATTCCGAGCCGCGCCACCCGCGTGGTCGGGAGCGACGTGGTGTCGTCCTATTACACGGAGGAGGCCGAGAAGGCGCTGAAGCCGGCGCGCACCCGCCTCCAGAAGGCCGGCATGAAGCCGACCGTGCGTTTCGCGGTCGGCAATCCGGCCGACAAGATCAGCGCAGCGGCCGCCGATGACAAGGTGGACCTGCTGGTGATGGGTTCGCACGGGCACTCGGCGCTGCGCGGCCTGCTGGTCGGCTCGGTCACCAACGCGGTGCTGGCCCAGACGAAGACCCCGATCCTGATCCTGCGCCACCGCGAGACCCCGCCCGCCGACTCGCTCAAGGTCGGGATCGCGGTCGACGGCAGCAAGTTCGGGCGCGAAGCGGTGAAGTACGTGCTCCGCCACCGGACCCTGTTCGGCGAGAACCCGCAGATCACGCTGCTGCACGTGGTCACGGATTTCGCCGGCGCCTTGATGCCCGACATGGCCGGCATCGCCCTGCCCGCCTACTCGGAAGAAGACATCCGTTCGATGCAGAAGAAGGCGTTCGAAGCGGCGGTGGTTCCGGTGCGGAAGCTCTTCGACAAGGCCGGAGTGAAGCCGGTCGAGGTGTGCCTGGCTGGCAACGCGGGCGACGAACTCGCGGCCTATGCGAAGAAGAAGAAGCTCGACGTCCTGGTGATGGGCTCGCACGGCTACGGCGCGTTCAAGGCGGCGGTGATGGGTTCGGTCGCGACACGGGTCGCGCACACGTCCGAAGTTCCGCTGCTGCTGGTGCGCCGCGCCTGACGCCGCGCCCTGACCGGGCGGTAAGCCCCGCCCGGTCGAGGCCGATGACGTCGTCACTGGCGACGCGGCGGCAGCCGCGCTCGCCGCGTCTGCAACAATGGCAGGCGTGACCGCGCCGCCTTCCCGCATATCGAGCTCGCTGCTCGCCTGGTACTTCGTCGTCACCTGGGGTTCCGGGTACCTCGCCACCAAGGTCGGGCTGCAGTACGCGCCGCCGTTCACCTTCCTCTCGCTGCGATTCGCGTTCGGCCTGCTGCTCGTCGTTCCGATCGCGCTCGCCGTCCGCCCGCGGTGGCCGGGCTCGGCGTCGCAGTGGTTCCACGTCGCGCTGGCCGGCGTGCTGATGCACGCGGTGAATCTCGGCGGCAGCCACTACGCGCAGTACCTCGGCATGTCCGCGGGGATCGCCGCGCTGGTGCTGGCGCTGCAGCCGCTCGTCACGGCCATGGTCGCGGCGCCGTTCCTCGGCGAGCGGCTCGCCCGGCCGCAGTGGCTCGGCGTGGCGCTGGGGCTGGTCGGCGTGGCGCTGGTCGTGTGGCACAAGATCGACCTCAACGCGCTGACGGCCGGTGCGCTGATCGCCGTGACGATCGCGCTGGTCGCGATCACCGCCGGCACGCTGTACCAGCGGATCTTCTGCCCGGCGGTCGACCTGCGCGCGGCTTCGGTCGTGCAGTTCGTCGCGTCGTTCGTCGTGCTCGCTCCGCTTGCCGTGTGGGTCGAGGACTTCCGCTTCGCGCCCGCGTGGCCGATGTTCGGCGCGATCGCCTTCCTCGTGATCTTCGCGTCGATCCTCGCGGTGAACGCGCTGCACACGCTGATGCGCCGGGGCGAGGCGACGCGCGTCACGAGCCTGCTCTACCTGACGCCGATCATCGCCGTGGCGCTCGAGTGGGCGATGTTCGACGTGCGGCCGACGCTGCTGACCACGCTCGGCATCGCCGTCACCTGCGCCGGCGTGGCGATGGTGGCGTGGCGTCCGCGCGCGCCGAGTGTCGCGCGATGACGCTGCGCATGCGTCACATCATGGTGTTCATCGTGCTGACGCACACCGCGTTCGGGGCGGCACGCCTGACCGGCACGCTGTACGCGCTGTCGAACAAGGCGTCCGCCTTCACGGTCGGCGTGCAGATGGCGCTGTTCGCGCTGGTGCCCGCGCTGCTCGCCGTCCGGGCCGGCCGGTGGCTCGACGCGGCCGGGCCCTTCCGGCCGCTGCTGCTCGGCATCTCGCTGATGACGGCCGGGGCCCTGCTGCCGGCGCTGTTCCCGTACGAGGTCGCCGACATCGCGCCGCTGCTGGTCGCGAGCGCGCTGCTCGGCACCGGCTTCATGTACGTGCAGATCACGGCGCAGCACGTCGTCGGCACGCTCGCTGCGCCCGACCGCAGGCCGGCGGCGTTCTCGATGCTCGCGCTCGCGTTCTCGACGTCGGGCCTGATCGCACCGGTGGGCAGCGGTTTCCTGATCGACAGCATCGGCCACCGGGCGACGCTGGGTTCGATCTTCGTGCTGCTGTCCGTCGGGCTCGCGTTGCTGCTGTGGCAGCGCGAGCGCCTGCCGCGCCCCCACGCGCAGCGGGCGGAGAGCGCGGCGACGAACCCGTTCGACCTGTTCCGCGTGCCCGAGGTGCGGCACGTGCTGATCACCAGCGGCCTGGTGTCGATGGCGTGGGACCTGCAGACCTTCCTCGTCCCCGTGTACGGCACGCGAATCGGCCTCAGCGCTTCGCAGATCGGCGTGATCATCGGCGCGTTCGCCGCGGCGACGTTCGTGATCCGGCTGGCGATGCCCGCGCTTGTCGCGTCGCTACCGCGAGTGGCAGGTGCTCGTGTTCACGCTCGTCACGTCCGGGGTCGCGTACGGACTGATGCCGCTGTTCGACTCGGCGGCGCCGATGATGGCCGTGATGTTCCTGCTCGGGCTCGGGCTCGGCGCGGCCCAGCCCAACGTGATGTCGCTGCTGCACGATCGTTCCCCGGAAGGACGCGTCGGCGAGGCGCTGGGGCTGCGGACGATCGTGATGAACAGCAGCCACGTCGTGCTGCCGCTCGTGATCGGCGCGTTCGGCACGGTGCTCGGCGCCGCGCCGGCCTTCTGGCTGATGTCCTCCGCGCTCATCGGCGGCGGCTGGTCGGCGCACCGCTGGACGCGCGACGCGCCGCGCAGGAAGAAGTGATGGCTGCGCCGCTGCCGGACCTCCCGAGCCGCCTGAGCCGCGAGGAAATCGAGGCTTCGCTGCATCGTGCGCTGGAACGCTGGGACGGCGCTTCGCCCGTCTGGGTGTTCGGTTACGGCTCGCTGATCTGGAAGCCGGAACTCGTGTACGACCGGCGCCTCACCGCGCGCGTGCACGGGTATCACCGCCGGCTGTGCCTGTGGAGCCGGGTGAACCGCGGCACGCCGGAGTGCCCGGGCCTCGTCGCCGGTCTCGATCGGGGCGGGTCGTGCGCCGGGGTCGTCTACCGGGTGCCGGCGCACGAAGTGCGCCGGCAGTTCGAACAGCTGTGGGAGCGCGAGATGTTCATGGGCTCGTACGCGCCGCGCTGGCTGCACTGCCGCGCGGCCGACGGCACCGGCGTGTCCGCGCTCGCGTTCGTCGTGCGCCGCGACGTTCCGAATTACGCAGGGAAGCTGACCGAGGCGGAGATCCTCGACGTCTTCCGGCGCGGCAGCAGCGGCCGCTTCGGCACCAGCCTCGACTATCTCGTCAACACCGTGCGCTCGCTGCACGAGCACGGGCTGCGCGATCCGCACTTCGAGCGGCTCGCCCGTCACGCCGGGATTGCCGCGAGTCCCGGAACCCGCGCTCGCCGCCGCACCTAGAATCGCGGCATGAACATCGCCGACCTTCGCACCGACTACGCCCGTGCCGCCCTCGACGAGGAGCACTCCGACGCCGACGCCATCCGCCAGTTCACGCGGTGGTGGGACGAGGCGATGGAGTCGCAGGTCCGCGAGGCGAACGCGATGACCGTGGCCACCGCCGATGCCGACGGGCGGCCCGGCGCGCGCACGGTGCTGCTGAAGGGCTACGACGAGCGCGGCTTCGTGTTCTTCACGAACTACCAGAGCCGCAAGGGGCGCGAACTCGCCGCCAACGCGCGGGCCTGCCTGCTCTTCTTCTGGCCGGAGCTCGAACGCCAGGTCCGCATCGACGGCGCGGTGGAGCGCGCGAGCGAGCAGGAATCGGACGAGTACTTCCGCAGCCGCCCGCTCACGAGCCGCATCGGCGCGTGGGCGTCGCCGCAGAGCGAGGTCATCAGCGGCAAGGCCTGGCTGCTCGCGCGCGCCGCCGAGATGGGACTGCGGCACGGCGTCGCTCCCTCGCGTCCGCCGCACTGGGGCGGCTACCGGGTGGTTGCCTGCGGCCATCGAGTTCTGGCAGGGGCGGCCGTCCCGGCTGCACGACCGCCTGCTCTACACGCGGACCCCCGCGGGCTGGGACCGCGCGCGCCTCGCACCCTAGGGCCGGGCGCCGCCGAAAAGGCCGGTTTTTAGAGGCAAATCAAGGCGGTTGCGGCCTCCCGGCAGACCGCTGCTGCGACTATCATTCGATGCATGCGCAGGACAGGGGTGTGTGAATGAGCGACCAGCCGATCTCGATCATCATCGTCGAAGACGAACCGGAGTTCCGGCGACGCTTCGTGCAGATCATCGAGAACGAGCCGAGCATGAAGCTCGTCGGGGTCGGCGCGAACAAGCGCGAGGCCCAGGCGATCATCGACCGGGAATCGTTCGACGTGATGCTGATCGACCTCGGCCTGCCCGACGGCAGCGGCATCGACCTGATCCGCCAGGTCAGCCAGAAGAAGCCCGACGTCGACATCATGGTCGTCACGGTCTTCGGCGACGAGCAGCACGTCGTGTCGTCGATCGAGGCGGGCGCCACGGGTTACATCCTCAAGGACTCCGCGCCTGCCGACGTGATCTCCTGCATCCGGCTGCTGCGCGCCGGCGGCTCTCCGGTGAGCCCGGTGGTCGCGCGCAGCGTGCTGCGCGCCATCCGCAACCGGATGGGCACGACGGCGCCGACGCGCGCGCCCGGTTCCGAGCAGAACCCGCTGTCGGCGCGCGAGACCGAGATCCTGCAGTTGCTCGCCAAGGGCATGAGCTTCAACGAGATCGGCGAGATCCTCGGCATCTCCCCGCACACCGTCACCGCCCACATCAAGAAGATCTACCGCAAGCTCGCCGTGCACTCGCGCGGCGAGGCCGTGTACGAAGCGACGCAGATGGGCCTGCTGAAGAGCTGAGCCCGCGCCGCCACGATGTTCCCGAGAGTTCGTCTGGCGCGCCTGCTCGGCGTCGCCGTCGCCTGGCTGCTTGCCGTGCTGCTGCCGGTGCCGGGACACGCCGACGAAACGCAGACGATCCGGCGCATTGAACTCACCGGCGGGACGCGCAGCGCGTTCCCCGCCGCCGATGCGCTCTGGCAGTCGCACGAGCTGCCCATGCGCTGGGCCGCCAGCGGCGGGCGCACCGGCATCTGGCTGCGCTACGGGTTCAGCCTGCAGGCGGCGCCGCAGGAGGGCTGGAGCATCCTGTTCGGCCGCCTTGCCAACGGCGGCACCGTGTACGTCAACGGCAAGATGGTCGCCGACATCCCGCTCGACGCCGAGCGGCGGCACGTGCACTGGCGCCGCCCTCACCTGGTCAACCTTCCCAACGAGTTCCTGCACGCCGGCCCGAACCAGGTGCTCGTGTTCACGTCCTACGGACTGGGCGTGCACGGGATCGGCAACATCGACGTCGGGCCGACCGCGGAACTGCAGCCGAACTACGGCAGCCAGTTCTTCGTCAACCACACGCTGCGCTGGATTTCGCTGCTCCTCACCTGCCTGCTGGCGCTCGGCTTCGCCGCGCTCTGGTTCCGCCGGCGATCGGAGTCCCTGTTCGGGCTGCTGTGCCCTGATCTCCGCGTTCTGGGCGCTGCGCTCGCTCGACTTCGCGTTCGAATCGGTGCCGGCCGACATGCGGTTGTGGACGCGCGGCGCCTTCTACGTCGGCACGGCCGCGTTCACCGCGCTCGCGACGATCACGATGTGGCGGCACGGCGGGGGCAAGCGCGGCGCGGCGGAAGCCGGCGTCGTCGTGCTTGCCGCGCTGGGACCGCTGCTGTTCGCGATCTCGGGCGACACCTTCGACATCACCGTGGGCTCCGCCTGGCAGGCCGTGATGCTCGGGATGCTGGGGCTCGGCCTGCTTTCGCTCGCCGGCCACGCGCTGAAGACGCCGACCTTCATGCTCAAGGGCATCGTGCTCGCGATTGCGCTCGCGCTGGCGGCCGCCGTCCACGACTTCCTGGTCTACGTCGGCGTGCTGCCCTTCGGCAGCCCCGATCTCCTGAACATCGCCACGCCGGTCCTGCTCGTCGCGCTCGGCGCCGCGCTGATCGAGCGCTTCGTGCGCTCGCTCGCCGACGTCGAGAAGACGAACGCCGAGCTCGAGACCCGCATCCACGAGCGCGAGCAATTGCTGAAGCGCAACTTCGACCGGCTGCGCGAAAGCGAGCGCGTGAAGGCGAGCGCGCAGGAACGCCAGCGCATCATGCAGGACATGCACGACGGCCTCGGCTCGCAGCTGCTGTCGTCGCTGATGCTGGTCGAGCGCGGCGCGCTGACCAACGAGCAGGTGGCTCAGATCCTGCGCGAGTCGATCGACGACATGCGCCTGGCGATCGACGCGCTCGCCGCGGAAGACTCGGACCTCCTGTCGGCCCTCGGGAACATGCGCTACCGCATGGAGCCCCGCCTGAAGGCGGCCGGCATGGAGCTGCAGTGGGACGCGCGCGGCCTGCCCGAAGAGGTCGACATCGATCCGGACGCCGTGCTGCCCGTGCTGCGCATCGTGCAGGAGGCGCTGACGAACGCGATCAAGCACAGCCGGGCGCGCGCGGTGCGCGTCTCGCTCGGCGTCGACCGGAGCGGCGACGCGGAGTGGCTGACGATCCGCGTCACCGACAACGGCCGCGGGCTCGCGGCAGGCGGCCGGCAGCAGCGGGCGGGGCCTGCTCAACATGCGCAACCGCGCGGGCAAGATCGGCGCCGTCCTGAAGGTGGAAACCGTACCAGGGGCCGGCACGATGATCCTGGTGCGCCTGCCGCTGGTGTCGTCGCCAGGGACCAGACACCCGCGCGAGGCAGCTGTCTCTCAACACCGAGGCCGTGATCGAGCAGGTGCGGCAGGGGTAGGCACCCGTCCCGCTGGGCGGCGCCCGACCGTACACTGCCGGCCATGTCACCGCCGGCCAGCGCCTCCGATTCGCTGTTCGGGGACGATCCCGTCCCCGGCACTCCGCCTCCGAGCCAGGCCGGCGTCGTCGCCCCCGCCTGGCTCGACGAGAGCCTCTTCAAGCTCGGCCGGCAGTTGCCTCGCCAGCGTCTACCTCGGCACGTCGTCGTGGAGCTTTCCGGGCTGGCAGGACATCGTCTACTCGCGCCAGTACACCGAAGCGCAGCTCGCGCGGCACGGGCTCGAGGCGTACTCCCAGCACCCCGTGCTGCGGACGGTCGGGATCGACCGCAGCTTCTACCAACCCCTGGCCATCGCGGAGTACGCGCGGTACGCGAGTCAAGTGCCGGACGACTTCCGCTTCCTCGTGAAGGCGCCGTCGCTGGTGAGCGACGCGGTCGTACGCCGCGAACGCGGCGCGCCGGCCGAAGACAACCCGAACTTCCTCGACGCCGCCGCGGCGGTCGATCACTTCGTCGGCCCCGCGCTGGAAGGCCTCGGCGCGCGCGCCGGGCCGCTCGTGTTCCAGTTGCCGCCGTTGCCGCGCGAGTGGACCCAGGGCGATGCCGGAGCCGCGACGATCGAGCGCATCGGCACGATGCTGGCCGGCCTGCCGCGCGACGTGAACGGCCACGCGCCGATCTACGCCGTCGAGCTGCGCAACCCCGAGCTGCTGACCCCGCGTTGCGTCCGCATGCTGCGCGACCACGGCGCCCGCCTCTGCGTCGCCATCCACGCGCGCATGCCGCCCGCGGCGCGGCAGAGCGTCGCGCTGCACGCCATGGACGCGACCGAGGACGAAGGCGACGACTGGCGCCTGAAGGGACCGCTGGTCGTGCGCTGGAGCCTGGCTAGCGGGTTCCGCTACGAGGAGGCGAAGAACCGCTACGCGCCGTTCGACCGCCTGATCGATCCGGACATCCCCACCCGCGGCACGCTCGTGCACCTGATCCATGTCGCGCTGAAGAGCGGCCAGCCGAGCTTCGTCATCATCAACAACAAGGCCGAGGGCTGCGCGCCGCTCAGCGCGATCGAACTGGCGCGCGCGGTGGTCGGCTGATCGCGGCGCGTGCCCGCTCCGCAGGTCACGTGCGTCTCTTCGACGCGAAGGTCTTGCGGAACTTCTCCACCTTCGGCGCGACCACGAACATGCAGTAGCCCTGCCCGGGGTTGTGGCGGAAGTACTCCTGGTGATGCGTCTCCGCGCGGTAGTACGCGGGCGCCGGCAGCACCTCGGTGACCACCTTGCCCGACACCTGCGACTGCAGTTCGGCGATGACCTCTCCGGCCACGCGGCGCTGCTCCTCCGAGTGCACGAAGATCACCGAGCGGTACTGCGTGCCGACGTCGTTGCCCTGCCGGTTGAGCTGCGTCGGATCATGGATCACGAAGAACACCTCGAGGATCTCGCGGTACGCGATGCGCGCGGGATCGAACTCGACCCGCACGACCTCGGCGTGCCCGGTGCGGCCGCCACAGACCTGCTCATAGGTCGGCGCGGCAGCCTGCCCGCCGGCGTAGCCCGACTCGACGTCAACCACGCCCACCAGTTCCTCGTAGACCGCCTCCAGGCACCAGAAGCAGCCGCCGCCCAGCGTGGCGAACTCGTGGCCCGGACGCGGTTGCGGGGCCAGGGGATCCTTGATCGACATGGTGGAACTCCTCGAAGTTGGCGACCGCCCACGCCTGCAGCGAGGGCGCGACGCGGCAGGACTCAGGCGAACGGAACGACGGCCAGCGCGAACGACAGGGCGAGGCTGGCGGCGATGACCGACGCGATGACATGGTCCGCCGATTCGCCGATCCGCACACCGAGCAACACTCGCGCGCCGCTGCCCCACCAGGAGCAGCTGACCAGGAACGCGACGCACAGCAGCAGGATGCCAGGCAACATGACCAGCGCCGGCGCCACCGCGTAGATCGGCAACGATCCAAGGACGCCGACGACGAGCCCGCCAGTCCAGTCGCGCGGCCGGCCGTACATCGGCAGCAGCCAGCCTCCGAACAGCCCCTGGGCGAGCGGCAGGCCGGTCGCCGCGAGCCACAGCATGAACATCGGCTTCCAGCCCCGTTCGGGCTGCACCGAGTAGCCGGCGACGTAGTTCCAGTCGGTGTTGAACACGCGCACCCCGATCTCGGTGGCGGCGGCCACCACGAGGCCCCCGGCGACCGCGACGGCCACCAGCGCCCAGATCCATCCCGGATGCGTGCGGCGCCCGGCGGCCCACTGCCACACCCCTCCGGCTCGAACAGCGCGACTCGCACTAGAGCACCGCGGGCCGGTTCGACAGTTCGTTCGGGTTGCGCTCGCCCTCGGCGAGCGGAAAGTGGCGGGCCAGCAGTTCGCCGACCGAACGGACGGCCTCGATCGCGCCCTGCTCGAAGCGCCCCGCGCGGAACTGGTCGCGCATCGTCGCGCAGATCGCGTCCCACTCGGCGCGCGGCACGCGGCGCGCGATGCCGCGGTCGGCGATCACCTCGATGCTCTGGTCGGCGAGCTCCACGTAGATCAGCACGCCGTTGTTCTGCTCGGTGTCCCACACCCGCAGCTTCGAGAACACCATCGCGGCGCGCTGGCGCGCGGGCGCGTCGCGCTTCAGGTAGCTCCACGGCAGCGCGGCCTCGACGGCGAAGCGGATCTCGCCCGAGTGGCTGCGCTCGCTGTCGGCGATCGCCTGCTGGATCCGCCCGAGCGAGTCTTCGCTGAACGCCTTGCGCACCGCATGCGGCGTCGTGAACCAGTGGCGCAGCCAGCGACCGATGCTCATCGTCCCTCCGTCACCCTCTACCAGCTGCTGCCGCCACCGCCGCCGGAGAAATCTCCGCCGCCGCCGGACGACCAGCCACCGCCGCCGCCACCGCCACCGCCCCAGCCGCCTCCGCCGCTCCAGCCGCCCGGAATGATGACCGGGCCGCCACGTCGTCCGCCGAGCACGCGGCCGCCCCCGAGCGGCCCGCGGCCGCCGCCGAAGCCGGACAGCACCAGCACCGCGATCCCGGCGATGGCGCCGACGATCAGCGACGACAGCATGAAGCCGGCGATGGCCCCGGTGCCGGCGCCGCTCACCATCGCGCCCGGAACCCCGAAGAGCCGCCGCAGCAGCGCGCCGACCAGCGTGCCGAAGATGATCAGCGGCACCAGCGCGGCGAGCAGGTCCTCGCCGGCGTCGACCTTGTGGCGCGGCACGCCGGCCGGCGTCGGCAGCGCCTCGCCTTCGATGCGCTTCATCACGGCGTCGACGCCGGCGTCGATGCCGGCCGCGAAGTCGCCGCGCGCGAACTGCGGCCCCATCAGCTCGCGCGTGATGCGCGTGGCGACGACGTCGGGAATCGCGCCCTCGAGGGCACGCGCCACGCTGATCCACACGCGGCGGTCCTTGACGGCGACCGCGATCAGCACGCCGTCGCCGACACCCTTGCGCCCGATCTTCCACGCGTCGCCGACGCGGTTGGTGAAGTCCGAGATCGGCTCGGGCTGCGTGCTCGGCACGACGATCACCGCGATCTGCGAACCCTTCGCCTGCTCGAAGGCCGCCAGCTTCGCTTCGAGCCGGTCCTTCGCGCCGCCGCCGAGCACGCCCGCGGTGTCGGTCACGCGCGCCAGCGGTGGAACGGCGAGTCGCCCGTCGGGCAGCGTCGGCATGGCCGCCTCGCCCGGCGTCGGCGCCTGCGCGCCGGGGTCGCGCGGAGCCGGAACCGGCGCGGAAGGCGCGCCGGTCGATGGTGCCTGCCCCGGAAGCGCGGGCGGGAAGATTCCCTTCGGCAGTTCAGGCGCGGGCGCCTGCGCGAAAGCGCCCGCCGCGAGCACGCCCGCGGCGGCGAACAGGATCGCGGCGCACGAGCGCGCCAGCCCCCGCATCCGCGTCGCCTACTTCTTCGTGCCGAAGTCGACGGTCGGCGGCTTGCTGATCGCCGCTTCGTTCTCGACCGCGAACTGCGGGCGCTGCTTGTAGCCGAACACCATCGCCGTCAGGTTCTGCGGCAGCTGGCGGATGAAGACGTTGTAGTCCTCGACCGACTTGATGTAGCGGTTGCGCGCGATGCCGATGCGGTTCTCGGTGCCCTCGAGCTGCGCGCGCAGGTCCTGGAAGCCCTGGTTCGCCTTCAGGTTCGGATAGTTCTCCACCGTCACGAGCAGCCGGGACAGCGCGCTCGTCACCTGCCCCTGCGCCTGCGTGAACTTGGCGAACGCCTCCGGATCGTTGATCAGTTCCGGCGTGGCCTGGATCGACGTCGCGCGGGCGCGCGCCTCGATCACGTTCTGCAGCGTCGTCTGCTCGAAGTTCGCTTCGCCCTTGACCGTGTTGACGATGTTCGGGATCAGGTCGGCGCGGCGCTGGTACTGGCTCAGCACTTCGGCCCACGCCGACTTCACTGCCTCGTCCTTCTGCTGGATGGTGTTGTAGCCGCAGCCGGACAGCACGCCGGCCAGCACCAGCATCACCAGGGAACGCAATGCGCTCATCAAGACCTCCGCGATCGAATCGTTGTTGTTCCGACACCGGGAATTGTGCACGGCTTTCGGCCGGCCCTCCGCATGGCCGGGCAACGTCGCCCATCGAAGCGGCTGGCCTGCCCGTAGAATCGCGCCGATGCAGGCCAAGGCCAAGACCGACTACCGGCGAGCGCTCGCGCAGTTCGCCACCGGGGTGACCATCGTCACCACCCGCGCGACCGACGGGACGCCCTCGGGGCTCACCGTCAATTCGTTCAACTCGGTCTCGCTCGAGCCGCCGCTCGTCCTGTGGAGCCTTTCGCTGAAGGCGAGTTCCCTCGACGCCTTCCGCGACTGCCGGCACTACGCGGTCAACGTGCTCGCCGCCGGCCAGCTCGACGCCGCGAAGGTCTTCGCGGACGCGAAGGCCGACCGCTTCGCGCAAGTGCCGTGGCACGCGGGGCCGTTCGACGTGCCGGTGATCGACGGCGCGGTCGCTTCGCTGATCGTCGCCAACCGCAGCCGGCACATCGAGGGCGACCACGTGATCCTCGTCGGCGAGGTGGTCACGTACGACGCTCCGGGCGGCCCCGCGCTCATCTTCCACGACGGCCGCTACATCGCGAGCGCCACCGAAGAGCCGCTGCCGAAGGGCTTCAGCAAGCCCTGGCGCTGACGGCGGCTGGCGCGCGCCTGAGCGCTCGCCGCGGCGGTGACGGCGACGCCGCGCCCTTGCCTACAATCGCCCGATGACTGACGCTGTCGCGATCACGGTCGCCCTGCTGACGCCGTCCGACGTCGACGAATACCGGCGCGTGCGGCTGCGCGCGCTCGCCGAGCACCCCGAGGCGTTCCGCTCCGATGCGGAGGAGGAAGCGGCGAAGCCGCAGCAATGGTGGGAGGCGCGGCTCGCGCCGCGATCCGAGTCGAACGGGGCCTTCTTCGGCGCGTGGACCGCCGCGCGCCGGCTGGTCGGCACGGCGGGGCTGCTGCTCGAAACCCGGCGCAAGGTCTGCCACACGGCGACGATCGTCGGCATGTACGTGGCGCCCGAGCACGCGGGGCGGGGCATCGGCGCGCGACTGCTCGACGCCTGCATCGACGTCGCGCGCGCGGATCCCGCGCTGGAGGTCCTGTACCTCACCGTGACGAGCACCAACTCCGGCGCGATCCGGCTGTACGAACGGACCGGCTTCGTGGCCTACGGACTGGAGCCGCGCTCGATGCGCCTCGGCGACCGCACGTTCGACAAGCTGATGATGGCGCTGCACCTGCGCCCGGCGTAGCCGGCAGAATCGACTGCATGCGACGCCTCTGGGACATCTCGCCCGCGATCGGCCCCGGCTCCCCGGTCTATCCCGGCGACACGCCGTTCGCGCTGCGCTGGACCTGGTCGATCGGCCGCGATTGCCCGGTCAACGTGTCCGAACTGCTGATGTCGCCGCACACCGGCGCCCACACCGACGCGCCGCTGCACTACGACGCCGCGGGCGCGGCCATCGCCGACGTCGCCGCTCGACCTCTACCTTGGGCGGTGCCGCGTGATCCACGCGATCGACGCGGGCCCGCTCGTCGAGCCGCGCCACCTCGACGGCGCGCTCGCCGACGTGCCCGAGCGCGTGCTGGTCCGCACCGCGCGCCGCGCCCGGATCGACGCGTGGGATCCGGACTTCACGGCGATCGCCCCGGCGACGATCGACCGGCTGCACGCGGCCGGCGTCCGCCTGATCGGCGTCGACACGCCGTCGCTCGACCCGGCGGACGAGCAAGACGCTCGACAGCCACCAGCGGGTGCGCGCGCACGGCATGGCGATCCTCGAAGGCATCGTGCTCGACGACGTGCCCGCCGGCGACTACGAACTGATCGCGCTGCCGCTGAAGATCCGCGGCGGCGACGCGAGCCCCGTGCGCGCCGTCCTGCGGGAACTGGCGTGAACCGCGCCGACTGCGTCGCGCGCGACGAGGCCGATCCGCTGCGGGTGCACCGGGCCGCCTTCGCGCTGCCCGACGGCGTGATCTACCTCGACGGCAACTCGCTCGGCGCGCTGCCCCGCGCGACCAGCGCGCGCGTGCGCGAGGTCGTCGAGCGCGAGTGGGGCGAGGGGCTGATCCGCTCGTGGAACGACGCGCGCTGGATCGACCTGCCGCGTCGCGTCGGCGCCAAGATCGCGCGGCTGATCGGCGCGCGCGGCGACGAGGTGATCTGCGCCGACTCGACCTCGCTGAACCTGTTCAAGGTGCTGGCCACGGCGCTGCGCCTGCAATCGGCGCGCGCGCCGGCGGCGGGTGGCGAACGCCGCGTGATCCTGTCGGAGCGCGGCAACTTCCCGACCGACCTCTACGTGGCGCAGGGCCTCGCCGACCTGCTCGGCGCCGGTCACGTGCTGAAGCTCGTCGGGTTCGACGAAGTGGCCGACGCGATCGACGAGCGGACCGCGGTCGTGATGCTCACGCACGTGAACTTCCGCGACGGCGCCATGCACGACCTGCCCGCGATCACCCGGCGCGCGCACGACGCCGGGGCGCTGGTCGTCTGGGACCTCGCGCACTCGGCCGGCGCGGTTCCCGTCGCGCTCGACGCCGCGTCCGCGGACTTCGCGGTCGGGTGCGGCTACAAGTACCTGAACGGCGGGCCGGGAGCGCCCGCGTTCGTGTACGTGGCGGAACGCCACCTGGCGGCGCTGGCGAGCGACCCGTTCGCGCAGCCGCTCGCGGGCTGGCTCGGCCATCAGGCGCCGTTCGCCTTCGATCCGGGGTACGCACCCGCGGCATCGATCGACCGGTTCACGGTTGGAACGCCCTCGATCCTGGCGCTCGCCGCGCTCGACGTCGGCGTCGACACCGTGCTGGCCGCCGGCGTGGATGCGCTGCGCGCGAAGTCGATCGCGCTCACCACGCTCTTCATCGACCAGGTGGAGCGGCAGTGCGCGGCGTTCGGCGTCGAACTCGTCTCTCCGCGCGACCCCGCGCGCCGCGGCAGCCAGGCCTGCTTCCGCCACCCGCACGCGTTCGCGGTCATGCAGGCGCTGATCGCGCGCGGCGTGATCGGCGACTTCCGCGCGCCCGACATCCTGCGCTTCGGCTTCGCGCCGCTGTACGTGCGCCACGTGGATGCGTGGGACGCCGCGGCCGCGCTCGCCGCGGTGCTCGCGAGCGAGGACTGGAAACGCCCGGCATTCCAGTCGCAGGGCGCGGTCACCTGAGCGGCGCGCAGGACTCCGCGCGCGGCGACGACTGACGCGCGATCCCACCGGCGCCGCGGAGGCGCCGGATCAAGCTGCAGCCGCCGCTACGCCGCGGCGTGCGCCGCGCCGGCGTGGGCCCGGCCGCGCCGCGGGCTGCCCCAGCGCACTTCCCGGACGAAGGCGTCGAACTTCGCGCGCGAGGCGGCGTCGACCTCGCTGTCGGTCAGCGCCAGCGTGGCGAGCGGCTCGCGGCCGGTCAGTTCCTTCATCGCCTCGAACACGCGCGACCGGCGCCCGATCCGCCCATCGTGCAGAAGAAGGCGAACCGCTTGCCGCGGCTGCCGAAGGTCTCGAGCCAGCTGCGAACCGGGCTCGAGAGACTCCAGAACCAGACCGGCGTGCCGACGACGACGAGGTCGTAGTCCGCGGGCTTGTGCCGCATCGGCCGCAGCGCCGGGGCCAGGCCGGCCATGGCCTCGATGGCGCAGGCCGCGTACCCAAGGAGGCCGTGCATCGGCTGCACGATCCGGATCTCGTCCAGGTCGGCGTCGAGGCGGTCCGCGAGATGCTGCGCGATGCGCCGGGTGTAGCCGGTGCGCGAGTGATAGACGATCAGGGTCTTCCTCATGGCGTCCTCTCCGAAGGATCAGCTTGTCTTCAAGGTAGAGAGCCCGTGGGCTGCCGGATTGCGGCGCGTCAACAGCCAGGGTGCCGCGCGGGCAATGAAGGACTGCGGTGAGCACCCCACCGCGCGACTAGAATTTCCGCTCACCGCAAAGGAGCACCGCCATGAACGCCCCCGACGCCCGTCCCGCCAAGGTCTCGTTCAAGTGGGACGACCCGCTGCTTCTGGAGCAGCAACTGACCGAGGACGAGCGCATGGTGCGCGATGCCGCCCGCGCCTACGCGCAGGACAAGCTGGCGCCGCGCGTGCTCGAGGCGTTCCGCCACGAGAAGACCGACCCGTCGATCTTCCGCGAGATGGGCGAGCTCGGCCTGCTGGGCGCGACGATTCCCGCCGAGTACGGCGGCGCGGGCCTCAACGCCGTGTGCTACGGGCTGATCGCGCGCGAGGTCGAGCGCGTCGACTCCGGCTACCGCTCGATGATGAGCGTGCAGAGCTCGCTCGTGATGTACCCCATCTACGCGTATGGGTCGGAGGCGCAGCGCCGCAAGTACCTGCCGAAGCTCGCGACCGGCGAGTGGATCGGCTGCTTCGGCCTGACCGAGCCGAACCACGGCTCCGATCCCGGCAGCATGGTCACGCGGGCGCACAAGGCCGACGGCGGCTTCCTGCTCAAGGGATCGAAGACGTGGATCAGCAACTCGCCGATCGCCGACGTGTTCGTCGTCTGGGCCAAGGACGACGGCGGCGTGATCCGCGGCTACGTGCTCGAGAAAGGCATGAAGGGACTGACGGCGCCGGTGATCCACGGCAAGCTCGGCCTGCGCGCATCGATCACCGGCGAGATCGTGATGGACGACGTGTTCGTCCCCGCCGAGAACGAGCTGCCGAACGTCGAGGGCCTGAAGGGCCCGTTCGGCTGCCTCAACAGCGCGCGCTACGGCATCGCGTGGGGCGCGCTCGGCGCCGCCGAGACCTGCTGGCACACCGCGCGGCAGTACGTGCTCGACCGCAACCAGTTCGGCCGCCCGCTCGCCGCGAACCAGCTGATCCAGAAGAAGCTCGCCGACATGCAGACCGAGATCACGCTGGCGCTGCAGGGCTGCCTGCGGCTCGGCCGCATGAAGGACGAAGGCACGGCGTCGGTCGAGATCACCAGCATCATGAAGCGCAACTCGTGCGGCAAGGCGCTCGACGTCGCACGGCTCGCGCGCGACATGCTCGGCGGCAACGGCATCAGCGACGAGTACGGCGTCGCGCGCCACATGCTGAACCTCGAGGTGGTCAACACCTACGAAGGCACGCACGACATCCACGCGCTGATCCTCGGCCGCGCGCAGACCGGCATCCAGGCGTTCTTCTAGGCGTGCGGCTGCGCAGGCGCGTGGCGGGCCACTCATCCGCGCCACGGCACCCGGCATGACGATCGAGTTCGTCGACGTCGGCGCCGAACGGCTCGAGGTGCTGCGCATCGCGCCCGAGCGGGCCGGCCCCGCGCTGGTGTTCCTGCACGAGGGACTCGGTTCGGTGGCCGGCTGGCGCGGCTTTCCGCGCGCGCTGTGCGACCGCCTCGGAGCGCCCGGCCTCGTCTACTCGCGCCGCGGCTACGGGCGCTCCACTCCGCTCGCCGAGTCGCGCGCCACCGACTACCTGCACCGCGAAGCGTGGGACGTGCTGCCGGCGCTGCTCGAGCGCTGCGGCGTGCGGCGACCGCTGCTGGTCGGCCACAGCGACGGCGGCTCGATCGCGCTGCTGTACGCCGCGCGCTTCGATCCGCTCGCCATCGCGATCATGGCGCCGCACGTGTTCGTCGAGGACGTGACCATCGCCGGCATCGTGGAGGCGCGCGCCGCGTGGGAGCGGGGCAGGCTGAAGGAGCCGCTGGCCCGCGTGCACGACGATCCGGACGGCGCCTTCTTCGGCTGGAACGACGGCTGGCTGAACCCGGCGTTCCGCTGTGGAACATCGAAGCGGAGCTGCCGAAGATCCGCTGCCCGGTGCTCGCGATCCAGGGCTACGACGACCAGTACGGCACGATGGAGCAGCTCGACCGGATCGCGCGCGGCGCGCCGGACGGACGACGCTGCTGAAGCTCGAGAACTGCGGACATGCGCCGCAGCGCGACCAGCCGGAGGCGGTCATGCAGGCGATCGCGGAGCTGTTCGACGAGACGCGGCGAGCGCACCTGATCGACGTGCGACCCGAAAGAAAACGGCGCCCGAAGGCGCCGTTCTTCGTTCCCGTCCGGGACGATCAGATCGGAAGCAGCTTCACCGCGCGCTGGTAGAGCAGGTTGCTGCGTCGTCGCGGTCGGGTGGAACGAGTCCCAGTAGAAGTACGTCGCCGCGGCGACGCGCACAGGGTCGGCGTCGGCAACAGGTCGTTGAAGCACGGCGTCCGTCACGTTCGTGTAGCCGAACGCCGCCGGGTTGGCCTGCGCTTCCGCCGTGAATGCCCCGACGTCGAGCAGGTACAGGTTCAGTCCGGGCGACGCGGCCCGGAGCGCGGCGACCTGCTGCGCCAGCGCGCCGTTGAACTGCAGCGACATCTGCGTGGCCCCCGCCGCCGCGACGGCGCCGAGCGGCCCGGGCCTTCGGCGTCTTGCCGACGTCAGTGCTGTTGACCACCAGGATGTGGCGCGCGCCGGAGGCGTACAGGCGGGTGATGATCCCGGCGACGTTCGTCACTGCCGCCGACCACGACCTGCGCCGGCGCGTTCGGATTCGTCGCCGACAGCGTCAACGCGTCGACTGATGTCGTTGCCGAACGCGACGCCGTCGATGATGTACAGGTACTGCGGATTGGACTGGTAGTTCACCGACGCCAGGTACTGGTCGAGCTGGGCGACCAGGTTCGGAACGTTCTGCGTCGTGCCCGCGATCGGGCCGGTGCGCGCGCCGGCGTAAGCGAAGTTCGTGCCGCCCAAGCGCGACGGCGTCATGCTCGCGCCGTAACGGGCGGCGAGCAGCTCGTTGACCAGCAGCCCGTTCGAGCACGCGCGGCGCGGCGTACGGAGGCGACGGCGGGCAGTAGTCCGCGGTGATGCAGGCTGCAGGCGTTGCCCGTTATCGGTGGTGCTGGTCCCGAAGCACATACACCTTCGAGAACAGCGGCGGCGCGGCCGGGGTGTCGTTTGAGCTGCCGCCGCAAGAGATCAGCAGCAGGGCCGCGGCGACGGCGGCGAACCACACGCGCTGTTCTCCGGATGGAGTCGAACATGGATGTCTCCCTGATTGTTTGGGATTGTTGGTTGGACGAGGGGCTGAATGCCGCGAAGATCATACTTCGCGCCGGCAATCAATGCCCTCGTCAACGTGCATGCGCGCGCCGCGGCGAGGCCGCAGCTCGCGGAGCCACCCTAGCGAGGACGACTTCCCGCCTGGGCGCGCCGCAGCCGGTCGTGAATCGCCGTCCACTCCGGACCGCTCGGCGGCGCTGAAACCACGATGCGGTCGGCGGCGGCCTGGTCGAGCTCGTGCAGGTTCGCGTAGAGCTCCCTGGCGTACGCCACGGGGTCCTCGGGGGCGGCGATCTGCGACGGCCGGCTGTGCGCGCAGCGTCTGCAGGACCACGGCCGGCGCGAGCACCGCGACGCGCAGGTGGAACAGCGCCGCCAGCCGGCTGCCGAGCCGATCGACCGGCACGACCTCGAGCGGCGTGCGCGGCGCGTAGTGCCGTTCAAGTCGGCCCGGAGCGCGCGGTGCGTCGCCCCCGGCTCGGCCACGGGCACGCCCAGCACCTGTTCGAGGGCGAGGCGCGTGATCGAGCCCGGGCGCAGCAGCGTGGGCTGCGCGCCGGACAGGTCGACGATGGTGGACTCGATGCCGACCGGGCAGGCGCCGCCGTCGAGGATCAGGTCCACCGCGCCGGCCGGCTTCTCGCCGAGGTCCGCGCGCACGTGCTCCGCCGTGGTCGGGCTCAGGTGGCCGAAGCGGTTCGCGCTCGGCGCCGCCAGCGCGCCGCCGAAGGCCTGCAGCAGCGCGCGCGCCCACGGATGCGCGGGGCAGCGCAGGCCGACGGTGTCCTGCCCGCCGGTGACGACGTCGAGCGCCCGCGGGCTGCGCTTCAGCACCAGCGTCAGCGGTCCGGGCCAGAAGGCGGCCGCGAGCGCGCGCGCCGAGTCGGGCACTTCGCGCGCCCAGTCGTCGATCGCGCTCGCGTCGGCGACGTGCACGATCACCGGATGGTCCGCCGGGCGGCCCTTCGCGGCGAAGATCGCGCGCACCGCGGCTTCGTTCGTCGCGTCGGCGGCAAGCCCGTAGACGGTCTCGGTCGGCACGGCGACGAGGCCGCCCCGCTTCAGCACCTCGACGGCCTGCGCGATGCGCGCGGAGTCGACGGCCGGCGCGTCCACGTCAGCGCGCGCCTTCGATGCCGAGGACCGTCGCGACGCGGTTGGCGCGCGCGATGGCTTCGTCGAGCGTCGGCGCCACGCACGGTCACGTGGCCCATCTTGCGGCCGCGCCGCGCCTCGCGTCTTGCCGTACAGGTGCAGCTTCGCGCCCGGCACGGCCACGACCGACGACCAGTCGGGCTCGCGCCGCGTCGCGCCGTCGTACCAGGCGTCGCCGAGGATGTTCAGCATCACCGACGGCATCGCCTGCGTGGTGTCGCCCAGCGGCAGGCCCGCCATCACGCGCGCCTGCTGCTCGAACTGGCTGGTGACGCAGGCGTCGATCGTGTAGTGGCCGGAGTTGTGCGGGCGCGGCGCGATCTCGTTCACCAGCAGCCGGCCGTCGGCGAGCACGAAGAACTCGACGCACAGCACGCCGACGTAGTTCATGCGCTCGGCGATCGTCACGGCGGCCGCGCGCGCGCGTCGCGCGAGGCGCGTCCTCGATGCGCGCCGGAACGATCGACACCGCGAGGATGCCGCCGCGGTGCTCGTTCTCGGCGACCGGGAACGTGGCCGTGGCGCCGTCGCGGCCGCGGCACACGACGACCGACACTTCGAGCTGCAGCGCCAGGCGCTGCTCGAGCACGCAGGCCACGCGGCCCATGCGCTCCCAGGCGGCGCGCGCGGCGTCGACGGTAGCCACCCGTTCCTGTCCCTTGCCGTCGTAGCCGAGGCGCGCGGACTTCAGGATGCCGGGCAGCAGCGCCGGGTCGAGCGCATCGAAGTCCTCCGGCGCGCTCGATCACCGCGTGCGGCGCGACGTCGATGCCGCACGAGGCGACGAAGCGCTTCTCGGCGATCCGGTCCTGCGCGATCGCGACGCTCGCGGCTTCCGGGCTGACGTTGCAGTGCTCGGCGAGGAACTCGAGCGCCGCGGCCGGGACGTTCTCGAATTCGGTCGTCGCGGCGCGGCAGCGCGCGGCGAGTTCCGCCAGCCCGGTCCGGTCGAGGTAGTCGCGCGCGATGTGATCGTCGGCCACCGCGCCCGCCGGGCTGTCCGATCCGGGATCGAGCACGCAGACCTTGTAGCCGAGCGACTGCGCGGCCATGCAGAACATGCGGCCCAGCTGCCCGCCGCCGAGCAGTCCGAGCCAGGAACCGGGAGGAATCGCCGCGCCGCCCATGCCGCGCCCCTGTGCGCTCAGAGCGGCAACGTCATGTTGCGCGCCTTCTCCGTCTGCGTGGCGCGGAACTGGGCGAGCTTCATCGCGAGGTCGGCGTCGCCGGTCGCGAGCATCGCGATCGCGAAGAGCGCCGCGTTCGAGGCGCCGGCCTCGCCGATGGCGAAGGTCGCCACCGGGACGCCGCGCGGCATCTGCACGATCGACAGCAGCGAATCCTCGCCGCGCAGGTACTTGGACGGGATCGGCACGCCGAGCACCGGAATGACGGTCTTGGACGCCAGCATGCCCGGCAGGTGCGCCGCGCCGCCGGCGCCGGCGATGATGGCCTCGAGGCCGCGCTCGCGCGCGCTCTCGGCATACGCGAACATCTCGTCCGGCATGCGGTGCGCCGACAGCACCTTCGCCTCGAAGGAGACGCCGAACTCCTTCAGGATCGTGCAGGCGTGCTGCATCACGTCCCAGTCGGAGTTGGAGCCCATGACGACGCCGATCGACGCCGAACCGCTGCGAGATGGTCATGTCGCAGTTCCTTGCCGGTGATCCGGCGCAGCGCCTCGCGGTACTTGGCGGCGGTCTTCTCGATCACGTCGGCGGGCAGCGCCGGCGGCGGCGGCGCCTTGTCCCACGGCTGCCTCTCGAGCCAGTCGCGGACGAACTGCTTGTCGAACGACGGCGGCGACTGGCCCACCGAGTATTCGTCGGCCGGCCAGAAGCGCGACGAGTCGGCCGTGAGGACCTCGTCCATCAGGTGCAGGTTGCCGTCCTTGTCGAGCCCGAATTCGAACTTGGTGTCGGCGATGATGATGCCGCGCGTGGCCGCGTACTCGGCCGCGGCCCGGTAGAGCGCGAGGCTCACGCTGCTGATCCGGAAGGCCAGCTCGGCGCCGACGATCTGCTTCATCCGGTCGAAGCTGATGTTCTCGTCGTGCGTGCCGAGCTCGGCCTTGTTCGCGGGAGTGAAGAGCGGCTCCGGCAGCTTGCTCGCCATCTGCAGCCCGCGCGGCAGCTCGATGCCGCACACCTCGCCGGTGCGCTGGTAGTCCTTCCAGCCGGAGCCGATCAGGTAGCCGCGCACGACGGCCTCGACGGGAATCGGCTTCAGCCGCATCGCGACCACCGCGCGACCGCGCACCTGGTCGACCTCGTCCGGCGCCACCACGCTCTCGGGAGCGATGCCGGTCAGGTGATTGCCGATCACGTCCTGGAGCTTCTCGAACCAGAAGTTCGACATCGCGTTGAGCACGCGGCCCTTGTCCGGGATCGGCTGGCTCATCACCACGTCGAAGGCGGACAGCCGGTCGGTCGTGACGATCAGCAGCTTGTCGTCGCCGACCGCGTAGCTGTCGCGCACCTTGCCGCGGTACACGAACGGCAGCGATCGGATCGTCGTCTTGTAGAGGCCCGCTGCCATCGTTCCCTCGCCCTTCGTTCCGGCTCGTCCGTGAAGCCCGCGATTTTACGGCAGCGCAGCCCTCGCTCAGAGGTAGTGCGACCCGAGGATGGTGACCCAGGTCATGCCGGCGATCAGCAGCACGATCGTCACCGCCGCGCTGCCGTAGTCCTTGGCGCGCTTGCCGAGCGGGTCGATCCGGACGCTGTCGCGGTCGACCGCCACCTCGATCGCCGTGTTCAGCAGTTCGACGAGCAGCACCAGCAGCAGCGAGCCGATCAGCAGCACCTTCTCCACGGCGGCCAGCGGCAACAGGATCGCCACCGGCGCCATCACGGCGGCGAGCAGCAGTTCCTGCCGGAAGGCGGCCTCGTGCCGCCACGCCGCGGCGAAGCCGTCGATCGAATAGCGCGTGGCGTTCATCAGCCGGCGCAGCCCGCGCTTGCCCTTCAGCGCGGTGCTGTCGCCCGGCTCGGAATCGTGGGCGTCTGGCATGCACAGGATGATACGAGGGCGCGGCTATGATCGCGCCCTCTCTTCGAGGCCCGTGACGCCATGCCCGCCATCGACTACTCCCGCTTCTACCGTTACGACGAGCTGATGGCGCTGCTGCGCGGCTTCGCCGCCGAACACCCCGGCTACGTCGCGGTCGAGTCGATCGGGCGCAGCCACGAAGGCCGCGACATTCCGCTCGTGACGCTGACGAACGGCGCGACCGGCGCGGCGCAGGACAAGCCCGCGTACTGGATCGACGGCAACATCCACTCGGTCGAGCTGACCGCGTCGACCGCGTGCCTGTACTTCCTCGACTGGATGCTGAAGGGCAAGGCGAGCGACGCCGACATCCAGCGCGCGCTCGACACGCGCGCGTTCTACATCTGCCCCCGCATCAACCCGGACGGCGCCGAGTGGGCGCTGGCGGACCAGCCGAAGTACGTGCGCTCGTCGACGCGCCGCTATCCGTTCGACGAGGAGCCGGTCGAAGGACTCGTGACCGAAGACGTCGATGGCGACGGCCGCATCCTGCAGATGCGGATCGCGGATCCCAACGGGCCGTGGAAGAAGCATCCGAAGCAGCCGCAGCTGCTCGTGCGGCGCGACCCGCTCGATCCGCCGGGCGGCGACTACTTCCGCGTGCTGCCCGAGGGCCGGGTCGAGAACTACGACGGCGTGTCGATCCGCGTGACCGGATCGGCGCAGGGCCTGGACCTGAACCGCAACTTCCCGTCGAACTGGCGGCAGGAGCACGAGCAGCTGGGCGCGGGTCCGTATCCGACCTCCGAGCCGGAAGTACGTGCGGTGGTCGACTTCATCGCGAAGCATCCGAACATCGGCGGCGGGACCAGCCTGCACACGTTCTCGGGCGTGCTGCTGCGGCCGTTCGGCCACCTGCCGGACGACAAGATGCCGGCCGAGGACCTGTGGACGTACCAGAAGCTCGGCAAGACCGGCGAGCAACTCACCGGCTATCCCGCGATCTCGATCTGGCACGAGTTCCAGTACTACCCCGGCGAGTACATCACCGGCGCATTCGACTGGATCTACGAGCACCTCGGCATGTTCATGTGGACCATCGAGATCTGGAACCCGAAGAAGGAAGCGGGGATCGACAACGACGAGTGGATCCACTGGTTCCGCGACCATCCGGTCGAGGACGACCTGAAGATGTACGACTGGGCGCAGCGCGTCGCGCCGGGCGAAGGCCACGTCGAGTGGAAGCCGTTCGACCATCCGCAGCTTGGCCGCGTCGAGATCGGCGGCTGGAACCGGTTCGCCGTGTTCAGCAACCCGCCACCGGCCCTGCGCGAGAAGGAAGTCGCGCGCTTCCCGAAGTGGCTGCTGTCGCTCGCGCTGGTCTCGCCGAGGCTCGAACTGCGCGCGGCGGAGGTCACGCGGGCCGGCGCCGACACGTGGCGCGTGCGGCTCGTCGTGCAGAACAGCGGCTGGCTGCCGAGCTACGTGAGCAAGATGGCGGTGAAGCACAAGGTGGTGCGCGGCGTCCTCGCGGAGATCTCGCTGCCCCCGGGCGCGGCACTCGTGAACGGCAAGCCGCGCGAGGAACTCGGCGAACTCGAAGGCTGGGCCTACATGCACACCGGCGTGTCGTTCTGGCCGAACCGCACGCCGACCGGCGACCGCGCGCACGTCGACTGGATCGTGCGCGCGCCGGCCGGGACCGAGGTCGGGCTGGCGGCGTGGCACGACCGCGCCGGGCGCGTCGAAGCCCGCGTGACGCTGGGCTAGGCGGAGCGGCGATCGCCGCCGCCTTGAACGCGTGCGCCAATGCTGCCGGCGTGCGGCTGCGGACCTCCTTCAAGGAGTGCAGTTGCTCGTGACCACAGCGCGCGCATCGATGCACCGGCATCGTGAGCTCGACGTCAAAGGGCGCGAGTTGGGGCATCTGCACATCGATGTGGAAGGTCCGCTGCGCGTCGGCGGCGTCTGCCAGCTTGTCGCCGCAAGACGCACAGTAGTACTGCTTGAGCAGCATGCCCTTCGCGGTACTCGCGGGCAGTTTCATCTCGTCGCCTTCGACCAGTTGATCGACGAGCAGCAGAGGGAAATCGGGATTGGGAAACAGCCGATGCCCGTTCGGGCACTCGAGTACCGGCAGGTGATGGACCTTGAGCGCGAGCGGTCCCTCCTGACCGCTGATCTCCGGAAGCGTGCCCGGCTGGACTGCGCCCTTGCAAATCGGACATGATGATTTCGCCATCGCGAGTCTCCCTCCCGTGGATGAGGGAATCATCCGCGCACGCCGCCGAGTGTCGATCATGAATTACACCTAAGCAGTCCGCCGGCCCGCCAACGGCTTGCGGCGCCGCCGCATGCACGGCGCGAGTTGCGCTGCCTATACTGCTCTGCATAACGACACGACACGGAGACAAGATGGACCGGCGCACTCTTTTGGCCGCGGCGGGCGCTGCGGCGTTCTTCCCCACGCGATCGTCCGCGCGCAGGCCTTCCCGTCGCGCCCGATCTCGATCTACGTCGCCTTCCCCGCCGGCGGGCCGACCGACCAGTTCTTCCGCGCGATCGCGGAGTCTGCTTCGAAGATCCTGGGCCAGTCGGTCATCGTCGAGAACAAGCCGGGCGGCGGCGGCACGCTGGCGCCGATCTCCATGAAGAACCAGAAGCCCGACGGCTACGTCGTGGCGCAGATGCCGCTCGGCGTCTTCCGCGTCCCGCACATGCAGAAGAATCCGCAGTTCGATCCGATCAAGGACTTCACCTACATCATCAACCTGACCGGCTACACGTTCGGCCTCGCCGTTCCGGCGAACGCGCCGTGGAAGACGATCAAGGACTTCGTCGAGGACGCGAAGCGCAATCCCGGCAAGATCGACTACGGCTCGACCGGCACCGGGACCACGCCGCACATCGTGATGGAGGAGTTCGCGCAGAAGGCCGGCATCAAGCTGACGCACGTGCCTTACAAGGGCAGCGCCGACCTGATGGCGTCGATCCTCGGCGGCCACATCCAGTCCGCGAGCGATTCCACCGGATGGGCGCCGCACGTGGAGTCGGGCAAGCTGCGGCTGCTCGCGACGTTCGGCCCGAAGCGCACCAAGCGCTGGCCCGACGTGCCGACGCTGACCGAACTCGGTTACGACACGGTATCCGAATCGCCGTTCGGGCTCGCCGGCCCGGCGGGCATGGATCCCGCGGTCGTGCGCACGCTGCACGACGCGTTCAAGAAGGCGCTCGAGGAGCCGAAGATCACGGCCCTGCTCGACCGCTTCGACCAGCCGATGGTCTACATGAGCGCCGAGGACTACACGAAGTTCGCCCGGCAGACCTACGAAGCGGAGAAGGTGACCGTCGAGAGGTTGGGGCTCAAGGGGACGATGTAATCGTTGCAGTGCCGCGGCAGGCGGGGCGCGGCGGGCGCGACTTCCGGGGCGGCGAGCAGCGGAGGCCCGAGGTCGGCGCGCGCCAGCGCGCTTCGTGTCTGACTTGCCGCGGCATGTCTGAGCGGAGTTCGCGCAGCGAACGCAGCGAGTCCCGCGGCACGACCTCGGGCTGAGCAGCGCAGCGGAGTCGGCGCGAACGCGCCGACCGCCCCGGAGGAGCGCCCGCCGCGCCCCGCCTGCCGCGGCACGACGCGCGAGCGACGCTCAGTGCATGAGCGACCGGCGAAGCCGGTCGCGTACACGAGCGAGGCTTAGTGCACGTGCTGCGAAAGCTCGCCCGTCTGGTACTTGTGCGCGACGGTCGTTAGCGGCACCGGCTTGATCTTGCTGCCCTGCCCCTCGCAGCCGAACTGGACGTAGCGCTCCTTGCAGATCGCCTTCGCCGCGGCGCGCGCGGGCTTCAGGTAGTCGCGCGGATCGAAGTGGCCGGGATTCTCGTGCAGGAACCTGCGGATCGCGGCAGTCATCGCGAGGCGGATGTCGGTGTCGATGTTGATCTTGCGCACCCCGTGCTTGATCGCCTCCTGGAGTTCCTCGACCGGAACGCCGTAGGTCTCCTTCATGTCGCCACCGTACTTGCGGATCTCCGCGAGCAGGTCCTGCGGCACGCTCGACGATCCGTGCATCACGAGGTGGGTGTTCGGGATCCGGCGATGGATCTGCTTGATGCGCTCGATGGCGAGGATGTCGCCGGTGGGCTTGCGCGTGAACTTGTAGGCGCCGTGGCTGGTGCCGATGGCGATCGCCAGCGCGTCGAGTTGCGTCTTCTTGACGAAGTCGGCGGCCTGGTCGGGATCGGTCAGCAGCTGGTCGCGCGTCATCGTCGACTCGGTGCCGTGGCCGTCCTCCTTGTCGCCGCGCATCGTCTCGAGCGAACCGAGGCAGCCGAGCTCGCCTTCGACGCTGACGCCGAGCGCATGCGCCATCTCGACGACCTTCCTGGTGGTCTGCCAGTTGTAGTCGTAGTCGGCGATCGTCTTGCCGTCTTCGCGCAGCGAGCCGTCCATCATCACCGACGAGAAGCCGAGCTTGATCGCGCCCTCGCACACCGCGGGCGACTGGCCGTGGTCCTGGTGCATGGCGACCGGCAGGTCGGGATAGCTCTCGACGGCCGCCTGGATCAGGTGCTTCAGGAACAGCTCGCCCGCGTACTTACGCGCGCCGGCCGAGGCCTGCATGATCACCGGGGCGTTGACCTCTTTCGCCGCCTCCATGATGGCCTGCACCTGCTCGAGGTTGTTGACGTTGAAGGCGGGAACGCCGTAGCCGTTTTCCGCCGCGTGATCGAGCAATTGCCGCATCGAAACCAATGCCATGTCGTATCTCCTCTGAATCCGCTGAAACCGTTCGCTGAAGCCCGCCTGAACCCGGCATTTTAGGCGAGCGGCGGCCGGGGGCTGGTGAGATCCCGCACCGGCGATGGCTGGGGCATGGAACGCTCCAGCAGCGCGCGCTCCGCGGCCTCCAGCGCGAGGTCCCGTCCGGCGCGCAGCTCCGGAAGGCGGGGCGGCGCGTAGATCGTGGGCGCCAGCGGCTGGCCCTCCATGCGCCGCCCGCGGGCCGACCGGAAGCCCGTCTCGGACACGCGCACGCCGCCGCCGCCGGGCAGGATGTACTCCCAGCTCACCCCCACGACGCAGCCGCAGGTCGACTCGCCGACGATGATTGCGTCGCGCTGCTCGAGCAGGGCGACCGCGGTGAGTTCGGACGCGCTGCCCGACCGGCGGTCGGTCAGGACCGCGATCGGCTTCAGGTACGGCTGCTCCGCCGGGGCGAGCCGAACGGGGCGCTCGCGCACTTGGTCGCCGTCGCGAGTGAGCTGGGTCATCACGTGCCGCTGCTCCGGCATGAACTGCCGGACCAGCCAGACGAACTGGCTGTAGTCGCCGCCACCGTTGCCGCGCAGGTCGAGCACCAGCGCGCGCGACGTGCCGGCGGAGCGCAGTGCGCGCTCGATGTCGCCGCGATTGCGCACGGAGAAGCGGTTCAGCTTCACGACCGCCACCCCCGAGGACAGCGTGATCGTCGTCACCGTCGGCGGGCGCACCAGCGGCTCGGGTTGCAGCACGACCTCGAAGGTCGAATCCGGATCGCGACTGATCGTCACCCGCTGCGCCCGCGGCGGCTCGTCGGGCGCGCGCTGCAGGGCACGGCGCACGGCGCGCAGCTGCGCGAAGCGCATCGCCTCGTCGGCGAGCGCCGGCAGTGCCTCCGGCGACGTGATGTCCTCGCCGGTCAGCGGCAGGTGGCGGGCCGCCGCGAGGAACTTCGCGTCGAACCGATGCGAGTCGATCGCCAGCACGACGTCGCCGCGCTTCAGGCCGGCGCGCGCGGCCGGCGAGTCACTGTCGACGTCGACGATCACGAGCTGGTCGTCGATCACGTTGAGGGCGGCGCCGGTCGCCAGGGCCGCGAAGCGGCGGTGATCCGCGCTCTCGCGCGGCGTGACGATGCGCGTGTGCGAGTCGTTCAGCTCGCGCGCCATCGACTTCAGTGCGAGGTAGAACTGCGCATCGGTCTTCGCGCCCGCCACGCGCGGCCGGTACTTGTCGCGGATGGCCGGCCAGTCGACGCCGTTCAGGCGCGGGTCGTAGTAGCGCTCCGCGATCACCTTCCACGCGCGCTGCTGCACGTCGATCCGCTTGGCCTCGGTGGCGAAGTCTCCGCTCAGCCCTTCCTGCGACACGAGCGGGACGTCCTCCGCGAGGTCCGCCACCATGCCCGCCGCCGGGCGCGCCGGCAGGGACGCGCACGCGGCCAGCGCCGCCAGTGCGACGGCGACGAGCAACGGGCGCAGGAGAGTCATTGCTGCTCAGGCGGTGAAACGGAGGCGGCGGAGTGCGAGGCTATCGCAGGACGCTTCCGACGGATGTGCCGCCCCAGGCGGTGCGGTCAGGCGTGTTCGCCGACGCGCACGATTTTGAGCGTGTTGGTGCCGCCGGCCTGGCCCATGGGCTCGCCGACGGTCAGCACGATCAGGTCGCCCCGGCGCACCACGCCCCGCTCGAGCAGGAGCTTCTCCGCCGCCGCGAGCGAGGCGTCACGGTCCGCGAGCGTCGGGAAGTGCAGCGGGCGCACGTTCCGGTACAGCGCCAGGCGGCGCGCCGTGGCCACGCTCGCGGTCAGGGCGTAGATCGGGATGTCGACGTCGTGGCGGCTCATCCAGAGCGTCGTCGAACCCGACTCGGTCAAGGCGCAGATCGCGGCGCAGCGCAGGTGGTAGGCGGTGAAGAGCGCGCCGTAGGCGATGGACTGGTCGACCCGGTCGAACGTCCGGTTGACGAACTGCAGGTCGAGCTCGACCTGCTCGGAGCGGTCGGCCTCGGTGACGATCGACGCCATCGTCTCGACGACTTCGACCGGATACTTGCCCGCCGCGGTCTCCGCCGACAGCATCACCGCGTCGGTTCCGTCGAGCACGGCGTTGGCGACGTCGCTGACCTCGGCGCGCGTCGGCGACGCGTTGACGATCATCGACTCCATCATCTGCGTCGCGGTGATGGCGAGCTTGTTGCTCTCCTTCGCCATCTTGATCATGCGCTTCTGCAGGGCGGGAACGGCGGCGTTGCCGACCTCGACCGCGAGGTCGCCGCGCGCGACCATGATGCCGTCGGCCGCGTCGAGGATCTCGCGCAGCAGCGGAATCGCCTCGGCGCGCTCGATCTTCGCGATGATCTGCGGCTTGATGCCGTGCTTCGCGCCGGCGATCGTCGCCAGCTGGCGCGCCATCTCGACGTCGGTGCGGTTCTTCACGAACGACACGGCGACGAAGTCGGCCCCGCACTGCATCGCGGTGTCGATGTCGCGCACGTCCTTGCCGGTCAGGGCGGGCGCGGACAGCCCTCCGCCCTGCTTGTTGATGCCCTTGTTGTTCGACAGTTCGCCGCCGATGCGGACGATGGTGTGGATCTCGTCCAGCGTCACGCGCTCGACGTCGAGCACGATCAGGCCGTCGTTCAGCAGCAGCGTGTCGCCCGCCTTCACGTCCTTCGGCAGGTCCTTGTAATCGAGGCCCGAGCGTTCGGCGTTGCCGAGTTCGTCCCTGGCGTCCAGGACGAACCGCGCGCCCGGCTTCAGGGTGACCCGGCCGCCCTCGAACTTGCCGACGCGGACCTTCGGGCCCTGCAGGTCCGCCATGATGGCGACGTCGATGCCGATCTTCGCGGACGTCTCGCGCACGAGCCGCGCGCGCGCGAGGTGGTCCTCGGCGGTGCCGTGGGAGAAGTTGAAGCGGACTACGTCGACGCCGGCGGTCAGCATGCGCTCGAGCACGAGCGGATCGCTGGAGGCGGGGCCGAGCGTCGCGACGATCTTGGTGCTGCGTGCCATGGGTCAGATCCGGTTTGTGCGCGCGCGGACGAGGTCGACTTCGTACGTCGTCACCTCGATCGGGTTGCCGTCGCGGTCGTTGAAGTAGAGCGACAGCGACAGCGCGTGGTCCTGCAGGTGCGGCGGCGACGGGCGCCGGCGCTTGTCGAACAGCGGCAGCTGCGGGGCGCGCTTGTGGAAGTGGACGAACGCGGCGCCGTCGACGCGCAGGGCGACCGTCGTGGCCTTGCCCGCGCGCTTCGCGTCCTCGAACAGGGCGAGGTGCGTCACGCCGTCACCGGCGGTCAGCGTCAGCGGGCCGCCGAGCTCCCGCGCCCAGCTTCCGAAGCGGGCATCCTTGCGGAACCCGAGCACGCTGCCATACCACTTCGCCGCCTCGGCCCGGTCGCGCACGTAGACGTGCACGTGGTCGAGCCCTTCGACGCGGAAACGGGTCATGTTGCGCGCTGCTGGAGGATGTCGATGGCCGGCAGGCCCTTGCCTTCGAGGAACTCGAGGAAGGCGCCGCCGCCGGTCGAGATGTAGCTGACGCGATCGCCGATGTGGTACTTGGCGATCGCCGCCAGCGTGTCTCCGCCGCCGGCGATGGAGAACGCGCCGTTCGCGGTGGCCTCCGCGACGGCCAGCGCGAGCTGGTGCGTGCCGTCGGCGAACGCGTCGAACTCGAACACGCCCACCGGCCCGTTCCAGATGATCGTGCCCGCCGAGCGGACGATGTGGCCGAGCGCCAGCGCGCTCGACGGCCCGATGTCCAGGATCATCTCGTCGGGCTTCACGTCGTCGGCCCGCCGCACGTGGGCCGGCGCGGTCGCCGAGAATTCCTTCGCGACGACGACGTCGATCGGCAGCGGCAGGGTCGCGCCCTTGGCGCCCAGCGTCGCCAGCACCTTCTTGCACTCCGGCACGAGGTCCGGCTCCGCCAGCGACTTGCCGATGGGGAAGCCTTCCGCGAGGAGGAAGGTGTTGGCGATGCCGCCGCCGACGATCAGCCGGTCGACCTTCTGCGCGAGGTTGTTCAGGATCGTCAGCTTGGTCGAGACCTTCGAGCCCGCGACGATCGCGACCAGCGGGCGCTTCGGGTTGCCGAGCGCGCGGGACAGCGCGTCGATCTCGCCGGCCATCAACGGGCCGGCGCAGGCGATCGGGGCGTACTTCGCGATGCCGTGCGTCGTGGCCTCGGCGCGATGCGCGGTGCCGAACGCGTCGTTCACGTACACGTCGGCGAGCCGGGCCATCTTCTGCGCCAGCTCGTCCGAGTTCTTCTTCTCGCCCTTGTTGACGCGGCAGTTCTCGAGCAGCACGACCTGGCCCGGCTGGACCTGCACGCCGTCGACCCAGTTCGCGATCAGCGGAACCTCGCGACCGAGCAGTTCGCCGAGGCGCTTCGCCACGGGCGCCAGCGAATCCTCCGGCTTGAACTCGCCTTCGGTGGGACGGCCGAGGTGCGACGTGACCATCACCGCCGCGCCGGCGTCGAGCGCCGTGCGGATCGCCGGCACCGACGCGCGGATCCGCGTGTCCTCGGTGATGTTCCCGGAATCGTCCTGCGGAACGTTGAGGTCGGAGCGAATGAAGACACGACGGCCGGCGAGTTGGCCGCTGGAAGCCAGTTGAGCGAGGGTGTTGACGCGCATGGGAGGCGGGAGTTGTTCCGGAGGACCGCGCGTTGCGCGCGGTGCAGGGCGAGTTGGGCATTATACGAGCCGCTTCCCGACGAACGCCCGTGCGCACACTCCGACTGTCTCCCCCTGAACGCGCCGCGATCGGCCTGGCGATCGCGCTGCTCGCGCTCCACGCGTTGGCGCCGGGGGATGCGCTCGAGTACCAGCGCAGCGCCCTCGCCCGGCAGCCCTGGCGCGTCCTCACGGGCCACCTGGTGCACATCAACTGGCCGCACGCGCTGATCAACGCCGCGGCGTTGTGGATCGTCGCGCGGCTCTACGCCCCGGACCTGTCCGCGACCCGCCAGGCGATCGCGCTGGCAGCATCGGCGCTGGCGATCAGTGCGTCGCTCGCATGGCTGCATCCGGACATCGAGTGGTACCGGGGCCTGTCGGGAGCGCTGCACGGCCTGTTCTTCGCCGGCGCAGCCAAGTGGCTGCTGGCGGAACGCCCGCGCAGCCTGGGGCGGCTGTGGATGCCCGCCCTGCTCTTCCTCGGTGGATGGATGAAGGTCGTGCTCGAGCAGCCGTTCAACGGCGCGCTGCCACGCGCCGACTGGCTCGGCGCGGCCGTCGTGCCGCAGGCGCACCTGGCCGGCGCCGCGTGCGGAACCGTGCTCGGCGCGCTATTCGCGGCGGCGAAGGCGCGCGCCGGCGAGCAGCGCGACGAGCAGTAGCAACTGTCCGAGCGGCAGTGCGCCGCCTCCGCCACCGCCGCCGACCGGCGGCGCTGGTCTGGGAGCGGCCGCCGCCACCGCCGCGCCTACGTCGAGCAGTCCGGCACCGCACATGCCGGCGAACGCGCCATTGGCCGCGCAGGCGCTTCCGGCCGGGAACGGGCGCACGTTGGTGGTCAGAAAGGCCCGGATCTGTGCCGGCGTGGCCGCGGGAGCCACTGCAGCCAGCAATGCCGCCGCGCCGGCGACCTGCGGCGCCGCCACGCTCGTTCCCGTGAATCCGGTGTAGGCGGCGCCGGTGCGTCCTCGCGAATCGAAGCTCCATGGATCCGTCGCGCCATAGAGCACCGTCGACCAGATGAAGTAGCCGGTCCAGGTGTCATCGTCCGTCGGTCCTCCTGCGCCAAGCTGAACGGGAGATCCTCCACCTGGCGCGCTGATCGTCACGCCCGTTCCGATGTTCGCGTAGTCGGCGTTTTCGCCGACGATCGTGTGGCCCGTCACCGCGATGACGCCCGTGCAGTTGGCCGGCGACACGAGCGAAAGGCTGCCTTCGTTTCCTGATGCGGCGACGACGACCGCGCCTGCGGCGATCGCCGCGTCCACGGCAGACTGCGTGTGGTTGGAGCACGGCTCGCTGCTCCCGAGGCTGAGGCTGATCACCCGCGCCGGCGTCGGGTTCGCCGGGACGCCCGCCACGTCGAGTCCCGCCGCCCAGCGGATCGCATCCGCGATGTCGGACAACGATCCGCCGCACCTGCCGAGCGCGCGGAGAGGCTGCACGCGGACGTTCCAGCCGATGCCGGCGATGCCCGTCCCGTTGTTGCCGGTCGCCGCGACGACGCCGGCCATGTGCGTCCCGTGCCAGCTGCTCTCCAGCGGCCCGGACGTGCCGTCCTCGCACGAGTCGGCCGCAGCCAGCCAGTCCCCGGGGTCCGTCGGATCGGGATCGCGCCCGTCGCCGTCGTTCGCGACGAAGTTCGGCGCCAGCACCGGGCTGCCGACATCGGACGAAACGAAGTCGTAGCCGCCGACGAATCGCCCGGACGGCACATACGGCGCAGGCGTGGCGACGCCGTTGAGGTCGGGATGGTTGACGATGCCGGTGTCGATGACCGCCACGACGACGCCGCCGGATCCACCCTGGGTGATGTCCCATGCCGGCGGCAGGTTGGCGCCCCCGGTCGCGACGGCGGACTTCGAGCCGTTGCCGCCGAGCAGCGTTCCCGTGAACGTCGTCGTCGGCTCGAACAGGTTCCACTGCCAACCGGCGTAGCGCGGATCGTTGGGGACCGCCAGCCGCTTGAACATCACGTCGGGCTCCGCGTACTCGACGCCAGGCTGACGCGCGAGCGCCGCGGCGACGTTCCTCGCCTCGGCGAGAGGCATGGGAGCACGCATTGCCACCAGCGAAGCTCCGCCCGCCATGTCGCGCACGTGCGCCAGTTCGGCGCCCATGGCGAGTCCGAACTCCCGCAGGCGAGCGCGGCCGGCGACGGTCGTTCCGGTCGAGCCGTCGCGCAGCTTCACGATCAGGTGGTGCACGGGCTGGGAAGGCTTCGCCCGCGCGGTGGCGGGAATGCCCTGCAGCAGCGCCTGCTTGGGAGTGACGGTGCCCGCGGAACTTGCGATCGTCGAGACGACGACCGAAACCGCTGCAATCACCGCCACCGTGATGTGTCGCATCGCCATCGAGGTCTTCCTGTGTCCGGCGCTTTCGCTCCGGCGTAGCGTAACCGGCCCGTTGGACAGGCCCCGCCTCGGCGAAGCGGACTAACGCTTAGCGGCCGAGGACGCCTGCGCGTTGACCGCCCTGGCAGCGGGCAGTTCCCTTCGACGCCGCGCAAGGAGAAAGCGCCCCTCTGGGGGGCGCTCGTCGCCGGGGTTACTTCGCCTGCATCAGCGCGACGGTCGTGTCGAGCATGCGGTTGCTGAAGCCCCACTCGTTGTCGTACCACGACGACACCTTCACGAGCCGGCCGGACACCTTGGTCAGCGTCGAGTCGAAGATCGAAGAACGCGCATCGTGGTTGAAGTCGCTGGAGACGAGCGGGTCGGCGTTGTAGCCGAGCACGCCCGCGAGCTCGCCTTCGGAAGCCGCCTTCATGATGGCGTTGACTTCCTCCACCGTCGTGTCGCGCGCGGCGATGAACGACAGGTCGACGATCGACACGTTGATCGTCGGAACGCGGATCGCGTAGCCGTCGAGCTTGCCGTTCAGCTCGGGCAGCACGAGGCCGACGGCGGCCGCGGCGCCGGTCTTGGTCGGGATCATGTTCTGGGCCGCGGCGCGGGCACGGCGCAGGTCCTCGTGATAGACGTCGGTCAGCACCTGGTCGTTGGTGTAGGCGTGCACGGTCGTCATCAACCCGTTCACCAGCCCGATCTTGTCGTTCAGCGGCTTGACCATCGGCGCCAGGCAGTTCGTGGTGCACGAGGCGTTGGAGATCACCGTGTGCGCCGCCTTCAGCGTGCCGTGGTTGACGCCGTAGACGATGGTCGCGTCGACGTCCTTGCCGCCCGGCGCGGAGATGATCACCTTCTTCGCGCCGCCCTTCAGGTGCGCGGATGCCTTCTCCTTGGTGGTGAAGAAGCCGGTGCACTCGAGCACGACGTCCACGCCGAGCGCGGCCCACGGCAGTTCGGCCGGGTTGCGGTTGGCCAGCACCTTGATGCGATCGCCGTTGACGACCATCGAGTCGCCGTCCACCGCGACCGTTCCGGGGAACGTGCCGTGCGTGGTGTCGTACTTGGTCAGGTGCGCGTTGGTCTTCGGGTCGCCCAGGTCGTTGATGGCGACGATCTGGATGTCGTGCTTCTTGCCGCCCTCGTAGTGGGCGCGGAGGATGTTGCGGCCGATGCGGCCATAGCCGTTGATGGCGATCTTGATGGTCATTTTCTTCCCTTGGCGATGACTGCACTCACCGTGGCGACGACGTTGTCCACGGTCAATCCGAAATGCTTGTAGACGGCGGGCGCGGGGGCGGACTCGCCGAAGCTGTCCACGCCGAGCACGGCGCCGGTGGCGCGCACGTACTTCCACCAGAAGTCGGTGACGCCGGCCTCGATCGCGACGCGCGGCAGGCCCTCCGGCAACACGCCCGACTTGTACGCGGCGTCCTGGCGGTCGAAGACCGTCGTGGACGGCATGGACACGACGCGAACCGCGACGCCCTGCGCCGCCAGCGCCTTCTGCGCGTCGATCGCCAGCGAAACTTCGGAGCCGGTGGCGATCAGCACGGCGCGCGCCTTCTTCGCCCCGCCCGCGGCCTCGCTGATGACGTAGGCGCCGCGGCGGATCGCCGCCGCGTCGACGTCGCGCGGCGTGAACGGGACCGCCTGCCGCGACAGCGCGAGCGACGTCGGCCCGTCGGCGCGCTCGATCGCGGCCGCCCAGGCGACCAGCGTCTCCGCCGTGTCGGCCGGGCGCCAGACATCCATGTTCGGGATCAGCCGCAGGCTGGCCACGTGCTCGACCGCCTGGTGCGTCGGGCCGTCCTCGCCGAGGCCGATCGAGTCGTGCGTGAAGACGAAGACGACGCGCTGCTTCATCAGCGCGGCCATCCGCAGCGCGTTGCGCGCGTAGTCGGAGAACACGAGGAACGTGCCGACGAACGGAAGGAAGCCGCCGTGCAGCGCCACGCCGTTGGCGATCGCGCACATCCCGAACTCGCGCACGCCGTAGTTGATGTGACGGCCGTTGAGCGCGTTCGGCCGCATTGCCGAGGCCTTGCTCCACTTGGTCAGGTTGCTTCCCGTGAGGTCGGCGGAGCCGCCGAGCATCTCGGGCAGCGCAGGCGCAAGCGCCTCGAGCGCCAGCTGCGATGCCTTGCGCGTGGCCACCGCTTCGCGCTTGCCGGCGGCGCTTGCGACTGCGGCGTCCAGCGTCGATCGATACTTCGCGGGCAGGGCCGTGCCCAGTCTCCGCTCGAACTCGCCGGCTTCCTGCGGATGGCGCTCCGAGTAGGCGTCGAACAGCTTCTTCCACGCGGCTTCGCGCTCGGCGCCGGCGCGCCTGGCGTCCCATGACGCATAGACGTCCTTCGGGACGACGAACGGCTCGTGCGGCCAGCCCATCGCGTCGCGCGTGGCGACGATCTCGCTCTCGCCGAGCGCCTCGCCGTGCGCCTTCTCCGTTCCCGCGCGGTTGGGCGAGCCCTTGCCGATGATCGTCCTGGCGATGATCAGCGTCGGCTTGTCGCTGCCCTTGCTCTTCGCGATCGCGTTGTCGACCGCGCGGACGTCGTGGCCGTCCACCGGCCCGATCACGTTCCACCCGTAGGCGCGGAACCGCTGCGCCGTGTCGTCGGTGAACCAGTGCTCGACCTCGCCGTCGATGGAAATGCCGTTGTCGTCGTAGATCGCGACCAGCTTGCCGAGTTGCCACGTGCCGGCGAGCGATGCGGCCTCGTGCGAAATGCCTTCCATCAGGCAGCCGTCGCCGAGGAACACCCAGGTGCGGTGATCGACGATGTCGAAGCCCGGGCGGTTGAATTCGGCGGCAAGCAGTTTCTCCGCGAGCGCCATGCCGACTGCGTTCGCGAATCCCTGCCCGAGCGGCCCGGTCGTCGTCTCGACGCCCGGGGTCAGGCCGTGCTCCGGATGACCCGGCGTCCGGCTGTGCAACTGCCGGAACTTCACGAGTTCCTCGATGGGCAGGTCGTAACCCGTCAGGTGCAGCAGTGCGTACTGCAGCATCGAGCCGTGGCCGTTCGAAAGAACGAAGCGGTCGCGGTTGGCCCACAGGGGATTCGCCGGGTTGTGCGACAGGTGCCGGCCCCACAACGCCACGGCGATCTCCGCCATGCCCATCGGCATGCCCGGATGGCCCGAGTTCGCCTTCTGCACCGCGTCCATCGCCAGCGCGCGGATCGCGTTGGCCATCTGCGCCACGCCCTTGTCTGAGAGTGCGCCGAGCGCGCGGGAGTCGTTCATGGGAAGCCAGTCAGGAAGTGTGAAAGCCGGAACGGACCCGCGGGGCGCATGGGGCGGCCGAGGGAAAACGCGAATTTTAGCAAAGGGGGCGCGCCCGGCCTGCGCGCTGGAATCCTCCGTGACCGCCTTCACGCTCCCGATGCGGCCGGCACCGCCGCAAGGCCGAAGCCAGTGGGAGTCGAGTCCGCACTCGACGCCCGCAGCGGAAATGCGCCCGGGCGGAGTTCAAATGGCAGGCGATTTGGGCTACCATCCCACGCTTTCCGAAATTCGATCCGGAACACCAACCAGGACGCAACGGGCGCCGGGCCTCGCGGCAGCACAGGCAACACGCAGCACGCGAGCAAAGGCAACGAGCCGCTAGGCAGCATCTCCCGCCAGAGCCAGCAGGGCAGCGCAAGCTGCATCGACTCGCGTGCCGCGCCACAGCGTGCGAGTCCCGGATCGTGGGGTTGCGACGCAGGTCGCGATTCAGGTCGATTAGGGCGGACCTGCTGGGGGACGAAGATGCAAGGCCTTCACCTGACTGGCGATCTGTTCGAATGCGGCTGCAGCGCAGCCTTGCTGACGGATCTTGAGACTCTTTCCACGCTGTGCCGCAACGCCACGAACGACTCGACGCTGACGATCGTCGACGACAAGTGGCACGTCTTTCCTGACTGGAACGGGCAACCCGGCGGCATCACCGGGACGATCCTGCTCGCCGAGTCGCACCTCGCGATCCACACGTGGCCCGAGCGCGCGGGCGTCACGCTCGACGTCTATGTGTGCAACTTCACCGCGGACAACACCGGCAAGGCCGAGCAGCTCTTCGAAGCCCTGACGATGGCGTTCCGCCCGAAGAGCCAGGTCGTCAATCGCATCATCCGCGGCGACCTCGCGGCCGATGTCGCGGCGCAGGCAGGCCGAGAAGCAGGCGGCGGGCGACGTCGCCAGGAGCGAACTGATCTTCGACTGGCTCAACGCGCACTCCGGCTACGGTTACACCGCGACCGCGAAGCTGGCGGACATCCAGTCGCCGTACCAGCGCGTCGAGGTGTACGACACGCAGCAGTTCGGGAAGCTCTTCCGGCTCGACGGGCGCCTGATGACGTCCGAGGGAGACGAGTTCTTCTATCACGAGTGCATGACGCACCCGGCCGCGCTCGCGCATCCGAATCCCGAGTCGATCCTGGTGATCGGCGGCGGCGACGGCGGCTCGTCGGAGGAACTGTTCAAGCACCCGAGCGTCAAGCGCATCGTGATGGCGGAGCTCGATCCGGTCGTCATCGACATCTCGAAGAAGTGGCTGGGCTCGATCCACAAGGGCGCGTTCAGCGATCCGCGCCTCGAGGTGAGGATCGGGGACGGCTTCGAGTACGTGAAGTCGACGCAGGAGCGCTTCGACATGATCGTCCTCGATCTCACCGATCCGGACACGCCGGCCTTCCACCTGTACTCGGAAGAGTTCTTCCGGATGTGCCAGCGCATCCTGAAGCCGGGCGGCATGCTGACGCTGCACCTCGGGTCGCCGGTGTACCAGGCCGACACGGTGCGCAAGAACGCCGCGAACCTGCGCAAGGTGTTCCGCCACGTCGCGCCGATGTCGCTGTTCATCCCGTTGTACGGCTCGCTGTGGTGCCTGGCGGTCGCGAGCGACTCGATCGACCCGCGATCGCTGTCGACCGACACCATCGCGCAGCGGACGAACGACCGTCGCATCGGCGGGCTCCGCTACTACTACCCGGGCCTGCACCAGGCGCTATTCACGCTGCCGCTCTTCGTGCAGGAGCTGACGCAGCCGCCGAGTTCGGCGTCCGGAAGCACGCCCCGCGTGCCGCAGCTGCGCGCGGCCTGAGGCAAGAGACAGACCGATGAACGGGCCGGCATGCGCCGGCCCTTCTTCTTTCCGGGCCGAGCGACGTGGCTGATCCCCGCTTCTTCATCGAGACCGACCTCGCCGCCGGCACAGTCGTCGAGCTCACCGCGAACGTGGCGCATCACGCCGCGCACGTCCTGCGCTTGCGCGACGGTGACGCCGTGGTGCTGTTCAACGGGCAGGGCGGCGAGTTCCCCGGCCGGCTCGCAACGCGCGGGCAACGGGTCGAACTGACCCGCCACGACCCGGTGGAACGCGAGTCGCCGGTCGCCGTCACGCTGGTGCAGGCGTGGATCGCGACCGACAAGCTGGAGTGGGTCGTCGAAAAAGCGGTCGAACTCGGCGTCGCGCGCATCGTGCTCGCCGGCACGCGACGCAGCGTCGTCCGAATGGACGCGGCCCGCCTGCCCCGGCGGATCGACCGGCTGCGCGAAATCGCGATCGCCGCGTGCTGCCAGTGCGGGCGCAACCGGGTGCCTGCCATCGCAGCGTTCGGCGACCTCGGCGCTGCACTCGACGCAGCCGGTGCCGGAGCCACCGGACTCGTGCTCCAGCCCGACGCGCCTCGTTCGCTGATCGAGATCGCGGGGGCTGCTCCGGGACCGCTCGCGCTCGCCGTCGGTCCCGAAGGCGGGTTCGATGCGGACGAGTTCGCCCTCGTGCGGCGCGCAGGCTTCCAGCTGGCACGGCTCGGTCCTCGCGTGCTCAGGACGGAAACCGCCGGGCTCGCGGCCCTCGCAGCACTCCAGTCGACGGTCGGCGACTTCGCCTGACCGCGCCCGCCAGTTCGCTGCGCTGACTAGCGGTAGAACACGCGGAAGGGCACGCCGGCCTCCGCGTAGTG
Organism: uncultured beta proteobacterium; assembly: GCA_963811265.1. Classification (GTDB taxonomy): domain Bacteria; phylum Pseudomonadota; class Gammaproteobacteria; order Burkholderiales; family Burkholderiaceae_F; genus JAOUJD01. The sequence goes on from CAWEQS010000026.1 coordinate 580,288, forward strand.
CTCGGCCACGTCGCGGAACACGTCGAGCAGGGCGTCGCGCTCGTCGACGCCGAAGCGTTCGGTGTAGGGCAGCGGGTCGAGCACCACGACGGCGCCGTGTCCGATCGCCCACGTGTCTTCGTCCGTCAGCGATTCGTAGAGCGCATCGAGGTTCGCGCCGAACCAGCTCGGCAGGCTGAATGCGTGACCCAGCATGCGGAGCGCGGACGGCTTGTCCTTGCAGCCCGACAGATCGGCAAGCACGAAGCGGTGATCGGCGGACTTCGCCCAGGCGCGCAGCTGCTCCGTGCCGATTCCGCGCAGCGACCGCACGCAGTGGCCCGGCAGGTCTTCCAGCCGTTCGATGTGGCGCGTGGTCATTCGCGGATCCGCCTGAAGCTGTTGTAGTGATCGTCGGTGTAGTAGTACTCGCCGCTGGTCGCCGGGTTGCGCTCGGCGCCGCGTCCGGCAACGATCCGCCGTGCTCCGCGGTCCCTCGAATGAGGGGTCTTCACAGTGTATTCGGTGTAGTAGCCGCGGGGCTGCGCGGGCAGCCGCTTCTCGCGATTGCCGAACACCGCGCCATCCTTCCTGTACGCGTACGGGCCGCCGCGCTTGATCTGCGCCAGCGTCTGCCGCGCCTCCGCCGGCAGCTCCTCGACCCCGACCTCGGCGATGGCGGGCGGAACGTCGCGCGCCGATGCCCGGCGGCGCGAACAGCGCGACCGCGGCGAACAGCAGTGCGCGCGCCCAGAGCATCACCAAATGCATCGCCTAGAGAAGTTCCGTCTGCCGGACGGAATTGGCTTCGAGCACGGTCAACGCGGTCATGTTCACGATGCGGCGCACGGTCGCGGACGGCGTGAGGATGTTCACCGGCTTCGCCGCGCCCAGCAGGATGGGGCCGATCGCGATGTTGTTGCCCGCCGTCGTCTTCAGCAGGTTGTACGAGATGTTGGCCGACTCGATGTTCGGACATACGAGCAGGTTCGCATCGCCCTTCAGCGTCGAAAACGGCATCAGCGAGCGGCGAATGCCCTCGTCCACCGCGCAGTCGGCGTGCATCTCGCCGTCGATTTCGAGCTCGGGGGCCCGCTCGCGCACCAGGGCCAGCGCGCGCCGCATCTTCAGCGCGGACGCGCTGTCGCTCGATCCGAAATTGGAGTGCGACAGCAGGGCGATCTTCGGGGAAATGCCGAGGTGCCTCATCTGCTCGGCCGCCATGATCGTGATCTCGGCAAGCTGCTCCGCGGTCGGATCGAGGTTCACGTGGGTGTCGACCAGCGCGAGTTGCCGATCCTGCAGCATCACGATGTTCATCGCGGCGTACTCACCGGCCCCGGGCCGCCGGCCGATCACCTGATCGATGTACGCCAGGTGCTGTCCGTGCGTGCCGAAGGTGCCGCAGATCATGCCGTCGGCGTCGCCCTTGTGAAGCATCATGGCGCCGATCAGCGTCAGCCGGCGGCGCATCTCGAGCCTCGCGTACTGCGCGGTGATGCCCTTGCGCGCGGCCAGCCGGTGGTACGTCTCCGCGTAGTCGCGATAGTGCGGGTCGGACTCGGGATTGATCAGCGCGAAGTCGACGTCCTGCCGCATGCGCAGGCCGAAGCGCTCGAGCCGCTTGGCGATCACCGCGGGCCGGCCGATCAGGATCGGCGCGGCGATCTTCTCGTCGATGACGACCTGCACGGCGCGCAGCACCCGCTCTTCCTCGCCCTCGGTGAACACGATGCGCGACTTTCCACCGCCGGCCACCGCGTTCTTCGCGGTCGCGAAGATCGGCTTCATGAACGTGCCGGAGTGGTAGACGAACTGCTGCAGCTGGTCGCGGTACGCGTTCATGTCCGCGATCGGGCGCGTGGCGACGCCGCTCGTCATCGCTCCCTGCGCCACCGCCGGCGCGATGCGCGTGATCAGCCGCGGGTCGAACGGCTTCGGAATCAGGTACTCGGGGCCGAAGCTGAGGTTGGTGATGCCGTACGCCGAGGCGACGATGTCGCTCTGCTCCTCCTGCGCGAGGCTGGCGATGGCGCGGACCGCGGCAATCTCCATTTCCGGCGTGATCGTGGTGGCGCCGACGTCGAGCGCGCCGCGGAAGATGAACGGGAAGCACAGGACGTTGTTGACCTGGTTCGGATAGTCGCTGCGGCCCGTGGCGATCACCGCGTCGTCGCGCACCGCCTTCACCTGCTCCGGCATGATCTCGGGCGTGGGGTTGGCGAGCGCGAGGATCAGCGGGCGCGGCGCCATGGTCTTGACCATCTCCGGCTTCAGCACGCCGCCGGCGGACAGCCCCAGGAAGATGTCGGCGTCGCGGATCACCTCGGCGAGAACGCGAGCGGCCGTCGGCTGCGCGAAGCGCGCCTTGTCCTCGTCCATCAGGACCGTGCGGCCCTGGTAGACGACGCCTTCGATGTCGGTGACCCAGATGTTTTCCCGCGGCAGGCCGACTTCGACGAGCAACTTCAGGCACGCCAGGGCGGCCGCCCCCGCGCCGCTCGTGACGAGCTTGACCTCCTTCAGGTCCTTCCCGATGACCTTCAGCCCATTGAGGATCGCCGCGCTGACGATGATCGCCGTGCCGTGCTGGTCGTCGTGGAAGACCGGGATCTTCAGCCGCTCGCGCAGCTTGCGCTCGACGTAGAAGCACTCGGGCGCCTTGATGTCCTCGAGGTTGATGCCGCCGAAGGTCGGCTCGAGCGCGGCGATGACCTCGATCAGCTTGTCCGGGTCGTTCTGGTTGATCTCGATGTCGAAGACGTCGATCCCCGCGAACTTCTTGAACAGGACCGCCTTGCCCTCCATCACGGGCTTGGCGGCAAGCGGACCGATCGCGCCGAGGCCGAGGACCGCGGTGCCGTTCGTCACGACGCCCACCAGGTTGGCGCGCGCCGTGTATCGGGAGGCGGTCGAAGGATCCGCGTGAATGGCTTCGCTCGCGGCCGCCACGCCGGGCGAGTACGCGAGGGCGAGGTCGCGCTGGTTGACCAGTTGCTTGGTCGGCGCGATCGAGATCTTTCCAGGACGGGGCTTCTCGTGATACTCGAGCGCCGCCCGGCGCAATTCGTCGTGGTCGGAGGCCATGGTGGGCTTTGATGGGACGTGAGCGCCCGATTATCCCCGCGCCCCATCCCGGACTCACGCGCGCAGTTCCTCTTGCCGGTCAAAACACCTCTTCTCGTTTTGACCTAGACAAACTGTTGACTTTTTCACGAAGGGCCCCGACAATTCGGCCTTGTCCGGGTCCGTCAAACGGCCTGAACGCAGCAAACCTTCAGTCGGCGCTCTCCTCCCTCCCTCCTAGGCCAACTCGGGTGCGTTCAGGCAGATGGGCCCTTTTTTTGTCCACGCCAAAATCAGCAGTACGCGCTAACTCTCACCGCATCGCGCGCCACTAGAATCGGGCATTCACACAAGAAGCGCCCATGCCTGCTGCTGCCGCCCGAACAGCCCTGATCGAGCCGTTCTACGTCATGGAGGTCGTGAAAGAAGCGGCAGAACTCGCCGCGACCGGCCGCTCCGTCATTCACCTTTCAATCGGCGAGCCAGACTTCACGGCGCCGGAGCCCGTGCGTCGCGCGGCCTGCGCCGCGATCGAGCGTGGCGAGACCCAGTACACGGGGGCGCTAGGCCTGGAGCCGCTGCGCGAGCGGATCGCGGACTGGTACGCGAAACGTTTCGGATGCCCGGTCGACCGACGGAGGATCGTCGTCACTGCCGGGGCTTCCGGTGCCCTGCTGCTCGCGTGTGCCGCGCTGCTCGAGCGCGACGCCGAAGTGCTGATGCCGGATCCGAGCTATCCATGCAACCGGCACTTCGCAACCGCCTTCGGCGGTAGCGCGCGCCTCGTGCCGTGCGGGCCCGCCCAGCGGTTCCAGCTCACCGCGGCCGATGTCGACGCGAACTGGACCGATGCCACTGGCGGCATCCTCGTCGCCTCGCCGTCCAATCCAACCGGCACATCGGTCGCTCCGGACGTTCTCGCGCAGCTGATCGCCGCGGTGGACCGCAGGAACGGATTCGTGATCAGCGACGAGATCTACCAGGGCCTGACTTACGACGGACCGCCTGCGAGCGCGCTGCAGCTCAGCGACGAAGTGCTCGTCATCAACAGTTTCTCGAAGTACTTCGCCATGACCGGGTGGCGACTCGGCTGGATCGTTGCCCCCGCCGCGCTCGTTCCCGTGCTGGAGAAGCTGGCGCAGAACCTGTACATCTGCCCGTCGACCATCGCGCAGCACGCCGCTCTCGCCTGTTTCGACGACGCGGCGCTTTCCGTCTATGAAGAGAGGCGTGCCGAGTTCAGGCGCCGTCGGGACTTCCTGGTGCCGGCGCTGCGAAGCCTCGGTTTCGGCGTGCCGGTCGTGCCGGACGGCGCGTTCTACATCTACGCCGACGTCAGCCGCTTCGCGAAGGACAGTTTCGAGTTCGTGCGTTCCCTGCTGCGCGCGACCGGCGTATGCCTCGTGCCCGGCAAGGACTTCGGCGTCGCGTCACCCGAACGCTACGTGCGCGTTTCGTACGCGACTTCGCTCGAGCGCCTCGAAGAGGCGGTCGAGCGGATGCGCGGGCATCTCGGCTGAGTACTCAGGAATTCTGGTCGCGGCGAGGCGACGGCGAAGCGTCGACCTGTGGCGCCACGCGGACCGTCTGCAGGGCGGCTTCCGCCGGCTTGGAGTCGGCAGGCGCGCCTGCCGCGCGCGAAGCTGCAATCGCCGCGTCGACCTTGCCGTTGGCGGCGGTCGCCAGTCGCGAACGTTCCCCGAGCACCTTCGCCCCATACCCGCCATCGTCCGGCGCGTTGCCCGCGCCGACGTAGAGTTGCAGGCCGCGCTCGACGGAACCGCCGCGTCGGATCATTTCGTGCAGGATCTCCGACCCGACCTTCATGTTGGCGATCGGATCAAGGGCGGCGAGGTGACCGCCGTGTTCGGCGAACCGCTCGGCGTGAACGCGCGTCATCACCTGCATCAGGCCCTGGGCGCCCACGGGGCTCTGGGCGAACGGATTCAAGCCGGACTCGATGGCGACCACCGACAGGATGAGCAGCGGATCGAGCTTCTTCTCGTGCCCGATCTCGAATGCGTTGGCGACGAGCATCCGCGCCGCTTCGTCCGCGATGCGGTAACGCCGGGCGAGGTACTGGACGACGAATTTCTGCCGTGGGTCGGCGACGGCGGCCTTCTCGGCGACCTTGCCCGGCCCCTCCGCTTCATTGGCGGGCCCGACATCGGCCGCCGAGACGAAGGGGATCGAGGTCGGCAGCAGTTCGACCAGCTGGCTCCGCGCCTCTTCGTTGCTGACCACCGCAGCTGCGGCGAGCAAAGCGGTACAACCGGCGAGCGTGACTACCAGCCGGGTAGCCGCCGCCGCACCGTCGCGCACATCCCGAAGAAAGTCGAGCCAGCCGAAGCCGGCGGCCCGCGTGATCCTCAGCGCATAATTCGTGGCTTGTGACATTGCGTGCCTCCTTATGCTGGAACGGCCAGCGGCTCTCGACCGCAGGTCGCCATTCACAGGTTGGAACGTTGACCGGATCGCTCCACGTGCTTCTCCGGCCGCATCCTTGCGCCGCAGGACCGGAGTTCCGGCCGGCAAGCGGCTTGTTCGGGCGGAACCGGAGTTCCGAGTGAAACGACGAAGCCCGAACCACACCGGAGCCCCCCGTGGTCCCCACCAGGTCGGCCGATGTTGCGCCGCACACGGGAGGGAGCTCCTAGCCTTTATGGCTGAAGTGGATTGTAGGGGCCGACTCGCCTTGGTCAACCCGGCGGGAGCGCTTACCCCCACACACGGCAAGGGTGAAACGGGCTACAAAGCGCGGAACACGCGCCGAAGCTGACTGCTCTTTACCTTGCATTTCAACCTCTTACGGCGTGCCACCACTTTCGTGTTAGCACTCACTATTTTACCCGCCGTCCGTCGCGCGAATCGGGAGCATTCATGAAATACCACGATCTGCGGGACTTCATGGGGCAGCTGGAGCGGCGGGGCGACCTTCGGAGGGTGAGCGTCGAGGTGTCCCCGCGGCTGGAGATGACGGAGATCTGCGACCGTACCCTGCGAGCGGCCGGGCCCGCCGTGCTCTTCGAGAAGCCGACCGGTCATTCGATGCCCGTGCTCGGCAACCTGTTTGGGACTCCCCAGCGAGTCGCGTGGGCCATGGGTGCCGACTCGGTATCCGCCTTGAGGGAGGTTGGAGAACTGCTGGCCAGCCTCAAGGAGCCGGAAGCACCGAAGGGGCTCCGCGACGCCCTCGGCAAGGTGACGATGCTGAAGAGCGCGCTGTGGGACATGTCCCCGCGCGAGGTCCGGGGAGCACCTGCGCAGGAAGTGGTCTGGGAAGGCGACGACGTCGACCTGGCCCGGCTGCCCGTGCAGACGTGCTGGCCCGGGGACGCCGGGCCGCTGATCACGTGGGGACTGGTCGTCACCCGCGGTCCGCACAAGAAACGGCAGAACCTCGGGATCTATCGGCAGCAGGTGATCGGACGCAACAAGCTGATCATGCGCTGGCTGGCCCACCGTGGCGGCGCGCTCGACTTCCGCGACCACGCGCTGGCCCTTCCCGGAACGCCCTTTCCGATCGCCGTGGCCCTGGGCGCGGATCCGGCCACCACCCTCGGGGCGGTTACCCCTGTTCCGGACTCGCTGTCGGAGTATCAGTTCGCCGGGCTGTTGCGCGGCGCCCGCACGGAGATCGCAGCATGTATCGGTAACTCCCTGCAAGTGCCGGCAACAGCAGAGATCGTCCTTGAAGGGCACATTCAAGCCGACCCGGCCAACGCGAAGGGCGAACTGAGTGCGGCCAACCTCGGTTACGAAACTGCGCTCGAAGGCCCGTTCGGCGATCACACGGGCTATTACAACGAAGTGGAGCGGTTCCCGGTCTTCACCGTCGAACGCATCACGATGCGGCGCAACCCGATCTACCACTCGACCTACACCGGAAAGCCGCCCGACGAGCCGGCGATCCTCGGCGTTGCGTTGAACGAGGTGTTCGTCCCGATCCTGCGCCGGACCTTTCCGGAAATCGTCGACTTCTACCTGCCGCCCGAAGGGTGCAGCTACCGGATGGCGGTCGTGTCGATGCGCAAGCAGTACCCGGGCCACGCGAAACGCGTGATGTTCGGGATCTGGAGCTTCCTGCGCCAGTTCATGTACACGAAGTTCATCGTCGTCACGGACGCCGACATCGACGTGCGCGACTGGAAGGAAGTGATCTGGGCCATCACGACGCGGGTCGACCCCGTGCGCGACACCGTGCTCGTGGACAACACCCCCATCGACTACCTCGACTTCGCCTCGCCGGTATCGGGGCTGGGCGGCAAGATGGGCATCGACGCGACCAGCAAGATGCCCGGCGAGACGCAGCGCGAATGGGGCCGGCCGATCGCCATGGACGACGCCACCAGGGCGCGCGTCGATGCGATCTGGCAGCAACTGGGACTCTAGAAGCCGTTTGGAGGAGGCAACGTGGCGATCGAACGCAAGCCCATCCGCCGGGGAGGCATCAAGTCCGCCGGCTACGACCGCAACAACCGGATCCTCGAGATCGAGTTCGACAACGGCTCGATCATCCAGCACACCGCCGTGGGCGAGGAGATCGCGCGACGGTTCATCTCGAGTTCCTCCCCGGCGAGTGTCTACAAGGACACGATCCAGGAGGAGTTCACCGTCAAGCGGATCAAGTAGCGGCGCCGCGGCGCGGGCCCGCGGCCGGCGCTACAGGAAGAACAGCGTGGCCAGCCCCAGGAAGATGAACACGCCCATGCTGTCGGTCGTGAAGGTCAGCAGCACCGACGACCCGATGGCCGGGTCGCGGCCCGAGCGCTCCAGCATCATCGGGATGAACATGCCCACCAGCGAGCCGACCATCATGTTGAGCGTCATCGCCAGCAGCAGCGTCAGGCCGATCAGCCACCCCTGCGGGCTGTCCCGGTAGATGAACCAGGCGAACGCCCCGGCGACGCTGCCCCACACCAGTCCGTTCAGGCCGGAGATCGCCATCTCCTTCAGCACCAGCCGGCGCGGAGTTGCCGCTGGTGACCTGACCGAGCGCGATCGACCGGATCATCAGCGTCATCGTCTGGTTGCCCGAGTTGCCGGCGATCCCCATCACGACCGTCATCAGCGTGGCGAGCGCGACGACCTTCTCGATCGTGCCTTCGAACTGTCCGATGACCCGCGAAGCGAAGAACGCCGTGCAGAGGTTGACCGCCAGCCACAGCCAGCGGTTCTGCGCGGACTTCCAGACCGTCGCGAACAGATCCTCGTCCTCGCGCAGGCCGACCCGTCCCAGCGCCGCCTCCTCGCCTTCCTCGCGGATGACGTCCACGACCTCGTCGACCGTGAGGCGGCCGACGAGTCGTCCGCGCTCGTCGACGACCGGCGCGGAGACCAGGTTGTAGCGCTCGAACGCCTGCGCCGCCTCGCCGGCCTCGTCGAGCGGCGACAGCGTCAGCAGGTCGGTGCGCATCACCTTGCGCACTTCGGTGTCGGGCTCGTTGAGCAGCAATCGGTCGAGCGGCAGCGCGCCCTTCAGGACCTCGTGCCGGTCGACGACAAACACCTGGTCCGTGTGGTTCGGCAGTTCGTCGAAGCGGCGCAGGTAGCGCAGCACGACCTCGAGCGTCACGTCCTCGCGGATGCTGATCATCTCGAAGTCCATCAGCGCGCCGACCGAGTCGTCCGGATAGGACATCGACGCGCGCAGCTGCGCGCGCTCCTCGATCGTCAGGCCCTCCTGGACCTCCTCGACGACGTCCGCGGGCAGGTCGTCCGCGATGTGGGCGATCTCGTCGGCCTCGAGGCCCTCGACCGCGTCGACCAGTTCCTCGTGGTCCATCGACGCGATCAGCGTCTCGCGGACCGCGTCGTTCACCTCCATCAGGATGTCGCCGTCGCGGTCCGCCTTGACGCAGTCCCACACGACGAGACGGTCTTCGTGCGGCAGCGCTTCGAGGATGTAGGCGATGTCGGCCGGATGCAGCCGGTCGAGGACGTTCCTGAGTTCGGTGATGTGCTGCCGGTGGACCAGCTGCTCGACGAGCGGCTTGCGCTCCTCCGCGGGCATGGCGTCGCGGTGCACGAGCGACTCGACCCGCCGCTGCTTGTCGAGCAGGTGCTGGACGCGGACGAGCGCCCGCTGCGCGGCCTCGGGGTCGCGCGACGGTGCGCCTGGCGGCGCCTCGCGGTCCAGCATTTCCTGCTCGTTCATCGCACGGCTACCCCGCTGCTGCGCCACCGACCTCGAAAGGGCGGTCGGATTGTAAGCGCGGGAGAACCCTCTTTCAGGGTCCCGGCGACCGTGACCCGCTGCGCTCGCCTAGGGGACGATCGAGTCGGCCATGTAGCGCGCGATGTCCGCGGTGCGCTTGTCGAGATAGGGGCCGGAACGGGCTCGGCCATAGCGCTTCGGGTTCGGCAGGTAGGCCGCGAGGCGGGCCGACTGCTCGACGCCGAGCTGAGCCGCCGGCACTCCGTAGTAGTAGCGCGCCGCTGCTTCGGCGCCGAAGATCCCCTCGCCCCATTCGACCACGTTCAGGTAGACCTCGAGGATGCGGCGCTTGTCCCACAGCGCCTCGATCATGTAGGTGATGACGAGTTCCTGGCCCTTGCGCAGGTAGCTCCGCTCGGGCGAGAGGAAGAGGTTCTTCGCCAGTTGCTGGGTGATCGTCGAACCGCCCTTCGCCGGGCGGCCGCGCTTGAGGTTCGTCTCGTACGCCTTCTCGACCGCGTCCCAGTCGACGCCTTCATGCTCGCTGAAGCGCGCGTCCTCGGAAGCGATCACGGCGCGCTTGAGGTGGATCGAGATGCGCTCGTAGGGAACCCAGCGATGCCTGACTCCGGCCTTCGGGCTCTTCTGCCGCAGCGCCGCTTCCTCGCGCGCCATGAACGACGTCTCGCCGGGATTGTTCCACTTCCACCAGGCGATCCAGCCGAGGTACCAGAACTGCAAGGCAACGACGACGACGAGGCAGGCGGCGAGCGCGAGCCCTGCCCAGCGCATCGCGGTGCGCATCAGCGCGGTTTCATCAGCGTGTGCTGGCGGTCTCGCGGGCTTCGCGCGAGAGCAGCGCACGGAGCTCGCGATACACCGACTGCGTCTCCGGCCGGACACCCCGCCACAGCAGGAACGACTCCGCCGCCTGTTCGATCAGCATTCCCAGGCCGTCGGTGACCTGCTTCGCGCCGCCGGCCTTCGCCAGCTGCATGAACGGGGTGGGATCGGCGGCGTAGACGAGGTCATACGCCAGCTGGCAGTCGTTGAAGGTCTCCGGATCGATGGCCGGCGCCTCGTTGTGCAGGCCGGTCGTCGTGCCGTTGATGATCAGGTCGAAGTGCTCTGCCGGAATCTCGTCGAAGTGGATCGCCTCGACGCCGAACTCCTCCGCGAGTTCCTCTGCCCGCTCGTGGGATCGATTGGCGACCGCAAGCCAGCGGGGGCTCGCGTCGAGCAGCGAGCCCAGCAGGCCACGCACGGCCCCGCCGGCGCCGAGCACGAGCACGGCGCAGTCGCCGAACCCGAACTCGAGCCGTTCGGTGACGTCGCGGACGAAGCCGATTCCGTCCGTGTTGTCGCCGAGGATCGTGTCGCCGTCGAACTTCAGCGTGTTGACCGCCCCGGCAAGGCGCGCACGCGGAGTCAGCTCGCTGGCGAGCTTGGCCGCGTCGAGCTTGAACGGTACCGTCACGTTCAACCCGCGGTAGCCCGCATCGCGCAGCGAAAGCGCCTTCTCCTCGAAGCCGTCGATGGGCGCCTCGATCCGTTCGTAGCCGATCTTCTGCTTCGCCTGTGCCGCGAAGCGCAGGTGAATCTCGGGCGACTTGCTGTGGGCAATCGGATTGCCGACAACAGCGTACTGATCAACGGCACTCATGGTCGGGAGGGGTCCGCGCTTCTGGTCGCAAGCTGGTCGTTGGTGAAAATCCAGGTCCGCGTGATCTCGAGGATATCCGTGTCCTTCGCGATGTCGGGCGGAAACGGCGAGTATGGAGCCGCCTGCATCACGATCCTGCGCGCCGCCCGGTCAAGCACCGGCGAACCAGATGATTTTTCCAGAATCGTGTCGGCGACGGAACCGTCCTTGCGGATCGCGACCGTCATCCGCAACGATCCGTAGTAGCGGCCGCGCGCCTCCGGAGGATAGTTCTCGTTTCCGATCTTCTCCACCCTGGCGCGCCAGTCCTCGAAGTAGCGCGCATAGCGGAACTCCGAGGTGCTCGGCATGTAGTGGTGCTTGCGCGGCCGCTTCTGGTAGTCGGAGATCTGCTTGGCGATCTCCGCCTGCGAGCGCGCCAGCAGCTGCTTCGTCTCCTCGTCGACCGAGCCCGACTGCTGGGCGTCCGACGCCGCTTCCTTGCGCGGGCTCGGGCGCAGTTGCAGCGAGTCCTTCAGCGCGGAGAGCAGCCGTTTCTGTTCTTCCTCGAGCTGCTGCACCGACTTGCGCGCCTCCTGGAGGGCATCGCCGTCGCGCATCTCGAACGAGTTCGGCAGCGGCGAGGTGCGACGCCCGCGATCGGTCGTGCCGCCGCCGTCGAGATTCGCCTGCGCGAGCGCCTCGGGTTTTCCCGGGCGGGTCTCGCTCTTCGCGTTGACGAGGATGATGTCGAGCGGCGGATCGGCCGACCGCACGCGCAGCAGTTCCGGATCGACGAAGCGGATCGCGAGGATCGTGATGTGCAGGCCGATCGACACGGTGAGCGCCATGACCAGCACCTTGTCGGCCAGCAGCGCCCTCACACCGTGATGCGGATCTTCGGCGACATCCATTCGTGGGCGATCGGCCTGAACGATTGAACAGCAGGAAAAGTGCGGGCGATTGTAGCGACCGTGTCAGCGAACACGCGACACGATCGCGCTAGTCTCCCATGGCGCCGCCACTACGCGATCAGCGAGAGTCCTGGCTCGATGATGCGGCCTCGTCGGGACCGCGCTGTTCGACGTTCCCGCCGGTGTCGATGACCGGTGGTTCAGGCGCCGCGCCGTTCTCCGGCTCCGGCGCGGCTTCCTCCTCGGCGATCGCGTCGTCCTCGGGGTCCACCGGCGTCTGCGCAGCGAGCACCTGGTGCACGCGCGCTTCCAGCACGAGCTCGATCTCGTGGGTGCCGAGCACGTCGAGCTCGAGCCGCTGTCCGCGCGGCAGTTCGGGCAGGCCCGGCAGCCGCGTGATGAACGGCATGCCATCGACCCGAAGCACGTCGCCCTTGATGACGCTCGCGCTGATGCGCGCGATGCCCTCCTGGCGAAGCCAGCGCAGCGACCAGTAGCGTTCCATGCGCTGCTGGAAGTCGGCGTACGCGCCGTACAGCGCCTCGAAGCCGGACACGATGCTGAAGAGATCCGCGTCGCGCGCGCGGTACGTCGGCACTTCGCCGAGCGCGCACGCGATGACCTGGCGCTGGTTCACGAGGTCCACGTAGCGGCGCAGCGGTGACGTGCTCCACGTGTAGTGATCGACGCCGATGCCGTCATGGGGCGCCGGCGTCGTGCCCATGCGCACTCGGCCGAGGCTCTGCGAGCGGTAGATGCCGGCGACCTTGCGCTCCGCGAGCCAGCGGCCCCACGTGCTGTTTGCCAGGATCATCAGCTCGGCGACGATGAGGTCGAGCGGCGCCCCGCGGCGCCGCGGCTTGATGCTGACGTGCGCCCGCTCGCCTTCTCCGTCGATCACGAAGGAGTAGTCGACGCGCCCCAGCGGCTCCGGGCGGCCGCGCGCCTGCTCCCGCTGCGCCAGCAGCGTCCGCGCGACCCGCCACAGGAACGAGAGTTCGGCAGCGAACGGCGCGTCGAACGCGCCGCTGGCGATCGCTTCCTCCGTGATCACGTCGTCCAGCTGGTCGTGCCGGAGATTGGCGGCGATCCGCAGGCGCTCGACGCGAGTCTCGGTCGACAGCACTTCGCAGGTTTCGGCGTCCACCCGCGCGTACAGCGAGAGCACCGGGACGACGCGCCCCTCGTTGAGCGAGAACGCGTCGACCCAGCCATCCGGAAGCATCGTGTACTTGAGCCCCGGCGCGTACACGGTGGACATCCGCGCGCGCGCCACCACGTCGAGCGGGTGATCGCGCCCGATGGCCACCCCGGGCGCGGCGATGTGCACGCCGACGATGGCCGTCGAACCCTCGCGCACGACCGAAAAGGCGTCGTCGATCTCCGTGGTTGCGCTGTCGTCGACGGAGAAGGCGGCGACGGGCGCGAGCGGCAGTTCGTCCGGCAGCACCGGTGGCGGGAGGTCCTGGCCGAACCCCGTCCCCTTCGGGAAGTGCGATGCGACGAAGCTGTCGACGTGCCACCGGTACGGCGAGGCGATCGCTCCCGTCGACAGCAGCAGCTTCAGGGGCGTCGTCTGCAGTTCGCCGGCCGCCTGCTCGACCGCCCTGTACTCGATCGAGTTCTTGTCCGGCTTCACCAGCAGCGCGATGGCCTGCTGCGAAATGGCGGCGGGCGCCTGCCCCGACTTCAGTGCCTGCACGTGCTGCTGCTTCAGTTCGTCCTGCTGCCGCTTGCGTTCGAGCGCGGCGAGGGCGGCCTTCAGCGTTTCCGCGGGCGCCGCCCGGTAGCGGCCGCGCCCCTTGCGGTGGAAGTACACCGGCGCCGAGTGAAGGCGAAACAGCAGCGAAGTCGCCTCGACGCTTCCGGGCTCGTTCCCGTAGTACTCGCGGGCGATGTCCAGGAAGCCGAACTCCTCCTGGGGCGCGACTTCCCACAGGAAGTCCAGGTCGATGCTTCCGGCCGCCGACTGGGCGCGCTCCAGCAGCACCGACGGGGCCGGCTCGCGGAACTGCAGCAGCACGTGCGAGTTCTTCACCTTGGTCCGCTTGCCGCTGGCCAGCTCCACCTGGTGCGAAGCGTCGGTGCTCGCCAGCACCGTGCCGGCCTTGAAGGCGCCGTCTTCCTCGAACAGGAGATGCGTCTTCACAGCGTTCCCATGAAGGTCCGGATGCCGCGCAGCATCAGTTCGACGGCGATCGCGGCGAGGACGAGGCCCATCAGCCGCACGAAAGCGAGCGTGACGCGTTCACCCAGCAGCGCGAACAGTCGCCCGGAGAACGACAGCACGACCGCGCTGATCGCCATGACCCCTGCGATCGCGGCGAGCCACTCCATCCAGCGCCCGGGCTCGCGCGAGACGAAGAGCAGCACGGTGGCGAGCGCGGACGGCCCCGCGAGCGCAGGCACCGCCAGTGGAACGATGAACGGCTCGCCGTGCGGCTGGTCGCCGTAGATCCCCTGCCCGGTCGGGAACACCATCCGAAGCGCCACGAGCATCAGGACGACCGCGCCGCCGATCTGCAGCGAAACGTCGGACAGTCCCAGCGCGCCGAGGAAGGGCCGCCCGACGAACACGGCGGTCGACAGCACGACGAAGGCGATGAAGCACTCGCGCAGGATGATGCGGGCCCGCCGCTCGGGCGGGACGTCGTCGAGCGCAGCGACGAAGATCGGGATGTTGCCGACGGGGTCGCAGACCAGCAGGAGCAGCAGGAACGACGAAACGAAACTCTCGTTCACCGGTCGGTCACCGTTTCCGTTCCGCCGCTGACGCGCACGAGTTCGGCCGGCGCGATCGGGAACACGCAGTGCGGCGTGCCGCCCGCCGCCCAGACGACGCCGAAGCGGCGCAGCGAGGCATCGATGAAGGTCGTCATCGGCCGCGCGTGGGCCAGTGGCGCGACGCCGCCGATCGCGAAGCTCGAGTGCTCGCGCACGAAGTCCGGCGTGGCTCGTTCAATCGATTCGCCCAGCAGCGCGCTGATCCGCGCTTCGTCGACGCGACGGTCGCCGGCGGCGATCACGAGCACCGCCCGCCCGCCGGGCACGGCGCGGAAGATCAGCGACTTCGCGATCTGCCCGACCTCGATGCCCAGCGCATCGGCCGCCTGCTGCGACGTGCGCGCCGCGACCGGAAGCTCGATCACGCGGGCATCGGTGCCCGCCGCGGCCAGCGCGTCCTGCACGCGCTGCGCGGACGCCGGCAATGGTTTCGCCGTCATCGCTCAGACGGTCAGTCCGCCGGCGACCTCGATCACCGCACCGTTGATGTATGAAGCCTCGTCCGAGGCCAGGAATGCGTACACGTTGGCGATGTCTTCCGGCGTCCCCAGGCGCCGCAGGGGCACGCGCTCGGTCATCTGCTCGAGCACCTTGTGGGGGATCGTGCTGAGGATCGTCGTCGCAACGAAACCGGGCGCCACGGCGTTGCAGCGCACGCCTTTCGGTCCGAGTTCCCGCGCCCACGTCTTCACGAAGCCGATCACGCCGAACTTGGTCGCCGCGTAGTTGGTCTGCCCGAAGTTGCCGTAGATCCCCACGACGCTGGATGCATTCAGGATGACCCCGGAGCCCTGCTCGACCATCGTGTCGACGACCGCCCGCGCGCAGTTGTAGGTGCCTTTGAGGTTCACCGCGATGACCTTGTCGAACTGCTCGTCGGTCATCTTCTGCAGGCGCGCGTCGAGCGTGATGCCGGCGTTGTTCACGAGCACGTCGATGCGTCCGTGCTTCGCTCTTAACGCTCGACACCATGGCGTCCACCTGGTCCCGCCGCGTCACATCCACGACGTAGCCGGACACGGCGCCGTCGGCCGACAGCGCGCGAACGGCCTGGTCGACCCCCTCCTGCCGGACGTCGCACAGGGCGACAACGGCGCCCTCGTCCACGAATTTCCTCACCGTCGCGAAACCGATGCCCTGCGCGCCGCCGGTGACGATGGCGACCTTGCCCTCCAGACGCTTGCTCACTGCTTTCTCCCGTTGCTGCTGATACCGCAGAAATCCAGCACCTCGTCCATGTACAGGTCGAAGTCGGACAGTTCGTGATTGCTTCCCTTGATCACCCGCTGGCGCGCCCCGGCGTACTTGCTCGCCATCGTCCGGTAGTCGATCAGCGTGTCGCCCGTCGCCGCCACCAGGAAGTAGCGCTCGGGTCGCGAGATGACCGGAGTGTCGATGTCGTGCAGTTCACGCAGATGTTCGGGACGGAAGTCGATCTCGTCGGCGCTGAAGTAGACGGGCTGCCGCCCGAGGTGGCTTTCCAGGTCGCGCGCCGGCGTGATCGCCGGGTTCAGGAGGACGGCCCGGCACCCCAGCCGCTCCGCCAGCCACGTCGCGTAATAGCCGCCGAGCGATGAACCGATCAGCGCCAACGACGACGGCGGCACGCCGCTCGCGAGACCGAGCGCGAGGTCGGCCGCGGCGCGCGGCGATGCCGGCAGGGCCGGGCAGGCGTACTCGTCTTCGCGGCCGAGCGCGCGCATCCGCTCGCGCAGCATCGTCGCCTTCCGCGAACCCGGCGAAGAGCGAAAGCCGTGCAGGTACAGGATCACGCCGCGCGCGCTGCGCGCTCGCGCAGTCGTTCCAGCAGGAGCGTGTGAATCCCGCCAAAGCCGCCGTTGCTCATCACCACCAGGCGATCGCCGGCGTGCGAATCGGACACCACCGCGTCGGCGAGCGCCGCCAGGTCCTTCAGCACGGTGGCCCTGGGGCCAAGGGGGGCCAGCGCTCCCTCCACATCCCAGCTGACGCCGCCGGAATAGCAGAAGACACGGTCGGCGCCCGACAGGCTGTCTGCCAGCGCCGCCTTCATCGAGCCGAGCTTCATCGTGTTCGAACGCGGCTCGAGGATCGCGACGATGCGCCCCGGTCCGCCTCGCGCGCGCAGCGCGCCGATGGTTTCGCGGACCGCCGTGGGATGGTGCGCGAAGTCGTCGATGACCGTGACGCCGCCCGCCGTGCCGCGCTCCTCCAGCCGGCGCTTCACTCCGCGAAATCGCTGCAGCGCCTGCAACGAGGCTTGCGGAGGGACACCGACGTGCTCGGCCGCCACCAGTGCAGCCAGCGCATTCAGCCGGTTGTGATGGCCGGGAAGATCGAGTTGCAGTTCACCGACGGCGCGACCGTTCCGGGTGACGAGATATGGCGCGTCACGCCCCAACTCCCACTCGCCGCCGCATCCGAACGTGGTCCGCTCCGACCAGCAGCCGCGTTCCAGGACGCGCGCCAGCGCGGGCTCGGAGGCGTTCACGACGACGCGGGCCGACCGTGACAGCGTGCGGACGAAGTGGTGGAACTGTGTTTCGATGGCTGCCAGGTCCGGAAAGATGTCGGCGTGGTCGAACTCCAGGTTGTTCAGGACCGCCGTGCGAGGAAGGTAGTGGATGAACTTCGAGCGCTTGTCGAAGAACGCCGTGTCGTACTCGTCGGCCTCGATGACGAAGGGCGGCGCGGCGCCGAGCAACGCGGAACGCCCGAAGTCCTGCGGCACGCCGCCCACGAGGAACCCCGGTTCCAGCCCCGCGCTCGACAGTATCCAGGCGAGCATCGATGTGGTTGTCGTCTTGCCGTGCGTTCCCGCGACGGCCAGCACGTGGCGCCCGCGCAGGACGTGTTCCGCCAGCCACTGCGGGCCCGAGACGAACGGCAGCTGCCGATCGAGGATCGCCTCCATCAGTGCGTTGCCGCGGGTGACCACGTTGCCGATCACGTACAGGTCGGCGCGCAGCTCGAGCTGGCCCGGTTCGAAACCCTCGATCAGTTCGATGCCGGCTTCCGCCAGCTGGTCGCTCATCGGCGGGTACACGTTGGCGTCACAGCCGCTGACGCGATGGCCGGCGGCACGGGCAAGCTGCGCCAGCCCGCCCATGAAGGTGCCGCAGATGCCGAGGATGTGGATGTGCACGGAGGTTTCGCGGTCGCCGAACCGAGTGCGATCAGCGAAGTCAAAAGGCGTGAAATTGTAATGCGGCGCAACATGGGGCCCGTCGCTACACTCCCGGCTCCTCGCCGCACCCCTCCCAAGCCTGCGCAACCATGTCAGCGAATGACGATCTTCGTGCGGAAATCGCCGCGACGGCCGCTCGCCTGATCGCCGAGGAAGGCTGCGAATACGGCCAGGCGAAGCGCCGTGCGGTGCAGGAGCTGGTGGGCGATTCGCGCACGGCGCCAGTTCCGGACAACGCCGCCGTGGAACGCGAAGTGCGGCGTTACCTCCGGCTGTTCGAGGCGGATTCGCACCGAAGGCTGCTGGCCGGCCTGCGCCAGGCCGCGTCGTCGCTGATGGAACGCCTCGCCGTCTACGAGCCGCATCTGACGGGCGCCGTCCTGAACGGAACCGCGACCGCGCATTCCGACATCCATCTTCACCTGTATGTCGACAGCGCGAAGGACGTCGAAGTCTTCCTGCTGGACGCCGGCGTGGAGTTCGAAGTCGACGAGGGTCCGGCCGACGAGCGTCCCCGCATGTTCGAGCGGCTCAGCTTTCTCATGCCCGCTCCGCGGGACATCGGCCTGCCGCGGCAGTTGGACCGCGTCGCGGTGCATCTGCACGTCTATCCGCGGGATGCGATCCGCGTCGCGCCGAGGCACAGGCCGGACCTTGGCCTCGAACCGGACCTGCACCCGGTCGAAGCTTCCGGACGCGCGGGCCTGCCCGCCGTGCGTCGCCTCATCCAGGACACGGTTCAATGAGCCGGAAGCAGGTGTGGTGGGTGGCGGCCGCTATCGCGTCGATCGCGCTGGCCGCGGGCTTCACACTCGCCGC
Organism: uncultured beta proteobacterium; assembly: GCA_963811265.1. GTDB lineage: Bacteria > Pseudomonadota > Gammaproteobacteria > Burkholderiales > Burkholderiaceae_F > JAOUJD01. The sequence goes on from CAWEQS010000026.1 coordinate 598,815, forward strand.
GCGGCATTTCTCCACCGGCGGCGCGGGGGCGTCCGCCGAGGCGTTCTTTGGACGGACGTTCAATGACCTCGACGGCCAGCCGACCGAGATGGCGCGCTGGAAGGATCGGATCGTCGTCGTGAACTTCTGGGCGACCTGGTGCCCTCCGTGCGTCGAGGAAATGCCCGACCTCCAGCGCGTCCACGATGAGTACGCGGATCGGGGAGTGACGGTCGTAGGACTCGGAATCGACAGCCCGTCGGCGCTGAAGCGGTTCCGCGACGAGCACCTCCTGTCATTGCCGCTGTTCGCGGCCGGCGCCGCCGGCAGCGAGCTTGCCCGGGCCCTCGGGAACCCATCGGGTGCGTTGCCGTACACGGTCCTTGTCGATAGAAAAGGGCGTATCGTTCAGGCCCGCCTCGGGCAGGTCCAGCCTGCCGAGCTTCGCCGCTGGCTGGATGCTCAAACTGGGGCATCGACCCGCTGAGCGGCTGGACAGTCTTGCGGAATCCATAGACACTTCGTAGGCATTGGCCTGCTTTTGTAGGCAAATCTCTTTATTTCTCGTCTTTTTGCCGGAGACGGTCATGTCCGCTCGGGTGCTGGTCCTCAACGGGCCGAACTTGAATCTCCTCGGCACGCGTGAGCCCGGTATCTATGGCACGCAAAGCCTCGCGGAGATCGAAGCAGATTTAGCAGAAGTTGCACGCAAAAGCCAGCGCAGAAGTGGTGTTTTTCCAGAGCAATCATGAAGGCGCCCTCGTCGATCGCATCCAGGGTGCCAGGCGCGACGGCACCGATTTCCTGATCGTCAATGCGGGCGCGTTCACCCACACGAGCGTGGCGATCCGGGACGCATTGGCTGCCGTCGGCCTGCCGTTCATTGAAGTGCACCTGTCCAACGTCCACCGGCGCGAGGACTTCCGCCGCCACTCGTACCTGTCGGACCTCGCGCTCGGCGTGATCGTCGGACTCGGCGCGGCCGGTTACCGGTATGCGCTGCAGTACGCGCTGGACCATACGACGAAGACCGGATGAAGGAACCCTGATGGATTTGCGCAAGCTGAAGACCCTCATCGACCTGGTTGCCGAGTCAGGCATCGCGGAACTCGAGGTGACCGAAGGCGAGGACAAGGTCAGGATCGCGAAATTCAGCCCGGCGCCCGTCGCGCCAACTTCGTCGACAACCCTGATGACGGCGCCGGTGCCCGGCGCTCCCGCCGCGGCTGGCGCTGCAGCGCCGGCCACGCCAGCGCCGGAACCGGAGCCGACCGGACACGTCGTCAAGTCCCCGATGGTCGGCACGTTCTATCGCTCGCCCAGCCCCGGGGCCGCCTCGTTCGTCGAACTCGGCCAGGCAGTGAAGGCGGGCGACACGCTCTGCATCATCGAGGCCATGAAGCTGCTGAACGAGATCGAGGCCGAGGTCGGCGGCGTGGTGAAGGAAATCCTCGTCGAGAACGGGCAGCCGGTCGAATACGGGCAGCCCCTCTTCGTCATCGACTGACGCACCTGCACGGACACCGAACGCCAGTCCCGACGGACGTCATGTTCAAGAAAATCCTCATCGCCAATCGCGGCGAAATCGCCCTGCGGATCCAGCGCGCATGCCGGGAGATGGGCATACGCGCCGTGGTCGTGCACTCCGAAGCGGACACCGGCGCCAAGTACGTGAAGCTCGCCGACGAGTCCGTCTGCATCGGACCGGCGCCGTCGCGCGACAGCTACCTGAATATCCCGGCCATCATCAGCGCGGCGGAAGTCACCGACTCTGAAGCGATTCACCCCGGCTACGGATTCCTGTCGGAGAACGCGGACTTCGCCGAGCGCGTTGAGAAGAGCGGCTTCTGCTTCATCGGCCCGCGCCCGGAGTCGATCCGGCTGATGGGCGACAAGGTGTCGGCCAAGCAGGCGATGGCAGCGGCCGGCGTCCCCACGGTGCCCGGGTCGAACGGCGCCCTGCCCGAGGATGCGCGGGAGATCGTCAAGATCGCGCGGTCGGTCGGCTACCCGGTCATCATCAAGGCGGCGGGAGGCGGCGGGGGCCGCGGCATGCGGGTCGTTCACACGGAAGCCGCACTGATCAACGCGGTGACGATGACCAGGCAGGAAGCCCTCGCGGCATTCGGGAATCCGGCCGTCTACATGGAGAAATTCCTGGAGAACCCGCGGCACATCGAGATCCAGGTGCTGGCGGACCAGCACCGCAACGCGGTGTGGCTCGGCGACCGCGACTGCTCGATGCAGCGCCGGCACCAGAAGATCATCGAGGAGGCGCCGGCGCCGGGCTTGAACCGTCGCCTCGTCGACAAGATCGGCGACCGGTGCGCCGAGGCCTGCAGGAAGATCAACTACCGGGGCGCCGGCACCTTCGAATTCCTGTTCGAGAACGGCGAGTTCTTCTTCATCGAGATGAACACGCGACTGCAGGTCGAGCATCCCGTGACCGAAATGGTGACGGGACTGGACCTCGTGCAGGAGCAGATCCGTGTCGCGGCCGGCGAGAAGCTGCGGTTCAGGCAGCGCGACGTCATCCAGAAGGGCCACGCCATCGAGTGCCGGATCAACGCCGAGGACCCGTGGAAGTTCACGCCGTCGCCGGGACGCATCACTTCGTGGCATCCGCCCGGCGGCCCCGGGGTGCGCGTCGACTCGCACGCCTTCGCGGGCTACTTCGTGCCGCCGAACTACGACTCGATGATCGGCAAGGTGATCTGCTACGGCGATACGCGTGACCAGGCGCTCGCCCGCATGCGCGTGGCCATGTCGGAGATGGTGGTCGAGGGCATCCTCACCAACATCCCGCTGCACCGCGAACTGTTGAACGACGAGAAGTTCATGCTCGGCGGCACCAGCATTCACTACCTAGAGAAGCGACTGGCGGCGCGCCAGGTCGGCTGACCCGCGGTGCTCGTCGAACTGACGCTCTCGGCGGACGAGCGCAGCGCCGAAGCGCTCGCCGACGCCCTGGTCGAGGCCGGCGCCTTGTCGGTTTCCCTCGAGGACGCCAACGCAGAAACGCCGGACGAGCAACCGCTGTTCGGCGAACCCGGGCTAATTCCCGATCGGCACGCGTGGATGGCGAGCCGCCTTCGGGTGCTCGTCGAGGACGACGAAGGCGAGGCCGTCGTGCTCGCGGCCGCCGAGGCGATCGGCATCGCGCCGCCTGCGATCGAATGCAGGACAGAGGTCGCGGACACCGACTGGGTGCGAGCGACGCAGTCGCAGTTCCCGCCGACCCGGATCAGCGACCGCCTGTGGATCGTTCCCACATGGCACGAGCCACCCGATCCCGAGGCGATCGTCGTCCGCCTCGACCCGGGTGTCGCATTCGGCACCGGAACCCATCCGACGACGCGTCTTTGCCTGCGCTGGCTCGACGCCAGCCTGCGCCCGGGGGCGAGCGTCCTCGACTACGGGTGCGGCTCCGGAATCCTGGCGATCGCAGCCGCAAAGCTCGGTGCCTCGCGCGTCGTCGGCAGCGACATCGATCCGCAGGCGCTGCAGGCGGCCCGCGCCAACTCGGAGGCCAACTCGGTCCGGGCCGACTACACTCAGCCGGATTCGCTTCGCGCTGGAACGTGGGACGTCGTGCTGGCCAACATCCTTTCGAATCCGCTGATGCTGCTCGCTCCCGCGCTGCTGGCTCGCGTCGCCCCGGGTGGCGCGCTCGTCCTCTCTGGCGTCCTCGAGCGCCAGGCCGATGAGGTCATCGAGGCGTACCGCGCCGCCGACGCGGGCGTGCCGCTCTCCGTGTGGGCTGCGGACGAGGGCTGGGTGTGCCTCGCGGGGCACCGCTCGCACTAGGCAACGGCATCGACGGCCATGGCGCTCGCCACCAAGTGTCCCCAGTGCGGGTCCCTGTTCCGAGTGGTCGCGGACCAGTTGAAGCTGCGTGGCGGCCTGGTCCGATGCGGGCAGTGTCGCGCGGTGTTCGACGCGATCGGCAGCCTCACGTACGTGGAAGACAGCGCGGTCGCGCCGATGCGGACCCCGAAAGAGGAAACGCCGGCTGCGGGTCCTTCTCCCGCCCCGCCCGCTGACGAGGCGCCGGCGACGCGACACGCGCTCGGACGATCGACGACGCTCCGCATCTCGCCGGTTCCGCCGGCGACGCTGGCCGGCAACCTTCCTCCGCGTGGCGAGCCCTTCATGTCGCCGCGCGACGAACCGGCCGTGGTGCGAAGGCGAGACGAAGGGTTCGACTGTCACGAGTCCTGAAGCCGGGGAAGTTCGCGGTGCGGAGACGACCGCCGCCACCCAGGGTCGCGTGCCGACACTCGTTCGGCCGAACGAAGCGCCCGAGACCGGCCGAGCCGAGGCGGCCGCGGACGAGGGCGTCGAGCCGGTCGCAGGCGCGGCGCCCGAGTCCGACGACACGCCGCGCGAAGCGGAAGAAACCGAGCGCGCGCCAAGCTTCATGCAGCCGAAGCGTCCGACGCGGCGGGGATTCTCGGTCGTGTACGGAGGCGGCACTGCGCTCCTCGTGCTGCTGGCCGCAATCCAGCTCGCCGTGATCTACCGCGGCCAGTTGATGATCCACTGGCCGCAGTCCCGCCCGCTCCTGACGGACCTGTGCAGCGTGTTCCGATGCACCGTCAACTGGCCAACACAGGCCGACCGGCTTGCCGTCATGGGGACGGAACTCCAGTCGATCCAGGGCACGGACGCCCTGGAGCTGAGTGCATTGATACGCAACCGTGCGGACTTCAGGCAATCGCTGCCGGCCATCGAAGTGACCTTGACCGATGCCCGCAACCGCCCCCTGGCGCGCAAGGTGTTCACCCCCGCGGACTACCTCGCTTCAGCCGGAGAACCGACCGCGCGGCTGCAGGAAGGACTCGCTCCTGGCAGCGACCTGGCGATCCGGATCTACTTCGAGGCGCGAGGCCTCAGTCCGGCGGGGTTTCTCGTCTATCCGTTCTATCTGTAATCACCAGGGGCGCGCCGACAGAGGCCAGGCCGGCAGTTCCAGACCCAAATCCAACATGAGCACACTGATCTGCGGCTCCATCGCATACGACTCCATCATGGTCTTCGAAGGCCGCTTCGCCGACCACATCCTGCCGCACCAGGTGCACATCCTGAACGTGTCCTTTCTGGTGCCCGACATGCGCCGGGAGTTCGGGGGCTGCGCAGGAAACATCGCCTACAACCTGAAGATGCTCGGTGGGGAGCCGATGCCCATGGCGACGGTGGGCAGCGACGCGCAGCCCTACCTGGACAGGCTCGATGCGCTCGGCATCAGCAGGCGCTTCATCCGCCAGGTCGAAGGCGCCTACACGGCGCAGGCCTTCATCACCACCGACCTGGACGACAACCAGATCACGGCGTTCCATCCCGGGGCGATGAGCCAGTCGCACCTCAACGCTGTCCCCGGGGATGGCACCGTTCGACTGGCGATCGTCGCGCCCGACGGTCGCGACGGGATGCTGCAGCACGCCCAGCAACTCGCCGATCACGGCATCCCGTTCATCTTCGACCCCGGCCAGGGCATGCCGATGTTTTCCGGGGAAGAACTGCTCTGGTTCATCCAGCGCGCGGATTACGTCGCGGTGAACGACTACGAAGCGAAGTTGCTCGCGGAGAAGACCGGGCTGACGTTGACGGAGCTCAGCCGCAAGGTGCGAGCGCTGATCGCGACGCGCGGTGCCGAAGGATCGGAGATCCACGTCGACGGTGAAGTGAAGGCCATTCCCGTGGCACCCGCGCGCAAGCTGGTCGACCCCACCGGGTGCGGCGACGCCTACCGGGCCGGGTTGATGTACGGGATCGCGAACCGCTTCGACTGGGAGGTGACCGGCCGGCTCGCGGCGGTCATGGGCTCGCTCAAGATCGAGCACAGCGGCGGGCAGAACCACGCGTACGACCGGATCGCGATCGCCGACCGGTTCACCGAAGCCTTCGGTTACCGCCCCTGGTAGAAGGCGGCCTCGGACCCGCGCGTCAAAGGCGGGCCACCACCATCTGGACGACGTAGACGCCGATCAGCAGCACCATCGGCGACAGGTCGAATCCGCCGACCGTCGGCAGAATGCGGCGAATCGGCGCCAGCAGCGGCCGCAACAGGGCCTCGAAGGCGGGCGCGAAGGGCGCGTGCGGATTCACCCAGCCGATCACGACGTAGATGATCGTGACCCACACGATCACGTTCAGCCCCCAGATGACCAACTGGCGAAGCGCTGCAAGGAGCGCGATGTCCCAGGCAACGGGCATGCCGGCGACGGCGCGCATCAGGACGACCATCAGCAGCGTCACCAGCAATGCCGCGACCAGCGACGCCCAGTCGGCGCGGCCACGCGCCGGCAACAGGCGCGACAGCGGCCCCACCAGCCAATTGGTCATGGCGTACGCGAACTGAGCCACCGGATTGCGCGGGGGCATGCCGATGTAGCGCATCCAGGCGCGCAGCAGCAGCAGCGCGACCAGCAGCGAGCCCAGGATGTCGAGCAGGAAGCGCGCGATGTCGGCGAGCATTTGTCCACCGGGGAGTAGGAGCCGCCGATTCTAAGGGGCCCGAAGCGCAGGCGCGGTCCGGACCGCGTCCACAAGAAAAAGGGCGCTCGAACGAGCGCCCTTTCTTGACTCGCAACTCGTCGAGAGTTACGGACGGCTGCCGGTCGGGAACGGCCAGGCGGCTGCCGGGTTGAGCGCCGTCTTCGCGCCAGGTGCGGCAGGAGCCGGCGTTGCCGCAGGCGCGGCCGGCGCTACGGCCGGTTTTGCGGCGGGTTTCGGCGCAGCGGGCTTCGGCGCAGCTGCCTTCGGCGCAGCGGGCTTCGCCGCCTTCTTCACGGCTTTCTTCACGGCCTTCTTGGGCTTCGGCGCAGCTTTCTTGGCGGCACGCTTCGGCGCTGCCTTCTTGGCTGCCTTCTTGACCTTCGCTTTCTTGACGGCCTTCTTGACGGTCTTCTTGACTGCCTTCTTGGCGGCCTTCTTGACCTTCGCCTTCTTGACGGTCTTCTTCACCGCCTTCTTGGCGGCCTTCTTGACCTTCGCCTTCTTGACGGCCTTCTTGGCCTTGGTCACGGCCTTCTTGGCCGGACGCTTCTTGGCGGCTTTCTTGGTTGCCATGTCACTCTCCTGATGAAGATTGCCTGAAGGAGCCAGCGACGACGCATTCCGGTCCGGGCGCAAGATGGCCCTCGAACACGGGCTGGAATGCCACACCGGCTGCCCGAAGGCAGCCGGTGAGCGCTAGCGAAATGCTGCTAGTTACTTCTTCGCCTTCTTGGCGGTCTTCTTGGCAGCTTTCTTGGCAGTCTTCTTCGCCGCCGGCTTCTTCGCTACTTTCTTGGCCGCTTTCTTCGCGGTTTTCTTGGCGGCTTTCTTGGCCGGGGCCTTCTTCGCAGCTTTCTTCGTTGCCATTTGAAACTCCTTCGGTCTATCTACCTAGGTTGAGAAGGAAACCCGGCACGCGGCGCAAGCCGCCAGCCGGGCTATTCATCGGCGCACGCAGATGCTCTGTCGCCGCGGCACCCCCAGAAATGCGTTTGATCCGCAAATCCGAGCTGAGCGCGGAACGTGCAGCGCACTGACCGCTGACGCTGATGAATTCGGCACGGCGCGCGCGGGAAACGAAGACGACCGGCGCGCGCAAAAAAAACGCCGGAAGCATTCCGGCGTCTGTCTGATCGGGTGAAAGCTGCTGCGACTGCTTGGTCTTCAGGCCGGCTTTTTCAGAGGGAGCGAGACCGCAAGACGGTAGGGTCTCGTTCTGCGTTGGAGCCTGGTCCTCTGCGTTTACCTGACGACTATGTGGGTCTGTGGTCAATTCAGCGGTCGATCGATGTCTGTTGAACAATCTGATCGAGCAACTAAACAACGATTCGCTTTTTACTCGCAAACAAAATTCATCGCAAGAATTTTCTGCGCGCGACATCGAGTTATGTGCGATTTGTCCCACTTCTCTTGCGTTCAATTTCGCGTGATCGCCACGCTTCGCGCGCGCCATCGCATCACTCACTCATCAATCCCACGAGAGAGCGCCGCCCGACTGGTACTCGATGACGCGCGTCTCGAAGAAGTTGCGCTCCTTCTTCAGGTCGATCATCTCGCTCATCCACGGGAACGGGTTCTCCTCCTGCGGGAACATCGCCTCGATGCCGATCTGCTGCGCGCGGCGGTTCGCGATGTAGCGCAGGTAGCCCTTGAACATCGGCGCGTTCAGGCCTAGCACGCCGCGCGGCATCGTGTCTTCCGCGTAGGCGTACTCGAGGTCGACCGCCTTCCGGAACAACGCCCTGACTTCCTCGCGGAACTCCGGCGTCCACAACTGCGGGTTCTCGAGCTTGATCTGGTTGATCAGGTCGATGCCGAAATTGCAGTGCATCGACTCGTCACGCAGGATGTACTGGTACTGCTCGGCCGCCCCGGTCATCTTGTTCTGCCGACCCAACGCCAGGATCTGGGTGAAGCCGACGTAGAAGAACAGGCCTTCCATCAGGCAGGCGAAGACGATCAGGCTCTTCAGCAGCTTCTGGTCGTTCTCGATCGTCCCCGTCCTGAAGTGGGGATCGGTCAGGGTGTCGATGAACGGGATGAGGAACTCGTCCTTGGCGCGGATCGAGCCGACCTCGTGATAAGCGTTGAAGATTTCGCCCTCGTCCAGGCCCAGCGATTCGACGATGTACTGGTACGCATGGGTGTGGATCGCCTCCTCGAAGGCCTGGCGAAGCAGGAACTGGCGGCACTCCGGCGCCGTGATGTGCCGGTAGGTGCCGAGGACGATGTTGTTGGCGGCCAGCGAGTCGGCCGTGACGAAGAAGCCGAGGTTGCGCCGGATGACCCGCCGCTCATCCTCCGTCAAGCCGTTGGGATCCTTCCACAGCGCGATGTCCCGCGACATGTTGATCTCCTGCGGCATCCAGTGATTCGCGCAGGTCGCGAGGTACTTCTCCCAGGCCCACTTGTACTTGAACGGGACCAGCTGGTTGACGTCGGTCTGGCCGTTGATGATCCGCTTGTCCGCCGCGTTGACGCGGCGCATGTCCGGCGCGGCCGCAACGGCCGCGACCGGCGCCACATTCGCCACGGGCCGCGCAGCCGGCGTCACCGGCTGCAGGCCGGTCATCGGAACCGCGGGGGGTTGAGAGGTCGGGGTGTCGTCCCACGCCAGCATGTTCTTGCTTCTCCTTCGTTTCGTTACTGGCAGGCTTCGCAGTCCGCGAAGCCGGGATCGCCGGGCTTGAGCATGCAGGCCTTGCCCTCGGGTTCGGGCATCGCAGCGGCTCCCGCCATGCCGCCGCCGCTCGGCACCGAGTTGAGCTGCCCGGTGCGAGTGGTGGTCGATTTCTCTGCGTGGGTCGCCCCGATCGTGCGCAGGTAGTAGGTCGTCTTGAGTCCGCGCTGCCAGGCGAGCCTGTAGGTTTCGTCGAGTTTCTTCCCGGAGGCGCCCGCCATGTAGATGTTGAGGGACTGGGCCTGGTCGATCCACTTCTGCCGGCGTGCCGCGCACTCGATCAGCCAGCCGGGCTCGACCTCGAACGCCGTCGCATACAGCTGGCGGAGCTCGGCGGGAATGCGGTCGATCCTGGCCAGCGACCCGTCGAAGTACTTGAGGTCGGCGACCATCACCTCGTCCCACAGCCCGAGCCTCTTCAGGTCGCGCACCAGGTGTTCGTTCACGACCGTGAACTCGCCGGACAGGTTGGACTTGACGAACAGGTTCTGGAACGTCGGCTCGATGCAGGCGTCGACGCCGATGATGTTCGAGATCGTTGCCGTGGGCGCGATCGCCACGCAGTTGGAGTTCCGCATGCCGTGCTCCCTGATGCGGGTGCGCAGGGCTTCCCAGTCCATCGTCGAGCTCATGTCGACCTCGACGTAGCCGCCGCGCTGCTCGGCCAGGATCTTCAGGCTGTCCTGCGGAAGGATCCCGCGATCCCACAGCGACCCGCTGAAGGACGAGTAGCGCCCGCGCTCCTGGGCCAGTTCCGTCGACGCCCAGTACGCGTAGTAGCAGACGGCTTCCATGCTGCGATCGGAGAACTCGACCGCCGCCTCGGACGCGTACGGCGTCCGCATCATGAGCAGGCAGTCCTGGAAGCCCATGATGCCCAGGCCGACCGGGCGGTGGCGGGCATTGGAATTGCGCGCCTTCGGCACCGCGTAGTAGTTGATGTCGATGACGTTGTCGAGCATCCGCATCGCCGTGCGGATCGTCTTCTTCAGCTTCGCATGGTCGAGCTCGACGCCGCCCTTGCCGTCGGGCTTCATGTGCGCCGGCATGTTGACCGAACCCAGGTTGCAGACCGCGATCTCGCTCGCCGAGGTGTTCAGCGTGATCTCGGTGCACAGGTTGGAGCTGTGGATCGTCCCGATGTGCTGCTGCGGCGAGCGCAGGTTGCAGGCGTCCTTGAACGTGATCCACGGATGCCCGGTCTCGAACAGCATCGAGAGCATCTTGCGCCAGAGGGAAAGCGCCGGCAGCTTCCTGAAGAGCTTGAGCTCGCCGCGCGCGGCCTTCTCCTCGTACCGCGTGTATGCCTCCTCGAACGCCCTGCCGGTCTTGTCGTGCAGGTCGGGGCAGTCCGAAGGCGAGAACAACGTCCAGTCGCCGCCTTCCATCACGCGCTTCATGAACAGGTCGGGAATCCAGTTGGCCGTGTTCATGTCGTGCGTGCGCCGGCGGTCGTCACCGGTGTTCTTGCGCAGTTCCAGGAACTCCTCGATGTCGAGGTGCCACGTCTCCAGGTAGCAGCACACCGCGCCCTTGCGCTTGCCGCCCTGGTTGACCGCGACCGCCGTGTCGTTGACGACCTTCAGGAACGGCACCACGCCCTGGCTCTTTCCGTTCGTGCCCTTGATGTGCGAGCCGAGCGCCCGCACCGGGGTCCAGTCGTTGCCGAGGCCGCCCGCGTACTTGGCCAGCAGGGCGTTCTCCTTGATCGCCTCGTAGATCCCGTCCAGGTTGTCCGATACCGTCGACAGATAGCAGGACGAGAGCTGCGAATGACGCGTGCCGCTGTTGAACAGCGTTGGCGTCGAACTCATGAAGTCGAACGTCGACAGCACCTCGTAGAACTCGATCGCCCGCTCCTCGCGGTTGACCTCGTTCAGCGCCAGGCCCATGGCCACGCGCATGAAGAAGGGCTGCGGCAACTCGAAACGGCGCCCGTCGTGGTGCAGGAAGTAGCGGTCGTAGAGGGTCTGCAGGCCGAGGTAGTTGAACTGAAGGTCGCGGTCGGCGTTGAGGGCCGCGCCCAGGCGCCCAAGGTCGTACTGGCCAAGGCGTTCGTCCAGCAGCCCGGCCTCGATCCCGTACTTGATGAAGCGGGGGAACGACTCCGCATACCGCGCCCGCATCTCCGCCTGCCCGATCTCCTCGCCCAGCACTTCGGCCCGGACCGTATGCAGCAGCAGCCGGGCGGTGACGTACGAGTACGCCGGGTCCTTCTCGATCAGCGCGCGCGACGCGAGGATCGCCGACTTCCACACCTCCTCCAGCGGGACGCCGTCATAGACGTTCTTGACGGTCTCCGAGAGGATCGAATCGGGCGTCACGTAGTCCGACAGTCCCTCGCACGCCGCGCGCACGACCGCCTCGATGCGGAGCATGTCGAGTGGCACGCGGTTGCCGTTCTCGATCATCGTGAGCTTCGGCGCCGGGGCATCGGTCCGGGCGAGCCCTTCTCGCGCGCGCTCCTGCGCGCGGCGCTCGCGGTAAAGCACGTACGACCGCGCGACGTCGTGCGCTCCGTCGCGCATCAGGGAAAGCTCGACCTGGTCCTGCACGTCCTCGATGTGGAACGTGCCGCCGGCCGGCTGCCGGCGCATCAGCGCCTGGACTACGTGGCCGGTGAGCTTCTCGACCTGCTCGCGGATCGCCGCCGACGCGGCGCCCTGGCCGCCGCGGACCGCGATGAACGCCTTGGTCATCGCCACCGCGATCTTGGACGGCTCGAAGGCGACGACCGCGCCGTTGCGCCGGATGATCTTGTAGTCAGCGTAGGACGTCGCGCGCACTCCGCCCGCGACCGCCCCCTCCTCCCGGTAATCCGCGCCCTCGATTCCGCGGAAACCGAGTCCTGCGGCAGCGCCGCCTGCCGCCTCCTGATACTGCATGCGTCCTCCGGATCCTGTCTGGTGTTCCGGAGCCGACAGCCCGCGTGTCACGACGACACACAATCCCTAGTCAGCCCCGCTTCGCGATTTCAACCGCCGCCGCCGCCCCGATGCCCGGCGCCGTATTGAGTCTCCCGCGCGCCGTCTCCGTCGAAGAGTCCGCCGCGCTTGCCGGCCGAACACAAGATATTGTGGTCTCTTGCGTTCCCGGCACTATTTGTTGTGTGCCAGATCATAGGCAAATTTTTCTTTTGGTCAACAGGAGAGTGACGCGCGGCGGGCCGAAGGCCGCCTCGATCTCCCGGCGACGGACGCCGAGTAACCGCTATCGAACGGTCGCGCGCGAGGAAGGAAGGGAGACCGAACCGGGAAGCGAGAGCCGGGCCCAGTCGAAGAAGGGACCGGGATCGGTCTTGCGGCCGCCTGCGATTTCGCTGTGCCCGCACACCGCGCGCACCGGGTACGAGCCAAGCACCGCTGCGAGCGCTTCGTTGAGCGCCGCGTACTGAGCATCGGTGAAGGCGTCGAAGTCGCTGCCCTCGAGTTCGATGCCGATGGAGAAGTCGTTGCAGCGCGGACGTCCGTCGAACGCCGAAGCGCCGGCGTGCCACGCACGGCGGTCGAACGAAGCAAACTGGGTGATCGTCCCGTCGCGCTCGATCAACAGGTGGGCGGACACGCGCGCGCCGGCGACCTCCGCGAAGAACGGATGCGCGCTCGGATCGAGGCAGTTCGTGAACAGCGCCTGCACGTTCCGCAGGCCGTACTCGCCGGGCGGCAGGCTGATGTTGTGGATGACGACGAGTTCAACCAGTTCTCCGGACGGTCGATCGTCGACATTCGGCGTCGGCAGACGGGCAACGCCCTGCAGCCAGCCGTCAACCACTCTCGTCATCGCGGAAACCCGGCCGCAACGGACGACACTGTCACTTGATCGCCAGGCGCTGCATGCGATACCGCAGTTGCCGGAACGTGATTCCCAGCAGTTGCGCGGCGGCCGTCCGGTTGTAGCGAGTGCGTTCGAGCGCACGCCGGATGGCATCGCGCTCCATCGAGTCGAGGTACGACGGCAGGGGCGACGGCACGCCGTCGACCAATTCAAAGTCACCGGGTGCTGCCGGTTCGCCGACATCCGGCAAAGCCGGGCTCGACCCGTCCGCGCACACAGCCTCCACATCGGCAGGAAGGTCCGCTTCCCACCCCGGCAACGCGAGGTCGTCCTCCATCAGGAGGTCGTCCCGCGCCAGGGCCACGGCACGCTCGAGGATGTTCTCGAGCTCCCGCACATTGCCCGGGAAGCGATAGCTTCGAAGCGCGGCGATGGCCACGGGGGACAGCCGAGGCGGCGGCCGACCAGTTCGCTCGGCGATCCGCGCAAGGATCGCGCCGGCGAGTTGTGGAACGTCGTCGAGCCGATCGCGCAGCGGTGGCACGCGCACCTCGATGACGTTCAGGCGGTAGAACAGGTCCTGCCGGAACCGTCCTTTCGACACCAGTGCCGCGAGATCCTGGTGCGTCGCGCTGACGATCCTCACGTCGACCGGCTCTTCCGACGAGGCTCCCACCTTGCGGACCCGGCGCTCCTGTATCGCTCGCAGCAACTTGACCTGCATCGCCAGCGGCAGCTCGGCAACCTCGTCGAGGAACAACGTGCCCCCGGCCGCCGCCTGGAAGAAGCCGTCGCGGTCGCGGTCCGCCCCGGTGAAAGCGCCCTTCCGGTATCCGAAGAACTCCGCCTCCATCAGGGTTTCCGGAATCGCGCCGCAGTTCACCGGCACGAATGGCTGGAGGCCTCGGCTCGAGGCGTCATGGATCGCCCTCGCCGCCAGTTCCTTGCCGCTGCCCGACTCGCCATGGATCATCACCGGAGCCATGCTGCCGGCAAGCCGCACGATGATCCCGCGCAACTGCCGCATGGCCGGCGAGTCACCGGTGAGGCGGGCCAGCGCAGGCGGGACGGCGTTCCCTTCCCCGGCAGCGCCGACTCTCACGGCGGAGCGAACAAGCATGCGCAACTGCTCGACGTCGACCGGCTTCGTCAGGTAGTCGAATGCCCCGGCCTTCAGCGCCGCCACCGCGTTCTCCGCGCTGCCGTAGGCCGTGATGACCGCGATCGGCGGACCCGCCGACTGCGCGACGTCGCGCACGAGATCCAGGCCGGTTCCATCGGGCAGTCGCATGTCGGTCAGGCATAGCGAGTAGCGCCGCTCGCCGAGCCGTGCGCGCGCCACGGCAACCGACTCGGCGGTGTCCACGTCGAGGCCCAGGCGCAGCAGCGTCAGCGACAGCAGTTCGCGCAGATCCGCCTCGTCGTCGACGACGAGGACCGCGGGCACGCGACCCGGCGCGCGCCGCACTGTCGGACGCAGGTGGCATCTCGTTCATGAGAGCGGGATCGTATCGAGGAAGCCTTGCGGATCGACGCCCTGCGTCGAGCCTCGGCCGAAGCGCAGCAGGAACCCGTCGCGCATCGATCCATCGAGTTCACGGCGTGTGCCGTAGCCCAGCTCTGCCCGATTGGTCACGCAAAACTCCCGCGCCAGATACAGACCCAGGCCCGTGCCCTGCGACCGGGTTGTGTAGAACGGTTCGAACAGCGCCGGGCGGGTGTCGAGCGGCACGCCGGGGCCGTCGTCGAACACCCAAAGCTGCGAACGGTCGCCCTCCGGCGACATCTCGATCAGGATGGTGACCGACCCGGCCTGGCCGGACGCGTACCTCAGCGCGTTGTCCACGAGGTTGTACAGCACTTGCCGGAGATGGGATTGCTCGAATTTGACGTGCAATCCCGGTGGAGCGTCGACCTTGATCACGCCGTCGGCGAGGCCCCTGTCCCGTACGAACTCCTCGAGGAAGTCACGGACGAAAGCGGCGATCTCCAGCTGGTCGCCGAGCGGCGGCTCGCGCCTGGCAACGCGAAGCACGTCTTCCACGAGCCGGTTCAGACGCTTGGTGTTCTCGCTCACGATGGCCGCCAGCCGCTTCAGCGCCGGATCGGTGGCGTCCTCACCCAGCAGCTGGCCCGCGTGACTGATGGCCGCCAGCGGATTGCGGATTTCGTGCGCGATCGAGGCGGTGAGGCGTCCCATCGCCGCGAGCTTCAACTGCTGGGCCCGATCCTCGACGTCCCGGACGTCCTCCATGAAGATCAGGAACTCGTCGCCAGCCGTGGATGTCGGTCGCGCGAACCGCGCCCTGATCCGCGACTCCGTGCCGTGCGTCGCATCCGCGCCCGCCGTCGGCGTATTGGTCCAGCCGCCCTCGCCGCGCCCGCTGTCCAGCCACGAAACGAAAGCCGCGGCCAGTTCGCGGGCCTCCGCGCGATCCGCGAGGCGGGTGCCGGTGAGCTGGGCTTCGGCCGCGAGGCCCAGCATCAGTCGCGCCGCCCGGTTGTTCGCACGCACGCGCGTCGTCCGATCGACCACGATCACGCCCTGCTCCATCTGCGCGATGACGAGCCGGTTGATGGCGAGCTGGTTCTGCAGGTCGCGCCCACGCGTGCGCGCCAGCCGCTCCTGCTGCGCCAGTCGTGTGCTCAGCGCGCGCAGCAAGGCGGTCACCGCAAAGAGGGCCGCTCCGTACACGCCGGCCTGGAAGAGGAGCGGATCCGACGAGCCGCGCGCGATCGAGCGCACGCCCGCGTCGGCCAGGATCGTCAGCACGGCCAGCGCGCAGATGAAGAACACGAGCAGCGACGGCAACAGCAGCGAGGCGCCGGCCAGCGGAAGGAGGAACAGGATGACCCACCCCGACGCGACGCCGCCCCCGGTCACCACGAGCACGCCGATCGCGGCCACGTCGAGCAGCAATTGACCGATGACTTGCGCGAGGAACCGGCGATGAACGTAGAGGGCGAGGCCGGCGAATACGGCGCCCAGCACGAAGTAGAGCAGCGACGTCAGCAGCACCCACTGCGGCTCTCCCGGGGCCGAGAGGGGGCGCACGCCGGAGGCGGCGCTCGCCAGCACCAGCGCGCTCGCGACGATGACGCGCGTGCTCGCGAAGTACTCCAGCGTGCGCCAGGGTGCCGCGCCGGGGTCGTCCAGCGACTGGTCGAGCAGCGGGTCGATCCTGCGGCCCGCGCCGGAAATCGCCTCGGCGGTGGCGTCAGGCTGTGGGCGGGTGCCGACGGTGCTCTTCACAGCAGAAGTAACGGTCGCCCAGTGGCAAGGCCTCCTGGCGAGGCAGGTGCAGTCCGCACGTTGCGCAGCTGACCATCGCCTGGGGCGCCGGCGGCTGCCCCTGGCCCGTGGTGCCGCGATCGCCGCCGCGCCTCTGCATGGATCGCCACACCATGTAGGCGACGATCGCGAGCAGCAGGAAGAAGACTATGCGTCCCATCAGGTTCGTTGCAGCAGGACTTCGAGGACGAAACGGCTGCCGACGTAGGCCAGCATCAGCATCGCGAAGCCGGTCAGGGTCCAGCGCAACGCGGTGCGACCCCGCCAGCCGAAGACGACCCGGCCGACGAGCAGCGCGCCGAAGACGAACCATGCGGCGAAGGTGAAGATCGTCTTGTGGTCGAGCCGCAGCGCCCGGCCGAAGATCTCCTCGGAGAAGAAGACCCCGCTGATCAGCGTCGCCGTGAGCAGCACGAAGCCCGCGCCGATCAGGCGGAACAGCACCGTCTCCATCGACAGCAGCGGCGGCAGCCTGTCGAGGAAGTGCGCCAGCCTGCCGGCGCCGCCGGAGTTGTCGCCGTGGAGTCTTCGGTCCATCGAGGCCATCAACAGCGCCTGCATCGCCGCAATCGTGAGGAGGCTGTAGGCGAGGATCGCGAGGAGCAGGTGCAGCCGGAACAGCGGGGCGTCGGTGGACTGGCCGAGGATTGCACCGGGATAGGCCGCCGGCAGCAGCGTCGTCACCGCGGCGAGCGGCAGCACCAGGAGGAAGAGCCCGCGCGAGGCCGAGAAGAACGACTCGACCCAGATGATGATTGCGGTGATCCAGAGCGTTGCGGACAGCGCGTGGGCGAAGCCGAATCGAAGCTGCCCGTCCACGTACACGCCGTGAACCAGCAGCACGCCGTGCAGTCCGATCGCGAGCGCCAGCACCGGGCCGTGCCAGATCGGCGGCTTGGCCGTTTCACTCTCGAGGTTGAGCCACTCGCGCCAGGCGACGAACAGATAGAGCACGGCAACGGCGCCGTACAATACGAGCCATTCGGGGCGTAGCGGCATGAATCTTTATACCATGCAGGCGTCCTCTTCTCGCTGACCTCCCCCTCATGCTGGAACAACTCACCACCAAGCTCGCACGCGTCGTCAAGACGATGCGTGGCCAGGCACGCCTCACCGAAGAGAACATGCAGGAGATGCTGCGCGAAGTGCGCGTGGCCCTGCTCGAGGCGGACGTCGCGCTTCCGGTGGTGCGCGAGTTCCTCGCCCGCATCAAGGAGAAGGCGCTCGGCGAGGAAGTCGTGGGGAGCCTCTCGCCCGGCCAGGCGCTGGTCGGAGTGGTTCAGCGCGAACTGACGCAGTTGATGGGCGGCGACCTCGCGGAGCGGGAGCGCGACATCAATCTCGCGACCCAGCCACCCGCGGTGATCCTGCTCGCGGGCCTGCAGGGCGCCGGCAAGACGACGACCGCGGGCAAGCTCGCGCGCTGGCTGAAGGAAGAGCGCAAGAAGAAGGTGCTGGCCGTTTCGACCGACGTCTACCGCCCGGCTGCGATCGACCAGCTGAAGACCGTCGCCGGCCAGGCCGGAGCGGAGTTCTTTCCCTCGTCGACGGGCGACCTGCCCGTGGACATCGCCGCCCGCGCGCTGGACCATGCGAAGCGCCACTTCTTCGACGTGCTGATCGTCGACACGGCGGGCCGCCTCGCCATCGACGAGGAGATGATGCAGGAGGTGGCCGCGCTCGAAGCGCGGCTGCAGCCGATCGAAACGCTCTTCGTCGTGGACGCGATGCTCGGCCAGGACGCGGTGAACACGGCCAAGGCGTTCTCCGAGCGCCTGCCCCTGACGGGCGTGATCCTCACCAAGCTCGATGGCGACTCGCGCGGCGGCGCCGCCCTGTCCGTCCGCCATGTCACCGGCAAGCCCATCAAGTTCGTCGGCATCGGCGAGAAGCTCTCCGGGTTCGAGCGCTTCCAGCCCGAAGGCATGGCGAGCCGTGTCCTCGGCATGGGGGACATCGTTGCGCTCGTCGAGGACGTCAAGAAGTCGGTCGACGTCGAAAGCGCTCAGAAGCTCGCCAAGCGGATGCAGTCCGGCGAGAAGTTCGACCTGAACGACTTCCGCGAGCAGATCGGCCAGATGCGGAAGATGGGCGGGCTTTCGAGCATGCTCGACAAGCTGCCGGCACAGTTCGCCCAGGCCGCGAGCCAGGTGAATCCCGCCGACAGCGAGAAGCAGATCCGCCGCATCGAAGGGATCATCAGTTCGATGACGCCAGCCGAGCGGGCGAAGCCGGAGTTGATCAAGGCATCGCGCAAGCGGCGCATCGCGACCGGCGCGGGCGTTCCGGTCCAGGACGTGAACCGCATGCTCAACCAGTTCGAGCAGATGCAGTCGATGATGAAGCAGATGCGCAAGGGCGGACTGGCGAAGATGATGCGTGGGCTCGGCCGCATGCCGGGAATGCCCGGACTGCCGAAGCGCTGAGCCCGGGGATCAGCTGGCGCGACGCGGAGCCGTCGCCGGATCGGCCGGAATGTCCATGGGCGACGGCGCGTAGAACCAGCGGCTCTTCCACGCGGCGTGCACCGCATCGGGATACTCGCGGCGACCGCGGCTGCCGTTGTAGCGGCCGAGCGCCATGAACAGGTCGCCCTGCTCGATGTCGAGATAGTGGCGCAGGATCACCGTGCCGTAGCGCAGGTTCGTCCGCATGTCGAACAGCCGCCGCGGATCGCCGTCACCGATCACCTTCGTCCAGAACGGCATGACCTGCATCAGGCCGCGCGCGCCCGCGACCGAGATCGCGTACTTGCGGAAGTTGCTCTCGACCTGGATCAGGCCGAGCACCATCTGGCGCTCGAGGCCGGCGCGAACGCACTCGTAGTCGAGTGTCTTCAGGAACTCGACGCGAAGGTTGAACTCCGGAATCTTCGTCTTCAGCCGTTCGGACATCTCGCCGAGCCAGCCGAGGTGGGCGACCCGCTGGTTCGGATCATCGATGCGGCGCTCGGGCGGCCGGGCTTCGGCGATCTGCGCCGCCAGCGCGTTGCGGACCGCGTCTGCAAGGGGCTCGTATATCTGCGCACCGGCGAAGGCGGCGCGGGGCACTGCGGCCAGCGCAGCCGCGGAGATCAGGAAGTGCCGCCGGTCGACGATGATCGACACGGTCAGTGGCGCGCGAGCCGTTCCCGGACGAAGGAGTAGGCGTCACCGACCGGCACCGTTGTCGTCTGCAACGAACGGCGGTCGACGTACTCGACCTTGCCCTCCTTCAGGCCCCGCTCGCCGATCGTCATGCGGTGCGGGACGCCGATCAATTCCATTTCGGCGAACATGACGCCCGGCCGCTCGTCGCGATCGTCGAGCAGCACGTCGATGCCGGCCGCCTGCAATTCGGCATACAGCTGATCGGCAACCTGGCGCACCTGCTCCGACTTGCCGTACCCGACCGGGGTCAGAACGATCGAGAACGGCGCAATCGGATCCGGCCAGATGATTCCCTTGTCGTCGTGGTGCTGTTCGATGGCGGCGCCCAGCAGGCGCGTCACCCCGATTCCGTAGCAGCCCATCAGCATGCGGGCCGGCCTGCCGTTCTCGTCGATGAAGTTGACGTTCATCGTTTCCGGATAGGGCAGCCCCGCGAACACGTGGCCGACCTCGATGCCGCGCTGAATGGCGAGCACGCCCTTGCCGTCGGGTGACGGATCGCCCGCAACGACATTGCGGACATCGGCAACGTGGGGCTCCGGGAGGTCGCGTCCCCAGTTGACGCCGGTGTAGTGAAAGTCCTGTTCGTTGGCCCCGGACACGAAGTCGCTCATGTTCGCGACGGTGCGGTCGGCCACGAGCCTGACCGGCTTGCGCGTGCCGATCGGCCCGAGGTAGCCGGGCTTGCACCCGAACGTGTCGAGGATCTCCGCTTCGGAGGCGAAGCGAAACCCGCCCTTCAGCCCCTCGACCTTGCCGACCTTCACTTCATTGAGTTCGTGATCACCGCGGATCAGCACGAGCCAGATCTCCGCAGGTCCGGGGTTCCCCGCTTCGTCCGGCCGGTCGACGGCCAGGACGATGGACTTGACCGTGCGCGCAAGAGGCAGGCCGAGCAGCGCGGCGACGTCTTCGCACTTCTCCTTGCCGGGCGTCGGCGTCTTGGTGAGCGCTTCCGCGGGAGCGTCCCGCCCGGACAGCAAAGGCAGCGCCTCGGCCATCTCGATGTTGGCCGCGTAGTCGGACGCCGGGCAATAGGCGATCGCGTCCTCGCCGGTGTCGGCGATCACCTGGAACTCGTGGCTCGCCTTCCCGCCGATGTTGCCGGTGTCGGCCGCCACGGCGCGAAAGGTCAGCCCCATGCGCTCGAAGATGCGCGTGTAGGCGTCATACATGCGGCGATAGCTCGCCATCGCGCCCGCCTCGTCCTTGTCGAACGAGTAGGCATCCTTCATCGTGAACTCACGCCCGCGCATCACGCCGAAGCGCGGGCGCCGCTCGTCGCGGAACTTGGTCTGGATGTGATAGAAGTTCGCCGGCAGCTGCTTGTAGCTCTTCAGCTCCTCGCGCGCGATATCGACGATGACTTCCTCGCTCGTCGGCTGGACGATGAAGTCACGCTCGTGGCGGTCCTTCAGGCGCAGCAGTTCCGGCCCCATCTTCTGCCAGCGGCCGGACTCCATCCACAGTTCCGCTGGCTGCACGACCGGCATCAGGAGCTCGACCGCCCCCGCGCGATTCATCTCTTCGCGGATGATCTGCTCGATCTTGCGGATCGAGCGCAGGCCCATCGGCATGTAGGTGTAGATGCCGGCCGCGAGCTTCTTGATCATGCCCGCCCGCAGCATCAGGGAGTGGCTGACCACCTCCGCGTCCGCGGGGGCTTCTTTCAGTGTCGAGATGAAGAACTGGCGTGCGCGCATGCCGGAGATCCGTGTAGAACCTGTGTTGTGCCCTCGAAAAACCGGCCCCTATAATCGGTCGCAGATTCTAAAGGTTCAGGGGTTGGCATGCTGGACAAGGACGGGTACCGCCCGAACGTCGGCATCATCCTGCTCAACGGTCGCAACGAGGTCTTCTGGGGTAAACGGGTAAGACAGCATTCGTGGCAGTTCCCGCAGGGCGGGATCAAGTACGGCGAATCACCGGAGCAGGCGATGTTTCGCGAGCTCTGGGAAGAAGTCGGACTGAAGGCCGAGCACGTGAAGATCGTGGGTCGCACCCGCGAATGGCTGCGTTACGAAGTCCCGGAACAGTGGATCCGGCGCGAGCTGCGCGGGAACTACCGCGGTCAGAAACAGATCTGGTTTCTGCTGCGGCTGACTGGGCGCGACTGCGACGTCTGCCTGCGCGCGACCGCGCACCCCGAGTTCGACGCCTGGCGGTGGCACGAGTACTGGGTGCCGCTCGAAACGGTGATCGAGTTCAAGCGCGATGTCTACCAGCAGGCGCTGCTCGAACTGTCGCGCTTCGTCTTCAAACCGGGGCGCCCGCACCACAAGGCGCCGCGTCCACGCGCCTCGCAGGAGGCCGACGTTCGCGCGGCCAGCGAAGCCATTGTGGCTGCGACCGATCCGCCCGGCGAGGCGGCCTGACGGCTACGTCAGTACAAGGTTGTCGCGGTGGATCAGTTCGGGCTCTTCGATGAACCCGAGCACGGCCTCGATTTCACCGGTTGGCCTGCGTGCAATCTGCCTTGTCTGGGCGCTCGAGTAGTTGACGAGGCCGCGTGCAATCTCGCACCCCTCCGGATCGAGACACGCGATGACGTCGCCCCGCTGGAACTCGCCGTCGACTTCGATGACCCCGATCGGCAGGAGGCTCCTGCCGCCCGACCGGACAGCCTTGGCAGCGCCGGCATCGACCACGACACGGCCCTTCAGCAGCAGGTGATCGGCGAGCCACTGCTTGCGCGCGGTCAGCACTTCCGTCGCTGCGGTCAGCTGAGTGCCGATCATCTCGCCAGCAGCGAGTCGCAGCAGGACATCGGGCTCCCGCCCGGAGGCAATGACGGTGTGTGCGCCGCTGCGTGCCGCGCGCTTTGCCGCGAGCACCTTCGTCAGCATGCCGCCCTTCGATATCGCACTGCCGGTTCCACCCGCCATCGACTCGAGCGCGGCATCTCCGGCCGTCGCCACGGCGACCAGCGTCGCTTCCGGATCCCGGCGGGGATCCGCCGAGAAAAGGCCCGTCTGATCGGTGAGGATCACGAACACGTCCGCCTCGACCAGGTTGGTGACGAGGGCGCCAAGCGTGTCGTTGTCGCCGAACTTGATCTCGTCGGTCACGACCGTGTCGTTCTCGTTGATGACCGGGACCACGCCGAGCGCCAGCAGGGTGAACAGCGTGGAACGAGCGTTGAGGTAGCGCGGCCGGTCGGCGAGGTCCGCATGAGTGAGGAGGACCTGCGCCGTCTGGACTCCGTGCCGTCCGAAGTGCGTCTCGTACGCGCGCGCCAGGCCCATCTGGCCGACGGCCGCGGCCGCCTGAAGTTCATGGATCTGCTGCGGACGCTGGGACCACCCGAGCCGCTGCATGCCTTCGGCGATCGCTCCGCTCGAAACCAGAAGCACCTGCTTGCCGAGTTCCCGCAGCCGGGCCACCTGGGCGGCCCAGCGCGAGATCGCCTCGAGGTCGAGGCCGCGGCCGTCGTTCGTCACGAGGCTGCTGCCGACCTTCACGACGACACGTTGCGCAGACGCGACCACCGAAGTCATGCGTGTTTCTCCGGGGAGGCCGGACCCGCTTCGCTCGGGACCGCAGCCTGCGCCGCTCGTCGCTCGGCCTGCAGGAATCGCGCGATTTCAGCGGCGAGTTCGCGGCAGCCCTCGCCCGTGGCCGCGGAGATCGCGAACACGCGGGCCTTGGTCCGCAGCCGTCGCCGGAAGTCGGCGACCAGCGCATCGCGCTCGTCTTCCGGCACCAGGTCGATCTTGTTCAGCACCAGCCAGCGAGGCTTCTTGTAGAGCCGCTCGTCGTACTTGCGCAGCTCGGCGACGATCGCCCGGACGTCGCGCACGGGGTCGCTGTCGTCAAGCGGCCTGCAGTCGACCAGATGAAGCAGCAGGCCCGTCCGGCTCAGGTGCCTGAGGAACTGATGGCCCAGTCCGGCGCCCTCGGCCGCACCCTCGATCAGCCCCGGGATGTCGGCGATCACGAAGCTCTGTTCGGGACCGACGCGCACGACACCGAGGTTGGGGTGCAAGGTCGTGAACGGATAGTCGGCGACCTTGGGCCGCGCATTGGAGACTGCGCGGATGAAGGTGGACTTGCCGGCATTGGGCATGCCGAGCAGGCCCACGTCCGCGAGCACGCGCAGCTCGAGTTGCAGCTTGCGCTGCTCGCCCGGCTCGCCCTTCGTGAACTCGCGCGGCGCGCGGTTGACGCTCGACTTGAAGTGAAGGTTTCCCAGGCCGCCCTTGCCCCCGCGCGCCAGCAGCGCACGCTGGCCGTGCTCGGACAGGTCCGCCAGTCGCTCGCCGGTGTCGGCATCGACGATCACCGTTCCGACCGGCATCCGCAGTTCGATGTCCTCGCCTCCCGCCCCGTAGCAGTCGGCGCCGCGACCCCGGTCGCCGTCGGGCGCCTCGTGCCGCCGCGCATAGCGGTAGTCGATCAGCGTGTTGATGTTGCGGTCGGCGATTGCCCAGATGCTGCCGCCGCGTCCGCCGTCGCCTCCGTCCGGCCCCCCTTTCGGGATGAACTTCTCGCGACGAAACGAAGCGCTGCCGTCGCCGCCGTTGCCGGCGGCGACCTCAATGGTGGCTTCGTCGATGAACTTCACGATCCGGACCTTGAAAAGAAAAAGCCCCGCCGCGAGCGGCAGGGCTTTTCACATGCGTTTCTGCCGCGAACGCTCAGGCGCTCTGCCCGGCCACCGGCTCGACGCTGACGACGCGGCGGTTCTGCGCGCCTTTGACGTCGAACTTGACCTTCCCGGCCACCAGCGAGAACAGCGTGTGGTCGCGGCCCATGCCGACGTTGTCACCGGCGTGAAACTGGGTGCCGCGCTGGCGGACGATGATCTGGCCCGGCTCGATGCCCTGGCCGCCGAAGATCTTCACGCCCAGTCGCTTCGACTGGGAGTCGCGGCCGTTGCGAGACGATCCGCCTGCTTTCTTGTGTGCCATGTTCTGCTCCTGCCCGCCGGTTACGCGATCGAGTCGATGCGCAGCTCGGTGAAGTTCTGACGATGTCCCTGGTGCTTCTGGTAGTGCTTGCGCCGCTTCATCTTGAAGATCGTGACCTTGTCGCGGCGCCCGTGCCCAACGACCGTGGCGACGACCGCGGCACCTGCCACGAACGGCGACCCGACCTTGACGTCGTCACCGTTGCTGACGGCGAGCACTTCCGAAAGCGTGACCTGCTGGCCGACCTCGGCGGCGAGGGTTTCCACCTTGAGGGTGTCGCCAGGCGCAACGCGGTACTGCTTCCCGCCGGTTTTGATGACTGCATGCATGTCTGTTCTCCTGCCGGTCGACACCGCGCCCGATCCCGGAACGGCAGTTGTCGTCTTCGGCCCATGCCCGAACGACCAAGCGCGTCGGGCTCCAATCCGGGAGGCCAGCCTGAACCACCGACCGATCCCCAGCTTCCTCGCTGCACGCCACCATGGCGGAGCGCGGAAAGCCGAGCATTATCGCACCGGTCGCCGCGGCGCGTCAAACCTTGACCCGGCCTGCCCCAAACCCGGGCGCCGCGGCCGTGGACGAGCACTCGCCCACCTATAATCGCGCCGATGTACTCCTCCACCTTCGGCCAGAACGTCGCCTCGTCGGCGGTTGCCGCGTCCCCGGCGCCTGCGGGAGGGGTCGAGGGGCGGATGCCTGATCTCAAGAAGGTCCTGCAGCCGATCGCCGCGGACATGCGCGAAGTGGACGGGGTGATCCGCGCCCGCCTCGATTCCGACGTCGTCCTGATCAACACGGTGGCCGACTACATCATCGGGGCCGGCGGAAAGCGCCTTCGACCCGCCGTGCTGCTGCTCGTCGCGCGCGCCCTGGGATACGCAGGCAGCGCCCACGTGCTGCTCGCCGCCGTGATCGAATTCATACACACCGCCACCCTGTTGCACGACGATGTCGTCGACGAATCCGACCTCCGTCGCGGGCGTTCGACCGCCAACTCCATGTTCGGCAATGCCGCGAGCGTGCTGGTCGGGGACTTCCTCTACTCCCGATCCTTCCAGATGATGGTGGACGCGGGGAGCATGCGCGTGATGCGGATCCTGGCCGACGCCACGAACCGCATCGCAGAAGGGGAAGTGCTGCAGTTGCTCAACATCCACGACCCGTCCGTAGACGAGGAGCGCTATTTCGGGGTGGTCGAGCGCAAGACGGCGACTCTGTTCGAGGCAGGCGCCCGGATCGCTGCGGTAATGGCCGGCGCCAGCCCGGAGCAGGAAGAGAAGTGCGCCCGCTACGGCGCCAGCCTCGGCCGGGCGTTCCAGATCACCGACGACGTGCTCGACTATTCGGGCCACGCCGAAGACATCGGCAAGCGACTCGGCGACGATCTCCGGGAAGGGAAAGTCACCTTGCCGCTGATCCACGCCTTGCGCAGTGCCGCACCGGAGCAGCGGGAGCTCGTCGCGCGCGCGGTGCGCGACGGCAACGGCGATTTCGGCGCTATCGCCCGCATCGTGGCCGACAACGGTTCCCTGGCCTACTCCCTGAAGCTGGCGCAGCGCGAAGCCGATGAAGGGAGGCTGGCTGTCGAGTCGCTACCGCCCTCGGACTGCAGGGATTCTTTGATACACTTGCTCGCTTTCGCAGTCGACCGCGACCGGTAGTTCACGGAGCAGTGGGTCGGTCGAACGACGCGATCGGGGTGTAGCTCAGCCTGGTAGAGTACTGCGTTCGGGACGCAGGAGTCGGAGGTTCAAATCCTCTCACCCCGACCAATCCCTCCAACGTCCGTTTCAGCACCGCGTTAAGCCCGAGGCCGGCGCGTGGAAGATTTACCGCTCTGGGTTGAACTCACGGCCCTCGGCGTCCTTCTCCTGATCTCGGCGCTGTTCTCGATTTCAGAGACGTCGATGATGGCGCTCAGCCGTCTTCGGCTGCGCCACCTGGTTCGACAGGGGAACCGCGCCGCCAGGCGCGTGCAGTCGCTCCTGTCGAGAACGGACCGCCTCCTCGGCACCATCCTGCTCGGCAACAACCTCGTGAACGCGGCCGCGACGGCCCTGGTCACGGCAATGGCCATTCGGCTGGTCGGAGACAACGAATGGGCCCTGGTCGCCGCGACCGGCGTCATCACCTTCCTGATCCTGGTCTTCTCCGAGATCACCCCAAAGGTGATCGGAGCGACGTTTCCCGAGCGGATCGCACTGCCGCTGTCGTATCCGCTCACCGGGTTCCTCCGCCTTTTCCAGCCCGTCGTATGGTTCGTCAATCTCTTCGTCAAGGCGATGCTCTGGGCGATGAGGATCCCCAGCGCGCCGAGCGGGGAAAGCACGCGCCTGACTTCCGAGGAACTGCGCACCCTCGTCCTCGAGGGCGGCAACTTCATTCCCGGCAAGCATCGCAGCATCCTGCTGAACCTCTTCGACCTCGAGGAGCTGTCCGTCGACGACGTGATGATGCCGCGCGCACGCATCGAGTCGCTCGACATCGAGCAGCCGGCGGACGCCGTGCTCGAGCAGCTGCGCACCTGCTACCACAACAAGATTCCGGTCCACGAGGGGGACATCAACCGCACCGTCGGCGTACTGCACGTGCGCAAGCTGATGCACCTGCTCGCCGGCGAGGACTTCACCGTCGCCTCGGTGCGCGGCGCACTGGTGCCGACGTACTTCATCCCGAGCGGCACGCCGCTGTTCCAGCAGTTGCAGCATTTCCAGGACAACAAGCAGCGCCTCGGTCTCGTCGTCGACGAGTACGGTGAAGTGCAGGGGCTGGTGACGCTCGAGGACATCATCGAGGAGATCGTCGGCGAGTTCGCGACCAACGCGCCAGGCACGGGATCGCGCCGCCTGCGCTGGACCGCCGAAGGACAGGCGCTGGTGGACGGGACTGCGATGCTGCGGGACCTCAACCGTCGCCTCGGGCTCGCGTTCCCCCTGGACGGCCCGAAGACGCTCAACGGACTGCTGGTGGAGAGCCTTCAGGAGATCCCCGATGCTCCCTGTTGCGTGCGCTTTCCCGGCGTCGTCGTCGAGGTCGTGCAGGTGGACGAGCAGGCGATCCGGAGCGCACGGCTGATCCGCCGACCCATCGCGACGGCCGGATGACGTGCCTGCTCCGCGCGGTGCACGTCCCTCGATCAGCTTGCCTTCAATGCGGTAGTTAAGGTTTACAAATCCGGGGGTTATCTGCACTATCTTTCGCCTTCTCTAGGGTGGTGCGACCGCTATAAATTGGCCGTTCGCAAGACCGATCGACACCCCGAAGAAAGTTCCGATATCCGATGTCTGCCGTCATCCAAGGTCCTGCCGCTGCAGGAACGCTGACCGGGCTTGCGCGCGCGCTGGTGCAGCAGGGCAAGCTGCGGCCGGATCGCGCGGAGAACTTCGCCCGCAAGGCGCTGCAATCGAACACGCAGTTCATCGACGAGCTGATCGGCTCGACGGAAGTCACCGGCCTGAACCCGGCCGCCGTCGCGAAGTTCGCGGCAGACACGTTCGGCCATCCGCTGCTCGACCTCGCTGCCGTCGATCACGAACAGCTGCCGCGGGACATCATCGACCGGAAACTCGTCGGCTCGCTGCGCGTCGTCGCGTTGCGCAAGCGCGGCAACCGGCTCGCGGTCGCGATGTCCGACCCGACGAACCTGCAGGCGCTGGACCAGATCAAGTTCCAGACCCAGCTCGCGCTCGACATCGTCGTCGTCGAGCACGACAAGCTGATGAGGCTGGTCGACGCCAACGCCCAGACCGCGGCGCAGGCGCTCGAGAGCATGGTCGGCGGCGACGACGTGACCTTCGACGAGCTTCTCGGCGAATCGCCGGAGGCGGCAACGGCCGAAGACACATCGGAAGTCGACGACGCCCCTGTCGTCCGTTTCCTGCAGAAGCTGCTGCTCGATGCGATCGGCGAAGGCGCCTCCGACCTGCACTTCGAACCGTACGAGAAGTTCTACCGGATCCGGTTCCGGATCGACGGCGTCCTGCGCGAGATCGCGCAGCCGCCGCTGGCGATCAAGGAGCGACTGTCGACGCGCATCAAGGTCATCTCGAGGCTCGACATCTCGGAGAAGCGCGTGCCTCAGGACGGGCGGATGAAGCTCGCCCTGTCCGGCACGCGCGCGATCGACTTCCGCGTCAGCACGCTGCCCACGATGTTCGGCGAGAAGATCGTGATGCGCATTCTCGATCCGTCGCAGGCCAAGATGGGGATCGACGCGCTGGGCTACGAGCCGGACCAGAGGGAGGCGCTGCTGGATGCCGTCCGGCGGCCTTACGGGATGGTCCTGGTGACCGGCCCGACCGGTTCCGGAAAGACCGTGTCGCTCTACAGCTGCCTGAACATCCTCAACGAGCCCGGCGTGAACATTTCGACGGCCGAGGACCCGGCCGAGATCCAGATCGCGGGCATCAACCAGGTCAACGTGAACGAGAAGGCGGGGCTCACCTTCGCCAACTCGCTGCGGGCCTTCCTGCGCCAGGATCCGGACATCATCATGGTCGGCGAGATCCGCGACCTCGAAACCGCGGACATCGCGATCAAGGCAGCGCAGACCGGTCACATGGTCCTGTCGACGCTGCACACGAACGACGCGCCCTCGACGCTCGTGCGACTCGACAACATGGGAGTGGCGCCCTTCAACATCGCGTCGAGCGTCATCCTGATCACAGCCCAGCGTCTTGCGCGGCGGCTCTGCACCTGCAAGCAGCCCGCCGAGCTTTCCACGGAGGCGCTGCTGGCCGCCGGGTTCTCGGAACCGGACCTCGACGGCAGCTGGGTCCCGTACAAGGCGGTCGGTTGCGAGCGCTGCAAGGGCAGCGGCTACAAGGGTCGCGTCGGCATCTACCAGGTCATGCCGATCACCGAGACGATGCAGGACATGATCCTCAAGCATGCAACCGCGCTCGACATCGGGCGCGAGGCTCAGCGAATCGGAGTGCGCGACCTGCGGCAGTCCGGACTGCTGAAGGTGAAGCAGGGCATGACCTCCCTCGAAGAGGTCCTGGGCTGCACCAACGAATAGGACGGACGGCGGAGCGACGATGGCGACAGGAGCAATTGCCAGACCACGCGTGGAGACCAAGGAAGCGGTCTTCAAGTGGGAAGGCCGCGACAAGAACGGACGCGTGGTCAAGGGCGAGATGCGCGCGGGCGGCGATTCCGTGGTGGCGGCGGCGCTGCGGCGACGCGGCATCATGGCCACGAAGATCAAGAAGCTGAGCTTCACGCGCGGCCGCAAGATCACCGGGAAGGACCTCGCGCTCTTCACGCGGCAGTTGTCGACGATGCTGAAGGCGGGCGTGCCCCTGATGCAGTCGTTCGACATCGTCGGCCGCGGCCACGCCAATCCTTCGATGGCGCGGCTGATGAACGACATTCGCGCGGACGTCGAGACCGGAACGAGCCTGAACCAGGCGTTCCGCAAGTACCCGCTGTACTTCGATCCGCTGTTCTGCAACCTGGTCGCCGCCGGGGAGCAGGCGGGCATCCTGGAGACCCTGCTCGATCGCCTGGCGATGTACCAGGAGAAGACGATCGCCCTGAAGGGAAAGATCAAGAAGGCGCTCTTCTACCCGGTGATGATCATCCTGGTCGCCGTCCTGGTCACCGCGGTGATCATGATCTTCGTGATCCCGTCGTTCAAGAGCGTGTTCACCAGCTTCGGCGCCGACTTGCCGGCGCCGACACTGGTCGTGATCGCGATGTCCGACTTCTTCGTGGCGTACTGGTACATCGTGTTCGGCGTGCTGTTCGGCGGCATCTACTTCCTGATCCAGGCCTGGAAGCGATCCCCGAAGATCCAGGCGACGATCGACCGGCTCGCGCTGAAACTGCCGGTCCTCGGCGAAATGCTGCAGAAGGCCGCGATCGCCCGCTGGAGCCGCACGCTCGCGACCACCTTCGCGGCCGGCGTGCCGCTGGTCGAGGCGCTCGACTCGGTCGGCCCCTCGTCCGGCAACGCGGTGTACAAGGAAGCGACGAAGCAGGTGCAGACCGAGGTGAACGTCGGCTCGAGCCTCGCGCAGTCCATGCAGAACACGGGCGTGTTCCCCAACATGGCGATCCAGATGACGCAGATCGGCGAGGAGTCGGGCTCGCTGGACTCGATGCTGTCGAAGGTGGCCGACTACTACGAGCGCGAGGTCGACGAGACCGTGGACGCGCTGTCGAGCATGCTGGAACCGATGATCATGGTGATCCTGGGCGTGCTCATCGGGGGTATCGTCGTCGCCATCTACATGCCGATCTTCAAGCTCGGCCAGGTCGTATAACGTCACTCGGGGACGCCGGTGCCGCTCAGCGGCACCGGCGACTTTCACCTTGTCGGAATCTGCTCTTGCTCGTCGTGGTCGCCGTCTTCGGACTGGCGATCGGCTCGTTCCTGAACGTCGTGATCCATCGCCTGCCGAGGATGATGGAGAACGAGTGGAAGGAGCAGTGCGCCGAGCTCGCCGGCGCCGAGCCCGTGCCGGCCGGCCCGCGATACAACCTGGTCGTTCCCGGCTCCCACTGCCCCCATTGCCGGACGCCACTGCGCGTCATCGACAACATCCCGCTCGTGTCGTGGGTCGCGCTGAGGGGCAAGTGCGGCCACTGCGGAACGCGGATCTCGGCGCGCTACCCGATCGTCGAGGCGCTGACGGCCGCACTGTCCGCTCTGGTCGCCTACCGGTTCGGATTCACGCCCGCGATGCTGCTGGCGCTGGCGTTCACCTGGACGCTGGTGGCGCTCACCTTCATCGACGCTGACACGACGCTGCTGCCCGACGACCTGACGCTGCCGCTGCTGTGGCTGGGCCTCGCCAGCAACGTGTTCGGCACGTTCGTCCCGCTGCAGGACGCCGTCATCGGAGCCATGGCCGGCTACCTCGCGCTGTGGTCCATCTACTGGCTGTTCAAGCTCGCCACCGGCAAGGAAGGCATGGGCTACGGCGACTTCAAGCTGCTGGCGGCCCTCGGCGCGTGGATGGGCTGGAAGGCGTTGCTGCCGATCGTGCTGCTGTCGTCCCTCGTCGGCGCAATCGTGGGCATCGTGCTGATCGTGCTGGCGAGGCGAGGCCGGGAGATCCCGATTCCGTTCGGTCCCTACCTCGCCGCGGCCGGATTGATCGTTCTGCTCACGGGCGACACCTTCACCCGCTGGCTGGTCCCGCTTTGAAGCGCGCCACTTTCAGCGTCGGCCTGACCGGCGGCGTCGGAAGCGGGAAGAGCACGGTTGGCGGCATGCTGGGGCGCCGCGGCGCGGCGATCGTGGACGCCGACGCCATCGCACACGAACTCACGCAGGCAGGCGGTGCGGCCATCGACGCTCTCCGGACTGCCTTCGGAGAGGCCGCGATCGCTGCCGATGGGTCCCTGGACCGTTCGTGGATGCGCGCACGCGCATTCGCGGACCCTGGCGCCCGGGCACGACTGGAGGCCATCCTCCACCCGTTGATACGGGCGGCGTCGAACCGCCGAGCCGAGGAACTCACTGCAGCCGGCAGCCCGTACGTCGTCTTCGTGATTCCCTTGCTCGTGGAGTCCGGCGATGCCCGCGGCCGGTTCGACCGGATTCTCGTGGTCGACTGCTCGGAAGCGACCCAGGTCGCCCGTGTCAGCCTGCGCCCCGGCATCGATGCGAAAGTCGCCCGCGCCATTCTCGCCGCGCAGGCGACGCGGGCCCGGCGACTCGAGGCCGCGGACGATGTCCTCTTCAACGAGGCGCCGCTCGACGAGATCGACGCCCGGGTCGACCGGCTCCATCAGCGCTACCTGCAACTCGCCGCAGCGTCGTCGAGCGCAGGCGTGTGATATCGTCGCGCCACTCTCCAGCACGCTCCACACATGGCCAACGACGGTCAGGTCCTGTACGAGTATCCGTTCAGCGAACGAATCCGGACTCTGCTGCGCCTCGAGGACCTGTTCGACAAGCTGCTCTACTTCTGCGAGCAGCAACACTCGTACTGTCATCACACGGCGCTGCTGACGCTGTTCGAGATCCTCGAAGTCACTTCCCGCGCGGACCTGAAGTCGGATCTGCTGCAGGAACTCGAGCGCCATCGGCAAACGCTGCAGGCACTGCGCAACAATCCGCAGGTCTCCGAGGCTGCGCTGTCCTCGGTGCTCGGCGAGATCGAGCACGCACAGCAGCACCTGAACGCGACCACCGGCAAGGCGGGGCAGCACATCCGCGACAACGAGTGGCTGATGAGCATCCGCAGCCGGGCGAACATTCCCGGCGGGACCTGCGAGTTCGACCTGCCGTCGTATCACGCGTGGCTTACCCGGGACGCCGAGAGTCGCTCCCGCGACCTGCAGGCCTGGGTCCAGCCGATGATGCAGTTCCACTCGGCGCTCGCGATCGTCCTGAAGCTGCTCAGGGAGACCGCGCACCGGAGCCAGCAGGTCGCCGCGCAGGGCGCGTTCCAGCAGATGCTCCAGGGCCGCACCTACGCGCTGCTGCAGGTTCGGATCGACGGCGAGTTGAACGCGATTCCGGAAATCAGCGCCAACAAGTACATGCTCTGGATCCGCTTCACCACGCAGGACCGCGACCTGAAGCCGCGCTCCTTCGACCGCGACGTCCCATTCGAACTCTCGCTCTGCGCCTTCTAGGTTCCCGCCCGACCCGATGCCTCCGGTGGTGAAGTGCCCGACCTGCGGCCAGCCGGTCGAATGGAGCGAAGCCTCGAAGTTCCGGCCGTTCTGCTCCGAGCGATGCAAGATGATCGACCTCGGCGCGTGGGCCGCCGATCGTTACGTGGTTCCCGGCGGTCCCGCGGAAGAAGCGGAAGAAACGCCGCCGACAGAAGCCGCCAGGTCGAAGCACTGACCGTCCCGCCACGCCGCCGACAGCAGCGCGACGCCGTGCGCGCCGCACGCCATCGCCAGGGGTAGGGCTTCACCGTCGAGTCCGCCGATCGCATACACCGGGAGCGAGGTGCCGACTGCGATCCGCTCGAATTCGGTCCATCCGAGAGGCGACTGACCGGGATGGCTCGCGGTCACCTGGACCGGACCGAGCACGGCGAAGTCCAGGCCCAGTTCCCCGGCCCGCGCCAGTTCCTTCTCGTCGTGCACTGACGCGCCCACCCACCGCTGGGCCGGCCGCTCGCCGATGGTCGCCAGCGCTCTCGACGTCAGGTGGACTCCATCGGCCGCCTCCCACAGCGCGCGCGGATGACGGCTGTTCACGAGCAGCCGCGCTCCAGCTGAACGTGTCAGCGCGAGCATTTCGCCGAAGAGCCGATCGACCTCCGGGGTGGAGAGGTCGGGCTCGCGCAGCTGGACGAGCCTGAGTCCGCGGGCGAGCGACTCGCCCAGCCGTCGAAGGAACGCATCGATGCCCAGGACGCCCGCCGCGCTGATTCCATAGACCGGCGGCAACTCGAGCCCGCGGAGCACCGGGACTGTGGCCGGCAGCAGGGGCGCCGGAAGCGCATCCAGCGCGAAGAATCCGAAGCGCTGCCGCTCGCGCGCATGCAGCTCGCCACTCCACTCGAACACCCGGCAGAAGTGCAGGCGAACCAGCGCGTGCGGATAGTCGAAGACCCGGACGACCCAGGGATGCACGGAGCCGACGTCGACGCCGAGCTCTTCGTGCAGCTCGCGCCTGAGGGCATGTGCGACCGTCTCTCCCGGCTCGAGCTTTCCGCCCGGGAATTCCCAGTACCCGGCGTACGGCTTGCCCTCGGGTCGACTCGCGAGGAGAAGACGGCCGTCGGGCCGGATCAGGATGCCGACCGCGACGTCGACCGGCGAGCGCGCCGCGGTCATCCCCTGGCGGGACGCGCCGAAGACAACCGCTGTCCCGCCCACTGGCGGGCGAACTGCAAGGCAATGCGGCCGGAGCGGGACCCGCGCTGGAGCGCGAACTGGAGCGCTTCGGTCTGAGCAGCGCCGATGGACGCACGATCGAGCCCGAAACTCGCGAGCCAGTGCCCGACGATGTCCAGGTAGTCGTCCTGCCGGAACGGATAGAACGACAGCCAGAGGCCGAAGCGCTCCGACAGCGAGACGCGCTCCTCGACCGCCTCGGTCGGGTGCACTTCACCATCGTCGTCGTAGTGCGCGCCAAGGTTGTCGCGCATGTACTCGGGCATCAGGTGCCGCCGGTTCGACGACGCGTAGATCAGCACGTTCTCTGCCGCGCCGGCGATCGAGCCGTCGAGCGCCGCCTTCAGTTCCTTGTAGCCGACCTCGTTGGCGTCGAACGACAGGTCGTCGCAGAACACGATGAAACGCTCGGGTCGCCTCGCCACCCGGTCGACGATGTCCGCCAGGTCGACGAGGTCGCGCTTGTCGACTTCGATCAAACGCAGGCCTTCCGGCGCGAACGCGTGCAGGCAGGCCCGGATCAGCGACGACTTCCCGGTGCCCCGGGCCCCGGTCAACAGGGCGTTGTTCGCCGGGAGTCCGCGCACGAACTGCCCGGTGTTCGCCCGCAGCGCTTCCTTCTGCGCATCGACGTGCTTCAGGTCCTCGAACGCGATCAGCGCGGGGTGTGCGACCGGTTGAAGTTCACCCCTCTCCAGGCCGAGGTACCGGCGCTTGCGCCAGCGAAAGGCCACGAACGCCGCGAAGTCGGGTTCGACATCCGCCGGCAGGAGGGATTCGATGCGCTCCAGCGCGCGCGCCAGGCGCGCGACGGCGTCCGGGTGACTGCCCTCGCTCATGACCGGTAGTCCGCGTTGATCGAAACGTAGTCGTGCGACAGGTCGCTCGTCCACACGGAGGTCGACGCCGCTCCACGACCGAGCTGAAGGCGGACCGT
Organism: uncultured beta proteobacterium; assembly: GCA_963811265.1. Classification (GTDB taxonomy): domain Bacteria; phylum Pseudomonadota; class Gammaproteobacteria; order Burkholderiales; family Burkholderiaceae_F; genus JAOUJD01. Next base: position 633,850 of record CAWEQS010000026.1, read on the forward strand.
GATCTCGCTGCGCTTCATGACGCGCTGCCCGTCCTCTTCACGGTACTCGGAGCGACGGCCGCCATTGCTGACGACCCATACGTCGTCGAGGTGCATCTGGACGAGGCGCGTGTCGAGGTCGTCGACCCCGGCATAACCGACCGCCGCGAGGATGCGGCCGAGGTTGGGATCGGACGCGAAGAACGCGGTCTTCACCAGCGGCGAATGCGCGACGGCGTAGGCGATGCGGGCCGCCTCTTCCTCACTGCGCGCCTGCTCCACGCGCACTTCGATGAACTTCGTCGCGCCCTCGCCGTCGCGCACGATGGCCTGGGCCAGTTGCAGGGCCACCGCTTCGATCGCCCCCGCCACGGCTGCGTAGGCCGGCGCGCTCGCCGAGTCGATGCGCGGCGCTCCCGCCTGGCCGCTGGCGATGACGACGAACGAGTCGTTGGTCGATGTATCGCCGTCGATGGTGATCCGGTTGAACGAGCGGTCCGCGGCGATCCTCGTGAGCTGCGGCATCAGCGCCGGTGCGATCGCGGCGTCGGTGGCGACGAAGCCGAGCATGGTCGCCATGTTCGGCCGGATCATGCCCGCGCCCTTTGCAATGCCGGTGACCGTGATCGTCTTGCCGCCGAGATCGACCCGCCGCGACACCGCCTTCGGCTGGGTGTCGGTGGTCATGATCGCTTCGGCCGCTTCGAGCCAGTGGCCTGGGCGAAGCCTGCCGATCGCCGCCGGCAGTCCGGCGACGAGCCTGTCGACGGGAAGAGGCTCCATGATCACGCCGGTCGAGAACGGGAGCACCTGGACGGCTTCGCAACCCAGGAGCTTCGCGAGCGCATCGCACGTGGTCCGCGCGACCCGCAGGCCCGCTTCGCCCGTGCCCGCGTTCGCGTTGCCGGTGTTGACCACCAGCGCGCGAATGCCGGCGCCGGCCGCGAGGTGCTCGCGACAGACCGTGACGGGAGCGGCGCAAAAGCGATTGCGCGTGAACACGCCGCCCACCGAGGCGCCGTCGGCGATGCGCACCACCAGAACGTCCTTGCGATTGGCCTTCCGGATCCCGGCCTCGGCCCAGCCGAGTTCCACGCCCGCGACCGGAAAGAGCTCTTCCCGGCGAGGCAACGGCAGATTGACAGGCATTGCGGTTCGACGAAGAGGGAAAGACGGAACGTTACCGCAAGCGCCACCACCGTTGACTGCGGAGAGGTCCAGGAGGGGGCAGCCCCCTCTGCATTCAGTGCGCTCGCAAGCGAGCAAGCAGGCCACGAAGCGCTAGGCCAGCCGACCGTGGCACTGCTTGTATTTCTTGCCCGACCCGCACGGACACGGGTCGTTCCGGCCGATCTTGTCGCCGAAACGCTTGAACGGCTGCTGCTTCGCCTGTTCGTCTTCGGCCAGCATCACCGCTTCGCCGGCCTCGGCCGGTTCGTCACCGACGCCCGGGCTGAACTCGGCATGCTGCGCGCGCGCCAGTTCCGCACGGCGCTCGCTCTCCGCCTCGATCTGCTCCTCGGCCTGCCGGATCTCTTCCTGCGTCTGGACCCGGACGTTCATCAGGATCTTGACGACGTCGTCGCGCACGCGATCGAGCAACGCGCCGAACAGCTCGAACGCCTCGCGCTTGTACTCCTGCTTCGGCTGCTTCTGCGCGTACCCCCGCAGGTGGATGCCCTGCCGCAAGGCATCGAGCGCCGTCAGGTGCTCGCGCCACGACTGGTCGAGGGTCTGGAGCATGATCGAGCGCTCGAAGCTCGAGAACGGCTCGCGCCCCACGACGGAGATCTTCGCCTCGTACGCCTCGTCGGCCGCCTTCAGGACCAGCGCGAGCAGGTCCTCGTCGCTCATCGTGTCGGCCTGGTCCAGCGTCGCCTTCAATGGCACGTGCAGTTGCCAGTCATCGGCGAGCGCCTTCTCGAGGCCCGCGAGATCCCACTGTTCCTCGACGGAGTCGGCCGGCACGAAGCTGCGGAACATGTCGGTGAAGAAGCCGTGGCGCAGGTTCGTCACCATCTGCGCGGTGTCGTCGGTCTCGAGGATGTCGTTGCGCAGGCGGTAGATCTCGCGCCGCTGGTCGTTCGAGACGTCGTCGTACTCGAGCAGCTGCTTGCGAATGTCGAAGTTGCGAGCCTCGACCTTGCGCTGCGCGCTCTCGATCGAACGCGTCACCATGCCGGCCTCGATCGCCTCGCCCTCGGGCAGCTTCAGGCGGTCCATGATCGCCTTCATGCGTTCCCCGGCGAAGATGCGCAGCAGCGAGTCTTCCATCGACAGGTAGAACCGCGACGCGCCCGGGTCGCCCTGGCGGCCCGAGCGGCCGCGCAGCTGGTTGTCGATCCGGCGCGACTCGTGCCGCTCGGAACCGATGATCTTCAGTCCCCCTGCGCCGACGACGTGGTCGTGCAGGGACTGCCATTCCTCGCGCAGCTTCTTCACCCGCGCGGCCTTCTCGTCTTCCGGGATCTCGGGGTCTGCCTCGACGAACTGAACCTGCTTCTCGCAGTTGCCACCGAGCACGATGTCGGTGCCGCGGCCCGCCATGTTCGTTGCGATGGTGATCATCTTCGGGCGGCCGGCCTGGGCGACGATCTCCGCTTCCTTCGCGTGCTGCTTGGCGTTCAGCACCTGGTGCGGAAGGTTCTCCTTCTTCAGGAGCCCGGAGATCAGTTCCGAGTTCTCGATCGAGGTCGTGCCGACCAGCACCGGCTGGCCGCGCGTGTAGCAGTCCTTGATGTCCTCGAGGATGGCGCTGTACTTCTCGCCGAGCGTGCGGAAGACCTTGTCCTGCGAGTCGATGCGGATCATCGGGCGGTGCGTCGGGATGACCACCGTCTCGAGGCGATAGATCTCCTGGAACTCGTAAGCCTCGGTGTCGGCCGTGCCCGTCATGCCGGCGAGCTTGCCGTACATGCGGAAGTAGTTCTGGAACGTGATCGACGCGTACGTCTGGTTCTCCGACTGGATCTTGACGCCCTCCTTCGCCTCGACGGCCTGGTGCAGGCCCTCGGACCAGCGGCGACCCACCATCAGGCGACCGGTGAATTCGTCGACGATGACCACCTCGCCGTTCTGCACGACGTACTGCTGGTCGCGGTGGAACAGGGTGTGCGCGCGCAACGCCGCGTTGAGGTGGTGCATCAGGATGATGTTGCCGGGCGAGTACAGGCTCTCGCCTTCCGCCAGCAGTCCCATCCGTGTCAGGATGCCTTCGAGCTTCTCGTGGCCGGCCTCGGAGATGTGCACCTGGTGCGCCTTCTCGTCGACCCAGAAGTCGCCGTCGCCCTTTTCGTCCTTCTGCCGCGTCAGCAGCTTCGGAACCTCGTTCATCCGCACGTAGGTGTCGGTGTGGTCCTCGGCCGGCCCCGAGATGATCAGCGGCGTGCGCGCTTCGTCGATCAGGATGGAGTCGACCTCGTCGACGATCGCGTAGGCGAGCCCGCGCTGCCGGCGGTCCGCCACCGCGTACTCCATGTTGTCGCGCAGGTAATCGAACCCGAACTCGTTGTTCGTCCCGTAGGTGATGTCGGCGGCGTAGGCGGCGCGCTTGTCCTCGGTCGACTGCTGGCTGACGACCGTGCCCACGGTCAGTCCGAGGAAACGGTAGACGCGTCCCATCCAGTCGGCGTCGCGCGTGACCAGGTAGTCATTGACCGTGACCACGTGCACGCCCTTTCCGACCAGCGCGTTCAGGTACACCGCGAGCGTGGCGGTCAGGGTCTTGCCCTCGCCGGTGCGCATCTCGGCGATCTTGCCGTCGTGCAGCACCATGCCCCCGATCAACTGCACGTCGAAGTGGCGTTGCCCGAGCGTGCGCTTGGATGCCTCACGCACGACAGCGAACGCCTCGGGCAGCAGCTGGTCGACCGCCTCGCCCTTCGCGATGCGCTCGCGGAACTCGGTCGTCTTCGCCCGCAGCGCATCGTCCGAAAGCGGCGAGACCTGCGGCTCGAGCGCATTGATGCGCTCGACGTTGCGCTGGTACTGCTTGAGCAGGCGGTCGTTGCGACTGCCGAAGATCTTGGTGAGAAGGCCGGAAATCATCGGGAATTGGCCGGACTCCGCGTGGAGCCGGCAGAAGTGGGTGCGACGGGACGTCGCCGGGGCTCCGGCGCGCGTCGCAAAGCGAAAATTATGTCACAGGGGGTGGCCCTGGCCGGGCGCCTCCAAGGGCGAGCAACCCCTTAGTTGCGGGCAATCGCCGCGGCCGCAAGGCCCTTGAGGTCGACCTTGGCGGCGCTGGCCGCGCGCTGCTGGAGCAGGCCGTCCGGCCTGGACAGGAACCGGGACGGATTCTGCGCGATCCCGTTGGAGTGCACCTCGAAGTGCAGGTGCGGGCCCGTCGAACGTCCCGTGCTGCCTACCTCGGCGATCTTCTGGCCGCGCTTGACGAGGTCGCCCGGCCGCACGCCGAGGCGCAGCGCGTGCGCGTAGCGCGTCATCAGCTGGTTGCCGTGGTCGATCTCGACGACGTTGCCGTACTCGGGATGGAACTCGGCAATCAGCACGACGCCCCCGGCCGCGGCGTGGATCGGCGTTCCCGGCGGGGCGGCGAAGTCGATTCCTTCATGGCGCGCCATCTTTCCCGTGAACGGGTCGGTCCGCCAGCCGAAGCCCGATCCGACGAAGCCGTCGGCCAGCGGCTTGCTGTTCGGAAGCAGCGCCTCGCGCACCTGGTGCGCCTGCAGTTCCGCCTCGATGATCGCAAGGTAGTCGGCGCGCTGGTCGACGCTCCTGCTGAACCGCTGCAACTCGACGTCGAGGTCCTGCAACGTCATTGAATCCGATCCCGGCAGGGGGCCGCCGCGGCCGGGCAGTTCCAGGAAGCGGAATTCCTCCGGGCGTATCCCGATCACCTTCGACACGCGCTCACCCAGCGCATCCAGGCGCAGCAGCTGGGCCTGCACTTCTCCCAGCTTGCGCGCGAGGGCGTCGACGTTGTCCCGCACCCGCTGGTCCTGGCGCTCCATCTCGTCGCGCGTGACGAAGGAGATAACATCGGACACGACCGGGATCGGGAACAGGCTGGCCGCGCGAACGGCCAGGAACGAGAACATTCCCGACATGACGAGAACCACGAGCACGACTGCGGAGAGAGCCATGGCGGCATGACGACGCGTGAGCGTGATGGTCCGCGCACGCGTCAGCCGCTTGTCGACGACGATGATCTGCACCCGCCCCTCCAGTCCTTGCCCGCCGCCGCGACGGCGCGCGGCGGTTGCCCGTGTCTAGTCCGTCCAGGCCGCTCTCCGAAGCGCTGCGCGATGCGCCGGAGGCAGCCCGCCTGCTTGCTCGCTGGGAGACCTCCCAGCGCATTGCCCGCAGCATCGCCCCGGTCTGCCGTTCACTGGCCTCGGGGTTCGATCCCCTCTTGCCTGGTCGATGCGAAGTGCGCGACAACGTGCTGCTGCTCACTGCGTCTTCGACGGCCCAGTCTGCCAAGCTGCGCCAGGTGATCCCCCGGCTGCTGTCGACCCTGGGCGGCGAAGGGATTCAAGTGTACGAAATCCGGGTGCGTGTCCAACCCGGGTTCACGGGCTACCCGGAACAGGGGAGCGCCAAGCCCTCGAGCGCGGACGCCGCGTGGCTGCACCCCGCGCCGAGCGCTGGTGAAACCGTGGAAAAGTTCGCGCTTACTGTGCGCGAATCACCGCTGAAGCACGCCGTGGAACGGCTGGCAGCGACGCTCAGGAAGCGCGCGAAACGCTAGGCAGCGACCAGTTGCACCCGAACGCCTGAAGGCGCGAGGTCTTCGTCCTCGAACGTCACGACCTCATAGGCGGTGGCGTCCGCGGTCAAGGCGCGCAGCAGCTTGTTGTTGAGCGCGTGACCCGACTTGTGTGCCTCGTAGGAGGCGATCAATGGGCGCCCCAGCACCGACAGGTCGCCGATGGCGTCCAGGATCTTGTGCTTCGCGAATTCGTCGCCAGCGCGCAGCCCATCGGTGTTCAGCACGCGGTACTCGTCCATGACGATGGCGTTCTCGAAGTTGCCTCCCATCGCCAGGCCAGCCGCACGCAGCGCCTCGACCTCGTTCACGAAGCCGAACGTGCGGGCGCGCGCGACGTCCTTGACGAACGACTCGCGCGCAAAGTCGACCTCGACCACCTGCTCGGTCGCATCGATCGCCGGGTGCTTGAACTCGATGGAGAACTTCAGCCTGAAGCCGGCGTATGGAGACAGGCGGGCCCACTTGTCGCCGTCGACGATCTCGACCGGCTTCAGCACGCGCACGAACCTCTTCGGGGCGTTCAGTTCGACGATGCCCGCGGCCTGGATCAGGAAGACGAAGCTCGCGGCGCTGCCGTCCATGATCGGGATCTCGGGCGCGTCGACGTCGACGTAGCAGTTGTCGATGCCGAGCCCGGAGATCGCGCTCATCAGGTGCTCGATGGTCGCGACGATCTGTCCGTCGCGACCGATTGTCGTTGCCATCCGCGTGTCGACCACCCGCTCGGGCGACAGCGGAATGTCGACCGGCGGATCCACGTCAACGCGCCGGAACACCACGCCGGTGTCGGCGGCGGCCGGACGCAGCACCAGTTCGACCTTCGTGCCGCTGTGCAGTCCGATCCCGACGGTGCGGACGACTTGCTTGAGCGTGCGCTGTTTCAGCATGGCGCAATTTTACCTTCTGATTGTGCATCGCAGCGAGCGGAAGAGGGAACGCTCGGCCAGAATCGGCAGGCCTTCAAGGAGCGCACTTGACGAATCCCCCCGCCAACGAGACCAGCGCACAGGGCGGCCCGCCCGCCCGTTCGCCGTTTCCGCCGATCCGCACCGTCACGATCGGCGCTCCGTTCGACTGGCTTGCCCTGGGCTGGCGAGACCTGCGCGGCGCCCCGGCCGCCAGCCTGTTCTACGGCGCCGCGTTCGCGCTGATGGGACTGCTGATCCACCTCGTGTTCCAGCACATGGTGGAACTGACATCCGCCCTGACAGCCGGGTTCCTGTTGCTCGGCCCATTCCTCGCGACCGGGCTGTACGACATCAGCAGGCGCCGGCAACGCGGTGAGACCGTTGCGCTGCGAGACACCCTGCTGGCCTGGAAGGCGAACCTCGGCGCATTCACCCTGTTCACGCTCTGCCTCTCCGTGATCATGCTCGTCTGGGCGCGCGCCTCGCTCGTGACGTTCGCGCTGTTCTTCTCGAGCGGCATGCCCACGCTGAAGAACTTCTTCGGCCAGGTGGTCAGCACCGATCACGTCGATTTCCTCATCACCTACTTCGCGGTGGGAAGCGTGTTCGCATCGATCGCGTTCGCCATCAGCGTCGTCTCGGTTCCGATGATGCTCGACCGCGGAACCGACACGATCGTCGCCGCGCTGACCAGCGTGCGCGCGCTGTTCGGCAACATCGGGCCGCTGATGCTGTGGGCCGCACTGATCGTCCTGATCGTCGGCCTCGGCTTCGCGACGCTGTTCATCGGCCTGGTGATCGCCGTCCCCCTGATCGGCCACGCGACGTGGCACGCGTACCAGGCACTGGTCGGCGAACCGTGAACCCCCCTCGCCGGCGAGGGGGGCAGGGGGAGTGCCTTCTCCTCCCGCCCGGCGGGAGGCCGGGTGGGTGCCGTCGCGGTTGTTGACCGGTCGGGCGCCCGGCCGCCCGAAGCCCGGCCGGGACAAACGAAGCGCGAGCGCAGCTCGCCCGCCGCGGGTGCACGGGCGATCGGCGTAGCCGATCGCGTACACCCGAGGCGCATCGTCAGTCCGCCTGCTTACGCAGGAACGCCGGGATGTCGTAGCGGTCCGAGCCGGAATCTTCCATCGCGCTGACGCGCGCCTGCACCGACTCCCGGGTGCGCCAGATCGCCGGCTTGTCGAGGTCGGCGAAATCGGTCACCGGCATCGGCGCGGGAGTCGCGGGCACGACGCCGACCGGGCCATTGTCGGTCCCCGTGCGGATCACCGTGAACGGCGTCGACACTTTCTTTGCCGATGCGCGGCCCAGGCCGGTGGCGACCACCGTGACGCGCAGCGCAGTCGCCCATCGCCTCGTCGCACACCGTGCCGAAGATCACCGTCGAGTCCTCGGCGGCGAACGCGCGGATCGTGTTCATGACTTCGCGCGTTTCCTTCATCTTCAGCGACGACGACGCGGTGATGTTCACCAGCACGCCACGCGCGCCCGACAGGTCGACCCCTTCGAGCAGCGGGCTGGCGACGGCCTGCTCGGCCGCGATGCGCGCGCGGTCGAGGCCGGAGGCGGTCGCCGTGCCCATCATCGCCTTGCCGCGCTCGGTCATCACCGTCTTCACGTCCTCGAAGTCGACGTTGACGAGGCCCGGCACGTTGATGATCTCGGCGATGCCTGCGCAGGCGTTGTGCAGGACGTCGTCGGCGGCGCGGAAGCACTCCGCCATCTCGGCGTCCTCGCCCATCACCTCTTCGAGCTTGTTGTTGAGGATGACGATCAGCGAGTGGACGTTGTCCTCGAGTTCGGACAGGCCCTCTTCGGCCAGCCTCATCCGCTTCGGGCCCTCGAACTCGAACGGCTTCGACACCACGGCCACCGTCAGGATGCCGAGTTCCTTCGCCACTTCCGCGAACACCGGCGCGGCGCCGGTGCCCGTGCCGCCGCCCATGCCGGCGGTGATGAAGACCATGTGCGCGCCGCGCAGCGCATCGGCGATGCGGTCGCGCGCTTCCTCGGCCGCGGCACGCCCGGCGTCCGGCCGGCTGCCCGCGCCCAGGCCCGACTTGCCGAGTTGCAGGATGTTCTGCGACGACGACCGCGCCAGTGCCTGGTGGTCGGTGTTCGCGCAGACGAACTCCACGCCCTGCACGCCGCGCCGGATCATGTGCTCGACCGCGTTACCGCCGGCCCCGCCCACGCCCACGACCTTGATGATGGTCCCGTTGGTTTCCGTTTCCAGAATCTCGAAGCTCATGTCTTTTCTCCTGATTTGCCAATTGCGTTGATGCACGATTTGGAACGCTCACTGACAAAAACGCAGCCTTACGCGCTTGCCACTGAGTACTCCGCCCTCACCACTAGAAATTGCCCACGACCCATTCCTTCATCCGCTTCAATGTCTGCTTGAACGATCCCGTCTGCTGCGCGATCTTCCGGCCCCGCAGGCGCTGCGAGTGCGCTTCAACCAGCAGGCCGATCGCCGTCGCAAAGCGCGGGCTGCGCACGACATCGGCCAGCGAGCCGTCGTAGCTCGGCCATCCGATGCGGGCGGGTTTCAGGAACACGTCTTCCGCCAGTTCGGTCATGCCGGGCAGCAGGCTCGTTCCGCCGGTCAGCACGATCCCCGACGAGAGCAGTTCCTCGTAGCCGGACTCGCGGATCACCTGCTGGGTCAGCGTGAAGAGCTCCTCCACGCGCGGCTCGATCACGGCGGCGAGCGACTGGCGGGACAGGAGGCGAGGGCCGCGGTCGCCGAGGCCCGGGATCTCGATCTTCTCGTTCGGGTCCGCCAGCACTTCCTTGGCCACACCCCAGCGCAGCTTGATCTCCTCGGCATCGGGGATCGGCGTGCGCAGGGCCATCGCGATGTCGTTCGTGATCTGGTCGCCGGCGATGGGGAGGATCGCGGTGTGCCGGATCGCGCCGCCGGTGAAGATCGCGATGTCGGTCGTGCCGCCGCCGACGTCCACGAGCGCCACGCCCAGTTCCTTCTCGTCCGCCGACAGCACGGACAACGAAGACGCAAGCGGCTGCAGGATCAGGTCCTGCACCTCGAGTCCGCAGCGGCGGACGCACTTGATGATGTTCTGCGCGGCGCTGACCGCGCCGGTGACGATGTGCACGCGCACCTCGAGCCGAACGCCGCTCATGCCGATCGGCTCGCGGATGTCCTCCTGGCCGTCGACGATGAACTCCTGCGTCAGCACGTGCAGCACCTGCTGGTCGGTCGGGATGTTCACCGCCTTGGCGGTCTCGATCACGCGCGCGACGTCGGCGCCGGAGACTTCGCGGTCCTTGATGGCCACCATGCCGCTCGAGTTGAAGCTCTTGATGTGGCTGCCCGCGATGCCGGTGAAGACGTCCTTGATCTGGCAGGCGGCCATCAGTTCCGCCTCCTCCAGCGCGCGGCGGATCGACTGCACCGTCGACTCGATGTTGACCACCACGCCCTTGCGCAGGCCCTGCGACTCCGCCTGCCCCAATCCGATGACCTGGAAGCGTCCCTCCGGGAGCACCTCGGCCACCGCCACCACCACCTTGGAGGTGCCGATGTCGAGTCCGACGATCAGGTCTTTGGTTTCGTTTCTCATGTTCTCGTTATCGGGTTTTCGCAGGGGGCAAGGCAGCCAGCCCGTTTGGGTAACGCGCGTCGATGCTCTGCGGCGCCCCGCCGACGCGGGCCGCGACCATCGGATAGGCAGCGACGACCTGGGCGAGGCGGTCGTTCAGGGCGATGCCATCGGTGTCGCGTCCGAGTTCGAGGCGCGTCGCCGCGCCATCGATGCCGGTCACGTCGAGGGCCCACGAACGGCGGTCGGATACGTCGATCGCCGCGATCCTCATGCCGAGCGGAGCGAGCATCGCCGCGAACTCGTAGTAGCGCCGCGCGGCATCGCGCGCGACCGATTCGGGCCCCTCGAATGCGGGCAGCGGTCCATGGATCTCCGCCTCCGCGGGGTTGGCGACGAAGAGCTCTCCGGAGTCCGAGAGCAGGCGCCCGTCGTCCCAGACGCCGAGGGCGCGATGCTCGACCAGCGTGACGTGCAGGCGATCCGGCCAGATCCGCCGCACCGAGGCCTGCGCGACCCACGGCACGTTCTCCAGCAACCGCCGCGTCTCGTCGAGGCGCATGGTGAAGTAGTTGCCCTTGAGCCGGCCGGCGATGGCAGCGCGCACCGACGCCGATGTCACGTGCTGGAGTTCGCCGCGAACCTCGATCGCGCGCAGCGAGAAGTACGGCCGCTGGGCGATCCAGTACAGCACGCCGACGACCGCGATCAGGCCTGCGAACGTCGCGAAGAGCGCAGCGAACCCGTTCATCAAGCGCGCACTCATCGCGACCGGCCTCCGTCGTCGAGCGATGCGTCCTGGAGGATCCGCAGCACGAGGTCCTCGTAGCTCATGCCGACCGCGCGCGCGGCCATGGGCACCAGCGAGTGGCTCGTCATGCCGGGGGACGTGTTGAGCTCGAGCAGGAAGGGCTCGTCGCGCTCCGACAGCATCACGTCGATTCGTCCCCAGCCGCGCGCGCCGAGCACCGCGTAGGCGCGCACGCACAGCCGCTGGATCTCGGCGGCCAGCGCGTCATCCACCGGCGCGGGACAGAGGTACTTGGTGTCGTCGCTGAAGTACTTGTTGTGATAGTCGTAGTTCGCGCCGGGCGCGCGGATCTCGATCAGCGGCAGTGGCGTCGCTCCGTTCCCCTGGCCAAGCACCGCGCACGTCAGTTCGCGGCCCGCGATGAACTGCTCGGCGAGCACGACGCTGTCGTACCTGGCGGCCAGCGTGTACGCGTCAGCCATCTCCGAGTAGTCCGCGACCTTCGCGATGCCGATCGTCGAACCCTCGTGCGGCGGCTTGGTGATCAGGGGCAGGCCGAGGTCGTCGACCGCCGCGTGCAGCTCCGCCCGGTCGCCGGTCGCGAGCACCCGGTAGCGCGGCGTCGGAATGCCTTCCTGCAGCCACACTCGCTTGGTAGCGAGCTTGTCGATCGCGATCGCGGACGCCTGGACGCCGCTGCCGGTGTACGGGACTCCCAGGGTTTCCAGCACGCCCTGGATCGTCCCGTCCTCGCCACCCCGTCCGTGCAGCGCGATGAACACGCGATCGAACCGGGCGGCCTCGAGTTCCGCGAGCGTCTGCGCGCCCGGGTCGAACGCGTGCGCATCGACGCCCCGGGACTGCAGCGCCTTGAGCACGCCGGTGCCCGACATGATCGAGACCTCGCGCTCGGACGACCGCCCTCCGAAGAGGACCCCGACCTTGCCGAGCGCCTTCGCGTCCACGCTCATTCCGCTCCCCCGCCCGCGAGCCGGGCCGGCAGCTGGCCGATCGACCCCGCGCCCATTCCGATGACGACGTCGCCGTCGCGCACCACGTCCATCAGGGCGCCCGGCATCTCGTCGATCGATTCGACGAACACCGGTTCGATCTTTCCCGCCACGCGGATCGCGCGCGCCAGCGAGCGCCCGTCGGCGGCGACGATCGGCGCTTCGCCGGCCGGATAGACCTCGGTCAGCAGCAGCGCGTCGCAGGTCGACAGCACCTTCACGAAGTCCTCGAAGCAGTCGCGCGTGCGCGTGTAGCGGTGCGGCTGGAACGCCAGCACGATGCGGCGGCCGGGAAAGGCGCCGCGCGCCGCTTCCAGCGTCGCCGCCATCTCCACGGGATGGTGGCCGTAGTCGTCGATCAGGGTGAACGAGCCGCCCGACGGAATCGGCACGTCGCCATGGCGCGAGAAGCGCCGGCCGACGCCGGTGAACTCCGCCAGCGCCTGCACGATCCGGTCGTCCGGCACGCCGAGTTCGGTGCCGACCGCGATGGCCGCGAGCGCGTTGGCGACGTTGTGCACGCCCGGAAGGTTCAGCGTCACGTCGAGCGGACGCGCGCCCTCGCGCTGCGCGGTGAAGCGCATCTGCGGGCCCTCGGCGCGCGCGTCGGCCGCGCGGACCTGCGCCTGGGCCGCGAACCCGTACGTGATGACGGGCTTCGACACGAACGGCAGGATCTCGCGCACGCTGCGGTCGTCGATGCACAGCACGGCGCTGCCGTAGAACGGAAGGCGGCCCAGGAAGTCGACGAACGCCTGCTTCAGCCGCGCGAAGTCGTGGCCGTAGGTCTCCATGTGGTCGTTGTCGATGTTCGTCACGACTGCGACGACCGGCATCAGGTTCAGGAACGACGCGTCCGATTCGTCGGCTTCGACGACGATGTAGTCGCCGGTCCCGAGCCGCGCGTTGGCGCCGGCGGAGTTCAGCCGGCCGCCGATCACGAAGGTCGGGTCGAGGCCGCCGGCGGCCAGCACGCTGGCAACCAGGCTCGTGGTCGTCGTCTTGCCGTGCGTGCCGGCGATGGCGATGCCCTGCTTCAGCCGCATCAGTTCGGCCAGCATCACGGCGCGCGGGACGACCGGGACGCGGCGCGCGCGGGCGGCGAGGACTTCCGGATTGCTGTGCGACACCGCGGTCGACACGACGACCGCATCGGCTCCCGCGATGTGTTCCGCGGCGTGGCCGAGCGAAATGCCGGCGCCAAGTTGCGTCAGCCGCCTGGTGGCGGCATTGCTCGCCACATCGGATCCGCTGACCTTGTACCCGAGCGTCAGCAGCACTTCCGCGATGCCGCTCATGCCCGCTGCCGCCGATGCCGACGAAGTGAATGTGCTTGACGGCGTGCCTCACTGGACCACCTTCTCGATCACGGCCGCGACCGTCTCGGTCGCCTTCGGCTTGCCCAGGGCGCGCGCCGCTTCGGCCATCGATTGCAGGCGCGCGCGATCGAGGCCGGCGAGCAGCCCGGCAAGTCGCTCCGCGGTGGCCTCGCCCTGCGGCAGGTGGATTGCCGCGTTCTTCGCCGCCATGAACTCGGCGTTGGTGCGCTGGTGGTGCGTGGTCGACACGACGAGCGGCACGAGGATGCTCGGCACGCCGGCCGCCGCGAGTTCCGTCACGGTGATGGCGCCCGCGCGTGCGAGCACGAGATCGGCTTCGGCGTAGCGCGCGGCCATGTCGTCGATGAAGGTGATGATCTCCGCCTGCACACCCGCCTTCGCATAGGCGTTGCGGACGGCGTCGAGATGCTTCGCGCCGCACTGATGGGTCACCTGCGGCCGCCCTTCCACCGGGATGCGCGCGAGCGCCTGCGGCACCGTTTCGTTCAGCACCTGTGCGCCGAGGCTGCCGCCGATCACGAGCAGGCGCAGCGCGCCTGTCCGGCCGGGATAGCGGTCGGCGGGCGCGGGCACGGCGGCGATCTCGCGGCGCACCGGATTGCCCGTGACGAGGCCCTTCGCGCCGGCCTTCCGCGCAGCCTCGCCGTCGAACCCGCACAGGACGCCGGACGCGATCGGCTTCAGCAGCGTCGTCGACATCAGCGGCGCCGCGTCCGCGTTCAACAGCACGAACGGAACGCCGAGCGTGCTCGCTGCCATGCCGGCAGGCACGGCAACGTAGCCGCCGGTCGAGAACACCGCGTCGGGCTTGTCGGACCGGATGATCTTCCGGCTCTGCCACATCGCCCGCAGCAGCAGGAAGCCGCCGAAGAGCAGTGTCTTGAGCCCCTTCCCTCGCAGGCCGGAGAAGTCGATCGCGCGGAACGCAATGCCGTGCGGCTCGACCAGCGCGCGCTCCATGCCGGTCCTGGTGCCGAGCCAGCTCACCGACCAGCCGCGGCGCTGCAGCTCGCCCGCGACCGCGAGGCCCGGCATCACGTGCCCTCCGGTGCCGGCCGCGACGACCATCAGGCGCCTCACGTGCGGCCTCCGCGCATCAGGATGCGGTTCTCCTTGTCCACCCGAGCAGGATCGCCAGCGCGGTCAGCGTCGACAGCAGCGCCGAGCCGCCGTAGCTCATCAGCGGCAGCGTCAGGCCTTTCGTGGGCAGCAGGCCGGTGGCCACGCCGATGTTGATGAACGCCTGCACGCCGATCCACAGGCCGACGCCCTGGGCCACGAGTCCGGCGAACGTGCGCTCCAGCGCGATCGCCTGGCGACCGATCTCGAACGCCCGCTTCACCATCCAGTAGAAGAGCACGACGACGGTCAGTACGCCGACGAGGCCGAGTTCCTCGCCGAGCACCGCGAGGATGAAGTCGGTGTGCGCTTCAGGCAGGTAGTGCAGCTTCTCGACGCTGCCGCCCAGCCCGACGCCGAACCACTCGCCGCGGCCGAACGCGATCAGCGAGTGGGACAGCTGGTAGGCCTTGCCCAGCGCGTTGCCTTCCGACCATGGATCGAGGTACGCGAAGATCCGCTCGCGCCGCCACGGCGACAGCCAGATCACCAGCGTGAACGCGCCGGCCAGCACGACTGTGATGCCGGCGAACAGCTTGCCGTTGACGCCGCCGAGGAACAGGATTCCCATCGCGATGGCAACGATCACGCCGAAGGCGCCGAGGTCGGGCTGCAGCAGCAGCAGCGCGCCGATCATCGCCATCACGACGGCCATCGGCAGGAAGCCCTTGCCGAAGTGGTGCATGTAGTCCTGCTTGCGGACCGTGAAGTTCGCCGCGTACAGGACGCAGGCGACCTTCATCAGTTCGGATGGCTGCAGGTTCAGGAAGCCGAGCGGCACCCAGCGCCGCGCCCCGTTGACGCCCTTGCCCACGCCCGGGATCAGCACCAGCACCAGCAGCACCATCGCGCCCGCGAAGATCCATGGCGCCAGGCGCTGCCAGGTGGCCATCGGCACCTGGAACGCGATCGCAGCCGCGCAGAATGCGATGCCGAGCGAGAGCACGTGGCGCGCGACGAAGTGCGTCGGCGCGACGTTGTAGCGGGGCGAGTCGGCGAGCGCGATCGACGCCGAGTACACCATCACCGTGCCGAGCATGATCAGCGCCAGAACGACGCCGACGAGCGCCCGGTCCACGCCGGGCAGCGAGGTTCGCGCGGCCGCAGCGCTCCCGCCCGTGCCGAGGCCGGCGAACGCCATCATCGACCCGGCGGGATTGAATTCGCGCCGTCGCCCGCCGCGGCGGAACCAGTCGGTGAAGGGCTTCAGCACGGCTGGCCGACCTCCGCGGCGAGTTCGCGCACCGCATCGGCAAACACTTCCGATCGGTGCACGTAGTTGCGGAACATGTCGAGGCTGGCGCAGGCCGGCGACAGCAGGACCGCGTCGCCTTCGCGCGCTTCGGCAGCCGCGGTCTCGACGGCCTCGGGCAGCGTGTCGGCGCCGTGCAGGGTCACGCCACGGGCGCCCCGCTCGAGCACCGCACGGATCGCCGGCGCATCGCGCCCGATCAGGACGACCGCCCGCGCGTGGCGAACGACCGGGTCGACGAGGGGGCCGAAGTCCTGCCCCTTGCCTTCGCCGCCGAGGATCACGACGAGTTTGCGTCCCTCTCCCCCGAGTCCGTCCAGGGCCGCCACGGTGGCGCCCACGTTGGTGCCCTTGCTGTCGTCGACGTACTCGACGCCGCGGATGGTCGCGATCGGTTCCACCCGATGCGGTTCGCCGCGATAGGAGCGCAGCGCATGCAGCAGCGGCCCGAGCGGGCAGCCGACGGCGCGCGCGAGCGCGACCGCCGCCAGCGCGTTGGCCGCGTTGTGCCGGCCGCGGATCTGCAGCGCATCGGTCGGCATCAACCGGTGCAGATGAATCTCGGGAGGAGGCGCCGGCAATTCCGGATTCGTCCTCCGACGCCGGCCCGGCGGGCTCAGGTCTTCGGCCCAAGCGAGCCAGGTGATGCCGTTGTCGAGCAGCAGGCCGTACGAATTCCCGCCGGACGGCGCGTCGGTGCCGAACGTCACGACCTCCGCGCCCTTGCGCGCCATCGCCATCACGCGCTCGTCGCCGCGGTTCAGCACCTGGACCGTCCTCGCCGAGAAGATGCGCGCCTTGGCCGCGGCGTACGCGTCCATGGTGCCGTGCCAGTCGAGGTGGTCCTGCGTGACGTTGAGCACGACCGCGGCGTCGCACTCGAGCGAACGCGTGGTGGCGAGCTGGAAGCTCGACAGCTCGAGCACCCAGGCCTCGGGCAGGCTGTCGCCGGCAAGCGCGTCGCGCAGCACGTCGAGCACGGCCGGGGCGATGTTGCCCGCGACCGCCACCTTCATCCCGGACCGTTCGAGCAGCAGTCCCGCGAGGCGGGTCGTCGTGGTCTTGCCGTTGGTGCCGGTGATGCCGACGACCTTCGGCGCGTAACCGCGCGCGGCCTTCAGGCGGGCCAGCGCGCGCGCGAAGAGCTCGATCTCGCCGACGACGTCGACCTTGCCCGCCTTCGCCTGCTTCAGCAGCGCGGCGACGTCGGGCAAGCGTCGGCGCCAGGCCGGGGCTGATCGCCACCAGTTCGACGCCGTCGAGCAGCGCCTGCGAGAAGGCGCCGCCGATGAACTCGGCCGACGGGCAGTGCGCCGCGAGCGACGCGCGCTGCGGCGGCTGCTCGCGCGTGTCGGCCACACGCAGGCCGAAGCCCTCGATGGCCAGCCAGCGCGCCATCGCGAGGCCGCTGTCACCGAGTCCGAGCACGAGCGCGCGGGGGGCAGGAGCCTCCGCGCTGCGCGCTGCGGCGCGAGCTTGCTCGGGGCGGTCCGTCGCTGCGCTCATCGGAGCTTCAGCGTGGAGAGCCCGACCAGCACCAGCATCATGCTGATGATCCAGAACCTGACGACGACCTGGGTCTCCTTCCAGCCGGACAGCTCGAAGTGGTGGTGCAGCGGCGCCATCCGGAAGATGCGCTTGCCCTTGGTCCACTTGAAGTAGCTGACCTGGAGCATCACGGACACCGTCTCCACCACGAAGACGCCGCCCATGATGAAGAGCACGATCTCCTGCCGCGTGATGACCGCGATCGTTCCGAGCGCGCCGCCGAGCGCCAGGGCGCCGACGTCGCCCATGAACACTTCCGCCGGATAGGCGTTGAACCACAGGAAGCCGAGGCCGGCGCCGGCGATCGCGCCGCAGATGATCACGAGCTCGCCGGCGCCCGGGATGTACGGGAACAGCAGGTATTTCGCGAAGTCCGCACGGCCGATCACGTAGGCGAACACGCCGAGCGCCGCGCCGATCATCACCGTGGGCATGATCGCGAGTCCGTCGAGGCCGTCGGTGAGGTTCACGGCATTGCTCGTCCCGACGATCACGAAGTACGACAGCAGCACGAAGCCGAACACGCCGAGCGGGTAGGCGACGTTCTTGAAGAACGGCACGATCAGGTCGGAACGCGGCGGCAGGTCGATGTAGAAGCCGCTGGTGAACCACTGCCCCATCAGCACCCAGATCTTGTCGGTCGATGGCGCGGCGATCGCGAACGCCAGATAGAACGACGCGGACAGGCCGATCACCGATTGCCAGAAGTACTTCTCCCGCGCGCTCATGCCCTTCGGGTTGCGATGGACGACCTTGCGGTAGTCGTCGACCCAGCCGATCCAGCCGAAACCGACCGTGACGATCAGCGTCACCCACACGAAGCGGTTGGAGAGGTCCGCCCACAGCAGCGTGGTCACGCCGATCGAGATCAGGATCAGCGCGCCGCCCATCGTCGGCGTGCCGCTCTTCACGAGGTGCGACTGCGGACCGTCGTTGCGCACGGCCTGGCCGATCTTCAGTGCCGTCAGCCGCCGGATGACCCACGGCCCCGCGGCCAGGCCGATCAGCAGCGCGGTGGCCGCGGCGAGCACGGCGCGCAGCGTCAGGTACGAGAAGACGTTGAACGCGCGGATGTCCTGCGCCAGCCATTCGAACAACTCGAGCAACACCTAGTGCACCCCTTCCGGCAGCTTGGCGGCCAGCGCCTGCACGACGCGCTCCATCCGCATGAACCGCGATCCCTTGACCAGCACCGCGACCGACGGGCCGAGCCGCGGCCGCAGCGCGGCCAGCACGGAGTCGACGTCGGCGCAGTGCACGGCGCCCTCGCCGAACGCGTCAACGGCATCCCTAGTCATCGGGCCGAGCGCGAACAGTGCGTCGATTCCGCGCTCGCGCGCATGGGCACCGACCTCGCGGTGGAACTCCGGGCCGCGCTCGCCGACCTCGCCCATGTCGCCCAGCACCAGCACGCGCTCGCCCTCGAAGCCTGCCAGCAGGTCGATGGCGGCGCGCACGGAATCGGGGTTCGCGTTGTACGTGTCGTCGATCAGCAGACCGCCCTCGCTCGTGGCGAGACGCACCCCGCGTCCTGCGACCGGCCGGAACGCGCGCAGTCCTTCCGCGATCGATCCGGCGTCGATGCCCGCGCCGATCGCGCACGCCGCGGCGGCCAGCGCGTTGCGCACGTTATGCACGCCGGTCACGGCCAGGTCGACGTCGACCAGCCCGAGCGGCGTCGCCATCGAGACGCGCGCGCCGTCCGCGCGCAGCGTGTAGGTCGCCGTGACGACCGCGTCGGCTTCGAGCGCGAAGTCGATGACGCGCCGGGTCCCTGCGATCTGTCGCCAGATCGGCGTGCAGGCGTCGTCGGCCGGGAACACGGCCACGCCGTCCTCCGACAGCGGCAGCGCGGCGATGACCTCGCCGTTCTCGTACGCGGTCGCCTCGACCGAGCGCATGAATTCCTGGTGCTCGCGCTGCGCGTTGTTGACCAGCGCGACGGTGGGTCGGACGAGTCCGGCGAGATAGGCGATCTCGCCGGCGTGGTTCATGCCGAGCTCGAACACGGCAGCGCGGTGGTGCCGGGCAAGCTGCCACAGCATCAGCGGCACGCCGACGTCGTTGTTGAGGTTGCCACGCGTCGCCAGGCGACCCTTGTCGCCGTGCGCCGTCGCGAGGATCGAGGCGATCATCTGCGTGACCGTGGTCTTGCCGTTGCTTCCGGCCACCGCGATGACGGGCAGCGAGAACCGCGCGCGCCACTGGGCCGCCGCGAGCCCGAGCGCGCGCCGGCTGTCCGCCACGACGACCTGCGGCAGGTCGACATCGACGAGGCGCTCCACCAGGGCGGCCGCCGCACCGCCCTCGCGCGCGGCGGCGACGTAGTCGTGGCCATCGAAGCGCTCCCCGCGCAACGCGACGTAGAGCGCGCCGGGCGCGAGCGTCCGCGTGTCGGTCGACACGCTCGAGAAGCCGATGCGGCCGTCGCCCCGCGTGTCCAGCGCCGCCACCGCGCGGGAGAGTTCGCTGACGGTCATCAGCGCGCTCACTGGACTGCCCTCTGCGCTGCGCTCATCGGCGGCCCCGCTCGGAGAGCGCCGCGCGGACCTGCGCGAGGTCGGAGTACGGCTGCCGGTTCGTGCCGATGACCTGGTAATCCTCGTGGCCCTTGCCGGCCACCAGGACGATGTCCTCGGGAGCGGCCTTCTGCACGGCGTGGGCGATCGCCTCGGTGCGGTCCAGCAGGCAGACCAGTTCCCGCGCATCGCGCGCACCCAGCGCCACCTGCGCCACGATGGCCGACGGATCCTCGGTCCGCGGGTTGTCGCTCGTGACGACGACGACGTCGGCGCCGCTGGCCGCCGCCGCACCCATCGGCGCACGCTTGCCCGGGTCGCGATCCCCGCCCGCCCCGAACACCACCCAGATCTTCCCGCGCCGCGACTCCGCGAGCGAACGCAGCGCCTGCAGCGCCTGCGCGAGGGCGTCCGGCGTGTGCGCGTAGTCGACGACGGCGAGCGGGGCGCCGGGCCGGACCACGCGCTGCATGCGGCCGAGCGGCGGGGCGAGGTGAGGCAGCGCCGCGACGGCAGCCGCGAAGTTCACGCCGCACGCGAGCGCGACGCCGACGACGCCCAGCAGGTTGGCGACGTTGTAGTGACCGACCACCGGCACCTCGACCGAAACCCCCGCGCCGTCGAGCTTCGCCAGGAAGCCGAGTCCGTCGGCGGTCGGCAGGATGCTCTCGGCGGTCAGCATGTGCGCCAGGCGGCGATCGCCCGCGGCCCCGGTCGCGCTGAAGCCGATCGTGCGGACCCCGCGTTCGAGCAGGCGCGGTATCAGGCGCACCGCCGCTGCGTCGTCGACGTTGATGACGGCGTGCGAGAGCGTGGGCCACTCGAACAACTGGGCCTTGGCCGCTTCGTACCGCTCCATGGTGCCGTGGTAGTCGAGGTGATCGCGCGTCAGGTTCGTGTACAGCGCGACGTCGAACTTCATGCCGGTGACCCGGCCCTGATCGAGCCCGATCGACGACACCTCCATCGCGAGCGCCTGGGCGCCGGCGTCGAGCAGCCGACGGACCTCGCGCTGCAGGGACACCGGGTCCGGCGTGGTCAGCGGGCTGTCGGTGAACGGTTCGTCCGGGAACCCGATGCCGATCGTGCCGATCACGGCGCAGCGCCGGCCCGCGCGGGTCAGCAGCTGGGCGATCCACTGTGAGCACGAGGTCTTGCCGTTCGTGCCGGTCACGCCGACGGCGAGCAGGCTCGTGCTCGGCTGGCCGTAGAAGCTCGCTGCAAGGGGCCCGAGCAGCGAGCGCAGGTGCGGCACGGGAAGCAGCGGCACGGCCACATTGCGCTTGTTCCACCCGTTGGCCTCGACGATCACCGCGGCGGCGCCCTGTCGCACGGCCACGTCGATGAAGCCTCGCCCATCGACCGCGGCGCCTGGCAGCGCGAGGAAGACGTCGCCCGGCTTCACCTTGCGACTGTCGAGCTGGAGGTCGCGGCGGTGCGCGAACACGGCGGGCGCGACCGTGCGGAGCCACGCCAGGCTGTTCATGACCACGGGATCCAGGCCGGTCACCGGGCCTCCCGCATGGCGAGCAGCGGCGCCTTCGTCTGCTCCATCGGACCGTCGGGTTCAACCTGCAGCGTGCGCAGCGTCGCCGCGGTGATCTGCGCGAACACGGGGGCCGCGACGATGCCGCCGTAGTGCTGCCCCGTCGGTTCGTCGATCATCACGGCGACCACGATCCGCGGATCGGACACCGGCGCGAAGCCGACGAAGGAGGCGACGTACGCGCGCACGTACTGGCCGTTCTTCAGCTTGTACGCCGTGCCGGTCTTGCCGCCGACGCGATACCCGGGAATGCGCGCGCCCGGCGCGGTTCCCTCCGGCCCGACCGCCATCTCCAGCATGCGCCGCATCGCCATCGCCGTTTCGTGCGACATCACTCGCACGCCGGCCGGCGGCGCGTCCTGCCTGAGCAGCGTCAGTGTCGGCATGTCGCCGTCGCGCGCGAACGCGGTGTAGGCGCGCGCGAGCTGCATCAGCGAGACGGAGACACCGTGGCCATACGAGATCGTGGCCTGCTCGATCGGCCGCCAGCTCTTCGCCGGCCGCAGCCGACCGGCGACCGCGCCGGGGAAGCCGAGCTGAGGCGCCTGCCCGAATCCCGCGGCCGTGTACGTGTCCCACAGCGTCTGTGCCGGCAGTTCGAGCGCGATCTTCGCGGTGCCGACGTTGCTCGACTTGGACACGACCTCTTCGACGCTCAGCAGGCCGTGCGGGTGCGCGTCGCCGATCGTGCGGTCGCCGATCGTCAGCTTGCCGGGGGCCGTCTGGATCTTCGTGTCGGGCCGCACCTTGCCGGCCTCGAGCGCCGCCACGATCGAGAATGGCTTCATCGTCGAACCGGGCTCGAACGTGTCGGTCAGCACCCGGTTGCGGATGGCCTCGCCGCTGAGCTTGCCGCGCGCGTTCGGGTCGTACGTCGGAAGGTTCGCCAGCGCCAGCAGTTCGCCGCTTCGCGTGTCGATCACGACGGCGGCGCCCGCCTTCGCGTTGTACTTCTCGAGCGCTGCCTTCAATGCGGAGTGAGCTATGTACTGCACCCGATTGTCGATCGACAGCGCCAGGTCCCTCCCGTCGAACGGCTCGCGCAGCCAGTCGTCCTCGACGATGCGGCCGAGCCGGTCCTTGATCACGCGACGGCTGCCGGAACGCCCGGCCAGCAGCTTCTCGTGGGCGAGCTCGATGCCTTCCTGCCCGCGGTCCTCGACGTTCGTGAAACCGATGATGTGCGCGCTGGTCGGACCCTCGGGGTAATGGCGCTTGAACTCTCGGCTGGAGTGAACGCCGGGGATCTTCAGGTCGGCGATGCGCGCGGCGACGTCGGCGTCGACCTGGCGCCGCAGGTAGACGAAGGAGCGGTCGTCGTTGGCGAGCCGCCGCTTCACTTCGCCGGCGTTCATGCCGAGCAGGCGCGCCAGTTGCGCGACCTGCTCGTTCGAAGCCTCGACGTCTTCGGGAATCGCCCAGACCGCCTTCGCCGGCACGGACGAGGCGAGCACGACGCCGTTGCGGTCCGTGATGCGGCCGCGTGTCGCCGGGATCTCGAGCGTGCGGGCGTAGCGCGCCTCGCCCTGCCGCTGCAGGAAGTCCGTCGACGCGCCGCCCATCAGATAGAAGGCGCGCCCCGCGAGCGCCACGAACGCGCAGAACAGCAGGAACAGCATCAGCTTCGAGCGCCAGGAAGGCAGCGCCACGGTGAGCAGCGGGTTCGCGTTGAACCCGACGCGCTCGCCCCGGCCGTTGCGCTTGCGCGCGCCGGAGGGTCCCACGCGGGACGACGACGGCTGCTTCACTTCTTCGCTCCCGGCGCGAGCGGCGCGGCGGCGCTCGCCGCCGGAAGGTTCAGGAAGACCGTGCGGCTGCCGTCGACCGGCTTCATCCCCAGCCGCCGCGCCTCGGCCTCGACGTAGGCCGGCTGCGACAGCCGCGCCAGTTCGATCTTCAGCCGGTCGTAGTCGATGTCGAGCTGCCGCGCCTGCTGCTGCGCCCGCTCGACGTCGATGAAGAGCGAGCGCGAGCGGTGCTGCGCCGTCACGAGCGCGAGCGCCGACAGGAAGAGCGCAAGGGCAATCAGCAGGACCAGGCCGCGGCGAATCACTGCGCGGTCTCCACGCGCCAGGGTTCGTCGGTGCGCTCCGCGACGCGCATCACCGCGCTGCGCGCGCGCGGGTTCGCGGCGATCTCCTCGTCATCGGGAAGCACGCGCGCGACCTGGTTCAGCGTCGGGCGCGGCAGGTCGGCGGCGCGCAGCGGCAGGTGCCGCGCCGCCGCGGACGGCCGGTCAGGATGCGCGCGGCGTTCGATGAATCGCTTCACCACCCGATCCTCGAGCGAGTGAAAGCTGATGACGACCAGACGGCCTCCCGGGGTCAGCATCGATGCGGCCTGTTCGAGCGCTAGCGCCAATTCCTCAAGCTCTTGATTGACGTGAATCCGTACAGCCTGAAAAGTCCGCGTGGCCGGGTGCTGGAGCGCATCCTTGCGGCTCTTGACAGGGATCGCGTCCGCCACGACAGCGGCAAGCTCGGCTGTCGTTGAGGGCGACCGCCCATGCGCGCGGCGAGCCACAATCGCCTTTGCAATCGATGCAGCAAACCGTTCTTCCCCATAGTCCCGGATCACCCGCGTCAGTTCTTCAGTCGTTGCCCGTGCCAGCCACTCGGCTGCGGTTTCGCCGCGCGATGGATCCATCCGCATGTCGAGCGGACCGCTCGCCCGCAGCGAGAAGCCGCGCTGCGGGTCGTCGATCTGCGGCGAGGACACGCCGATGTCCATCAGCACTCCGTGCACGGACTCGATCTCCAGCGACCGCAGCGTGGCTCGCAGGTGTGAAAAGGCCGTGTGCTCGATGTGAAAGCGCGGATCGGTGATCGACTGCGCCTCGGCGACCGCGGCCGGGTCGCGGTCGAGCGCGACCAGGCGCGCCGAACCGGACAACCGCGAGAGGATCAGGCGACTGTGGCCCCCGCGACCGAAGGTCGCGTCGACGTAGATGCCGTCCGGCGCCGTGACCAGGTACTCGACGGCCGCAGTGGCGAGTACCGAACGGTGCCCGGAGGCGTTCGGTGATGTCGGGGCGGACATTCACCGTCAGAAGGTGAAGTCTGCCGCGGACTCCGGGAGTCCACCGGCGAGTGAAGCGCGTTCGTGTTCGCTGAGGCGCACCGCATCCCAGAGCTCGAAGTGCGCGCCCATGCCGAGAAGCATGACGTCGCGTTCGAGTTGGGCCGCGCTGCGCAGTTCGGTCGGGACGAGGACGCGGCCGGCGCTGTCGAGATCGACGTCCGTCGCGCTCCCAAGCAGAAGCCGCTGCAGGGCGCGCGCCGAGTAAGGCAGCCGCGCGATCCGTTCGCGCTGCGCTTCCCACGTCGGCCGCGGATAGACGAGCAGGCAGCCATCCGGGTGGCGGGTGAGGGTCAGGCGGCCGTCACAGCCGGCCGCCAAGGCATCGCGGTGACGGCTGGGCATGGAAAGTCGCCCTTTGCCGTCCAACGTCAGCTGTGATGCCCCTTGAAACACCCTGCTCCCCCGTTCAGTCGGCCAGCCGGTCCGCCAAGCATTGAGCGAACACTAACCAGCCCACTATTTCCCACTTTTTCACACGAAACGCGACTGTACGGTACCGCTTCGAGGAGGGTCAAGGGAAAAGGGCTCACTTTTCCAATTGCTTCAAAGACTTAGGCACGGCTTTGCAGCCAAAATCTGCAGCGAAAAAACTGTTCAAAAATAAACAGATAGGTCATGCACTGAAAGTGAAGTGTCACGAGAAGGCGAAGCGATGGCTGGGTGCGGCTGTTACCGCCGCGCCACTCTTGAATTTATCTATCGATTACGTCAGTGCGATGGCCAAAGACGATCGAAGAAAGGCCTCGGCCAGGGAGAAGTGCAAAGTCCGCCTGTAAGCCGGATTCTGTTGGGCACCCTTGCGGGCGCCGCGGCAACCATTCCTCTCGGCCGGCAGTTGCCCGCCGGCTCAAGCCACCTACCCGCGGCCTCCCCGAGCAGGATCATCGGCCGCCTATTTGGTGTTGCTCCGCGTAGAGATTGCCCGTTTCACCCGAACTGAATCGGCTCGTCTCTGTTGCTCTGATCCTCACCTCACGGTGGGCAGGCGTTACCTGCTACGCCGCTCTGCGGAGTCCGGACTTTCCTCGGCTTCGTTGGAACGAAGACGCGGTTGCCCGGCGGACTTTGCACCTCGGATTCTAGGCTGTGCGCCCGGCTTCGAGGCGCGCTCCTCACCAGCCGTCGACCGATTTCCGCGACAATGCATGCCGACGTGAACGCGCCCGGCCCCGCACTGAACCTGATCGTCGTCGAGGACTCGGAACTCGACTACGAACTGCTGCTCGCAATGCTGATGCGCGAAGGCCTGCGGCCGCGCGCCGTTCGTGTCGAGGACGAAGCCGGCATGCGCGCGGCGTTCGCCGCAAGCCCGATCGACGCGGTGATCACCGATCACAACCTGCCGCGCTTCGACTCGTTCGCTTCCATCAAGGTCGCGAAGAGCGTCGATTCGGACATCCCGGTCATCGTGCTCTCCGGCGAGATGTCGGAGGAACTCGCCGTCGCAACATTGCACGCGGGCGCCGACGACTTCGTGCTGAAGACCCGGATGTTCCGGATCGCCGCGGCGCTGCAGAACAGCCTGCGCGCAGCGGCGACGCGGCGCGAGTCGCGGTCCACCGCGGCAGCGCTCGCCGAAAGCGAGGCCAGGCTCCACGCGCTGACGCAGCACCTGGAGCGCGCGAAGGAAGAGGAGCGGCGCGCGATCGCGCAGGAGATCCACGACGACATCGGAGGGGCGCTGACCGCGCTGAAGTTCGAGGTGGTACGGCTGAGCCGTGAACTGGAAGCGCGCGACGGCAGGCATGGCCAGCGCCTGGCGGCGATCCACGAACTGCTCGAGTCGGCGGTCGTCGCCAGCCATCGCATCCAGCACGCGCTGCGGCCCGCCGGTCCTCGACGCGGGACTGGTCGCGGCGCTCGATTGGCTGGCGCGCGGCTTCCGCGAACGCAGCGGCCTCGCGGTGGAGTTCCAGAGCAACCGCGAGGAATTCGAGATCGCACCCGACCGCGCGGCAGCCCTCTATCGCGTCGCGCACGAGGCCCTCACCAACGTGCGCAAGCACGCGCGGGAAGCAGGCCGCGTGCAGATGCAGCTCTTCGCGATGGCCGATGAGGTCAGCCTCGAGATCTCCGACGACGGTCCGGGTTTCGACACCGGAACCCTCGGCACCGGCCCCGGTTTCGGCGTTCGTGGAATGATCGAACGTGCGCGCGGGCTCGGCGGCTGGGCGGAGGTGTCGTCGTCCGTCGGGCGGGGAACGACCGTGATGTTCTCGATTCCGCCCGTGCTGCGAGCCGGCGGCGGTGCATCGGACGGACCGGCAATGGAGGGCGGGGATGACCGTTAGGCTGATCGTGGTCGACGATCACGCGATCGTTCGGCGCGGGATCGTGCAGGTCCTCTCCGAGCATCCGGACGTGCAGATCGTCGCCGAGGCGCACGACTACGCGAGCCTCCGCGCCGAATTGAAGAAGCACGGCGAGCCCGATGTGCTGGTCATGGACGTCGGCCTGCCCGGCAAGAACGGCATCGACATCCTCAAGGCGCTGCGGGAAGACCATCCGCGCCTGAAGGTGCTGATGGTGAGCATGTATCCGGAAGACCAGTACGCCGTGCGCGCGTTCCGCGCGGGCGCCTTCGGCTACCTGAACAAGGCCAGCGCACCCGAGAAGCTGCTGGAGGCGTTGTCGCAGGTCATCGCCGGCAAGAAGTACGTCACTCCGGAAATCGCCCAGGCGCTGATCGAGAACCTGAGTGCTCCCGAGGACACCGGGTCGCCGCACGAGAAGCTGTCCGACCGCGAGTTCCAGACGCTGAAGATGATCGCATCAGGCCAGCGGCTCGCCGACATCGCGAACGCCCTCGCCCTCAGCCCGAAGACGGTCAGCGTCTACCGCGCGCGCATCCTCGAGAAAATGGGGATGAGCAACAACGCGGAACTGACGCACTACGCGATCAAGCACGGCCTGGTCGATTAGCGCCGCCGGCCGCGGCGCACCCGACTTCGAGTCCGTCAGGCCGAGCGGGCGCGGACGTTGGCAGCCGCGTGATCCGCGCCTTCGGACAGAGCCGACCAGACCAGCCCGCGTTTCAAGGTGGATTGCAGGGCGCCGCTCGCGGACCCGGGTGCGTTCGCCGCGCTTGCAGCCATGCACCAATGCGTCGCTCCCCGCTCGCCCTTCATCAGCGCCGGAAAGTCTTCGCCAGGGACCGCCGGCGAGAACAGGAAGCCCTGCATCAGGTGGCAGCCCTGGTCGAACAGCCGCGCCATCTGGCCCCGCGTTTCGACGCCTTCGGCCACGACGCGCAGCTTCAGTATCTTGCTCATCGCCATGATGGCGGCCACGATCGCCGCGCTTTCCGGCCGTGTCTCGAACTCATGGACGAACGACCGGTCGATCTTCAGCGTGTCGATCGGCAGTCGCGTCAGGTGGGCGAGCGACGAGAAGCCAGTCCCGAAGTCGTCGACCGAGATCGACACGCCGAGTTGCTTCAGCGCCTGCAGCAGCGGAAGCGTGGCATTGAAGTCGTGCATGAGAACGGCCTCGGTGAGCTCGAGTTCCAGGAGGCCTGGGTCGAGCCGGACACCGCGCAATGCCGCCTCGACCGGTTCCAGCAGGTTGGCGTGCTGGAGATGCCGCCCGGAGATGTTGACCGACACCGGCACGGGCGCCATGCCCGCGTCCGACCAGCGTGCCAGTTGCTGGCAGACCTCCCGCACGGCCCACTCGGTGATGGGGACGATGAGGCCCGACTCCTCGGCCGCGGCAATGAACTCGCCCGGCGGCACGAGTTCGCCGCCACGCTTCCAGCGCATCAGCGCTTCGGCGCCCGCGATCGCGCCGTCGAGCACGTTGACCTTCGGCTGGTAGTACAGCACGAGTTCCTGTCGATCCAGCGCGCGCTGCAGTGAAGTCTCGAGGCGGCGTCGCGCCGATGTCGCCGCTTTCATGCCGCTCGAGAAACGCAGCAGGCCGTTGCGCCCGCTGTCCTTCACCGCGTACATCGCGATGTCGGCCTTGCGCAACAGCGAGTCGACATCGCGGCCGTCGGCCGGGTAGGTGGCCAGTCCGATCGACGACGTCACGAGCAGTTCGTTGCCGGCAACGCGGAACGGCCGGCGCATCGCCTCCATGAGGCGCTGCGCGACCGCTTCGATGGCGGCCGGCGTGGGCAGGTCCGTCAGCAGGATCGTGAACTCGTCGCCCCCAAGACGCGCGACGCTGTTGCCCTGGCCCGGCACGGAAGCCGAACGGGAGCGCTTGCCCGCACCCCGCGAAGGCGCCCGCGAATCTGCCTCGCAAGGCTCGCTCGGCGCGGCCCGCACGGCCGTCAACGCCACCGTGTCGTTCTCGCGAACGCAGTGCACGATGCGCTTCGCAACCGCTCGCAGCAGTTCGTCTCCAACCTGATGGCCGAGCCTGTCGTTGATCTGCTTGAAACGGTCGAGATCGATGAACAGGACGCCGACGGCGGTCCCGGCCGCGCGAGCGCGCTCGAGGGCGGCCGAGAACTGGTCGCGGAAGTGTCGACGGTTGGGCAGCCCGGTCAGGCTGTCGAAGTTCGCCAGTTCCCGGATCCGATCCTCGGCGTGCTTGCGCTCGGTGATGTCCTGGATCACGCCGTGCATCGCGGTCGCCGTTCCCGCACGGTCCCGTTCGATCTCGGCCTCGACGTGGACGATGCGGACTTCCCCGGACGGCCGCAGGATCCGGCAGTCGAAATTGAGCTCCCCGGCGCCCGACAGGGCGTCGCGGAACAGTTCTTCGAGTCGCGGCCGCTCGTCCGCGACCACGCGCGACCAGACGAACCAGTCGGCGACCGCCTGGTCCTGGTGCGGCAGCCCCGCGATCGCGAAGCATTCCGCGGAGAGCTTCACGGAGCGCGTCGCGACGTTCCAGTCCCAGTTGCCGAGACGCGCGATGCGCTGGGCCTTGGAGAGCTTCGCGCTGCGTTCGGCGAGTTCTTCGCGCAGGCGCGAGGCGCGGACCATGTAGCGCAGCCGCTCCGACAACAGCGCCCACTCGGTCCCGCTCCTCCCCTGGAAATCGGTCGCACCGGCCTCGTACGCCCGCGCAATCGAAGCCTCGTCGCTGAGTTCGGTCAGCATCAGGACCGGCACGTGTTCGCCGCCGCGAAGGCGCCGCAATCGCTCGCACGTGGCGAACCCGTCGATGCCCGGCAGGAGCGCGTCGAGCGCGACGACGTCCGGCTGGTGCGTCGCGAAGATCTCCAGCGCCTCGGTGCCTTCTCCGGCCTCGATGACGCGCCAGCACCGGGCGGCCAGCGCCGCCGCGGCCCGGGCACGAGCGGCCGCGTCGTGGTCCACGAGGAGCACGAGGTCGTGCCGTCGCTCGCCGCCAGTCCTGCCGCGGTCGAGCGGGACGTCGTTGCCGGCCGGTTCGTTGAAGTTCATGAATCGCGTCGCGCGATGGCTGGCAGGCGTTGCGTGTCGAGGCCCGAGGCCGGGCCGGCGCGCCCGGGCTTCACGGCCGCGCGCCTTCAGCGCACGCACCTGGTCGCGCGCCCTCGACTTCGCCGTGAGACGGCAACATCATTGTTCTTTTCGGGTGCCGTTCGAATCCAGCAAGCAGGCTAGAGCTCAAACCCGGGCAGCGCCGCCCGGAAAAGGCCGTCGTTCCACGTCCATTTCACGTTAATCCGACTGGACGACGCGTGCAGGAGGCGCCGTCGGCCGAGTCGCGGACCCGATCGCTCTGCTCGCACTGGAACCCCTGATGCTGCACAATCACCCGGATTCGGGGGACGGAGGGGTCGATTTGCCCAGGCGGGGGAGCTTGCGGGCCGGCGGGATGATGGCAACGGCCACGGCCTCGCCGTGGGCGGCGCAGGCGGCCGAGGCGGGCAGCGGCACCGGTTCCCTATTGCTGGCCGTCGCCGTCGGCGCCGCGATCGCGCTGGCTGCCGTTGCCGTCGTCCTGCGCAGCCGCGACCGCCGGGCTGCCGGGCCGCAATACCCGACGCCAGCCACGGCCAGCAGCGGGGAGTCGATCGCGCCGGCGGCCGATGTGATCGCTTTGCAGGCAGACCTCGAACACGCCCGGCGCGAGTTGACCGAACGCACGCGCGAGCTCGACAACGCCGTGCGGGAACTCGACAGCTTCGCGTACTCGGTTTCGCACGACCTGCGCGCGCCCCTGCGGATCGTCGACGGCTTCGCGACCATCGTCCTCGAAGACTACGGCGACCGAGGCAAGCCGCTGGACGACGTCGGGCGCGATCACCTGCGCCGCATCGTCGCCGCCAGCCAGCGGATGAACACGATGATCGACACGCTGCTCGGCTTGTCGCGCATGACGAGCCGGGAGTTGAAGCGCGAGCGGGTCGATCTGTCCCGGATCGCGCGCGAACTGGCGGAAGACCTGCAGGCGCAGGACGCCGCACGCGCGGTGGAGTTCGTCGTCGCGCCGAACCTGCGCGCCGACGGCGATGCGACGCTGCTCCGGCTCGTGCTGCAGAACCTGCTCGGCAACGCCTGGAAGTTCACCGCCAGGAGCCGCGGGGCGCGCATCGAGGTCGGCGCCCGCACCGACGGCGGCACCGTCACCTACTACGTGAAGGACAACGGCGCCGGGTTCGACATGCGCTTTGCCGAAAAGATGTTCGGGCTGTTCCAGCGGCTGCACAGCGCCAACGAGTTCCCCGGCACCGGCGTCGGCCTGGCCACCGTGCAGAAGATCATCCGTCGGCACGGCGGACGCGTCTGGGCCGAGGCGATCCCGGCCCCGAACGAGGGGCACGGAGCGACCTTCTACTTCACGCTCTGGGAAAACCCGCCGGCCTGATCCGCTTCAGCCGAGTCGCCACTCGTGGCCGCACTGCGTGCAGCGGACGCGAAGCCAGTGCGGTCGACCGGCTTCCGGCGGTTCGTCCTCGGGTGCCGATTCCTGCCGGAGCACCCGGAACTTGCCCCACGCCGCGCAGGCGCTGCACGTTGCGCCCCCGGCGAACAGCTCCGCGCGCGCCAGGAGCACCGTGAAGCGCCGCCAGGCGACGATCATCAGGACGCCGCCGACCGCAGCGGCAGTAAGCATCGACACGTATCGCATCCCGCCGGCGCCATCGCCGAGCACCTCGATGCCCGACAGCAGCAGGATCAGCGCGACGAACGCGAGCGCGAGGTAGGCGTGGCTTTCGATGAGCTGCCGCTCGTACCAGCGCCGGAATCCGTGTCGGTGGATGTACTCCGCGACTTCCATCGCGCATCCCTGCCACCTAGCGGCGGATCGAATTGAGGCGGTTCGCGGCCTCGACCATGCTGGTTGCCAGGTCGTCCAGGTCCTTGTGCTCCACCTGTGCCTGCAGCCGAAGGGCGGCGACCGCCCGGTCGTAGTCGATCCGCAGGCGCTCCATCAGGATGCCGATCGCGACGTACTGGTCGCGGTCCGGCGCCGCCTGCGCAGGGACGGACGGCGCGGCCGGTTCAGGCGCCGCGGCGCTCCCCGGCTCGGCGGTCCGCGCCAGGGCAGCGCGCACCGCCGGCACGATCTGCCGCACGTCGAGGGGCTTGACGAGATAGCCGAGCGCGCCGATGCGCGTCGCTTCGTCCACGATGTCGCTGTCGCCGAACGCCGACAGGAACATGAACCCGGTGTCGGTGTTGGCGGCCAGGTACCTGGCCACGTCCATGCCCGACTTCCCCTGCATCCGCATGTCGAGGATGGCCAGGCGCGGCTTGTACTTTCGCGCGAGCAGGATCGCATCGTCGCCGTTGTCGGCTTCGATGACGTCGAAACCGGCCTGCTTCAGCCCCGCCACGAGCGTGGCGAGCACCAGCCGGTCGTCGTCGACCACCAACAGCGTCGGGTTCGGATCTTCCATCGTGTGTCCCTTCGTCCGACCGCATTGTGCGACAGGACGCGTCATTCAGCCGTCAGTCGCCGTCCTCGCTGATCGCCGGCGGGGACAACTGCAGCCGCGCGACCACGACGGCGCCGGCCTGCTCGAGGGTCAGCTTCGCGCCCCGGCGCGGCAGCATCGATTTCACCAGCCCCAGCCCCGAAACGCTGGTCGCGATCCGCCCGAGGTCGAATCCGGCCGGAAGCCGGCCCGGATTCTCGATCGAGAACGCCATGCCGTCCGGCCGGGCTGCGACGCGCACCATGATGCTGTCGCTGCGCGATGACCGGTGCTTGATCGCGTTGGTCCCCAGTTCGTTCATCACCAGCGCCAGCGGAACGGCTTCGCCCTCGGGCAGGCCGAAGCGCCAGAGCTCCGGCGGCGGCGGCTCGAAGCGGATCTCGACGCCGAACATGCTCGACAGCGTCGTGAAGATCCCCTGCGCCACGCCGAGCAGGGGCAGCGTGCCGGTGGACCGGATCTGCAGGCCGTGCACCTGCGCGATCGCCTGGATCTGTCCCGCGATCTCCGACAACGTGACCGCGACCTCGGGCTTGCTGTCGGCCATGTGCTGCAGCAGTCCCGCCACGCCCTGCAGGTTGTTCTTGATGCGGTGGTGCACCTCGCGCACGAGGATGTCGCGCTGCTTGACGACTTCCTCGACCCGCTGCTGCTCCGCGCGGGTGCGTTCCGTCACGTCGTCGGCAATCCCGAACACCCGGACGCCGCCGTCCTCCACGCGCACCGGGTTGAGCCGCACGTTGACGATGCGCACGCCCTTGCTGCGGTGGTCGATGCGCGCGGTGACTTCCGACCGCTCCAGCCTCCGCATGCGCGCGACGAGCCGCGGCAGCATCCGCGTGATGGCCGGGAGGTCTTCGTAGTTCACGTGGCGCAGCGCGCTGCGCGGGTCTTCCAGCAGTTCGTCGACGGAGCCGCCGATCATCGACGAGTAGCGCGGATTCACGTAGAGCACGCTCTTGAAGTCGCCCGTCATGATGAACACGAGCTGGTCGATGTTCTCGGCGAATTGCCGGAACCGCGCCTCGGTTTCGCGCAGTGCCGCCTCGGCGCGCACTTCCTCGGTCAGGTCGTCGACGATCGACATGACGTACCGGGCGTTGCCGTCACCGCCGCGGCCGGACCCGGGCTGCGGCTCGAACAGCGGAACGACCCGCTGGTTCACGGTCAGCCGCTTGCCGTCGGACCGCAGCATCACGTCGCGCGGACGCTCCACCTGGGTTCCCGTCGACAGCGCCTTGCGGTCGAGTTCGGTGTACAGGTCGGCGAACGGGCGCGCATAGATCTCGGCCCAGGTGCGGCCCACGACCTGCTTGCGGGTGAGGCCCGTGATCGCCTCGCCCGCGCGGTTGAGGCTCACGAAGCGTCCCGACTCGGCCTCCCGGACGGACACGAGGACAGGAAGGTTTTCAACGACCAGGTCGAGGTAGTTCCGGACGCGGCGCAACTCCTCCTCGGACCGGCGGCGCGCGTCGACGTCCATCAGCGTCAGGATCATTCCCCGCTCGGGCGCCGACGGTTCGATGGGCCGGCCATACCCGGCGCACCAGAACGTGGTTCCGTCCGCGCGTCGCATCTGGCGTTCGAACGAGAAGGCGCCGTCGCCCTCGACGATGTCGTCGACCTCGCCCTCGGACGACGCGGGCGCCGTGGCGCGGACCGTCTCCCACTGCGCCGGGATCGCGAAGAGCGACCCGATCTGCAGCTCCGAGAAGTCGCGCACGTCGTAGCCGAAGAGCTGCTCGGTCGCGGCGTTGGCCTTCACGATCAGGTCGTTCGCGACATAGAGCATGCCGACGAGCGAGTTGTCGAAGATGAGCTGCAGCTCCGACAGGGCGCTGCGCAGTTCGCTCTCCGACCGCTTGCGCTTGTCGATGTCGACGAACGCGAAGATGTAGCCGAGCTCGGGACGCTCCGGATTCACCGCCCGGCCCTGCACGGCGACCCAGATCGGATCGCCCTTCCGCCGGTACATGTGCAGCTCGAACTCGCAGGCGCCGCTGTCGTGGATGTCGTCGTAATGCTCGGCGAGGCTCGCGAGCAGCAGGTGATCGGTCGGGTGCGTGAACAGCTGCATCTGGTTCACGAGGCCGCCCGGATCGCAGGCGAGCAGCTCTTCCATCGCGCTGTTGGCCCGCACCGGCCGGCTGTCGCGCACGAAGAGCAGGCCGACGAGCGCGGTGTCGAAGATCAGCTGCTGCTGCGCCAGCGCCGTCTGCAGCTGTTCTTCCTGCCCGCGCCGGTCCGTGATGTCGAGGATCGACGCGATCGTCCCGCGCGCGGGCGCCTTCGGGTCGATCGGACGCAGCGAAACCAGGCCCCAGATCGTTCCCGATGGGCTCCTCATGCGGGCTTCGAACGACGCGGGCCGTCCGTTCGCGATCAACGCCTGGAGCGGTGCCACGGCGGCCCGGTACTCCTGCTCGCTGGCGAACAGTTCAGCGAAGTTGGCGCCGGTCAGGTCGCGTCCCGGCTGCCCGAACATGAGCTGGGTCTGCGAGTTGAACCGGACCACGCGGTCGTCCGCGAGATGGAGGACCGCCGTGGACGTCGCATCGAGCACCACGTTCAGTTCCAGCAGCGAACGCGACAGCGCCTCGCGCTGGCGCTTGATCTCGGTCGTGTCCTGGAACGTGTAGATCGCCTCCTGCAGCGAGGGGACGTCGGATCCTTCGGCATGGATGGGCCGCGCCTGCACGAGGCACCACACGGGCTCGCCGTCGCGCCGGAACAGCACGACCTCGCCGCTGGTCGTCCGGTACGGTCGCACCACCGGCATTCCCGAGACTTCGCCCGGCATCCGGTTGCCGCGGTCCACGCACAGGTCCCACAGCGGCATGCCGATCACTTCGCCGTCGCTGTAGCCGAACATCTCGGCGAACGCGCGATTGGCGAGGAGGATCTTCCCGGCCATCGTCTGCGCGACGCCGACCGACATCGTTTCGAACAGCGTCTGCTGGTCCCGCAGGGCCACCTGCAACTGCTCCTCGAAGATCTTCCGGTCAGTGAAGTTCTCGAGAACGATCAGGAAGTGGCGATGCCCGTTGCCCGCGGAGAGGGCCCGCACGCTGCTCTTGGTCCAGACCAGCTGCCCGTCGCGGTGGACCAGCCGGCGCTCCGCCGTGTCCGTTCCGTGCAATCCCCGCTGCATCTCGTCGCGCATGCGGCGGTACGCCGGCCGGTCGTCGGGGTGCACCAGCTCCTCGAGGTCCTTTCCGATCAGGTCCTCGGCCGGATACCCCAGTGTTTCGGACGCCGAGCGATTGACGCCGATCGTGCGGAAGCCGCTGTCGAGCAACAGCGCGGCCACGGGGCTCTCGTCGAACAGCGCCCGGAACCGCTCGGCGCTCTCGCCGAGGGCCTCTTCAGCCTGCTTGCGCGCGCTGATGTCCCGCGACAGCAGAAGGATGAACTCGCGGCCCGCCTGTTCCACCCGCTGGACGACCGTTTCGACCGGGAACTCGCCGCCATGCCTGGTCCGAAAGCGCGATTCGCCGTGGTGCCCGCCGCGCGTGCGCAGTTCGTCGTACACCACCTCGAAACCGTCGCGCGCCAGCCCGGTGTCGATCGCCGACAGCGTGAGCCCCTTGATCTCGTCGCGCTCGTAGCCCAGCGACTTCAGGGCGGTCTCGTTCGCGTCGAGCACATGGCCGTGCCGGTCCACCTCGAACACCATCTCGCCCACGGACTCGAGCGCCTGGCGCAACGCTGCGAGCGAGCTTTCGGCGAAGCGCTCGCGGTCGATTCGCTCCAGCAGGATGAACACCCCGCCGAACGCTCCGCCGGGCTCGAACACCGGCGTGCACTTCACGCGCAGCCACGGACGGTCTCCGAGCGGATAGCGATACTCCGCCTCCCGCGTCGAGGCCTGGCTGTCCGACGGCATTCTCCGGATTTCCTCGACCAGCGCTCCGATCGGCGCCAGGCCGGGGGCGTCGTCGAGGCGCAAGCCGATGACATCCGCCGCGGCCACGCCGAGCAGTGCCTCGAGGTAGTCGTTCCACACGCGGTATCGCAGCGCGCCATCCAGCATGCAGATGCCGACAGGCGCCGATGCCAGCAGCGTTCCGACGAACAGATCCGCCCCTGCGGGTGAAGCCGGCGCAACCGGGCTGGTCGCCTGCGCCGCAGCGGGCGGCGCGTCCGCCGCGCGCCCCGTGCCGCGCATCAGCGCGAGCAGGGCGTCGTCGGGGACGACCTCGACGCTCAACGCATCGCTGCGGCGCGAGCGGCCGCCCGGGGCGAGCGAATCGGTCTTGGAGGGCAGCTCGGGCACGCGCGGACCTGTTGAACGATCGATCGAATTGACTCAGGCGCGACGGGCGCGTGCGATGTTTGGATGCCTCGGAAGAATACCCCAAGGGACCCGTGAATCACGTTGAATCATGAGTTTGCATGGCTCAAGTTGGACCAACGGATGCCGAATTTCAGCCATCGAATCGACTTTCGGCTGCATGTCAAAGGCACACCCCACCGACCCGGTCCCACCCGCTGAACGGCGCGCCCGCGCCGAGTGGCAGTCGTTGCTGGCGCGCCTCCGGGCCGCCGATGGCGGCGACGTGCGACTGCTGCGCGTTCGCCACGCGATCGCCAGCGGCGAGTTCCAGGTCGATGCGCGGGCGATCGCCGAACGGCTGATTTCGCGGCTACTGGTGTCCTGAGCGAGAGGTAGGCGCCCACGGTGCCGGGCAAGGGCGCAGTCGTCGAGCCCCGCGGCAGCGAGACCCCGCCACCGTGGCGCGAACCGACGCGCCGCCTGTCTCTACCAGTACTTGAGCTTCGACCTCAGGCGCGCAACCGCCTGGCTGTGCAACTGGCACACGCGCGATTCGGTGACGCCCATGACCGCGCCGATCTCGCGCAGGTTCATGTCCTGCTCGTGGTACAGGCTCAGCAGCAGCTTTTCGCGTTCCGGGAGTTCCTCGATGGCGCCGACCAGGGCCTCGCGGAAACGCTTGTCGCGCAGGATGGCGGCAGGCTCCTGCCCGTCCACCACCAGATAGCGCTCCAGGTAATCCTCGTCGTCGGCGCCGTGACCGAGATCGTCGAGGTAGACGAGCTGGGAGCCGCGGGCGCCGTTGAGCATGTCCTGGTATTCGGCGACCGGCATGCCGAGTTCGGCTGCGATCTCCGCTTCGACAGGCGCACGCTTCAGCCGCCCTTCGAGCCGGTGGATCGCGCTCTCGATGTCGCGCTGGCTCTTGCGCGCCGAACGCGGCATCCAGTCGTTCGCGCGCAACTCGTCGAGCATCGCGCCGCGGATCCGCTGCGCCGCATACACCTCGAACTGCGTTCCCTGCGACACCTCGAAGCGGCCCGCCGCGTCCATCAATCCCATCATGCCGGCCTGGATCATGTCGTCGAGTTCGACATTCGCCGGCAACCTCGCAATCATCTGGTGGGCCAGCCGGCGGACCAGCGGCGCGTACTGCTTGACGAAGGCCTCGACGTCGACGACTTCGCATTCACGCACAGGCGCTTCGTTGAGCGCGTGATAGAGCTCGTCGTACAGGAAGGCTTCGGTCTTCATGGGGTGGCTGCAGCGCGATTGGGGTTCATTCGACCAACGCAGCGTAGAGGCGGGCCACCATCCGGCATCCGCGGAAACGACCCGAAAAAGGAAACCAACTGCCGATTTAGCGGCGAAGAAGTGAGCACGTCTTCACTTGCCCGCGATGCCGATTTTTCCCTCTCGATCAAGGACCTCGGGAACATCGCTCGCGGCACTTCGTCGCGGCCCGTCTTGCACCTCCAGGTCAGTTCATCTGTTGGGCTGATCTCAAGAAGCCTTGCAGGGCGCCGTATCTCCGCTGTGTGGAGTGGAGCGCCCGAAGGAACCATGACTCGCAGTCAACTCGTCAAGCAACTCGCGGAAATCGCAACCCGGCCCATCGGAAACGCGGCCGCCGCGCAGCCGCAGCCGTCCGCGGCCGAAGCCGCCGAGGATTCGACGGCGCAGGCCGAGCTCTTCGTGTGGTTCGAGGACACGTCCGCGCGGGCGGCCGAGGGGGGACGCGGAATGGCGGGACTGCCCGAATCGCTGCTGCCGTACGGCATGTCGATGCGCGTGGTCGACCGTCGCTACGCCGAAGATCACTTCCACCTGCTCTCGGCGGTGCGGCTCCGTTGCACGGACGACCCGTCCGAGCTGATCGCCGCGCTGTACACATCCGCGCTGTCGGTCGGCACCGTGGCGTGGATCGGCACCGGGTCGCAGTACTCCCGCGCGTGGGACGACATGTACGCGCCCTCCTCTCCGGGGCACCCGAACTGACGCCGGCGAAACGACATGATTGAAAAGGGGCGCTCATCGGCGCCCCTTTTCACTTTGCGCGGATCATCGTCCTAGACGGCTAACACATCATCGCCTGTCCGCCTGGTCGCTTCCAGCCGTTCGAGATAGCGCTGCAGCGAGCGACGGGCGCCGTCGCCCAGCTCGACGAATTCGCAACCGCATCGACGGCCGCCGACTTCGCTTGGCCAGGCCTCCATGTACCGCACCCTGAGCGAAACGCCGATCTGCCCGAGTTCCGGAAGGTCCAGGTGGCAGGGACCGACGACCTGGTCGCGGGCAAGATCGAACAGCCGCGGAGTCGCGAGCACCGCCACGCCGCCGAGACTGATGTCCAGGACCCGCGCCGGCTCGTACTGATCCACAGTCCCCGGCACCGGTACGCGACAGATGGGCGGGCGGCCGCCGGACGGGTTCCGCCGAGGCGCGCCTCGGCGCTGTATGCGCAACACGCGCCGGGGCAGGCGAAGCCGGAACACCGCCCGGCCCTGGTGGTCCACCGGCTCGGCACCCGTCAGCATGAACTGGATCTTGGTGCTGTCGAGGAAAGCGACGACGACGATGTCCCGTGCCAGCGCGATTGAACGCTGCACGTCGCCGTCGCCGGCGCAGTCGAGAGAGACCGTTTCACGCTCCGCATCCACGTCCACCACGTTGCCCACAGTGAAGCCGGCCGCGTTGTCGTAGTACAGCGTGACGAGCGAGCCGCGAAGGCGCAGTTCATCGAGCAGCGCCGCGATTCCATCCCGGCCATGAAGCGCAAAGCGGTCCATCGCGGGGGACTCGGCTTCGGGAAACGGCGTGATCAGGCTCATGCGCTCATCGGTGCGGACGCGGCGGCGAGATCAACTGCTCGAGTTGTCGCAGCCATGGCTCGGACCGACCGCGGATCTCCGCATCGGCAGCGAGCATGCGGCGCAGTAGTTCCATGCGCCGGCGGTTGTCCTGCGGGCGCAGCAGCGGCGACGCCGCCGAGGCAGCCTTCAGCGATGCGACCAGCGCCCTGCAACGCTCTTCCTGGCGCTCGACTTCGTCCCAGTCCGAATTCCGTGCGGCGTCCAGCATCGACTGGCTGGCCTGCGCGATCTGTTCATAGTGGTCCAGCAACTGCGATCGAGTAATGGCTGCTCCCCTTCTTTCGCGCGGCGGTCCGTCTTCTCGCTGAAGATTCCGGACTCTCGTCGCAACTCGTCTCGAAGCGAAATCTAGCGTTGCGCACGTCGAGCGGGCATCGAGCGAGTGAGAGGCGAATCGACACTCAATTTCCCGCGGCCAGAAAAAAAGCGCCGGCAAGAGCCGGCGCAAATGCGGAGGAAATTGAGCATCGAAGCTCCAGCGAAGCACGCTTGCCATCCCCTCGTCCCTCGACGCGGCAGCGGCGCGAGCGCCTCGCTTGGAAGCAGTAACGGCGGCGGCCGTTCCGCCTTGAGCGGAGGCCGACAGGCGGTCTGTAGGAAAAAGCCCTACACGCGCGCTGGCCGCCGGCCGACACGGTTTATCGGCGTCCCCTGCTTTAGCCCCCGTTCGTCGGTTCGCACAATGGCGTCACTTCGCAGCACACACCGAAACAAACGCCGGAATCAACCGGCAAGAGCTTCCAGGAGGATTCAAAAATGAGCACGATCGCCGCAAGCAACGAACAGCTTCTGCAGGAAATCCGTGAAGTCAACCTCGCTTACCTGATGCTGGCGCAGCACATGATCCGCGCCGACAAGGCCCAGGCGCTGTACCGCCTCGGCGTGTCCGAGGAAGTCGCCGGCATCATCGACCAGCTGACGCCGGCGCAACTGATGAAGACCGCCAGCTCCAACCAGCTGATCCTGCGCTTCCGCTTCGATGACGACATGGTCTGGAACCTGTTGACCAGCCACTCGCGGACCAAGTCGAGCGCGACCGGCGCCGCGGTCGCCGGCCTGCACGCCAACATCGTGATGTCCGGCCAGCTGGTCGACGTCGCGGCCTGAACGAAGCGCTGAGGAGCGGGGGCCACCATGCGCATCAAGAGCATCGTTACCGAGAGCCAGCAGATCCAGCGCGCGATCGCGCTGATCAAGCTCGGCGCACGCCTGCAAGTCCTGGAGTCCGAGACCGACCTGTCGTACGAGCGCCTGCTGCGCCTGTACAAGGAGGTCCAGGGTGAATCGCCGGCGCGCGGCATGCTGCCGTTCTCGACCGACTGGTTCATGACCTGGCAGCCGAACATCCACTCGTCGCTGTTCCTGAACATGTACGCGTACCTCGACAAGACGAGCGAGCTCGAGGAGATCGACGCGATCATCAAGGCGTACGAGTTGTATCTCGAGCAGATCCGCGCACAGGGCCTCGAGCCGCTGCTGTCGGTGACTCGGGCCTGGCGCCTGGTGAAGTTCGTCGACGCCGGCATGGTCACCCTGACGCCGTGCTGCAAGTGCGGCGGCAAGTTCGTCACGCACACCTTCGAACTGACCAAGAACTACGTCTGCGGCCTCTGCGAGCCCCCGGCGCGTGCCGGCAAGGGCAAGGCGCAGATCCAGGCCAGCTCCCCGGCCACGATTCAATAGTCCTCACCGCGGCGGGTCCGCCCGCCGCCGCCGGTGATCGCCGCGCTCACCGGCGCCGAGTCAGCGGCATTCCTTTCCTCCGCATTTGGGCCCGGCGCTGCCGGGCCATTTTTTTGCGGCGCTCGGGTGTACGCGATCGGCTGCGCCGATCGCACGTGCACCCTCGGCGGCACGCGCACTGCGTGCGCGCACGTACCTGATCGGCGCAGCTTGGCTGGGGAGGGGTGCCGTGCCTTTGTGGAACAGGCGGGCGCGCGGCCGCTCCGGAGCCCGCCTGTCTAACTAATCGGAGCGAGTGCACGTGCGAAGTCCGCGCAGCGGGATCGCGTACACGAGCGACGCCTCACCCCGCGTAAAGCGGGACTTCGAGTTCCTGGACGAGCGTGCTCTGGACGTAGGCCTGCAACGCCAGTCGCTCGGACAGCGCCAGGGAGGAGAAGGCCACTCCCATGAAAGGCGCGTCGCCCTCTTCCGGCTTCCGCACCGCCCGCGCACGGGCCTCGACGAGGACTTCGTCGTCCACGATCGAGAGACGGAAGACGACGCGCACTTCGTCCTGGAAGAAGTTGAGGTGCTCATTCAGCCGGATCGCGGCGCCGGCCGTCGACAAGTCGACGATCAGGCCTTTCGCGAAACGGCCGCTGGTCTGCGTGCCCGGATAGACCATGCACGGCAGATCGGCCTTTACCCGCGGCGCGGCGCGAAGGTCGCGATTCCGCACGTGCCGCTCGAGCGGCCAAGCGAAGTGCAGATGCGGATACGGCTCGTCGCTCTGCTTCAGCAGCAGCGCCGAGAATTCATAGATCGAGTCGCCGGAGAAGCTGCGAAAACGGTACAGCGCGCCGCGGGCCGGGCGCAGTCCACGGCCCGGATCAGGCGCGGTCACGATGATCCCGTTGCCCTCGTGCACCCCGATCAGCTTGACTGTCGCGGCGTCGGCGAGCGATGTGCCGTCCTCCCACATCTTCAGGACACGCCACGTGGCGATCTCGCGCAGGGGAGAGCGACGGGGCGAAGCGGCTGCCGAGGCCGCCTGGAACGCCTCGTGCGGCGCCACGGTCACGGAGAAGCCGGCGGTTCCCAGGTCGGGCAGTTCAACCCATGCCGATTCGCTGATGTCCATCGTGTTTTCGTCGTCGCTTGGTGTCGCTGCGCGTGCGCACATTTGATCGCCCCAAGTTTGCGATGTCGACGCACAAGCAGGAGCGTCGAGAACCGCCCTCCTCTGCCGCCAATTCGGAAGCTTGCGGCCGTCCCGCCCGCGAGTCGCCCGTCGTCGGCCGAACCCGCCGAAGGTCGGCCCGGCCCTCAAGTTGACCGCGAAACAAGCCGACACCCGGGGCGTGGAGCGGGCGCAGGAGCGTTGTCCAGTTCCCCGCCGAGCAGCGGCCCTGCCCCTCCCTCCACCCCAATCTCATGCGCAACAGCCACCTCCGCTTCCTCATCGTCGACGACTTCGGCACCGCGCGGAGGATCATCGGCAAGCTCCTGCGCGAGATCGGCTTCACCGAAGCGGACGAGGCCGCGGATGGACAGGCCGCGCTCGACATGCTCCTCAACACCCGCTACGACTGCGTCGTCGCAGATGTCGACATGCCACGGCTCAACGGGTTCGACCTCGTCGCGGCGATGCGACAGCGACCGCCCCTGCAGACGATCCCCGTGCTCCTGGTCACGCGCGAACCGAGCAAGGACGAGGTCGTGCGCGCCTCGCAGGTCCGGGCCAACGGCTATGTGGCGCATCCGCTGACCCGCGCGGTCCTGGAGGATCGTGTCCGATCCATCCTCGGCCTGCCTGCGTGGACCGTGCAGCGCCGCCCCGGCTTCACCGCGTTTGCCCCGATCGCGAGGCGGTGATCCCGCTCACACAGCGCTGACAAATACCCTCGGGCGCTCGATCAACGTCGACGCGCCCGACGCGCGGCTCGCTATCCTCTCCGCATCGCCAATGTCGCTGGAGAGAACCATGTCGCATACCCTGGCAGGCAGCGCGCCGCACTCGCGGCGACGTGCAGACAGCCTGCCGTTCTGGAATCCCTATGCGGTGGGATTCCTGCTCGGTCTAGTCCTTCTCGCCACATTCGTGGTCACCGGCAGGGGCCTCGGCGCGACCGGCGCCTTCTCGTCGGTGGCGGCGTGGGTGGCAGGGCTCTTCTCGCCTGAGCACGCGGCAGCCAACGCCGTGCATTCGCGCTACTGGAACGAAGGTGCTCCGCTGCAGTCGTGGACCCTGTTCCTGCTGATCGGCGCGTTCATCGGAGCCCTCGTGTCGGGCCTTCTCGGAGGGCGAGTCGGCCTGACGATCGAGACGAGGACCTCGGGTCTCCGACCGGACCCGCCTGATCCTCGCTTTCAGCGGAGGCTTCATCGCTGCCTACGGGGCCAAGATCGCCAAGGGCTGCACCAGCGGCCAGGCACTGAGCGGTGGCTCGATGCTCAATGCCGGCAGCCTCGTCTTCATGGGTTCCGTCTTCCTGGCGGCCTATGTGCTGGCCTACTTCGTCCGCAAGGAGTGGATCTGATGCTGCCCCTGGCCAACAACTTCGAATTCAGCGCCGTGACGAACCTCGCGATTGCCGTGCTGCTCGGCTTCGGCTTCGGCTTCTGCCTCGAGCGCGCCGGCTTCGGCAGCGCCCGCAAACTGACCGCGGTGTTCTACCTGCACGACAAATCGGTGGTGAAGGTGATGTTCACCGCGATCGTGACGACCATGGTGGGGCTCTTTCTTCTGTCCTCGGCGGGGGTGCTCGCGCTGTCCGACCTCTACATCGAGCCGACGTCTTACCCGGCGCAGATGCTGGGTGGACTGGTGTTCGGCGCCGGCTTTGTCATCGGCGGCTATTGCCCTGGAACATCCGTGGCAGGAATCGCGACGGGCAAGAAGGACGCCATGCTGTTCGCCTTGGGCATGCTCGCAGGCGTCATGGCCTACGCTGAACTCACGCCGGGAATCGAGGACTGGATCGCCGCCTCGAGCAGGGGGGAAGTGACCCTGCCGGACCTGACCGGGATT
This sequence comes from uncultured beta proteobacterium, assembly GCA_963811265.1. Lineage (GTDB taxonomy): Bacteria > Pseudomonadota > Gammaproteobacteria > Burkholderiales > Burkholderiaceae_F > JAOUJD01. Next base: position 677,876 of record CAWEQS010000026.1, read on the forward strand.
GGCATGGGCTGGTGGACACTCGCGTTCGTCGCGTTCCTGTTCGCGGCCGCGCACGGCATGCAGTGGCTGGAACGCCGCTTTGCACATCTGCGCCCGCTGCATCACCCGCGCTGACGCGGCGATCGCGTCGTCCGGGCGCAGCTGAAGACGCGTTTCGCCAACTGGAAGCCGCGCTTCTCCCGGGCGTCAACTCCTGTCGGACGAAGCGCGTTGAGGTGACTCCGGCCGCTTGCATGCGGCCGGAAGGTAAATACAATCGCGCCCCTTGCAGCACCCCACCAGACCCAACCCCTCCAGGGAGTAATCGAATGAAGAAACTGCTGTCGATCCTGTTCGCTGGCCTGTTCGCCGTTGCCAGCACCGCCGCGCTCGCCCAGGACAAGAAGGCCGAGCCGAAGAAGGAAGAGGCCAAGCCGGCCGCCGCTGCTCCGGCGAAGAAGGAAGAGGCCAAGCCGGCCGCCGCTGCCCCGGCGAAGAAGGAAGAAGCCAAGCCGGCCGCCAAGGCCGACGCGAAGAAAGAAGAGCCCAAGAAGAAGGAAAAGAAAGGCGGCTGCTGATCACCGCCGCGCTTCGAGCGCCCCATGCAAAACGGCCACCTCGCGGTGGCCGTTTTGTTTTGCGTCGACCGACGCCTAGTACTTCATGCTCCAGGCGATGCCGAGGAAGTTCTGCGACATCCAGATCTTTTCGTTGCCGCCGAAGGCAAGTGACGATCCGGTCACGTCGTTTTCGAACGCGTGGCCGTACGCCATCGAGATTTCGGACGTCGGGTTGACCGCGTAGGAGAACCCGATCGTCACGTGGTCCTTCACGACCCCAGGCGCGAGAATGTTGAACGTCACGTCGCGGCTCTTGATCGGATTGTCCGAGTGGTTATAGCCGGCACGCACGGTCCACGCCGGATCGATGCGGTACTGCACACCGATGCGATAGACATTGACGTCCTGCCAGCCGAAGCCCGGGCCGTTGTCGGCGCCCAGCGGCGCCTGAAAAGTTCGTGCTCGGGTTGCTCACCGACTTCGAGTCGCTGTAGTTGATCCGCTCCCAGTCGAACGCGACCAGCCACGTGTTGTCCGGCTCCCACGCCACCCCCAGGCCGTAGTGCGACGGGATGTCGAAGCCGCCCTGCTCGGCGAACAGGCCCTTGTACGAGTCGAATGCGCCCATCGACATCTTCGACGTGTACATCGCGCCGACGCGGAACGCATCGAACTTGCCTTGATATCCGATGCGGAAACCCCAACCGGTCGAACTGTCGGAATCCCTGTTGGTCAGGTTGCCGGGAGACGAACTGAACATGCTGAACGCCTGCAGGCCCTTGGCCTCGAACGACTGGTAGGCGAACAACGGGCTGATGCCGATCGACTGCTGCGGCGCGAACTGCCACGCGAAGGTCGGCGCGACGATCAGCTGCTCCAGGTTGACCCCGAGCCGGCCCTGGCCGCACAGCAGGTTCGCCGGGCCCTGGCCACAGTTGATCTGCCCGCCCGCGTAATCCGTGTTCATTCCGCCATTGCCGTAGATCGTCAGGCCCAGCGCCATGTCGGGTCGCAGCATCCAGTTGACCGCGACCTCGGGGATGTAGAAGTTCTTCGAGTCGCTGGTGGCGCTGCCGTTCAGCGACGGCATCGAACCGGTTCGCTCCGCGCCGCGGTCCGGGCTGAACCAGTAGATGCCGAGGTCGAGCCGGTTGCCGACGAACGCCATGCTCGCGGGGTTGTTCGCGCCGCCAAAGCCGTCGATCGCCGTTGCGATCGACGCCCCGCCCATGCCGCGCGCCTTCATGCCGTAGCCCTCGGCGAAGTAGCCGTCGGTGGCGAATGCACCTGTTGATGTGAAAGCCAGCGCGAGCGCGATGGCGATCGGCTTCAGTGCCGTTGTGGTGCGCATACCCTTCCCCTTTGATCTCGTCGTTGTTCGTTGTCCGGCGAGCGGATACTGCCGAGACTTCCCCCTTTTAGGCGGACGGGGCTGGCGCGATTTGCAGGCTCGCAACACCCTCGCCGGGCCATGGTGACCCGAGTCACACAAGCCCGCCGGGTGTGGCGCGCCCGTTACGTATGCCCGAGCACGGGGTGCGGTCGATAGGCGTTCTCGAGCGCCTCGACCTCGTCGGCCGACAGCGCAAGCCCGGCCGCGCTGACCGCTTCCTCCAGTTGCCACGCCTTGCTCGCGCCGACGATCGGCGCGGTCACGCCAGGCCGGCCCAGCAGCCACGCATATGCGACGCGCGCCATCGACTCGCCACGCGCCTGCGCGACTTTCTTCAGTGCGTCGACGACCGCGAAGTCGCTGTCCTGGTAGTAGAAGCGCTGCGCGATCTCGTCGGTCTGCGCGCGTGACGTCGCTCCGGCGCTCTTGTCGTCGCGCCCGCGGTTGCCCGCGAGGAACCCGCGCGCGAGAGGGCTCCACGGCAGCAGCCCCACGCCCTGGTCGAGGCACAGCGGAATCATCTCCCGCTCTTCTTCCCGGTACAGCAGGTTGTAGTGGTTCTGCATCGACACGAACGGCGTCCACCCGTGTTCCCGAGCGGCCTGCTGCATCTTCGCGAACTGCCACGCCCACATGCTCGACGCGCCGATGTAGCGGACCTTGCCCGCCTTCACGATGTCGTGCAGCGCTTCCATCGTCTCCTCGATCGGGGTCTCGGGGTCGAACCGGTGGATCTGGTACAGGTCGATCCAGTCGAGCCCGAGGCGCTCCAGGCTGGCGTCGATGGCCGCGAAGATGTGCTTGCGGGACAGGCCCTGCCTGTTCGGTCGCGGGGTCGGTTTCGGGCCGGGCGAGTTCTGGCCCTTGAACCCCATCTCGACCGGGAAGAAGAGCTTGGTGGCGACGACCACTTCGTCACGCGCGGCGAACTCGCGGACGAGTCGCCCCGTGATCTCTTCCGAAACGCCGGCCGAGTACATGTTCGCGGTGTCGAACACGTTGATGCCGAGTTCGACGGCACGCCGCACGATCGGCCGCGCCTCATCTTCGCCGAGCACCCAGGGACGCCACTGCGGCGTGCCGAAGGTCATCATGCCGAGCGCGACTCGCGAGACTTTCAGCCCGCTCGCGCCGAGATTCACGTAGTCCATGTCCGCTCCTTCAGGGAAGCGGACATTCTGCTCCGCATCGCGCTGATCCTGCCGCGTCCCGTCCTAGGCAGAGTCGGGCTCGCGCTTCGCGGGCGCAGCGAACCAGTGCGCCTTCGGCACGACCACCGGCGACTCGGGCTGGCCGAAGAAGTGCGGCGACATGATCTGCACACCGTGCTCGTTGAACTCGTCCTGGATGCTCGCGTGCAGCGCGGACAGGACCGGGATCCGCTCGGAGGCGTTGTCGAGGTGCACGAAGAGTTCGTACTCGACGTAGAAGTCCGACAGCGCGCGCTGGTAGACGTATGGCGCGGGATCGCGACGCACCTTCGGCGTCTTCTCCGCGGCCGCGACCAGCAGCGCGTGGACCTGCCGCCACGGAGCGTCGTAGCCGATCGTGACCTTGCTCGTCAGCAGCGTGCCCTGCGTGCCGGCGAGCTTCGAGTAGTTGTGGATCGGGCTGGCGACCAGCACCGAGTTCGGGATCGTGATCTCCTCGTTGCGCACGTTCACGATCTTGGTCGCCAGCGCCGCCACTTCCATGACCACGCCTTCGACGTCGTTGATGCGGACGAAGTCGCCACGCCGAAGCGCGCGCGAGTAGACCACGACCAGGCCGCTCATCGCCTGGGTCATGAGACCCGTCGAGCCGAGCGACAGCACCAGGCCGAGCAGCACCGACAGGCCCTTGAAGGCGTCGCTGTCCGAGCCCGGGATGAACGGATAGGCAACCGCCAGGGCAAGCAGCCACGCGATGACGGTCACGATGCGCCGCGTCGCCCCGGCCGTTTCCGGGTGCAGGTACGGCAGCCGCAGCCGTCCCGCGTGCACGCTGTCGAAGAAGTAGCCGAGCACGTCGATGATCGCGCGCGTCACGCCGAACACGATCAGGATCGTGATCAGGCCGGGCAGTCCGGAGACCAGTCCCCCGCCGAGCCATGTCAGCGTGTCGATGATGAACTGGCCGAGGCGCTGGCCGATCGGCTGCGTCAGCGGAAACCGCTCGAGCACGTACGTCGCCCAGGCGTAACCGAGGACGAGATAGATCAGCCACTTGACGATCTGCGCGACGCGCACGAGGAAGCGGAACAGGAACTCCCTGAACGTCGCGAGCGATTCCCGCGCGGCGACCGCGTCCCGCTTGCGCTCGAGCCAGCCGATGCCGGCGCGGAAGGCGCGGCTGAACCCGTAGACGAGCGCCGCAAGGATCGCGGTGGCGATCGCGGCCCGCAGCAGCGCCGCGAGCGCCAGGGCCGGGCGGCGGGTGTCCAGCCAGACGCGCCTGACTTCCTCGAGGTTGGCCAGGGTCTGCTTCACCAGCGCGTCGTGGGTCTGGCCGATCGTGGGATCGACGTCGCCTTCGAGCACGGCGAACAGCAACCGGTCGCCGAGCATGATCTGCACGCCCTTGGCGCCGCCGAGCTGGAGCGGCTCGGTGTGGAGCGGAGCGTCCATGACGTCCCTTGGGCGCACCTCGCTCAAGCGCTCCTGGGCCCGCTGCACGCGCACTTCCGGGCTCGATCCCACCAGCGGGACGCGCATCGTGATCACGTCCCGGTTCAGCACGCGCAGGACGGCGGGCTGATCGACCCGGTCTGGCTTGCCTTCCGCCGCCTGCGCGGGCGCGACTGCGCAGAGCAGCGTGCCGAGCACCAGCGCCACCGCCCAGCGGGCGCCGTCGAGCAGCCTTCCCCTCATGTCCGTCTCGCTTCGTTGTGCCGGCAGCGCGCCAACTCTGTCCAAGGGCACGAACAGGTGAATTCGGTTACGGCAACCCGTCAACCAAGACCGAGCAGGCGCCCGATCCGCGTCAGGTAGTCCGCCCCGATGAAAGCGTCGGTCTCGAGCTCGTCGCCCAGGCCCTGGAGCCGGCCGCGCACGCCGACGAGTCCCTGGCTGACCGCGGCCTGGGACGGCGTGTCCGAGGCCAGCGCGGCGCGCAGCTGCTCGACCTCGGCCTGCAAGGTCTCCACGCTCGCGCCGCCGGTACGCGCGCGCTCGATATCACGTTCGAGCTGCTCCACCAACTGGGCGACTTCGTCGAGGTCGACCGGGCGGCCGTTGGGTGTGGCCATGACAATCCTCCTGCTGCGACGAGGCCAGTCTACCCCGCAGTCCGCCGCGGGGACGGGCGCGGGCCTTGCGGTAAATTCAATGACCATGAATCTGCTGCACGACAACGCGCCACTGGCCCTGGTCGTCCTCGGCTGGATCGTCGTGATCCCCTGGACCGTGCGGTCCGCGGTCGCGGTGCGCCGGCAGTTCCTGCCATCGCCGCTCGTGGAGCACGCCTGGCTCGGAGCGATCGTCGCCACCGCCTTCCTGTGGCAGCTGCACGTGCGCTCACCGGTCGGGCTCGACTTCGGCCTGCTCGGCGGCGCGCTCTTCACGCTGGTGTTCGGCCGGGCGCGCGCCATCCTCGGCCTCCTCTCCGCGCTCGCCCTGCACACCGTGATGGCCGACGGGTCGTGGCTCAACTTCGGCATCAACGGCACGCTGCTCGCGGTCGTCCCGGCCTGCGCCGCGAGCGTGCTGCAACGGCTCATAGAGCGCTGGCTGCCGCGGAACATCTTCGTTTTCATCATCGGCAACGGTCTCTTCGTGACGATGGCGGTCACCGCGCTCGCGAGCGCCCTGCTGCTCGCCGCCGCCTCCACAGGCGCGCACGCCGTGCTGCGGCAGCTGAACGAACACATCGCGTACTCGCTGCTGCTGGCCTGGGGCGAAGCGCTCGCGTCCGGCATGATCTTCTCGGCGCTCGTGGTCTTCCTGCCGCAGGCCGTCCTCACGTACCGCCAGGACACCTATCTCCCGCCACGCCGGCCGTCTGTTTGAGCAGGCCCGGGCGGCCCGACCGCGTCGACGCGCCGTACACTCGGCGCCTGCTCAGGAACCGCCATGCCCTCGACCCGCTCCGGCGCCCGACTTCTCGTCGATCAACTGCTGATCCAGGGCGTGAACCACGCGTTCTGCGTGCCTGGTGAAAGCTACCTCGCTGTCCTCGACGCGCTGTACGACGCGCGCGAGATGATCAAGCTGGTCGTCAACCGCCACGAGTCCGGCGCGACCTTCATGGCCGACGCCTACGCGAAGCTCACCGGCCAGCCCGGGGTGGTGTTCGTCACCCGCGGACCCGGCGCGTGCAACGCGTCGATCGGGATCCACACCGCCTTCCAGGATTCGACGCCGCTGGTCGTGTTCGTCGGCCAGGTCGGCAGCAATTTCGTGGAGCGCGAGGCGTTCCAGGAAGTCGACTACCGGCGGATGTTCGGCCAGATGACCAAGTGGGTCGCCCAGGTCGATCGCGCGGACCGCGTGCCGGAACTGGTCGCCCGCGCGTTCCAGACCGCGACGAGCGGACGGCCCGGGCCCGTCGTCCTGGCGCTGCCCGAGGACATGCAGTTGCAGGCCGCGGAGGCGCAGGACGCGCTGTGCCACCAACCGGTCCAGGCGGCGCCGAGCGACATGCAGATCGCCGCGCTGCGCCGGCTGATGGGCCGCTCCCAGCGCCCCGTGGTGATCCTCGGAGGAACGGGCTGGACCTCCGCCGCGTGCGACAACTTCAAGCGCTTCGCCGAAGCGAACTACCTTCCGGTCGCGTGCGCGTTCCGCTACCAGGACCTGTTCGACAACCGGCACCCGAACTACATCGGTGACGTCGGCATCGGCATCAATCCGAAGCTCGCGCAGCGCATCAGGGACGCCGACCTCGTGATCGCCGTCGGCGCGCGCCTGGGCGAGATGACGACCTCGGGCTACACGCTCCTCGACGCGCCGCTGCCGGCACAGTCGCTGGTCCACGTGCATGCGAGCGCCGAGGAACTGGGGCGCGTGTACCAGGCGCAGTTGATGATCAACGCCGGCATGCAGCAGTTCGCGTCGCGGCTCGCGATGATGATGCCGATCGAGGAGCCGCCCTGGCGCGAGTCGGTAGGGCCGGCGAGGACCGACTACGAGGCGTGGCAGCAGCGGCCGGCGGTGTACGCGCACGCCGAGCCCCGGCTCGACCTGTGGGAGGTGGTGCGGATCCTGGCGCGCGCGGTGCCCGAAGACGCGATCATCACGAACGGCGCCGGCAACTTCTCCGTCTGGGCCCACCGGTTCTGGCGTTACACGGGGATTCGGACGCAACTCGCGCCCACGGCCGGTTCGATGGGCTACGGCGTGCCGGCGGCGATCGCCGCGAAGATCGCCGCGCCGGAGCGCTGCGTCGTCTGCTTCGCCGGCGACGGCGACTTCCAGATGACCGGCCAGGAACTCGGCACCGCGATCCAGTACGGCGCCGGCGTCCTGTTTCTCGTCTTCAACAACGGCATGTACGGCACGATCCGCATGCACCAGGAGCGCGAGTTCCCCGGCCGGGACCACGGCACGCGCCTGGTCAATCCGGACTTCGCCAGGGTGGCCGAGGCCTATGGAGCGTTCGGGGCGACGGTGGACACCACCGACGGGTTCGCCATCGCGCTGGCGCAGGCGCTCGCGTTCATGCGGGAGAAGCACCTGCCCGCCGTGGTGGAACTCAGGACGGATCCGGAAGTGATCACGCCCAACGCCACGCTGACGGCGATCCGCGCGACCGCGCGCCTCGCGCACTGACGGGCTTCAGCCTGCCAGTCCCTTGCGCAGCCACTCGGCGACGAGATCGTCGAGCCGCGCGCCGCGCGACTGCGCTTGCCCCTGCATCTGCCGCACGAGATCCTGCGGCAGCTTCACGGCGAACGGAACCAATCCCAGCGCACGATCGCGTTCGCGCTGAGCGCGGCGGTCCGCCTCGGCCTCGACGCGGCTGAACGGATTGCCGGACCGGCGCATCTCGTTGGCGATCTTCAGGGCCTTGCGCTTCTCGAGTTCGGTCTTCTTCATCGTCACCGCACGTACTCCTTCGCGTAGTCGCGGACGATCGACTCGAAGTCGCCGTCGCGGACGAAACCCATGGCGTCCGCCCGCGCGGTGTCGAAGCGCGCCGGCCAGCCCTGGACGATCGCCTGGATGCGCGGGTCGGGCTGCATCTTCACGCGTCCGCGCGCGGCTTCGCCGCCCACCCGGGCGAGGGCGTCCAGCATCGACGCGATCGAAACTGTGATGCCCGGCAGGCTCAGCGAACGCGGCCCGGTCCAGCGCCCCGCCGGCAACTCGTGCGCGTGCACGAGATTGGCGATCGCGGCCCGCGGAGACATCAGCCACATCGAAGCGTGCGGATCGACGGGACAGACCGCTTCGACCCCAGCCAGCGGCTCGCGGATGATCCCGCTCGCGAAGCTCGACGCCGCGGCGTTCGGTTTGCCCGGGCGCACCACGATGGTCGGCAGGCGCACGGCACGGCCATCGATGAAGCCCTTGCGCGTGCAGTCGCCGACCAGCAGTTCGCCGACCAGCTTCTGCACGCCGTAGCTCGACTGCGGGCTCGGCGTCGTTTCGTCGGTCACCACCTCGGGCAGCGCGCCGCCGAAGACGGCGACCGAACTCGCGAACACGAGCTTCGGTCGGCGACCCTCGGCGCGCAGCGTGTCCAGCAGCGCCCGGGTGCCGTCGAGGTTCACGTGCATGCCGAGATCGAAGTCGGCCTTCGGCCGCGCCCGAAACGACGGCCGCGAGGTGGAACACGCTGTCGGCGCCGGCCACGGCGCGCGCCATGAACGCCGGGTCGCCGACGTCGCCAACGGCGCTTCGCACGCGCTCCATCGCCGGTGCGGCAACCTGGTCGACCGCGACGACTTCCGCGATCGGACGGCGTTCGCCGGCCGTGTTCGTCAGCGCGCCCCGCTGCAGCAGTTCGCCGATCAGTCGCTGGCCCAGGAAACCGGCGCCGCCGGTGACGACTACCTTCATGGTCTGCTCCTCTCCACTCCAGCCTCCGCGGCGCGGGCGCCGCGCGCCGGGCGAAAGACCGACGCGTCGTCGTAGTACGTCGCGTCGTCGTTGTCCGCCCAGCCGGGAATTCCGAGCACCGGCAACGGCCGCAGCCGGCCGGGTGCCAGGCCTTCATCCAGCGCCGCGGCGACAGCGGCATCGATGGCCGCGAGCGGCGCATCTGCGGCCAGCCGCACGTGCAGCGCGTGGGCGGTCACCCCGCGGTATGGCGCTGTCAGCTTCTCCATCAGCGCGTGGCCGAAGACGATCGCTCGCACTTCGGAGCGCCACGCCGCGCGGTGCGCCACGAACAGCCTGCGCCAGTCGTGCGCGGCCAACGCGTCGATGAGCTCGTCGCGCTGCGTGACGAGAAACACCGAGTTCTCGTCGATCAGCGTCGCGGCGTCGCGCAGCGCGCCGCGCCGGGGACCGACGCCATCCCTCGCGATGGCCGCCGCCTGCAGGGCATTCAGCCCGGCCTTGGTGCGCGGGAACGCCAGCCACACCAGCGCGTTGAAGAAGTCGTGCAGGTTGTCCCGCGTCGGCACTTCGCCCGTGCGGTGGATGTGCTCTTCGTAGGCCGCCGCGCCGGCCGCCTCCGGCGCGCCAAAGCGGATCGGCCGTCCGCCCGCGTTGCACAGTCCCAGCCGCGCTGCGACGGCACTGAGCGCGCTGCGCGCGTCGCGCACGCCTTCGACGGCCCGGCCGCGTTCGGCCACCGCGCGGAACCACGGCGCGTCCCAGTCGATGACGCGCGCGCGCACGGGCGCTAGTCGGTCAGCGACCACGCGAGCGTTTCCCCGGCGCCGAGCGGCACGATCGTCTGGTCGCCGAACGGGAACGCCTCCGGCACCGGACAGGGCCGGCGCCGCAGCGTGATCTTGCCGGCATTGCGCGGCAGGCCGTAGAAGGCCGCGCCGTGGAAGGAAGCGAAGGCCTCGAAGCGATCGATCGCGCCCGCGGCATCGAACGCCTCCGCATACAGTTCGAGCGCGAACGCCGCCGTGTAGCAGCCCGCGCACCCGCACGCGTTTTCCTTGTCGCCCCTCGCGTGCGGTGCGGAGTCGGTGCCGAGGAAGAAGCGCGGATTGCCGCTGGTGGCCGCCGCGACCAGCGCCTGCCGGTGAACTTCGCGCTTGAGGATCGGCAGGCAGTAGTAGTGCGGCCGCGCGCCGGTCTTGCCGTCGGCCGTCATGAAGAGCGCATTGCGGTTGTAGCGCAGGTGATGCGCGGTGATCGTCGCGGCGATCGGCCCGCTCGCATCGCGCACGTATTCGGCCGCTTCCTTCGTCGTGATGTGCTCGAACACCACCTTCAGCGCCGGGAAGTCGCGCCGCAGCGGCTGCATCACCTTGTCGAGGAAGACGCGTTCACGGTCGAACACGTCCACCTCGCCGTGCGTGACCTCGCCGTGCACGAGCAGCGGAACGCCTTCCCGCTGCATCGCCTCCAGCGCCGGCGCACAGCGCCGGACGTCGGTCACGCCGGAATCCGAATTCGTCGTCGCGCCGGCCGGGTAGAGCTTCACGCCGTGCACGACCCCGCTTGCCCGGGCGCGCGCGATCTCGTCCGCCGGCGTGTTGTCGGTCAGGTACAGCGTCATCAGCGGCTCGAACGCCATGCCGCCGGGCAAGGCGGCGAGGATGCGCTTGCGGTAGTCGAGCGCCTGCGCGGTAGTCGTGACCGGGGGCCGAAGGTTCGGCATCACGATCGCCCGCGCGAACTGGCGCGCCGTGTGCGGCAGCACGGCCGCGAGCGCCGCACCGTCGCGCAGGTGCAGGTGCCAGTCGTCGGGCCGCGTGATCGTCAAGGTGTCCATTCCCGCATTATCCCAGCGGATGCGCCGCCCCTCGCGGGCGGATAATCCTCGGCCTCGCTCCTCGCCTCCCGGAGGACCCTTGAACCTCGACGACCTTGCCAAGCTGATTCCGAGCGCCTCGTGGCGGCTGCCGGAGGACGACGGCGATCCGCAGGAAACGCAGGAGTGGCTCGACGCGCTCGACGCGGTGATCGCGGCCGGCGGGCCGGAGCGCGCCACGTTCGTGCTCAAGCACCTGCTGCAGCACGCGCGCAACCGGCGGGTGCCCCTTCCGCAGGTGCTGAACACGCCCTACCTGAACACGATCTCGCTCGCCGACCAGGCGCCCTTCCCCGGCAACCTCGACCTCGAGGCCCGCCTCGGCGCGCTGGTCCGGTGGAACGCGCTGGCGATGGTCGTCCGCGCGAACGCCGCCAGCGCGGAACTCGGCGGCCACATCGCGAGCTACGCGTCGGCCGCGGACCTGTTCGAAGTCGGGTTCAACCACTTCTTCCGCGCCGGCGACGGCCAGCGCGGCGACCTCGTCTACTTCCAGCCGCACTCCGCGCCCGGCGTCTACGCGCGCGCCTTCCTCGAGGGCCGGCTCGCCATCGAGCAACTCGACAACTACCGCCGCGAGGCACGCCTTGCTGGTGCGGCGCCGCGCCACGGCGATGCGGCGCGGGCGCACGAGGGCCCCGGGCTGTCTTCGTATCCGCACCCGTGGCTGATGCCGAACTTCTGGCAGTTCCCGACGGGCTCGATGGGCCTCGGTCCGCTGATGGCGATCTACAACGCGCGCTTCCTCAAGTACCTCGAGCATCGCGGCCTCGCGCAGACGAGCGGACGCAAGGTCTGGGCGTTCGTCGGCGACGGTGAAATGGACGAACCCGAGTCGCTCGCCGGCCTCAGCCTCGCCGCGCGCGAGGGACTGGACAACCTGATCTTCGTCGTCAACTGCAACCTGCAGCGGCTCGACGGCCCGGTCCGCGGCAACGGCTCGATCATCCAGGAGCTCGAGGGACTGTTCGCGGGCGCAGGCTGGAACGTCATCAAGCTGCTGTGGGGCGGCGACTGGGATCCGCTGTTCGCGCGCGACAGGAACATGCTGCTGCTGCGCGCGTTCCACGAGACGGTCGACGGCGAGTTCCAGACGCTGTCGGCGACCGACGGCCGCTTCAACCGGGAGCACTTCTTCAACAAGTACCCGGAACTCGCGCAGCTGACGGCCCACCTGTCCGACGACGACATCGATCGCCTGCGGCGCGGCGGCCACGACCCGGCGAAGATCTACGCCGCCTACCACGCGGCCTCGCGGCACCGCGGCCAGCCGACGGTGATCCTGGCCAAGACCAAGAAGGGCTACGGCATGGGCAGTGCCCAGGGCCGCATGACGACCCATCAGCAGAAGAAGTTCGATACCGCGGCCCTGCTCGAATTCCGCGATCGCTTCGCGCTGCCGCTCACCGACAGCCAGGTCGAGAACGTCGAGTTCCTGCGCCCGCCGCCCGACAGCGCCGAGATGAAGTACCTGCACGGCTGCCGCTCGAAGCTCGGCGGCTACCTGCCGAGCCGCAACGCGACCGCCGAGCCCCTTGCGCCGCCGACGGCCGACGCCTTCGGCCGCTTCGCGCTGGACGCCGCCGGCAAGGAGATGTCGACGACCATGGCCTTCGTGCGGATGCTGTCCGCGCTGCTGAAGGACCGCGACCTCGGCCCGCGCGTCGTGCCGATCATCGCCGACGAAGCGCGCACGTTCGGCATGGCCGACCTGTTCCGGCAGATCGGCATCTACTCGCCTGTGGGCCAGCTCTACCAGCCGGAGGACAGCACGCAGATCAGCTTCTACCGGGAAGCGACCGACGGCCAGATCCTCGAGGAAGGCATCGACGAGGCCGGCGCGATCGCGTCGTGGGTGGCGGCGGGCACGAGCTACTCGACCAACGGCCTGCCGATGCTGCCCTTCTACATCTTCTATTCGATGTTCGGCTTCCAGCGCGTCGGCGACCTGCTGTGGGCCGCGGGCGATTCGCGCACGCGCGGCTTCCTGCTCGGCGCGACGGCCGGCCGCACCACGCTCGCCGGCGAAGGCCTGCAGCACCAGGACGGCACCAGCCACCTCGCGGCGAGCACGATCCCGAACTGCCGCGCCTACGACCCGTGCTACGCCTACGAACTCGCGTTCATCGTCGAGGACGGCATGCGGCGCCTGCTGAAGGAGCAGGAAGACGCGTTCTACTACGTCACGGTGATGAACGAGAACTATCCGCAGCCGTCGGCGCCGGAGGGCGCGCGCGAAGCCGTGCTGCGCGGAATGCATCGCGTGCGGGCCGTCGACGACGCGAAGGTGCGCCTGCTCGGCGCCGGCACCATCCTGCGCGAGGCGATCGCGGCCGCCGAACTGCTCGAACGCGAGCACGGCGTCGCGGCCGACGTGTATTCGGTCACGAGCTTCACCGAACTGCGGCGCGAGGCGATGGAGGTCGAGCGCGCGCGCCGGTTCGGCATGGCCACCGGCAGCGCGTGGGTCGAGCAGCAGTTGCCCGCCAACGGCACGCCGATCGTCGCGGCGAGCGACTATGTGCGCGCGGTGGCGGACCTGATCCGGCCGTACGTCGCGGACCGCTATGTCGCGCTGGGCACCGACGGGTTCGGCCGGTCGGACACGCGGGCGGCGTTGCGCGCGTTCTTCGAGGTCGATCGCCACGCGATCGTCGGCGCCGCGCTGCACGCGCTCGGCCGTCCATTGGAGGCAGCCGCGGATCCCGTGCCGCCCTGGCGCCGTTGAAAGGAAAAGGCCCGCATGCGCGGGCCTTCGCATTCCGGGCCTGTTGCGTCACAGAATGAGGATCACCCGGAAGTCGTTGACGTTGGTGCGCGTCGGCCCCGTTTCGAGCAAGGCCCCCGCCGCGGCGAAGAATCCATACGCGTCGTGCGCGTCCAGCGCGGCGCGCCCGGTCACGCCGTTCGCGGCCGCGCGTGCGCCGGTATCGGGGCCAAGCCACGCGCCGGCATTGGTTTCGCTGCCGTCGATGCCATCGGTGTCCGCGGCAAGCGCATGGACATCGGGAGCGCCGCCGAGTTCGACGGCGAGCGACAGCAGGAACTCGCTGCAGCGCCCGCCGCGACCCTGGGTCCCGGCGGGCAGCGTGACCGTGCACTCGCCCCCGGATATCAGCGCGACCGGCGGAGCGAACGGCGCCCCGTGCGCGCGGATTTCGTGCACGAGTGCCGCGTACACCTTCGCCACTTCGCGCGCCTCGCCGGTCACCGTGTCGCCGAGGATCACCGGCCGGATGCCGGCGCGCCGGAACACCTCGGCGGCCGCCTCGAGGCTGCGGTGGGCCGTCGCGATCACGCGGTTCTCGACGCGCTCGAAGAACGGGGCATCCGCCTTCGGCGTCTCGGGAATGTCGCCGCGCGCTCCGCGCGCCAGCCAGTCGGCGATCGTCGCCGGCGGCGCGACGTTCCAGCGACGCAGCACCGCCAGCGCATCCTCGTACGTGGTGGGATCGGGCGCGCACGGCCCGGACGCGATGTCGCTCGGCGCATCGCCGGTCACGTCGGAGACGATCAGCGCCACGACGCGCGCGCCGCGGCCGGCCGCGGCCTCGGCGAGCCAGCCGCCCGCGATCCGCGACAAGTGCTTGCGCACGACGTTCATCTGCTCGATCGGCGCCCCGCTGGCGAGCAACTGCCGGGTCATCGCCTTCAGGTCGGCCATCGGCACCGCGGCCACGGGCAGGCTCAGCAGGCTGGAGCCGCCTCCGGAGACCAGGACGAGCAGCAGGTCGTCCGGTCCCGCCTGCTGCGCGCGCCGCAGGATCTCGTGCGCCGCGGCCTCGCCGGCCTCGTCCGGCACCGGGTGCCCGGCCTCGACCACGCGGATGCGCTGCGTCGGCAGCCCGTGCGCGTACCGGGTGATGACGACGCCCTCCATCGGCACGTCGGGCCACGCGCGCTCGACCGCGACCGCCATGCTCGCCGCCGCCTTGCCCGCGCCGACGACCACCACCCTGCCGCGCGGACGCGGCGGCAGGTGCTCGCCGAGGATCTTCAGCGGATCCGCGGCGGCAACCGCGGCATCGAAGCTCGCGCGCATCAGCGCGATCGGGTCGGCGGTCATCGCTACTTGAGGATGCGGAACAGGTTGTGGTGCGCGTCGGTGAAGGTCGGAAGGCTCGGCCGGTCGGCGATCGGGCTGGCCACGTCGCGCAGCGCCGGATGGTCGAGCAGCTTCCGGTCGCGCGTCACGAGGATCTGGTCGGTCGAGGACAGCCAGTACTCGGCGCCGCTGGTGAAATTCGGGCTGGTCGGACACGACCACCGCCTCGAGCCCGAACTCGCTGGCGAGGCGCTTCACCACGGGAAGCAGGTCGATGTAGCGGTTGGTCGCCTGGAACACGATCACGCCGTCGTCGGCGAGGTGGCGCACGTAGAGCGCCATCGCCTCGCGCGTCACCAGGTGCATCGGGATCGAGTCGCCCGCGAACGCGTCGATGCCGAGCACGTCGTACCGGCGCGGCGCTTCGCGCTCGAGGCTGAGGCGGCCGTCGCCGAGGACGACGCCGGTCTTCGCCGGCGTGTCCTTCAGGAAGGTGAACTCGGCGCTCGCCACGTCGACCACGCGCGGGCTGATTTCGTAGAAGACGAAGGTGTCGCCCGCGCGGCCGTACGACGCGACCACGCCGGCGCCCAGCCCGATGATCCCGACGTTGCGCGGCCCCGGGCGCCGATCGTTCAGCGCGGCGAACAGGCGGCCGTAGCCCGAGCCGGGGCCGAAGTAATCGCTCGGCGTGTTCCTGAACGCGTCGCCCAGCAGCTGCCCGCCGTGCACGATGCCGCCGTGGAGCATCGAGCGGTACGGCACCGGCTCGCTGCGGTCGCGCGTCCGCACGACGCCGTAGAAGTCGCGCCACATGACGCGCGTGTCGCGCGCGTATTCCTGCGCGCCCTGCACCGCGAAGAAGCCGGTCGCCGCGACGACGGCCACGCCCACCAGGCGCGTCCATCCGGCGAGCTGGACCAGCACCAGCAACGCGAGCAGCACGAGCGCGACGTTGACCTCGAAGTAGCCGGGCAGCGTGAGCGGCGCGACGATCGCGACCAGCACCGCGCCGAGCGCGCCGCCGACCGACAGCATCAGGTAGAACCGGGTCAGGTAGCGCGGGTCGGGCTTCATCCGCGCCAGTTCGCCGTGGCAGAACATGCAGGCGGCGAACAGGCCCACGAAGAACACCGTGACCGCGAGCTTCAGGTCGAGCGACGGGATGAGCTAGGCCATCGCCGGCACCAGGCCCGCCAGCGCGATGACGAAGAACCAGCGCTGGTACCAGCGCGGATGGTCGAAGGTCAGGATGAACGTCAGCAGGTAGATCGACAGCGGCAGCACCCAGAGGAAGGGCACGCTGGCGATGTTCTGCGTCACGTGGTTCGTGACCGCGAGCAGCATCACCGAGCCCATCGCCGACAGCGCGAGCCACGTCAGCTGCGTGCGCACCGCCGGCGGCGCGGCAGCTCGCCGGCGCGCTGGCACCCGCCTGCACCGGATCGCCTTCGGTGGCCGCCGCGGCGCGCAGCGACGCCCAGCCGGTCGCCGCGCACACGCCGACGAAGACGACGTACAGCGCCGACCAGCCCCAGCCAAGATCGACGAGGTCGAACCACGGTTCGAGCAGGACGGGGAAGCCGAGCAGCGCGAGCAGCGATGCGAAGTTCGACAGCGCGAACAGCCGGTACGGCACGGCGCTGCGGAAGCGCCGCCAGTACCAGGACTGCAGCAGCGGCGTCGTCGTCGACAGCAGGAAGTACGGCAGGCCGATCGTCGCCGTCAGCAGCAGCAGGATGCGCAGCGTGGGCTCTTCGTCGCCGTGCGGCTTCCAGGCCGGCGAGGCGAGGATCGGCAGCGACAGCAGCGACACGGCGAGCAGCACGATGTGCAGCGTCGTCTGGCGCCGGACGCCGAGCCGGGTTGTCCAGTCCGCGTAGGCGTAGCCCGCGAGCAGCGTCGACTGGAAGAACACGAGCGCGGTGGTCCACACGCCCGAGGAGCCGCCGAACCACGGCAGGATCTGCTTCGCGATGATCGGCTGGACCAGGAACAGCAGGAACGCCGACAGGAAGATCGTCAGCGCGTACGGCAGCACGGAAGGCCGCTCGGAGGTGCCGAGGGCGGCGGTGGAGGACATGCGGCGGAGTCCGCGGGCCAAAGCGCGCGATTATCCACCCGATCGACCGGGACCGGCCGGCTACAGCAGCGGACTGACGAGCCGCGCGAGGTTCTGCGCCAGCTCCTGCGCGAAGGGCCGGCGGCGCCACGCGTCGAGCGTGATGCGGCGCGCGCCATGCATGTAGCGCTCCTCGAGCTTCGCCAGTTGCGCCGCGATCCGCTGGTCGAAGAACAGCGCCACCACTTCCTCGTTCAGTTCGAACGAACGCATGTCCATGTTGCAGGTGCCGATCCACGCGACCTGCCCGTCGATCGACACGGACTTGGTGTGCAGGAAGGCGTCGGTGCACGCGTGGATCTGGACGCCGGCCGCGAGCAGCTCCTCGTAGTACGAGCGCTGCGCATTCCCCACCAGGAACTGGTCCATGTGGTCGTCGACGATGAGATGCACCTCGGCCCCGCGCAGCACCGCGGTCTCGAGCGCGTTCTGGAACGGCTGGCCCGGGATGAAGTACGGGGTCGTCACGACGACGCGCCTGGTCGCCAGGTGGATCAGGTTCACGACCATGCGTTGCGCCGGCAGGGTCGACGACGACGGGCCGTTCGGCAGCACCTGCGCCGGCACGTCGCCGGCCGCCCGCGGCACCGGGAAACAGTCGTCGCCGACGTACTCCGCCGTCTCGACGTACCAGTCCGACGCGAACACCGCCTGCAACTGCAGCGCGGACGGCCCTTCGATGCGCACCATCAGTTCGCTGTACGTCAGGCCCGGCTTGAAGTCCGCGGCGATCATGTTCTGCGAACCGGTGTA
This sequence comes from uncultured beta proteobacterium, assembly GCA_963811265.1. Lineage (GTDB taxonomy): Bacteria > Pseudomonadota > Gammaproteobacteria > Burkholderiales > Burkholderiaceae_F > JAOUJD01. The sequence goes on from CAWEQS010000026.1 coordinate 695,587, forward strand.
GCCGACGCGTCCGTCGACGACCGCCAGCTTGCGGTGGTTGCGCAGGTCGAAGCGCGCCGCCTTGCGCCCCACGCGGACCGGCAGCGCTATGCGGACGTCGACGCCGAGCGCGCGCAGCTGCGGCACGAGCACGGGCAGGCGCGGGCGCGAGCCGAACGCGTCGACGAGCACGCGGCACCTGACTCCGCGCGCCGCGGCGCGGCCGAGCGCCTCGATCACCGGGGCGGTCTGTTCGTCGCTGGCGAAGATGTAGAAGCACAGGTGGACGCTGCCCCGCGCCGCGTCGATGTCGGCGGCGATGCGCGCCAGCGTTCCCGGGTAGTCGGTCAGCAGCTCGACCGCATTGCCGCCGAAATTGGGAAGCAGGCCGAGGTCGGTCGCGAGTTGCACGCTGGGCTCGTACTGCGGCGTGATCGCGGGCGGCGCGAGCAGCGGCAGCGCGCGCATCTTCTGCCGGACCGGCTCGATCGACGTGCATGAACCGCCGGAATCGCTCGGTGCGCCAGCGGGGAACCCGCGGCCTGCCGATGAGCAGGTACAGCGCCAGTCCGAGCCAGGGCAGGAAGAAGATGAAGAGCAGCCAGCCCTTCGCGGCCTCCGGCGAGCGCCGCGTCGGCACGATCGGCAGCATCGCCAGGCGGATCGCCCAGTCGCTGACGACGAACACGGTCGCCCAGAAGCCGGTGGTCTCGAGGTCGGTCATTCAGGCGCTGCGGGGGGCAGCCAAAGCAAGGCCGGCGCCCCGCGCCGGTGCCTCAGTGGTGCAGGATCTTGGACAGGAAGAGCTGCGCGCGTTCCGAGCGGGGCTTGCCGAAGAACTCGGCCTTGGTCGCGTCCTCGACGATCTCGCCCTGGTCCATGAAGACCACGCGGTGCGCCACCTTGTGCGCGAAGCCCATCTCGTGGGTCACGACCATCATGGTCATGCCCTCCTTCGCGAGCTGCACCATGACATCGAGCACCTCGTTGATCATCTCGGGGTCGAGCGCCGAGGTGGGCTCGTCGAACAGCATGCAGATCGGGTCCATCGACAGCGCGCGCGCGATCGCCACGCGCTGCTGCTGGCCGCCCGAGAGCTGGCCGGGAAACTTGTCCGCCTGCGACTTCAGCCCGACGCGATCGAGCAGCCGCATGCCGCGCTCCTTCGCCTCGTCCTGGCTGCGCCCCAGCACCTTGACCTGCGCGAGCGTCAGGTTTTCGGTGATCGTCAGGTGGGGGAAGAGCTCGAAGTGCTGGAACACCATGCCGACGCGCGACCGCAGCTTCGGCAGGTCGGTCTTCGGATCGCCCACCGAGATGCCGTCGACGTGAACGACGCCTTCCTGGAAGGGCTCGAGCGCGTTGACGCACTTGATCAGCGTCGACTTGCCGGAGCCGGACGGGCCGCACACGACCACGACCTCGCCCTTCTCGACCTTCGTGGAGCAGTTGGACAGGACCTTGAAGGTTCCGTACCACTTCGAGACGCCCTTCATCTCGATCATTGCCATCGCGTTGCCGACTCCCTAGCGAATCACTGCGATCTTCCTCTGCAGCCGCTTCACCATGAAGGACAGCGCGTAGCAGAGCACGAAGTAGACGATCGCGACGAAGAGGTACATCTCGACGAGGCGCGAGTCGCGCTGGGCGATCTTGGAAGCGGCGCCCACGAAGTCCGTCGCCGAGATCACGTACACGAGCGAGGTGTCCTGGAACAGGATGATGGTCTGCGTCAGCAGCACCGGCAGCATGTTGCGGAACGCCTGCGGCAGGATCACGAGCCGCATCGACTGGCCGTACGTCAGCCCGAGCGCATAGGCCGAGTACACCTGCCCGCGCGGGATCGACTGGATGCCCGCGCGCATGATCTCGCAGAAGTAGGCGGCCTCGAACATGATGAAGGTGATCATCGCGGTGCGCTCCGCACCGACCTGCGGCGGCCGCTCGGCGCCGGTGATGCCCTGCAGGATCAGCGGCACCAGGAAGAAGAACCAGAAGATCACCAGCACCAGCGGGATCGAGCGCATCAGGTTCACGTAGCCCGCGGCGGTGTTCGACAGCCACCTGATCGACGACAGCCGGGCCAGCGCGAGCAGCGTGCCGAAGAACAGGCCGCCGAGCGCCGAGGTGGCGGTGAGCTGCAGCGTGTACTGCATGCCCTTCCAGAGGTAGGGCAGCGAGTGGGCGATGACGGAGAAGTCGAAGTTCATTTGCCGCCGCCGATGTAGCCTGGCACCGCCAATCGGCGTTCGACGTACGCCATCACCCGGTTGGCCGTCATCGCGATCGCGATGTAGATCAGCGTGGCGGCAGTGAACGCCTCGAAGAAGTTGAACGTGTACTCGCCCATCTCGCGCGAGCGGAACGTCAGCTCCGCCAGGCCGATCGTCAGCGCGATGGACGAATTCTTGATCAGGTTCATCGTCTCGCTGGTCAGCGGCGGGATGACGATCCGGAAGGCCATCGGCAGCAGGACGTAGCGGTAGACCTGCACCTGCGTGAGGCCGACCGCGAGGCCGGCGTTGCGCTGGCCGCGCGACAGCGACTGGATGCCCGCGCGCACCTGCTCGGCGATCCGCGCCGAAGTGAACAGGCCGAGGCACAGGACCGCGGCGAGGAACTGCGCGTGGACTGGTTCGGCCGCGATCATCCAGCTCTTGAGCGGCGGGATGAACTCGGGGATCACGAAGTACCAGAGGAACATCTGCACCAGCAGCGGTATGTTCCGGAAGAGCTCGACCCAGGCGTTGCCCAGCCGGACCATCCACGGCTTGTCGGTGGTGCGGATCGTGCCGATCAGCGCACCCACCGTCATCGCGATGACCCAGGCGATCGCCGAAACCGCCAGCGTCCACGCCAGTCCCGCGGCGATCCACTGCCAGTAGAAGGCGTCGCCGTCGGGCGTCTGCTGGAAGAAGACGCCCCAGTTCCAGTTGTATTTCACCGTGTGCGCTCCCCCGGAGCCCTGTCGCCGGCCCGGGTTTCCCCTGCCGAAGCTTGCCGCAAAAATCAAAGGGCCGGAAGCGCTTTGCGCATCCGGCCCTCGAAGTGCCCCATGCCCGCGGCCGCGGGCCGTGCGGCGGGCGTTACTGGACGCCCTTGTCGTTGGGGTTGGCGAACGCCTCCTTGATCGCTGGCGTCATCGGGAAGTTCAGGTTCACGTTGCGCGGCGGGATCGGGCCCATGAACCACTTCGCATAGATCTTGTTGATTTCGCCCGACTTGAACACGGCCGCGACGGACCGGTCGACCAGCGCCTTGAACTGCGGATCATCCCTGCGCAGCATCATCGAGTACGGCTCGGTGCGCAGCGACTCGGGCAGGATCATGAAGTCGCCGGGGTTCGGCTGGTTCGCGATCTGGCCGGCCAGCAGGATGTCGTCCATGATGAACGCCTGCGCGCGGTCCGTCGCCAGCAGCTGCATCGACTCGGCGTGGTCCTTGGCCTGCAGTTCCTTGAAGTCGATGCCCTTGGCTTTCTCGTAGCCGCGCAGCAGCGGGATGGAGGTCGTGCCCGACGTCGAGGCGACCGCCTTGCCGTTCAGGTCTGCGAACGTCTTGATGCCCGAGCTCTTCTTCACCGCGGCGGAGACGTTGATCACGAAGTAGGTCGGGCCGAAGGCCACCTGCTTCTGCCGCTCCACGGAGTTGGTCGTCGAGCCGCACTCCATGTCGATCGTGCCGTTCTGAAGCAGCGGGATGCGGTTGGCGGACGTCACCGGCTGGTACGCCACCTTCAGGTTCGGCAGCTTCAGCTCGGCCTTCACCGCTTCGACGATCTTGGCGCACAGGTCCATCGCGTAGCCGACGGGCTGCTGCTTGTCGTCGAGGTACGAGAACGGGATCGACGACTCGCGGTGGCCGACCGTGATCGTCCCGGTGTCCTTGATCTTCTTCAGCGTGCCGGTGAGCTCCTGGGCGTTCGCCCCCGTTGCCACCAGGCCCGCGCCTACCACTGCCAGCAACAGGCGGGAAAGTTTCATGCGAAGTCTCCTCGAAAGGGCAGCTGAGTCTACTAAGAAAACGCCGATTGGTGGCCCAGGCCGGCCAGGCTCGGGGCGACCCGGACCCCCGTTGCGCGCGCCTTCCAGCCCGATTGGCGGGCGCGATGCTTCAGGCGGCGAGGACCGCTTCCGCCTTGGCCTGCTCGCGGCTCTGGATCTCCCACATCGCCGCGTAGGCGCCCCGGTGGGCGAGCAGATCCGCGTGCGTCCCGCGCTCGATGATCCGGCCGTGGTCCATCACGAGGATCTGGTCCGCATGCACGACGGTGGACAGGCGGTGGGCGATCACCAGCGTCGTGCGGCTGCGCGAGATGCCCTCCAGTTCCTGCTGGATCACCCGTTCGGTGCGCGAGTCCAGCGCCGACGTCGCCTCGTCGAACACGAGGATGGCCGGCTGCTTCAGCAGCGTCCGGGCGATCGCGACCCGCTGCTTCTCCCCGCCGGAGAGCTTGAGGCCGCGCTCTCCAACCATCGTGCGGTATCCGTCCGGCAGCGACTCGATGAAGTCGTGGATGTGGGCCGCGCGCGCCGCCGCCACGACGTCGTCGTGCGACGCGCCGGGGCGACCGTAGGCGATGTTGTATTCGATGGTGTCGTTGAAGAGCACCGTGTCCTGCGGGACGATGCCGATCGCGGCGCGCAGGCTCGCCTGCGTCACCGACCGCACGTCCTGGCCGTCGATCAGCACGCGGCCGGCACCCGCGTCGTAGAAGCGGAACAGCAGCCGCGCGAGGGTCGACTTGCCGGATCCCGTGGCGCCGACCACCGCCGTCGTGCTGCCGGCGGGCACCACGAAGCTGACGTCGTGCAGGACCTGCCGGCGCGCGTCGTACGCGAAGTCGACGCCCTCGAAGCGGATCTCGGCGCCGCCGACAGCGAGCGGCACGGCGCCGGGCGCATCCGCGATCTCGCGGTGCTGCTCGAGCAGCGAGAACATGCGGTCCATGTCGATCAGGCTCTGCTTGATCTCGCGGTAGATCACGCCGAGGAAGTTGAGCGGTATGTACAGCTGGATCATGAAGGCGTTGACCAGCACCAGGTCGCCGATCGTCATCCGCCCCTCGACCACGCCGAGCGCGGCACGCCAGAGGATCAGCGTCAGCGCGACGGCGATGATCGTCTGCTGGCCCGCGTTCAGGACGTTCAGCGACTGCTGCGACAGCACCGCCGTGTGCTGGCTGTCGGCCAGCGTCTCGTCGTAGCGCCGCGCCTCGTAGTCCTCGTTGCCGAAGTACTTGACCGTCTCGAAGTTCAGCAGCGAGTCCACCGCGCGCGACTGCGCCTTGCTCTCGAGCTCGTTCCAGCGCCGCCGCACCGTCGTGCGCCAGTTCGTGACCGCGACCGTGAAGCCGATGTAGATGAAGAGGCTGACGCCGACGATCGCGGCGAACCAGACTTCGTAGTTCCAGATCAGGTAAGCGACCACCAGCGTGATCTCGATCAGCGTCGGCAGGATCGAATACAGCGTGAAGCTGATCAGCGACGAGATGCCGCGGATGCCCTGGTCGATCTCGCGCGTCACCGCGCCGGTCCGGCGCTCGAGGTGGTAGCGCAGCGACAGCGCGTGCAGGTGCCGGAACGTCTTCAGCGCCAGCGTCCGCATCGCGGCCTGCGTCACGTTCACGAAGAAGAATTCGCGCAGCTCGGTGAACAGCGACGTCGACAGCCGCAGCAGGCCGTAGGCGACGACGAGCGCGACCGGGACGAGCAGCGCGCCGGTTGCCGCCTGCTGCGTGGGGGACAACCGGTCCACGAGGTCCTTCAGCAGGATCGGCACCGAAACCGTGGCGAGCTTCGCCGCGACCAGGCACGCCAGCGCGAAGATCACGCGGCCCTTGTGCGCCCACAGGTAGGGCAGGAGCGCGCGCAGCGCCTGCCAGTCGTTGCGGCGTCCGCTCGACGGCAGGGCTTCGCTGGGTGGCGACCAGCGCATCAGCGCTCCGTCCCCGGCGCGCCCGCGCGCTTCGCACCATGTACGCTCTGCATCGGCCCATTATCCCAGCACAACCCCGACCTCATGGCATTCGAGAACAGGGTCATCGTGATCACCGGAGCGAGCGACGGCATCGGCGCCGAACTGGCGCGCCAGCTGGCCCGCGAGCGGCCCCGGCTGGTCCTGGCCGCGCGCGGTGCCGGGGGCCTCGCGCGCATCCGGGACGAGTGCGCGAGCGCGGGCGCCGAAGCGCTCGACGTCGCGGCCGACGTCAGCGTCGAGGAAGACTGCCGCCGGTTGATGGAGCGCGCCGTCGCGGCCTTCGGCGACATCGACGTCCTCGTCGCCAACGCAGGCGTGTCGATGCACGCCCGCTTCGACGAAATCGAGGACTTCTCGACCTTCGAGCGGCTGTTCCGCATCAACGCGATGGGCACGATCTGGTGCGTGCGCCACGCCTACCCGAGCCTGAAGCGCACGCGCGGACTCGTCGTCGGCGTTTCTTCGCTCGCGGGGAGGACCGGCGTGCCCGGACGCACCACCTACTGCACCAGCAAGTTCGCGCAGAGCGGCTTCCTGGAAGCGTTCCGCATCGAGGCCGAAGACCATGGAGTGGCCGTGATGGCCGCGTTCCCGGGCGTCGTGAAGACGGAGATCCGGCGCCACGGCTGGAATGGCCGGGGCGAAACCGCCGGCGTCTCAGGGCTCGCGGAGGACGACGCGATGCCGGTGGAGGAGTGCGCGCGCCAGATTGTCGACGGCATGCGCCGGCGCCGGCGCGAGGTGGTGATGACGGCCAGGGCCCGCGTGGGCCTGTGGCTGAAGCTGTTCGCGCCGTCGAAGGTCGACGCGATGGCGCGCGCCGCGCTCGCGCGCAACGAGCAACGTCAACCGCACTGAGGACCCGATGTCTCCCGACTCCCAGCTCCCCGCCGACCGCGTCGCCGTGCTTCGCATGATGCCGATGCCCGCGGACGCCAACATCCACGGTGACGTCTTCGGCGGCTGGATCATGGCGCACGTCGACATCGCCGGCGCCGTGCCGGCCGCGCGCCGCGCCGGCGGCCGCGTGGCGACGGTCGCCGTCACGTCGTTCGTGTTCAGGCACCCGGTGTTCGTCGGCGACCTGGTGAGTTTCTACGCCGACATCGTGAAGACCGGCACGACCTCGATCACCGTCGAGGTCGAGGTCTACGCGGAACGCAACCGCCTGCAGAAGGAAGTGGTGAAGGTGACCGAGGCCACCCTCGTCTACGTCGCCACCGACGACCAGCGCAAGCCGCGTCCGCTGCCGTCGGTGTGACGCCCGGCGGCCGGGCGGCCGCCATCTCGGCGCCTACAGCGCTTCCAGCTGCTGCTCCACCCACCGCGCTGCGGCCAGCGCCCGGACGTCGTCCCCGGGCCGCGCGACCACCTGCAGGCCGAGCGGGAGTCCCGACTCGCCGTGCGCGAGCGAGCGCGGCACCGGAACGTTGACCTGCGGCACTCCGAGCAGGTGCCACGGCCGATTGAACAGCGGGTCGCCGGTGCTGCCGAGGCCATGTGGCGCTTCGCCGGGCGCGCTCGGTGCCAGCAAGACATCGGCGTCGCCGAACAGCGTGTCGATGGAGGCCGCGCAATCGCGTCCCGCCTTGATCGCCGCCACGTACCCGTCCGCGCTGACCGCCCGTCCTTCTTCGATCAGGTCCGCGAGCCTGGCCGATAGCAGGTCGCTGCGGTACTGCAGTTCGGCGCCGAGCGCCCGGGCCGTCTCGAAGAGCTGCACCGTCTTCTGAGCGTCGGCAAGACCCGCGAACGAGTCGCCGTTCGCGTTCTGGTCGTACGGCCACTTGAGCTCGCGCACGCGCGGGTTCCGACTGGCCAGCAGCCGCGCGACGCGTTCGAGCGCAGCCATCATCGACGGCGCCAGCTGCGACGCCCACGGCGTGGCCGTCCAGCCGATCGAAACCGGGCCGGCCTTGGCCGGCGCGTGCTGGAACTCGGGCTTGAGCGCGACCGCCGCGGCGATCAGGGCGGCGTCCTCGACGCTGCGCGCGAACACGCCGATCACGTCGAGCGTGTCCGATACCGCCTTGACGCCGGCGCGCGGCACCAGGCCGCGCGTCGGCACGAAGCCGACGACGCCGCAGAACGAGGCCGGACGGATCACCGAGCCCGCGGTCTGCGTTCCGGTCGCGAACGGGACCATGTGCGACGCCACGGCGGCGGCCGACCCGCTCGACGAGCCGCCGGGCGTGTGCTCGAGGCCGTGCGGGTTGCGCGTCGGCCCCGGGGTGAAGTTCGCGAGCTCGGCGCTGACCGTCTTTCCGAGCACGTAGCCGCCAGCGCAGCGCAGGGCGGCCACCGACGCCGCATCGGCGTGCGGCACGTGCCCGGCATAGATCGCCGAGCCGTACTCGCTCGGTATGTCGGCGGTGTCGATGTTGTCCTTCACCGCGACCGGCATGCCGTGCAGCGGCCCGCGCCAGTCGACGATGTCGTGCTCGCGCGCCGTCGCCAGCGCGCGCGCCGGGTCGAACCACGCGAACGCGCGCACGTCGGGCTCGTGCTCCTTGATCGCGTCGATGAACGAATGGGTCACGGCCTCGCACGAGACCTCGTGCCCGGCGATCATGCGGGACAGGCGGGTGGCGGACAGTCGGTTGAGCGGCGTTTTCATCGGGGTTCCGATCGCGGGCCGGCGGCCCGCTCCGAGGTCGAATCTAGCGGAACCCTTTCCGCCTGCGCCCGGCTGAAGTCAACAAACCGGGCGGTCCCGGGCGCGCTTGTGTGACCAGGGTCCTTGCGCCCGCGCCAGCGGACTACAGGAACAGGTCCGGCATCAGTTGCCGGCTGCCGGGGACCACCGAGTAGCCGGAGAAGTCCGTCACTCCCGCCTTCGCCAGGACCTCTTCGTCGATGAAGAAGTTGCCGGTCGTCGCGGCCGCGTCGGAGGTCAGGATGGCGTAGGCGGCGTCGGCCATGATGTCCGGCTTGCGGCAGTGCTCGGGCTGCACGCCGGGGATCATCTGCAGCGCCGCGGTCTGGATGACCGTGCGCGGCCACAGCGCGTTGACGGCGATGCCGTACGGCCGGAACTCCTCCGCGTGCCCGAGCACGCACATGCTCATGCCGTACTTGGCCATCGTGTAGGCGACATGCGGCGCGAACCACCGTGCGTCCATGTTCAGCGGGGGCGACAGCGTGAGGACGTGCGGGTTGCGCCCGCGCTCGGCAGACTGCTTCAGGTACGGAAGGCAGGCCTGCGTGCACAGGTAGGTGCCGCGGACGTTCACGCCGAACATCAGGTCGAAGCGTTTCATCGGGGTGGCGTGCGTCGGCGTCAGGTTGATGGCGCTGGCGTTGTTGATCAGGATGTCGATGCCGCCGAACGTCTCGGCCGTCTTCCGCGCGGCCGCGACCACCTGGTCCTCGTCGCGGATGTCGCACTGGAGCGGCAGCGCCCTGCCTCCCGCCTGCTCGATCTCGGCCGCCGCCGTGAAGATCGTTCCGGGCAACCTCGGGTTGGGGTCGGTCGTCTTGGCCGCGATGGCCACGTTGGCGCCGTCGGCCGCTGCCTTCTTCACGATTGCCAGCCCGATGCCGCGCGACGCGCCGGAGATGAAGATCGTCTTGCCTTGCAGGTTCATGTCGGATCCTCGGACTTTCCGGAGGCCCGGCAGCACCTCCTCGATGATGTGGTCGGCCAGACGCTGGGCCACCTTCGCGTACAGCCTGGGACCGGGATGGAAGCCGTCGCCGGCCATCAGGGACGGGTCCATCACCCCTTCCATCGCGGCATGCGACACGGCTTCCCGCCCGGCGAACCACCGCGCCTGCGCCTCGTTGTAGCGGCGCGCGTGCCGTCCGGCGTACCACGCCAGCGGCTGCGGCAAGCGCCGGAAACTTCTCCATCTCGGGCAGCGCGGAAAAGACCACGTGCTTCACACCCGCGCGCTGTCTCATCTGTGTGGCGATCTCGTCGCGCTTGCGCAGCGCGAGCCGCAGTGGCACCTGCTTCGTGATGTCGTTGACTCCGGCGAGGACCAGCCCGATGTCGGCCCTCCGCAAGTTGCCGTCCATCAGCATCTGGAGGACGTCTTCGGATCGCGCGCCCGTCCGGGCAACCAGCTGCCAGCGAACCGCGGCGCCAGTCCGCCTGGCGAGCACGCGGACGAGATGACCGGAAAGGGCCTCCCCCTGCGTGGCCGCGCCAACGCCGGCTGCCGCAGAGTCGCCGGCGATCAGCAGCCGCAGGCGCACCGCACCTGTCCCCGCCGCGCCGGTCCGGGCCCCGGCGGCCTCGGGCAGCTCCGGCGCCGTGCGGCGCAAGCGGCCTGCCTGCACATACAGCAGCGGCCCGAGCACGACCTTGGCGGCGACGTGGATCACTTGTGCTTCGGCCAGAGGATCATCTGCGTGCACCGGAAGAGCGCGATCGCCTTGCCGCTCTCCACGTGCGTCACCACGGAGTCCCACAGCTGCGTGGTCCTGCCCTGGTGAGCGGCGCGCGCTTCCGCCCGCAACGAGCCTTCGGTCGCCGTGCCGATGAAGTTCGACTTCAGTTCGATGGTCGTGAAGTTCGTCGCGCCCTCCGGCAGGTGCGCGATCGTGGCGTAACCCGCGGCGGTGTCGGCCAGCGCGATCACCGAGGCGGCGTGCAGGAACCCGTTGGGCGCGAGGAACTGCGGACGGATGACGTATTCCATCGCAACGAGGCCCTCGGCGACCTCGACGACCTTCATGCTGAACCAGCCCGGCAGGTTGTCGCCACTGCGGTGGTTCAACTTCTCTGGTGTCATGCCCGGGCGCAGCGGCATGGCGGCTCCGCCGTCAGCTGAACTTCGAGAAGTCCGGCGCGCGGCGCTCGTAGAACGCCGTGAACGCCTCCTTCGCCTCCGGCTGCCGCAGCATCGCGCTGAACGACTTGGCCTCCTCGATGATGATCTTCTCGACCATCGGCCTCCAGCTGGCCTTCATCAGCCGCTTGGTCTCGCGCACCGACGCCGGCGGCAGCTTGTTGAAGCGCTCGGCCTGCCTGACCGCGTAGTCGAGCACCTCGGCGGGCGGCAGGATGCGGTTGACGATCTTCATCTCCAGCGCTTCCTCGGCGCTGATCGGATCGGCCAGCAGAAGCTTCTCGACCGCCTTGTGGTAACCGGCGTTCATCGATACCAGCACGCTCGACGCGAACTCGGCGCACAGGCCGAGCGACACGAACGGCATCGAGAACATCGCGTTGTCGGCGCAGTAGACGAGGTCGCTGTGCATCAGCATCGTCGTGCCGATGCCGACGGCCGCCCCGTTGACCGCGACGACGACCGGCTTCTCGCAGTAGCCGAGCGCCTGCATGAACTGGAACACCGGCGCATCCAGCCCCGCCGGCGGGTTCTTCATGAAGTCCTCGAGGTCGTTGCCGGCGGTGAAGATGTCCTTCTGCCCGTGGATCAGCAGCGAGCGGACCTGGCCGTCGTCGTTCGCCGCGGCGATGGCGTCGGCCATCGCCTGGTACATCGCGACGGTCAGCGCATTCTTCTTCTCGGGCCGCGCGATCTCGATGCGGGCGACTCCGTTGACGGTCTCGGTGCGGATGGTCATCGAGTCTCCTGGGTTGGTTCACTGGACGCAGACCGGCGGGCGAACTCCCCCAGCGACCGGGCGGCCTGCTTCCTGATCCTGTTCTGGACCATCGGCGTCCAGCCGAGCAGCAGTCCCTGAACGCCGAGCGCCTGGCGGGCCCAGCGCCAGAGGCTGAACCGGTCGATCTGGCGGACGATGCGGCCGTTCGAGATCGCCATTTCGGTCTGGATGCGGTTGACCACGCGTCGCCCGGTCGCGCCGAAGGTGTAATGCGCCGTCCACTCGACGCGCGCCCGCGCCGGACTGTCCTCGAGGATGTTCACCTGGATGCCGAGATCCTCGGCGCGCGTCAGCAGCATCGCCCACATCATGCGAGCGCCCCGGGCGTTGAGCAGCGGGAACACCGGATCGCTGAACGTCGCGTTTTCAGCGTACAGCAGGCCCATGGTGTAGTGATCCTGCACCATGAATGCCTCGTAGAACTGTTCCGCCACGCCCATCGTTCCGCTCCGTCGGCACGCTCCCGCCGCTCGCTTCGCTAGACCCGCTCGAAGATACCCGCCGCGCCCATGCCCGTGCCGACGCACATCGACACCATGCCGTAGCGGATGTTCTTGCGGCGCATCGCGTGGATCAGCGTGGCCGAGCGGATCGCGCCGGTCGCGCCGAGCGGATGGCCGCGCGCGATCGCGCCGCCGATCGGGTTGACGACGTCGGGGTTCAGCCCGAGGTCCTTGCCGACCGCGAGGGCCTGCGCGGCGAACGCTTCGTTCAGTTCGATCCAGCCGAGGTCGTCCAGCTTGAGGCCGGCGAGGCGCAGCGCGGCCGGAATCGCTTCCTTCGGCCCGATGCCCATGATCTCGGGCGGCACGCCCTTGATCGCGAAACTGACGAAGCGCGCGAGCGGGGTCAGGTTGAACTGCTTCAGCGCGCGCTCCGACACGACGATCAGCGCGCCGGCGCCGTCGGACATCTGGGAACTGTTGCCGGCCGTGACGCTGCCCTTGGCGGCGAACACCGGCTTCAGCTTCGCCAGCGCCTCGAGCGTGGTCTCGGCGCGCGGGCCTTCGTCCTGCTTCACGGTGCGCGTGCGGACGTCGAGTTCGCCGGTCGCCAGGTTCGGGAACTTCTCGACCACCTCGATCGGCGTGATCTCGTCGTTGAACTCGCCCGACTCGATGCCGGCGATGGCGTTCCTGTGGGAACGCAGCGCGAACTCGTCCTGCATCTCGCGCGTGATCTTCCACTGCGCGGCGACCTTCTCCGCGGTCAGGCCCATGCCGTAGGCGATGCCGACGTTCTCGTCCTTCGCGAAGATCGCCGGGTTGAACGCCGGCTTGTTGCCGGTCATCGGCACCATGCTCATCGACTCGGCGCCGCCGGCGATCATCACGTCGGCTTCGCCCACCCGGATGCGGTCGGCGGCGATCGCGACCGCGTTCAGGCCGGACGAGCAGAAGCGGTTGATCGTCATGCCGCCCGTGGTGTTGGGCAGCCCCGCGAGCAGCACCGCGATGCGCGCCATGTTGAGGCCCTGCTCGGCCTCCGGCATCGCGCACCCGATGATCGCGTCTTCCACCGCCTTCGGATCGAGGCTCGGCACCTGCGACATCGCATTGCGGATCGCGGCGACCAGCAGGTCGTCCGGCCGCACGTTGCGGAACGCGCCTTTCGGCGCCTTGCCGATCGGCGTCCGCGTCGCGGCGACGATGTATGCGTCTTGTACTTGACGGGTCATAGTTCGCTCCAGATCAGTTCCGCACCGGTTTTCCGGTTTGCATCATGCCCATCATGCGTTCCTGGGACTTGGGATGGTTCACGAGCGTCATGAAGAACTTGCGCTCGAGGTCGAGCAGCCACTGCTCGTCCACCTGCGCCGTCGCCTCGACGTCGCCGCCGCACATCACGTCGGCGATCCCGCTCGCGATGAAGAAGTCGTGCTGGCTGATGAATCCGCCGTCGCGCATGTTCACCAGCTGCGCCTTGATCGTCGCCACGCCCGTGCGGCCCGCGACCGGGAAGGCCTTGGGCTTCATGGGCGGGCGATAGCCCGTGGCGTGCATCGCGAACGCCTCGCCGATCGCCGTCCACAGCAGCTCGTGGTTGTTGAACACGATCTGGTCGGTCGGGCGCAGGTAACCCATCGCCTTGGCTTCGATCGCCGACTTCGAGACGTTGGCCATCGCCGCGTTCAGGAACCAGTTCTTCATGAACGGGAAGACGTCGGTCATGCCCGCCGCCTGCGCGGCCTGCGCCGCGCGCAGCGCGCCTTCCTTCAATCCGCCAGCGCCGGGAATCAGGCCGACGCCGACCTCGACGAGGCCGATGTAGCTCTCCAGCGAAGCGACCGCCTTCGAGCTGTGCAGGATGAGCTCGCAGCCGCCGCCGAGCGCCATGCCGCTCACCGCGGCGACGGTCGGCACCTGGGCGTACTTCAGGCGCATGAACGCGTCCTGCATCTTCTTCTCTTCGGCGCCGATCGCCTTCGCGCCGCCGCTCATGAACACCGGCATCATCGCCTGCAGGTCGGCGCCGACCGAGAACGGATCGTCCGGCGACCAGATCACCAGCCCGCGGTACTGCGACTCGGCGAGGTCGATCGCCTTCAGCAGGCCGTTGACCACGCCCGGGCCGATCGCGTGGACCTTGGTCCTGATCGAGAAGATCAGGACCTCGGCCGCCTGCCCGGACTCGAGCGTCCACACGCGCACCGCCTCGTCCTCGAACACCGTCTTGCCGCCGTTGTGCCCGCTGACCGATGTCTCTCCGGCGAGCGGCGCGCGGTACAGCTGCTTGCCGTACACCGGCAGCGCGGAGCGCGCGACGAACTTCTTCTGCGACGGCGACCACGAGCCGTCCGGCGTGTGCACGCCGCCGGCCTTCGCGACCGGGCCCTCGAACACCCACTTCGGCAGCGGCACGCTGGCGAGCGCCTCGCCCGCGTCGATGTCGGCCTTCACCCACTCGGCGATCTGCTTCCAGCCGGCCGCCTGCCACGTCTCGAACGGGCCGGTCGACCAGCCGAAGCCCCAGCGCAGCGCGAAGTCGACGTCGCGCGCGGTGTCGGCGATCGACTCGGCGTGGACGGCGATGTAGTGGAAGGCGTCGCGGAAGATCGCCCACAGGAACTTCGCCTGCGGGTGATCGGTTTCACGCAGCAGCTTCAGGCGCTCGGCCGGGTCCTTCTTCTTCAGGATGCGGGCGACCAGGTCGTCCGCCTTGCCGGTCGATTCCACGTACTCGGCCTTCGCAGGGCTCAGGACCTTGATCGCCTTGCCTTCCTTGCGATAGAAGCCCGCGCCGGCCTTCTGGCCCAGCGCGCCCTTCTCGACCAGCGCCTTCAGCACCGGCGGCGTCGCGAAGTGCTCGGCGAACGGGTCGATCGACGCCGGCAGCGTGTCCTGCATCGTCTTGATCACGTGCGCCATCGTGTCGAGGCCGACGACGTCCGCCGTGCGGAAGGTCGCGCTCTTCGCGCGGCCGAGCTTGGTGCCCGTCAGGTCGTCGACGACGTCGTACGCGATGCCGTACTTCGCGGCTTCCTTGATGGTCGCCAGCATGCCGAAGATGCCGACGCGGTTGGCGATGAAGTTCGGCGTGTCCTTGGCGCGCACCACGCCCTTGCCGAGCGTGCTGGTCAGGAAGGTTTCCAGGTCGTCCATGATCTGCGGACGCGTGGCCGGCGTCGCGATCAGCTCCACCAGGTGCATGTAGCGCGGCGGGTTGAAGAAGTGCACGCCGCAGAAGCGCGCCTTCAGCCCGGCATCCATCGCCTCGGCCAGCTTGGCGATCGGCAGGCCGGAGGTGTTCGACGCCAGGATCGCGTTCGGCGCGACGAACGGGCCGATCTTCCGGTACAGGTCGTGTTTCCAGTCGAGCCGCTCGGCGATCGCCTCGATGATGACGTCGCAGCCCTTCAGCAGTTCCAGGCCGTCGTCGTAGTTGGCGGCCTCGATGAACTGCGCGTCGTCCTTCACGCCCAGCGGCGCGGGGTTCAGCTTCCTGAGGTTCTCGATGGCCTTCAGGACGATGCCGTTCTTCGGCCCTTCCTTCGCGGGCAGGTCGAACAGCACGACCGGTACCCGTGCATTCACGCAGTGCGCCGCGATCTGCGCGCCCATCACGCCGGCGCCGAGGACGGCGACCTTGCGTACGACGAAGTTGCTCATTGTGTTCTCCGTTTCAATCCCGTCACTTCTTCCCGATCATTCGTTTGCCGTTGGCTTGCCGCCAGTCTAGGCGTGCGCTCAGAAGGCCTCGGCGGGCATCTCCATCAGCGTGGCCGACCCCGAGCGGGCGAGGCGGATCAGCGTCGCGGTCTCGGGCAGCAGCTTCTGGAAGTAGAAGCGCGCGACCATCAGCTTGTGGCGGTAGAAGGGATCGACCTTGTCGCCGTCGGCCTTCACACGGTCGAGCGCGATCTTCGCCATGCGCGCCCAGAAGTACGAGTAGACGAGGTGGCCGACCACCCGCAGGTACGGCACCGCGGCCGCACCGACTTCGTCGCGGTTCGCCATCGCCTTCATGCCGAGTTCCATCGTCAGCTTCTGCACCTTGTCGCCGATGTCGGCGAGCGGCGTGACGAACTCGTTCATGTCCGGGTTCGTGCCGTTGTCCTCGATGAACTCGGCGACCATCTTGCCGAACGTGCGCAGCCTGGCGCCGTTGTCCATCAGGACCTTGCGGCCCATGAGGTCGAGCGACTGGATCGCGTTCGTGCCCTCGTAGATCATGTTGATGCGGGCATCGCGCACGAACTGCTCCATGCCCGTTGGCGCGGATGTAGCCGTGGCCGCCGAACACCTGCATGCAGTCCGACGCGCACTGGAAGCCGTTGTCGGTCATGAACGCCTTCACGATCGGCGTCATCAGCGCCATCATGTCCGCGCCGAACTTGCGATGCTCGTGGTCGGCGGCGGCGATCTGCGTGTCGGCCATCAGCGCCACCCAGTACCCGAACGCGCGGCCCGCCTCGGCGTACGCCCGCGCGGTCAGCAGCGCGCGACGCACGTCCGCGTGCACGATGATGGGGTCGGCCTGCCTGTCCGGCGCCTGCGGGCCCGCCAGCGAGCGGCCCTGGATCCGGTCGCGCGCATAGGCCACCGCGTTCTGGTACGCGACCTCCGTGATGCCGAGACCCTGCACGCCGACGCCGAGCCGCGCGCCGTTCATCATCACGAACATCGCGTTCAGGCCCTTGTTCGGCTCGCCGACCAGCCAGCCGCTCGCGCCGTCGAGGATCATCTGGCACGTGGAGTTGCCGTTGATTCCCATCTTGTGCTCGAGGCCGCCGCAGTAGATGCCGTTGCGGGCGCCGACCGTGGCGTCGGGTCCCGAACCGACCGGCACGAACTTCGGCACGATGAACAGCGAAATGCCCTTCGTGCCCTGGGGCGCGTCCGGCAGGCGCGCCAGCACCAGGTGCACGATGTTCTCGGCCATGTCGTGTTCGCCGGAGGAGATGAAGATCTTCTCGCCGGTCAGCTTGTAGCTGCCGTCGGCCTGCGGCTCGGCTTTCGTGCGCAGCATGCCGAGGTCGGTGCCGCAATGCGGCTCGGTCAGGCACATCGTCCCGGTCCACTGGCCCGACGTCATCTTCGGCAGGTACAGGTCCTTCTGCGCCTGCGAGCCGTGCTGCACCAGGCACTCGTGGGCACCGATCGTCAGGCCCGGATACATCGCCCACGCCTGGTTGGTCGAGTACTGCATCTCGTAGAACGCGATCTGGAGCAGGTGCGGCAGACCCTGGCCGCCGTACTCGCGTGTCGGCCGCCAGCCCCTGCCAGCCCGCCTCGCGGAACGCGTCGTACGCCTCCTTGAAGCCGGTCGGCGTCTTCACGGACTTCGTCACCGGGTCGTAGGTGCAGCCTTCCTCGTCGCCGACGCGGTTGGTCGGCTGCAGGATGTCCTCGCAGAACCTGGCCGCCTCCTCCACGACCTGGTTGACGGTGTCGACATCCAGGTCGGCGTAGCGCGGCATCTGCTTCAGGACGTCGACCGCACCGAGCAGCTCGTGCAGAACGAATTGTTGGTCGCGTAACGGGGCCTTGTAGGACGGCATTGCGGGATCTCCTTGATTCCTTGCCTTGTTGCTTACTTCCTGCTGCGGGATGCCGGCCCGCGCTTCGCGGGACGGCGCATCGAAACGGAGGCGGGGGCGGCGCGCGTGCGGGCGTCGTCGAGCAGGCGGCGCAGCCCGGCGCGGGCGCGCTTCGCGCTGTCGGCGGAACGCAGCAGGCGCGCGTCCTGGTGCATGACCAGCATCAGGCCGTAGATCTCGAACACCATCTGCTGCGCGTCGGTGCCGCGCGCAAGATGGCCTTCCTGCACCGACTGGCGGATCGCCTTCAGCAGTTCGGCCTTCCAGCCGGTGATGATCGAAACCATCTCGTCGCGCTGGGGCCCGGGGCGGTCGTCGTACTCGACGGCGCCGGCGATCATGATGCAGCCAAGCGAGATCTCGCGCGCGAGGAACGCGACCCAGCGGTCGAGGAGCGCTTCGAGCCGGGGCAGGCCGCGCGGCTTCTTCACGGCGGGGCGCAGCACGTCGTCGACGAAGCGCTGCACGTACTCCTTCAGCACCGCCAGCTGCAGGTCCTCGCGCGAGCCGAAGTGCGCGAACACGCCGCTCTTGCTCATCTGCATCTGGTCGGCGAGCGTCCCGATCGTCAGCCCTTCGAGCCCGTCGCGCGCGGCAATTGCCCATCGCCGCCTCGACGATCGCGGCGCGCGTCATTTCGCCCTTGCGCGGCCTGAGCGCGGTGGCGAGGTTCGACAGGGCAGAGGTGATCGGCGGCATCGGGGTGAAAAAACGCGCCGGTGAACGGCGCGCGGACGATCGTCTAGAAACGAACGTTCGTACTATTTCCTACCGGGCCGCAAGCGTCAATCGGGGTTCTAGAGGGCCGGAACTATTGCTGCGCCGCGGTACGGGCAGGCGCGCCGCCGAAGACCGCGGCGATGTGGTCCACGAACAGGCGGACCTTCAGCGAGAGATGGCGGCGGCTCGGGTAGACGGCCCAGATGTCCCCACCGCCGCCGGTGTATTCGGGCAGCAGGCGCACCAGCCGGCCGGCCTGCAGCGCCGGGTCGAGCAGGAAGTCGGGCTCGTTGATGATTCCCATGCCTTCGAGCGCGGCCGCGCGCAGCGCGTCGCCGCTGTTCGCGTGCAGGTTGCCCGCCACCCGCACTTCGTGGACTTCGCCCGCGCGGTCGGTGAAGCGCCAGAGGCGGGGCGACGCCGAGTACGCATAAGTCAGGGCGTTGTGTCCCGCGAGGTCCGCAGGAACCCGCGGTTCCGGATGGCGCTCCAGGTACGAGGGCGCGGCGCACAGCACCAGTTGCATCGATCCGAGGCGGCGGGCGACCAGCCGATCGCTGCCGAGGGCGCCGACGCGGATCGCCAGGTCGAAGCCCTCCTCGACGAGGTCGACGATGCGGTCGGACACCACCAGCTCGAACTTGACCGCAGGATGCCGCTCGACGAACGACGCGATCGCCGGCGCGACCTTCTGCTCCGCCATGCTGTAGGAGCAGGTCAGGCGGACGGTGCCGCGCGCCTGGGCCGCGGACTGTCCCGCCATGGCCTCCGCTTCGGCCAGGTCGGCCAGCAGCGTCACGCACCGTTCGTAGTACGCCTGCCCGCTTTCGGTCAACGAGAGGCGGCGCGTCGTCCGGTTCAGGAGCCGGGTTCCCAGGTGCTGCTCGAGATCGGCCACCAGGCGCGACAGCGAGGAGGTGGAGATTCCGAGACGGTCCGCGGCGGCGACGAAACTCCCCGCCTCGACCACGCGGACGAAAGCCTCCATCGATGAGAAGCGATCCAGCCGTCAATTATCCTCTTTTTCAGGACAATCATTTGCATGAATGACTCTTTATCCCTTGAATCGCCGCCCGTACTGTTCGGTCGTCGGCTGCACATCGCAGCCTCGCCACCAAACGGAGAACCGAAATGACCGATACACGCGCCGATTACGCCGCGCTGCTGCTGCGCCTGTCCCTGGGAACGATGTTCGTCGCCCACGCCCTGCTGAAGGTGTTCGTCTTCACCGTGCCGGGCACCGTCCAGTTCTTCCAGTCGCTCGGACTGCCCGGCGTGCTGGCCTACGCCACGATCGCCGCCGAACTGATCGGTGGCGTGCTGCTCATCCTCGGCGTCCGCACGCGCTGGGTCGCCCTGGCGCTGGTTCCGGTCATGCTGGGCGCGACGTGGGTCCACATCGGCAATGGCTGGCTCTTCTCGGCGCCCAAGGGCGGCTGGGAATACCCCGCGTTCTGGACGATCACGCTGTTCGTGCAGGCCCTGCTCGGCGACGGCGCCCACGCGCTGCGCTTCGGCGGTGCTGACCGCCAGGCCCGGCTGCAGGCCGCCTGATCGCACTCACACAAGCTCAACACCAGGATCCCGACCATGAAGCTCTACTACGCACCCGGCACGTGCTCGCTGTCGCCGCACATCGTGGCCCGCGAGGCCGGACTGCCGCTGACGCTGGTCCGCGTCGACAACAAGAACAAGACGACCGAGTCCGGCGAGGACTACCGCGCCATCAACCCGAAGGGCTACGTGCCGCTGCTCGAACTCGACAACGGCGTTCGGCTCTCCGAAGGCCCGGCGATCGTGCAGTACCTGGCCGATCTCGCGCCGGCGTCGAAGCTGGCGCCGGCCAACGGCACCGTCGAGCGGTACCAGCTGCAGGAGTGGCTCAACTTCATCACGTCCGAAGTCCACAAGCAGTTCTCGCCGCTGTTCGATGCGACGATGCCGGACGAGGCCAAGGAGAAGTTCCGCAACCGGCTCGCCACGCGCTTCGACTGGATCGCCGGGCAGCTGAAGGGCCGCGACTACCTGATGGGATCGTTCACGGCGGCCGACGCCTACCTGTTCGTCGTGCTCGGCTGGACCAAGTTCACCGGTCCCGACCTTGCCCGCTGGCCAATCCTGCAGGAGTACGTCGCTCGCGTCGCCGCGCGGCCGCACGTGCAGGAAGCCCTGAAGGCGGAAGGCCTGCTGAAGTAACCGCAGGGCGGATGCACGCTGCGTCCGCCCGCTACCAACCCGAGGCACTCATGAACGTCGACCTGCCCACCCTGTTCATTTCGCACGGCTCGCCGATGCACGCGATCCAGGCAGGGCGCGCCGGCGAGGCGTGGCGCGCGCTCGGCCTGCGGCTGCCGAAGCCGAAGGCGGTGCTCGTCGCCTCGGCGCACTGGGAGACGGAACTGCCGATGGTCGGCACGGCGAAGCGGCCCGAGACCATTCACGACTTCGGCGGCTTTCCGGAGGAGCTGTACCGCATCCGGTACGCGGCGCCCGGCGCGCCTGAGACGGCCACACGCGCGATCGAACTGCTGAAGAACGCGGGCCTGCCCGCCACGGCGAACGGCTGCCGCGGACTCGACCACGGAGCCTGGGTCCCGCTGCTGAAGCTGCACCCCGAGGCCGACGTGCCCGTGGCGCAGATCTCGATCCAGCCCTCGCTCGACGCGGGCCACCACCTGCGGGTCGGCGAGGCCCTCGCGCCGCTGGTCGCCGACGGCGTGCTGGTGCTCGCCTCGGGACACATGACGCACAACCTGCGCGAGTGGATCGCCGACGCGCGGCGGCGTGGCTCCATGTCGGTCGACGAGCGCGCGCCGGAGGCCTATGTGCGCGAGTTCACGACGTGGGTCGACGATGCGCTGCGGCGCGACGACCGCGCAGCGCTCGCGCGCTGGGCCGACGCGGCGCCCCATGCGCGGCGCGCGCACCCGACTCCGGAGCACTTCCTGCCGCTGATGATCGCGGTCGGCGCCGCGGGCCGGAGTCCGCGCGTCGAGCGCATCGATGCCGGCGTCGACAGCGGCGTGCTGGCAATGGACGCGTACCTGTTCTGGCCGCAGCGGTGATTCAGGCGGCGTCGCGCAGCGCAGGAACCTCGTAGAGCCGATCCTGCGCGATCGCGACCACGCGGTCCCCCGCTTCGCGCTCGAAACGCGCTCCGCCGGTGAAGCTGCCGAAGGCCGGCAGCACGGCCAGCCCCTCGCGCAGCCAGAAGCACGGCAGCCGGACGCTGTCTCCGGCGCGACCGCTGATGCGCACGGCTGGATGCAGGTGGCCGGCGAGCGCATGCGCGCCGGGAACGAACTGCGGATGGTGGCAGAGCGCGAGGCCGTCGACGCACCACGGTTCCGAAACGGACTTCGATGCCGAGGTACGTCGGCGGTGCGCCGGCCTTCAGGTCGTGATTGCCCTCGACGAGCACGACGTCGAGGCAAGCGCGGGCCTCCCGCCAGGCGCGCAAGGCGGCCAGCGTGGCAGGCGCGTGCGCTTCCGCTGCGTGAAAGAGATCGCCGAGGAAGACGAGCGAAGCGGGCTGCGTCCGATCGAGCACCGCCTCGAGGCGCGCCAGCGTCTCGCGCGTCGTGCCCTGGGGCACCGGAACCCCGCGCGCGCGAAAGGTCGCCGCCTTGCCGAAGTGCGCATCGGCGATGATGAGGCAGCGGCGCGCTCGCCAGTGGATCGCGCCGGCCGCGAGCAGTTCGAGCGACTCGCCGCCGAACTCGACCTGCAACTGCGACTTCACAGTTCGGTCACCGTGAAACCACGTGCGCGCAGCATCTCGACCAGTCCGCGCGGCCCGACCAGGTGCAACGAGCCCACCGCGAACAGGTAGTTCCGGCCGTCGGCCATCAGCGCTTCGATCCGGCGCACCATCGCGGGGTGGCGCCCGAACAGGATGGTGTCGACCGTGAAGCGCGCGCCGATCGTCGTCTGCGCCTGCATCTCCGAGAGCAGGCGTTCCAGTTCGGCACGGTCCGCCGTCGCCCACGCCTGCACGATCCGGTTGATCTCGCGCCGCGCCGTCTTGTCCTCCACAGCCCTCAGCGCCTCGTCGAGGAACGCCACCTGGGTCAGCCACGGCGCGGTCTCGAACAGCGAGAACTGCTGTTCGATCCCCTCGAACTCGAGGATCGGCCGGTTCCCGGCCTTTGCCAGTCCGGTCAGCCAGG
This sequence comes from uncultured beta proteobacterium, assembly GCA_963811265.1. Lineage (GTDB taxonomy): Bacteria > Pseudomonadota > Gammaproteobacteria > Burkholderiales > Burkholderiaceae_F > JAOUJD01. The sequence continues at coordinate 718,051 of CAWEQS010000026.1, forward strand.
ACTCTGCGGCCTGCCCCTGCACGTAACCGGCCTGCGCCGCCTCGAACAGCGCGAGCACCGAACCGAGCATCCAGGGCTTCAGTCGCATCATCGGCCGCGGATCGACCCCGTGGCCGGCGAGCACTGCCTCCGCCCGCTTCAGCGTGTCGGCCGGCAGCCGCTTGTCGAGGCCGTCCTCGCCCGGCCCGTACATCGCGTACTTCTGTGTCGCGGTCGCGGCGCGCGCCAGGTCCGTGATGTCCGCCTCGAGCACGAGCGCGTCGATCCGCGACAGGCGCGACATGCGCGAAGGGGGCAGAGGATAGAAATCGGGACGGCCGACATGGATCGTGCCGAACAGCAGGGAAACCTGGCTGCCCTTGCGGATCTCGAACAGGAATCCCCGGCGCTCGCCCTGCGCGTGCGCGGCGCCGATCGCAAGCAGCGCGACCAACGCGACGAGCAGCGAAGCCGTCGCGCGCACGAACGCTTCGCGAGAGATGAACGACCGGGTCACGGGCAGGCGGGACAGCGGCTGGAAGGAAACGATTGTACGGACGGCAGCGCCGTGGGTCGGCCGCATCGCCGCCCGCGGGGACGGCACGGGGAGTGCCGGACGCCTCAGGCCGCCGTCGGCTCGGGAAGCGACGGCGGTGGAGCGTCGGTCAGCGGCTTGATGTAGCGCATCACGCCCGGGTCTTCTTCGTCCCGGTGCGGGCCGTAGCCGCGACGCTGCATCAGCAGGCCCATCTCGTCGTTGTCGCGCAGGACGAGTCCGATGAGTTGCGCGAGGCCGCGCGCACGCGCCGTGTCCTCCAGCGCCTGCATCAGCACGTGCCCCAGGCCGCGCCCCTGCCAGGCATCCTCGACGATGACGCCGAACTCGGCCGATGTGCCGTCCGGGTTGCGCGTGTAGCGCGAGATTCCGCGGATCTCCTCGTGCTCCCCGCTGGTGTCGATCGCCACGAACGCCATCTCGCGGTCGTAGTCGATCTGCGTGTAGCGCACCAGGCGTTCCACCGTCAGCTCGCGCACCGGCGCGTGGAAGCGCAGGTACGACGTCCGCGCGGACAGCCGGCCGATCAGGCGCTTCTCCGCCTCGGCGTCTTCCGGGCGGATCGCGCGCAGGATCACATTCTCGCCGCCCTTCAGCTCGACCTGCCGCGTGAGCGCGCGCGGATACGGGTGGATGGCGAGATGCGAGAACGTGGCATCGGCCACCAGCGGGCCGTTGGTCACCACCACGCGCGCGTCGAGCGCGATGACGCCGTGCTCGTCCGCGAGCAGCGGGTTGATGTCGAGCTCCGCGACCGCCGGGATCTCGCACGCGAGTTCGGACACGCGCAGCAGGACCTCGATCACCTTGTCGACGTCGACCGCGGGCGCCCCGCGAAACGGCTCGAGCATTCGCGACACACGCGTGCGCGAGATCAGGTCCCGAGCCAGGAACGCATTGAGCGGCGGAACGGCGACGGCCGAGTCGCGGAACACCTCGACCGCGATGCCGCCCATCCCGAAGGTGATCACGGGGCCGAACGTCGGATCGCGCGCCAGGCCGACGATCAGCTCGCGTCCCTGCGGACGCACCACCATCTTCTGCACGAGCACCCCGAGGAACCGCGCCTGCGGAGCGCGCTCGACGAGGCGGGACGCGATCGCTTCGAAGCCGTGCTCGACTTCGTCGACACTGGCGAGCCCAAGCAGGACCCCGCCCACGTCGCTCTTGTGCGTGATCCCGTCCGCGCGGACCTTGAGCACCACGGGAAAGCCGAGTTGCAGCGCCGCCTGCCGTGCCTCCATCGCGCTGCGCGCGAACAGGCCGATGGCAGTTTCGATCCCGAACGAGGCCAGCAGCGCCTTGCTGTCCTGCTCGTCGAGCGTGTGCCGGCCGCCGGCGCGCGCGCCGTCGATGATCCGGCGCGCGGCGTTGATGTCGAACTTCAGTTCGTCGATCCGCGGAGGCGGCACCTGCAGGCGCAGCTCGCGGTTCCGGACGAATTGCGCGAGGTGGCCAAAGACCTCGACACCCCGCTCCGGGGTCGACATCGCCGGCAGCGACGCGGCCTTGAAGATCGCGCGCCCCCGGCCGGCGTCCTTCTCGCCGAGCCAGGCGGAGACGACCGGCTTCTCCGATGCGGCGGCGATCGGCAGGAGAGCCTCGGCGGCGCGCTCGGCGCTCGTGCGCGGCGTGGGCGAGAACAGCACCAGGACTGCATCGTTGGCGCGGTCCTCGATCAGCAGCTTCAACGCGGTCGCCATGCGGGCGCCGTCGGCGTCCGCCAGGACGTCGACCGGGTTGGTGCGCGACCAGCCCGGCGGCAAGGCATCGTCGAGGGCAGCGTGGGTCGCATCCGACAGGCGGGCAAGCGCGACGTTGTTGCCCTCGACCTCATCGGCCGCCAGCGCTCCCGGGCCGCCGCCGTTGGACACGATCGCAAGCCGGTTGCCGCGCGGCAGGCGGCCGTTGGCCAGCGTGTCGGCCGCGGCGAACAGGTGCCCGATCTTCGGCACGCGGACGGCGCCGGCCCGGCGCAAGGCGGCGTCGAACACCGCATCGTTGCCGACCAACGCGCCGGTGTGGCTCAGCGCGGTCCGCCCGCCGGCGGCGTATTTGCCCGACTTCAGCACGATGACGGGCTTCACGCTCGAAGCCGCGCGCACGCTCGACATGAATCCGCGCGCGTCGTGGATGCCCTCGACGTACAGCAGGATCGAGCGGGTCAGGGTGTCGCCCGCGAGGAAGTCGAGGATCTCGGCGATGCCAACGTCCGACTCGGTGCCGGTGGCCAGGACCGTCGAAAAGCCGAAGCCGGCGGTCCACGCGTGGTCGAGCAGCGCCGTCGTCACCGCCCCGGACTGCGACACGAGCGCGATGTTGCCCGGACGCGCGACCGTGCGCGCCCAGCTGGCGTTGAGTCCGATGTCCGGCCGCATCAGCCCCAGGCAATTCGGGCCGAGCAAGCGCACCTTGCCGCGCCGTGCGCGCTGCACCACCTCCTGCTCGATCCGACGCACGTCTGGTCCCTGGTCGCACAGGCCGGGCGACAGCACGAGGATCGCCGGGATGCCGCGCGCAGCCGCGTCGTCCACGATGCCGGGAACGTGGCGGGCGGCCGTCACGACGATTGCAAGGTCGACCTTGTGAGGCAAGGCCTGGAGCGAGGGCAGGCAGGGGCGGCCGTCGACCGTCCGGTGCTTCGGGTTGACCGCGAACACCTCGCCCGAGAAGCCGGCCGACATCACGTTGTTCATGACGAACCGGCCGAACGATTCCGGCCGGTGGCTCGCTCCGACGACCGCAATGGACCGGGGCGCAAGGGCCGGGCGCAGGTAATGGATGGCGTCGAGACTCATGGTTCAGCCTCGACCGGATGATGAAGCGGGCACCTGGAATACGTCATGGCAGGGATCATGACGCGAATGTCGCAAAGCAACAAATCGCAACATATCAGATTCATCTCCGGCGAAAAGACCCTTGGCGCGTCCCTGCCGTTGACCGGCGTCAACCGCCTCCCCCAGCACCCTTCGTAGCCTCCGAGCTTGGGAAGGGCTGCAATTAGAGAGACCCCATGGTGTCGCCGCTGTCGGAGACGGATCTTCAATCGCTCGCCGCCGCGCTGAAGCAGCGTCGGGCCGAGGTCGGCACGGAAGTGCAGGAGCGCCTGCACCGTCACGGCCTGACCACCCACGAGGATGCCGCCCTGCCGAATCGCCGCGAGGAAACGGACGACGACGCGGCCGCCGACACCGCCGCCCACATGGACATCGCCGCAGTCGCGCGCGAGGCCGAAGAACTTTCGAAGCTGGAAAGCGCGCTGAAGCGGCTCGCCGAGGGCGAATACGGCGTCTGCACCGAGTGTGGAGACGAGATCGCCCGGGAGCGGTTGTACGCGAACCCGGCGGCCACCCGCTGTGCGGAATGCCAGCAGTACGCAGAGCGCACGGCTCGCGTCGCACGCGTCACGCGCGGCTGACCGCAACCCCCGCACTTCGCGTTTCCGGTCCGATCAAGGCCGCTTTTTCGCCGTTCGCCGACGGCGGTCGCGGCGAACAATTGCGTTCCGCAATCCCTTTGCAGTGGGCAACGATTGGAGGAGCAATGCGCAAGGCAGTGATCGGATTGGCATTGGCGCTGGCGGCCGCGTCTGCCAGCGCGCAGGACGGCAAGGGCTACATCGCCGCCGGCGCGGGCGTTTCGAAATACAGCATCGACTTCTGCGACACCGCTTCGTCGAACTGCGACGACTCCGGATTTGCATGGAACTTCCGCGCCGGGTACCACTTCTTCCCCTGGCTTGGCGTGGAAGGGTCCTTCCTCGACTTCGGCACGGGGACGCTGCCCGGCGTGCTTGCGAACCCGCCGGCGAACACCGTATCGATTCCGACCGACTCCGAGGTGCGCACGTCGGGGTTCGTCGCTTCGGTGGTGGGTCGCGTGCCGCTCGGGCCGGTGAGCGTGGTCGGGCGCGTCGGCTGGGGCGCCATCACGGGCAAGTTCACGGGAAATGCGGCGGTCCAGGACCTGACCACCGGCGCCATCCAGTATTACAGCGCGCGCAACCGCGAAACGACCGGACAGTTCGTCTACGGAGTCGGGCTCACATTCGACCTCGGCAAGTCGTGGGTCGCGCGCGTGGACTGGGACAGGACCAGCGCCGAGGACGGCCGCAATCCCAAGTACGACGTCGACATGATCACCGCGGGAGTTGGGTACCGCTTCTAGCGGCTGTCGCGCATTGCGACCCCCTCTGAAAGGCCCCGCAATTGCGGGGCCTTTCCTGTTGCGGGAGAGCAACTTGCGCCGGTCTCGGTTGCCGAGCGTCAATGTACGCTGCGACTCGACCCGGCCCTCGAGTGAAAAGGACTCGCCGATGTCCTAGAAAGTGAAGGCGCGTTGGTGCGCGTGCTGTAAGGTCCGCGCATCGTCGCCTACGACATCAAGAAAGGGATACACATGAAACGACTACTCACTGCCTCCATCCTCGCCGCTTCGCTGGCCTCCGGCGCCGCTTTTGCACAGAGCCCGGGTGTAGGTCCGTATGTGGGCGGCTCGATCGGCAGTTCCAACTTCGGCATCGAGAACTGCATCGGCAATTGCGACAAGACCGACATCGGCTTCAAGGTCTTTGGCGGCTACATGTTCACGCCGTACATCGGGACAGAGCTCAGCTATCAAGACTTCGGCAAGGCAAAGGTCAACGTCGCAATCCCCGGCGGTTCGGTGAACGCGGAAGGGAAGAGCTCGGGCTTTGGCGCCTTCCTGACTGCGCAGTACCCCGTTGAGAACTGGGCTCTATTCGGCAAGATCGGCTTCGGCTGGCTCGATAACAAACTCACCGTGACGGCGAACCCGTATGGAGCCGCCAGCGAATCCGATTCGTCGACCGAGTTCGCCTGGGGCCTCGGCTTTACCTACATGATCAACAAGAACGTGGGAATTCGCGGCGAGTACGAGAACTTCAAGTACGGCTTCCAAAACGAGTCCGACAACATCACCCTGTGGTCGCTCGGCGTTCAGTACAAGTTCTGACCCCCATAGCTCGCCGGACAGACGGCCCTTCGGGGCCGTTTTCTTTTGGATGCTTCACAGGGCGTGCCGGGGCTTCGCGGCACCGGGTTTCCCATCGGCGACAATTCGCCCATGAGCGCCGCCTCGCTGTTCGCCACGTGCGTCCTGATCTGGGGCACCACGTGGTACGCGATCACGCTGCAGCTCGCCGCGACGTCGCCGGCCGTCGGCGTGGCGCTGCGCTTTTCGCTGGCCGCTGCGCTGATCTTCCTGTGGTGCATTGCGCGGGGCCATCGGCTCCGGCTGCCGCGCGCCACGCACGCCTGGCTGGCCCTGATGGGCCTGCTCAACTTCTTCGTCAGCTACCTGTTCGTCTACTACGCCGAACAGCGCATCGTCTCGGGGCTCGTGGCGGTCGGCTACTCCGCCATGCCCTTGCTGAACATGGCGCTGTCGCGGTTCTTCTTCGGCACGCCGATGTCCAGCCGGGTCGGCCTCGGCGGACTGCTCGGCGTCAGCGGCATCGCCCTCATCTTCTGGCCGGAGTTCACCCATTTCGCGGCCGACGCGCCGCTGCTGGCGGGCGTCGTCCTCACCGCACTCGCGGTGCTGACCAGCGGCCTGGCGAACATGGTCGTCATGCGCAACCAGTCGGCGGGCATCGACGGCTGGACGGCCATCGCCTACGCGATGGCGTACGGGGCGCTTGGCACCTGGGCGTACGCCGTCCTGACCGGCGACCCGGTGCGCATCGCGTGGAGCGGACGCTTCGTCGCCGCGCTGTTCTACCTGGCCGTGCTGGGCTCGGCCCTTGCCTTCGGCGCCTACTTCGCGCTGCTGCGCCAGGTCGGGCCCGCGCGCGCCGCGTACGTCGGCGTGATGGCGACCATCGTCGCGCTGCTCGTGTCCGCCACGCTCGAGGGCTACGACTGGACCCGGGCGACGGTGATCGGCATCGCGCTGGCGGTCGCAGGCAACGTCCTCGCCCTGGACCGGTCCGTAAAATCCGGCGCATGAAGGTCAACGGCATCCCCTACCGCTCGCTCTGGCCGACCGCCGATGGCGCGGTCGAGATCATCGACCAGCGCAGCCTGCCGTACACCTTCGCCACGCGCGTCCTGCGATCCGTCGACGACGTGATCGACGCCATCTGCACGATGGCCGTGCGCGGCGCGCCTCTGATCGGCGTGGCCGGCGCGTACGGCCTTGCCGTGGCCATGCGGCGCGACGCGGGCGACGCGCATCTCGCCGATGCCCACCGCCGGCTCAACGCGTCGCGCCCGACCGCCGTGAACCTGCGCTGGGCACTCGACCGCCTGCACGCCGTTCTCGCACCCTTGCCGCCGGCGCAGCGGGCGGACGCGGCCTGGCTCGAAGCGGCGCGGATCGCGGACGAGGACGTTGAACTGAACCGGGCGATCGGCGCGCACGGCGCCCGCCTGATTGCGGCGGTTCACGCTCGGACCCAAAGGCCTGTGCAGGTGCTGACCCACTGCAACGCCGGCTGGATCGCGACGGTCGACTTCGGCACCGCGTTGTCGGCGATCTACCAGGCGCACGACGCGTCTATCCCGGTGCACGTCTGGGTCGACGAGACGCGGCCGCGCAGCCAGGGACTGCTGACGGCCTGGGAACTCGCCGCGCACGGCGTGCCGCACACGTTGATCGTCGACAACACGGGCGGCCACCTGATGCAGCGCGGCGATGTCGACCTCGTGCTGGTCGGCGCGGACCGCGTGAGCGCGCGCGGCGACGTGGCGAACAAGATCGGCACCTACCTCAAGGCACTCGCCGCGAACGACAACGGCGTTCCGTTCTACGCGGCCGTGCCGTCGCCGACGATCGACTGGACGATCGACGACGGCCTGACAGGCATCCCGATCGAGGAGCGCGCCGCGAGCGAGGTGCGCGAGGTCGCGGGCCTCGACCCGCAGCATCGGCGGGCGACCGTGCGCATCGCGGGCGACGGCACCCCTGTGGCCAATCCGGCGTTCGACGTCACGCCCGCCCGGCTGGTCACCGGCATCATCACCGAGCGCGGCGTGGTCGCGCCGGGCGAACTCGGTTCGCTCTTCCCCGAGCGGCGGCAGGCGGCATGACCGGACTTCGGGACGACAGCCGCGAGTTGCGGGAAGCGGTCATCGCCACGGCACGCGCGATGAACGACAGCGGCATCAACGTCAACAAGTCCGGCAACGTGTCGGTGCGCTGCGCGCGCGGGGCGCGCGCCGGCTTCCTGCTGACGCCGACCGGCGTTCCCTACGACCGCCTCGAAGCCGACGACATCGCGTTCGTCGGCGATGACGGCCGCGCGACCGGACGCTGCGAGCCATCGTCCGAGTGGCGCTTCCACGCCGCGATCCATGCAGCGCGGCCGGAGTTGCATGCGGTCGTGCACACGCACTCGGCGCACGCGACCGCGCTCGCCTGCCAGGGTCTGGGCATCCCGGCCTTTCACTACATGGTCGCGGTCGCCGGAGGACACGACATCCGCTGTTCCGACTACGCGACCTTCGGGACGCAGGCGCTCGCCGACAACGCGCTCGCCGCCCTGAAGGACCGCAAGGCTTGCCTGCTGGCGCACCACGGCGTCATCGCGTGCGGCGCCTCGCTCGACGCCGCGCTGGCGCTTGCCGTGGAGGTGGAAAACCTGGCGCGGACGTATGTGGTCGTGCGCACGCTCGGCGAGCCGCGCCTGCTCGATCGCGCCGAAATGGAGCGCGTGCTCGAGCGCTTCAGCACCTATGGACAGGCGCGACGCTCGTGAGCCGCGAAACATCCGAAACATCCGTTCGCAGCATGGCATGGCGACGCAGTGCGGCTATCGTGGCGACGGTTCCCGAATGACGCACGAACGAAAGCAGGCAGCCACGTGACACCGCAGGGCGCCTTGAAGTCGAGGTCGGTCGAAAATGCGGGCCGCTTCGGTGGTTCGATTCGCGCCACCCTGTGGCCGACGCGCGCCTTTGCCGGCGGGGTGCGCTGGTTCGACGAACTCTACGTCTGGACCGAGGGCGCGGCGCCGACCGTCACGCAGCGGGCCCGGATCCAGATCAACGCGCTGCGCGACGCCTTGAAGTGGCTCGAGTACGACCTCGTCGAGCAGGTCGGCGTCACCATCTCCTTCGGGACGGTGGAACGTGCCCTCGACCCGCTGAACGCGCTGGTCGAGGAGAACGTCCTGCTCGCGCACCGAACGTTCGTGATGCTGCGTGGCGCTCCGGAGCGCCTGCGATCGCAGTACCGGCTGCGCGGGTTCGCGGAGATGCTGCGCGGCCTCGGCTATCACGTGGGATACCGTATTTCGGCACCCCGCGTGGGCATGGAACTCAAGGGCGTCGAGCTCGTTCGGCCCGAGTTCGCCAAGGTCCTCGCCACCACCGCCAATCGCGAAGACGCGTGGACCGACCTCGCTGCCGAGGTGCGCGCCATCGGGCTCGACACGCAGACCACCATCATCGGCGGCGTGCAGGAACCCGAACAGGCGCGAATGGCCGCGCTGGCCGGGTTCGAACTCGGGCAGGGACTCGCCATCCGTCCTCCGTATCCGCCGCCATCGCTTCGACGCGGACAACCGCTTCCTGACAGCTCCCATTTCCCGGACAATCGCGGTGCGGCGATGAAGCCGCGGCAGCGATGATGGCGAACAGCGAATATCGCCCGGAACTGGGCACCCACCAGGTAGAACTCGATCCCACCGTGGACTCCTTGAGCCGCTTCGGCTCGCGGGTCCGTGCGCTGGTATGGCCGACCCGCTCGCTGGCCGGATCGCAGCGCTGGTTCGACGAGTTGTACGTATGGACGGCGGACTTCGAGCCCGACCGCTCGCTTCGGTCGCAGATCCAGCTGGCGGCCATGGAGCACGCGTTCTCGATGCTTGAGCACGAGCGGGTCGAGCGGATCGCCGTGACGATTTCGTTCGGCTCGATCGAGCGCTCGCTGGAGAGCCTCGCCAAGACGCTGGAAACGCACCGGCTGACGGCCCATCGCCTCTCGGTGCTGTTGCGCGGCTCGATGGAGCGCCTGCGCTGGCCATACCGGGTCCGCGAGTTCATCGACCTGCTGCGCAGCTACCAGATCGCCGTCGGTTACCGGTTCGGCGAGCCCCGCCCCAGCATGGAGACGTCGGCGATCGACTTCGTGGCGCCCGACTTCGCCAAGATGCTCGCGCCGATCAGCGCGCGCGAGGAACTCTGGCAGGACATGTCCCGCGAGGTCAGCGCGCTCGGGCTGACGCGCGAAACCTTCGTGATCGCCGGCATCGAGCGCGAGGAGCAACTCAGGCTCGGCCGTCAGGCCGGGTTCGTTCTCGGCCAGGGCCGGGCACTCAAGAAGCCGTACTTCCCGCCCAGGGTGCTGCGCGCACCGAAGTAGCGGTCGCTCGGCTGTTTCCGCACCCCGGCTCTCCGGCCTCATGGGTCGCGGTCGGATGGCGAAACCCGCGAACTGCCGGGTACTTGACTGCTTTACTCGGAATCAGCCCCATCCTTTCTGAATTGGGCCGCGTTGCCTGCGTTATTCGTGGCTTCACGTACGTTTCTCTACGTACCGCGTTTGCGTAAGATCCGCGGTCGCTGGGTCGATGACCGACCGTAAGCACCTACTCGCAAAAGGGGGCAATTTGAAGAAACTCGGCATCCTGAGCGCAGGGGCGCTGCTCGCCCTTGCCCTTCCTCTGGCAGCTTCCGCCCAGATAAACATCTCCGCGACCGTCGTCGCCGCGTGCACGTTCGGCTCGGCCTCCGTGACCCTCAGCGGTGGAGGCATCGCCGCCGGCTCTGCCGTGACCGACACGTCGAGCACGGTGAACCTGACCTGCAACAAGGGCGCGACCGTACTCGGTCGCCCTGGACAACGGGGCGAACGCGAGCGGGACGCAGAAGCGCCTGCGCGCCGCAGCCACCACGAACTACATCAACTACAACCTGTCGCGGCCCAATGCCCTCATCGACGGCGGACCGAACACCTGCCCGACGCTTCCCGGAACCGAGTGGAACGCGACGAACACGGTGAGCGCGACAAGCCTCTTCGTGACCACCGGGGGCCCGAAGCCGATCCCCATCTGCATCTCGGTGCCGGCTGCCCAGTACCCGCAGGCCGGGACCTACACGGACACGGTCACGGCGACGCTGACCGTGACGTAGCGTGCCCTTGGGGAAGGGCGGCGTTGGCCGTCCTTCCCCAGCAGAACTTCAACTCACCGATAGCGGGGCTTGGCGGGGGCCATGAAAGCTTGGATCGGCGCGATAGCGCTGCTGTTGTCGATCGGACCGGCAGCGGCACAGAACAACTACACGGTTTCGCCCTTGCGGCTGGAGCTCTCGGCGAAAGCGCCGGCGACCGTCCTGCAGGTCATCAACCGCGGCGATGCCGCCGCGACGATGCAGGTGCAGCAGCGCGCGTGGGTCCAGCGCGACGGCCGCGACGAACAGGACGAGACGCGCGACCTGATCATCAGCCCGGCGATATTCACGTTCAAGCCCGGGGAGACGCAGGTGGTCCGGATCGCGCTGCGCGGCGCGCCCGACCGGCAACTGGAGCGCGCCTACCGCATCCTCGTGAGCGAGTTGCCGGGACCAAGCGTCCCGACCGCGCCCGAGCTCATTTCGTTCCGGATCGCCTTGCGCATGGACCTGCCGCTGTTCGTCGCCGCGATCGAGCCGGGCGCGCCGTCCCCGAGCTTCGAGTTCGAACCCGCGAACGGGCGGTTGCTCGTTCGCAACGAAGGCACGTCGCACATCCGCTTCACCGACTTCACGTTGCAGCAGGCTGGCCGCCAGCTCCACTCGGTGCCCGTCTTCACCGTCCTGCCCGGCAGTTCCATCGCCATGGAGTTGCCGCGGGGCGATCGTGCGGCGACGGTCGCGAGCGCGCGGGTGGAAGCGGACAGCAATGCGGGCCCGATCAGCCGCGACGTCGTGCCGCGCTAGGCGCTGCGCCGCGGCCGCCCTCGCAGCATCGGCCGCCCTGGCGGCTCACGGCGCGGCGGCCAGCGTCCAGTCGCCGGACCCGCCGCAGCTTGCCGCGGCGCCGGTGGAACTCGCCGTCCTGTCGGTGACGTACGAAGGCAAGTCCGCGCCCGGGATCGCGTACGCCCTGCGCGAAGGAAGCGACTTGCTGCTGGACGTCGACACGCTGGCGCGGCTCGGCATTGCGTTCGACGCGTCGACGACGCGCACCGCCGACGGTCGCGCCCTCGCGCCCCTCGGCGCCATCCCCGGTCTTCGCTGGCGCGTGATCGACCAGGAACAGCGCCTGGTCCTGTCGTTCGACCCGAGCAGCCGGCCCATGTCGAACATCCCGTTCGGATACGCGAGCGCCCAGCGACCGCTGACGCCCGACTGGGGCGGCTACTTCAACTACGGCATCTACAGCTCGCCGTCCTTCGACGGAACCCGGATCGAGGGGGCAGGCAACACCCTGGGGGGAAGCATCGGTGCGTCTGATCTTCGGGCCCTACGGAATCGGCACCACGACCGCACTGATCAACGCGAGGACCGCGGCAGAGGTCATCGGCACGCAGACCGTGATCCTGGACACGAACTGGCGGTGGGACGACCTCGGCAAGCTCAGGACGCTGCAGGTCGGCGATGCGATCGCGGCGCCGGGCTGGTGGGGCCAGGCCGTGCGCTTCGGCGGCGTGCAGTTCAGTTCCAACTACTCGCTCCAGCCCGGCTTCGTCACCTACCCGCTGCTGGCGATCGGCGGCCTCGCGACGGTCCCGAGCACCACGGAAGTGCTGGTGAACGACGTGCGCATCGGCAGCCAGAACGTTCCGACCGGTCCGTTCAGCATCACCAACATTCCGACGATCTCGGGCGCCGGCGACCTGAACCTGGTCGTGCGCGACGCCTTCGGCCAGCAGCGTGTCATCTCGCAGCCGTTCTATGTCGCGCAGCAGTTGCTGCGACCTGGCCTGACGGAATTCTCGATCAGCGCGGGCGCGGAGCGCCGCAACTACGGAATCCGGAACTTCGACTACGGCCAGGGGTACGCCTCGGGCTACCTGCGCGGCGGACTCACGCAGAACCTCACCGCCGAAGCGCGGGCCGAGTTCGACGGCGACGGCGGCGCGGCTGGCGTAGGAGCCGACGTGCTGGTCGGCCAGCTCGGCGTGGTGAGCGCGGGGGCCGCGCTTTCCCAGGTGAATGGAGTGTCCGGAGCCAGGTACCTGCTGGGATTCGACCGCCAGGGCCGCGTGCTTTCGTTCGGCGCCCGCGCGACGCGCGCGACATCGGGCTATGCAGAGATCGGGCAGCCTCTTCCGCGCGTCTCGAGCTCGTCGACCGCCTTCTTCCGCACGCCGCTGGGCAACGTCGGCGCCCTGAGCGTCGGATACACCGGCCAGCGCTACTTCACGGCGCAGCCGGTGAGCGTCTACACGGCGAGCTTCTCGCGCGGCATCGTCGGCAACGCGTACCTGACCCTCTCGTTGAGCCACTACGCCAGCTCGTCGTCACAGACGCAGGCGCTCGCCCTCGTCACCGTTCCGCTCGATCGCCTGACCAGCGCCACGGCGTCCGTCCAGTCGACCCGGAACGGCGAAAGCGTCGATCACCGGGCCGAGGCGCTGCTGCAGCGGTCGCTGCCGATCGGCCAGGGCTTCGGCTACTACGCGCGCGCGAACACGGACCGGCTCTTCGCGGGCGGCGTCTCCTACGCCGGGCCGTACGGTCGTTACACGCTGGAAGGATCCGAGGCGTCCGGCACGACCGCGCTGCGGGCCAGCGCGACCGGCGCGGTCGCCTGGGTCGGCAGCGACTTCATCGCCAGCCAGTCGATCGAGCAGGGTTTTGCCATCGTCCGCGTCGCGGACCTGGGCGACGTGCGCGTCCTGCAGGAGAATCAGGACGTCGGCCGCACCCGCGGCGGCAAGCTTGCGCTGACCCAGATTCCCGCCTTGAACCCCGTCAAGATCGCCGTGGACCCCGTTTCGGTACCGATCGAAGTGTCGCTCGAGGACGTCGCGCGCGAAGTGGTGCTGCTGCCGCGCACCGGCGTCCTGATCGACTTCAAGGCGACACGGGACCGGACCGTGCTGGTGAAGCTGGTCCTGCCGTCGGGGCAGCCCGTTCCGGCCGGCGCGATCGTGACCGTCGACGGCCGCGCGGAATCCTTCCCGGTCGGCTTCGACGGCGAGGCCTTCCTGACCCGGGCGACGGAACGCCAGGACATCACCGTTCGCTTCAACGGAGCCTCGTGCCGCATCGCCGTTGCCGTGGACGGCTCGGCGGTTCACTCGAACGTCGGCCCCCTGACATGCGACGCCAGGCCGGCGGGCGGAGCCGGGCGGTGAAGCGAACTCGGCTGGCCCTCGCCCTGTGCGCCTGCGCGCACGCCACGACCGCCTTCGCTGCGCAGTGCAGCGTCGAATCGGTCACGACGAACTTCGGGGCCTACGTCGGCGCCCAGGTGAACTCGGTACAGAACATCCGCATCACCTGCTCGGCCACTCTACCGCCGCCCGAAAGGGTCAACTACGAGGTCCAGCTGAGCCCCGGCTTCAGCAACAGTTTCGCGCAACGCCGCATGCAGCGCGCCGGTGCGCCGCCCGACACCCTGCCCTACAACCTCTACCTCGGCTCGGTACCCGCCGTGCTCAACACCAGCGTGTGGGGCGACGGCACGGGCGGGACGCGGGTCTGGCAGGGGAGCATGAACCTGTCGGCCGGTCAGTCGACGAGGACGGACACGAACACCATCGCGGCCGCAGTGCCCGCCGGCACCGTTCCGGCGAGCGGCGCCTACGGCGACACGGTGATCGCCACCATCGTCTTTCGCTAGGCGGCCCCGCGGGGCGAGGCGACGACCGGCTCAGCCCTCGACGATCGTCTTCAGGTTCTTCAGCCCGCCCTCGAAGTCGGGACCGATCAGGCGGCCCATGAACAGCCCGAAGTAGCGGTTGACCGGATTCGTGCCCATGTCGCCTTCGTTGGTCCAGGTCACGCGGGTTCCGGCGCCGGCGGTCTCGAGACGCAACTGCCCGCTGGAGCGCATGCCCATGTCCGGGAAGCTGAGCGCGTAGTCGACCCGCTCGTTCGCCACGGCGGCGGTGAACTCCATCTCGCCGTTGCCTTCGCTCGCGCTCTTCCACGCCCAGCGCGCCCCGGATCCGCTCGGCGGGCCCGAGTACAGCATCGTCATCGACGGGTCGCGCCGGTTCCAGACCGACCAGCGCTTCCACTCGCGGGGATCGGCGATCAGCGGATAGATCCGGTCGGGCGTCGCCGCCATCTCGACGCTGCGTTGAACCTTGAAGCCCGACGGCAGCAGCATGCCGACCGCCAGCAGCAGCCCGATCACCGCGACCAGCGCCAGCGCGATGCGCCCGAACCATTTCATCGTAGAGTTCTCCAATCCACTGCAACAAGCCTACTGCCTTCGAGGAGTCCCGGGAATGTCCTGCCGATCGCTGCTCACCATCGCGCTGGCGCTGCTGCTCGCCGCCTGCGCCACTCCAATGTCGCTGAAGCCAGGAACCTCCATCGAAGAGGCGCGCTCGACGCTCGGACGGCCCACGGCCGAAGTGAAGCTGCCCGACGGCGGCACGCGGCTGCAGTTTTCGGGCCAGCCCAACAACCAGTCCGTGGTGAACGCGGACTTCGACGCGCATGGCCGGCTGCGCATCGTCGAGGAGATGATGACGGACGAGAGCTTCGCGCGCGTGCGGGCGGGCAAGGACACGCAGGCGGACGTGCTGCGCGACTTCGGGCCTCCGGCGGAGACGTTCCACTACCGGCTGTCGAACGAGTCGGCGTTCATGTACCGCTACTACACGCACGGCGGTTTCAAGGCCGCGATGTTCATCTACTTCGATCCGGCCGGCATGGTCAAGCGGACGGAAACCGGCATGGATCCCTGGTCCATCCGGGACGGCGGAGGCCGGGACAGATAGAGATGGCGGCCGGGATCGATGGCCGGCCCGGGAGGAACCCGTAGCGGGTTAGACCGAATTTCCCCCGCCGCACGGCCGCCGGACAATCGTTCCACTCGATGGACGGCCCGGCAATGACTGACGCGTGCGGCGGCAACTCGCCGCTCTCCCTGCAGGACAAGCTCGATCGCATTTCGCACGATCGCGACGTGCTTGCGCAGTTGCGCGACCTCGCGCGCCAGGGCCTGCACGATGGGGACCCGGTCTGCCATCGCGCGAGCGGCGCCTTCGGACGCGTGATGGTGCTGCGGGCGGAGCCGGTCCCCTGCTCGGTGGTGCAGCTCGACGACGGCCGCCAGGTGCCGTTCGATTCCGGGTGGAGTCCGAGACGGGGGAGTTGACGCTGGCGAGGCGCGACTGATACGAAGCAGTTCCACCGTGGCACAATCCCGACGCCATGGTGCATGCCTCGGAGTTCACACCGAAGATCCTGATCATCGACTCCCATGGCCAGCCGGTCCGCTGGGCGTTGATGCAACGCGCTGCGCGTTACTACGCAGCCGGCAAGGTGCTGACCGAACTCGGCGAGAACCTCTTCGGAATGGCCGGCGGCATCCAGGAAGCCACTGGCGTCCGCTCCGAACTGATCACCAGTTCGATCGTGATGATCCGTGGGCGGCACCGCATCCCGTTCGGGCATGCGCACGTCGGGCTCACCAAGCACCGCCTGTTCGTTCGCGACCGCCACGTCTGCGCGTATTGCGGCGACCACTTTCCCGAGGGCGAGCTCACCGTCGAACACATCCATCCTGTGTCGCGCGGCGGCCGCCACGAGTGGACCAACGTCGTCACCGCCTGCCGATCCTGCAACACGCGCAAGGGCAGCCGTCGACCGGAGGAAGCCAACATGCCGCTGCTGTACGTGCCGTACGCGGTGTGCCGCAGCGAGGGCTTCATCCTCAGCAATCGCCGGATCCTCGCCGACCAGATGGCGTTCCTGCAGACCACACTGCCGCGCCACTCGCGCTGGGCGCACGCCTGACGATTCACGGTGCGAGATGGCGTGACTGGCGCGACGCCAGACGACGCCGGCCGCGACGCGCGGGCGCGAGGACGCGCACCTCGCCGAATGCCAGCCGGCCGCGAGCACCTGAGCGACGGTAGTCGTCGGCCAGCGTTGTCGTCGCGTCGTGCGGATCGGTTCCCTTCTCAACCAGCCAGCGGTGCACCAGTTCGTAGAGCCGCTCGGCCGGGATGGCATGTGTCTGCCCGCACGCGTCGTGCAGCCAGCCGGCGAACTCCATGAAGCGGCTGAACGGCGCATCGGCCAGCACCAGCGGCAGCGTGCCGGCGAAGCGCCCCGAGTTGGCGACGAGATCCCAGTACCGCGCGAAGCGGACGAGGCGTTGCACCGTCCCCGCGTCGAGTACGCCGGTCTGCATCACCTGGTACGGCGGCGCCGTGTCGTAGACCATGCCGAACCCCGCGGTGTGCCGCGCGATCGGCGCGCCTCGCAGCCGCTTCAGCAGTCCCACCTGGATCTCGTGCGGCTTCAGCGCAACCAGCCGATCGAAGCCAGCGGCGAACGACGCCAGGTCCTCTCCCGGCAGGCCGGCGATCAGGTCGACGTGCAGGTGCGCCTTCGTGTTCTCGCGGAGCCAGAGGATGTTGGCTTCAGCGGCGGCGTTGTCCTGGCGCCGGGAAATCCGTCGCTGCGTCGCGACGTCGAAGGTCTGGATGCCGATCTCGAACTGCAGCGTGCCGGGCGGAAAGCGCGTGATCGGCGCCTTCAGCGCCTCGGGCAGGTGATCCGGGATCAGCTCGAAGTGCAGGAACGGGGGGTCGTCGGGACGCGCCGCGATCAGCCCGAGGAAGAACTCGAGGATGCGCACCGAGGTCGCTGCCTTGAGGTTGAACGTGCGGTCGACGAACTTGAAGTGACGCGCGCCGCGTTCGTGGAGGTGCGACAGCTCGGCCAACAGCGGCTCGAGCGGAAAAGGCCACGCGGTCCGGTCCAGGGCGGACAGGCAGAACTCGCACTTGAACGGACAGCCGCGCGATGCCTCGACGTAGACGGTCCGGTTCGCCAGGTCCGCGTCGGTGTACTCGCGGTACGGAAGCCCCAGATGCTCCAGCGGCGGCTGTTCGCCGGCGTGCACGCGGCTCAATGGCCGCGGTCCGTTCAGAAGGGCCGCCGCCAGCCGCGCGAACGTCACGTCGCCCCACCCGGTGACGACGTGGTCGGCGAGCCGGCAGATCTCCTGCGCCTCGAGTTCGTGGCTCACTTCCGGCCCGCCGATGACCACGACGATGCCCGGCTCGCGCGCCTTCAGCTGCCGGATCACCTCCGCGGTCTGCAGCACGTTCCAGATGTAGACGCCGAAGCCGACGATGCGGGGTCGTTCGGCCAGCAGCGCGTCGACGATCACCGGCGCCGGCGTCCGCACCACGAACTCCCGGATCACGCTGTCGTCGCGCAGCGCGCCGAGGTTCGCGCGCAGGTAACGCAATCCGAGCGCCGCGTGCGAGTAGCGCGAGTTGAGCGTCGACAGGACGATGCTTGCCATAGCGCAAGGAAGGATACCGATCGAGCGACCGCGCGCCCGGCCAGGTCAATGCGGGCGGGATCGCGCGGCTAGACTGGAAACGTCGCTGCAGACCCCGGGGTCAAGAGATGCGCCTGACGTTCTTCGGTGCGGCCGGAGAGGTGACCGGATCCTGCCTGCTGGTGGAAGTGGACAGCGTCCGTTTCCTGGTCGATTGCGGCATGTTCCAGGGCGGCCGTGAAGCGGCCGCGCGCAACCGGGCGGCGTTCGGCCGCGATCTCGGCCGGCTCGACTTCATCCTGCTGACCCACGCGCACGTCGACCACTGCGGCCTGTTGCCGCGCTTTTCCGCGCCCGGCGGCCCGCAGGTCTACTGCACCAAGCCGACGGCCGACCTTGTCCCCGTGATGCTCAAGGACAGCGCCCACGTGCAGGCGGTCGGCGCCCGCAGCGCGCCGTATCGGGGACGGCGGTCGATCACCGACGCGCCGCTGTACTCGGCCGATGACGTCGACGCGCTGGCGCTGCGCCTGAACGGCGTGCCTTACGACGTCGAGTTCAGGCCGAAGCCGTCGGTGTCGGTGACCTTCCGCAGCGCCGGCCACATCGTCGGCGCCGCCTTCGCCGAGATCCGCGTGCGCGACGGCACGCGCGAGCGCAAGCTGGTCGTGTCGGGCGACATCGGCGAAGCCTCGCCGCTGGTGGTTCGCGACCGCGCGCCGCTCGTGGATGCGGATGTCCTCGTGATGGAGTCGACCTACGGCGACCGCAATCACCGCTCGCTGGCCGAGACCGAGGACGAACTGGTCGCCGTCATGGAGGACATCCTGCACGTGCGCCGCGGCAACGTGATCGTCCCGGCCTTCGCGCTCGGGCGAACCCAGGAGTTCCTCGTTCTGCTGTACCGGCTGACGCAGTCCGGGCGGTTGCGCGTTCCGCTGGTGTTCGTCGATTCACCGCTGGCGTCGCAGGCGAGCGCCGTCACGTTCCGGCACCTCGAGGCGCTGGACGAACTCGCGCACGCGTTCCACCAGGCCGAGCGCGCGCGCAAGCTGCCGTTCACGCTGCGCTTCACCGAGAGCGTCGACGACTCGATGTTCCTGAACTCGATCCGGCAGGGCGCCGTGATCGTCGCGGCGAGCGGCATGTGCGAGGCCGGTCGCGTGCGGCATCACCTGCGCCACAACCTGCCTCGCCGCGAGTGCGGGGTGGTCATCATCGGCTTCCAGGCGGCGGGCACGCTGGGCCGCCGGCTGGTGGACGGAGCCCGCGCAGTACGGCTCTTCAACGACTCCGTGCCGGTCAACGCAAGCGTGCACACCATCGGCGGCTTGTCGGCGCACGCCGGGCAGGACGGCCTGATGGGCTGGCTTGCGGGCGCACACCGCAAGCCGAAGATGACCTACATCGTGCACGGCGAACCGGAGGCGTCGAACGCGCTCTCGGCGCGGATCGCGAAGGAACTGCGCTGGCCGACCACGATCGCCGCGCCGCAGGCGTATGAAATCTGAAGACACGGGCGCCGTGACGGCGCTGGCCGTCCGACGGGTCGGCATCGACACCTACCGCGAGAACGTCGCCTACCTGCACCGCCGCTGCCCGCTCTACCTCAGCGAGGGTTTCCAGGCGCTGGCCAAGATCGAGGTGGCGGCCAACGGCCGCTCGATCCTCGCCTCGCTGAACATCGTCGACGATCCGGGCATCGTGGCCGAGCAGGAGCTCGGGCTGTCGGAGGAAGCCTTCGCGCAACTCGGCGCCGAGGCTGGCACGCCGGTGCGCGTCGACCACGCGCCCGCGCCCGCGTCGACCTCGGCGTGGCGCCGCAAGGTCGAAGGCGAGCGTCTCAGCCGTGCCGACTATCACGCGGTGATCAGCGACATCGCGCAGCACCGATACAGCAAGATCGAACTCGCGGCGTTCGTCGTGTCGACCGGCCATTTCGACCTCGACCGCGAGGAAGTGCTGTTCCTGACCGAAGCGATGACCGCGGCCGGCCGCCGGCTCGACTGGCACGAGAAGCCGGTCGTCGACAAGCACAGCATCGGCGGCATTCCCGGCAATCGCACGTCGATGCTGATCGTGCCGATCGTCGCCGCGCACGGGATGCTGATCCCCAAGACCTCGTCCCGCGCGATCACGTCGCCCGCCGGGACGGCCGACACGATGGAATGCCTGGCCGACGTCGAGCTGCCGTTCGCGCGGCTGGAGGAGATCGTGCGCGAGCTGCGCGGCTGCCTCGCGTGGGGCGCCTCGGCCGACCTGTCTCCCGCCGACGACGTGCTGATCTCCGTCGAACGCCCGCTGTCGCTCGACTCGCCGGGCCAGATGGTGGCCTCGATCCTGTCGAAGAAGATCGCCGCCGGGTCCACGCACCTCGTCCTCGACATTCCGCTCGGCCCGACGGCGAAGGTGCGCTCGATGCCGGCGGCGCAGCGGCTGAAGAAGCTCTTCGAATTCGTGGCCGAGCGGCTGCACCTGACGCTCGACGCCGTCATCACGGACGGCCGCCAGCCGGTCGGCTATGGAATCGGACCAACGCTGGAAGCGCGCGACGTGATGCGCGTGCTGCGCGGCGATCCGCGGGCTCCCATGGATCTGCGGCAGAAGGCGCTGCGGCTCGCGGGCCGCGTCCTCGAGTTCGACCTCGACGTGCGCGGCGGCGAAGGGTTCGGCCTCGCGCGCGACATCCTCGACTCCGGCCGCGCGCTGGCGAAGATGGAGGCGATCATCGACGCGCAGGGCCGGCGGCCGTTCGACCCCGATCGACCCGGGCTGGCGTCGAAGGCGTTCGAAGTCATGGCCGATCGCGACGGCGTCGTGACCGCCATCGACAACCTGCGGCTGAGCCGGCTTGCGCGAATGTCCGGCGCGCCAAAGGTGCGCGGCGCCGGCGTCGACCTGTTCAGGAAGATGGGCGACGCGGTCAGCCGCGGCGATCCGCTGTATCGCGTTCACGCGGAATACGGCTCCGACCTCGCGTTCGCGCGGGAGTGGTCGGCCCATGACAGCGGCTACACGATCGGAGAGCCCGGCGAGCCGCCGCGCGAGTTCTCGGAGTTCTGAGATGCTGCTGCACTTCGACGACGAGGTCCTGTTTGCCGGTTCCCTCGCGCAGGCCGCCGGCCTCGAACCGCGGCAGGTGCATCGCCACCGTTTTCCCGACGGCGAGCTGAAACTGACGCTGCCGGTGCCGCTGCCTCCGGGCGTGGTCGTGCTGAGGTCGCTGCACCATCCCAACGAAAAGCTCGTCGAACTCGTCCTGCTTGCGGACGCGGCCCGCGCGCTCGGTGTGCGGCACCTGACGCTCGTGGCGCCCTATCTCGCCTACATGCGGCAGGACAAGGCCTTCCATCCGGGGGAAGCGGTGAGCCAGTCGATCGTCGGCCGGCTGCTCGCGGAGCGTTTCGACACGGTCCTCACGGTCGATCCGCATCTGCACCGGGTCGCCGCGCTGGAGGAGGCGGTGCCCGCGCGGCGGTCGGTCGCGCTCAGCGCAGCGCAGCTGATCGGCGCGCACTTCGCCGCCCGTTCGCCGCGGCCCCTGCTGCTTGGGCCGGACTCGGAATCGGAGCAGTGGGTGAGGACGGCAGCCGGAGAGCAACTCGACTACGCGGTGTGCACCAAGAAGCGCAGCGGCGACCACGACGTCCGCATCGAGCTGCCCGCCGTGGCCCTGCGCGGGCGCCATGTCGTCCTGGTCGACGACGTCGCCAGCACCGGCGGCACGCTGATCGAATGCGCCCGGCGGGCTCTCGCAGCGGGTGCCGCGCGCGTCGACGCCGCCGTCACGCACGCCCTGCTGGACGCGGACGCCGGGGCCCGCCTCGCCGCTGCCGGCATCCGGGAACTCGTCAGCACGGACACGGTGCCGCACCCCAGCAACCGAATCGGTGTCGCCGCGCTCCTCGGGAACGCCTTGAGGTGAGAACTGCCGCGGGCCTGCGCAGCGCCGGGCGGTGAATGAAAATCGCCCGGGGCCGCGAGGCGCCGGGCGACTCCTGATGCAAGCGTCGAGGCGGCTCGCCTCGCGCCGGTTACTTCAGGTGCTTGCTGACGAACTTGGTCAGTTCGAACATCGAGGCCTGGGCCTTGCCGAACAGCGCCTTCAGCTTGTCGTCGGCATTGATCATGCGACGGTTCACGGCGTCCTGCAGCTTGTTCTTCTTGATGTACGCCCAGATCTTGCTGGTCACCTCGGTGCGCGGCATCGGCGTGGAGCCGATGATGGCGGCGAGCGTGGCGCTCGGCGTCAGCGGGCGCATGAACGCGGCGTTCGGCTTGCGCTTGACCTTGGGCTTGGCGGCCTTCTTCGCTACCTTCTTGGCTGCAACCTTCTTCGGCGCCGCTTTCTTGGCGGCCTTCTTCGCTACCTTCTTGGCCGGGGCCTTCTTGGCCGGAGCCTTCTTCGCCGCTTTCTTCGCCTTCTTCGTTGCCATCGACATTTCTCCTAGAGAAGTTCAGGTGCCACAGCGACAGCGTTCTCGAATGAAAACCGCGGAGAGCGCTCTCGTTGCGTGGTCGCGATCCTAAGCCAACCCGGACCAAATACAAGAGGGAAAAAGCAATTTTTCAGAGGGAAATTGCGTGTTCGCAACGTGTTTTCCCTCTGAGAGTCGACGCGCATCGGCGACAGCGCCTACGAAAGGTGCACAAGATTTTGGAATTTCTCCTCGGAAAGCACTACATCTTGTACCTGCCTGCAGAGCCGATTCATCCCGCCGCCGCCCGCTCCAGATCGGCCAGCATCCGCTCGATCCGCGCGCTCAGCTGTTCGGTCGTCACCTGCTCGCGGAAGCGCTCCACCATCAGCGGGAACGCGAACGGCGTCGGCCGCGACAGCAGCCGGTAGTGCACCTTCTGGCGCCGCATCCGGCCGAGCGACTGCCTCAGCCGCACGAGCTCCAGTTCCTCCTCCAGGACCTCGCGCTCGGCCTGCGCCAGCAGCCTGTTGCCCGCGTCGTACTTGCGGAACACCTCGTAGAACAGGCTCGAGCTCGCCTGCAGTTGCTTCACCGACTTCGGAGCCCCGGGATAGCCCTGGAAGACCAGTCCCGACACCCGGGCCACCTCGCGGAACCGGCGCTGCGCGAGTTCACCCGCGTTCAGGGTGGCCAGCACGTCGTCGAGCAGGTTTTCCTCGGAGAGCAGCGCGTCCCGGCGGCGCTGCCACGCACCCATCCAGTCGATGTCGTCCGGCGAGAGCAGCTCGAAGCCGTAGTCGTTGATCGCGATCGAGAAGGTCGACGGCGTTCCCTGCCCGATCCGGCAGGCGAGCAGCGACGCCAGCCCCATGTGGACGTGGCGACCGGCAAACGGGTAGACGAACAGGTGCCGCCCTTCCCGGGAACGCATCGACTCGACGACCAGCGCGTCGCGCGTCGGCACCACCGACCACCTGGCCTGGAGCTCGATCAACGGCCTGGCCAGCCGCATCTCGGGTCCTTCGCAGCGCCCGGCCACCGCCTCCTCGAACCGCCGGAGCACGGCGTCCGCGAGCTCGGTCGACAGCGGCATCTTCGTTCCCATCCACCGGGGCACTGCGCCACTCCTGCGCTTCGCCGCCTGCACGTAGGCCGTCATCTCGTGCACGCGGACCAGTTCGAGCGTGCGGCCGCCGAACAGGAACGCGTCGCCCTTGCGCAGCCGGCTGATGAACGACTCCTCGATCGAGCCGAGGCTGCGGCCGCTCATCAGCTTCACCAGCATCGTCGCCTCGGACACGATGGTCCCGATCGACATGCGGTGGCGCTGGCCGACGCGGGCGTTCTGGACGCGATGGACTCCCGCGTCGTCCCGCAGCACCCGGTGGTACTCGGGGTACATCCGCAACGCCTCGCCGCCGCGTCCCGCGAAGTCGAGCGCCCAGTCCCATTCCTCGTCGGCGAGTCCGCGGTAGCTCCAGGTGTCGCGGACCTCGGCGCGCAGCTCCTCCTCTGCGAACCCGGTTCCGAGCGCGATGGTGACCAGGTGCTGGACCAGCACGTCGAGCGGCCGGTCCGGCGCCTGCCGCGACTCGATCCGGCGCTCCGCCACCGCGTCCCGCGCGGCCGCGGCCTCGACGAGCTCGAGCGTGTTCGTCGGCACCAGCGTCACGCGCGATGCGCGCCCCGGCGCGTGGCCGCTGCGCCCCGCGCGCTGCAGCAGCCGCGCGACGCCCTTCGGGCTGCCGATCTGCAACACGCGCTCGACGGGCAGGAAGTCGACGCCGAGATCGAGGCTCGACGTCGCAACCACCGCCTTCAACCGGCCGTCCTTCAGGCCCAGTTCGACCCACTCGCGCACCTCCCTGGCCAGCGAGCCGTGATGCAGCGCGATCAGGCCCGCCCACTCGGGACGGGCGCCCAGCATCGACTGGTACCAGAGCTCGGCTTGCGAGCGCGTGTTGGTGAACACCAGCGTGGTCGACGCGCTTTCGATCTCCCGGATGACCGGATCGAGCATCTTGATGCCGAGATGGCCGGCCCACGGAAAGCGGCCCGGGTCGTCGGGCAGCAGCGTGTCGACGACGATCTCCTTGTCGATGCGGCCCTCGACCATCACGCCTTCGTCGCTGTTCAGCAGCACCTGCATCGCGTGCGCGGTGTTGCCGAGCGTCGCCGAGAGCCCCCACACCGGGAGCGCCGCGCGCTGGCGCGCAAAACCTCGAAGGCGAGCGAGCGCCAACTGCACCTGCACGCCGCGCTTGGTGCCGATCAGTTCGTGCCACTCGTCGACGACGACCAGCGCGATGTCGGAGAGCCGGGCGCGGCTGTCGGCGCGCGACAGCATCAGGCTCAGGCTTTCGGGCGTGGTGATCAGGACCTCGGGCAGCCGCTTCGCCTGGCGCGCGCGCTCCCCAGGCTCGGTGTCGCCAGTGCGGACAGCGACCGTCCATTCGAGCCCGAGGTCGGCAAGCGGCTCGGCCAGTGCGCGCGCGGTGTCCGCGGCAAGCGCGCGCATCGGCGTCAGCCACAGCAGGCGCAACCCGCCACCGGGCACCTCGCCCGCAAGTGCCCGGTTCAGCAAAGCGAACCAGACGGCGTAGGTCTTTCCGGATCCGGTCGTCGCGTGCAGCAGGCCCGAGCGTCCGGCGGCGACGTGGGCCCACACGGCGCGCTGGAACTCGAAGGGCTGCCAGCCGTGCGCTGCGAACCAGCCTTCGCCGCTCGGCAGCGCGAGCTGTCGCGGCCTGCCGCGCTCGGACGACGGCACGGGAGCCGCCGCCGCCCCAGCCTCGGCCGCACGCTCTGCGCGCTCGACGCGCGCCTTCGTCGCGCGCCGCGCGCGCAGCTGGGTTCCGACATTGGGGCCCGGCGGAAGGCCCCGGCGCTGCTCAGGCACGCGGTGTCCCGGTAAGGCTGGAAAAAGGAAACGCCGCCCGGAGGCGGCGTTCCGTGCTTCAGTGGCGAGATTACTGGACGCCGAGCGTCTTCATCGCCTTCGCCAGCGTGTCGACCGACTCCTGGTGCTTGCCGGCCTTGTGCAGCGCCTCGCCTTCGGCACGCTGCTTCTTGACCTCGGCCATCTGGGCTTCGGTGAGCTTCGGGTTCTTGGCCAGCGCCTCGTCGATCTTCTTCATGTCGGCCGGGCAGTGGAAAGCCAGCGCGGCGCCGGAAAACAGCAGGGCACCGGCGGCAAGGATGATTCTCGACTTCATGGTTGTCTCCTGGGAGGGTTGGAAACCGCGCCCGGGAAGGACGCGAGCGGCGAATATAGCGACACGCACCGCGCGCGTCAGCCCCGCGGAATGCCGCATCCAGACCCACGTCGCCGCCGTGGACAAGCCGCGGCAGCGCGGAGCTGCGCCTTCATTCCGCGACGCGGCGCACGGCAACGAAGGTGATCAGCCGCACCGTGGCGTAGGCCAGCCGATAGCCGATGCGCTTCCACCACGGCCGCTGCGCCAGCGCCGGCGCGTGGACAGCCACCGACTCGTGTTC
Source organism: uncultured beta proteobacterium (assembly GCA_963811265.1). Lineage (GTDB taxonomy): Bacteria > Pseudomonadota > Gammaproteobacteria > Burkholderiales > Burkholderiaceae_F > JAOUJD01. The sequence goes on from CAWEQS010000026.1 coordinate 743,878, forward strand.
GATCGCGCGCTCCAGTTCGCCGCGCAGCTGCATCGCGAAGCCGTGGTCGATGACCGCGACGTTCGCCTCGCGAGCGAGCAGCAGGCTGTACGGATCGATGTTGCTCGACCCGACGGTCGACCAGACCTCGTCGAAGACCGCGACCTTGGCGTGCAGGAAACTCGGCGTGTACTCGTGGAGCTGAACGCCGGCCTGCACCAGCTGCCCGTACAGCGCCTGCTGCGCGTAGTGCTGCAGCCGGTACTCGACACGGCCCTGCAGCAGGAGCCGCACCCGCACACCGCGTTGCGCGGCCGCGCAGAGCGCCTGGATGAGCTTCCGCCCGGGAAGAAAGTACGCCGACGCGATCAGGATCTCCCGGTGCGCGTCTTCGATGCCGTCCAGGTAGGCATGCTCGATGGTCCGGCGGTTGCGCAGGTTGTCCCGCAGCAGCAGCGCGGCGGGCATGTTCTCCGGGAGCAGGGTCGTGGGCTCGATGTACCGCGGCGGCGCGTCCCCGGGCCGCCGGTCACCCGCCGACACCGTCCACCACAACCGCTTCACGACGAACGCGATGAGGCTCACCAGCGGACCCTCGCACGCCACCGCGAAGTCGTAGCGCGGGCCGATGTCGGCACCGTCGGCGCCGGGATGATGGCGGTCGTCGATGATGTTGATGCCGCCGACGAAGGCGAGGCGATCGTCCACCACGGCCACCTTGCGATGCAGCCGCCGGAGCAGCCGCCGCTCGAGGCGCCACCAGATGCCGGGACGGAACACCTGGAAGCGCACTGCGCCCGCGGCCATGCGCTTCTGCAGCTCCGGAACCGCCTTCTGGGACCCGAAGGCATCGACGAGCACACGGACCGCGACGCCACGGCCGGCCGCGGCCTGCAGCGCATCGGCGACGCGCACGCCGACGGCGTCGAGCTCGAAGATGTATGTCTCCAGGTGCACCGATACGCGCGCGCCGTCGATCGCGGCCAGCAGGCGCGGAAAGAACTCGGCTCCGCTGCGCAGCAGTTCGATCCGGTTGCCGCCGTAGATCAATGGCCGCGTGGAAAGCGAACGCTCGAGCCGGCGTCGCGCCCACGGCGTGGCCGCGCTCACTTGACCTCGAGGTCGGCGATCAGCGGCATGTGGTCGGAACGCTGCGACCACTCCAGCCCCTTGGGCACCCGCACCTCGTGCACGTTGAAGCCGCGCACGTAGATGCGGTCGAGCATCAGCCACGGCATCACGCTCGGGAACGTCCGCGCGACCGGCGCGCGCTTCGGCTCGCGCCACGGCATCAGGCGGTCCATCAGCCGGGGCCGCGCGTGGCGGCGGTTGAACTCCGACGCGACCTCGAGCACATCGAGTTCATCGTGCAGCACCTTGTCGGCGGAACGCTGCCAGTCGTTGAAGTCGCCGGCGATGATCAGCGGCGCATCGTGCGGAACCTCGGAGCGCACGAAGTCGACGAGAAACTCCGCCTGCCGCACGCGGCTCCTCTTGATCAGGCCGAAGTGCGTGTTGATCAGGTGGATGTCGCGCGGTCCGTTGCGGCCCTCGATGTGCGACACCGCGTGCAGCAGTCCCCGCTTCTCCAGTGCGTGGTCGGAGATGTCGTGGTTCAGGAACACGCCGATCGCGTGGCGAGACACGATCGCGTTGCCGTGGTGGCCGTGCGGATACACGGCGTTCATGCCGTAGGCGCGGTGCAGGTAGCTCCCGGTGCACAGGTAGTCGAGCTGCGTGCCTTCCGGGTAGCCCTTGCGCTTGGCCATGCGCTCGTTGCGGTCCTGCACTTCCTGCAGGAACACGATGTCGGCGTCGATCGCGGCGAGCGCGAGCCGGACGCCGTGGATGCGGACCTTCTGCCGCAGGCCCATCACGCCCTTGTGGATGTTGTAGGTGGCGACGCGAAGTTTCATGGAGCGGTGGCGGCGGACCCCGCGGGACGCAGGGAGAAGTAGGAAGCGAGCAGGCGCGGGTCGTCGAAGTGGCGGCGTCCGACGAACGCCGTCGCATGATGGCCCCACTGCCGCATCTGCCCCGCGGATTCGACGCCCATCGGCCACAGGAAGTAGCGCTCGCCGCGCTCGGTGCCCGGCATCAGGCCGTCGCTGCCGTACGCGCTCCGCGTGCCTCCGCTCGCGCGCGGCAGGGTCGTCGGGCGGCGGTCGTCGTCGAGCTGGTAACGCATCGCCGGTTCGGCACGCGGCTCGACGGAAACGCGCTGCAGGTAGTGCGTGCCCGACTCGATCCGCAGGACCACGACCTCGTCGCGCTTCGGAGCGCGCACCGCCTGCGGCGAGAACATGCCTTCGTCCAGCGAATCGACCGGCGGGCGAGCGACGACGCGCTCCGTCGGGAAGAACAGGTGATAGCAGCCGCACGGATGGATCGTGTCGTACACGAGCGGCACGCCGTCGCGGTCCAGCGTCACGCGCCAGACCAGGCCGTCGATGCGACCCGACAGCGGGTCGAGCGCCTGGCGCGCCGGACGCTCGCCGAACCAGAACGTGTAGACGAGCTGGATGCGCGCGCCGTCCTCGAACAGCGCGTAAGTGACGCGCGTGTATCCGATGGGCTGCGCCGCGTCGACCGTCGGAAGATCGTCTCGGTCCAGCCCCACCTCGCCCGGCCGGTCGTGCGCGGCCTGTACGTCGATCTCGAGCAGCGGCGCGTGCCGCACCAGCAGCACGGTCCGGTCGAAGCGCGACAGCACCGGCAGCCCGAGCGCGTCGGTGGCCCCCGGGAGCGTGACGTCGGGAACCGGCCACGCAGTCCGCACGCCGAAGCGCATCAACCGGCCGCGCACCGGCAACTGCTCCAGCGGCACCGCGTACACGGCACGCGTGTCGTCCTGCCAGCGGGCGACGCCAGCGGCGACCGGGAACTGGGTCAACGGATACAGGCCGAGTGCGCGCGAGCCGGCGCTGTACGCGTCCGGCACCCGGGCGCGCGACTTCAGCGTGTCGAACGACGGCGCGTCCGCCGCACCCAGCAGCACGCGGCAGCGCGCCAGGTCGTCGGGCGGCAACGAGGCGTTGGCAAGCTCCGCGGTCCGGCCGGCGTCGTCGAGCACGGCCAGCCTGGCGAGCCACGCCTTGCGCGGCGGACCGTCCTCCGCGGCCTTGGGGGCGAGCGCGGCGGTCAGGCGGTCGACCCGGAGGTAGGGAAAGCCGGCGATGCGCGGCGCTTCCGCGTCGCGCACGGCGAGCGCGTCGACGCGGCGATCGATGTCGGCGAACAGGCGCGCGCAATACCCGACGTCGTCCTCGCGCTCGAGATGACGCGCGATGGGTTCGCTCGCATACGGGTCGGCCGGATCGACCGTTGCGCAGCCCGCCAGCACGGAAGCTGCCGACAGCACCAGGGCGCTAGCGCGCCGCGCCCAGCCACTCGAGCCGTCGGATCGCCTCTGCGTTGGTCCAGGAGAAGCAGGCGTCCGCGGCGTCGCGCCACGGCAGCCAGCGGTGGCGCGTGTGCTCGGCCGGGGCCAGGACGGGATCGAATCGCTGCGGGACGCAGAGTCCAAAGACATGCTCCGTATTATGCGTAACGCCGGGCGCGTAACGCTTGCGCCAGTGTGCGTAGATCTCGTACCGGTGAACCAGGTTCCAGTCGTCGAACGACTCGGCCTGGCATGCGAGTCCGGTTTCCTCGGCCACCTCGCGCGCGCAGGTCGCGCGCAGGGGCTCGTCGGGCGTGGCCCGGCTCCCGGTGACCGACTGCCAGAACCCCGCGTGATCGGCGCGCTCGAGCAGCAGGACGTCGAGCGCGCGCGTGTAGATCACGACGAGCACCGATTCCGGGATCTTCGGGGACGGCGCGCTGCGCGCCGTCCCTTCCGTCCCTGCGCCGGCACTCATCGCAGGCGCGGTCAGGCGACCCTGGGCTCCGCCGTCTTCGCCTCCGCGTTGCGCAGGCGGATGTGCAGCTCGCGCAGCTGCTTCTCGTCGACGGCGCTCGGCGCCTGCGTCAGCAGGCACTGCGCGCGCTGCGTCTTCGGGAACGCGATCACGTCGCGAATCGACTCGGCGCCCGCCATCATCGTCACGATGCGATCGAGGCCGAACGCGATCCCGCCGTGCGGCGGCGCGCCGTACTGCAGCGCGTCGAGCAGGAAGCCGAACTTCAGCTTCGCCTCGTCGGCGTCGATCTTCAGTGCGCGGAACACCTTGCTCTGCACGTCCTCGCGGTGGATACGCACCGACCCGCCGCCGATCTCCCAGCCGTTCAGCGCCATGTCGTAGGCCTTGGCGAGCGCCTTCGCCGGATCGGTCGCGAGGTAGTCCTCGTGGCCTTCCTTCGGGCTCGTGAACGGGTGGTGCGCGGCGACGTAGCGGTTCTCTTCCTCGTCGTACTCGAACATCGGGAAGTCGATCACCCACAGCGGCTTCCAGCCCTCGGCCGACAGCCCGTGCGCGCGGCCGAACTCGCTGTGCCCGATCTTCGTGCGCAGCGCGCCGAGCGAGTCGTAGACCACCTTCGCGCGGTCGGCGCCGAAGAAGATCACGTCGCCGTCCGCGGCGCCGGTGCGCTTCAGGACCGCGGCGAGCGCGGCGTCGTGCAGGTTCTTGACGATCGGGCTCTGCAGGCCGTCGCGTCCCTTGGCCGCCTCGTTGACCTTGATGTACGCGAGGCCCTTCGCCCCGTAGATCTTGACGAACTCGGTGTAGCCGTCGATCTCCGAGCGCGGCATCTCGCCGCCCGCGGGAATGCGCAGCGCCACGACGCGCCCGTCCTTCATCTCGGCGGCCGCCTTGAACACCTTGAAGTCGACGTCCTTCACCGCGTCGGTGACGTCGGCGAGCTCGAGGTTCACGCGCAGGTCCGGCTTGTCGGAGCCGTACCGGCGCATCGCCTCGCCGTAGGTCATCACCGGGAAGGGGTTCGGCAGCTTCACGCCCAGCACCTCGTCGAACACGGTGCGGATCAGCTCCTCCATCAGCGCGCGGATCTCGGTCTCGTCGAGGAAGGACGTCTCGACGTCGATCTGCGTGAACTCGGGCTGGCGATCGGCGCGCAGGTCCTCGTCGCGGAAGCACTTGACGATCTGGTAGTAGCGGTCGAAGCCGGCGATCATCAGCAGCTGCTTGAAGAGCTGCGGCGACTGCGGCAGCGCGAAGAACTCGCCGGCGTGCACGCGCGACGGCACGAGGTAGTCGCGCGCGCCTTCCGGCGTGCTCTTCGTGAGCATCGGCGTCTCGATGTCGACGAAGCCGTGCGCGTCGAGGAACTTGCGAACCGCCATCGCGACCTTGTAGCGCAGCATCAGGTTCTTCTGCATCGGCAGGCGGCGCAGGTCCAGCACGCGATGCGTGAGGCGCGTGGTCTCCGAGAGGTTGTCGTCGTCGAGCTGGAACGGGATGGCGACGGACGGGTTCAGGATCGTCAGTTCCTGGGCGAGCACCTCGATCTCGCCCGAGACGAGGTTGGCGTTGACCGTGCCTTCCGGACGCCTGCGCACCGTGCCCGTGATCTTCAGGCAGTACTCGTTGCGCACCTTCTCCGCCTGCCCGAAGACTTCCGGGCGGTCGGGGTCGCAGACCACCTGCACCAGGCCTTCGCGATCCCGCAGGTCGATGAAGATGACGCCGCCGTGGTCACGGCGCCGGTGCACCCATCCGAAGAGGGTGACGGCCTGGCCGACGAACTTCGCATCCACCAGGCCCGCATATTCCGTACGCATAAAAGCTCCGCTTGTCGTTGGCTGGCCTCGGCCCGCCGAAAGTGTCGTGTTCGTGGAAGTCAGCGTCTGTTTGTCGGGCGGCACCCGACATGGCGGGCCGAACGGTCGCCAACCGCCCGGCCCTACCGGTTTCGTGCGTTCGCGGGCGCTCGGGCGAAGGACGGGACCCGGCCTCGCCGGACAGCGATGGCGAAGCGGGCGCAGAGGGGCGATTGCATGGCCCCTAGCTTAAAGGGGAAGGCATCTCCCCTCAACCCGGATGGATCAACCCGGAATGCCGGGCCCTTCGGTGGTGAGGGCGGACCGCGGAGCGCGCGGCGCCGGCGCCACCACGCCCATCGACAGGTGGAACTTGAGCGCGTCGTCGACCGTGACGTCGAGTTCCTTGACTTCGGCGGGACGCACCATCAGGACGTAGCCCGACGTCGGATTGGGCGCGGTGGGCACGTAGACGGTGATGAGGTCACCCGCGGTTTCACGCTCGATCGCCGGGCCCGGCGCGCCGACGATGAAGCCGAAGGTCCACTGCCCCCGGTTCGGGAACTCGATCAGCACGACCTTGCGGAACGACTGCCCCTTGGACGCGAACAGGGTGTCGGAGACCTGCTTGACGCTGGAGTAGATGGGCCGAACGATCGGAATCTTCACCAGCACCGACTCCCACCAGGAGAACATCCGCGCGCCGATGATGTTGGCGGCGAGCGCCCCGGTGACGAGAAGGATGACCACCGACATCACGAGCCCGAGGCCCGGGACATGCACGCCGAGCACCTGGTCGGGATGCAGGCTCGCCGGCAGCACCGTGAGCGTCCGGTCCATCGTCGTGACGATGAAGTCGAGCACCCACAGGGTGATCGCCAGCGGCAGCCAGATCAGCAGGCCGGCGATCAGGTATTTCCTCAACATGGCGCGCCGGGATGGGAAGACGGCTTCAACTGCAGGAAGCGCAGCCGCCGCTGCCGCACGCGGGCGCGCTGGCGGCAGGGGCCGCGGCCGACGCCGAGCCGCTGTCGGCCTTGGCGTCGTTGGCGCTCTCGGTCCTGGTTTCCGGCTTGCCGCCCTTTCCGCCCGAGTCCTTGTTGCGGAAATCGGTGGCGTACCAGCCGCTGCCCTTCAACTGGAAGCCGGCCGCCGTCACCATCTTCGCCATCGACGGGTGGCCGCAACTGGGGCAATCGGTCAGGGGCGCGTCGCTGATCTTCTGCAGGACTTCCTTCTCGTGGCCGCAGTCGGCGCACTTGTAAGCGTAGATGGGCATGGATGCCTCGCAATTGCTAATTGCTTGAATTGTAAAGGGAGAGATGACGAATCCACGGGACAAATGAGGGCATCCCCCGTCCCTATCAAGGGCCCGGCTCCTTCCCTGGCCGGCGGTCCGCCCGGGACGCCGTTGTTTGCACAACCCGACGCCGGTGCGTCAGACTCGCCCGCTCGCAGAGGAGCGCAGAGGAGACACGCCCGATGGCAACAAGAAGCAAGCTGCCGACCTCGGCCGGCCACGATCCGCGCGGAGCCCTGAAAACCGTCCTGGGTTCGGGGTCCGGCAAGGTGAAGGTGGCCGTCACCGACATCGACGGTGTCCTGCGCGGCAAGTACCTGCACAAGGACAAGTTCACCTCCGCCGTCGAGGGCGGCTTCGGCTTCTGCGACGTCGTGTTCGGCTGGGACATGACGGACTCGGTCTACGACAACACGAAGGTCACGGGGTGGCAGCACGGCTTCCCGGACGCCATGGTCCAGCTGGACCTGTCGACCGGGCGCAACGTCCCCTGGGACGACCAGGTTCCCTTCTTCCTCGGCGACTTCGTCACCCGTGACGGCAAGCCGTATCCGATCTGCCCGCGCCAGACGCTGAAGCGCGTGATCGCGCGCACCCGCAAGCTCGGCTTCGAGCCGATGTGCGGCCTGGAGTTCGAGTGGTTCAACTTCGCCGAGACGCCGCAGAGCTGGGCGGCGAAGAAGGGCGTCGATCCGACGCCCGTCACGCCGGGCATGTTCGGCTACTCGCTGCTGCGCGCGAACGCCAACCGCGAGTACTTCAACGCGCTGATGGACAAGCTGCTGCTGTTCCGCGTGCCGATCGAGGGGCTGCACACGGAAACGGGACCGGGCGTGTACGAAGCGGCGCTGCAGTTCTCCGACGCGCTCGAGTGCGCCGACCGCGGCGTGCTGTTCAAGAGCGGCGCGAAGGAGATCGGCGCGTCGTACGGAATCATCCCGAGCTTCATGGCGAAGTGGAACAAGGACCTGCCGGGATGCAGCGGGCACGTGCACCAGTCGCTGTCGGACGGCAGGAAGAACCTCTTCCACGACGCCAAGGGGCGCGCCGGCATGAGCAAGCTCTTCGAGAGCTACCTCGCCGGGCAGGTCGCCGTCCTGATGGAGTTCGCGCCGATGTTCTGGCCGACCGTCAACAGCTACAAGCGGCTGGTCGACGGCTTCTGGGCGCCGGTCAAGCCCACGTGGGCGATCGACAACCGCACCGCGAGCTTCCGCGTGATCCCGGGTTCGCCCAAGAGCACGCGGCTCGAGACGCGGTGCCCGGGCGCCGACATCAATCCCTACCTCGCGGTCGCCGCGCTCGTCGCCGCGGGAATGCACGGCGTCGAGAAGGGCCTGAAGCTGACGGCCGCGCCGATCACCGGCACCAACCAGGGGTCGGAGAACACTCCGCGCGCACCGCGTTCGCTGCGCGAAACTACGGCGATCTTCAAGGAGAGCAAGGTCGCGCGCGACTGGCTCGGCGACACGTTCGTCGAGCACTTCGCGCTGACCCGCGAGTGGGAGTGGCGGCAGTGGCAGGACGCCGTGACCGACTGGGAGCTGAAGCGCTACTTCGAGGTCATCTGACGGATTTCACACCATGACGATTTCGCACTTCTCCTTTCCGACGACCGTCCACTTCGGGGCGGGCGCGAGCAAGCTCGCCGGCGCCCACCTGCGCGAGCGCGGGCTGCGCCGGCCGTTGATCGTCACCGACAAGGCGCTCGCCGCGCTGCCGGTGATGAAGCGCTTCGTGACGCACCTCGGCGCCGGGCTCGATGTCGGGATCTTCAACGGCGTGCAGGGCAACCCGACCGCGGCGCAGGTGATGGCCGGGCAGGCCGCCTACAAGGCGCACCGCGCCGATTGCGTGATCGGCTTCGGCGGCGGCGCGGCGCTCGACGTCGCCAAGGTCGTCGCGCTGATGGCGGTGCACGAAGGCCACGTGATGGAGTACGTGTGGGACCACCCGCAGGTGAAGCCCATCGTCAACGAGCTGCCGTACTTCATCGCGCTGCCGACGACCAGCGGCACCGGCTCGGAAGTGGGCCGGTCGAGCGTGGTCAGCGACGACGCGACTCACGTGAAGCGCGTGGTGTTCTCGCCGAAGCTGCTCGCCAGGGTCGTGTTCGCCGATCCGGAACTGACGCTCGACCTGCCGCCTGCCGTCACCGCGGCGACCGGCATGGACGCGCTGACGCACAACATCGAGTCGTACCTGTCGCCCGCCTACCACCCGCTTTGCGACGGCATCGCGCTGGAGGGCGTGCGGATCGGCGCGCGGGCCCTGGCGGCGGCCGTGAAGGACGGGCGCAACCTGCAGGCGCGCGCCGACATGATGATGTCGTCGATGATGGGCGCGATCGCGTTCCAGAAGGACCTGGGCGCCGTGCACTCGTGCGCGCACGCGCTCGGCGCCGTATGCGACCTCCACCACGGCCTCGCGAACGCCCTGATGCTCGAACCGGTGATGCGGTTCAACCTCGAAGCTGCGGAAGGCAAGTTCGCCGAACTCGCGCACGTGGTCGGCGCGAAGGACGGTGCGGACTTCATTCGCTGGCTCGGCGACCTGAAGCGCGAGATTGGAATCGCGGCCTCGCTGTCGGCGGTCGGCGTGAAGAAGGAGCAGATCGCAGCGATGGTGGACATCGCCGAAAAGGACATCTGCCACCAGACCAATCCGCGGCCGTGCACGCGCGCGGACTTCACGCGCTTCTTCGAGCAGGCGCTCTGATTCCATTCCCGGCATGAGCGACCGTCCCCGCATCGGCATCTCGGCGTGCTTCTTCCACGCCGACCCGCAGCGCCCGATCTTCACCGGCAAGACGCTGCAGTACGTCGAGCAGTCCATCGTGCACTGGGTGCAGTCGGCCGGCGCGCTGGCGGTGGTGATCCCGTCGCCGGACGGCCCGACGAAGCGCGGCGACGTGACGCTCGCCGACTACGCCGGACTGCTCGACGGGCTCGTGCTCGAAGGCGGTTCCGACATGTGGCCGGGCAGTTACGGCGAGACGCCGCTGCGCCCCGAGTGGACCGGCGACCGCGTGCGCGACGAGTACGAGATCGCGCTGCTGCGCGCGTTCGTCGATGCCGGCAAGCCGGTGCTCGGCGTCTGTCGCGGCCTGCAGGTGCTCAACGTGGCGTTCGGCGGGACGCTGTACCAGGACATCGGCACGCAGAGGCCGGGCGCGCGCACTCACCGCGACGCCGGGCTCTACGACCAGAACTTCCACACGGTCGACCTCGTCGCCGGCACGCGGCTGTCGAGCCTCTATCCGGGCGTGGCCCGTGCGACGGTCAACAGCGTCCACCACCAGGGCGTGAAGGACCTCGCCCGCGACTTCGTCGTCGAAGCCGTGTCGTCGGACGACGGCATCGTCGAGGCCTTTCGCTGGAACGGCCCGTCGTTCGTCGCCGCCGTGCAGTGGCATCCCGAGTTCCACGACTGGACGCGACGCCGACCTCCTCTCCGGCGATCCCCTGCTCGCCGACTTCCTGCACGCCACCCGAATTCCCCGCACTGAAAGCGCAAGAATCGGGGCCTGACCCCGAATCCGACTTCCGACCATGCTGAACATCTTCAACCCCGCGAACGGCCGCGTGATCGCCGAACTGCCGCAGGACACCGCCGAGTCGGTGGCGGCCAAGTACCGCGCCGCGCGCGCCGAGCAGCCGAAGTGGGCCGCAGCGCCGCTGGCGACACGGCTGGCCGCGATCCGGCGCTTCCGCCAGGAAGTCGTGCGCGAGACCGAGCGCCTGGCGGAGATCCTGACCTCGGAGGTCGGCAAGCCGATCAAGCAGTCGCGCAACGAATTGAACGGCCTGCTCGCCCGCATCGACTTCTTCCTTGGCGCCGCCGAAGCGACCCTCGCCCCTCGGCAGGTATTCGACGAAGGCGGCATGCGCGAGGTGATCTCGCACGAGCCGCTCGGCGTCATCGCCAACATCTCCGCGTGGAACTACCCGTACTTCGTCGGCGCCAACGTGTTCGTGCCGGCGCTGCTCGCCGGCAACGCGGTGCTGTACAAGCCCTCGGAGTTCGCGACGCTGACCGGGCTGGAGATCGGCAAGCTGCTGCACCTCGCCGGCGTCCCGCAGGATGTCTTCGCGGTGGTGATCGGCGCGGGCGAGGCGGGCCGTGCGGTGCTGGCGCAGCCCGTCGACGGCGTCTTCTTCACCGGCTCGTATGCGACGGGCGCGCGGATCGCGCAGGAGGCCGGGCCGCGGATGATCAAGCTGCAGCTCGAGCTTGGCGGCAAGGACCCGACGTACGTCTGCGACGACGTCGACGTCGCGGCCGCAGCGGCTTCGCTGGCCGACGGCGCGATGTACAACGCCGGGCAGAGCTGCTGCTCGGTCGAGCGCATCTACGTGCACGCGAAAGTTCACGACGCCTTCGTCGACGCCTTCGTCAGGGAAGTCCGGGGGTTCAGGATGGGCGATCCGGCCAGCGAAGACACGTACATCGGACCGCTGACGCGCGCCCCGCAGCTCGACGTGCTCGAGCGGCAGGTGGCGGATGCGAAGGACAAGGGCGCGAAGCTGCTCATCGGCGGCGCGCGCCTGCCCGCGCCCGGCCACTGGTTCCAGCCCACCGTGTTCAGCCACGTCGACCACTCGATGGAACTGATGCGCGAAGAGAGCTTCGGCCCGATCATCGGCATCCAGAAGGTCGGCAGCGACGACGAGGCCGTCCGGCTGATGAACGACACCGAGTACGGGCTGACGGCCGGCGTCTACACGAAGGACGAGGCACGAGCGCGCGGCATCCTCGCGCGGGTTCGCGCCGGCTCGGTGTACTGGAACTGCTGCGACCGGGTCAGCCCGCGGCTGCCGTGGAGCGGCGTCGGCCACTCCGGCGTCGGCCTGACGCTGTCGACGTACGGCATCGAAACCTTCACCCGGCCCAAAGCGTGGCACCTCAAACAAGCGTGAGCAGCGACACCTTCATCTCGAATGCGGTGCCGCCGGGCGCCGCCCGCATCGTCATCATCGGCGGCGGCATCATGGGCTGCTCGGTCGCGTATCACCTCAGCCAGCTCGGCGAGAAGGACGTCGTGCTGCTCGAGCAGGGCCGCCTGACGTCCGGCACGACCTGGCACGCGGCCGGCCTCGTGGGGCAGCTGCGCGCGCACGAGAGCATGACGCGCCTGATCCGGTACTCGACGGACCTGTACGCGAAGCTCGAGGCCGAGACCGGGCTCGCGACGGGCTGGAAGCCGTGCGGTTCGCTCGCGGTCGCGCGCACGGCCGATCGCATGACGCAGCTGAAGCGCACTGCCGCCGTGGCGCGCGCCTACGGCGTGGCGTGCGACGTGATCGGCGCCGCCGAGGCCGGCAAGCTCTTCCCGCTGATGCGCACCGACGACCTGCAGGGCGCGGTGTGGCTGCCGGGCGACGGCAAGGCGAACCCGGCCGACCTGACGCTCGCGCTCGCGAAGGGAGCGCGCAACCGCGGCGTGAAGGTCTTCGAAGGCGTGCGCGTCACGGAGCCAACGCTCGTCGACACCGATGGCCGCCGCAGCGTGCGCGCGCTCGAGTGGAGCGACAAGCAGGGCCGCAGCGGCACGATCGCCGCCGACGTCGTCGTGCTCTGCGGGGGCCAGTGGTCGCGGGAGATGGGGCGCCGCATGGGCGTCACGGTGCCGCTCTTCTCGTGCGAGCACTTCTACATCGTCACCGACGTGATTCCCGGCGTGTTCCGCGACCTGCCGGTGATGCGCGACCCCGACGGCTACATCTACTTCAAGGAGGAGGTCGGCGGCCTGCTGATGGGCGGCTTCGAGCCGGATGCCACGCCGTGGCTGCAGAGCGCGCGGCACCGCGGCGGCATCCCCGAGAACTTCGAGTTCCAGCTGCTGCCCGACAACTGGGACGCGTTCCAGATCCTGATGGAGAACGCGATCCTGCGCGTGCCGGCGCTCGAGACCGCGCAGGTCAAGCAGTTCTACAACGGCCCCGAGTCGTTCACGGCCGACAACAACTTCATCCTCGGCCCCGCCCCCGGGCTCGCGAACGTGTGGGTCGGCGGCGGCTTCAACTCGATGGGCATCGCGTCGGCGGGCGGGGCCGGCAAGGCGCTCGCCGAGTGGATCGTGCAGGGCGAGCCGACGCTCGACCTGTGGCCGGTCGACATCCGCCGCTTCGCGCGCTTCAACGGCAACGAGAGCTGGTTGCCCGACCGCATCAAGGAGGTGCTGGGCCTGCACTACAAGATGCCGTGGCCGAACCGCGAGCTCGACAGCGCGCGGCCGTTCCGCCGCTCGCCGCTGTACGCGCACCTGCGCGACGCGGGCGCCTGCTTCGGCTCGAAGATGGGATGGGAGCGCGCCAACTTCTTCGCGCCCTCGCCCGCAGAGGCCAGGATCGAGTACGGGTGGGGCCACCAGAACTGGCACCCGTGGGTCGCCGAGGAGCACCGCGCATGCCGCGAGCGCGTCGCGCTCTTCGACATGAGCTCGTTCGCCAAGCTGCTCGTGAAAGGCCCGGACGCGCACCGGCTGCTCGATCGCCTGGTCGCGAACGTCGTGCCGACGGAGCCCGGCCGCACCGTCTACACGGGCATGCTGAACGAGCGCGGCGGCTACGAGAGCGACTTCACGCTCACGTGCCTGGACGCCTGCGAGTACATGGTCGTCACCGGCAGCGCGCAGGCGGTGCGGGACCGCGACGTGATCGAACGCGAACTCGCGCGGACGAACCTGCGCTGCGCGGTGGTCGACGTCACCGCGATGTATTCGATGATCGCGGTGATGGGCCCGCGCTCGCGCGAACTGATGCAACGCGCATCGACCGACGACTTCTCGAACGAGGCATTCCCGTTCGGAACGTCGCGCGAGATCGACCTCGGCTATGCGACGGTGCGCGCCACGCGCCTGACCTACGTCGGCGAGCTGGGCTGGGAGCTGTACGCGCCCGTCGAGTTCGCGGTCGGCGTCTACGAGCGCTTCTCGCCGCCGGTCGCGACCTGGGCGTGGCCAATGCCGGCTACTACGCGATCGACTCGCTGCGGCTCGAGAAGGGCTACCGCGCCTGGGGCCGCGAACTCTCGCCGGACATCACTCCGTACGAGGCCGGACTTGGATTCGCGGTTGCGCTCGACAAGCCGGGCGGATTCAAGGGCTGCGCGAAGCTGGCGGCACTGAAGGGACAGGTGCCGTCGCGGCGCGTGGTCTCGCTCGTCGTCGACGCCCCGCACACGAACCTGTGGGGCGGCGAGCTGATCCTGCGCGACGGCGCTCCCGCCGGCTTCGTCACGTCGGCCGCTTTCGGGCACACGATCGGCCGCCCGGTTGCGCTGGGCATCGTCAATGCGGGCAACGCGCCGCTGACGAAGGAGTGGCTCGACGCCGGCCGCTGGGAGATCGACCTCGCCGGCGACAGGCACATGGCGTCCGTGTCGCTGAAAGCCCCGTACGATCCCGCTTCGCTGCGCGTGAAGAGCTAGGGCCTGCTAACGCTTGGATCGCACATGCGCGAGCCAAGCGTTAACAGGCCCTAGGAACGAGGAGAAGAAGATGCTGGTCGGCGTACCGAAGGAGATCAAGGTCCACGAGTACCGCGTCGGGCTCACGCCCTCGTCGGTGCGCGAGATGGCGGCGCACGGCCACAAGGTGCTGGTGCAGACCGACGCGGGCATCGGCATCGGCGCAGCCGACGACGACTACCGGCGCGCCGGGGCGGAGATCACCGCAACGGCGGAGGACGTGTTCCGGCGCGCCGACATGATCGTCAAGGTCAAGGAGCCGCAGGCGATCGAGCGCGCGATGCTGCGCGAGGGCCAGATCCTCTTCACGTACCTGCACCTCGCGCCCGACCCCGAGCAGGCGGCCGGCCTCGTGCGGAGCGGCGCGATCTGCGTGGCCTACGAAACCGTCACGTCGCCATCCGGCGGGCTCCCGCTGCTGGCGCCGATGTCCGAAGTCGCCGGTCGCCTCGCCGTCCAGGCGGGCGCGCGTTGCCTCGAGAAGTCGGCGGGCGGAATGGGCGTGCTGTTGGGCGGCGTTCCCGGCGTCGAACCCGGCCGCATCGTGATCCTCGGCGCCGGCGTGGTCGGCACCAACGCGGCGCAGATGGCCGCCGGCACCGGCGCGCAGGTCGTCGTGATCGACAAGTCGATCGAGGCGCTGCGCCGCATCGACGCGATGTTCAACGGGCGCGCAATGACGCTGTTCTCCAACCGCGACAACGTCGAGCGCGAAGCGCTGCAGGCCGACCTGCTGATCTCGGGCGTGCTGATCCCGGGCGACTCTGCGCCGAAGCTCGTGACGAAGGCGATGCTGCCGAAGATGAAGCGCGGATCGGTGATCGTCGACGTGGCGATCGACCAGGGCGGCAGCTGCGAGACGTCGCGGGCGACGACGCACGCCGACCCGACCTACGTGATCGACGGCGTCGTCCACTACATGGTGGCGAACATGCCGGGCGCCGTGCCGCGCACGTCGACCCACGCCCTGAACAACGCCACGCTCCCGTTCGCGCTGCAGCTCGCCGACAAGGGCTGGCGCCGCGCGCTGTCCGAGAACCCGCACCTGAAGGCCGGCCTGAACATCGCGGCCGGGAAAGTGACCTACAAGGCCGTGGCGAAGGCGCTGAAGCTCGACTACACGCCGGCCGACGCTGTATTGCCGCCCTGAGGCGGCGCGCCCGTCGCTACTCGGCCGGCCAGATGCCGGCCGCGCGCAGTTGGGTGTCGCCTTCGACAGGCTGGAAGAAGTCGACTTTCACCTTGTCGCCGGGTTTCAGCTTCGACAAGTCGTAGACGTGCTCCTGGACGTGCACGTCCGCCGCCTTTCCGTCCTTGTCGCGAAGCCGGATCACGCGGTCGGCCGGGCGCACGGACAGCACTTCGAGCGCGCCGATCGCCATCGGCGCATAGGTTTCGTCGGCGGGTATCGTGCCGGGCCGCAGCACGCGGTCTCCGCGGTCCCCGCGGTCGCCGCCGACGCGCTGCGCCTCGGCGCTCCCGAGTGCGCCCGTCACGAGGAGAACGCAGCACAGGGCAATGCGGATCGGTTGCATCGTTGCTCCCGGAAGGCAGTCACGCTACGCGCAGCTTGGCAGCGTTGGCGCATGCCGGCTTGACCGAGTGCAGCCGCCGGCGCTGCAGGGCTTGCCGCCCGTCGGAAGGTTGCCGGTACGATGCGCCCGGCGCCACGCGACCGGGCATGGCGCCTCCACCACCTTCGCCGCCTCCACACCGCCTTGAGCCTCGCCATCTCCTTCGCCGTCCTGTTCGCTGCGCTGCTGCACGCGAGCTGGAACGCGATGATCAAGGGCGGCGGCGATGTGCTGCTCGATACCGCAGCGATCGTGGCCGGCGCCGGCCTGGTCGCGCTGCCCTTCATCTTCTTCGTTCCCGTTCCCGCCGTCGAGAGCTGGCCGTACATCGCCGCTTCGGTGGTGATCCACATCGCCTACTACTACCTGATGATCAACGCGTACCGGTCCGGCGACCTGTCGCTGGTGTACCCGCTGATGCGTGGCGTGGCGCCGCTGATCACCGGCGTGCTCGGCATCGTCGCGCTGCGCGAGATGCCGGGCGCGCTCAACTGGCTGGGGATGCTGCTGATCTCGGCCGGCGTCGTCGCGCTGGCACTGCGCTCGGTCGATCACTCGCCATCGAGCCGCGCGGTCGCCTTCGCGCTGATGAACGCCCTGGTGATCGCGGTCTATACGATCGTCGACGGCACCGGCGCCCGACTGGCCGGCGACGCGTGGGCCTACATCGTTTGGCTCTTCGTCCTCGACGCGATCCCGTTCACCGCGTACATGCTGGTCCGCCACCGCGCGGCGTTCGTCGACGTGCTGAACCGCCGGCGGACCCGGGGGCTGCTCGGCGGCGCGCTCTCCGCAGGCGCCTATGCGATCTCGGTGTGGGCGATGACCAAGGCGCCGGTGGCGCTGGTCGCATCCCTGCGCGAAACGTCGGTGCTGTTCGCCACGCTGATCGGCGCCCGGCTGCTGCACGAGAAGCTGACACCGCGCCGGTGGGCGGGAGTCGTTGCGGTGGTGCTGGGCGTGGTGGCGCTGAAGGCCGCCTGACCCCTAGGCTGCCCTGCGCTCCGCCGCCGGCGCCACCTGCTTGATTCCCATGTCCTTGAGCGTCTCGCTGACCGCGCTGACGACGTTGCGCATCTCGTTGTCGTCGATCGCGCCGATGCAGCCGACCCGGAACGTCTCGACCTGCGTGAGCTTGCCCGGGTACAGGATGTAGCCGCGCTCGCGCGTCTTCTCGTAGAACGTCCTGAAGTCGTACGCGGGATCGGACGGCGCGTGGAAGGTGACGATGATCGGCGCCTGCACAGCCGAAGACAGGAAAGTGCGGAAGCCGAGTTCCGCCATGCCATTGACCAGCGTCTCGCAGTTGCGCGTGTAGCGCGCCAGCCGCGCGGGCTGGCCGCCCTCCTCCCTGAACTGGTCGACCGCGACGCGCAGCGCGGCGACGACGTGCGTCGGCGGCGTGTAGCGCCACTGCGTCGTCTTCTCCATGTAAACGTACTGGTCGTGCAGGTCCATGGCCAGCGAGTGGGCGTTGCCGGCGCGGGCCTCGAGCACGGCCTTGCGCACGATGACGAATCCCATGCCCGGGACGCCTTCGAGGCACTTGCCGCTCGCGGCAATCAGCGCATCGAACGGCGTCGCGCGGACGTCGATCGGAAGCGCCGCGAACGAACTCATCGCGTCGACGATCAGCCCCTTGCCGCGCTTCGCGCACACCGCGGCGATCGAAGCGAGGTCGTTGAGAACGCCGGCGCCGGTCTCGCAGTGGACCTGCGCGACGTGCGTGATCGACGGGTCGGCCGCGAGCGCGGCCTCGACGATGGCGCCGGTCACCGGCTGGTCCTCTGGAACCGGCAGGTCCACCACCGCACGGCCGAGGACCTTGCAGATGCGGACGATGCGCGCGCAGTACGCGCCGTTGTTCGGCACCAGCACCTTGCCCGCGCGCGGCACCACCGTGCCGATCGCGGCCTCGACCGAGAACGTGCCGCTGCCCTGCAGCGGCACGCACGTGTACTCGGCTCCGCCGCCGACGATGTCGACCAGGTCCTTGCGGAGGCTGGCCGTGATCGCGTTGAAGGCGGAGTCCCACGAGCCCCAGTCGTTCAGCATCGCCTGCTTGGTGCGAAGCGACGTGGTGAGCGGGCCGGGTGTCAGCAGGATCGGATCGTTGCCGCGGATCATGAGTGTCTCCTTCGAGCTATTGCCTGGTGTTGCGCCACGCCTGCGTGCGCCGGATCAGCCACCACTCGGCCGCGAACATCACGCCCGTGACGACCGCCGACGTCAGGACGATCAGCGTCGCCATTGCCGCTGCCGACCCGATCGCCCCCGCCTCGTCGAGTTGCAGGATGGAGATCGACGCGAGCGTGGTCTTCGGTGAATAGAGGAACACGACGGCCGAGATGGTGGTCATCGCGTTGACGAAATAGTAGCGGCCGATGTCGAGGATCGACGGCAGGCAGACCGGGACGGTGACGCGCCAGAACGTCTTGTAGAAAGGCACCTTCAGCGACGCCGACACCGACTCGAACTCGCTGTCGATCTGCTTCAGCGCCGTCACCGCCGTGAGGTGGCTCGACGAGTAGAAGTGCACGAGCGTCGACAGCACCAGGATGGCCATCGTGCCGTACAGGAAGTTGAGCGGATTGTCGGGCAGGTTGAAGAACAGGATGTAGCCGATGCCGAGCACCATGCCGGGCACGGCCATCGGCAGCATCGCCTGGAAGCGGATCAGCGGCCGCAGCGCATCGGCCCCCTTGGTCTTCTCGAGCCAGTAGGCCCCGGCGAACGTGATCGCCGCGCCGATGACCGCGCACCACGCCGCCATGGTCAGGCTGTTGCGGTAGGCGTGCTCGAGGCCTGCCTCCTCCAACCCGTAGGTGTAGTGATTGAGCGTCAGCGACATGTTGTACGGCCAGAACTTGACCACCGAGCCGTACGCCGCCATGCCGACGACCAGCAGCATCAGCGCCGACATGAGCACCACCAGCAGCAGCAGCGCCCAGTCGCGCCCGCGCGCCGGCTTCGCCCGGTACGGCACGCTGCGCGCGGTCAGCAGCGCCTGCTGCCTGCGCTGCACGATGTGGTCGATCACGAACGCGATCACCGCCGGCAGCAGCAGCACGAGCCCGACGACCGCGCCCATCGAGAAGTTCTGCTGGCCGATCACCTGCTTGTAGATGTCGACGGCCAGCACGTTGGTGTTGCCGCCGATCACCTTCGGCACGCCGAACTCCGAGACCGCCATCGTGAAGACCACCATGCTCGCGGAGATCAGGCCGTACTTCGCGCCCGGCAGCGTGATCGTCATGAACTTGCGGAACTCGCTCGTTCCCATCGAGTCGGCGGCCTCGTACAGCCGCGCGTCCGACAGCGCGAGCGCCGCCATCAGGATCATCGCGGCGTGCGGGAACGAGGCGAAGGTCATCGCCATCACCATGCCCGGCATGCCGTAGATCGACTTCAGCCCGACCCACTCGAGCATGAACTTGAACGCACCCTGGTTGCCGAACAGGTAGATGAACGAGATCGCGGCCAGCAGGGACGGCGCGAGGATCGGAACCATCGCGATGTTGCGCCACAGCCCCTTGAACGGGATGCAGCTGCGCTGCATCGCATAGGCGAACAGGAATGCGAGCGGAACGGTGACCGACGTCGTCCAGATCGCGAAGGTCAGCGTGTTCCACGTGGACTGCGCCAGCGCCGGCGACTGGACGTACTGGATGAAGTTGGCGATCCCGACGAACTCGCCGCCGCGTCCCTCGACGCTGCGGACGAGGATCATCGCGAGAGGCACCGTCAGGAAGACCACCAGAGCGACCAGGAGCAGGACGATGCCGCCGCGCGCGGCGAGCGCCTCCTTCGCGAGGGCGAAGCGCGAAGGCATCGGAGTGCCGGCGGGCACTGCCACCGCGCTCATGCCACCACCGCCTGCATCGTGGCGCCGCGCCGGCCGACCGGCTTCATGGCCGCGCCGGCTCCGGGAACACGCGCACGCGGTCGGTCCGCAGCGCGATCTCGACTTCCCCGCCCTCGCGCACATCGAGGTCGTGCAGCTGGTTCAGCGAGTAGGAGATCGTCATCGGCTGGCCGAGCGCTTCGCAGCGCAGCTCCGCCAGGCACACGGTGCCGAGGTAGTCGATGCGCGCGATGCGGCCGCGCAGCCGGTTGGGCAGGTGCGCGATGTCGCCCTCGACGTGGCGATCCTCCGGACGCAGGTAGATGCGGACCGGGTCGCCCGCGGCATTGCCGTCGGCGGGCAGCGTCAGCTCGACCGATCCCACCTTGAACCGCCCGCCACCGAGCGCCGTGGCCTTCAGCACGTTCACCTTGCCGAGGAAGTCGGCCACGAACGGCGTCGCCGGGCGCTCGTAGACGTCGCTCGGCGAGCCGATCTGGTCGATCCCGCCGTGGTTCATCACGACGACGCGATCGGCCATCGACAGCGCTTCTTCCTGGTCGTGCGTGACCATGATGGTCGTCACGCGGAGCCGGCGCTGGAGCTGGCGGATCTCGCCGCGCAGCCGCTCCCGCACCTTGGCGTCGAGCGCGGACAGGGGCTCGTCGAGCAGCAGCAGGCTGGGTGAGGTCGCGAGCGCGCGCGCGAGCGCGACGCGCTGCTGCTGGCCGCCCGACATCTGGCTCGGGTACTTGGAGCCGGCGTCCGGCAATCCGACCAGCGTGAGGAGTTCCGCGACGCGCGCCGAGATCTCCCCGCGCCCCTTGCGCCGGTTCACGAGGCCATACGCGACGTTCTGGGCGATCGTCAGGTTCGGGAACAGCGCGTACGACTGGAACACGATGCCGTAGTCGCGCGCGGCCGGCGGCGCACTGGAGATGTCGCGGCCGTTCTGGAAGATCGTTCCCCGCGTCTGGCGCTCGAGCCCGGCGATGATCCGCAGCAGCGTCGTCTTGCCGCAACCCGAGGGGCCGAGGAAGCAGACGAGCTCGCCGGGCCGGATGACGAGATCGATCGACTTCAGCGCGACGAAATCGCCGAACGCCTTGTGGACCGCCTCGAGGCGCAGCGCCTCGCTGGATGAATTCGGCTGGGAAGCCGCCATGATGCCGGGTGTCAAAAGACTCGGGTCAGCTCCGGGCGTGCGACCGTGCCCGAAGCTGACCCGAGCCCGCTCGCGCGGTGCGCGAGCGGTGTTGGATCACTTGGGTGCGGCCTTCGACTCGTAACGCTTGCTCCACTCCGCGAGGATGCGCTCGCGGTTCTTTGCGGCCCATGCGAAGTCGTTCTTCACGAGCCGGCTGGCGTAGTCGGCCGGGACATTCGGCAGCGGCTTCGACAGGCTCGGGACGGCGACGATCGCGAAGTTCGCGGCGTACAGCCCCATCGCCTCGTCGCTGACGGCCCAGTCGAGCAGCTTCTGCGCCGCGGCCATGTTCTTGGTGCCCTTGTGGATCCCGATCGCTTCCAGGTCCCAGCCCAGGCCTTCCTTCGGGAACACGAGGTCGATCGGGGCGCCGCGCGCCTTCTCGCGGTTGGCGCGGTACTCGAAGGAGATGCCGACCACGTACTCGCCGGCGGCCACGGCCGCGCACGGACGGGATCCGGAGTGCATGTACTGGGCGATGTTCTCGTGCAGGCCGTCCATGTACTTCCAGCCCTCGGCCTCGCCCCACAGCTGCAGCCACGCCGACACGTCGAAGAAGCCCGTGCCCGACGACGCCGGGTGCGGCATCACGATCTGGCCCTTGTAGACGGGCTTGGTCAGGTCACGCCACGTCTCGGGCTTGGGGATGTTGCGCTTGGCGGCTTCGACGGTGTTGAAGCAGATCGTCGCGCCCCAGACGTCCATGCCGACCCAGGCCGGCGGGTTCTTCGGATCGCGGTACTGGGCGGCGATGCGGTTCAGGCCCGCCGGAGCGTACGGCACCAGCATCCCCTCGGTGTCGAAGATGGCCATGCTGGTCGCGGCCACGCCCATCACGACGTCGGCCTTCGGGTTGTTCTTCTCGGCCAGCAGCTTCGCCGTGATGATGCCCGTCGAGTCGCGAACCCAGGTGATCTCGATGTTCGGGTTGGCCTTCTCGAAACCGGCCTGGTAGGCCTTCAGCTGGTCGGTCTCCAGCGCCGTGTACACGGTCAGCTGCGTCTTCTGCGCGCTCGCGCCGAACGCCACGGCGGCGAGCGCGGCAGCAGCGGCGAGCCTGCCGAATGTCGCAAACGAAAACTTCATCGACTCCTCCTTCATGACCCCGGTGGCATGGATGCGACCGCCCGTGAGGGGAAACGGACGGCCTTCAAAGGTGGCTCGACAGCATGACCGGCGTGTGACTTCGGCCGGACGCCATCTTAGGTGCAAGCTCAGTGGCAAGCGAAGACAGCGGGGAGGCAGTCTACGAGCGGCACCGCGGGTGTCAATTGTTTTTTGCAGATTGTAGACAATCGATGTCACGACCCGTAGACTGCGCGCCATGGCCAGCACCGCTCCCCCGCCCGTCCGGATCGTCCCGCACCCGACCATCGAACTGCTGCGCACCGCCTCGCTGTCGAGCGCCGCGCAACAGGAGATCGAGCGGATGATCCTCGACGGCGAGATCGGCCCGGGCTCGAAGCTGACGGAGGCGTGGCTGTCGGAGCGGCTCGGCGTCTCGCGCGGCCCGATCCGCGAGGCGTTCCGCATGCTCGAGGACTCGGGCCTCGTGCGCCAGGAGAAGAACCGCGGCGTCTTCGTGCGGGACATCCCGCTCGAGGAGGCGCTGGAGATCTACGACCTGCGCGCCGCGATGGACGAACTCGTCGGGCGACGACTGGCGGAAACGATCACGCCGGAGCAGCTGAAGACGGCGCGCGCGATCGTCGAGCGGATGGACGTGGCGGCGCGGGCGGGCGACTCCGACGCGTATCACCTCCTGAACCTCGAGTTCCACGACGCGCTCGTCGGCTTCACCGGCAATCGCAAGCTGGCCGGCGTGTACCGCAGGCTGGTGAAGGAACTGGCGCTGTTCCGTCGACGCAACCTGCGCGACCAGCAGTTGCTGCCCCACTCCGCCGCCGAGCACCGCGGGATCCTGAAGGCGATCGCCTCCGGGGACCCGGAGCAGGCCGGACGGACGATGTTCGACCACGTGATGGAAAGCAGGGAGCGCGCACGGAAGGGCGAGGGTGCTCGGCAGCCCGTCCGGGCGCGCGCCGGCAGGAAAGGATAGGGAAATGATCGAAGTGAACGGCCGCGCGTACGCGGCCCCGAAGCAGTCGACCGTCGTCCTGTGCATCGACGGCTGCGAGCCGGACTACATCGCGCAGGCAGTGGCGGGCGGCCACATGCCGTTCATGAAGCAGGTGCTCGCGAGCGGCACCGCGCTGGTGGCCGACTGCGTGGTGCCCAGCTTCACCAATCCGAACAACCTCTCGATCGTCACGGGCGCGCCGCCGTCGGTCCACGGCATCTGCGGCAACTACCTCTTCGACGTCGAGAGCGGCACGGAAGTGATGATGAACGACCCGAAGTGGCTGCGCGCGCCGACGATCCTCGCCGCGCTGGCCGACGCGGGACACAGCGTCGCGGTCGTCACGGCCAAGGACAAGCTGCGCCTGCTGCTCGGCCACAAGATGAAAGGCATCTGCTTCTCGTCCGAGAAAGCCGATCAGGTGACCGAGCAGGACAACGGCATCACCGACGTGCTGCCGCTCGTGGGCATGCCCGTGCCCGACGTCTACAGCGCCGAGCTGTCCGAGTTCGTGTTCGCCGCCGGCGTGCGGCTGATCGAAACGCGCAAGCCCGACTTCCTCTACCTGTCCACGACGGACTACGTGCAGCACAAGCACGCCCCCGGCGACCCTGACGCCAATCGCTTCTACGCGATGCTCGACCGCTATCTCGCGCGCCTCGACGCGCTCGGCACGGTGTTTGCCCTGACGGCCGATCACGGCATGAACGCCAAGACCAGGCTCGACGCGAGCCCGAACGTCGTCTTCCTGCAGGACCTGCTCGACGAGTGGCTCGGCGCCGAGCGCTCGCGCGTCATCCTCCCGATCACCGACCCGTACGTGGTCCACCACGGCGCGCTCGGCTCCTTCGCGACGATCTACGTGGCGCCGGACGCGGTGGCAGGCGTCACCGCGCGGCTGCGCGAGCTGCCCGGCATGGAAGTGGTGCTCGGCCGCGAGGAAGCGGCACGGCGGTTCGAACTGCCGGCCGACCGGATCGGCGACATCGTCGTCGTGTCGGAGCGCAGCGTGGTGCTCGGCACCAGCCGCTCGCGCCACGACCTGTCGCAGCTCGAGCTGCCGCTGCGCTCGCACGGCGGGATCTCGGAGCAGCGGGTGCCCCTCGTCCTCAACCGCAGGATCGCAGGCCTTGATCCGCTGCGCCGCTGGCGCAACTTCGACGCCTTCGAACTCGCGCTGAACCACGCCCAATGAACGTGCCCGCCTCCCCCGTCCGCGCCGAATCGCTCCGGATCGCCGGCGAGAAGGTCGCGTGCGCGCGCAGCTTCGAGGTGCGCTACCCGTACACCGGCGAGGTGGTCGCGACCGTGCCGAAGGCGACGGTCGACGACGTGCGCCGCGCCTTCTCGATCGCCCGCAGCTACCGGAGCACGCTGACGCGCTACGACCGCTACCGGATCCTGATGAAGGCCGGCGAGATCATCGCGCACCGCCGGGACGAGATCGCGCGGCTGATCACGCTCGAGTCCGGGCTGTGCCTGAAGGACACGCAGTACGAAGTCGGCCGTGCGAGCGACGTGCTGCTGTTCGCCGCCAACCAGGCGCTGGTCGACGACGGGCAGGTGTACTCGTGCGACCTGACTCCGCACGGCAAGAAGCGCAAGGTCTACACGATGCGCGAGCCGCTGCTCGGCGTCATCTCCGCGATCACGCCGTTCAACCATCCGCTGAACCAGGTGATCCACAAGGTGGCGCCGGCCGTGGCCACCAACAACCGCGTCGTGCTGAAGCCGAGCGAGAAGACGCCGCTCGCCGCGTACGCGCTCGCCGACGTCCTGTACGAGGCCGGCCTGCCCGGTCCGATGCTCTCGGTGCTGACCGGAGACCCGCGCGAGATCGCCGACGAGATGCTGACCCACCCGGACGTCGACCTCGTGACCTTCACGGGCGGCGTGGCGGTCGGCAAGTACATCGCGGCGAAGGCGGTCTACAAGCGACAGGTGCTCGAGCTCGGCGGCAACGACCCGATCATCGTGATGGAGGATGCCGACGTCGAGGAAGCGGCGACGCTGGCGGCCAGCGGCTCGTACAAGAACTCGGGCCAGCGCTGCACGGCGGTCAAGCGCATGCTGGTGCACGCGAGCGTCGCCGACGACTTCGTCGACCGCCTGGTCGCGAAGACCCGGGCCGTGAAGTACGGCGACCCGCTGGATCCGGCCACCGACATGGGCACGGTGATCGACGAAGCCGCGGCGCGCGAGTTCGAGGCGCGGGTCGATGGCGCGGTCGCGCGCGGCGCCCGGGTGCTCGCTGGACACGTCCGCCGCGGGGCGCTGTACGCGCCGACCGTGGTCGACCGCGTGCTGCCCGACATGCCGCTGGTGAAGGAGGAGACGTTCGGGCCGGTCTCGCCGGTGATCCGTTTCGGCTCGATCGACGAGGCGATCGCGATCGCCAACTCGACCGCGTACGGCTTGTCGTCGGCGGTCTGCACGAACCGGCTCGACTACATCACCCGCTTCATCTCGGAGCTGAACGTCGGCACCGTGAACGTGCGCGAAGTGCCGGGATACCGGCTCGAACTCACGCCTTTCGGAGGAATCAAGGACTCCGGCCTCGGGTACAAGGAAGGCGTGCTCGAAGCGATGAAGAGCTTCACCAACACGAAGACCTACTCGCTGCCCTGGTAGCGAAGAAGAGGCGCGGACCAAGGCAACCCGGATGCAGACCCTCCTGAACCTGTTGGCGGCCATCGCGCTGCTCGTCTGGGGCACGCACATCGTGCGTACCGGCGTGCTGCGCGTGTACGGCGCCAGCCTGCGCCAGGTCCTGCGCCGCAACGTCGGCAATCGCGGGACCGGCTTCGTCGCCGGCGTCGCGGTCACCGGCCTGCTGCAGAGCTCGACCGCGACGGCGCTGCTCGCGTCGTCCTTCGTGTCGCAGGGACTGATCGGAACGGCGGCCGCGCTGGCCGTGATGCTCGGCGCCGACGTCGGCACCGCGCTGATGGTGCAGGTGTTCTCGCTGAACCTGACGTGGCTCGCGCCTCTGCTGATCGTCGCCGGCGTGATCGTGTATCTGTCCAAGAAGAACGAGCGCGCCGGCCAGATCGGCAAGATCGCGCTGGGACTCGGCGTGATGATCCTCGCGCTGCAGCTGATCGGCCAGGCCACGCTGCCGCTGACGAAGGCCGCCGGAGTGCGCGTGCTGTTTGCGCAGATTTCCGGCGACCTGCTGCTCGACGTGCTGATCGGCGCCCTGCTCGCGGTGGCTTCGTATTCGAGCCTGGCGGTGGTGCTGCTGGTCGCATCGCTCGCGGCGGCCAACATCGTGCCGGCGCACGCGGCGCTGTCGGTCGTGCTCGGCGCCAACCTCGGCAGCGGACTGCTGGCGCTGCTCACCACGTGGAAGGCAGACCCGATCACACGCCGCGTGCCGCTCGGCAACTTCGTGTTCAAGGCGGCGGGCGTGGGGCTCGCACTGCTCGCGCTGCCGTTCGCCACGCCATACCTGCTGAAGATGAACTCCGATCCCAAGCAGCTCGTCGTCTACTTCCACCTGCTGTTCAACGTCCTGCTCGCGCTGACGTTCATCGGCCTCACCCGGCGGGTCGCCGACCTCACGGAGAAGTGGCTGCCGGCGCCGCGCCAGGCGGAGACGCCCGGCGAGCCGCGCCACCTGGACCCGGTCGCGCTCGACACGCCCGCCCTCGCGCTCGGCAACGCGGCGCGCGAAGCCATCCGGCTGGCCGACACGGTCCAGGAGATGCTCACCGGCCTGCTGGAAGTCCTGCGGCACGACAGCGTGCAGCTGGCCGAGGCGCTGCGGCGCAAGGACGACGAGATCGACCGGCTGTACTCCGCCATCAAGCGCTACCTCGCGCAGATCAGCCGCGAGGCGCTGGAAGCGCGCGAGTCCAGGCGATGGACCGAGATCATCCAGTTCACGATCAACATGGAGCACGTGGGCGACATCATCGAGCGCCTGCTGCTCGACGTCGCCGAGCGGAAGATCCAGCACGGCCTGTCGTTCTCCGAAGCGGGCCTGCAGGAGATCAGCGACCTGCACGCGCGGCTGATCGGCAACCTGCAGCTGTCGGTCGCTGTGTTCCTGAACGGAGACCTGAAGTCCGCGCAGAAGCTGATCGCGGAGAAGGTGACCTTCCGCGAACTCGAGATGCGCTACGCGGAGAGCCACCTGCACCGGCTGTCGGAGAACACGCCGCAGTCGGTCGAGACCAGCTCCCTGCACCTGGACCTGCTTTCGGACTTCAAGCGAATCAACTCGCTGTTCTGTTCCGTCTCCTACCCGATCCTCGAATCCGCGGGCGTGCTGTCGAAGACGCGGGTGCTGGCCGAACAGGGCGGCGCGTTCAACCCCGATCGAACCCCTGCCGCAAGCTGACATGGCATTGACGCTCAACGACATCGAAGGACTGTTCGCCGCCAAGGGCGACCGCATGTACGCCGGCGAGCCGGTCACGCAACTTCAGCACGCGCTGCAGTCGGCTCACCTCGCCGAACAGGACGGCGCCAGCGACGCACTGGTCGTTGCGTCCTTCCTGCACGACCTCGGCCACCTGATCAACGACCAGGGCGAGACGCCGACGCTGCGCGGCATCGACGACCGTCACGAGTACGTCGCCCTGCCGTTCCTGCGCGACCTGTTCGGCGCGGCCGTGCTGCAGCCGATCCGCCTGCACGTCGACGCCAAGCGCTACCTGTGCGCGCGCGGCGACGGCACGATCACCGGCGCCGAGTACTGGGCTGCGCTGTCGATCGACTCGAAGCGCAGCCTCGAGCTCCAGGGCGGGATCTTCAGCGACGGGCAGGCCGGCGCCTTCAAGGCCGAACCGTACTCGGAAGACGGCGTGCGCCTGCGGCTGTGGGACGACCGCGCAAAGCGGGAGGACGCGCAGACCCCGCCGCTCGCGCACTACCTCGCCCTGGCCGCGCGCGTCGCCGCAC
Source organism: uncultured beta proteobacterium (assembly GCA_963811265.1). Taxonomy (GTDB): domain Bacteria; phylum Pseudomonadota; class Gammaproteobacteria; order Burkholderiales; family Burkholderiaceae_F; genus JAOUJD01. The sequence goes on from CAWEQS010000026.1 coordinate 771,902, forward strand.
GCTGAGCGCGCTTCCGGCTGCGCGATAATCCGCAGCCCTGCCCGGAGCACGAATCATGATGCGTTCCCTGCTGCTCGTCGCCATCGCCCTCGTGTCGGCCTGCTCGAAGGCCCCGGAACCTGCGCCGCAGGCGACGACCGCTGCCGCCAGTCCGGCGAAGGCCGGGATCGAGTGGGTGCGGCCGCAGAGCGTCGCCGACGTGGATCGCGCGTTCGAGGATGCGAAGTCCAGGAACCAGCCCGTCTTCCTGTTCTGGACCGCCGTGTGGTGTCCGCCCTGCAACCAGGTGAAGAGCACCATTTTCACCAGACCGGACTTCATCGAGAAGTCGCGTTCCTTCGTCCCGGTGTACGTCGACGCCGACAGCCCGAGCGGCCAGGTGCTCGGCGAGCGCTTCAAGGTGCGCGGCTACCCGACCATGGTGCTGCTCGCCGGCGGCGGACAGGAACTGACGCGCCTTGCCGGCTCGGTCGACGCCTCCAAGTACATGCAGCTGCTCGAACGCGGGCTGGCCGGCGGCAACTCGGCGAAGCAGGCGCTCGAGGCTGCCCTCGCCGGCAAGTCGCTGTCCGCCGACGACTGGCGGATGCTGGCGTTCTATTCGTGGGAAACCGACGACGGCCAGCTGGTGCCCGAAAAGGATGTTCCGGCTGCGTTGATGAAGCTCGCCGCCGTGTGCCCGTCCGGGGAGCGCGAGGCTTCGTCGCGCCTCGTCCTCGAGGCGCTGCACGCCGCGTCGCAGGCCGGCGATGCGAAGCCGAAGCTCGACAAGGCCGACGCCATCGCAAGCGTGAGGAGCCTGCTCGAACAGCCTGAGCTGGTCCGCGCCAACCAGGACATCCTCGGCTACGCCGCCGACGACATCGTCGGCCTCCTCACCGACGCCAGGTCGAAGGGACGCGCCGACCTGAAGGCCCAGTGGATCGCGGCCCTCGACAAGCTCGCCGCGGAGCCGAAGCTCTCCAACGCCGGACGGATGTACGCGATGCTCGGCAAGGTCGAGCTCGCGCGGCTCGACGACAAGGACGGCCCGTTGCCGCCCGCGCTCGTGGAGGAAGTGAAGGCGCAAGCGGCGCGCGTCGACCGCGAGATCGAGGACCTCGACGAGCGCCAGGCCGTGATCACGCTGGCCGGCGGCGTGCTCGCCCGCGCCGGCCTGCTCGACGAGTCCGATGCGCTGCTGACGGCCGAACTGAAGCGATCGCACTCGCCCTACTACTACATGTCACAACTCGCCTCGAACGCGAAGAAACGCGGCACGCCGGAAGGCAAGGCGGCGGCCGTCGACTGGTCGCGCCGGGCATACGAAAGCGCGCAGGGCACGGCGACGCGGCTGCGCTGGGGCGGCAACTACCTGAACACGCTGCTCGAACTGACGCCGCAGGATGCAGCGGCGGTCGAGAAGGCCGGCACGCAGGTGCTCGGGGAAATCAAGCCCGGCAGCGTGCAGCTCACGGGCAACAACCGCGCAGCGCTCGACCGCATGAGCAAGCGCCTGGTCGCCTGGAACAAGGACGGCCGGCACGACGACGTGCTCGCGCGCCTGAACGGCGCGTTGAAGGACAAGTGCGCCACGCCGAGCGCGGTCGACCCGGCATGGTGCGAGTCGTTGTTCGTGCCGTCGAAGCGCGCCTGAACGGTGGCGACCTACAGCGCCCCGCTGACGCGCGCCGAGGAGCGCGAGTTCGTGCCGTTCATGCACGAGCTGATCGGCATCGCGTTCGCCACGATCCGCGGGTACTTCATGACCGGAACTGCCGTCGTCACGAAGGGCGATGCAAGCCCGGTCACGGTGGCCGACCGCAGCGCCGAGGAAGCGATGCGGCGCCTGATCGAACGGCGCTACCCTCGCCACGCCATCATGGGCGAGGAGCACGGCAACAAGCCGGGCGAGCGCTATCGCTGGGTGCTGGACCCCATCGACGGCACGCGCGCCTTCATCACCAACTGCTTCCTCTTCGGCACGCTGATCGCCCTCGAACGCGACGACGGCGAAGGATTTCGCCCGGTGCTCGGCGTGATCGGCCATCCGGCCGCTGGCGTCGCCCTGATCGGCCACGCGGGCGCATCCACCCTGTACGCGAGCGATGGCTCGTCGCGCGCGACGCGCGTGCGTCCCTGCGCGCGCCTGGCCGACGCAACCGTCCTCGCGACGACGCACTGGTCCACTGGCGAGCAGCGCGGCGGCGGCGCCGTCGAACGGATCATCCGCGCCGCGAAGCTGTACCGGACCTGGGGCGACTGCTTCGGCTACTTCGCCCTCGCAACGGGGGGCGCCGACCTGATGCTGGACCCCACGCTCGCGTACTGGGACGTCGCGGCGATCGTGCCGGTCGTCGAGGGCGCAGGCGGCGCGGTCACATCCTGGCACGGCGGCGATCCCCTCGCCGAGCTCTCGCTGATCGCAAGCGCCGGCCCCTTGAACGAGGTGGCGCTCGAACTGCTGCGGCGGGGTTGACCTACGGCGCGCCGACGCGCTGCACGGGCACCGGCGGCAGGACGGGCGCCCCGCGCGCGCCGCGAAACCGCTCCGCAGAGCGCAGCACGAGTTCCGCCATCGAATGGTGGCTCTGGTAGGTCTCGCGTTGCCAGCGGGCGTCGTTGCCGTCGGCGCGCACCCACCGCTCGATCTCTTCCATGGCGGCGAGTGACCCGAGCTCACGGGCGAGCGGGCGCACCTGCTCGAGGGTGGCGAGCACGTCCTGGTGCACCGGGCGCACGGCGCCGGTCGCGCCGTCGATCAACTGGCCCTCGAGGCCGAACCGGCACGCCTGGAAGCGGTTGTAGTTGTAGGTGAGGTAGATGTCCTCGCTCTCCGGTGGCGCCGGATGCTCGAGCAGCATCCGGCAGATGGCCTGCACGTAGGCGGCGAGCGCTGCCGCGCGTTCCACCGCGAGCGGCGTGTCGAACACGCGCACCTCGATGGTCCCGTACTCGGGCTTGGGCCGGATGTCCCAGTAGAAGTCCTTCATGCTCTCGACGACGCCGAGCTTCTTCAGCTTGCCGAAGTAGGCCTCGAAGGCGGGCCAGTCCGTCAGGAAAGGCGCGCGGCCGGACAGCGGGAACGCGTAGACCGAGTTGAGCCGAGAGCAGTCGTACGAGGTGTCGACACCCTGGAAGTAGGGACTGCTGGCGGCGAGCGCGATGAACTGCGGGATGTAGGCCGACAGGCGATGAAGCAGCCACAGGGCCTGCGTCCCGTTCTCGCACCCGATGTGCACGTGCTGCCCGAACACGGTGAACTGCTTCGCCAGGTAACCATACAGCCCGGCGACGTGGCGAAACCGCGGCCGGTCGTAGATCTGGCGGTCGTACCAGCGCTGGAACGGATGCGTTCCGCCACCCGCGATTTCGAGGTCCAGGCGATCGGCGCCGACGACGAGCGCGTCGCGCATGGCGATCAGCTGGGTCCGCATCGGCTCGAAGGCATGCTGAACCGACGTGCTGATCTCGAGCATGCTCTCGGTGATCTCGGGCTTCACGTCGCCCGGGAACGGGCGCCGCGAGACGAGTGCGATCAGGTCGGAGGCGCCGCGGGTCAGGTCGCCGGTCCGGCGGTCAATCAGCTGCAGTTCGAGCTCCACGCCCATCGTCAGCCACTCGGACTTCCCGAACTCCAGTTGCGTCTCGCTCATCGCTCGATCCTCGCTTCGCCGCCCCGGCGCAGGATCAGCGCCAGCGCGAGCGCTCCCGCCAGTTGCAGGACGACCACGGCCGGCAGCAGCACGGCGGTGGTCTGCTGCGCAATGTGCGGATTCCAGTCGGACACCTGCTGGATCAGCATCAGCGCCAGCGCGGACATCGGCGTCAGCGCGAGCCCCGTCAGCAGGCTCTTCTTCAGGGAGATTCCGGACACGGGCCCGAAGGCGGCCACACCGATCGCCTTGGCCGCGAAGCGCATGGCCAGCAGCGCGACGACCGGAAGCCACGGCACGAACAGCGAGTCGATGTCCAGCATCGCCGCGGTCAAGGCGAAGAAGAGCACGATCGCGATGCCCGAGGCGAGGCCGAACTCCGTGGCGGTGAGAAGCCGGCTTGCATCGAAGGTGCGCACAAGCGCCCCGCACGCCAGCAGCGCGAGCAGCGGCGACAGCCGCAGCGCGACCGCCGTCGCGAACACGAGCCACACCACCGAGAGCATCACGAGGATCTGGCCGGCGCGGTCGCGGCCGATGAACGACAGGACCCACAGGAAGAGCCGGGCCCCGAGCGCCGCAATCGCCAGCGAGCCGGCGATCAGGTACGCGGGGTGAAGCAGCACCTCGAGCGCAGTCGCTCCCGGTTGCTCGCGGACGAGGGCCAGCAGAAGGGTCGACAGCATCACCGCATAGATCGAGTTGAGCGCCGTGAGCAGCAGCGTCCGCTCCGTGATCTGCCCGTGCGCGCGGATCTCGCGGGTGACCGCGAGCACGACTGCGGGAGACGTTGCCATCGCGATGCTCGCGATGACGGCCGACGCCCAGGCGTCGATGTCGAAGTAGCGCATGGCGAGGAAGACCATCGCGAACGACAGTCCGCTCTCGGCGATGCTGGCGCCGAGCAGCGCGGGGTTGCGTCGCACCCAGCCAAAGGACACGCGCTGGCCGAGGTCGAACAGGATCACCGCCGCCGCGAACTCCAGCGTGAACTTCAACGTCGGGGAAGGCAGTTCCTCGAGTTGCAGCAGGCGCAGCACGTAGCCGCCGGCGCCGAACAAGGCTCCGGCCGCGACGTATCCGAACAGCCGAGGCAGCTTCAACCGCGCCGCGCCCTCGCCCGCCGCCGCCGCGACGAGAGCGAGGACGGCGACCGCAAGCGCAGGGGGCACGGCCGGCGGCCAGCCGGGGAGGAACGTGAGATCCATGGTCGGGAGGCGAGCGCGATGCTCGAAGGGCAAAAAAAATGTCCGCGCCGTGCGAGGCACCTGCGCGGACCGAATCGCGACGAGGAAGGGGAACCTCCTGCGTTGCGCTTGCTGCCACCTTGCGTAGCGACAGGCTACAAAGGATCGACTGGAAGCAACCTTAGTGCTTCGCGCGCAGCCCTGGAATTGGGGGAATGATCTACGAGGTACTGCGTACCGCGACCGGCGATCAGGATCGGACCGGTGCGGTAGCGTCGTCGCCGTCGAGCGCCAGTCGCAGGCGGAAGAGATCCGCGATGCGGCGCGCGTTCAGCTTGTCCATCAGCCGCGCGCGATGGACCTCCACCGTGCGAGGGCTGATGCCGAGCTCGACCGCGATCTCGCGGTTGTGAAGGCCGTCGGTGATCCGCTGGAACACTTCGAGTTCGCGCGGCGTCAGGCGACCGAGGCGCTCGCGCATCTGTTCGCGTTCGCGCGCGTGCTCCAGCGCCTGGGCGTCGCTCTCCAGCGCCGCCGCGACGGCGTCCATCAGTTCCTTCGGCTGGACCGGCTTCTCGAGGAAGTCGAGCGCTCCGGTCAGCAACGCCGCGCGCGCCGTAGCCACGTCGCCGTGGCCGGTCACGACGATCACCGGCAGGTGCGGCTGTTCGTCGTGAAGCTTCTTCTGCAGGTCGAGCCCGCTCATTCCCGGCAGATGGAGATCGATCAGCGCGCAGGCCGGCCGCTCGTTCACGCCGTTGGCGAGGAGGTCCTCCGCGCTCGCGAAACACCGGGGAAGGTAGCCGCTGGCCTCCAGCAAGGCAGCCAGCGACTCGCGCAGGTCGGCGTCGTCTTCGATCAGGTAGACCGTCGGGGCGCGGGAAGCAGCATGCGCGAAGGTGGTCATGGTCGACTCTTAGTTAGTGCGCCGGGACATTCCAAGCATCTGCCTGCAGCATAGCGTGGGACGATAGCCCGACCGTACGGTGGATCAAGAACGTGCGACCCGCCTCAGAAGGGGATGTCGTCGTCCATGTCGGCCATCGACGAGGCCGGCTTGGCGGCGGACGCCGGCTTGCTCGCCGGTGCACGGGCCGGAGCGCGGGGCTCCTCGCTGCCGCTGTCGAAGTCCGCCCCGCCGCCACCCATGCCTTCGCGCGAACCGAGCATCTGCATGTTCTCGGCCACGATCTCTGTCGTGTAACGGTCCTGCCCTTCCTTGTCCTGCCACTTGCGCGTGCGCAGCCGGCCTTCGACATAGACGGGACGGCCCTTCTTGAGGTACTCGCCGGCGATCTCCGCCAGGCGGCCGAAGAAGGCGACCTTGTGCCATTCGGTCGATTCCTTCATCTCGCCGCTGGCTTTGTCCTTCCAGCGGTCCGAGGTCGCGATCGTGATGTTGGTGATCGCCGCGCCATCGGCGGTGTAACGCGTCTCCGGGTCGCGGCCCAGGTTGCCGATCAGGATGACTTTATTGACGGATGCCATGTGTTCTCCTCTTCAGATCGGCACCGGCTGGCCGCTCGAACGTTTCGGTACTTCGCGCATGCCGAGTGCGATCACCCACCACACGCCCATGATGACTGCCGCGCATGCGAACACTCCCTGCGCGCCCCACCGTGCGGCGACCAGGCCGCCGAGGGCGCCGCCGGCAAAGAGCCCGATGGCTTGCGTCGTATTGTAGATGCCGAGCGCCAGGCCTTTCGCGGATGACGGGGCGACCCGCGACACCAGCGACGGCAGGCTCGCCTCGAGGATGTTGAAGCCGACGAAGAAGAGCAGCAGCCAGCCGGCGATCCACATGAGGCTCGGCGCGTGGAGCAACAGGCCGAGCTGGACGACGAGCAGCAGGCCCACGGCCGCAAGGAACAGGACGCGCATGCGCGACCTGCGCTCCGCCGCCATGATCGGCGGCATCATCAGGGCGAACGACACCAGCACCACTGGCAGGTAGACCCTCCAGTGATTGGGCAGCGGCAACTGCGCCCGCTCGACCAGCAGCACGGGCACGACCACGAACATCGCCATCTGCACGGTGTGCAGCGCGAAGATCCCGAAGTTCAGGCGCAGCAGCTGCGGATTGAAGACCACGCTCGCCGCGGTCGCCGGTTCGTCGTGTTCGATGCGGGGCGGCGCGCTCGGCACCACCCACGTGACGACGGCGATCGCCGCCAGCGCGAGCACGCCGGTCAGCGCGAAGAGGCCGCCCATGCCGACCGCCGCGTACAGCGGCGGGGCGCCGACGAGCGACAGCGCGAAAGTCAGCCCGATGGACGCCCCGACCATCGCCATCGCCTTGGTGCGATGTTCCTCGCGCGTCGCATCGGCGATGAACGCGGTCACCGCGGCCGAGATCGCGCCCGCGCCCTGCACCGCCCGGCCGATGATCGTCCAGAAGATGTCGTCGGCGGACGCGGCGATGAAGCTGCCGACGGCGAACAGCACCAGGCCGGCGACGATCACCGGCTTGCGTCCCCAGCGGTCGCTGGCGGCGCCGAACGGGATCTGCAGCACACCCTGGGTCAGGCCGTAGATGCCGAGCGCCAGGCCGACGAGGGCCGGACTGTCGCCGCCGGGAATCGTGCGCGCGTGAACCGAAAACACCGGCAGGATCAGGAACAGGCCCAGCATGCGCAGGGCGAAGATCGACGCGAGCGAGGCGCTCGTGCGCACTTCCTGGCCGGACATGCGCGACGAAGAACGGGAGGTCATGCGTGAGGATCGGGCTGGGGGTTCCGGATCGCTCCGGGAGGGAGTGCCCGGCGGTGACCGGGGGCAAGGCGCGCCTGCGTTTGTCGCTATAGTACCAAGTTGCCCTTTTCGAGCCGGCGGCCCTCTGCCGGCGAACGACTCGGGGACGGTCTCGGCACAGCAGCATGGACGAAATACGGATCCGCGGCGCACGCACGCACAACCTCAAGAACGTCGACCTCGACCTGCCGCGGCACCGGCTGATCGTGATCACGGGCCTGTCCGGATCCGGCAAGTCGTCGCTCGCCTTCGACACGCTGTACGCGGAAGGGCAGCGGCGCTACGTCGAGTCGCTGTCGGCGTACGCGCGGCAGTTCCTGCAGCTGATGGAGAAGCCCGACGTCGACCTGATCGAGGGCCTCAGCCCCGCCATCTCGATCGAGCAGAAGGCGGCGTCGCACAACCCGCGCTCGACCGTTGGGACGGTCACGGAAATCCACGACTACCTGCGCCTGCTGTACGCGCGCGTCGGCACGCCGTTCTGCCCGGAGCACGACCTGCCGCTGCAGTCGCAGAGCGTGTCGCAGATGGTCGACGCGACGCTCGGCCTCGCCGAGGACACCAAGGTCATGGTGCTTGCGCCGGTCGTCCGCGACCGCAAGGGCGAGTTCGTCGACTTCTTCGACGACATGCAGACCCAGGGCTTCATCCGGTTCCGGATCGACGGAGCCGTCGTCGAGGCCGAAGATCTCCCGCCGCTGAAGAAGACCGAGAAGCACTCGGTGGACGTGGTCGTCGACCGGCTGAAGGTGCGGGCCGATGCGAAGCAGCGCCTCGCCGAATCCTTCGAAACCGCGCTGCGCCTCGCTGACGGCCGCGCGCTGCTGCTCGACCTCGACAACGGGCAGGAGACGCTGTTCTCGAGCCGGTTCTCGTGCCCCGTGTGCAGCTACTCGCTGTCCGAGCTGGAACCGCGGCTGTTCTCGTTCAACAACCCGATGGGCGCCTGCACCGCGTGCGACGGCATCGGCAGCGTCGAGTACTTCGACGAGAAGCGCGTGGTGGCGCATCCCGAGCTTTCGCTCGCGAGCGGCGCGATCAAGGGCTGGGACGCGCGCAACCAGTACTACTACCAGATGCTGGTGACCGTCGCGCAGCACTACGGCTTCGACATCGACCTGCCGTACGAAGAACTGCCCGAGGCCGCGCGCCGGGCGATCCTGGCGGGCTCGGGCGACGACGAGATCGCGTTCACGTACACCAACGAGCGCGGCAGGAAGATGGTGCGCAAGCACCCGTTCGAAGGCGTCGTGCCCAACCTCGACCGGCGCTTCAAGGAGACCGACTCGGTCGTCGTGCGCGAGGAACTCGCCAAGCTGCGCAGCCAGCGCCCGTGCCCGGTGTGCGAAGGAACCCGGCTGCGCACGGAAGCGCGCCACGTGTTCATCGGCGACGGCGAAGATCGCCGCGGGATCTACCAGGTCGCGGCGGCCCCGCTGCGCGACGCCTGCGCGTACTTCGAGCGCCTGCAGTTCGCGGGCGCGAAGAAGGAGATCGCCGACAAGATCGTCAAGGAAATCGGCGCGCGGCTGCGCTTCCTGGTGAACGTCGGACTGGACTACCTGTCGCTGGACCGATCCGCCGAGACGCTGTCGGGCGGCGAGTCGCAGCGCATCCGCCTCGCCTCGCAGATCGGATCGGGCCTGACCGGCGTGATGTACGTGCTCGACGAGCCTTCGATCGGGCTGCACCAGCGCGACAACGACCGGCTGATCGGCACGCTGAAGCATCTGCGCGACCTGGGCAACACGGTGATCGTCGTCGAACACGACGAGGACGCGATCCGCGCCGCGGACCACGTCGTCGACATGGGGCTCGGAGCCGGCGCGCACGGGGGCGAAGTGATCGCGAGCGGCAGCCTGGACGTGGTCCTCGGCAACGAGAAGTCGCTGACGGCGGCCTACCTGTCCGGCCGGCGGCAGATCGAGATCCCGGACGACCGCACGCCGCCCTTCACGCACTGGCTCGAGCTCGCCGGCGCCCACGGCAACAACCTGAAGGACGTCACGCTCGAACTGCCGGTCGGGCTGCTCACCTGCGTCACCGGAGTTTCGGGCTCCGGCAAGTCGACCCTGATCAACGACACGCTGTACGCCGTCGTGTCGCGCCATCTCTACGGCTCCTCGGCGGAACCGGCGCCGTATGTGTCGATCGACGGCCTCGAGCACTTCGACAAGGTGATCAGCGTGGACCAGAGCCCGATCGGGCGGACGCCGCGCTCGAATCCCGCGACATACACCGGCCTGTTCACGCCGATCCGCGAACTCTTCGCCGAGACGCCCACGGCGCGCGAGCGCGGCTACGAGGCGGGCCGCTTCTCCTTCAACGTCAAGGGCGGACGCTGCGAGAGCTGCCAGGGCGACGGCGTCCTGAAGGTCGAGATGCACTTCCTGCCCGACGTCTACGTGCCGTGCGACGTCTGCCACGGCAAGCGCTACAACCGCGAGACACTCGAGGTGCACTACAAGGGCAGGAGCATCGCCGAGGTCCTCGACATGACGGTCGACGAGGCGGCGGGCTTCTTCAGCGCGGTCCCGACCATCGCGCGCAAGCTGCAGACGCTGCTCGACGTCGGCCTCGGCTACGTGCGGCTGGGGCAGAGCGCCACGACGCTGTCGGGCGGCGAGGCGCAGCGCGTGAAGCTTTCGCTGGAACTGTCGAAGCGGGATACCGGGCGCACGCTCTACATACTCGACGAGCCGACGACCGGACTGCACTTCCACGACATCGCGCTGCTGCTGAAGGTGCTGCACCAGCTGCGCGACGCGGGCAACACCCTGGTCGTGATCGAGCACAACCTCGACGTCGTGAAGACCGCCGACTGGGTCATCGACCTCGGGCCGGAAGGGGGCGACGGCGGCGGCCGCATCATCGCGACCGGCGCGCCCGAGGCCATCGCCGCCAATCCCGAGAGCCACACCGGGCGCTACCTCGCGCCCGTCCTGTTGCGGCAGAAGGCCAGGAAGCGCCGCAGCGGTCCCGTCGCCGCGGCGGCCTGATCACTTCCTTTCAGGCTTCGCCGCCGACGGGCCGCGCACTTCGTAGCCCGCCGGCGCCTTGATCAGCCAGGCGGCCGCCGGGAAGAGATTTCAGAGCACCAGGCGGCCCAGCGTCTGCACCGAACCGCCGGTCCACCGCACCAGCACCGCTTCCCCGGAGCCGACCGCGATCCCGCTCAGCGCGAGGATGTTCACGTGGTGCGTGACGAAGACGACATTCGCCGGAGCGCGGATCGCGGCGATCCTCGCGGCCGCCTCGCGTGTCTGCTGCGACTCCGTGGAGCGGTCGTCGAAGAAGGAATTCAGCGCGGGATACGGCTCGACCGGGACCTTCGGAAAGGCGAGGCGCGCCGTATCGAGGCAGCGGCACCACTGGCTGGAGAGGACCCGGTCGATCCGCACCGCCCGGGCCTCAAGCGCCGCGCCGATCCGCTCGGCCTGCCGCCGTCCGTCGTCGGACAGGTTGCGCTGCGTGGCACAGTCTCCGATCCGGAATCCGGGCGGATCGCCGACCCCAGCCTCGGTCTGCGCATGGCGCAGCAGGATTCCGGCGCCGCCTTTCTGCAGTTCCGACCACAGCGCGGCAGGCGAGACCGGCTGTGCGCCCGCCCGCCCTGCGAGCAGGAGCGCAGCAGTGCCGAGCAGGACTTCGCGCCTGCGCATGGTCACGCCTCCAGCAGCCGACGCTCTGCGAGTTCGAGCGCGTCCGGAATCCCCCGGAGCACGACCACGTCGCCGACCTGCAACCGCATTCCGGGGCTGGGGTCGGCCCCGCGGATGCCGCGCCGGCGCACGGCGGTGACCTCGACGCCCAGCGGCTGGAGGCCCAGATCCTCCAGCGTCTTTCCCGCTCCCGCGGCGCCGGGATGCAGCGGCACCGAATGCAACCGCTCGTGCGCTTCCTCCTCGACGTCGTCGTCGTCGCCCGTGCTGTGGAAGTAGCCGCGCAGCAGCTGATAGCGCTGGTCGCGCTGCTCGCGGATCCGCTTGACGACGCGCGACAGCGGAACTCCGAGCAGCACGAGCGCATGCGATCCGAGCATCAGGCTTCCCTCGAGCACCTCGGGCACGACCTCGGTCGCGCCCGCGGCGGTCAGCTTTGCGAGATCGTGATCGTCCTGCGTGCGAACGATGACCGGGATGTCCGGCTTCAGTTCGCGTACGTGGTGGATGATCTTCAGTGCGGAAGGCGTGTCGGCGTACGTGATGGCGACGGCGGAGGCCCGGCTGATGCCCGCCGCGACCAGGGTTTCGCGTCGCCCGGCGTCGCCGTAGACAACCGAGTCGCCGGCCGCCGCCGCCTGCCGGACCAGGTCGGGATCGAGGTCGAGGGCCACGTAGGTGATGCCTTCCTGCTCGAGCATCTTGGCGAGATGCTGCCCGCTGCGTCCGAATCCGCAGATCACCACGTGCTTCTCGACGGCGATCGCGCTCTGCGCGATGCGGGCGATCTCGAGCGACTTGTGCAGCCACTCGCTCGACGCCAGCCGCATCGCGATCCGGTCGCTGTACTGGACGAGCAGCGGCGCGGACAGCATCGAGAGCAGCATCGAGGCGAGCACGACCTGCAGCACCAGCGGGCTCAGCAGTCCGTGCGTCCCGGCCTGTCCGAGCAGGACGAAGCCGAACTCGCCCGCCGTCGCCAGCGCGAGGCCTGTCCTGATCGCGGTGCCCGGCGTGGCGCCGAACAACCGCACGAGGGCGACGATCAGCCCGAACTTGAACGCCACGGGGCCGACCAGCGCGAGCACGACCCAGCCGAGGTTGTCGAGCACGATCCGCACGTTGAGGAGCATGCCGATCGTGACGAAGAAGAGCCCCAGCAGGACATCCCGGAATGGCTTGATGTCCTCCTCGACCCGGTGGCGGAATTCCGTTTCGGAGATCAGCATTCCGGCGACGAAGGCGCCGAGGGCGAGCGACAGCCCGGCTGCCTCGGTCAACCACGCGAGGCCGAGCGTCACCAGCAGCAGGTTCAGCGTGAACAGTTCGTGCGACTTGCGCTTGGCGACGGTGTGGAACCACCACCGCATCACGCGCTGTCCGCCGACCAGCAGCACGGTCAGCAGCGCCGCCGCCTTCACGAGCGCGACGGCGAGCGTCCACGCCAGGCTGGATGCCTCGCTGCCCAGCGCCGGAATGATCACCAGCAGCGGCACGACCGCCAGGTCCTGGAACAGCAGCACGCCGACGATCCGCTTGCCGTGCTCCGTGTCGACCTGCGCGCGCTCGGCCAGCATCTTCATCACGATCGCGGTCGACGACATCGCCAGCGCGCCGCCGAGCGCGAAGGCGCCCGCGAAGCCTACGTCGAAGTGGTGGCCGACCAGCCAGCCGGCCGCCATCGTCAGGAGGACGGTCAGCGTCACCTGCGCGCCGCCCAGCCCGAGCACCAGCCTGCGCATCGTTCGCAGGCGCGCCAGAGAGAACTCGAGTCCGATCGAGAACATCAGGAAGACGACGCCGAACTCGGCGAGGTAGCGCGTGTCCTCCAGGTCCGGGACGAGCCCGAGCGCGTGCGGCCCGATGACGATGCCGACCGCCAGGTAGGCGAGCAGCGGCGGCAGCTGGAGGAGCCGGAAGGCGACGACGCCGACGACCACGGCGGCCAGCAGCAGCAGCGTGATTTCCAGACCGGACGAGGCCATCAGCGAGTGAGCAGACGCACTAGAGCAAAACCCATGCCAGAGAAGTCTCCGCGTGTATTATGGCTGCACGCCATCCATCGCGGCTGGCTCTCACGCAAATCCCCGCGATCCATGTCCGCAAGCCCGTTGGTCCCCTCCGCGCACGCGCTCGAAATGGCGCGGGACGTCCTGCAGACCGAGGCCGACGCGGTCCAGGCGCTGGCGGCGCGCCTCGACGATCGATTCACCCGGGCGGTCGAACTGCTGCTTCTCTGCAGGGGCCGCGTCGTCGTCAGCGGCATCGGCAAGAGCGGCCACATCGCGCGCAAGATCGCCGCGACCTTCGCCTCGACCGGCACGCCCGCGATGTTCGTGCACGCGGCCGAAGCGGCGCATGGCGACCTCGGCATGATCACGCGCGACGACGTGCTCGTCGCCCTGTCCTACTCCGGCGAAGGGGACGAACTGCTCACCATGCTCCCCATCGCGAAGCGCGAAGGCACGCCGCTCATCGCGATGACCGGCAACGCTTCTTCTTCGCTCGCGCGCCTCGCCGACGTGCACCTCGACGTGCGCGTCGACAAGGAAGCCTGCCCGCTGAACCTGGCGCCCACGTCGTCGACCACCGCGATGCTCGCGCTGGGCGATGCCCTCGCGATCGCCTGCCTCGACTCCCGCGGATTCGGACCCGACGACTTCGCCCGCTCGCATCCGGCGGGCGCGCTGGGCCGCCGGCTGCTGACCTACGTGAGCGACGTGATGCGGACGGGAGACAGGATTCCTCGCGTGTCGGTCGACACGTCCTTGCTCGACGCGCTGCGGGAGATTTCGAGCAAGCAACTGGGCATGACCGCGGTGCTCGACGCCGAGGGCCGGCTGCAGGGCATCTTCACGGACGGCGACCTGCGCCGCCTGCTGGAGCGCGCGGCCGACGTGCGCAACGTGAAGCTCGCCGACGTCATGACGCGCAATCCGCTCACCATCGCGCCGGACGTGCTTGCCGCCGAAGCGGCGCAACTGATGGACCAGCGCAAGAAGAACCAGTTGCTGGTGGTCGACGCCGGCGGCGCCCTGGTCGGCGCCCTGCACATGCACGACCTGATGGCGGCCAAGGTGATCTGATGACGCCCGAGCAGCGCGCCGCCCGGCTTCGGCTCGTCGCCCTCGACGTCGACGGCGTGCTGACCGACGGCCGGCTCTATTACGGCCCGCAGGGCGAAGCGCTGAAGGTCTTCGATGTGCGCGACGGGCACGGCATCAAGATGCTGCTCAACCATGGGGTCGAGGTCGCCATCCTCTCGGCTCGCTCGTCGGACATCGTCGGCGCGCGCGCACGCGAACTGGGCATCGGGCGCGTGCTCCAGGGCCGTGGCGACAAGGCGGTTGCGTGGAACGAACTGCTGCGGGACACCGGGGTTGCCGCCGAGCAGGCGGGCTTCATCGGCGACGATCTGCCGGACCTGCCGGTCCTTGCGCAGGCGGGGTTCGCGGCGACGGTCGCCGATGCGCGCGACGAAGTGAAGGGCGCAGCGCACTGGGTCGCCGGGCAGGCCGGTGGACGCGGGGCGGTGCGCGCGTTCGCCGAGTTCATCCTCAGGGCGAAGGGCGTCGACTTCGCCGGGATGACGCACGGATGAAGGCGAGTTCGCATGCGTGATCGCATCACGGCCATCATCGCCGTCCTGCTGCTCGCCGGGCTGGCCGGCGTCACCTACTGGTTCTCGCAGGTCGGGCGCTACGGCAACCTGGCGAACCCGGTGTCGCGGGAAGGTCCCGACTTCATCGGCACGGGCGTGACGCTGACGCAGTTCGACCCGATGGGACGAGCGACGAACAGGCTGTTTGCCGAGACGATGGCGCACTACGCGGCGGACGATCGCGCGGAACTGCAGCAGCCGCGCTACGTGAGCCTGCGCCCGGACCAGCCCCGGCTCGAGGCGCGCGCGCGGCAGGCGCTGGTGGAGGGTGGCGGGGAGCGCGTCGTGCTGACCGGCGACGTCGTCATCACGCGTTCTCCGGGCGACGACGGCGAGCCGCCGATGCGCCTTGCCACCGAGAAGCTCCTCGCCCTTCCCGATCTCGAGCAATTCAGCACCGACCTGCCGGTCGAAGTGGACCGCGGCGGCTCGGTGATCCGATCGGTGGGCATGGATTACGACAACATCAAGCGGGTCGTGAAGTTCCACTCGAAGGTGCGCGGAACCATGGAAGCGGCCCAGACGCAGGGGGCTAGACGATGAAGCGGCCGATCCTCGCACTCGCGATCGCCTGTGCAACGGTTGCGGCGCCCGCGCACGCCGAGCGCGCGGACCGCGACAAGCCCCTGAACTACGAGGCCAACAACGGCGAATGCGACGACCTCAAGCAGGTCTGCGTGCTCGCAGGCGACGTCGTGCTCGTGAAGGGAACGATACGGGCCACCGGGCAGCGCGTGGAGATCCGCAAGGATCCCGAGGGCTACCTGTTCGGCGTGCTCGAGGCCGCGCCCGGCAAGCTGGCGACCTTCCGCCAGCGCCGCGACGCCAGCAAGCCAGGCGTCGAGGAGTACGTCGATGGCCACGCCGAACGGATCGAGTACGACGAGAAGGCAGAGACCGTGAAGCTGCTGGGGCGCGCGCGGATCCGCCTGCTGGAGAACGACGTGCAGCGCGACGAGCTGCGCGGCGACGCCGTCACGTACGACCAGCGCAACTCGAAGTACTTCGTGACCGGCGGCACGCCGAAGGACCCCGGTTCCGGCGACGGCCGGGTGCGAGGCACGATCGGTCCCCGCACGTCGCCCGCGACATCGCCCGGCTCCGCGGCTCCCCTGGCGCCGTCGCGCGACCTCGCCAATCCGCGTCGTGATTGAGATGGACACGCGCGCACGGGACTCCGGGCAAGCGGCGGGCGCCGGCGGGTCGCAGAACACGCTGGTGGTCGAGAACCTGCAGAAGCGCTATGGCAGCCGCACGGTCGTCAAGGACGTTTCGCTGGCGGTGGAAAGCGGCGAGGTGGTCGGGCTGCTCGGACCCAACGGCGCAGGGAAGACGACGTGCTTCTACATGGTCGTGGGCCTGGTCCCGCTGGACGCCGGCAGCATCCTGTTGAACGGGGCGTCGATTGCCCACCTGCCGATCCATCGGCGCGCGCGCATGGGGCTGTCATACCTGCCGCAGGAAGCGTCGGTCTTCCGCAAGCTCACGGTCGAGGAGAACGTCCGCGCCGTGCTCGAACTCCAGGTCGACGACCAGAAGCGGCCCCTGCCGCGCGCGCACGTGGCGCAGCGGCTCGACGAGCTCCTCGATGACCTGCAGATCGCGCACCTTCGGACCAATCCGGCGCTGTCGCTGTCGGGCGGCGAACGGCGGCGGGTCGAGATCGCGCGCGCGCTCGCCGCGCGACCGCGGTTCATCCTGCTCGACGAGCCGTTCGCCGGCGTGGACCCGATCGCGGTCCTCGAGATCCAGCGCATCGTGCGCTTCCTGAAGGAGCGCGGGATCGGAGTGCTGATCACGGACCACAACGTGCGCGAAACGCTCGGCATCTGCGACCACGCGTACATCATCAACGAAGGCGTGGTGCTCGCGGCCGGCAGACCGGAGGAGATCGTCGGCAACGAAACGGTCCGCCGCGTCTACCTGGGCGAGCACTTCCGCATGTAGTCGCTGCTCGCAACGCGCAGCTCGATGATGTTCCTTCCGTCCGGCCTACCTTTCTGCGCTCGCCGCGTGGCATGAAGCCGGCGCTTTCACTTCGGCTGTCGCAGCACCTGGCGCTCACGCCCCAGTTGCAGCAGTCGATCCGCCTGCTGCAGCTGTCGACGGTCGAACTGAACCAGGAAATCGAGCAGGCGCTCGCGGACAACCCGCTGCTCGAGCGCGATGACGACCCGCTGGCCCTCGCCGTCCGCGTCAAGCCGGACGGCTCCATTGCAGGCAACGAAGCTCCGGCGCCGAGTCCGGGCGCCGACGCCGACAGCGACGGCGAAGGCAGCGATTCGCCGACCGCCGGCGAATCGGGTGAGGCCGCGACCGACGCGGGGGCCGACTCCTCCCTCGACTGGGGCGCTCGCGGCGAAGGCAGGAGCGAGGACGACGACGGCCCGCGTGAGTGGGCGGGCACCACCACCACGCTGAAGGAGCACCTGCTCGCGCAGGTGTCGTGCACCAAGGCGTCGCCACGCGACCGCGCGCTGGTCGAACTGCTGATCGACGCCCTCGACGACGACGGCTACCTGCACCAGAGCCTCGAGGACCTGCTCGCGATCTGCCCGCTGCAGGCCGAGGTCGAGCCGGACGAACTGAAGACGGCGCTGCGCCTGCTCCAGAGCTTCGATCCCGCCGGGGTGGGCGCGCGCGACGTCGGCGAGTGCCTGGACCTGCAACTGCAGGCGATGACGCGGACCTCCCCGGAGCTGGCCGCCGTCATCGCACACGCCCGCGCGATCGTGAGCGAGCACTTGCCGTTGCTGGCGGCGCGGGACTTCCTCAAGTTGCGTCGGGCGCTCGGCTGCACCGACGACGAGCTGCGTGCAGCGCACCAATTGATCCGAACACTGCGGCCGCATCCGGGTGTAGCCTTTGGTGACTCGCGCGCCGATTACGTCGTTCCGGATGTCTTCGTGCGCAAGGTGAAGAACCGTTGGACTGCCGTCCTCAACCCCGAAGTGATGCCGCGCCTGCGCGTGAACCAGGCGTACGCGGACATCCTCAAGCGCGACCGCGCCCCGCGGGGAACCGAGGGATCGGACCGCGCGCAGTGGACCACGCGCGTGCAGGAGGCGCGCTGGCTCATCCGCAACATCCAGCAGCGATTCGACACGATCCTCCGCGTGTCGCAGGCGATCGTCGACCGGCAGCACAACTTCTTTACCCACGGCGAGATCGCGATGAGGCCACTGGTGCTGCGGGAAATCGCCGATACCGTCGGGCTGCACGAGTCGACAATCTCCCGGGTGACGGCCAGCAAGTACATGGCGACGCCGTTCGGCGTCCTCGAGCTCAAGTTCTTCTTCGGCAGCCACGTCGCGACCGAAGCGGGCGGCGAAGCGTCGTCGACCGCAATCCGCGCATTGATCAAGCAACTGATAGGAGCCGAGGACACACGTAATCCGCTGTCAGACAGCAAGCTCGCCGAGCTGCTCGGGGAACAAGGCATCGTGGTCGCGCGTCGAACCGTTGCGAAGTACCGCGAAGCGATGAAGATCCCGGCGGTGGCTCAGCGCAAATCCTTGTAATGCGGCGCTGCCGACGCGGCGTCCCGACCTGATACGAAGGGGGTTGCATGAACCTGCAGATTCACGGGAACCACATTGAAGTCACGCCCGCATTGCGCGATTACGTGGCCGGCAAGCTCGCGCGCATCGAGCGCCACTTCGACCAGGTGATCGACGCCAGCGTGCAGCTGACCGTCGAAAAGGTCCGGCAGCGGGCGGAGATCACGCTGCGCCTGCGCGGCAACAACATTCACGTCGAGTCGGTCGAGGAAGACATGTACGCGGCCATCGACACCCTGGTCGACAAGCTCGACCGGCAGGTTCTCCGGCACAAGGACCGCGTCAAGGACCACCAGTCCGAAACGCTGAAGCGCCAGCAGGAAATCCAGCAGTCGCAGTGAGGCTCACGCCGCTTCCCGGCGCGCCGCCTCCCATCCAATCAGAGCGGCCTTCCGCTCGGGCCCCCAGCGGTACTGCCCGAGCACTCCGCTCGACCGGATCACGCGGTGACACGGCACCAGCCAGGCAACCGGATTCGCGGCCACCGCGGAGGCGACCGCGCGCACGGCCGTCGGCATGCCGGCCGCGGTGGCGAGGCGGGCATACGACACGAGCTCTCCTTCAGGAACGCGCAGCAGGGCCTCCCACACCTTGATCTGGAAGTTCGTTCCCTTCAGCCAGAGGCGCATCGGCGCGCGCGGGCGGGCGAGCGCATCGAGCGCCTGCCTCGCCGCGGCGGGATCCGCGGCCAGCGTGGCCTCCGGCCACTCATCGCGCAACTCGGCCAGCGGATCCGAGGTCTCGTCGATGAAGCGGAGGTGGCAGATGCCACGGTCGGTCAGCCCGATGAACGCGTCGCCGAGCGCCGTCGCATGAGCGCCGTAACGAATCCGGAGGCCGGCGCCGAACGCGCGCGCCTCGCCAGGCGTCACTCCCTCGCAACTCACCATCAGGTCGTGCAGCCGGCCCGGCGAGGAAAGTCCGGCGGACAGGGTCGCGCTCAGCACGTCGTTCTCCGAGCGCAGCGCGGCCAGCGCGCGTTCCTTGGAGATGAACTGCATGAACCGCTTCGGCGACACGCCCGCCCATTCGCCGAACACGCGCTGCAGGTGGAACTCCGACACGCCGAGCCGCCTCGCGAGCTCCGCAAGCGAACTGTCGGCGCCGGCGGCAAGCGCCGCGATGGCGCGGGCGACAAGTTCGTAGTGGGGATGCTGGTCGCTGTTCGTCATGTGCCCAGTGTGCGTTTCTGCCGGCCGCCTCGCCACCCGGTTCTTGCGAAGGGGCAAGGCGCGCCCATTGCCGAGGTGCAACATGGCCTCCCTGACGCCGGGAAACCCCCTCGCTGCACCGCGGAAACCGGGGTGTATCATCCGCGCCTTCGATTTTCGGCCAGCCTCAGGGCGGCTGCAAAAAGGAAGCCGATCTCACTTCTTCCCGCCCGAACGTGGACGCAGCTTGCGCCTACGCTCGTCGCGAGCCTTCATGGAAGAGCGCGCCGTACATGAACCTGATTTCGCGCCTTTTGCCCGCCTCCAACGTCCTCCTGGAGCTGCCGGCCTCCAGCAAGAAGCGGGCATTTGAACAAGCCGGGTTGCTGTTCGAGAACAACCAGGGCGTTGCCCGGGCGAAAGTCTTCGACAGCCTGTTTGCCCGCGAGCGCCTCGGTTCCACTGGCCTGGGCCAGGGGGTGGCGATTCCCCATGGCCGGATCAAGGGCCTCAAGGAGGCGGTCGCCGCCTTCGTCCGCGTCGCCGAGCCCGTCCCGTTCGACGCCCCGGATGGCCAGCCTGTCTCGGTGATGATCTTCCTGCTGGTGCCCGAGCAGGCGTCGCAGGCACACCTCGATCTCCTGTCCGAACTCGCGCAGATGCTGTCGGACAAGGCATTTCGCCAGTCGCTGCTCGAAGCGCCCAGCCCCGAGGCCGTCCACGCGGCCCTTACTGCATGGGAGCCGATCCGGCCCGCGGCCTGAGTCCGCGGCTGGTCGCAGCCGCGCAGTCGGGGTAGCCTCGCGGGGTCGTTGACTCCGCCCGCCAGCGCGCGATGAAGCAATGCCGACCTTCAAGTCGCTGTACGAGGAAAACCGGGATTCGCTCAAGCTCGAATGGCTGGCGGGCCGCTCGTCGGCCGACAGGCCGCTCGATACGCCGGCGAACGCCGGGCTCTCCAGCGCCGACCTGGTCGGCCATCTCAACCTGATCCATCCCAACCGGCTGCACGTCCTCGGGCATCCGGAAGTCCACTACTACCTGAAGCTCGAGCCCGCGCGGCGCCTGTATTACGCGCGCGAGCTGATCTCTGGCGGCCCGATCGGAATCGTCATCGGCGAAGGGCTCGCCGCGCCGGAAGAACTCCTGGCGGCCGCCGAGGCGGCGGCCCTCCCGACCCTCAGTTCGCCGTTGCCGGCCGCCGAGATCATCGAGGTCCTGCGGATCTACCTGGCGAAGCTGCTCGCGACGCACTGCACGCTGCACGGCGTGTACATGGACGTGCTGGGCATGGGCGTGCTGATCGCCGGCGAATCCGGGGTTGGCAAGAGCGAACTCGGGCTCGAACTCATCAGCCGCGGGCACGGCCTCGTGGCGGACGACGTCGTCGACTTCTCGCGGGTCGCCCCGGACACGATCGAAGGGCGATGCCCGCCGCTGCTCTCGAATCTTCTCGAAGTCCGCGGCCTCGGTCTCCTCGACATCAAGTCGATCTTCGGGGAGACGGCGGTGCGGCGGAAGATGAAGCTGCGGCTGATCGTCGAACTGCGGCGCTACGGGTCGAGCGAGACCATGGAACGATTGCCGCTCGAGGGCCAGACCGAGGACGTGCTCGGCCTGCCCGTGCGCAAGGTGATCATTCCGGTCGCGTCAGGGCGCAACCTTGCCGTGCTGACCGAGGCCGCGGTGCGCAACACGATCCTGCAGTTGCGAGGGGTCGACACGATGCGCGACTTCCTCCAGCGACAGCAGCAGCAGATGGGCGGCGAATAGGGCCTGCTGCAGACGGGCTTGCGCTGACCGGTGCCCTCCAGCTGTAATTCAATCCGCCCACGCAGGGCGATCGACGCCGACCGACCGGTCGGCCACCAAGGGGGAGGGAGGAAAATGCTGAAGCACGTTCTCATCGCGGCCTGTCTCGCGCTGCCGCTGGCAGCCGTGGCGGCCGACGAAAAGAAGCCGGCCGAGAAGAAGGAAATGACGCCCCAGCAGCAGAAGATGGCTTCCTGCAACAAGGAAGCGGGCGACAAGAAGCTCGCGGGCGACGAGCGCAAGAAGTTCATGTCCACTTGCCTGTCGGCCGATGGCGGCAAGAAGATGACGCAGCAGGAAAAGATGGGCTACTGCAACAAGGAAGCCGGCGACAAGAAGCTCGCGGGCGACGAGCGCAAGAAGTTCATGTCGAGCTGCCTGTCCGGCTGATACGACGTACCGCGGGTTGTCCAGGGGGCGCTCCGGCGCCCCCTTTTCATTCGGCCCGTGCAGCGACAGCGGCAGCCGTGCAACAATCTTCGCCATCCCCGATCCAACAACGCATGCGCATCGTCCTCGTCACTGGTCTGTCAGGTTCCGGCAAGTCGGTGGCGATCCGGCTGCTCGAGGATGTCGGCTATTACTGCGTCGACAACCTGCCGCCGCAGTTCCTGCTCGAACTCTGCGCCTACCTCGCGGACACCGATCACAAGGACGTGGCCGTCGCCATCGACGCCCGCAGCGAGGCCTCGCTGGGGGACGTCCCGAGCATGATCTCCACGCTGCGCAGCTTCGGGAACGACGTCCGGGTCCTGTTCCTGACGGCGTCCGACACCGAGCTGGTGCAGCGCTTCTCGGAAACCCGGCGGCGCCATCCCGTTTCGTGGCGGACCGGGTCGCGGGGCAGCGAAACGACCGTCGGCGAAGCAATCGCGATGGAGCGGGAGCTGCTGGCGCCGCTGAACGAGATCGCGCACGTGATCGACACGAGCGGACTGCGGCCGAACATGCTGCGCCACTGGGTCCGCGAGTTCGTCGACAGCCCGCGCGCCAACCTCACCCTTTCGTTCGAGTCGTTCGCGTTCAAGGACGGCATCCCGATCGCCGCGGACCTCGTGTTCGACGTGCGCAACCTGCCGAACCCGTACTACGACCCGGCGCTGCGGCCGCTGACCGGTTGCGACCTGCCGGTCGCCGCGTTTCTCGCGGCAGCTCCGGCGGTCGGCGAAATGACCGACGACATCGCGCACTTCATCGGCAAGTGGCTGCCGAGCTACGTCGCCGACAACCGCAACTACGTGACCGTCGCGATCGGATGCACGGGCGGACGCCACCGCTCCGTCTACATCGTCGAGGAACTGGCACGCCGCTTCGCCGGCCAGGAGCAGGTACTCGTCCGTCACCGCTCGACCGACCTGTCCGAACGGCGTTGATGCGGGTCGCGCTGTTCCCGCTGTCCACGGTGCTCTTTCCGCAAGGCGTGCTGCCGCTGCGCGTGTTCGAGGCGCGCTATCTCGACATGGTGCGCGACTGCATGCGCGAGGGAACGCTGTTCGGGGTTTGCCTGATCACCGATTCGCGCGCCTCCGACGTCAGCCGCACCACGGCGCTCGCCGAGGTCGGTTGCCTGGCGCGGATCGATGCCTGGGACATGAAGCAGCTCGGCCTGCTGCACATCCGCGCCGTCGGACAGGACCGGTTCCGCCTCCTGGGCACGGAGACGCAAGCCGACGGCCTCGTGGTCGGCGATGTCGAACTGATCGATCCTGACGACGACGCGCCCGTTCCGGCCGAGCACCGGCCGTGCGTCGAACTCCTGTCCCGCATCCTGGACGACCTGCGCGCGCAGTTCGACGAGCGGCGCATCGCGGAGGACGCTCCGGACCAGGACGATGCGCTGGCCCAGCTCCCGTTCGCGGAGCCGTTCCACATGGAATCTTCGGCGTGGGTCTCGAATCGCCTGTGCGAAGTGCTGCCGGTTCCCTTGAAGGCAAAGCAACGGCTGATGGAACTGACCGACGCGCCGACGCGCCTGCAGATCGTCCACACCTACCTGAAGCAGCACGCCGTGCTGGCCTGAGTCAGGTCCCGCCGTACTGCTTCCGGAGCAGCCGCTTCACCGGCGCGGGCAGCGCGGCGTCCTGAAGTGCGTCGGGTCCGAGCCATTGCGACGCCGAAGACGCGGCCCCGAGCGCGCGCCGAACGGCAGCCACCCGCGGATGCATCACGAGGCTGTAGTGCGAGAACTCGTGCCGCAGCTCGGGCAGGTGTTCGTTCAGATCGACCTGCAGCGCGTATCGCTCGGCGATCGCCGACTGCAATTGCTGGTCGTCCGCCTCGGCATCGAACTCGGGAAGGCTCACGAGCCCTCCCCAGATGCCGGTCGGAGGACGGGTCTCCAGCAACAGCGCTCCGCGGTCGTCGCGCACGATCACGACGGTCGCGTGGCGCACCGGCCGTGCCTTTGCGGGCCGGGGTGACGGCAGCTCCGCGGTCCGCCCCTGCGCCCTTGCGACGCACGTGACTGCAACGGGACACTCGCCGCAGCGCGGGCGCGCCCGCACGCACAGCGTCGCGCCGAGGTCCATCAGTCCCTGCGTGTAGCCCTCGATGCCGCTCGCCGGCAACTCCTGCTCAGCGATCGACCACAACTGTCGCTCCACTGCCGTGGCGCCCGGATAGCCTTCCACCCCGAAGTGCCGTGCGAAGACGCGCTTCACGTTGCCGTCGAGGATGGCGGCGCGCTCGCCGAAGGCGAACGCGGCAATCGCCGCCGCCGTCGACCGGCCGATTCCCGGCAGCTCCGCCAGTGCGTCCACTTCGGGAGGAAAGCGGCCTTCGTAACGCTCGACGACCGTCTGCGCGCATCGATGGAGGTTGCGCGCCCGCGAGTAGTAGCCGAGCCCCGCCCAGGCGGCCATCACGTCGGGCGACGGCGAGGAGGCGAGCGCGACAACGTCGGGAAATCGCCGAAGGAAGCGCGTGTAGTAGGGGATCACCGCCGCTACCTGGGTCTGCTGCAGCATGATTTCGGACACCCAGATGCGGTACGCGTCGCGCGTGCCTTGCCACGGCAGGTCGCGTCGGCCGTGGCTTTGCTGCCACCGGATGACCCGGTCGGCAAAGGACATCGGGTGCCCGCTCACCTACGCCGCAAGCGGCTCTTGGCTGGTCACATCGTCGACGCGCGCCCGCGCACCGATTTCGCGGATGCGGTCGGCCAGACGCTTGACCTCGGCGAGCTTGCCGTGCGCGTCCTCGAGCGCCTCCTCCAGTTCGGCGATGCGATCGTCGAGCGAACCTTGCGCGTCGCGGATCTTCGCCACGGACTCGGCGCGCTTCTTGAGCTGGTGAGCGCTGCTCGCGCACCTGCATCTCGAGGGGCGGCAGAAGCGACTTCACCCACGCCTCGGCGTCCCGCTCGGCGGCGGAGAACACCTCGCGCGACTTCGACACGACCGTGTCGAAGAACCGCTGCATCAGCGCCCACTTGTCCGTCGTGAGCACCGCGAGCGCGCCGAACTGCGAGCGGTACGCCGCCTCGGTGCGTTCCACTTCGGCGATGTAGGTGTCGAGCGAGAACGACATCGGCGGCGACAGGCTCCAGCCCAGCTCCTCGGCGAACCGCCGCTGCACGCCGATGACCATCTGTTCGATCTCGAGGGTCTTGGCATTGGCTTCGCGCAGCATGTCGCGCAGGCCCGCGAAGTAGGCCTTGACGGCCGTGGACAGCTGGAGGGACAACTGGCTGTGCTTCATCCGGCTGCGCGTCGCGAGCACGTGGTCCCTCAGGGCGCTGACGCGCAGCGGCTTGAACATGTCTTCGGAAAGCCGCGACAGGACGGCGCGCGCGGCCACGATCCTTCGCACCACGTCCTCGAACTCGCGCTGCTCCGCGTACGCGCGGCGCGTCATCCGCTCGATCGAGCTCTGGTTCTTGCCCTGAAGTGAGCGAAGCTCGTACAGCTGCTCGATCACGCCGCGCTCGCGCGCCGACAGCGCCTGCCGGGCGTCCGACACCACGCGGTCGGCGGCCGTCACGGTCTGGTCGCGGACGATCTTCTGCTTGGCTGGCACCAGGAGTTCGATCAGCGCTTCCTCGAGCCGCGGCAGCCGGCTCGCCCGAAGCAGGTCGTCGTCGGCCTGCACCTTGGCGACGAGGCCCTTCTGCGCCGACACCGGGAACACGCGCGTCGGCTCCAGGTCGAGGGTGGTCGCCACGGCCTGGACCTGGCGCCCGATCTCGCGCTCGATCTCGTCCGTCGTCTTCAACGGATCCCACAGCCCGTCGATCTTGTTCAGGACAGCGATGTGGTTGCGATGACCCGCGTCGCCGACGACCTGCCGCCAGACGTCGAGGTCGCTGCGAGTGACGCCGGTGTCTGCCGCGAGCACGAACAGCACCGCGTGCGCGTTCGGAACGAGCGAGAGCGTCAGTTCCGGCTCCGCCCCGATCGCGTTCAGGCCCGGCGTGTCGAGGATCACGAGCCCCCGCTTCAGCAGCGGATGCGGGAAATTGATGATGGCGTGGCGCCACTTCGAGATCTCGACCATGCCGCTCGCGTCGATGGCGACGGCCTGGTCGGGATCGTCGGGATCGAACAGCCCGTAGCCGCGCGCCTCGTCGACGGTCACCAGGACGGTTTCGGCAACCATCTTGAAGGCGTCGAGCATGCCGTCCGGCGACCCCGTGTCGACCGGAAACACGTTCCACTCGTGGGCGAGCCGCTTGAAGTCGGACGTCGATCCGGCCCGGGCGCGGGTCTCGATCGGCAGCGCGCGTATGCACGGCGGCAACGTCGCGTCGTACAGCAGTTCGGTCGGGCACATCGTCGTGCGTCCCGCGGCCGACGGGAGCACGCGCTTGCCGTACTCCGCGAAGAAGATCGCGTTGATCAGCTCGGACTTGCCGCGGGAGAACTCGGCGACGAACGCGATGACGAGCTTGTCCTCGGCAAGGCGATCGAGCGCGAGGTCGAGGCGCCGCCCGACGTCGCCCTCGAGCATCTGGGTCTCGCTCATCCACTGGCGCAGGTCGACGATCGCCTTCGCCAGCGAATCGCGCCAGTTGCCGTATTCCTCGAATCGGGACGCCAGGGGAGCCATGGTTGCAGCGGGTCGCGGTGAACGCACGGCCCGAGCGCAATCTATAGCACGCGACCTCTGCGCGGCACAGTCACCCGAATGCAGAAGCAGAGGCCGATTGACGTGCGACTTCGCTCGACCGGCCTGGACTCAGCGGCGCTGGCAACGGCGGCAGTAGTACGTGGCGCGCTGGCCCTGCACGATGCGCGCGATCTCGCCGCCGCAGACCCGGCACGGCTGGCCGGCGCGCTCGTAGACGAACGCGTCGAGCATGAAGTAGCCCTCGGCTCCATCGGCGCCGACGAAATCCCGAAGCGTGCTGCCGCCCACCGCGATCGCTTCCGTCAGCACTTCGCGAATCGCGGCAGCGAGTCGTTCGCAGCGCGCCGGCCCGAGGCGCCTCGCTGCGAGCTTAGGGTTGATGCCGGCACGAAACAGGCTCTCCGAGGCATAGATGTTCCCCACGCCGACGACGACGTCGCCGGCCAGCAGGACCTGCTTGATGGCCGCCGACCGGCCGCGCGTGCCGCGATAGAGCCAGCCGCCGCCGAACCGCGGATCGAACGGCTCGATCCCCAGCCCGGCGAGCAGCGGGTGGGAGTCCACGGGTCCGTCTTCCAACGGGTGCCACAGCAACGCGCCGAAGCGCCGCGGATCGGTCAGGCGAAGGCAGTCTTCCGCGAACAGCAGGTCGGCATGGTCGTGCACTCCCGCGGCAGGAACGCCGCGGCAGCGGGGCAGGACGCGCCAGACGCCGGACATGCCGAGATGGGAGATCAGCACCCCGGCGGGCAGTCGCCACAAGAGGTACTTTCCGCGCCGGTCGATGCGCTCGACCCGCTGGCCGACGAGGCGGCTCGCGAGATCGACGGGAACCGGCCAGCGCAGCCGCCGGTCGCGGATCACGACGTCTTCGATCACGCGGCCTTCCGCGTGGGGCGCGAGGGCCCGCCGGGTGACCTCGACTTCGGGCAGTTCAGGCACGCGCGACCCCGCAGTCCGCCTTGCATCGTTCTGTTAATGTGCAACGTATCTTCATCGCCCCTCGCCACCGGCCGTGCTTCGCCGCCGTGGCCGTCCTGATGCCCGAATCCCAGCTTCACCCGGCGCCGTTCGTCGTCCGCACCGCACGCGTCCTCGCCAGTGCCGTGGTCCTTGCGATTCTAGGTTGCGCGAGCCCCGGATCCCGCGCGAGCGATGGCGGCATGGTCCTTGCGCAGACGGCACCGGCACCCGCCGCCCCAGTCGAACCCGCAAGGGCAGACGACGTCCCGGACATCGACCTGTCCGGCGCGCTGCTGTACCAGCTGATGGCAGCGGAGGTCGCGGCCCAGCGCGGGGAACTCGGCACCGCGTACGCCGTGTACCTCAAGCTTGCCCGCGACACGCGCGATCCGCGGCTCGCGCGACGCGCCACCGAACTCGCGCTGCAAGGCCGCGCGCTCGGCGAGAGCCTCGAGGCGGCGAAGCTGTGGCACGAACTCGCGCCGCGCTCGAGCGAAGCGGGCCAGACGGTGGCGATGCTGTACGCGGCCAGCGGCAAGTTCGACGACGCGTATGCGATCTTCAGCGAGCAACTGAAGTCGGCGACGCAACCCGCGGAAGAACTGGGACGCATCCAGCGCGCGCTGACGCGCAGCCAGGATCGCGCAGGCGCCTTCGCGCTGCTCGAGCGGCTCGCGCAGCCCTACGGCAAGACGGCCGAAGTGCGGCTGGTGCTCGCCAACGGCGCGCAGGCGGCCGGGCTGAACAGCCGCGCGATCGAGGAAGCGAAGGCCGCCGTCGACCTCGCCCCGGATTCGGAGCGCGCCGCGCTGACCGCCGCACAGTTCATGCAGGCCAGCGACCGCCGCGGCGCCCTGGAGGTGCTGGCGCGCCACCTGGAACGAAACCCGAAGGCGACCGATCCGAGGCTGGCATATGCGCGCCTGCTCATCGCCGACAAGCAGTACGCAGCCGCGCGCGGTCAGTTCGAACGCCTGCTGCAGGCGGACCCGAAGAATCCGACTCTCGTCTACTCGATGGCGCTGCTTTCGATGCAGGGCAACCTCAAGGCCGATGCGCGCACCTACCTGCAGCGGTATCTCGCCCTGCTCGCGGAGCCGGGCAACGAGGAGCGCGATGCCGACAGCGCGTACCTGAACCTCGCGCAGCTCGCCGAGGACGACCGTCAGTACGCCGAGGCCTTGAAGTGGCTGCGCAAGGTCGAAGGCGGCGAGGAGTACCTGCCCGCGCGCCTGCGCGAAGCGTCCGTGCTCACGAAGATGAACCGGCTCGAGGACGGCCGGAAGGTCCTGCGCGACATCAAGCCGCAGTCGGACGACGAACGCGTCCAGCTCGTGATCGCGGAGGCGCAGTTGCTGCGCGAAGCGAAGCGTCACGAGGATTCCTACGCGATGCTCGCGGAGGCACTCGCGAAGAGTCCGGACAACCTGTCGCTGCTGTACGACACGGCGATGGCGGCCGAGCGCACCAACCGGCTCACCGAAATGGAGCAGCACCTCCGGCGCGTGATCGAGCTCAAGCCGGACTATGCGCACGCCTACAACGCGCTCGGGTACTCGCTCGCCGATCGGAACATACGACTGCCGGAGGCGCTCCAGCTGATCGAGAAGGCGCACGAGCTCAGCCCCTCCGATCCCTACATCCTCGACTCGCTCGGGTGGGTCTACTTCCGCATGGGCGACCTGAAGCGGGCGCGCGAGCACCTCCAGCGCGCCTATGACGAGAAGCCGGAGGCCGAAGTGGCAATCCATCTCGCGGAGGTGCTGTGGGCGTCCGGCGACCAGAATGGCGCGCGCAAGCTGCTGCGCGAAGTGCGATCGCAGGAGCCGGGCAACGAACTTCTCAAGTCGACCATCGCCCGCCTTCGCATAGGACTGTAGCGATGGCGGCATCGTGGCCGCGACTTGGCGCGGGCGTCGCGCGATCGACGGCCGTGCGCTGGCTGATCGTTCTGTTCGCCACCCTCCTGGCGTCATGCGCCACGGCGCCGGAGGCGACTCCCGACCGCGTCCACACCGGGCGCTTTTCTGCGGTTGCCACCCAGGGCGACAGGCGAGAGAGCGTCTCTGGACGATTCAGCATGGAGGTGCGCGGCGATCGCCGGCGCATCGATCTCGCGACGCCGCTCGGCACGACGGTCGCGCGCATCGAGGTCGGCCCCAACGGAGCGAGCGCGAACGGCCCCGGGATGCAGGAAGCGCGCGGGCCTGATGCCGATGCGCTGGCCGAGCAATTGCTCGGATGGCGACTCCCGGTCAGCGGCCTGTCCGACTGGATCGAGGGCCGGCCCGTGCCGTCCCGCCCCGCCCGGGTGGAACGCGACGGGAGCCGGCTGGCGCTCATCGAGCAGGATGGCTGGACCGTGCGGCTTGCCGAAACCTTCCCGGCATCGGATCGCCCACGTCTCATCATCCTCGAACGCGCCGCTTCACCGCCTGCTCCGGGAGTGGTCCTGCGGCTCGTCGTCGACGATCCCGCCGCCTGAGCCCGAAGGAGCGACCATGCGGGGCCGAGGCCACACGCCGCGGGCCTTGACCGCCCGGCCGCTAACATGAGCGCATGGAGTCCGCGCTCGGCCTGCCCGCCCCTGCCAAGCTGAACCTCTTCCTGCACGTGACCGGCCGTCGCGCGGACGGCTATCACGCGCTGCAGACCGCGTTCCAGCTGATCGATCTCGCGGACTGGCTGGATTTCGAGCGACGCGCCGACGGGCAGATCGTGCGCGAAGGAGACCTGCGCTGGGACGCCGGCGACGACCTGGCAGTGCGCGCGGCACTGGCGCTGCGGCAGTCGACCGGTTGCCGGCTCGGCGCTTCGATCCGGGTGACGAAGCACATCCCGGCCGGCAGCGGCATGGGCGGAGGATCGTCGGACGCCGCCACCACGCTGATCGCCCTCAACCGCCTGTGGGGACTCGGCCTCGCCCGCCCCGACCTCGCCGCGATCGCGCTGCCGCTGGGTGCGGATGTGCCGTTCTTCCTGCACGGCACCAACGCGTTCGCCGAAGGCGTTGGCGAGGAATTGCACACTGTGGCAACCCCGCCCGCGTGGTACGCGGTGATCTGGCCTCAAGTGCATGTTTCCACTCGGGAAATCTTCTCGGACCCCGGTTTGACACGAAATACCAAACCCACGAAAATAGCGGACTTTTCTGTCGCAGTCGGGCTCCTTCCGCAGACACTTTTTGGCGCCAACGACCTGGAACCGGTCGCGCGGCGTCGTTTCCCCGAGATCGAACAGGCCGTAGCGCACCTGCAGCGCCACGGGCCGGCGCGAATGACGGGATCCGGGTCGGCAGTCTTCGCGCCGATGGCGTCGTCGGACGAAGCGCGAAACGCGGTGGCAGAGTGCACGCCCCAATGGCAACGCTGGGCCGTGCGAGGATTGAGCGAACACCCGCTCGCGGCCTGGTGAGGCGCAGGCGGGTGCGATCAAGGCAGTGGCAGCGCCGGAATCTCTTGAAGGTTTAGCGCTGGGGAGTCGCCAAGCTGGTTAAGGCAGCGGATTTTGATTCCGCCATTCGAGGGTTCGAATCCTTCCTCCCCAGCCACACAACAGGCCCCGTCGAGACGGGCATCGTGGCCGCCGGAATGTCGACGACGCATTGTGTCGGTGGGCATTCCGGCGAGTTTGTTTCAGCGCGTGCGCCGAGGCGGCCGGCCACGCACGGGGTGAGCGGCGATTGCCGCTGCACAGGGAGCCGCGGACGCGGTGTCAACCATGGCCTTGCTGGTCCCTGACAACCTGATGGTGTTCACGGGCAACGCGAATCCGCGTCTCGCCCAGACGGTCGCCCAGCACCTGAACATCCGGCTTGGCAAGGCGCAGGTGTCGAAGTTCTCGGACGGCGAGGTGATGGTCGAGTTGTTCGAGAACGTCCGCGGCAAGGACGTCTTCGTGCTGCAGTCGACCTGCCAGCCGACCAACGACAACCTGATGGAACTGATGATCATGGTCGACGCGCTGAAGCGCGCGTCGGCCGGACGCATCACCGCCGCGATTCCGTACTTCGGCTACGCGCGACAGGACCGTCGCCCGCGCAGCGCGCGCGTGGCGATCAGCGCCAAGGTCGTGGCGAACATGCTGCAGGTGGCGGGCGTGAACCGCCTGCTGGTGATGGACCTGCACGCCGACCAGATCCAGGGCTTCTTCGACATCCCTGTGGACAACATCTACGCGGCACCGATCCTGCTGGGCGACATCTGGAAGCACAACTACGACAACCTGGTTGTGGTGTCGCCGGACGTGGGAGGCGTGGTGCGCGCCCGCGCGATCGCCAAGCGCATGGACGCCGAACTGGCGATCATCGACAAGCGACGTCCGCGCGCGAACGTCGCCGAGGTGATGCACATCATCGGCGAGGTCGAGGGTCGCAACTGCGTGATCATGGACGACATGGTCGACACGGCGAACACGCTGTGCCAGGCCGCCCAGGCCCTGCGCGAGCGCGGCGCGCAGCGCGTGATGGCGTATGCGACGCACCCCGTCCTGTCGGGCAAGGCCATCGAGCGGCTCAACAATTCGGTGCTGGACGAACTCGTCGTCACCGACACGATCCCGCTGTCGGACGAGGCGCAGGCATGCAAGAAGATCCGCCAGTTGTCGTGTGCGGCGCTGTTCGGCGAGACGATCTCGCGCATCGCGCGGGAGGACTCGGTGAGTTCGCTCTTCATTGAATAGGCGGGCAAAAGTACAAACCTGCTTTTGCCCGATCTGATTGGAAAAAGTCCGCTGGCGAAGCCAGTCGGACTTTTTGAAGGCAAGGGCAACGCAAATGCGGAGCCTTCGACGCGGATGGTCCGCGTCGAGCAAACGGCAGTGGTGACTGGTCGCGGTCCGCTGCCACAACTGGAGAAGCAGATGAAAGTCGTAGCAACCACACGAAACGCGCAAGGGACGGGTGCGAGCCGCCGTCTGCGCCACCTGGGCAAGGTGCCCGGAGTCCTGTACGGCGGCAAAGCCGACGCCCAGGCGATCGAGGTCGACCACAACAACCTCTTCCACGCGCTGCGCAAGGAGAAGTTCCACGCCTCGATCCTCGACATGGAACTCGACGGCAAGAGCGAGCGCGTGCTGCTGCGCGCGTTCCAGATGCACCCGTACAAGCCGCAGGTGCTGCACATCGACTTCCAGCGCGTCTCCGAGGACCAGAAGATCCACATGCGCGTTCCCCTGCACTTCGTGGGCCAGGAGAACTCGCCGGCGGTCAAGGTCGCGGGCGGCCTGATCAGCCACGTGATGTCCGAGATCGACGTGGCGTGCCTGCCGAAAGACCTGCCGGAGTTCATCGAAGTCGACCTCTCCGACCTCAAGGCGCACGAGACCGTTCGAGTGCTGGACCTGAAGCTTCCGTCCGGCGTCTCTCCGGTGCTGAAGGGCAAGGAGAACCCGGTCGTCGCGGCAGTCAGCACGCACGGCGAAGCGGCCGAAGAGGAGGTGGCGGCTGCGCCGGCCGCTGCCGATGTGCCGGCAACCGCCCAGAAGGCACCGCCCCCGGCTGCCGAGGCCGCCAAGGGCGGCAAGGAAGCCAAGGGCGGCGACAAGAAGAAGTAATCCGCCTGAAGCCGGCGCCGGGCAGGCGCTGGCGCTGCGGCACAATCGGGCCCGTTGTCGAAGTTCGGCAACGGGCCTTTTCTTTGCACGATGACAGACACCATCGACCACAGCGCGCGGATTCGCCTGATCGTCGGGCTCGGCAACATCGGGCCGGAGTACGCGGATACACGGCACAACGCGGGCTTCTGGTTCGTCGACGCTGTCGCCGGCGACCTCGGCGCGCGCTTCGCGCACGAACGCAAGTTCCAGGGCGATGTCGCGCGCGCGAAGGTGGGCGGCACCGAGCTGTGGCTGCTGAAGCCGTCGACCTACATGAACCGGTCCGGACAGTCCGTCGTCGCGCTCGCGCTGTTCTACAAGATCCTCCCCCACCAGATCCTGCTCGCGCACGACGAACTCGACCTGCCGCCCGGCAGCATCAAGCTGAAGCTCGGGGGCGGCACCGCGGGACACAACGGATTGAAGGACACGCAGGCGCGGCTGTCGACGCCCGAGTTCTGGCGGCTGCGAATCGGCATCGGGCATCCCCGCGAGCTGCAACTCGAGCAGGACGTCGCCGACTTCGTGCTGCACCGTCCGCGCAAGGAAGAAGCGACCCTGATCGACGTCGGCAATCGAACGCGGCCAGGGCATCGTCGACCACCTGGTCGGCGGCAGGTTCGAAGCAGCGATGCTGAAGCTGCATACGCGCTGAAGTTCCGCGCTGGCATGTTCGACCTGCTCGACATCCGTCTCGGAGCCGAGGCGCGCCGCCGCATCGAGGCGGACGGCCTGGCACCCGACGACGTTCGCTGCATGCCGGCCGCGGCGGGCGGGCCCAAAGGCCTGGCGCTGCTGCCGTTCGATCGCCTGTTCGCGCGCGAGTGGCTGCCGCGCGTGCGCTCGATGGAACTCGTCGGAGCTTCGATCGGGGCCTGGCGCATGGCATCGCTTGCGCAGGACGATCCCATCGCGGCGCTCGACCGCCTGCAGCACGCGTACGTGCGCGGGCAGAACTACGGCGAGCGGCCATCGCCATCGCAGGTGGCCTCCGTCTGCCGCGGCCTCGCCCGCTCGGTCTTCGGGGCGCCCGACCTGGCGCTGCGCCCCGGCATGGCGC
The DNA here is from genome assembly GCA_963811265.1 of uncultured beta proteobacterium. GTDB lineage: Bacteria > Pseudomonadota > Gammaproteobacteria > Burkholderiales > Burkholderiaceae_F > JAOUJD01. The sequence goes on from CAWEQS010000026.1 coordinate 806,006, forward strand.
TGTCCGTGATCACCGCGCGAGCGCGCGGCGCGCTGGCCGACGACCGCTCGAAGCTCGCGTTCGGTCGCGTCGCGCTCGTCAACGCCGCGTCGCGCCGCTGGCTGGCCAACCACATGGAACGCGTCGTCTTCCACGCCGGCGCGCCTTCGAGACTGCCGCCCGCCTTCGATGCCTTCGGCCTGACGCAGATCGCGCTCACGCGCGACAACGTCGAGGATGCGCTGCTCGCCTCGGGCTCGATCCCGCTCGTGTGCGATCCCGTGCGCGACGTGATGGCTGCGCCGCCCGGCGACTACTGGGACGGCGGCCTGATCGACTACCACCTGCTGCTGCCCTACGACCGTTACGACGGCATCGTGCTGTATCCGCACTTCGTTCCGTACGTGACGCCCGGGTGGCTCGACAAGTTCCTGCCGTGGCGCAAACGGCCACGGCGCCACCACTGGCTTGCCAACGTCGTCCTGATTGCGCCTTCGCGCGCCATGCTCGATCGCCTGCCGAACCGCAAGCTGCCCGACCGCAACGACTTCTTCAGGTACGGACTGGATCACGCCGCGCGCATCGGCGCGTGGGAGCGGGCGATCGCGGAGTCCGAACGGTTCGCCGAAGCCGCGCTCGCCTGGTTGAATCGCCCCGACCTGTCGGTGGCGCGGCCGCTCTAGCCTGGAAGCAGGGCTCGGCGCGCGCCGGCAACGGTGTCGCGAGTGACGTCGGCAAGGCGAATCCGGTCAGGCACGATCAAGCGCGGGTCAAGATCCAGAAGGAATCACCCACCGGGCAAGCGGGCTCAAGGAAACCGCTCGTACGCCTTGATCGCCCCCAGCGGCCGGGTCCGCGGCGCTCCGCGTGGACGGGCTTGCGATAATCCCTCCTTTGCGCCGCTTCCGGCGCGTCCCCCAAGGTTTCCCATGGCACTGAAATGCGGCATCGTCGGGTTGCCGAACGTCGGCAAGTCGACGCTCTTCAACGCGCTCACCAAGGCCGGCATCGCGGCCGAGAACTATCCGTTCTGCACGATCGAGCCGAACGTCGGCATCGTCGAGGTGCCCGATCCGCGGCTCACCGCGCTCGCCGGCATCGCGAAGCCCGAGAAGGTGCTTCCGGCGACGGTGGAGTTCGTCGACATCGCCGGACTGGTGGCGGGCGCGAGCAAGGGCGAGGGCCTCGGCAACCAGTTCCTTGCGAACATCCGCGAGTGCGACGCGATCGCGCACATCGTCCGCTGCTTCGACGACCCCAACGTGATTCACGTCGCGGGCAAGGTCGACCCGGTGTCCGACATCGAGGTGATCGACACCGAACTCGCGCTCGCCGACCTGCAGACGGTCGACAAGCAGCTGGCGAAGTACACCAAGGTCGCCAAGACCGGCCAGGGCCCGGACGCCAAGGAAGCGAAGCGCCTGGTGGACGCGCTCGAGAAGATCCAGCCCGCGCTCAACGAGGCGCGGCCGGTGCGCAGCGTGGACCTCTACCCGGAAGAGCGCGAAGTGCTCCGGCCGCTCTTCCTGCTCACCGCCAAGCCGACGATGTACGTCGCCAACGTCGAGGAACACGGCTTCGCCGGCAACCCGCTGCTCGACAAGGTGCGCGAGCGCGCCGCGCGTGAAGGTGCGCCGGTCGTCGCGGTCTGCGCGAAGGTCGAGGCGGAGATCGCGGACATGTCCGACGAGGACAAGGGCGTCTTCCTGGCCGACATGGGGATGGACGAGCCGGGGCTGAACCGCGTGATCCGTGCGGCCTACACGCTGCTCGGCCTGCAGACGTACTTCACGGCCGGCCCCAAGGAAGTGCGCGCATGGACGGTGGTGCGGGGCGCGACGGCGCCCCAGGCGGCGGGCGTGATCCACACCGACTTCGAGAAGGGCTTCATCCGCGCCGAGACGATCGCTTTCGACGACTACGTCCGCTGCAAGGGCGAGGCAGGCGCGAAGGAGGCCGGGCGGATGCGGCTCGAAGGCAAGGATTACGTCGTCCACGACGGCGACGTGATGCACTTCCGGTTCAACGTCTAGCGTCCCTTGCCGTCGATGCCCGCCGTCATTTCCCGCCTGCTCCTCTATCCCGTCAAGGGCTGCCGGGGAGTCGCGCTGCGTACTGCGCAACTGACGCCCACCGGCCTGGCCGTCGGCGACATCGGCGACCGCGAGTGGGTCATCGTCGACGACCACAACGAGTTCCTGAGCCAGCGCGAACTCCCGAAGATGGCGCTGATCGAAACGCGCCTGCTGCCCAGCGCGCTGCGCCTGTCGGCGCCCGGCATGCTCACGCTCGACATCCCGTTCGAGTCCGAGGGCGACGTCGTCCGCATCCGGGTCTGGGACGACGAACTGGACGCCGTCACCCAGGGCGATCTCGCGGACCAGTGGTTCAGCGACTTCCTCGGGCGGCGTGCACGCCTGATGCGATTCGACCCGCTCGCCAAGCGCATCTCGAAGCGCCGGTACACGGGCGCCACCGAGGCGCCGTACAAGTTCGCCGACGCGTTCGCGCTGCTCGTGACGAGCGAGGCTTCGCTCGCGCACCTCAACGCGCGGCTCAAGGTGAAGGGCCACGCGCCGGTCGACATCGATCGCTTCCGGCCGAACGTCGTGATCGACGGCGTCGACGCGTTCGAAGAGGATTACGCGCGCGAGGCGCGGATCGGCGACGCGGTGATCGAGCTGGTGAAGCCCTGCGTGCGCTGCACGGTCCCGAGCGTCGATCCGGCGCGCGGCGAACAGGGCACCGAGCCCGGCGACACCCTCGCGGCCTACCGCAACGACGCGCGAGCCGGCGGCGTCACGTTCGGCGTCAACGGCATCGTGGCGCGCGGCGCCGGAGGCGAGCTGCAGGTCGGCAACGAGGTCGAGCTCACTCTCCGGTTCTGAGTGCGGACGGTGGCGGCATGCCGAAGTAGGTCCACTTCCGCCACGCGCGCTCGAGCGGCCCCTGGCCGAAGCGCCGCAGCCACCAGTGGCTCAACGCAAGCTGAGCGGCGAAGATCGCCAGCCCCAGCGCCGTGGTTTCCGCGTACCCGAGGCGGGGCGCCAGCGCAAGGCCCCAGCCCGACAGCAAGGCTCCCATCGCGATGGACTGCAGCAGGTAGTTCGTGAGCGGCATGCGACCGGCTGGCGCGAGCCAGCGGAGCAGCGCCGGCGACGCGTGCCGGAAGAAGAGCGCGGCGTAGGCAAACGACAAGGTCGCTCCGAGGGCTCCCGGCATCGCCGCCATGGCGGAGTAAGCCCCGAGCCCGTACATCTCCGCCTCCGTGTAGAGCAGCACCCCGTAGGCAAGTGAGGACGGCAGCCCGACACCGAGTCCGATCAGCAGTGCCCCGCGCCACGCTGGCGCAGCAGGATCCGCCAGCCAACCCGCACGTTGCGCGAGCATGCCGGTCAGCATCAGCGCGACGGCCATCGGCAGGCCGATCAGGTTCGCGAACACGATGTCGACGAACAGGCTCACCCGCGTCGGCAGCTGCGCGAAGATAGCCCTCGCCGGTGAAGACGGCGAAGTTGGCCTCCAGCTCGCTGGCAAGTTCGATCGGGTCAGGCAGGCTGCCCGCAAGGCCCCACGTCAGCAGTGCGGTCAGCGCGAGCGCGCCGCTCCACCAGAGGACGACGGCGCGCCGCAGCGAAGCCGGTCCGTGGCCGTCGTACCGCAGCAGCACGAGGCCGGCGAGCGCGTACATCTGCGTGATGTCGCCGAAGTAGAGGAGCACGCCGTGCAGGACTCCAAAGGCAAACAGGAACAGCATGCGGCGCCGGAAGACCGCGTGCGGCGCCGAGGTCACGCTGCGCAGCCTGGCGAGCAGCAGCGCGAAGCCCGCACCGAACAGCATGGCGAACAAGGGCATGAACTTCGTGTTCACGAAGACGACGATGAGGGCGAACAGCGCGTGATCGAGCGCGGTCGCGTCGTCCAGCAGGTACCCGGCGGGGTTGGTGCCTCCCCAGACGAAGGACTGGATGTTGACCAGCAGGATGCCGAGCAGGGCGAGCCCGCGCAGGGCGTCGATCCGGTCGTCCCGTCCGGGATTCGGGAGGGTCATCGGGAGGTCGGGGCCGACTTCGTGCCCCGCGCGAGCGCTACTCGGTTTCGTGCGCGCTCGATCCCATCTGCGCGAGCTTCGCGCGCAGCCACTTCTCGACCGACGGGAACACGAACTTGCTGACGTCGCCGCCCAGTTGCGCGATCTCGCGCACGATCGTCCCCGAGATGAACTGGTACTGGTCCGACGGCGTCAGGAACATCGTCTCGACGTCGGGCAGCAGATAGCGGTTCATGCCGGCCATCTGGAACTCGTACTCGAAGTCGGAGACGGCGCGCAGGCCGCGCACGATCACGCGGGCGTTCTGGTCGCGCACGAAGTCCTTCAGCAGGCCGCGGAACCCGGCGACCTCGACGTTCGGGTAGTGCGACAGGACTTCGCGAGCGATCGCGATCCGCTCGTCCAGGTTGAAGAAGGGCTTCTTCGCGCGACTGTCAGCGACGCCGACGACGAGCTTCGAAAACAGCCCGGCCGCGCGCCGCACGAGGTCCTCGTGCCCGCGCGTCAGCGGATCGAACGTCCCTGGATAGACCGCAATCACCATTGTTGTTCTCCTGGGCAGCGGTTCCCGCAGCCGCGCGGATTATGCCCGCTGAAGCAGATGGAAGTGCACGTGCCCTGCCCGTTGCGCCCTGACGATGCGCAGCCCGCACGCGGCGGCGGCCTCCTCCTCCAGCGGCGCCCCGCTCTCCGCGTAGACCAGGCCTTCGGGGGAGACCAGCCGCGCGGCTGCCCGCAGGGCCGGCTCGAGCAGATCCGAATCGAACGGGGGGTCGAGGAAGACGACATCGAAGGACTGCTCCCGCGCGTCGCTTGCGAACGCGAGCGCATCGCCCCGGACTATCGTCACCGTGTCCGCGCCGAGCTTGCGCTTCAGGCGCTGCAACTGGGCCTCGAGCGTGGCGTTGCGTTCGACCAGCGTGACGCGCGCCGCGCCGCGGGAGGCCAGTTCGAACCCGAGGACGCCGGTTCCGGCGAACAGGTCCAGCCCGGAAACGGACGAAAGGTCGGGCATGAAGTGCGCGAGCCAGTTGAAGACCGTCTCGCGCACGCGGTCGGGAGAGGGGCGCAGGCCGGGCGCATCGACGACGGCCAGCGGGGTCCGCTTCCACTGCCCGCCGATGATCCGGACGCTCGCCGGAGCGCTGGCGAACCGCCCGCCGGGACGCGAAGTGCCCTTTGATACACTGGCTTCGCTCGGTCGCGTCACTCGTGTTTCGCGCCGCGGCCCGCCCGGTTCCCCCGGTTTTCCCTCTCGCTTCCCCCGCATCGTTCGATGATAAGCCCCGCTTCCGGCGCCAAAGGTGGGTGGCTGTCCCGTCTCAAGGACGGCCTCACCAAGACCCGCGTCAACATCGTCGGACTGTTTTCGGGCGGCGTCGTCGACGAGAACTTCCTCGAGGAACTCGAGATGGCGCTGATCGGCGCCGACGTCGGCGTCACGACTTCAGCCCGCCTCATCGGGTCGCTGCGACAGCGGATCAAGCTTTCCGGCCTGAAGACGCAGGACGAAGTGCGGCTCGCGTTGCGCGACGAGCTTGCAGCGCTGCTGGCACCGGCCGAAGGCCGCTTCGACTTCGACAGGGGCCATCCGCTCGTCGTGATGGTCGCCGGGGTCAACGGAGCGGGCAAGACGACTTCCATCGGCAAGCTCGCCAAGTGGTTTGCCGCCCAGGGCAAGAGCGTGCTGCTGGCAGCCGGCGACACTTTCCGCGCGGCCGCGCGCGAACAACTCGCGATCTGGGGCGCGCGCAACAACGTGGAAGTGATCGCCCAGAGCGGAGGCGACCCGGCCGCCGTCGTGTTCGACGCAGTGTCGGCCGCCAAGGCGCGCAGGATCGACGTGCTGATCGCCGACACCGCAGGCCGTCTGCCGACGCAGGCGCACCTCATGGAAGAGCTCAAGCGCGTGAAGCGCGCGCAGGACAAGGCGATGCCGGGCGCACCGCACGAGGTGCTCCTGATCATCGACGGAACGAACGGCCAGAACGCGCTGGCGCAGGTGAAAGCGTTCGACGACGCCGTCGGCCTGACCGGGCTCGTCGTCACCAAGCTCGACGGAACCGCAAAAGGCGGCGTGCTGGCGGCCATCGTCGAGTCGAGGCGCGACAAGCCCCTGCCGATCCTGTTCATCGGCGTCGGCGAAGCGATCGACGACCTCCAGCCGTTCGTCGCGCGCGACTTTGCCGACGCGCTCGTCGGCCTCGCGTAGCAGGGCCGGCGTTCCGGCGTCCGTACAATGCGGGACGCTGCCGCGCGCCCGATGACTCCAGCGACTTCGCCCGCCCATCCTCCTCCGCTCGTCTCGTTCGACCGAGTCACCAAGCTCTACGACGGTGACCGGGCCGCGCTCACCGAAGCCACTTTCACGCTGGACCGCGGCGAGTTCGTGCTGCTCACAGGCCCGTCGGGCGCGGGCAAGTCGACGGTCGTGCGCCTCGTTTGCGGCCTTGAAGTTCCGACGAGCGGAAAGGTCATGGTGGCTGGCGAGGACATCGCGCGCATGCCCAGGCGCGCCCTTCCCTTCCTGCGTCGTTCGCTCGGCGTCGTGCTGCAGAACCTGATGCTGCTGAACGATCGGAGCGTGCTCGACAACGTGGCGTTGCCGGCGCTCGCCGCCGGCCTGTCGCACGCGGACGCGCGCGAACGGGCGCAGGCCGCACTGGCCCGCGTCGCGCTCGAGCCCGCCGTCGGACGCGTGCGGCCCGACGCCCTGTCAGGCGGCGAGCAGCAGCGCGTCGCCCTCGCGCGCGCGATCGTCAACCGGCCCGCGCTGGTGCTCGCGGACGAGCCGACGGCCCACCTCGATGAAGCAGGCGCTTCGCACTTGCTGCAGTTGCTCGAGCAGTTCGTCGTCGCCGGCGTCACGGTGATGATGGCGACGCACGGTGAAGCAGCTCCGCTGCCTGCCCGCGCCCGCGTGCTGCGCATCGAGTCCGGGCGGGTCCTGCGATGAGCGCCTTTTCAGCGCAACGCTACGCACTGGGCCGGGCGGTCGCGATGGTGCGCGATCGGCCTCTTGCCTTCCTGCTCGGCGTCGCCCTTGCCGCGATCGCCCTTGCACTGCCGCTGGCCATCGCGAGCGTGCTCTGGGCGGCACGACCCGCGCTGGCCCAGGTCCAGCCTGCGCCCGAGGTGAGCGTCTTCGTCTCGACCCGCGCCGCGCCCCGCGACGTGGACGCGCTGAAGGGCCGCCTCGAGTCCGTTCCAGGAGTTGCGGGGGTCACGCTCCAGCCCAAGGACGCCGCTCTTGCGCAACTGATCAAGCGATCCGGTTTCGTCACGACCCCGGCCGAGCTCGGCGCGAATCCGCTGCCCGACGTGCTGATCGTGCGAATGCAGGTGCCTGTCTCTGAACGGTCCCTCGACACCGTGACGACGACCGTGAAGGGCTGGCCCCTCGTCGACTCGGTGCGAAGCGACCTCGACTGGTACCGCAAGGTCCAGGCCCTCGGGAGCCTGAGCATCACGGCCATCGCGGTCTTCGGCGGGCTGGTGGTCCTGCTGGTGACGCTGATCCTCGTTGGAACGGTCCGCTTGCACGCCGGCACGCGGGCGGACGAGGTCGCCGTCCTCAAGCTCGTCGGCGCGACGCCGCGCTTCATCGTCCGACCCTACGCGTACAGCGCCGCGCTGACGCTGGCGCTCGCGTCCGTGCTCGCCCTCGCCGCCGTCTTCGCGGCGCACGCGGCGCTGCGGGCGCCGCTAGGCAACCTCGCCGCGCTGTACGGGGCGCCCTACGTCCTGCCCGACCCCGAGCCGATCCACCTCCTGGCGGTCTTTGCAGCGGCGGTGATCCTTGGCTGGGCGGTCGGAGTCGCGGGCGCCCGGGCAGCGATTTCGGGCCGCTGAAATCGCGACGTCGGGAAAGTGAGCCTGCGCTCACACTCTTCCCAGCCCATTCGCCGTCGAATGCCCAGACCTCCCCACTCGGGATTGAACTCCCCGGGTTTCTTCTCCTCTAAGCAGTTAGCACTCGGGGCTTTGGAGTGCTAACATTTTTATGTATGGAGACGAAACGAGTGGCAAAAGCAGTGGCAAAAGCGAGCACCTCTTCCCGGAACGCGCTTGTCCCGTTCAGCGCGCACGCCTTGGCGCTGCGCCCGGGCAACGTCGGCAGCATCGACGCCTACATCCAGGCCGTCAATCGGGTGCCGATGTTGACTCCGGAGGAGGAGTTGCGTCTGGCGCGGACCTACCGCGAGAAGGACGACCTGGACGCCGCCGGCCGCCTGGTCATGTCGCACCTGCGCCTGGTGGTTGCCGTCGCCCGCAATTACCTCGGCTATGGCCTGCCCCACGCCGACCTGATCCAGGAAGGCAACATCGGCCTGATGAAGGCGGTGAAGCGTTTCGACCCCGAGCGCGGGGTGCGGCTGGTTTCGTTCGCCCTGCACTGGATCAAGGCCGAGATCCACGAGTACATCCTGAAGAACTGGCGGCTGGTGAAGGTGGCGACCACCAAGGCGCAGCGCAAGCTCTTCTTCAACCTGCGCAGCATGAAACAGGGGCTCGGCACGATGTCGCCGGACCAGATCGAAGGCATCGCGCGGGAACTGAACGTCAAGCCCGAGGAAGTGGCGGAGATGGAGACGCGGCTTTCGGGCGGCGACGTCGCTCTCGAGGGCCGGATCGATGACGGCGAAGAGGAGTTCGCCCCGATCGATTACCTGGCCGACGCGGACTCGGAACCGACGCAGGTGCTGCAGCGTCGCCAGTACGACGTCATGCAGACCGAAGGGGTCCGCGAGGCGCTGGAGCAGCTCGACCCGCGCAGCCGCCGGATCATCGAAGCGCGCTGGCTGAACGAGGACAGCGACGGCCGGGTCGGCAGCGCAACCTTGCACGACCTTGCGGAAGAGTTTGGGGTGTCAGCGGAACGAATCCGCCAGATCGAAGCCAAAGCATTGCAGAAGATGCGTGGTTCGCTGGCCGAATACGCCTAGGTCGAGCCTCACCTTCTCGGTCGGTTCGATCAAGGTCCGCCTCTCCTTCTACCCCCTCTCCTCCGATGAGGCGGACACTACGCCCCAGCAGAAGCTGGGGCGTTTTTTTCCTCGCGCGCGCCCGCGGCCTGCGGCTCAACGATGCGCGCTCCTGCGCAAGAGCGTTCGGTCGAGCGCCCGCGATCAGCGCAACAGCTTCCTGAGGTCGTCGACGATCGGATCGACAGCCCCGGCATGGCGCAGGAACAACCGCACGCGCCCCTCGGTATCGAACACGTAGCTGCCTGCCGTGTGGTCAATCGTGTACGACGTCTCGGTCTTGCCGGGCACCTTCTGGTAGAAGACCTTGAAGTCCTTGGCGATCGCCGCGGTCTCGTCCCTTGTGCCGCGCAGGCCGAGAAAAGTCGGATCGAAGGCCGGCACGTACTGCGAGAGGACCTCCGCGGTGTCGCGATCCGGATCGAGCGTCACGAAGATCACCTGCACTTTCGCGCCATCGGGCCCGAGCCGCCGTTTCACTTCGGCCATGTCCGTCATCGTCGTCGGACAGACGTCGGGGCACTGCGTATAGCCGAAGAACATCACCACGACCTTGCCGCGAAAGTCCGCGAGGGTCCGCGGCCGGCCGTTGAAGTCGGTCAGGCGGAAGTCCCGGGCGTAGCTGGCGCCGGTGATGTCGACGTTGTTGAAGCGCTCCGCGCCCGGCTCGCAACCGACCAGCAGGACCGCGAACGCGACGAGGATCAGGCGGGCGAGCATGGCCGCTTTCCCGGTGTCAGCCGGTCACGTAATGATCGACCAGCAGCGCCGCGAACAGCGCGGCCAGATACACGATCGAGTAGTTGAAGGTGCTGCGCGCTAGGCGATCGCTGTAGGCACGGAACAGGCGCCATGCGTACCAGAGGAAGATGGCGCCGAGCGCGAGGGCTGACACGAGGTAGATCCACCCCGACATCTGGATCACGAACGGCAGCGCGGTGGTCGCGATCAGCACGACCGTGTAGAGCAGGATGTGCAATCGGGTGAGCCGCTCGCCATGCGTCACGGGCAGCATCGGCAGCCCCGACTTGCGATAGTCGTCCAGCCGGTACAGCGCCAGCGCCCAGAAGTGCGGCGGCGTCCAGACGAAGATGATCAGCGCGAGCAGCCACGCTTCGGCCGGCGCGGTCCCGGTGATCGCGGCCCAGCCGAGCACCGGTGGCATCGCCCCGCTCATCCCGCCGATCACGATGTTCTGCGGCGTGTACGGCTTCAGCAGCACCGTGTAGACGACCGCGTAGCCGACGAAGGTCGCGAACGTCAGCCACATCGTCAGCGGATTCACGAACGCATACAGCACCCACATGCCGATGCCGCCGATCAGTCCGGAGAAGAGGAGTGCCTGGAGCGCCGAGAGTTCGCCGCGCGGCATGGGGCGCATCCGCGTTCGCGCCATCTTCGCGTCGATGTGCTGCTCGATCAGCGAGTTGACCGCGAACGCGGCGCCGGCCAGCAGCCACACGCCCAGCGTCGCGACCGCCACCCGGCCCAGCGGCGGCAGCTCGCGCGTCGACAGGAACATGCCGATCACCGTGCAGAACAGCGCGAGCTGGGTCACGCGCGGCTTCGTCAGCGCCCAGTACTGGGACGCCAGGTGATTCAGCGTTCGTTCGGCGGCGGACAGCTCGCGCATGGCGTGACGATGGGAATGGACCGCGGGGAAACGCGTGATTTTACCGGCCCGAGCGAAGCCGGTACGTGACCACGACCAGCAAGGCCACCAGCAGGGCGGCACCGCCGCTGTGCGCCACGGCCAGCAGCAGGGGCCACTGCAGCACCACGTTCGACATTCCGGTGGCGAACTGCAGCAGAAGGAGCACGAGCACGGCCCGCGCCAGTCCCTTCAGGCCCGGCGCGCTCCAGACCTGCCACAGCAGCGCGCCGAGCACGAGCACCACGACGACCGCGAACACCCGATGCGTCCAGTGGATCGCGACCAGCGACTGGAAGGGAATGGCTTCTCCGTCGCCGGTCATGCCGAGCGGGCGCCAGAGCGTGAACGCGTGCGCGAAGTCCATGGTCGGTGCCAATTGCCCCTGGCACAACGGAAAGTCCGGGCAGGCCATGACCGCGTAGTTGGTGCTGACCCAGCCGCCGAGCGCGACCTGCAGCACCACGACCGCCAGCGCGAGCACCGCCAGCCGTGCCGCGGACTCCGGGGCCCGCACGTGCACGACTTCACCCTCGCGCAGCGCCAGCCAAACGAGGAGCGCCAGCAGGCCGACTCCGCCCAGCAGGTGGATCGTGACGATGATCGGTTGCAGTTTCATCGTGACCGTGAGCGCCCCGAAGGCGCCCTGCCCGACCACCCAGGCGAGCGCGCCGGTCGCCAGCCACGGCGACCGCCCGCCCTCCCGTCGCCAGCGGGTCCACGACTGAACCGCCAGGATGATGATCAGCAGGCCGACGCCCATCGCGAAGTAGCGGTGGACCATCTCGATCCACGCCTTCGTCATCGTGACCGGTCCGCTCGGCAGCGCGGTCTCGGCCGCGCGAATCGGCTCATCGGCAGACAGCGGGTTCGAGTGCCCGTAGCAGCCCGGCCAGTCGGGGCAGCCGAGCCCGGAGTCGGTCAGCCGCGTGAAGCTGCCGAACATGATCAGATCGAGCGTGAGGAAGGCGGTGACCCACGCGAGCTTGCGGAATTTGTGAGGGTCGCGCGAATAACGCACGTACGCGAGGGGGACCGCGGCGACGAGCGCGCCCTTGAGCGCAAGCAGCAGCAAGGCCTCGAGGGTCACGTCAGTCCTTGCCGCGTTCGACGCGGGTCCACAGCGAGGCGGCCTTCATCAGGCGCGCGATGTCGCCTTTCGCGCCCTTCGGATCGGGATTTCGGGGCCAGCGCAGCATCAGGTTGCCGAGCGGGTCGATCACCCAGATGTGGTCGCGCAGGTTCGCGTCCGGCGCATCGGGCAGGGCCAGGAACGCGCGGAGGTCGCGCTCGTCGACCCGCACGAAGTGCGTGCCCTCGTATTCGCGGATCAGCATGTTCGACAGCGGCTCGCGATCGGTGATGAGCCAGAGTCGCTCGATCTCGTCGCGCTCCTTGCCCGTCATGGTGCGCTGCTGCCGCATGTGGAAGAGCTTCGACTGGCAGTATTCGTCGCAGGCACCGCCGTCGACCATGACGAACACCCACTTGTCCTTCAGCGAATGGAGGTCGAAGGCCGTGCCGTCGAGGGCGGTCGCAGGGATCGATGGCACCGGCCGCTGCGGCTCGACCAGCGTCCCGTAGTTGACGCGGCCGGACGGCGGCATCACGTAGTAGGCGAAGTACGAAGCGAGGATCGGTGCAAGCGTGACGGCGATCAGGAGGTACAGCGCGCGATTGCGCCGCCAGTGGCTCACCGGCTTCGTCGTGGCGCCGTTCATGTCCGCCTCAGGGCCTTGCCGCCGAAGTACAGCGTGAGCACGATGATCAGCGCCGCGAGCGAGTACCACTGGAAGGCGTAGCCGCGGTGCCTGTCCACTCCGGCATCCGGTCGCGCCCAGGCGCGGCGCAGGCCATCGCCCGTGTCGTTCGTCTGCTGCACGACGAAGCGCGCGACCCTTCGGCCGCTGGCCCGCTCATACGCCTCGAAGTCGAGGTTCTGCCAGATGCCGCCGAGCGGGCCGCCGCTATCGCCGATTTCGAGCGTGCGCGGAACGTGCGGGACGGCGACGCCCTCGACCCGCAGCGGAGCGTTCGCGATCGGTGCGGCGGGCAGCCGGGTGCGATCCGCCATGCTGCGCGCCGCCCACCCGCGATTCACGAGAATCCATGGCATGCCTTCGCCGACGGCCACCGGCGTCACCACCTGGAATCCCGCAACGCCGTCCACGAGCCGGTTGTCGATGTAGACCGTCGCTTCGGTCACGAACGTTCCGTTCATCTCCACGCGCTGCGGCAGGTTGCGGGCGACGCCCGAGGCGTCATCGAGGCCCGCGATCCGCGTGGGGGCGCGGGCGAGTGCCTCGTCCCACTGCGCCTGCCGCGCCGCCTTCTCGTCTCCTCGCCGGGTCTGCCAATTGCCGAGCGACATCGTGAGCACGACGCCTGCAATGCCCGCCAGCAGCGCGACGACGACCCGCGGGGTCAGCATCGCACCGGGTGGGATAATCGAACATCCCTCGAGACCAGGTCCATGCGCATCATTATCCTGTTCGCCCTCGCCGGCATCCTTCTGTCGCTTGGCTCGGCACTCGTCTACCTGGTCCGCGACAAGGGCACGACGAACCGCACCGTCAATGCGCTGACGGTCCGCGTCGGCATATCGGTCGCGCTCTTCCTGTTCATCCTGTTCAGCCATTGGATGGGCTGGATCCAGCCGCGTTCCTACTGATCGGGCCCTCGTAACGCCGGTCACCAAGCAAAAGCGGCGCCGAGGCGCCGCTTTTGATTCGAACCGGCAGCGGCCCTTACAGCCAGTACACGACGATGTAGAGGCCGATCCAGACGACGTCGACGAAGTGCCAGTACCAGGCGGCCGCTTCGAAGGCGAAGTGGTGGTTCGGCTTGAAGTGGCCCTTCAGGAGCCGAAACAGCACGACCGTCAGCATGATCGCGCCGACGAACACGTGGAAGCCGTGGAAGCCGGTCAGCATGAAGAAGGTCGAGCCGAAGATTCCCGAGCTCAGCCTCAGGTTCAGCTCGCTGTAGGCATGCGAGTACTCGTACATCTGCACGCCAAGGAAGGTCACGCCCAGCAGCACGGTGATCGCCAGCCACAGCGCGGCCTTGCTGCGGTGGTCTGCGCGCAGCGCGTGATGCGCGATCGTCAGGGTGACGCCCGAGGTCAGCAGGAGCGCGGTGTTGATCGTCGGCAGCCAGAACGGCCCGATCGTGGTGAACGCGTCGATGACGCCGGCGGGGCCGGAATGCGGCCAGCCGGCGGCGAAATCCGGCCAGAGCAGCTTGTGGTCGAAGTCGCCGAGCATCGGCGCCGTGATCACGCGCGTGTAGAACAGGGCGCCGAAGAACGACGCGAAGAACATCACTTCCGAGAAGATGAACCAGCTCATCCCCCAGCGGAACGAGACGTCGACGTGCCGGTTGTAGTTGCCGTGCTCGGACTCCGCGGACACCGTGCCGAACCAGCCGAACATCATGTAGATCAGCGTGGCGAGGCCGATGGCCAGGCCGATCCAACCGATCGGGTTCCGGTTCACGACCATCGCGGCACCGAACATGGTGAAGACCATGGCGATGCTCCCGACCATCGGCCACCGCGACGGCGCCGGGATGAAGTAGTGCGACGAGGCACCCGCGTGTGTATCAGCCATTGCTGCTCCCCTCTCCTTGCGTCCCTGCGTTCAACTCGTCACGGCGCGAACGATCATGATCAGCGTGAACACGAACAGCGCCGCTGCGACGATGCCCGCGATGATCACATGCACCGGATTCAGCCGAGCTGCGTCCTTTTCGTAATCCGACTTCCTCCGAACGCCGAAGAACGACCACAGCACCGCGCGTACGGTTTCGAGGAAACCCGCTTCGCGCGTCGCTTCGTTCCCGCGTTCGCCTTCATCCTTCATTCCATCGACCACGCCGTCAGCTGCGCGGCGCGGCCGTCACCGCCGCCTGGTCCTTCACCGCGCCCGCCACCTCGAAGAACGTGTACGAGAGCGTGATCGTCTTCACGTCCGCGGGAAGCGCCGGATCCACGAAGAACACGACCGGGAACCTGCGCGTCTCGTTGGCGGCCAGCGTCTGCTGCTTGAAGCAGAAGCACTCCAGCTTCTGGAAGTGCGACGCCGACTGCATCGGCGCGTAGCTGGGAATCGCCTGCCCCACCATCGTGCGCGACTCGAGGTTCACCAGGTCGTAGTCCACGTGCACGAGCTCGCCGGGATGCACCTCGACGTGGTTCACGTGCGGACGGAAGCGCCACGGTCCCTGCGAGTTGGCGTCGAACTCGACGATCACCTTGCGGGTGGTGTCGACCTGCGTGTTTCGGGCCGCCCGCTCCGCGTCCGCGTCGCGCGTCGTCACCACGTTGATGCCGGTGACCTCGCAGATCTTCCGGTACAGCGGCACGAGCGCCCAGCCGAAGCCGAACATGAGCACCGCGACCACCACCAGCTTGCGCAGGATGGTGCGGTTGTCCAGCTCGGTCTCCGGGCGGTTCGTCATCTAGGTGCGGATCAGCCAGTACTTCGCCATCACTCCGACGAAGAACGCCAGCGCGATCGAGAACAGGATCAACGCAGTGCGCATGTTTGCCTGGTTTCGGCCGTCTTTCATGTCAAAGTGGCCGGACGCGCCAGCGGCCGGCATCCCCGAGTTCACTTGACAGTCGGAGGCGTCTCGAACGTGTGGAACGGCGCCGGTGACGGCACGGTCCACTCGAGCCCGCCGTCGGCGGCTTCCCACGGATTGTCCGCCGCCTTCGGTCCGCCCTTGATCGCCTTGATCACGACGATCACGAAGAGCAGCTGCGACAGGCCGAAACCGAACGCGCCGATCGTCGACACCATGTTCCAGTCGGCGAACTGCATCGGGTAGTCCGCGTACCGGCGCGGCATTCCGGCCAGCCCCAGGAAGTGCTGCGGGAAGAAGGCGATGTTGAAGAAGATCACGGACGCCCAGAAGTGCAGCTTGCCGAGCGACTCGTTGTACATGTGGCCTGTCCACTTCGGGAGCCAGTAGTACGTGCCGGCGAACAGCGCGAAGAGCGAACCGGCCACGAGCACGTAGTGGAAGTGCGCGACGACGTAGTACGTGTCCTGCAGCTGGATGTCGATCGGCGCCATCGCGAGGATCAGGCCCGTGAAGCCGCCGATCGTGAACACGAAGATGAAGCCCACGGCGAACAGCATCGGGGTCTCGAAGGTCATCGAACCCCTGAACATCGTGGCGATCCAGTTGAAGACCTTCACGCCTGTCGGGATCGCGATCAGCATCGTGGCGTACATGAAGAAGAGCTGCCCGGTGACCGGCATTCCGGTCGTGAACATGTGGTGCGCCCAGACGATGAACGACAGGATGGCGATCGAGGCCGTCGCGTAGACCATCGATGCATAGCCGAACAGCGGCTTGCGCGCGAACACCGGGATGATCTGCGAAACGATGCCGAACGCCGGCAGGATCATGATGTAGACCTCGGGATGCCCGAAGAACCAGAACACGTGCTGGTACATCACCGGGTCGCCGCCGCCGGCCGCGTTGAAGAAGCTCGTGCCGAAGTGGCGGTCGGTCAGCGTCATCGTGATGGCGCCCGCGAGCACCGGCATCACGGCGATCAGCAGGTAGGCGGTGATCAGCCAGGTCCACACGAACATCGGCATCTTCATCAGCGTCATGCCCGGCGCGCGCATGTTGAGCACCGTGGTGATGATGTTGATCGAACCCATGATCGAGCTGGCGCCCATGATGTGCAGCGCGAAGATCGCGAGGTCCATGCCCGGGCCCATCTGCACAGTCAGCGGCGCGTAGAGCGTCCACCCCGCGGCGGTGGCACCGCCCGGCACGAAGAACGACACGACGATCAGCAGCGCGGCGGGCGGCAGCAGCCAGAAGCTGAAGTTGTTCATCCGCGCGAACGCCATGTCGGGCGCGCCGATCTGCAGCGGGATCATCCAGTTCGCGAACCCGACGAACGCCGGCATGATCGCGCCGAACACCATGATCACGCCGTGCATCGTCGTGAGCTGGTTGAAGAACTCCGGCTTCCAGAACTGCAGCCCCGGCTGGAACAGCTCCGCGCGGATGCCCAGCGCCAGGATGCCGCCGATGAAGAACATCGTCATGCTGAACCACAGGTACATCGTGCCGATGTCCTTGTGGTTGGTCGCGAAGAGCCACCGACGCCACCCGTGGGGGTGGTCGTGCGCATGGTCGTGGTGGCCGGCGTGGCCTGCAGCGGGATTCGGGATGACGGCGCTCATCGGTGCTCCTGGAACTGTATTGGTCTTCGCTGCGTCGCTTTACTTGCGCGCCGCCTTGAACTCGGCCGGCTGAACCTCGCCCGACTTGTTGCCGAACGCATTCTTCGTGTAGGTCGCCACCGCAGCGAGCTCGACATCGGAGAGCGCCTTCCACGAAGGCATCGCGTTCTTGCCCTTCAGAAGGATCGCGATCTGGTCGGGCTTGGTCTCGACGACCTTGCTGCCGGCCAGCGCCGGGAAGGCGCCGGCGACGCCGAGTCCGTTCGCCTGGTGACACGCCTGGCAGTTGGCCTGGTAGACCTTCTCGCCGCGCGCGACCAGCTCGGCCGTCGTCCACTGCTTGTTGGGATCATCGCCGAGGGCGGCCATCTGCTTCTTGCGGCCGTCGACCCACGCCGTGTACTCCTGGGCGGTGACCACCTTGACGGCTATCGGCATGAACGCGTGGTCCTTGCCGCACAGTTCGGCGCACTGCCCGTAGTACGTGCCGGTCTTTTCCGCGCGGAACCAGGTGTCGCGCGCGAAGCCGGGGATCGCATCCTGCTTCACGCCGAAGGCCGGGATCCACCACGCGTGGATCACGTCGTTGGCGGTGGTGATGATGCGGATCTTCTTGTCGACCGGGACGACCAGCGGCTCGGTGACGTCCAGCAGGTAGGTGGGGCCCTTGGCGTCGGCGCCTTCGATCTGGCCGCGGGGCGTGGCGAGCTGCGACAGGAAGGAGATGCCCTCGCCCTCGCCGCGGATGTAGTCGTAGCCCCACTTCCACTGGTAGCCGGTGACCTTGACCGTGAGGTCCGAGTTGCTCGTGTCCTTCATGGCCACCACGGTCCTGGTCGCGGGCAGCGCCATGATGATGACGATGATGAACGGGATGACGGTCCAGATGATCTCGACCGTGGTGCTTTCGTGAAAGTTGGCGGCCACCGCGCCCTTCGACTTCCGGTGCTTCCAGATCGAATAGAACATCACGCTGAACACCGCGACGAAGATCAGCGCGCAGATGATCATCATCATGTCGTGCAGGTTGTAGATCTGCCGGGCGATTTCGGTGACCGGGGTCTGCAGGTTGAAGCGGGACGTCGGCGTGTAGGCGGTCGGTGTCGCCGCATGGGCCAGACCGGAAGCCGCGGATGCGAGCGCCGCGAACGCGAACTTGTTGAACATGGATGTCTTCATTGCGTGTTTCGTCCCCTGGCTTCCCCGTGCCCTACGTTTCCCGCCACGACCGACCCTGGTGCCGGTCAGGCCTGCGCGCCCTGCAATGCCGTCCGCAGCTCGCGCGCCAGCGCCGCGCGCTTCTCGTCCATCAGGTGGCTGCCGATCTCGACCTGCTCGCCACGCGACGCCAGCCGAACCCGCACGCTGGCGCCCCAACCCTTGCCTCGCTCTTCCACCTCGACCCGCACCCGCCGCCGGTCGAACTCCCATCGACGGCGTCGATCCGCCTCAACACGCTCCACCGTGAGCTTGTCGTCAGCCAGTTCGATCCGCTCGACGTCGGCGGCGTGCCGTCCATGGCAAAGGAAGGCCACCGCAACGGCCACGAGTTCGAGGCCGACGAACGGAAGAACCATCCAGAGCCCCAGCGCGGCGAACACCACGCCGAAGACGAATGAGACGGCAACCAGCGATCCGAATACGGCCGCCAGCTGCGTTGGACTGGCCGAACAGTTTCGCTTGATCAACCACGTCATCCCGGCTCCTGCGATCCTCAACCGGCCATCCGCCGGCGTTCGCCGGTCTGAACATGCGTTGACCCAGCGCAAGCGGGGCGCATTATAGCCACGGGGTCATTCCGGACGGTGCGGTTTTTGGGGCGACCACCCCGCCCACGTGGGACCCGAACGGGCCCTTGGGATCGTCAGGCGGTGCGCAGGACGCCCCCCGGCGTCGAAACGCCGGGGGCGAGGCAAAGCGCTCAACGCGAGCGGGCCTTTTGCCCGCGTAACGCCAGGCGCGACGTCGATGAAGTTGGTCCGCCTAGGCCTTCGGCGGAATGCGAAGGTTCTGGCCCGGATAGATCTTGTCCGGGTGGGTCAGCATCGGCTTGTTCGCCTCGAAGATGCGCGGATATTCATTGGCGTTGCCGTAGAACTCCTTCGCGATCTTCGACAGCGTGTCGCCCTTGACCACCGTGTAGAACTTCGACGCCGGCTGGGAGAGGTCGACCGTCATGTTGTCCTCGACGCCGGCCACGCTGTGCACGTTGCCCGCGGCGAGGATCACCTTCTCCTTCGTTTCCTGGTCTTTCGCCACCCCGTAGACCTTGGCGATGCCGGTGGCGCCGTCGAAGGTGACGGTGAGCGCGGTCACAGTAAGCCCGAGCGTGTTGATGTACTTCTCGATCGCGCCGCCTGCCTCGCGGTTCGCCTCGGCCAGCACGGCGGGATCCGCCTTCGCGGGAGCCGCTTGCACCTCCTGCACCTTCTTGCCGAACAGTTTCTCGCCAGCATCCTTGAAGAAAGAAATCAGGCTCATTGCCACCTCCGTCCAGTAGTCATTGTTGGCATCGCGCGCTCAGGCAGGCGACTGCCTGCGCCGCGCCAGGTCCGCCCGCAGCGCTTCCACGGTGACCGCCGTCGTAGCCGACCGCGGCGCCAGCTTCCACGCATGGCCGTAGGCGACTTCGAACGTTAGCTGAATTCGGCCATCTTCCCCGGACTGGACATTCAGCGCGTCGAGCAGGCTCCTCGCCTGTCGCCCCGACGGCAGGCCGGCGGGGCGGTCATCCCTCGGATTGCCTCCCAGCGCCCGCACTTCGGCCAGCAGATCGCGGGCGGAGCGGTACGTGAGCGTCAGCACTTCGGCGTCCATCACCGGGTTGGCCAGTCCGCTTGCCACCATCATGTCGCCGAAGTCGTGCATGTCGATGAAGGGCATCGGCCGGACGCCGGGCAGCGCGCTGCGGCAGGCCGCCCGGAGTTCCTTCAGCGTGTCGGGCCCGAAGCACGAGAAGAGCAGCAGTCCGTCGACCGCTCAGCACCCGCCTCCACTCCGGAAACAGCGTGTGCGGTTCCGGGTGCCAGTGCAGCATCAGGTTGGAGAAGACCAGGTCGACCGACTCGTCGGCCGTCGGCAGGCGCCCCGCGTCGGCAGCGACGAGAAGCGCAGACTGCCCGCCCAGCCAGCGCGGCAATCGACTGCGCACCCCGCCGTCGCGCTGCCGCAGCATCCCTTCCGACAGGTCAAGCCCCACGACCTGCGCCGACGGGTAGCGCGCGGAAAGGGGCCCCATGGCGCCGCCGGCACCGCAGCCGACGTCCAGCGCGCGCCGTGGCGACAGCCGTATGTACTGCAGCCGGTCGACCAGGCGCCGGCCGATCTCGCGCGGCAGCACATCGTGCTCACGGAACCGACGCGCACGAAGATCGAATTGCCGGCGGACGGTCGAAACTCGCGCCGGCATGCGCGGCAGATCCGTCGGTGTCGGGGTCAATGCGGAAGTGACGGGGCCGGGCGCCATGGGCCGGCCAGTATAGGCATCGGCCGGCTATCGTCGCGTCACCTCCCGCCGCTGGTGCGTGTGCCGCATGCCACTCTTCAACCGGCTCTTCAGGCCGGCCTGCGCCGCGTGCTCGCTCGCGCCCGGGCCGATCTGCGCCGACTGCGAAGCGGACTTCTTCCCGGCCGGGCAGCGCCGGTGCGGCGTGTGCGCGATCCGGTTGCACGGAGGCGACCTCGTCTGCGGGCGCTGCCTCGCGTCCCCGCCCAGCTTCCACCGCGCGACCGCGCTCGCCGACTACGCGCCACCCGTGGACTCCATGGTGATGGCGCTGAAGTTCGGGGCGCGGTTCGAACTCGCCTACGCCTTCGGCGGCCTCATGGCGCAACGCGTTGCCGTCACCGCGGAAGCCCTCGCCGTTGCGGTGCCGCTCGCATTCGAGCGCCTGTCGGAGCGCGGCTTCAACCAGTCGCTGCAGATCGCGCGGGCCTTCTGCCGGGCCAGCGGCGCACGCCTGGGATCGGATGTCGTCCGGCGCATCCGGCACTGCCCGCCTCAACAGACCCTTGCGCTCGACGAGCGCCGCCGGAACATCCGCGGAGCCTTCGAGATGGCCGGCGACGTCCGCGGCTGCGACGTGCTGGTCGTCGACGACGTGATGACGAGCGGCAGTACGATGGACGAGATAGCGCGACTGCTCGTGTCCGCCGGTGCGGCGCACGTCCACGCGCTCGTCGTCGCGCGCACTCCCTGACCCATGTTCAACATCGTTCTCGTCGAGCCCGAGATCCCGCCCAACACCGGCAACGTGATCCGGCTCGCGGCCAATACCGGCGCGCAGCTGCATCTCGTCGAGCCGCTCGGGTTCGACATGTCGGACAAGCAGTTGCGCCGCGCGGGGCTCGACTACCACGAGTTCGCGAGCGTGAAACTGCACAAGGACTTCGCGAGCCTGCTCCGCGCGGAGCAGCCGCCGGCCGACCGGCTGTTCGCCTTCTCCACCCACGGCGCGAGGCGGGCCGGCGACGTCGCCTATGCGGCGGGTGACTGGTTCGTGTTCGGCTGCGAGACGCGCGGGCTCGATCCGGCACTCCGGCAGCACTTCCTGCCGGATCGCCTCTTGCGGCTGCCGATGCGTCCGGGCAATCGCAGCCTCAACCTGTCGAACGCCGTTGCGGTCGTGGTCTACGAGGCGTGGCGCCAGCTGGGCTATTCCGGGGGCTGCTAGGGCCTCTTAACGCCTGGATTGCACATGCGCCGGGCCTTGACGGGCCGCGCAGCTAGGCGCGGCCGGTGTCCGCCTGCGCCGGGTGCGTCTTCGCGATCGCCGCGCCATGCGACTGAAGCCGCTCGAACAGCAGGGCCGGCGAGTGTTCGACGATCAGGAGGTCCCAGTCGGCACGGCGGATGAACCCCTGGGTCGCGCAGTGTTCGAGGAAACGCAGCAGCGAATCGAAGTAGCCCTCGACGTTGACGACGCCGACGGGCTTGGCCTGCAGCCGCAATTGCAGCCAGGTCACCATCTCGAACATCTCCTCGAGCGTGCCGTAGCCGCCGGGCAGGACGATGAAGGCGTCGCTGCGGTCGGCCATCACGCGCTTGCGCTCGTGCATCGAGTCGACGACGACCAGTTCGGTAAGGTCCTGGTGAGCGACCTCGGGCCGCATCAGGTGGTGGGGGATGACTCCCGTGACACGCCCGCCGCGGGCGAGCATCGCGTCAGCGAGGGCGCCCATCAGGCCGACGTGGCCGCCGCCGTACACAAGGCCCACGTCGTGAGTGGCCAGCACCCGCGCGAGCTCGCGCGCGGCCTGCTCGTACTCGGGCATCTGGCCAGCCTGCGAGCCGCAGAACACGCACACTGACTTCAAGGTCATCGTTGCGCCGTTTCACGCTTCGGCTCGCGCGCGAGCAGGCGATCGAGCGCCTGCGGCGGCGACAGGACGCCGTCGAGCACCGCGCACACGGCTTCGGTGATCGGCATCTCGACCCCGGCCTCCCGCGCGCGTCCGCGCACGGCGTGCGCCGAATGCACGCCCTCGGCGACGTGGCCCAGCCTGCCGACCGCCTCGTCCTTCGTGGCGCCCCTGCCGAGTTCGAGTCCGACGCGTCGGTTGCGCGACAGGTCGCCCGTGGCGGTCAGGATCAGGTCGCCGACGCCGGTCAGCCCCATGAAGGTGTCGGGCCGGCCGCCGAGAGCGCAACCGAGACGAGTCATCTCCGCGAGGCCCCGCGTGATCAACGCGGCCCTGGCGTTCAGTCCGAGTTCCAGCGCGTCGCAGATGCCGGTCGCGATCGCGAGGACGTTCTTCACGGCGCCGCCGACTTCCACACCCACGACGTCATCGGTCGAATAGATCCGCAGCGCGCCGCCGTGCAGCGCGTCGGTGACCAGGCTGCAGAATCCCGCCGGGCCGGCCACGACGAGTGCCGTCGGGAGGCCGCGTGCGACTTCCTGCGCGAAGCTCGGTCCGGACAATGGGCCGGCGCCTTCGTGCTCCCCGATCTCCTCGCGCACGATCTCGTGCGCGAGCCGGCCACTGGCCTTCTCGAATCCCTTGCAGAGCCAGACCACCGGAGGCAGGCGTCCTTCCGCTCGGAAGGCATGCAGGATTCCGCGCAGCGCGTCGGTCGGGGTGGCAATGATCACCAGGCCGTCGCGCGCATGGCGCAGGGCCGCGCCGAACGAGGAAGTCAGTCCGACCTGGTCCGGCAGCGAAACGCCGGGAAGGTAGCGCCGGTTCTCGCGGTCAGCGTGCATCGCGGCGCGCTGCGCGTCGTCCCTCGCGTAGAGAAGAACCGCGTGTCGCGCGGCAGCCGCGCAGGCAACCGCGGTGCCCCACGCACCTGCGCCGAGCACCGCGAGGTTCATCTCGGCGGATGGATCAGGCGTTCGCGGCGGCGCCGTTGCCGCCGGCTCCGGCAGCCTGCTGCGCCATGGCAGCCAGCTTCTGGTTGTAGAACGCCTCGAAGTTCACCTCGGCCAGGTGCACCGGCGGCAGGCCGGTCCGCGTGATCAGGTCGGCGATGTTCGAGCGCAGGTACGGGTAGATGATGCTCGGGCATACGACGCCGAGGATCGGGCCCATCTGCTCGGCCGGGATGTTGCGCATTTCGAAGATGCCGCCCTGCTTGCCTTCCACCAGGAACAGGACCTTGTCCTTTGTCTTGGCCGTGGCCGTGACCCGGACCACGACCTCGTGCACGTTCTCGACCACCGTCGAGTCGCTGACCTCGAGTTGCACGTCGACCGCCGGCGTCTCCGCTTCCAGGAAGATCCGGGGCGCATTCGGCATCTCGAGCGACGCGTCCTTCAGGTAGACGCGTTGTAGCTGGAACACCGGGGCGTTGCCGGCGGCGGGAGTCGTGTCCGTCATTGTTCTTCCTTGCGTTGCGACGCGCGACGTCAGCCGCGAGTCCGGTTTGAAATGGTTGGAAGCGAGCTGATCGGGCTGGTATCAGTTCGCGAGCAGCGGCACGAGCTTGCCGTCGCGGTCCAGCGCGGACAAGTCGTCGAAGCCGCCGACGTGGGTGTCTCCGATGAAGACCTGCGGAACGGTCCGTCGACCGGTGCGCGCGACCATCTCGTCCCGCCGTGCGGGCTCCAGGTCGACGCGGACCTTCTCGATCTCGGTCACGCCTCGCGCCTTCAGCAGCGCCTCCGCGCGCTGGCAGTACGGGCAGACCGCCGTGCTGTACATCACCACTCGTGCACCCATGAAAACTCCTGTCAACTCCGGATCGGGAGGCCTGCCTCGCGCCAGGCGGCCACGCCGCCGGCGAGCACGTAGACCTCCCCGTAGCCGCTCGCGCGCAACTGGGCTGCCGCCCTGCCGGCGCGGCTGCTGGTGGCGCAGACGACGATCAGGGGCTTGTCCTTCTTGATGTCACGCATCTTCTGGTCGAACTTGTCGACCGGAATGTTGCGTGCGCCGGGCAGCGAACCCGTTGCGAACTCCTCGGGCGTCCGGACATCGATGACCACGGCGTTGCGGCCGTTGATCAGCTGCGTGGCCTGCAGCGTCGAGAGCGCCGGACCCGACGCGCGGCTGCGCACGAACGGCCACACGAGCATGCCACCGCTGATGAACGCGATTGCGATGAGAAAGATGTTGTCGATGAGAAACTGCACGGGAGGTCGCTGAGAGAAAGACGCGAATTATAGAATAGGCCTTCACCTCTCCCCGCGCTCCCGCCGCTCCCATGTACAAGCTCGTGCTGCTGCGCCACGGCGAAAGCCAGTGGAATCTCGACAACCGGTTCACCGGCTGGACCGACGTCGACCTGACCGAAAACGGGCGCCGCGAGGCCCAGGCCGCGGGCGAACTGCTGAGGCGCGAGGGCTATGTCTTCGACATCGCGTACACCTCCGTGCTGAAGCGGGCCATCCGCACGCTCTGGATCACTCTCGACGCGATGGACCTGATGTGGCTGCCCGTCGTGCACTCCTGGCGGCTCAACGAGCGCCACTACGGCGCGCTGCAGGGCCTGAACAAGGCCGAGACGGCGGCACGCTTCGGCGAAGAGCAGGTGCTGACCTGGCGCCGCGCCTACGCGATCGCACCCGACCCACTGCTGCCGGGCGATCCGCGGTGGGCCGGCAACGACCCCCGCTACCGGCACCTGAAGCCCGAAGAGATCCCGGCCACCGAGTGCCTGAAGGACACCGTGGCGCGGGTCGTTCCGTTCTGGAAGGACTCGATCGCGCCTGCGCTGACTCGCGGGCGTCGCGTGCTGGTCGCCGCGCACGGGAACTCGCTGCGCGCGCTGATCAAGTATCTCGACAACGTGACTGACGATGACATCGTGGGCATCAACATCCCCACGGCGCGCCCTCTCGTCTACGAACTCGACGCCGATCTGCGCCCGCTCAGGCACTACTACCTCGGCGATGCCGCGGAGATCGAGCGCGCCATGGCCGCAGTGGCGGCGCAGGGCAAGGCGAAGCGCTGAACTCGCGGATTGACGCGGGACCTCTTGTACCCCCTCGCCGGCGCGCTGTTGCTTTGCTCGGCCGTGGCATTGGCGACGGCTGCCGAAGCCGCCGATGCGCCTGCGAAGGGCGCCGGCCCCCCACGCAAGGCCGAAGCGACAGCGCCGAAGGCGCCCCCCTCGAAGGCCCAGAAGCCCCGAAACGCCGACCCGCCGGCGAGTCCTCAGCGCCAGCGCGAACTGCAGGGCGAGCAGCAGGAACTGAAACAGCAACTCGGCAGGCTCAAGCGGCAGCTGATGGCGTCGGAGGCGTCGCGCACCGAGGCGGCGGATGCGCTCGCCGCGTCGGAGGCGGCCATCTCGAAGGCCAACCGGCGCTTGCGCGAACTCGGGGACGAGCGGACGCAAGTGGAGCGGCAGATCGAGAGCCTGCAGCAACGCAGCCGGTCGGTCACCGCCAACCAGTCCCGTCAGCAGATCCAGCTGGCCGAGACCCTTCGCCAGCATTACCAGCTGACGCTGCGCGATCCCTTGCAGGCTTTCCTGGCCGGAGACAACCCGGCGGACCTCGCCCGCGACGCCGAGTATTACGGTTACCTCAGCCGGGCCGCCTCGGCGAGGATCGGCGAGCTCCAGCAGCGCCGGACCGAACTGGAGCAGCTGGAAGAAGAATCGAAGCAGAAACGCGACGAACTTGCCAAGATCGCCGAAGATGAGAACAGGAACAGGGCCGATCTCGTTGCCGAGCAAGGCGCGCAGGAAGCAGGCCATGGAGCGCCTCTCGAAGCAGATCGCCACCCAAAGGCAGTCGATCGACAAGCTCGAGCGAGACGAAAAGCGGCTCGCGGCACTGATCGACCAGTTGTCCAGGGTGTTGGCCGAGCAGGCGCGCCGGGACGCCGAACGCGAAGCCGCGCGCAAGGCCAGGGAAAGCGCACCCAAGGCGAGTCGCGCTCCCGGCCCCGCCCCCTCCCCGCCGCCGGTCCGGATGCCGCCGGCCCGCCCGGATACGGAGCCGCCCCAGGGCAGCCAGTTCGCCCAGATGCGCGGGCGCCTGCCGATGCCCGTCGCGGGCGAGATCACCGGACGCTTCGGCGCCCCCCGCAAGGTGGAAGGCGCGGGCACGGCCCCGACGTGGAAGGGGATATTCATCCGTGCCCCGGCCGGCACCGGGGTGCGGGCAGTGGCGCTCGGACAGGTTGTCTTCGCCGACTGGCTGCGGGGCTTCGGGAACCTGATGGTGATCGACCACGGAGAGGGTTTCCTCTCCGTCTACGGGAACAACGAGAGCCTGTTACGGAACGTTGGCGACCGGGTTGCTGTCGGAGACGTTGTGGCTGCGGTCGGCAATACGGGTGGCATCGAACAGACGGGCCTATACTTTGAACTCCGTTTTCAAGGGCGCCCTTTTGATCCGCTCAATTGGGTGGCCGCGCGCTAGCGTGGTTCGGTGGGGTTCCCTTTTTCCGGTTTCCCGGGGGTGGCATGGCAGGTAAGGCTCGCACTGTTGCGTTGATCGGCGTTGGGGCGGTTGCCGGCGTCCTCGTGTCCCTCGGAATTTCCGCGTACGCCTTCCGCGACTCCCGCGGTCCCATTCCGCTGGAAGAGATCCGCGCGTTCACCGACGTCTTCGGCGCGGTCAAGGCCAACTACGTCGAGCCGGTCGACGACAAGAAACTCATGCAGGAAGCCATCTCCG
Organism: uncultured beta proteobacterium; assembly: GCA_963811265.1. Classification (GTDB taxonomy): domain Bacteria; phylum Pseudomonadota; class Gammaproteobacteria; order Burkholderiales; family Burkholderiaceae_F; genus JAOUJD01. The sequence continues at coordinate 832,963 of CAWEQS010000026.1, forward strand.
GCATGCTTTCCGGCCTGGATCCGCACTCCGCCTACCTGGACGCCGACGCGTTCAAGGACATGCAGAGCAGCACGCAAGGCGAGTTCGGCGGCCTCGGCATCGAAGTCGGCGCAGAGGACGGCATCATCAAGGTCATCTCGCCGATCGACGACACGCCGGCGTCGCGCGCGGGCATCAAGGCCGGCGACCTGATCGTGAAGATCGACGACAAGGTGACCCGCGGCATGACGCTGCCGGAGGCCGTCAAGCTCATGCGCGGCAAGCCGCGCACGCCGATCGTGCTGACGATCGCCCGCAAGAACGAGGACAAGCCGCTCGAGTTCAAGCTGATCCGCGACGTCATCCGCGTCCAGTCGGTGAAGGCGAAGATGATCGAGCCCGGCTACGGCTTCGTGCGCGTGTCGCAGTTCCAGGAGCGCACGGTCGACGACATGGTGAAGGCCATCAACGAGCTCTACAAGCAGGGGCCGCTCAAGGGACTGGTGCTCGACCTGCGCAACGACCCGGGCGGCCTGCTGCACACCGCCATCGGCGTGTCGGCCGCGTTCCTGCCGCCCAAGACCCTCGTGGTCTCGACCGACGGCCGCACCGACGAGAACCGGCGCAAGTTCCTGGCTTCGCCGGAGGACTACCTGCGCGGCCGCGGCGAAGACATGCTGGCGAAGCTGCCGCCGCAGATCAAGAGCGTGCCCATGACGGTGCTGATCAATGGCGCGTCGGCTTCCGCGTCCGAGATCGTCGCCGGCGCGCTCCAGGACCACAAGCGGGCAACGGTGATCGGCACCCAGAGCTTCGGCAAGGGATCGGTGCAGACCATCATCCCGCTGCGCATGGACCGCGACAATCCGGCCGCCATCAAGCTGACGACGGCGCGTTACTACACGCCGAGCGGCCGGTCGATCCAGGCCAAGGGCATCGTCCCCGACCTGACGGTTGAAGACACGGCGGAGGGCAACTTTGCCGGATTCAACGTGCGCGAAGCCGACCTGATGCGCCACCTCGAGGACAGCAAGGCACAGGACGCGGCCAAGCGCGCGACCGCACCGGGCGCCGCGACGCCAGCCGCTCCGGCGGTCCCGTCGACCGCGGCGAAGACGCCGTCGAGCCGCTACGATTTCGGCAGCCCCGAAGACTTCCAGCTGCAGCAGGCGATGAATCACCTGAAGGGCAAGACCGTGCAGACCGCGAAGCCCAAGGAAGCCGTGGCCACCGCACCGGCACGCTGACGCGCGTCGCTCGACCCGACGGGCCGCCCAGCGGCCCGTTTTTCTTTCCATGACCGACCAGGAACTGCTCCGCTACTCGCGCCACATCCTGCTCAACGAGATCGGCGTCGAGGGGCAGCAGCGGCTGCGCGAGGCTTCGATGCTCGTGATCGGAGCCGGCGGCCTCGGGTCGCCGGCGGCCTTCTACCTCGCCTCCGCCGGCGTGGCGCGCATCACGCTGGTCGACGGCGACACTGTCGATCTCACCAACCTGCAGCGGCAGATCCTGCACACGACCGACCGCATCGGCACGCCGAAGGCAAGCTCCGGGCAGGTTGCGCTCGCGGCGATCAACGCCGACGTGCAGGTGGTCCCGGTGCCACGGCGCGCCGACGCGGACACGCTGGCCGAACTCGTGAGCAAGGCGACCGTCGTGCTCGATTGCTCCGACAACTTCGCGACCCGCCATGCGCTGAACAGCGCGTGCGTCACGCACCGAAAGCCGCTGGTGTCCGGCGCCGCGATCCGCTTCGACGGCCAGGTCGCCGTATTCGACCTGCGGCACGATGCGTCGCCCTGTTATGCGTGCCTGTTCCCCCCGGGGGACGGCGAGGACGAGCTCTGCGCGGTGATGGGCGTGTTCGCGCCGCTGACCGGAATCATCGGCACCACCCAGGCAGCGGAGGCGCTGAAGCTGGCGGCCGGCATCGGCCAGTCGCTCGAAGGGCGCCTGCTGATGCTCGACGCGCTGTCGATGCGCTGGCACTCGGTGCGGGTGAAACGCGACCCCGCCTGCCCGGTGTGCGGCGGGCGATGAAGCGCGCAGCGCGGAGGGACTTCTAGGCCAGCAGCGCCGGCAACTGGGCTTCGAGCCCGTCGGCAGGCGCCTTGCGGAAACCGGTCTTGGCAAAGCGGTGCCAGCGCCCGAGCACGAAGGCGACGACCAGCGATGCGCGCGACGCCGGATCGAACGACTCGGGCAGTTCGTGCTCGGTGACGGCGAGCCGGTAGCTCTGCTTCAACGATGTCTCGATCCGCTCGAACATCTGGTTCATGCGCTCCTGCAGGCGCTCGTTCTCGTTGACGAGCGCATCGCCGATCAGCACGCGGGTCATGCCGCGGTTGGTCTGGGCGAAGTCGAGCAGCATCGCGATGATCGACCGCGCCTGCTTGAGGCCTGAGGTCTCCTTCACGCTGATCTCGTTGATCAGCCCGAAGACCGTGGTCTCGATGAATTCGATCAGGCCCTCGAACATCTGGGCCTTGCTTGCGAAGTGCCGGTAGAGCGCCGCTTCCGAGACGTCGAGGCGGGCGGCCAGTGCCGCCGTCGTGACCTTCTCTCCCTTCGGATCCTCCAGCATGGCGGCCAGCGTCTGCAGGATCTGCAGCTTGCGCGCACCGGGCTTGCGCGGGTTGGAGAGCGGGCTCGAAATGTCCATCAAGAGGTCGGGAAAGTAGCCGCAAAGTACGCCCGGCCGGGGCCGGACGTGAATGCATACTATCCGAGAAGAGCTCCGCCGGGTGCGGTTCTACCGTTCGAGCAACGCCCGAACAGGGCCCCGTTTGCCGGCCTGTTACGGGCTTTGGCGGAGCTCGCAGAAGCAGTACGAGAACGCGGTCAGGGGTTGCCGGCGCGCCGTCGCGAGCATCTCCAGTTCGCGCCGCACCTGCGCGGTCGAGGACCCGAGCAACGCCTGCGCCGCACCCTCCCAGCCGAACCCCGACCGCGCGAACGCGGCCACCCGGCCGAACAGCAGCGAGAGATAGCGATTCAGGCCGCGCGGCTCGTGCTCGATGTACTCGACGCGGTAGCCGTCGCCGAGCGAAGCGCGGCGTGCCGCACTCCTCACCGCATCGTCGATGCCCCCGAGCCCGTCGACGAGTCCGCGCTCGCGCGCCTGGGCGCCCGTCCACACGCGACCCTGCGCGACCTCGTTGATCTTCTCCGGGGTCGACTTGCGGCGTTCGGCCACCAGCGCCAGGAAATCGCGATAGTTGCTGCCGATCATCTGCGAGATCACCTGTTCCAGCCGCTTGTCGAGCGGCCGGGTGAGGTCGGTGGCCTCCCCGAGCCACGTCGTCGCGACGCTATCGGTCGTGATGCCGAGCTTCTCCGCCGTGCCCTCGAAGGTCGGGATGATTCCGAACACGCCGATCGAGCCCGTGATCGTCGCTGCGTTGGCGAAGACTTCGTCGCCGCCCATGGCGATCCAGTAACCGCCGGAAGCGGCGACATCGCCCATGGAGACGACGACCGGCTTGCCCGCCGCGCGGGTCAGGTCGAGCTGCTCGCGGATCAGGTCGGACGGCTGCACCATGCCGCCCGGCGAGTCGATGCGCATCACCAGCGCCTTGATGCTGTCGTCCTGCCGCGCACGCTGGATCAGCTCCGCCGTCGAGGTCGACCCGACGCGGCCCTGGCGCGCGTCGCCGCCGACGATCTCGCCCTGCGCGACGATCACGCCGACGGCATCGCCCGTCAGCGGCGGGCGGACATGGCGCAGGTACGAATACATCGAGATCTGGCGGAAGGTTTCTCCGTCGTCGTCGCTCGGCGGCGCGCCGCCGTCGAGCAGCCCCCGGCGAAACTCGTCGCGCGTCTTCAGGCCGTCGACCAGCTTCTCCTGCGCCGCGAGCTGGGCGAGGTTGCCGTTCGCCGCGGCGAGTCGCCGCGGCAGGTCTTCGATCACGGCGTTGATCGTCCCGGCCTGCAGCCTGCGCGCGCGCTCGACGTCGCTCGTCCACACGGACCAGAGCCCGTTCACCAGGTAGCTGTCCGCCTCCCGCGCCTCGGGCGTCGGGCCGGTGCGGGTGAAGGGCTCGGCGAAGCTCTTGTACCGGCCCGCCTGGAACGTGTTGATGCGCACGCCGAGCTTGTCGAGCAGGGTCTTGTAGTAGGTGCGCGTACCTCCCATGCCTCGCAGGGTCAGCATGCCACCGGGGTGCATGAACACCTCGTTGGCCTGCGCGGCGAGGTAATACTGCGGCTGGCTGAAACTTTCGCCCCAGGCGATGACCGGCTTGCCGGCCGCCTTGAATTTCTCGAGTGCGGCGGCGACTTCACGCAGGGTCGCCTGCCCGCCGCTGCCCATTTCGTCGAGCACGAGCACCGCGCGCGTGACCTGCGGGTCGCGCGCGGCGTGGTCGATCACCGCGAGGATGTCCCGCAGCCGTGTCTCGAACCGCTGCTCGCCGAGCGCCTCGGCCACCGCCGCTTCGCGCGGGCCGATCGTGTACTCCTCGACCAGGTCGCCTTGCAGGTTCAGCACCAGCGCCGTGTCGGACTCGAGGGGGCGCGGCCTGTCGGAAGAGAACCAGGCAATCAGCACGACAGCAACGATCGCCACGAACAGCACGTTCAGCACGAGCCGGCGGCTGAAGTCGAGCAGCCGCCACACGCCCACGAAAAACCGGCGAAGGAACCCGGGACGTTCGGGCATGTTCACTCCAGGGTAAGGGATCCGAAGCGCTGAAGCTTAGCGTGGGCGGCGACCCAGCCTCAGCGACGCAGGCGTGCGAGGCCTTGTGGCAGCTGGTGCAACGATCGGATCACGAGGCCGGCACGGGCCACCCGGCGGCGCGGCGTGCAACCACGCCCCGCGGCCGTCCGCGCTCCGTGTCCGGTCATCAGCACCGTCCGAAATCCGATCGAGCGGGCCGCCTTCAGGTTGGCGGTGCTGTCCTCGACGAGGACAGCCTGCGAGGCGGGCACGCGCTCGCGCGCGAGCATCGCCCGCAGCATCATCCGTGAAGGCTTGGGCCGGAACGTGCCGTGCAGCCGCATCTTCTCGATCGTGTACCGGGATCCGAAGTGCCGGTGCACCGCGAGGGCGCGCAGGACTTCGCTCGCATAGGCCATCGGCGCATTCGTCAGCAGCACCTTGCGGCCCGGCAGCCTCGCGAAGAGGCGCGTGAGCCCGCGCTCGGCGCGCACCAGCGCGGCGACGTCGAAATCGTGGGTCTCGCGCAGGAAGTGCGCCGCGTCGACCGCGTGGTGGCGCACCAGGCCGAGCAGGGTTGCGCCGTAGCGATGCCAGTACAGCGTGCGCAGGCGGTTGGCCTCGCCGCGGTCGACCTCGAGGTGCCTCTCGACGTAGTCGGTCATCCGCGTGTCGATCTGGCGGAAGATCGCGTGCGACGCGTCGTGCAGCGTGTCGTCGAGGTCGAAGAAGAAGACGAGGCGGCGACGGGGAGGCCGGGCAACTCCGGCGATGGCCGCGGAACGGCGCGAGCCGGCTCGCCCGCGGGAGCGCGGCGCCGTCATCCCGTCCCGGATCACTTCGACTTGATCATGGTGCCCACGCCCTGATCCGTCAGGATCTCGAGCAGCAGGCAATGGTCGACGCGCCCGTCGATGATGTGGACCGCGTTGACTCCGCTCTTGGCGGCCTCGAGCGCCGAGGCGATCTTCGGGAGCATGCCGCCCGATATCGTGCCGTCGGCGAACAGTTCGTCGATCTGCCGCGCGGACAGCCCGGTCAGCAGGCTGCCGTTCTTGTCCAGCACGCCCGGCGTGTTCGTGAGCATCACGAGCTTCTCGGCCTTGAGGATCTCCGCGATCTTGCCGGCGACGACATCGGCGTTGATGTTGTAGGTCAGGCCGTCCTCGCCGAAACCGATCGGGGAGATCACCGGAATGAAGGCGTCGTCCTGCAGCGCCTTCACGACGGCCGGGTTGATCGCTTCGATCTGGCCGACCTGGCCGATGTCGTGAGTCTTGGTCGGATCGTCCTTGTCCGGCATGCGCAGCTTCCGCGCGCGGATCAGCCCGCCGTCCTTGCCCGTCAGGCCGACGGCCTGGCCGCCGAAGCGGTTGATCATCGTGACGAGTTCGCCCTGTATCTCGCCGGCGAGCACCCACTCGACCACTTCCATGGTCTCGGCGTCGGTGACGCGCATGCCCTGGATGAAGGTGGACTTCTTGCCGACCCGCTCCAGCGCCTCGTCGATCTGCGGGCCTCCGCCGTGCACTACGACCGGGTTCATGCCGACGAGCTTGAGGAGCACCACGTCGTGCGCGAAGGCTTCCTTCAGGTCCTGGTCGACCATCGCGTTGCCACCGTACTTCACGACGATCGTCTTGCCGTGGAAGCGCCGGATATACGGCAGCGCCTCGGACAGGATTTCGGCCTTCATCTGCGGGGCGATCTTCGCGCTGTCCATGGCTGGCGATGCTCTATGCGGGCGTGTGGCGAGGGATCGCGGGAAGCGACCTGCGGGGCGCGCGCATCTTACACCCGGGGTCCTCCCCGGACGGCGCGATGCGCGCGGGCATGCGCGTGGCCCGCGCACGCGGACCCGCGTGGCATCATCGCGCCGGACACTCAGCGAGGACCGCCCATGCAGCAGGAATTCAGGATCGACGGCATGCACTGCAACGGCTGCGTGGCGCGCGTGACCAAGGCGCTGGAATCGATCGCCGACGACGTGAAGGTAACCCTGGACCCACCGCGCGCAACGCTGGAGTCGCCGGACCCGTTGTCGCTCGACGACGTGCAGAAGGCCGTGAAGAAGGCCGGCGACTACGTCGTCACGCCCGCCTGAGGAAACGGCCGAACCCTAGTGCTTGTGCGCGTCCTGGCCGGGCGCGGTCGATCGCACTTCGACTTCGACCGGTTGCGTGATCCGCTTGCCGTCGCGCGTCTCGAGGCGAAGTTCGATCTGCACCTTCTCGCCGACCTTCAGGGGGCGCTTGAGATCGAGCAGCATCACGTGATAGCCGCCGGGCTTCAGCTGGACCTCGCGCCCGGCGGGCAGGTCGAGCGCGGGAATGGCGCGCATCTTCATGACGTTGTTGTCCATCGCCATTTCGTGCAGCTCGACGACACCGGCGACCGGACTGGCCGCGCCGACCAGCTTTCCGCCATCCTTCGAGACGAGCGTCATGAAGGCGCCGGTCCCGCCCTGGCCGGGCACCGTGGACCGCGCCCAGGCGGAACTGATGTTGACCTGTGCCAGGGCGCTGCCGGCGGCGGCCCAGACCAGGGCGGCGATCAGGATGCGTTTCATCGTGCGCTTCATCTTTGTCGTTGCCTTCGCAGAGCCCGGATTCTAGAGGTCCGCGACAGTCTCAACGCGGCGCATCCCGGTCAGGTTCACCGGATGTGGTTCCCGTCACAGCGGGAGGGTCGGGCGGAACGAGCCGTGGATCGAGGCGCATCGCCGCCTTGACGAGCAGGTGCGCCGACACCGGGGCGGTCAGGAACACGAAGAGCGTGATCAGCAGTTCGTGCAGCGTCGCGCTGCCCCGCGCCGAGAAGTACAGCATCGAGGCGATCAGGACGCATCCCACGCCCAGCGTGCTCGCCTTGGTCGGGCCGTGCAGCCGCTTGAGGAAGTCGGAAAGCTTCGCCAGGCCCAGCGACCCGACGAGCGCAAACACGACGCCGACGACCACGAGCGCGGCGGCCAGCTTGTCGAGCCAGGCGGGAAGTTCCGTCATTCGACGATGTCTCCGCGAAGCAGGTACTTGGACAGCGCGATCGTCCCGACGAAACCCAGCATCGAAATGACGAGGGCGGCCTCGAAGTAGAGGGCGGTGTCGAAGCGAATGCCGACCAGGATCAGCAGGGCCATCGCGTTCACGTAGAGCGTGTCCAGCGCGAGGATGCGGTCCGGCAACCCCGGCCCGCGCAGCAGCCGCCACGTGGCGAGCAGCATCGACACGGCAAGCCCGCCGATCGCCCAGGGCACGACCGCGGCCAGCCAGCTCATTTCTCCTCCCCGAAGATCCGCCGCAGCGGCGTCTCGTACCGGGCCTTGATCGATGCGACCAGTTCGGCCTCGTCGGCAACGTTCAGCGCGTGGACCAGCAGGTGCTTCCGGTCATCCGTCAGATCCGCGGACAGCGTCCCGGGCGTCATCGTGATGATCCCGGCCAGGGTGGCGATCCCGTGCGGATCGCGGATCGCGAGCGGCAGCCAGACGAAGCGCGGATGGATGCGGCGCTCCGGGCCGAGGATCAGCATTGCGACCTGCACGTTCGAGACGACGATGTCCCGGAGCACGGTCACGGCGAGCGCCACGAGCGTGGGCCACGAACGCAGGTGAAACCGGTCGGGCCGGAACGGTTCCGTGAACCACGGGATCGCGATGCCGAGCACGGCAGCCAGCGCAACGTGCCCCGCCGAGACACCGTTGAGCAGCAGCCAGGCGCCGAAGAGGACAACGCTCAGCAGGGGCGCGGGAACGAGTCGCGACATCACGGCTTCTTCATCCCTTCGCGCGGCGTCCACGCGGGCGGGACCGGCTGCGCCCCGAGCACCGCGCCGACGTAGGCGCGGCGATCCAGCAGCTGCGCCGCGGTCGACTCGGCGTACCGCGTCATCGGACCGGCATTCAGCACGACGAGCAGCATCGCGACCGTCAGCCAGCCGATCGCAAGGCGCTCGGCGCGGGCCGGTCGAGACGCCGCCGTCTGCACCCGGTTCGCGTCACCCGCCTTCCAGAAGACGGTGGATCCCGCGCGTGCAACGGCGATCATCATGCCGAGGCCGGACAGGAGCAGCGCGGCCCACGTGGCGGCCATCAGCGGCTGGTCGGCGGACGCCCGCAGCAGCAACGCCTTTCCGATGAAGCCGCCCATCGGCGGCAGGCCCGCGGCCTCGAGCGCGAACACGAAGAACAGCACGCCGTACGCCGCGCGGTACGCGAGCGGGGCGGGAATCATCGCGTCGTCCGCCTCGCCGCGGCCGCTCGCGATCGAGTCGACCAGCAGGAACAGCGCGGCGGCGACGAGCGTGCTGTTGACGAGGTAGAAGAGAGCCGCGCTCAGCGTCGCTGCCGACCCGAGCCCGATCGCCAGCAGCAGCGTGCCGGCCGAAGCGATGACGAGGTACGACACCAGGGTGCGCAACCGGACCGCCGCCAGCGTTCCGAGCGCGGCCAGGGCCAGCGTGCCGATCGCGAGCCACGGCAGCCAGGGGTCGGCGACGTCGGCCGCCACCCCCGCGCCGTCGCCGAAGATCAGCGTGGTGACGCGCGCGACGCAATAGACGCCGACCTTGGTCATGATCGCGAAGAGCGCAGCCACAGGCGCCGACGCGGCGCGATACGTGTCCGGCAGCCAGAAGTACAGCGGCAGCAGCGCGGCCTTGACGCCGAACACGACGATCAGCAGCAGCGCCCCCGCGCGGACGAGCGCCGCCTGGTCCGGGCCGAGCGCAGCCACGCGCTGCGAAAGATCGGCCATGTTCAGCGTCCCCGTGATGCCGTACAGCAGCGCGACCGCCACGAGGAACAGCGCCGAGCCGGCGAGGTTGAAGCCTACATAGTGGATCGCCGCCTTCACGCGTGCAGCCCCGCCGCCGTGGAGCAGGAGGCCGTACGACGCGATGAGCAGGACCTCGAAGAACACGAACAGGTTGAAGAGGTCGGCCGTGAGGAACGCGCCGTTCAGGCCCATCAGCTGGAACTGGAACAGCGCGTGGTAGTGGAGCCCCTGCGCGTCGTGCGCGCCGCGTGCCCCGCCCCCGCGCGCGTACAGCACGCTCGCGATTGCCACCACGGCCGTCAGCACCAGCATCAACGCGGACAGGCGGTCGAGCGCCAGCGCGATGCCGAAAGGCGCCTTCCAGTTGCCGAGCAGGTAGGGATGCACGGCCCCGCTCGCCGCAACTCCGGCCAGGTAAAGCGCAACGCCGAGCAGGACGAGCGTCGTTCCGATCGACAAGGTGCGCGCGATGTTGGCCGCTCGCCGCTCGAGGAGCAAGCAGGCTGCCCCGGCGATCAGCGGCAGCACCACCGGAACGACGATCCAGTGCGGCCAGTTCATTGCCGCTCCTGTCGCGCCTGCGGCTCTTCGCCGCCGTCGACGTGATCGCTGCCGGTCTCCGCGCGCGCCACGAGCGCGATGACGAGCAGCAGGGCCGTCATTGCGAAGCTGATCACGATGGCGGTCAGCACGAGCGCCTGCGGCAGCGGATCGGCGTAGTTGGCCAGCGCCGGCACCTGGCTGCCGTCGAGAATCGGCGGCCGTCCCACGGTCAGGCGCCCCATCACGAAGATCAGCAGGTTGACGGCGTACGACAGAAGGGTGAGGCCGAGCACCAGGTCGAAGGTCCGCGCGCGCAGCATCAGGTAGATGCCCGTGCCGGTCAGAACGCCCACGAAGATGGCGACCATCAGTTCCATCACGTCGCTCCCGGTCCCGCCGCTGGCTGCAGGCGGCCGATGGCGGCGAGCATCACCATGGTCCCGCCCACGACCGTGAGGAACACTCCAAGGTCGAAGAGGCTGGCGCTCGCGAGCGGCACGGCACCCACCAGCGGAAGCACCGGATAGTCGTAGGTGCTGGTCAGGAACGGATGTCCCAGCAGCCCGCTGCCGACCCCGGTCAGCGCCGCGATCAACAGGCCGGCGGCGATCCAGTGCCGGAAGTCCGTGCGCAGCCGCTCGTTCACCCACTGTTCGCCATGGGCGAGGCTCAGCAGCACCATCGCGATCGCGAGCACGAGTCCGGCGATGAAGCCGCCTCCGGGAAGGTTGTGACCTCGCAGGAACAGGTGCACGGTGACCAGCACCGCGAGCGGCAGCAGCAGGCGCGTGACGAGCTGCAGCATCAGCGGGCGCGCGTTGCGCTCGGTCGGCGCCGGGAGGAGCGCGCCCTGCATCGCCGGCGGGCGCCGTCCGTGCAGCAGCGCCGCGATGATCAGCGCGGCAATTCCGAGCACGGTGATCTCGCCCAGCGTGTCGAAGCCCCGGTAGTCGACGATGATCACGTTGACGGCGTTCGCGCCGCCGCCCATCGGGACCGTGGTCTGCAGGAAGTACGGCGAGATCGAGTCGAAGGGCTGTGCCAGCACCAGCCACACCACGGCCGTTGCGCCCAGCCCTGCCCCGCAGGCGACGATCGCGTGCAGCGTTCGCCGCGCGGTCGATCGTTCCGGCGGGCTCTCCTGCGGCAGCCAGTTCAGCGCGAGCATCATCAGGATGACGGTCGCCACCTCGACCAGCAGTTGCGTGAGCGCGAGATCCGGGGCCGACAGGTATACGAACACCAGCGCGACGACCAGGCCGACCGCGCCGAGGACCGTGAGGGCGAGCAGGCGACGCCGGAACTCGACCAGCGTCGCGAGTGCCGCCGCGATGCCGATGAGCCACAGCAACGCGAATGCAGGAGACGGCGGCGTCGCCGGACCCGGCGCCAGGCGGAAAGTGGCGTCGAGCAGGAATGGAAGGAGGCCCGCCGTCAGCGCCATCGCCACGAGCAGCAGCAGGTAGCGCTGCAGGCTGCCGTTCTGCAGGCCGAGCGTCAGGTCGCGCGCCGCCGTCACCGTCCTCGCCAGGACGAACATGAACGCTTCGCGACCGCCGCGCGGCACCTGGACGATCCGGTGCAGGTTGATGAAGCGCTGCAGGCCGAAGTACAGCGCGACGCCGCCGCCGAGCGCGATGAGCGACATCACGAGCGGCGTGTTGAACCCGTGCCACACGGCCAGGCTGTACGCGGGAAGCGGCGCGCCCAGCGCCGCGCGGGCCCCGGCCGCGAGGATCGGGCCGACCGTCAGGCCGGGGGCGATTCCGACGGCCAGGCAGACAAGGGCCAGGACCTCCACGGGAACGCGCATGAAGCGCGGTGGCTCGTGCGGGGTCTTCGGCAGGCCGACGGGCTCGCCGTTGAAGAACACGTCGTGGATGAAGCGTGTGCTGTAGGCGACGCTGAACACCCCCGCCAGCGTCGCGCCGACCGGCAGCAGCCACGCCATCAGCGGGTGCGCGTCGCTCTCGAGCGCCTCGGCGAAGAACATCTCCTTCGACAGGAAGCCGTTCAGCAACGGCACGCCGGCCATCGCCGCGCTTGCGACGATCGCCAGCAGCGCGGTCCACGGCATGTACTTCCACAGGCCGTTCAGCTTCCGCATGTCGCGCGACCCGGTCTCGTGATCGATGATTCCCGCGGCCATGAAGAGCGAGGCCTTGAAGGTTGCGTGGTTGAGGATGTGGAAGACCCCGGCCACGACGGCCAGCGGCGAGTCGAGGCCGAACAGCAGCGTGATGAGGCCGAGGTGGCTGATCGTCGAATACGCGAGCAGGCCCTTCAGGTCGTGCTTGAAGATCGCGAAGTACGCGCCGAGCAGCAGCGTCGCGAGCCCGGTTGGCGCGACGATCCAGAACCACGCGTCGGAGCCGCCGAGCGCCGGATAGAGCCGCGCGAGCAGGAACACGCCCGCCTTGACCATCGTGGCCGAGTGAAGGTAGGCGGACACGGGCGTCGGCGCCGCCATCGCGTGCGGCAGCCAGAAGTGGAACGGGAACTGCGCGCTCTTCGTGAACGCGCCGAGCAGCACGAGCACGAGCGCGGGCACGTACAGCGGGTGCGCACGGATCGTCGCGCCGGCCGCCAGCACCGCATCGAGCTTCACGCTGCCGACGATGTGCCCGATCAGCAGGACGCCGCCCAGCAGGGCGAGTCCGCCGGCGCCGGTGATCGCCAGCGCCATGCGCGCGCCTTCGCGCGCGTCCTTGCGGTCCTTCCAGTAGCCGATCAGCAGGAACGACGACAGGCTGGTGGCCTCCCAGAAGACCACGAGCAGCACCAGGTTGTCGGCGAGCACCACGCCCAGCATCGCCCCCATGAACAGCAGCAGGAACTGGAAGAAGCGCGCCGGGGGATCGTCGTGATGCAGGTAGTACGCCGCGTACAGCACGACGAGCGCGCCGATGCCGAGGATCAGCAGCGCGAACAGCCACGCGAGGCCGTCCATGCGGAAGCCGAAGTCGAGGCCCAGCGCCGGCACCCAGTCGACCGACCAGCGCAGCACCTCGCCGGCGAGGATCGACGGCGCGCGCAAGCAGCGCGAGCGCGAGCCCGGCCAGCGGGAACACGCCGGCCAGCCAGGCGCTGAGCCGCCGGCGTTCGTTCGGCAGCAGCGCCAGCAGCAGCGCGCCGGCGAACGGCAACAGGGCGATCAGAGCCGGCATCAGCGCGGCGCGGCGTTCGACCGCAGCAGGCTGACGACGAGAACGATCACCGTCAGCGGCAGCACGTACTCGAGCATGGTGTCCGAGTAGCCCCGCAGCGCGGCGTGGTGGGTCGCGGCGAGGATCAGGAACACCGTGTAGGCGAGCGTAGTACAGCAGGAAGAGCGATCCCTCCCAGCGCGCGATCTGGCGACCGGTCACGAACATCGGGAAGCACGCCACCGCGGCCGCCAGCATCACCCACAGGTCGAATGCGAGCAGCGGCGGCGACACGATGAGATCGCCGGGCGCCACCAGGCCCGATACGCCGAGGCAGCCGAGGATGTTGAAGGTGTTGCTGCCGACGACGTTGCCGACGGCGATGTCACGCTCGCCGCGGAGCGTCGCGACGATCGATGTCGCCACCTCGGGCAGCGAGGTGCCGGCCGCGACGATCGTCAGGCCGATGACGAGATCGGAGACGCCGAGCGCCCGCGCGAACCCGGTCGCCGCGTCCACCAGCCAGTCGGCGCCGAGGATCAGCAGCGCGAGCCCGGCGACGACGAGCAGCACCTGGACCGACCAGTGCCGGTCCCAGCGGGAGGCCGGCGCTCGCATCCACGAGCGCCGCCTCGTCGGCCTCCCGTGCCGGCGCGGCGCGACTGCAGCGACGAGGAAGACGGTGTAGGCGACGAGCATGGCCGCGAGCAGCGCGGCGTCGAAACGACCGATGTGGCCATCGAGCGCCATCACGCAGAGGATCACGGAAGCGCCGATCATGATCGGCACCTCCTGCCGCACCAGCTGGCGATGGATGACCAGCGGCGCGATCAGGGCGGACACCCCGAGGATGAACAGCACGTTGAAGATGTTGCTGCCGACCACGTTGCCCACGGCGATGTCGCTGTTGCCCTGGAGCACGGCACCAACCGAGACGGCCGTCTCCGGCGCGCTGGTCCCGAAGGCCACGACGGTCAGGCCGACCACCAGCGGGGAGATGCCGAAGGAGACCGCGAGCTTGGCGGCGCCCCGGACCAGCAGCGAGGCGCCCGCGACGAGGGCGATCAGCCCGAGGATGAAGAAGACAAGGCTCATGGCGCCGGTTTCGGTGGGCCGAGCACCGGCCCGGCAGCGCCGAGAGTATAGGTGCCGGGCCGGCGGACGCGGCCCCGGCGCGTTCAGGGAAAGCGAGGGGCGCTACAACACGTAGCGCGCGAGGTCCTCGTTGCGGGCGAGTTCGGCCAGGCGGGCGTCGACGTACGCGGCGTCCACCCGCACGCGGTTCTCTCCGCCCGACACGCCGCTGCCCGCCGCGAACGAGACGTCCTCGACCAGCTTCTCCATCACGGTGTACAGGCGACGGGCGCCGATGTTCTCGGTCTTCTCGTTGACCGCGTACGCGATCTCGGCCATGCGGTGGATTCCGTCCTCGGTGAACTCCAGCGTGCAGCCGTCGGTCGCCAGCAGCGCCGTGTACTGCTCCGTGAGGCTCGCGTCCGTCGTCTTCAGGATGCGCTCGAAGTCGCCGACGGTGAGGGAGTCGAGCTCGACGCGGATCGGGAAGCGCCCCTGCATCTCGGGTATCAGGTCGGATGGCTTCGAGAGGTGGAACGCGCCCGACGCGATGAACAGGATGTGGTCCGTCTTCACCATGCCGTACTTGGTGTTGACCGTGGTGCCCTCGACCAGCGGCAGCAGGTCGCGCTGCACGCCCTGGCGCGAGACATCGGCGCCGTGCATCTCGGAGCGCGACGCGATCTTGTCGATCTCGTCGATGAACACGATGCCGTTGCTCTCGGCGTTGGCCACCGCGCGCGTCTTCAGTTCCTCGTCGTTGACGAGCCGGGCAGCCTCCTCGTCGGCCAGGAGCTTCAGCGCTTCCTTGACCGGCAGCTTGCGCGGCTTGCGGCGGTCGCGGCCCATGTTGGCGAACATCGAC
The DNA here is from genome assembly GCA_963811265.1 of uncultured beta proteobacterium. Classification (GTDB taxonomy): domain Bacteria; phylum Pseudomonadota; class Gammaproteobacteria; order Burkholderiales; family Burkholderiaceae_F; genus JAOUJD01. Next base: position 848,008 of record CAWEQS010000026.1, read on the forward strand.
TGGATCTGCTGGGTCAGTTCCTCCATTCCCGGAGGCGCCATCACGTCGAGCGACGCCGGCACCGCCGACACCTCGATCTCGATCTCCTTGTCGTCGAGTTCGCCCTCGCGCAGCTTCTTGCGGAATTTCTGCCGTGTGGCGTTGTCCTCGTCGCGCTCCGGCGGCGCGGCGAAGCCGACCGTCCGCGCGGGCGGCAACAGGACGTCGAGGACGCGGTCCTCGGCGGCATCCTGGGCGCGCGTCGCGACCTTCTTCATCTCCGCTTCGCGCGTCTGCTTGATCGAGATGTCGACGAGGTCGCGGATGATGGTGTCGACGTCGCGCCCGACGTAGCCGACCTCCGTGAACTTGGTGGCCTCGACCTTGATGAACGGGGCATCGGCCAGCCGCGCGAGCCGGCGCGCGATCTCGGTCTTGCCGACCCCGGTCGGGCCGATCATCAGGATGTTCTTCGGGGTGATCTCCGAACGCAGCGGCTCCGCGACCTGCTGGCGGCGCCAGCGGTTGCGCAACGCGACGGCGACCGCGCGCTTGGCGCGGTCCTGGCCGACGATGTACTTGTTCAGTTCGTGGACGATTTCGCGGGGAGTCATCATGGAAGTCTCACTGCTCGTGTACGCGACCGCTGCGCGGTCGCACGTGCACTCGCAGTGCTCAGTTAGGCGCCCGCCCTTCGGGCGGCCGGGCGGGCGGGCGCTGATCAAAGGCAACGGGGATTGCGTCGCCAAAATGCCGCTGCGTCACTCGAGCGACTCGATGGTGTGGGACTGGTTGGTGTAGATGCAGATGTCGCCGGCGATCGTGAGGGCTTTCTTGACGATCTCGATCGGCGGCAATTCGGTGTTGTCGAGCAGCGCCTTCGCGGCGGCGTGGGCGTAGGGGCCGCCGGAGCCGATCGAGATCAGCCCGCCCTCGGGTTCGAGCACGTCGCCGTTGCCGGTGATGATCAGCGATGCTTCGCGGTCGGCGACGGCGAGCATCGCCTCGAGCCGTCGCAGGATGCGGTCGGTGCGCCAGTCCTTCGCCAGTTCCACGGCGGACCGGACCAGGTTGCCCTGGTGCTTGTCGAGCTTCGCCTCGAAGCGCTCGAACAGCGTGAACGCGTCTGCGGTCGCGCCGGCGAAGCCGGCGAGGATGCGGTCCTGGTAGAGGCGGCGGACCTTGCGCGCGCCCTGCTTGATCACGATGTTGCCCAGCGTGACCTGGCCGTCGCCTCCGAGCGCGACCTTGCCGCCGCGGCGGACAGAGACGATGGTGGTGCCGTGGAAGGATTCCATTGGGGACTTGGTGGAAGGTGTCGGGCCCGGCGAACGCCGTAGGCGCTACATGGGGCCGCTTGACCGGGACTCAATCCCGGACGGAAGGAGCGCTCAGGCCCGGCGCAGCTGGATCTGGGCGACCGCGTCGATGCCGAGCAGCGAGAACAGCGCGGCGATCAGGTAATTCACATTGCGGAACTCGACGGCCGCCCCGGCCTGCCGGATCTTCGTGAGCATGGAGAGCATCGCCGTGGCGGTCGCGAACTCGACGCGCCTGAGGTAGGTGCAATCGACGACGATCTGCTTGTCGATCCTGGCCTGCGCGATCAAACGGCCGAAGTGCGGCTCGCCCTCGCCTCGCAGCGTGCCCCGCCATTGCAGTCCTTCCACGACCGGCTCGACTGCCTGCGGCGCCTGCGGCTGGGCTTCGCGCGTCTTGAGATTCGAAGGCGCGGGCTCCCACGACGGCGGCGACACCTCGTAGGTGATGCAGTACTGGATGCCCGTTTCCTCGAAGTCGTGCTGCCGGTTCAGGAGGCGGAACACCTCGAGCAGCAGCATCCAGACCGCGTCGCTGGGATCGCGGCGTCCGGCTTCGACGGCGGCACGCAGGGGCGTGACCAGGAGGTCGGCGCCAACCACGGTAAGGTCGTGGCTCGCGCGCTTGAACGCGTTGATGACGCGCAGCAGCAGTTCGGCGCCGACCATGTCGACCATCCGGACGTTCGACGTGTCGACCGTGATCGACTGGTGGACCAGCGACTGCTGCTTCAACTGCTCCAGGTGCTTGACCACTCCGGCGTCGATGGCCTCGGGCAGCACGATGAGCGCGGCCCCGGCCGGCTTCGCGGGGCCGGCCGGCGTCCGCGCCGGCGCGTCGTCCTTGTATTCGATCCACGCCGGCGGCGAGCTCTCGAACCGCAGCACGTACTCGATCGTGAGGCTCTCGAACGCCGCCTTGTCGTTGCGCTGCTGCAGCAGTTCGAACAGCATCAGCCAGCCGCGCTGCGCCGCGTCTCCGAGCGCATCCGACTCGATGGCGGCGCGCAGGCCGGCTTCGGCGGGTTCGATGAGGCCGTTGGCGAACAGGATGGCGGTCTCCTCGATCGCCGATCCGCCGCCCTCGGCCTGCAGTTCGATGGCGTTGGAGCGCGCCTGCCAGTCATCGATGTTCGTGAGGAGATCCTCGAGCCCCGGCGGAGACTTGTTCTCCACCGGCGGCGGCGCCGGAGGCACGGGCTGCTGCGAAGGCCTGGCGAGCGTCGAGTTGGCAGCGGAGTTCGAAAACTCCGGGCCTGCGCTGCCGACCGGGCGAAGGAAGTCGCGCGCCATTTCGGACTCGATCGCGTCGATCTTGGCGGCCGTTTCCATGGCCAGCGATCGGGCGAGTTCCTTTTCCGGCGACGCGGTGGTGGCGGTGACAGCGGGCTTCTGGCCCGTGACCGGCGGCGTTCGGTTCACGGGACCGGGCAGCGGGCGGCCGACGGGACGGGCGCCCTGGCGGGTCCCGGCCTTGCCGCCGGCATCGCCCCGCTCCTTGGGATCCTTTTTGAAGAATGAAAAGGCCACGAACGCCTACCGTTCCAGGGATCTTGCTGCCGGATGTTGCGGCCAACCAGAAATCACCGCACCTAGAGAAACTTCGGCATCGATGCCCGCAGCAGACATCCCCAGCGAGGGGCGGTTCAGGTCATTCGTTCGGCCGAGGCGAGCCCCGCGTCGATCCGGACGCGCGCGATCAACCGCCGGAAGATCCGACCGGAGAGCCATAGTCGCGTCGATAGTAACAACTTTGCCCCTCGGCAAACCGTTGATCTGGACGGGAATCCCGCTTGTCGGTTACCCCTGCCGTCCTAACGGCTGGCAGAGGACAGCTGGGCGTCGGTCAGGCGGTAATACAGGCCGAACGGGTCGTTGCGGAGCACGTTCAGCCGCCCGGCGACGACGACCGGCTCGTAGGTGTGCTTGATCGGGCTGCGGGACTTCACTTCCACGATGTACTCGGGCCCGAGCGACAGGCAGAACGGGCAGTGCGGCGGCCGCATCGTCAGCAGGAAGTGGTCGTGCGTCTCGCCGGCCACGATCGGGAGCATGTAGCCCTGCAGCCGGACGTCCTGCTGGTCGAGCTTGCGGATTTCCGGCGAGAACTCCGGGACCGGGCGCCCGCCGGCCTGCGCGGTCGTGACCTGCCCCAGGATCCGCCACGGAACGACGCCCTTCAGTTCCGGCAGGTCGTTCAGCAACTGGGGATCGACCGGCAGCGCCATGGAGCCGCGCGGCGCGGGCGGCGTCTGGGCATCGGCCGCCAGCGGCAACGCGAGAACGACAGCAATCAGCCACTTCATCGGGAATCCCTTCAACCGCGCGCCAGGGTGGCGGCGATGTCCATGCGGCTCGCGCGCCAGGCCGGCAACGCCGCCGCGAGCGTGGCGGCCGCGACGGCGACGATACCAATCCACAGCAGTTCGGGTGCGAAGGTACCCGGCGACACCACGAAGGCGCGCGACTGCGCCAGCCAGTTCCCCACGATCGCGACGGCGGCGAGCCCCAGCGCCAGCCCGGCCAGCAGGGCCACGAGAGCGAGCAGCCATGACTCGATCAGCAACAGGACCGCGACCCGCGCGCGGCTCGCTCCCAGCAGTCGCATGATCGCGATGTCGTAACGCCGCTCCTCGAGGGCGTTGTAGAGCGTGACGAACAACGCCAGCAGCGACGACGCGATCAGGACGCCTCCGAAGACGCGCATCGTGTCGATCCCGACGCCCATCACCGCGAACAGCCGGGCGAGTTCGTTCGCCGGCGAAGCGGCCATCAGCCGGCTCTCGGCGTTCACCTGGCGCGGCACGATCGCCGCCGCCAGCGGCGAGGCATAGCGCACGAGCAGCGCCGTGACCTCGCGCTCCTCTTCGAGGGTGCGGCGTTCGGCGTCGTCCGCCGGGTCGCCCTCGTGCACGCGCCAGACGCTCGCCTTGTCCGCGAGGACCAGCCGGTCGAGCACGGTGCCCGTAGGCGCGAGCACGCCCACGACCTCGTAGCGCGACTCCTCGTGCACGGCGCCGCCCTGCGCCAGCCCGTGCGTGCCGCTGAGCACGCCGCCGACTGCGAGCTTCGTCACCCGCGCGACCTCCGACCCGATCACCGCCTGCATCGGCGCCGTCCAGAGTGCGCCACCCGCCAGGCGTGCGCCGTAGTGCTCGATCAGCGCCGGCTCGGTGCCGACGATGCGAAAGCCGCGGAAGTTGTCGCCCAGCGAGACCGGGATCACCTGGGCCACCAGGCGGTTGCGGCGGAGTTGATCCACGGAAGCGACCGGCACGTTCCCGGTCGGAACGTCGACGTGATACAGCGCCGAGAGGATCAACTGCAGCGGAGAGCCCTTGGCGCCGACGACGAGATCGATGCCCTGGGCATCGCGCGCCAGTTGCTTCGACAGCTGTCCCTGCACGAGGACCACGAACGTGAGCGTGGCCACGCCCAGCGCCAGCAGCACGATCGCCAGGACCGTCTGGAGCGGCCGCCGGGCCATTTGCGCGACGACGATCCGCAATGCGTTCACTGGACTACCCTTCGCGCTGCGCGCTCCGGGATGAGCGCCTTCGGAGCGGCCGGGCGGCGCTCATGGGGCCGGCCTGGAGAGTTCGACCGTCCGGTCGAAACGCGCGCGCACCCGGCCGTCGTGCGTCGCGACCACCAGCAGGGCTCCGGCCATGCGCGCGGCCTCGAACAGCAGGTCGATCGCGTTCCGGGCGTTGTCGTCGTCCAGGCTCGACGTCGGCTCGTCGGCGAGGAGAACCTGCGGCCGGTTGACGATCGCGCGCGCGATGGCCACGCGCTGCTGCTCGCCGGCGCTCAGCTCGCCCGGCCTGGCGTCGGCGCGCGCTTCCACGCCGAGCGCTGCCAGCAGGCGATCGGACTCCGCAGCGTCGGAGCTCGATCCCGCCAGGTACTGCGCCAGCCGGACGTTGTCGCGCGCCGAGAGGCTGGCGAGCAGGTGCAGGCGCTGCGGCACGACGCCGATCCGGCGGGCCCGCCAGCGGTCGTCCCGGGAGGGCGCGGTGTAGAGCGGCTCCCCCTGCAACGCGACGTCGCCCGCCGTCGGCGGCAGGATGCCTGCAAGGATGTTGAGCAGCGTGCTCTTGCCCGAACCGCTCGGGCCGACCAGCACGCAATGCTCCCCGGCCGAAAGCGAGAGATCGGGCGCCACGAGGACGCGCCGACCGCCGTAACGATGCGCGACGGACCGGACAGTGAGCATGGCAGCGGAAGGCCGGCGAGCGCCGGAAGTGGAACCGCAGCGCGCCGAGGCAAAGGCGCGCTGCGCGACGGATCAGTCGCCGTACATCTTCTGCTTCATCTCGCGGCGCTGCTGCGCTTCGAGCGACAGCGTGGCCGTGGGACGGGCAAGCAGGCGCGGAATGCCGATCGGCTCGCCGGTTTCCTCGCAGTAGCCGTAATCGCCGCCGTCGATGCGCGCCAGCGCCTGCTGCACCTTCTTCAACAGCTTGCGTTCGCGATCGCGGGTGCGCAGTTCGAGGGCGTGTTCCTCCTCGATCGTCGCGCGGTCGGCGGGATCGGGGACGATGACGGTCTCGCGCAGGTGCTCGGTGGTTTCGTCCGCGTTCTGCAGGAGCTCGCGTTCCATCTGCTGCAGCCGGTGCTTGAAGAACGCGAGCTGCTGCTCGTTCATGTAGGTCGAGTCCGCCATCTTCAGGAGTTCTCCCTCCGTCGGCAGACGCTTTCCGTTGACCATTACCGGTGCCTCACCACTTCTCGTGGCCGAACGGGCCAGCAGGTACTCGTGTGCGGCGGCAAGGTCCTTCGGGCTCGGCGGGGGCGCGGCCTTCGGCGCGGTGCTCGCCGCGTCCAGCGGTGCAATTGCGGCGCCGCTCGGCGCTGCAACCGGAGCCCTGACGGCCTTCACGTTCCTGGCCGATCGGGTTGGTTGGGGTTTCTTCGCGGGCGGCGCCGAAACCTTCTTTTCCGGCGCGGCGGGAGCCTTCTTTGCCGGCGCCGCCTTCGACGGCGCCTTGGCGACCTTGGACGGCTTGGCAGCGCTCGACGGCGCGGCCTTCGTCGCTTTCTTGGCTGGCGCCTTGCCCTTGGCGGCGGGCGCCTTCTTGACGGCCGGCCTGGACGACGGCTTCTTCGCCGCGGGCTTCTTCGCGGCAGGCTTCTTCGGCGCGGCCTTCGTCGTGGCCTTCTTCGCTACAGGCCTTGTCGCTTTGCGTGCCGGCGATTTCTTTGCTGCAGCCATGGTGTGTCTACCTCGTCCAGCTCTCTGGTTTGTTGGGGGATTTCATCAGCGTGCGAGGCACGCTTCCAAGCCCTTGAGTATCGCGTCTTTCGGAAGATTGCGTCCGATGAACACGATCTTGGTGGAGGGCTTCTCTTCCTTGCCCCACGGGCGCCCCACGTCTGCTCCCATGAGCATGTGCACGCCCTGGAAGATCATCCGACGGTTGGTCCCGTTCATGAAAAGCACGCCTTTATACCGGAGCATGTCCTGCCCGTAAACCTGAGTCAGCGCCCCCATGTACTCCTCGAGCTTGGCCGGATCGAATGGACGATTCGACTGGAACACGAAGGCCTTGATCGCATCGTCGTGGTGGTGGTGATGATGGTCGTGATCGTGGTCGTGGTCGTGGTCGTGACCATGGTCGCCCTCGTGCCCGTGGCCGTGCCCCTTGTTCGACTTTGCGGCATCGGGATGCTCGCCGGCGAGGAAGGCCGGATCGATCTCGAGGATCGCGTTCAGGTTGAATCCGCGCAGGTCGAGCACTTCCTTGATCGGCACCTCGCCGAAGTGAACGGTCTTGATCGGCGCGCGCGGGTTCATGCGGACCAGCCGCTCCTTCAGCGACGCCGCTTCGTCTCCCGAAACGAGATCCGTCTTCGACAGCAGGATGCGGTCGGCGAAACCCACCTGGTTCTGCGCCTCGGGCTGCTGGTCGAGCGTGTCGTGGCCGTGCTTGGCGTCGACCACCGTCAGCACGGCGTCGAGCAGGTAGTACGACGCGATGTCGTCGTCCATGAAGAAGGTCTGGGTCACCGGCCCGGGGTTGGCCATGCCCGTCGTCTCGATGATCACGCGCTCGAAGTCGAGCGTGCCGGCGCTGCGCTTGGCCTTGAGGTCCGCCAGGATGCGAACGAGGTCGCCGCGCACCGTGCAGCAGATGCAGCCGTTGTTCATCTCGACGATCTGCTCGTTCGTGTCGGCGACCAGCAGCTCGTTGTCGATGCCCTCGGGCCCGAACTCGTTCTCGATCACCGCGATCTTGTGCCCGTGCTGCTCCGTGAGGATGCGGTTGAGCAGCGTCGTCTTGCCCGCGCCGAGAAAGCCGGTCAGGACGGTCACCGGGACCTGGGATTGTGTGGCTTGCATGCTGGAGTTCCTTCGTTTCCGCGCGCTTCGGGGATCCGGCTGCGCCGGCCCGGGCCGCGGAAAGCGTCCTGCAAAGAGGGCGCGTAGTCTAGTGGAAGCGGCCGGCTCGCCGCGAAGCCCCCGATGAGGGCAACTACCGAACCCGACGCAGCCAGGCGCCCTTGAGGTACTCGGACTCGGGCACCGTCATCATCAGCGGATGATCGCTGCCCGCAGCGAGGCGCTGCACCAGCCAGGCGTCGACGCCCGAGTCGATGACCGCGCCGGCGACGATCTTCTGGAACAGGTCCACGTCGATGGCGCCGGAGCACGAGAACGAGAGCAGGTGCCCGCCCGGCGCCAGCAGCTTCAGCGCGTTGAGGTTGATGTCCTTGTAGGCGCGCGCGGCCCGGTCGACGTGATGGTGGCTCGATGCGAACTTCGGCGGATCGAGCACGATCAGGTCGAACTGCGCACCCTGCGCCTTCAGCGCGCGCAGCGCATCGAACGCGTCGGACTCGTCCCATGTGGCCGCGTCCTGGTCCAGCCCGTTCAGCCTGACGTGTTCCCGGGCCATCCGCAGCGCATCGGCCGACGAGTCGATGGAATACACGGATGCGGCACCGCCCGCCAGCATCGCGACCGAGAAGCCGCCCGTGTAGCAGAAGCAGTTGAGCGCGCGCGCGCCGTGTCCATGCTGCGCGGCGAACTGTTCCGACAGGCGGCGTGCCAGCTGCCGGTTGTCGCGCTGGTCGACGTAGTAGCCGGTCTTGTGACCGCGCCGCACGTCGACGAGGAAGCGCAATCCGTGCTCGCTGATCTCGATCGTCTCGGGCGGCTCGGCGCCCGAGAGCACGCCGCTGATCGCGGCCAGGCCTTCGCGCGCGCGCGTTGCCCCATCGGAGCGGTCGAACACGTTGGTGCAGCCGGTCGCTTCGACCAGCGCGGCGACCAGCTCTTCACGCCATGCATCGACACCCGCGCCCTGGAACTGCGTGACGAGCTGGTCGGCATAGCGATCGACGATCAGCCCCGGCAGGCGATCCGACTCGCCGAACACCAGCCGCAACGCCGTGCCGGACGCCGCGAGTTCCGCGCGCGCGGCGACCGCCTCGCGGACCCGATCGCGCATCCATGCCGCGTCGATGACGTCCTTCTCAGCGAAACTCCAGACGCGTGCGCGAATCGACGATGCGGGCGAATACGCGGCCCACGCGAGCCATGTCCCGTCCGCGGCGCGGATTGCCACGGTGGCGCCACCGGCCGGATTTCCCGTCACGTGCGAGACCGCGGTCGCGTAAACCCATGGATGCCGCCGCCGCAGCGACTTCTCCTTGCCGGCCTTCAGCACGACGGCCGCCTCGCCCGGAGGCGCTGGCGGACGGATAGAGGCGCGCTCCGGCCCGGGACGCTTCGGCTGGCCGTTGTTCATGGCTTGCGACGCGCGCGCGGGTGCGCCGCGTCGTACGCCTTGGCCAGGTGCTGCCAGTCGAGCTGGGTGTAGATCTGGGTGGTCGCGATGTTGGCGTGCCCGAGCAGTTCCTGGACCGCGCGCAGGTCACCGCTCGACTGCAGCAGGTGCGACGCGAACGAGTGACGCAGCATGTGGGGGTGCACGTGAACGCCGAGGCCGAGCCTGCGCGCGAGCTGCGCCAGTCGAGCCTGGACGCTGCGTGGCGCGAGGCGCTCGCCCCGCGTGGACACGAAGAGCGCGCGCTCGTCGCAGGCCTGGATGGTGGACCGCACGGCCAGCCAGCGCTTCAGCGCCTCGATGGCAGGAGCACCGATGGGCACCGTGCGCGTCTTGCTGCCCTTCCCGCGCACCGTCGCCTCGGCGCCTTCGAGATCGACCCAGCTCACGGAGGCCGGTTGCCCGCCCTGCGCGGCGAAGTGGCGCCAGTCGAGCGAGGTCAGCTCCGACAGGCGCAGGCCGCTGCTGTAGAGGAGCTCGACCAGCGCGTGATCGCGCCGCGACAGCAGGCTGTCGTCCGGCGTGTTGGCCGCGAGCGTCACCGCCTGGTCCGCCGACAGCGCCTTCGGAAGCCGCTTCGGCCGCCTGGGACCGCGCACGCCGACGACCGGGTTGGCCTTCGCCTCGCCGCGATCGCTGAGCCACTGGAAGAAGGAACGCCACGCCGACAGCGTTCGCGCGATCGAGGACGGCGCCAGGCCGCCGGCATGCAGGCGTCCGACGAAGTGCCGGATGTCGTGCGAGGTCAGCGCCGGGAGTTCCGTGGTTCCGGCCAGCTCGGCGAGACGCGCCAGGTCGCGCGCGTACGCCGTCGTCGTGTGCGGCGACGTCCGGCGCTGCGTCGACAGCTCGGCGAGGAAGTCGTCGACCGCGGAGGCCGCCGCCATGGGCGTCAGGCGCGCAACCGGGCGAGCGCGGCGCTGGCGAGTTCGGCGATGCGCTCGAGGAAGGCCGTGCCCATCGTGACGTGGAAGCGGTCCTTGTCGGCCGAACCGAGCACCAGCAGCCCGAACGTCTGGGGATCCGCGCCGACGCGCAGCGGCACCATCGCGAGGCTCTGCACGGAGTCGCCCGACTCCTCGAGCCAGGACGCGGCCTCGAAGCCGACATTCGGGCCGCAGAACGGCACGCGCATGCTGTTGGCGAGAGAGATCGTGTCGCTCTCGACCGGAAGAGCGCACTCCTGTGCGGCCACCGCCGGCGCCGGATTCCACAGGCGCAGCCCCGCGTACGGGACGTCGAACACGCGCTTCAGTTCGTCGATCAGCGTTCCCGGCAGCTGCGCAGGATCGCTCTCGAGCAGCAGCGCCCGCGTCCAGTTGACGAGCTTGTCGGCGATGGCGTCGTTCTCCTGGCCATGGCGCACCATCTCCGCGTTGCGCATCTCCAGCGACTTGATGCGCTCGCGAAGCATCAGCGACTGCCGCTCGACGAGCGAGATCGCCTGCCCGTTGTGCGGATGAGGGAGCTGCATCCCGGCCAGCAGTTCGGGATGCTGGTCGAAGAAGTCCGGATGGTCGGCCAGGTACTGCGCAATGTCTTGTGCTTGCAATGTCATCTCGTTCAGATCTCGATTTCGCCTTCGAACACCTTGGTGGCCGGTCCCGTCAGGCGCACCGGATGCGGCGCCGTCCTGCCCTGCCCCTCCCACGCAATCGTCAGTCGCCCGCCGCGCGTCTCCACTTCGACCGGACTGTCGAGCAGCCCGCGACGAATGCCCGCCACCGCCGCCGCGCACGCCCCCGTGCCGCAGGCGAGCGTTTCGCCGGCGCCGCGCTCCCACACCCGCAGCCGGATCCGGCGGCGGTCCACAACCTCCATGAACCCGGCGTTCACCCGGCGCGGGAAGCGGCCGTGATTCTCGATCACGGGCCCGTCCTTGGTGACCGGCGCGTCGTCGACTCCGGGCACGATCTGCACCGCGTGCGGATTCCCCATCGACAGCACCGAGACCTGGACCTCGCGGCCATGCACGAGCAACGGCCAGACGTCGTCGTCGCCGATGCGCTGCGGAACCAGTTCGCGCGTGTCGAAGGGAACGGCGGCCGGATCGAACGCCGGCGCGCCCATGTCGACCGTCACCTCTCCGCTCGGCTCCAGTCGCGGCGCGATCGGGCCGCCAAGCGTCTCGACGCGGATCGCGTCCTTGTCGGTGAGTCCCTGGTCGCGCACGAAGCGAACGAAGCAGCGCGCGCCGTTGCCGCACTGTTCGACTTCGCCACCGTCGCTGTTGAAGATGCGGTAGCGGAAGTCGGCATCGGCCTCCTGCGGCGGCTCCACGACCAGGACCTGGTCGGCGCCGATCCCGAAGCGGCGATCCGCCAGGCGGCGTACCTGTTCGGGGGTCAGGCTCAACTTCTGCGTGATGCCGTTCAGCATCACGAAGTCGTTGCCCGCGCCCTGCATCTTGGTGAACCGCAATTTCATTCCCGGATTCTACGGGCGCGACTCGAGCGCAGCGGGGTCCTCAGTAGATCGAGGGGCTTCCAGGCGGGCGCGTCTTGAACCGCTTGTGCGTCCAGAGGTACTGGTCGGGCATCCTCAGCACCCAGCGCTCGAGTTCCCGGTTCATGCGGGCGGTGTCTTCCTCGATGGAGGCGCCGGGATAGTCGGTCCAGGGCGGCTCGAAGTGCAGGACGTAGCCGTCGTCGGTCATCTCGGTAACCCCCATCACGACCCTGGCCCCGATCATGCGCGCGATGCGGGACACCATCGGGATCGTCGCGGCCGGCACGCCGAAGAACGGCACGAACACCGAATTCGCGGCGCCGAGGTCCATGTCCGGCAGGTAGTACAGGGGCAGGCCTTCCTTCACGGTGCGAATGACGCGGCGCATGTCGGCCCCCTGCCGTGCCACGAGGATCACTCCGAAGCGCGCGCGGATCCTGTACAGCCAGTCGTCCCAGACCGGATTCTTCTGCCTGGAATAGACCGTGATGCCCTGGACTGAAGTGCTGAGGCGCAGGCCGCCGGCGTCGAGTCCCACGAAGTGCGGCGCGACGATGATCAGCGGCCGGTTCCCGGGCGATGCCGCGTGCTCGATTCCTTCGATCCGGACGTAGGTTTCCAGCCGGGCGCGGTCTGCCTTCCACAGCACCGAGTGATCGAGCGCGCTGCGGGCGATGTTGCGAAAGCACCGGCGCGCGATGCGGCGGCGCTCGCCTTGCGGCATGTTCGGAAAGCATGCCGCGAGGTTGGCCAGCGTGATTCGGCGACGGGGCAGCACGAGCCACCACAGCAGGTCGCCGAGCAGGTTTCCGAGTCGGGTTCGTCCGGCCTGGGTCCAGTTGCTGGTCGTGCCGATCAGCGCGATCCAGGTCCTGGCGATCAGTGCGTTCACTGGACCACCCTCCGCGCTGCGCGCTCCGGGATGAGCGCTTCGGAGCGGCCGCGCGCGCCTACTGGGCTACCCGCGCGCTGCGCGCTCGGGATGAGCGCTTCGGAGCGGCCGCGCGCGCTCATGCCGGCGGCTGCGATGGCGGCTGCTCCGCGCCCGCCGGGACCTTGTAGCGGTTGTAGCCCCACAGGTACTGCGCCGGGCATTCACGGATCAGCGATTCGAGTCCGCGGTTCATGACGGCCGCATCGTGCGCGGGGTCGCCGGTCAGCGGCTCCTGCAACCGTCGCAGGTGAATCCGGTACCCCGCTCCGCCCGGCAGCCGTTCGCCATAGACGAAGAGAACGATCGCATCGAACTGGCGCGCAAGGCGCGCCGGCAGCGTCATCGTGTAGGCCCAGCGGCCGAAGAACGGCGCCCACACGCCCTCGCCGCGCGACGGCACCTGGTCGGGCAGGATGCCGACGACCTGACGGTCCTTCATCGCCTTCATCAGCATGCGCACCCCGCGCAACTCGGCGGGCGCGAGGCGCAAGCCATCCGCGGCGCGACCGGCCTCGACGAGGGGACGCAGGATCGACTTGCGCGGAATCCGGTACAGCACCGTCATCGGACGGGTCTTCGCTTCGGGACGGAACGCGGCGTAGAACTGCCCCGTCACTTCGAAGCACCCGAGGTGAGGCGGCAGGAACATCACCGGCCGCCCGTCGGCCATCACTTCGTCGACGAGGCGCATGTCCGTGACCGACGTGCATGCGATCAGGTCATCGCGCGGCCGCTTCCAGATCCAGGGCGTCTCCAGCCCCTGGCGCCCAGCGGCGGCGATCGCTTCGCGACGCGTCGCCGGCGTCCGTGTAGCCGGCGCGTCCCAGGTTCTCGTCGAGCCGCCGCCGATATGTCGGCGACAGCCAGTACACCACGTGGCCGAGAACGCCTCCGATCGCGTGCACCGTTCGCAGCGAGAGGGCCGCAACCAGCCGGAGCATCAGGTTCAGCATCGAGCGCTGCCGTCCGTCGGCGCAGGGGAGACCCTTGGTCGAGTCAGCGGAGGACGCATGCGCCGGACGGGGCCGATTCCATATAATGGCGACTTCGCCGAGTTAACCGACAACTTGCGGGGCGAATCCTCGGGAGCATAGCCGAGGGAAATACCGCTAAAGCGTCGCCGCTCCTTTCGAGTGGGCAACGCAGAAGGCAAACATCGAAAGGAGCCAACGTGTCGAGCGATTTCCTCTTTACTTCCGAATCCGTTTCGGAAGGCCATCCAGACAAGGTTGCGGACCAGATCTCCGACGGGATCCTGGACGCCATCCTCGCGCAGGACAAGAACTCCCGCGTCGCCGCCGAGACCCTGGTCACCACGGGACTCGTGGTGCTCGCGGGCGAGATCACCACGCACGCCATCGTCGACTACCAGACGGTCGCGCGCCACGTGATCAAGCGCATCGGCTACGACAACAGCGACTTCGGCATCGACTACAAGGGCTGCGCGGTCATGGTCTGCTACGACAAGCAGAGTCCGGACATCGCGCAGGGTGTCGACGAGGGCAAGGGCCTCGACCTCGACCAGGGCGCTGGCGACCAGGGCCTGATGTTCGGTTACGCCTGCGACGAGACGCCGGAACTGATGCCCGCGCCGATCTACTACTCGCACCGCCTCGTCGAGCGCCAGGCCGACCTGCGCCGTGACGGCCGCCTTCCGTGGCTGCGGCCGGACGCCAAGAGCCAGGTCACGATGCGCTACGTCGACGGCAAGCCGCACTCGGTCGACACGGTCGTGCTGTCCACGCAGCACGATCCGGACGTCTCGTACGAAGACCTGAAGCAGGCGGTGATCGAGGAGATCATCAAGCCGGTGCTTCCGAAGGAGTGGCTTAAGGACACCAAGTACCTGGTGAACCCGACCGGCCGCTTCGTCATCGGCGGTCCGCACGGCGACTGCGGCCTCACGGGCCGCAAGATCATCGTCGACACCTACGGCGGCGCGTGCCCGCACGGCGGCGGCGCGTTCTCGGGCAAGGATCCGTCGAAGGTCGACCGCTCGGCCGCATACGCCGCGCGCTACGTCGCGAAGAACGTGGTGGCGGCCGGCCTCGCCTCGCAGTGCGAGGTGCAGGTGAGCTACGCGATCGGCTACTCCAAGCCGATCAACATCACCGTCTACACGGAAGGCACGGGCGTCATCTCCGACGAGGCCATCAGCAAGCTGGTCGCCGAGCACTTCGACCTGCGCCCGAAGGGCATCGTGCAGATGCTCGACCTGCTGCGCCCGATCTACGAGAAGACGGCCGCCTACGGCCACTTCGGCCGCGAAGAGCCGGAGTTCACCTGGGAGCGCACCGACCGGGCCGGGGCGCTTGCCGATGCAGCGGGCATCAAGCGCAAGGCCGCCTGAGGCTAGGTAGAAACGCCAGTGGAACGCCGGCCTTGCGCCGGCGTTTTGCTTTCTGTGCCGATCGTCCGGAAGTGCGGCCGCGGGTGTCAATCGCCGGCCCGTTCGGCTAAGATTCGCCCTCCTCCGAGGAGCGTTGCGACGGAGCGCGTCCACCGATGCGCCCGCCAGGCTCGGGGAAACCGGTTCCCCGCCGGTTGCAGCAACGGCGCTCGCCAACTTCTTTCTCGAAAGGAGGGCGCGAGATGAGCGCCGTACTCAAATCCACTGAAAAGACCGCGAACGACTTCGTCGTCGCCGACCTGTCCCTGGCCGAATGGGGCCGCAAGGAAATCCGCATCGCGGAAACCGAGATGCCGGGCCTGATGGCGATCCGCGAGGAGTTCGCCGCCGGGCAGCCGCTGCGCGGCGCCCGCATCACCGGCTCGCTGCACATGACGATCCAGACGGCGGTGCTGATCGAGACGCTGCAGGCCCTCGGCGCCGAAGTGCGCTGGGCGAGCTGCAACATCTTCTCGACGCAGGACCACGCCGCCGCGGCGATTGCGGCAAGCGGCACGCCCGTGTTCGCCGTGAAGGGCGAGTCGCTCGGCGATTACTGGGATTACACGCACCGCATCTTCGAGTGGGCCGATGGCGGCCACTCGAACATGATCCTCGACGACGGCGGCGACGCAACGCTGCTGCTGCACCTGGGCAGCAAGGCCGAGAAGGACGCGAGCCTGCTCGCGCACCCGGGCAGCGAGGAGGAGGAGTTCCTGTTCGCGTCGATCAAGGCGAAGCTCGCGAAGGACCCGACGTGGTACTCGACGCGCCTCACGAAGATCAAGGGCGTGACGGAAGAGACCACGACCGGAGTGAAGCGCCTCTATCACATGGCCAAGGAAGGCCGCCTCGCCTTCCCGGCGATCAACGTCAACGACTCGGTCACCAAGAGCAAGTTCGACAACCTCTACGGCTGCCGCGAGTCGCTGGTCGACGGCATCAAGCGCGCCACCGACGTGATGATCGCGGGCAAGGTGGCGCTGGTCGCCGGCTACGGCGACGTGGGCAAGGGCTCGGCGCAGGCGCTGCGCGCGCTGTCCGCGCAGGTGTGGGTCACGGAAGTGGATCCGATCTGCGCGCTGCAGGCCGCGATGGAAGGCTATCGCGTCGTGACGATGGACTACGCCGCCGACAAGGCCGACATCTTCGTCACCGCGACCGGCAACTTCCACGTGATCACGCACGATCACATGAAGAAGATGAAGGACCAGGCGATCGTCTGCAACATCGGCCACTTCGACAACGAGATCGACGTCGCCAGCCTGAAGCAGTACGCGTGGGAGGAGATCAAGCCCCAGGTCGACCACATCATCTTCCCGGACGGCAAGCGCATCATCCTGCTCGCGCAGGGCCGTCTCGTGAACCTCGGATGCGGCACCGGGCACCCGAGCTACGTGATGTCGAGCTCGTTCGCCAACCAGGTGATCGCGCAGATCGAGCTCTACACCAACACCCAGAACTACCCGGTCGGCGTCTACGTGCTGCCGAAGCATCTCGACGAAAAGGTCGCACGCCTGCAGCTGAAGAAGCTCAACGCGCAGCTGACGGAGCTGACCGACGTGCAGGCGCGCTACATCGGCGTGGCCAAGGAAGGGCCGTACAAGCCCGACCACTACCGCTACTGATCGATCCGGGATGCGGCTTCCGGGGCTGATGCGCCCCGGAAGCCGCGCGCGGCGACGGGAGACAGCATGCGGCTCTTGATGGTGGGCGCAGGAGGCATCGGCGGCTATTTCGGCGCCTGCTTCGCCGCCGCCGGCCATGACGTCACGTTCCTTGCGCGCGGCGCGACGCTGGCCGCGCTGCGGGAGCGCGGCCTCACGGTCGAGAGCACCGTCGCGCCTGCGCACCTCGCGGTCAAGGCCACCGATCGCGCCGAGGACGCAGGGCAGCCGGACGCGATCGTTCTCTGCACCAAGCTGGCCGACCTCGACTCGGCGGCAGGACAGGTGGCGCCGATCGCGGAGGGCGCTCTCGTCGTCACCACGCAGAACGGCGTCGAGGCGCCGGACATCGTCGGGCGGCACATCGATCGCTCGCGGATTGCGCCCGGGGTGGCGCAGATCGGCGTGGCGATCAAGTCGCCCGGCGTGATCGTCCACACGGGAACGCTCGCGCGCCTGCGCGTCGGCACCGTCGCCGGCGGCCCGCCGGTGGACGCCGTGGATGCCTTCGTCGCGGCCGGCAGGCAGGGCGGCATCGACATCGAGCGCGTCGACGACATCCAGCGCGCGCTGTGGGAAAAGTTCGTGTTCCTCGCCGCGCTGTCCGGCACCGCATGCCTCGCCCGGCAGCGCGTCGGCGTCATCCGCGAGGATCCGGACCTGCGGGCGACGCTGCGCGAAGCGATGAAGGAGATCGTGGCGGTCGCCCGCGCGCGCGGGGTCGGCCTGCCTGACGGCTTCGTCGACACGCAGCTCGCATTCGTCGACGGACTGCATCCGCAGGCGCGTCCGTCCCTGCTTCTCGACCTCACCGAGGGGCGGCGCCTCGAGGCTCCCTGGCTCTCCGGCGCCGTCGTGCGGATGGCGGGCGAGGCAGGCATCGAGGTTCCCGTCGTGCGCACCCTCTACGCCGCGCTCAAGCCATACCTCGACGGGGCGCCCGCCCACTGACCGAATCACAAGGAGGACACATGCGCCTGTTGCTCGTCTGGATCCTGAATGCCATCGCGCTGCTCGCCGTCGCCTACCTCTATCCCGGCGTGCAGCTGGAGGACTGGAAGTCCGCAGCCATCGCCGCGCTGGTGCTCGGCCTCGTCAACACGCTGGTCAAGCCCATCCTCGTGATCCTGACGCTGCCAGTCACGATCCTCACGCTCGGCCTGTTCCTGCTGGTGCTGAACGCGCTCCTCTTCTGGGGTGTCGCCTCCATCCTGCCGGGCTTCAACGTCACTGGCTTCTGGGCCGCGGTGCTCGGCGCACTCCTCTACAGCGTGATCGGCTCGCTGCTGTCCATGCTCATTCCGGATCGCACACGTTGAAGATCAAGAACATCAGCTTCGAATTCTTCCCTCCCAAGACCCCGGAGGGCGCGGAAAAGCTGCGCGCCGTGCGCGCCAGGCTCGGCGAACTGGAGCCCGAGTTCTTCTCGGTGACGTTCGGCGCCGGCGGTTCCACCAAGGAAGGCACGTGGAACACCGTGATGGAACTGCACGCCGAGGGCCGCTCGGTAGCGCCGCACATCTCGTGCATCGGCACGACCCGCGCCTCGGTGCGGGAATTGCTGGACGGGTACCGCACGGCCGGCATTCGGCGGCTGGTCGCCCTGCGCGGCGACCTGCCTTCCGGCGCCGCGGGCGGCGCAGGCGACTTCCGTTACGCGAATGAACTCGTGGAGTTCATTCGCAGCGAAACCGGCGACTGCTTCCACATCGAAGTGGCGGCGTATCCGGAGGCGCACCCGCAGTCACGCAGCCCGGCCGACGACCTCGCGCGGTTCGTCCAGAAGGTAAAGGCCGGCGCGAACTCCGCGATCACACAGTACTTCTACAACCCGGACGCGTACTTCCGCTTCGTCGACGAGGCGAGCCGGCTCGGCTGCTCGGTGCCGATCGTGCCCGGCATCATGCCGATCACGAACTACATGCAGCTGGCGCGCTTCTCGGACGCGTGCGGCGCCGAGATCCCGCGCTGGATCCGCCGCCGGCTCGAAAGCTTCGGTGACGACCGCGACGCGATCCGCGCGTTCGGGCTCGACGTGGTGCACCAGCTGTGCGAGCACCTGCTCGAGCGCGGCGCCCCGGGCCTGCACTTCTACACGATGAACCTGGCCGAGCCGACGAGCGAGCTGTGCCGCCGGCTCGGCGCGCGCGCGGCCTAGATCAGGCGGCGCCGCGGAGCGGACGCGGCGAGCGGGGCGTCCAGCGCCGGAGCGATGCGCGGACCCGACGGACCAGTGCGGCCGCCGCATGCGCGATCCGCGACGGCCCGCGCACGGATTCGATCAGTTCGATCCGGGCCGGACCGAGCGCCTCGATCACCGCCAGGCCGCGGCTCGCGAGGCTCACCTCCTCGCCACTCGCGAGGAACGCGTCCTGCGTGTCGCCCTCCGCGGTGAGCCAGACGCGGCCGTAGAGAACGCGAACGCGCTCGCCCGGGATCGACGTGAACGGGAGGAGGCTGCCGCCCGGCAGGTCGAGCGTGCGAAGGGTGGAAGGGGACTCTCTCATTCTGGCCTCCTATGCGCCTCGCGCATGGATGAGTTCGACAGGAACGCATTACAGGCCTCTCGCTTCTCCTCCACAAACGAAAAGATCGCAGGCCATGCATGCTTAAAGTGCATGTATAGTCGGCGCATGAAGGGCCGTTCCGCTCATCGACGCCGTCCGATCGGGCTCGCCGCGCTGCGCGGCTTCGAGGCCTCGGCGCGCCTGCTGTCGTTCACGCTGGCGGCCCGCGAACTCAGCCTCACACAGTCCTCGATCAGCCGTCAGGTGGCCGCGCTCGAGCGCCAGATCGGTCGCCCGCTGTTCCTGCGGCGCACGCGAGCGCTGGAGCTGACGACCGCCGGCGGCAAGCTGCTGCGCTCCACGCAGCAGGCGCTGCGACAGCTCGATCACACCGTGGAGGAGATCCGGGGCGACGGTCATCGCACGCGAGTCTCCCTGGCGACCTATGCATCGTTCGCGTCTCTCTGGCTCGTCCCGCGGCTGGCGGCGTTCCAGCGCGAGCACCCGGGGATCGAGATCCGCATCGATGCAGGCGACCGCTTCGTCGATCTCGAGGCCGAGGCCGTCGACTTCGCGATCCGCTGGACCCGGCCGACTTCCGTGCCGCGCGATGCCCGGCACCTGCTGAACGAGGAGGTGACGCCGGCGCTGTCGCCGCTCCTGCTCGAGCGGTCGGGTGTGCGGCTGCGCGAACCGAAGGACCTGTTCCAGTTGCCGCTGCTGGAGATGGACGACACGCTTCCGACGTCGCTCGCCGGCGCGTGGACGCGCTGGTTCGAGTTCGCCGGCGTGCGGGCCGCTCCGCCCGCGCCGCGACTCCTGTTCACGTTCATCGACCAGTCGGTGCAGGCCGCGGTGCGCGGCCAGGGCGTGGTGCTGGGCCGCTCGCCGTTCATCGACGACCTGACGGCCAGCGGGGACCTGGTGACGCCGTTCCCGAAGTTGCGGATGCCGACGGGCTACGGGTTCTGGCTGATCGAACGCGCGGCGACACGCGACGAGCCGCACGTCGCCTTGTTCCGCGACTGGCTGACACGGGAGTTCGAACAGGGCCCGCGACGGCAGACGTGAGGCGTCGAGGGTGTACGCGATCGCGCTTCGCAGATCGCGTACACGAGCGCGCTCGCGTCAATACTGCGCAACGTCCGTGAGCACGACGTCGAGCTGCATGTCGTGCGGCTGCGGATCGATCGTGTCGACGCGCGTGGCGTCGAAGGCGATGCCGACGGAAAGCGGCCAGGGCACGAGCGTCGCGTAGGTGCGGTCGTAGAACCCGCCGCCGTACCCCAGGCGGTAGCGGGCGTCGTCGAAGGCGACGCAGGGAATCAGCAGGCATTCCGGCTGCACCACGCGTCCGTGGGCCGGGACAGGGATGCCGAACTCGCCGGCCCGCATCGCGCCGTCCGGATGCCACTGGAGAAACTCGAGGGTCTCGCCGTCGATGCGCGGCAGCGCCGCGATCCGCCGCGGGTCGGCCGCAAGCCACTCAGCCAATGTGGGGCGCAGGTCGGGCTCGCCGCGCACCGGCCAGTAGAAGCCGACCGCGTGGACCTCCGCGCTGGCGAGCCACCGCGCCACGCGGTCGCGCAGCGCCGATTCCTTCTCGGCCCGATCGGCCAGGTCGTTCCGCAGCGCGAGCGCGCGCGCGCGCTGCAACTTCCGCGCGCCGGCGCTATCCAATCAGCACTCCGCCGCGCGACGCGGCAGATTCCGCGGGACTGCCACCTCACTTTTCGCCTCGCTGCGTTGCCCGCATGATCTAATTCGGTCCGATGCTGCCTCGACGATTTACAGTCTATACGGCCCTCGCGCTCGCGCTCTCGACGCCGCTCGGGTGCACCGCGATCGCGGCCCCTCCCGCCCGCTCCGCCGCTTCGGCCGAGCCCGCGATCCCGGCGGAGGACCAGGCGTTCCTCAATGCGCGGGACGCCGCCCGTCTCGGAAACCGGGAACGTCTTGCGCAACTTGCCGCCCAGCTCACGGCGCATCCGTTGCTCTCGTACGTCGAATACTGGCAGCTCGCACCGCGGCTGCGCCAGGACGACCCGGCCGTCGCCAGCGACGTCGAGGCCTTCTTCACGCGCCACGCCGACACCTACGTCGCCGACCGGCTGCGACTCGACTGGGCCCTCGCGCTCGCCGCGCGGGGCGACTTCACCGGCTTCGACCGCGAGGCAGCGAGGCTCGTCTGGAACACCGACGACGGCCAGGTGCGCTGCTACGCGGCGCTGTCGCGCTACCGCGCCGCCGCCAACCAGCAGGCGGAGGCGTACGCGCGCGAAGCGCGGCAACTGCTCGCGAACACGCGCGACTCGGCCGGGGACGGCTGCCTGGCGCTCACCGAGGCGCTGCTCGCCGACGGACGCATCTCCGCCTGGGAGCGGGTCCGGGCCCTCGTCGAGCAGAACCAGTTCCCGACGGCCAAGCGGATCGGCGCGCGCGCGCTCGACGCCAACGGCAGGCCCGTGGACCAGAAGATGCTCGCGCAGGCGATCGACCGCCCCTCGGTCTGGCTCACCGCGCACGAGCGACGGCTGACCCAGGTGCAGCGCGAGCTCGCGACGGTGGCCATCGTCCGCCTGTCGCGCGACAACCCGCAGGACGCGGCGGAGTACGCGAGCTCGCTCAACCTGCTGTTCACGCCGGAGCAGCGCGGCATCGTGTGGGGCCGGATCGGGCACATGGCCGCGCTGCGGCTGATGCCCGAAGCCAACGAGTGGTACCGCCGCGGCGGCGAGCACGTGGGCGTCGGCCCCGACGCGGCGCGCGTGAGCGAGGTCCTCGAGTGGCAGGTGCGGGCCGCACTGCGCGCCGGTGACTGGGCCACGGTGGCGCGCACGATCGACCGCATGCCCGCGTCGCTCCGCAACGATCCGGCGTGGGTCTACTGGCGCGGCCGCGCACTGCAGAAGGAAGGGCGCGCAGGCGAAGCGCAGGAACAGTTCCAGCGCATTTCCGCGCAGTTCCACTTCTACGGCAAGCTGGCCGCGGAAGAACTGGGCCAGCCGATCGTCCTGCCGCCCCGCGCGCCGCCGCCCGCGGCCGAGGACATCGAGGCGCTGCGGCTGAACGTCGGCCTTGCCCGCGCCCTGAAGTTCTACGACCTGGGACTGCGCGTCGAAGGCCATCGCGAATGGAACTGGCAGCTGCGCGGCATGACGGACCGGCAGCTGCTGGCCGCCGCGGAGTTCGCGCGCAGCCGCGGACTGCTCGACCGCATGATCAACACGTCGGACCGCACACAGGCCGAGTACGACTTCACCCAGCGCTTTCCGTCGCCCTTCCGCGAGGCGATGGTCCAGTACTCGGCCCCGCTCGGCCTCGACGAGAACTGGATCTACGGCCTGATCCGGCAGGAGTCGCGCTTCATCATGGACGCCCGATCCTCGGTCGGCGCCAGCGGACTGATGCAGCTCATGCCCGCCACGGCGCGCTACGTCGCCCGCAAGATGAACGTCCCGAACTTCACGCCGGCGCGCGTGAACGAGCTCGAGATGAACCTCCAGCTGGGAACGGGTTACCTGAAGATGGTGCTCGACGACCTCGACGGCTCCCCGGTGCTGGCGACGGCCGCATACAACGCGGGGCCCGGGCGGCCGCGAGCGTGGCGAGCCTCGCTCACGGGCCCGGTCGAAGGCGCCATCTTCGCCGAGACCATCCCGTTCAACGAGACCCGCGACTACGTCAAGAAGGTGATGTCCAACAGCGTCTACTACGCGGCGCTGTCGGAGAACCGGGCGCAGTCGCTGAAGGCGAGGCTGGGCGTGATCGCACCGAAGGCCGCGGGCACGACCGAACTGCCGTAGCGCGCCGCGGGCGCCCGGCGGGCATCGCCTAGAATCGGCGCCCTCGAAGACTGCACGACAATGAACAAGATCCTCGTCATCGGTGGTGCCGGCTTCGTCGGTCGCCACATCGTCGCCCGCCTGGTTGGCCAGGGCCTCAGGGTCACCGTCCCGACCCGCCACCGGGCGCGCGCGGGTCACCTGATCCTGCTGCCCACGGTCGAGGTCGTCGAAAGCGACGTCAGCAACGACGACGCGCTCGACTTGCTGCTGCGCGACCACGATGCCGTCATCAACCTCGTCGGCATCCTGCAGGGCTCCCGCGGAACGCCGTACGGCCGCGAGTTCGCGCGGGCTCACGTCGAATTGCCGAAGCGCATCATCGCCGGCTGCGCGCGCCACGGCATCCACCGCTACCTGCACATGAGCGCGCTGGGCGCGGACCCGAAGGGTCCGTCGATGTACCAGCGCAGCAAGGGCGACGGCGAGGCGGCGGTGCGCGCTTCATCGCTCGACTGGACCATCTTCCAGCCCTCGGTGATCTTCGGGCCCGAGGACCGGTTCCTGAACACGTTCGCGACGCTCGCGAAGGTGTTCCCGGTGCTGCCGATCGGCGGCGCCGACGTGCGGTTCCAGCCCGTGTGGATCGGCGACGTCGCCCAGGCCTTCGTCAACGCGCTCGACAACCGCGACACGTATCGCAAGAGCTATGAACTGGTCGGCCCGCGGGTCTACACGCTGCGCGAACTCGTGCAGTTCGCCGCGGCCGCCTCGGGCCGTCCACGACCGGTCCTCGCCCTGCCCGGCGGCATCGCGCAGACTGCAGGCGCGGATGATGGAGCTCGCGCCCGGCGAGCCGCTGATGTCGCGCGACAACCTCGATTCGATGAAGGTCGACAACATCGCGAGCCGCCAGCCGTACGTGCCGGCGCCGGAGCTCGGCATCACGCCGACGGCGATGGAAGCGGAAGCGCCCCGCTACCTGTCGGGCCAGACGGTCCGCACGCGCCTCGACGCGTTCCGCGCGCGCGCCCGGCGCTGAGGAGGAACGTGAGCCTGACGCTCGTCATCGGCAACAGGAACTACTCGTCGTGGTCGCTGCGGCCGTGGCTGGCGATGAAGCAGGCGGGGCTGGCGTTCGACGAAGTGCGCATCACGCTCTCCCGGCCGGACACGACCACGCAGATCCTGCGCTACACGCCGAGCGGCCGCGTTCCCTGCCTGGTCGACGGCGCGCTCGCCGTCTGGGACTCGATGGCGATCTGCGAGTACGTCAACGAGCAGTACGCCGACGGCAGCCTGTGGCCGCACGACGTCGGCCGGCGCGCGCGCGCGCGCTCGGTCGCGGCCGAGATGCACTCGGGCTTCGCCGCGCTGCGCACGCACCTGCCGATGGACATCCGCGCGCGCCGTCCCGACCGCGGCGCGCTGCGCTGGCCCGCGCCGAGGTCGCCGCCGAGGTCGCGCGCATCCACGGCCTCTGGAGCGACTGCCTGGCGGCGAGCGGCGGCCCGTTCCTGTTCGGCGGATTCTCGATCGCCGACGCGTTCTTCGCGCCGGTCGTCACGCGCTTCCGAACCTACGCGATCCCGCTGCCCGCGCTGCTCGCCCGGTACTCGGACGCCGTGTTCGCGCTGCCGGCGATGCAGCAGTGGGTGGCCGCCGCGGCCGCCGAGCCGGAAACGCTCGACGACTGATGCAGATCTTCCGCGTCGGCGGCTGCGTACGCGATGCGCTGCTCGGCGAGATGCGGAAGGCCGACCCGGCGCTGAAGACCGACCGCGACTGGGTCGTCGTCGGCGCCACGCCCCAGCAGATGATCGACCTCGGCTTCCGGCCGGTCGGCAAGGACTTCCCGGTGTTCCTCCATCCCGGGACGCAGGAGGAATACGCGCTCGCGCGCACCGAGCGCAAGACGCGGCCGGGCTACAAGGGGTTCGAGCCGCACGCGTCGCCCGACGTCACGCTCGAGCAGGATCTGGCGCGGCGCGACCTCACCATCAACGCGATGGCCGTCGGCGACGACGGGCAACTCGTCGATCCGCACGGCGGCAGGCGCGACCTCGAAGCCGGAGTGCTGCGGCACGTCAGCCCGTCCTTCGTCGAGGATCCCGTGCGCATCCTGCGGCTCGCGCGCTTCGCCGCGCGCTTCCCGGAGTTCACCGTCGCGCCCGAGACCGCCGAGCTCACGCGGACGATGGTGCGCAACGGCGAGGCCGACGCGCTGGTGCCGGAGCGCGTGATGCAGGAACTCGCGCGCGGGCTGATGGAGCGGAAGCCATCGCGGATGCTGGAGGTGCTGGACAAGTCCGGCCTGATCGACCGGCTGTACGGCGAACTCGCAGACCTTCGCGCCGCGGCCGCCGCGCTCGACCGCGCGGCCGAACGCAACCTGCCGCTGCCGGCGCGCTTCGCCGTGCTCGCCAGCGCGTGCCGCTCGCCGCAGGCGGCAATCGGCTTCATCGGGAAGCTGCGCGCGCCGCAGGACGCCGCGCAACTCGCCCGGCTTCTGGTCGAACTCCGCGATCCGCTGCGGAGCGCGACGTCGCCGGACGCGATCGTCGACGTGCTGGAGCGCTCCGATGCGTTCCGCCGCCCCGAGCGTTTCGAGTTGCTGCTGCAGGCGTTCGAGGCCTGTGGCGAACGGACCGCGGATCGGTTCCGGGCCGCACTGAGAGGCGGCGTCGGCGATCGACGCCGGCGCGGTGGCCGCGGAGCATCAGCAAGGTCCCGCGGCGATCCCGCGCGCGATCCGGGAAGCCCGCGTGGCCGCCGTCCGTGGCGCGCCAGGCGCGGCCGGCTAGAGCAGCCGCGCGAGCAGCGTCAGCAGCAGCGTGAGCAGGACCGTGCTGGTGAACGGCAGCACGATCTCGCGCCCCTTGCGCGTGATGCGAACGTCACCGGGCAAGCGACCGATCCCGAGCTTCTGCAGCCATGGCTGCAACGCCGTCAGGATCAGCAGCGCGATGAACGTGGTCAGGAGCCATTTCATGGGCGCTGCGAGTGTACGTGGGGCCCCCGCCCGCCGTGACCGCAGCGCGGCGAGCCGTCAGAGCCGCGCGAGGCGGTCCCCGCGCGCAAAGCCGGCCAGCGACACGTCGACGCCGCGGCCAACCGCAAGCACCTTGAACAGCTCCCCCATCTCGGCCTCGGAGAGCAGCCGCTGCACCTCGTTCGCGCGCTTCAGGCTGTGCCCGGCGCCGAGCTGGTCGAGCAGGCCGCAGTTCATCAGGAAGTGCGCCTGGGTCGTATAGCCGAGGACATCGAGACCGGCCGCGTGCGCGGCGTCCGCCATCGCCGTGAAGTCGACGTGCGCGGTGATGTCGTTCAGCCCCGGCAGCCACAGCGGATCGGCGTGCGCGCGATGGCGGTAGTGGCACATCAGCGTGCCCATCAGGCGCTGCGGGTGGTAGTACTCGCGCCGCGGGAATCCGTAGTCGATGGCGAGCAGCACGCCGCGCGCGAGCCAGTCGGCGGCCGATCGCATCCACGCCTGCGCGGCGAAACCGATCTCGGAGCCGTAGCCATCGGGCAGCTCGCCGACCTCCCGCTCGATCGCGGCCACCGCATCGCGGAGTTCGGGATCGGCGTCGCGCTCGGCGAACGCCAGCGAATCGCCGTGGAGCCCGACCCCGCGCTCGCGCGGCGCGCGCCCTCGCATCACGAACAGCCGCACCGGCATCACGTCGAGCACTTCGTTGGCGAGCATCACGCCGTCGAACCCGCGCGGCGGTGCGGCCAGCCACTCGACGCCGCGGCCGTCGAGCAGCGCGCGCTGCCGTGCCGCCAGGTCGGGCGACAGCTCGACGATCGAGTAGCGCTCGACCGCAGTGCCGCGCGCGGCCAGCGCGTCCAGCAGGTCGCGCGCGAGCACGCCCGAGCCGGCGCCGAACTCCACGATGCGCGCCGGCGTGTGCGCGAAGACCTGGGCGACCTGGGCGGCCAGCGCCGACCCGAACAGCGGCGAGATCTCCGGCGCCGTGACGAAGTCGCCACCCGCGGCCGCGTCGCCGAACTTGCGTGCGCCCGCCGCGTAGTAGCCGAGGCCTGGCGCGTAGAGCGCGAGTTCCATGTAGCGATCGAACCGGATCCAGCCGCCCGCCGCGCCGATCGCCTCGACGATCGATCGCCGCAGGCGCGCGCTGTGATCGGCGGCGACGGGGTCCGGCGGCGGCAGCGTCGTTGGCGGGGGCACCATGCTCCGATGGTACCGAGGGCCGACTGGCCGCGCCGGTACACTGCCGCCTCCATGGTCACACGTCGCAAAACGAGGCACGGCGCCGCCCTCGTCACGGGCGCCGCGCGCCGCATCGGGCGGGAGATCGCGCTCGCGCTCGCGGCCGACGGCTGGGACGTCGCGGTCCACTACGCGACCTCGCGCGACGACGCGCAGAGGACCGTCGCCGACATCGAACAGCTGGGACGGCGCGCCGTCGCCGTCAACCGCGACCTGGCCGTCGAGGCCGGCGTCCGCAGCCTGCTCGCGGAGTGTTCGCACGAACTCGGCCCGGTGACCTGCGTCGTCAACAGCGCGTCGCTGTTCGAGCACGACGACGCGGCGACCTTCAGCAGCGAGCACCTCGTGAGCGCGATGCGCACGAACGTCGCCGCCCCGCTGCTGCTCGCGCAGGCGCTGCACGACCAGTTGCCGCCGGAGGCCCAGGGCGTGGTGATCAACCTGCTCGACCAGAAGCTCTTCAACCCGAACCCGGACTTCCTCTCGTACACGTTGTCGAAGGCGGCGCTGCAGGAAGCGACCCGCCTGCTCGCCATGGCGCTCGCGCCGAGGGTCCGCGTCGTCGGGGTCGCGCCGGGGCTGACGCTCGTGTCCGGCGACCAGAGCGAAGAGGGATTCGAGCGCGCGCACGCGCGCACGCCGCTCGGCCGGTCGAGCACGCCGGCCGACATCGCGCAGGCCGTCGTCTACCTGGCGAAGGCGCCGGCCGTGACGGGCACGACCCTGCTGGTCGACGGCGGCCAGCACCTGGTGCCGAGCGAGCGCGACGTGATGTTCCTGACCGAGCCGACGCGCGCGACGCGATGACGGAGAGCACCGAGTGAGCTGGCTGCTCGATCCGCGGCTGGCGGACTGCCGGCGCATCTTCCTGCGCAACTACGTCGTCGACGCCAACATCGGCATCCACGAGCACGAGAAGCGCGGCGCGCAGCGGCTGGCCCTGAACGTCGACCTCTTCGTCGCGCTGTCGATGTCGACGCCGCGCCACGACAAGCTGCTCGAGGTCGTCGACTACGACTTCGTCCGCCTGACCATCAAGCACCGCATCGACCAGGGCCACGTCAACCTGCAGGAAACGCTGGTCGACGACCTGGCCCGCTCGATGCTCGCGCATCCGGCCGTCCGCGCGGTGCGGGTGTCGAGCGAGAAGCCGGACGTCTACGAGGACGTCGACGCGGTCGGCGTCGAGGTGTTCCACTTCAAGACGCCATGACACAGGCCGCGGGAGGCGTGCGCCGCGCCGAGAAGCGGGCGTACGAGGACAACAAGCTCGAGAAGCGCCTGCTGCGCCTTGCCGGCCAGGCGATCGGCGACTACCGGATGATCGGGCCCGGCGACCGCGTGATGGTCTGCCTGTCCGGCGGCAAGGACAGCTACGGACTGCTCGAACTGCTGCTGCTGCTGCGCGAGCGCGCGCCGATCGACTTCGACATCGTCGCGGTCAACCTCGACCAGAAGCAGCCGGGGTTTCCCGGGCACGTGCTGCCGGACTACCTGCGCGCCAAGGGCGTGCCCTTCCACATCGAGGCGCAGGACACCTACTCGATCGTCACGCGCGTGATCCCCGAAGGCAGGACGATGTGCTCGCTGTGCTCGCGGCTGCGCCGCGGCATCCTGTACCGCGTGGCCTCCGAACTCGGCGCGACGAGGATCGCGCTGGGCCATCACCGCGAGGACATCCTCGGCACCTTCTTCCTCAACCTGTTCTACGGCGGGAGGCTGAAGGGCATGCCGCCGAAGCTCGTCTCCGACGACGGCAGGCACGTGGTGATCCGGCCGCTCGCCTACGTGAAGGAGGCGGACCTCGCGCGCTACGCCGAGGTGAAGCGCTTCCCGATCATCCCCTGCAACCTCTGCGGATCGCAGGAGAACCTGAAGCGCCAGGAAGTGAAGCGCATGCTGGCCGAGTGGGACAAGCGCTTCCCGGGCCGCGTCGAGAACACGTTCAACGCGCTGGCGCGCGTCGTGCCTTCGCACCTGATGGACGGCCGGCTCTTCGACTTCGCCGGCCTGCGCGCCGGCGGCGGACCACGGCCCGACGGCGACATCGCGTTCGACGACGAACCCTGCGAGGCCCCGGACGCCGATGCGACGGTCGGCGTCATCCGCTTCGCGGAGACCGACTGAGGATGTCGCTGCGAGACTGGTTCCGCTGGGGACGGCGCCGTCCCGTCGAGGAGGAAGCGCCGGTGCTCGACGCGCTGCTCGCGCAGGCGGCGCGCGCCGGCAGCTACGCCGATCGGGTCGACTGGCTGCGCGATGCGCTGCGCTGGATCGGCCAGGACATCGCCGATGCGCGCGACGAGGCCGGCATCGGGCGCGCGCACGCGCGCGTGCGCTTCCTGCTCCAGCTCTCCGCGCGCGGCACGCCGGCGGGGCAGGCGGTGCGGCAGCTGCTCGCGCAGCTTCTGATGGAAATCGACATCGAGCAGATCGTGACCAGCGGCGGCGTGCCGCGCCGGTCGGGCTTCGTGAAGGAGCTGTACGAGCGGGTTCTCGCAGTCTTCCTGCCTCAGCCCGACTACCGCCACGACGCGACCGCGCTGGCCGTCAGCCTGCTCAGCCATCGGCGCACGATCGCCTGGATCGACCTGCTGCCGGGCGAGCAGGCGAGCCAGCTCGCGCAGCTATTCGTCGACGAGGGGTCGCTGGAACGGCTGCACCCGCAGATCGCTTCCGCGATGCTGACGATCGCGTCCGAGGCGCAGGCGGTCGGCCTCGCGCACGAGGTACGCCGGCGACTGAGCGACCACAACGCGCTCACCAGCCCGTTCGGCCACCTGGTCAGCGCGGTCGAGGCGTTCATCGCATCGGCCGATGCGCGCCTGCAGGCGGAGCTGAATGCGACGCTCGATCAGTGCGAAAGTCTGCTGGGCACGCTCGAGTCGCACTTCGACGCGGCGGGCGTGTCGGTCGACCTCGTCTATCGCGGGGAGCGCACCCGGGCCCAGTTGAAGAAGCTGCGGGGCCTGGCGCAGTGGCTGGTCGGCGAGGAGCCGCTGCACATCCTGCGGCAGCTGATGAACGGCGTGCGCCGCGAGGTCGCGCTGCGCGGCACGGCCGCGCTCGTATCCGAGAACATGCGGCTGCTGTCGCGCCGGATCGCCGAGCGGAATGCGGAGTCCGGCGGGCACTACATCGCGACGACCCGCGCGCAGTACCGCACGATGCTCGGCATCAGTGTCGGCGGCGGCGCGCTGATGACGCTCGCGGTCTACATCAAGTTCGGCATCGCCGCCGCGCACCTGCCGCTGCTCTGGGACGGCGTGCTCGCCTCGCTCAACTACGCGGGCGTCTTCGTGCTGGTCGCGCTGGCGCACTTCACGGTCGCCACCAAGCAGCCGGCGGTCACGGCCCCGGCGCTGGCCGCGAAGATGCGCGACCTCGAGAGGCCCGGCCGGGTCGAGGCGCTGGTCGGGGAGGCGGCGGCGCTGGTGCGTTCGCAGGTCGCTTCGGTCTTCGGCAACCTCGTCGCCGTCGCGCCCTGCGCGCTCGGCGTGGCGGCGCTGTGGTGGCTGGCGGCCGGGCAGGCGCCGCTGTCCGAGGAGAAGGCGCGCTACGTGCTCGCATCGCAATCGATCCTCGGGCCGTCGTTCCTGTTCGCGGCCTACACCGGGGTGCTGCTCTGGCTGTCGGGCCTCTTCGCGGGCTGGGCGGACAACGCCTTCACCCTGCGCCGGCTCGACGAGGCGATCGCCACCAACCGGCGGCTGGTGCGCCGCCTCGGCCCGGAGCGCGCGCGTGCGCGCGCCGAGTGGTGGAAGGCCAACATCGCCGGACTCGCGGGCAACGTCGGACTGGGCGTCATGCTCGGGCTGACGCCGGACCTCTTCCTGTTCGCCGGCGTGCCGATGGAAGTCCGGCACGTGACGCTGTCCACCGGGCAGGTTGCAGTGGCCTCGTTCACGCTCGGCGCCGGCATCCTGGCCACTGCGCCCTTCTGGCTCGCGATCGCCGGGCTCGCGCTGATCGGCGTCCTCAACGTCGGCGTCAGCTTCGGCCTGGCGCTGCGCCTGGCCATGCGCGCGGTCGACATTTCGCCGTCGGATCGCGCGCACGTGTACGGCGCGATCCGGCAGCGCCTGTTCAGCCGGCCGCTGGAGTTCGTCTGGCCGCCGCGCGACGAACCGCGGTCGGCGCTTCCCGGCGAAGCGCGCTGAGCGCGCCGTCGACGAAGCGCGCCCGGGCACGATGGAAAGCCACGCACGCAGCCACGGGCGCCGCAGCCGGTCGCGACTGGTGCGCGTCCTGTTCAACATCGCGGGAGCCCTGGCCCTCGGCCTGGGGCTCATCGGCATCTTCCTGCCGCTGCTGCCGACCACGCCGTTCGTGCTGCTGGCCGCCGCCTGCTTTGCACGGGGTTCCGAGCGCTTCCATCAGTGGCTGCTGGCCAATCGCACCTTCGGTCCCATGGTCTACGAGTGGGAACGCCACCGCAGCCTGCCGTACCGGACGAAGGTGACCGCGATCGTGCTGATGAGCCTGACGATGGCCGTCTCGATCACCTTCTTCGTTCGGCCAATGTGGCTGAAGGCCGTGCTGGCGCTCTTCGGCGTCGCGCTCGCGCTGTGGATGTACCGGATTCCGTCGCGCGATCGTCCGGCGCGTTAGCGCCGCCTGGCCGGCAGCGGCTCGACGACGTCGATGTACGGCTCGCCGATCGCCTTCTGCAGCAGCTTCATGTTGCGGCGGTGCGCCTTGAAGTACACGTCGGCGAGGTCGCCCGCGAGAGGCACGGCGCCGAGCGCCGCGTCCGCGAGCAGGTTGCCGATCATCCGCGCCTGCAGCCAGCGGGAAGCGCCGAGTTCGCGCGCCTGCGCCACCGCGTAGAGGCCGATTCCCGCCGAGACCAGGTCGCCGACGAGGGGCACGATGCCGAGCAGCGCGTCGAGGCCCACGCGCGTGCCGAGTACCGGCACGTGCACCGCCTCGTCCATCAGGCGCGTGAGGGCGACGAGGCGCCGGCGCGCAAGTTCCTTCCGCTCCGACGCGGTCGCGACGGGCTTGCGGGCGCGACGGACACTCTCCATTGCACCAGTTATGGGGACGGTCGAGCGCGCCTCAAGCGACGTCGGCGTCCTTCGCCTTCGGGTCTTTCCCTGCCTTGTCGACCTTTGCACCCTTCACCGTCGAGAGGAAGTAGGTGAGCGCGGCGATCACGAGGGCGATCGCGGCTCCGATGCCGAGCAGGTCGCGCGTGCCGTCCCAGGCCACGACGAAGCCGAGGAACATCACGCCGAGCACCACGATCACGACGCCGACCAGCTTGTTCTTCAGGTCGTCGAAGGTGCGAATCTGCAGCCACTCGGGCAGCCTGAGGTCGGAGTCGATGAACAGCTCGTAGAACCCGAGCGCGATCATCAGCAGCACCGTGCCGAGCAGGAAGAGGTCGACGATCTCGATGAAGGCGAGCGCGAGCGCCTTGCCGCCCTTGCTGCTCACTTCCGCCTTGGCGATGGTATCGATGATCACGACGACGGTCTCCGCCACGCCGTAGGCGTAAAGCGCGAGCGACGCCGCGAGGCTGCCGAGCACGGCGGCCAGCACGAGGTAGCGGCTGGCGGCGAGGATCGACTTGATCAACGCGGCCTCATCCGAGGAAGAGCTTGTACGCGGGGTTGTCCGTCTCGTCCCAGTGCCGGTAGCCCAGTTCCGACAGGAACGCACTGAAGGCCTTGCGCTCGCCGCGCGGAATCTGCAATCCCACCAGCACGCGCGAATAGTCCGCGCCCTGGTTGCGGTAGTGGAACATCGAGATGTTCCAGCCCGGCGCCATGCTGGTGAGGAACTTCATCAGCGCGCCCGGCCGCTCCGGGAACTCGAACCGGTAGATGACCTCGCCCTCGGCGAGCGCGCTCTTGCCGCCGACCATGTAGCGCACGTGCTCGGCCGCGAGGTCGTCGTGCGTCAGGTCCACGGTGTCGTAGCCGTGCTGGCGGAACGCGCGGGCGATCTTCTCGTTGTCGCCCGCGCTCGCCGTGCTGATGCCGACGAACACCTGGGCGAGCGCCGCGTCGCTGATGCGGTAGTTGAACTCCGTGACGTTGCGGCTGCCGACGAGTTCGCAGAAGCGCTTGAAGCTGCCGCGCTCCTCCGGGATCGTCACGGCGAACAGGGCCTCGCGCGCCTCGCCGACCTCGGTGCGCTCCGCCACGAAGCGCAGGCGGTCGAAGTTCATGTTCGCGCCGCAGGCGATCGCGACCAGGGTCTTGCCCTTGAGCTTCTCGCGGTGCGCGTAGGCCTTCATGCCGGCGATCGCCAGCGCGCCCGCCGGCTCGAGGATGGACCGCGTGTCCTGGAACACGTCCTTGATCGCGGCGCAGATCGCGTCCGTGTCGACCAGCACGATCTCGTCGACGTACAGCTTGCACAGCCGCAGGGTTTCCTCGCCGACCATCTTCACCGCGGTGCCGTCCGAGAACAGGCCCACCTCGTGCAGTTGCACGCGCCGGCCTGCGGCGATCGAGCGCGCCATCGCGTCCGAGTCGGTCGTCTGCACGCCGATCACCTTGATCTCCGGCGCCAGCGCCTTGACGTACGCCGCCACGCCCGAGATCAGGCCGCCGCCGCCGATGGCGACGAAGATCGGAGTGGATCGGCCCGTCGTCGACCGGATGGTGCTGGCGCAGGATCTCCATCGCGACGGTGCCCTGGCCGGCGATGACGTCCGGGTCGTCGAACGGATGGACGAAGGTCAGCTTGTGCTTCTTCTGCAGTTCGAGCGCGTGGGCGTACGCATCCGAGTACGAATCGCCGAACAGCACGACCTCGGCGCCGCGCGCGCGCACGGCCTCGACCTTCACCTGCGGCGTGGTCACCGGCATCACGATCACCGCCCGGCATCCCAGCTTCTGCGCCGCGAGCGCCACGCCCTGCGCGTGGTTGCCGGCCGACGCGGCGATCACGCCGCGCTTCAGCTGCTCGCGCGGCAGCCGCGCCATCTTGTTGTAGGCGCCGCGCAGCTTGAAGCTCTTGACGGGCTGCAGGTCCTCGCGCTTCAGCAGGACGCGATTGCCGAGGCGCTCGGACAGGCGCGGCGCCTGCTCGAGCGGTGACTCGATCGCAACGTCGTACACCCGCGCCGTCAGGATGCGACGCAGATATTCCTGGGCCGGCATCGCCACCCCTCCCCTTGTTTCCGTCGAAGGTATCACGCCGGACCGCAGGCGCTGGCGACGTACCATCCGGGGAATGGAGAAGGATCAAGCGGCCCCGTACGCCGGCCTCACGCCGGACACCGTGCTGAACGCGGTCGACAGCGCTGGCCTCGTCACGGACGGCCGGCAGCTGGCGCTCAACAGCTACGAGAACCGCGTGTTCCAGGTGGGGCTGGACGACGGCCGCTTCGTCGTCGTCAAGTTCTATCGCCCCGGCCGCTGGACCGACGACCAGATCCTCGAGGAGCACGCGTTCACCGCCGAACTCGCCGAGCTGGAAGTGCCGGCCGTGCCTGCGCTGGTGCTGGACGGCAGCACGCTGCACACGTACGAAGGCTTCCGCTTCACGGTGTTTCCGAGGAGCGGCGGGCGCGCGCCGAACCTGGACGATCCCGGAGTGCGCGAGTGGCTCGGACGCTTCCTCGGCCGCATCCACGCCGCCGGAGCGGTCCGGCCGTTCGCGCATCGACCGGCGCTCGACGCCGAGACGTTCGGCGCCGAGCCGCGCAGGTTCCTGATCGACCACGCCTGGCTGCCGCGCGAACTCGCGGGCGTGTACGACGGCGTCTCGCAGCAGGCGCTGGACGGCGTCGCCCGCTGCTACGAGCGCGCGGGCGACGTCAAGGTCCTGCGCCTGCACGGCGACTGCCACGAGGGCAACGTCCTGTGGACCGACTCGCCGGGCAACACGGGCCCGCACTTCGTCGACTTCGACGACAGCCGCACCGGCCCGGCGGTGCAGGACCTGTGGATGCTGCTCGGCGCCGACCGCGACGAGCAGACCGAGCGCCTGTCCGACATGCTGCTGGGCTACGAAGACTTCGCCGGGTTCGACCGGCGCGAACTCCACCTGGTCGAGGCCCTGCGAACGCTGCGGCTGCTTCACTACTCCGCCTGGATCGCGCGGCGCTGGGACGACCCGGCTTTTCCGTCGGCGTTCCCCTGGTTCAACACGCAGCGCTACTGGGAAGAGCGGATCCTCGAACTGCGCGAGCAGGTCGCCGCGATGCAGGAGCCGCCGCTCGTCGCGTAGCGCCCGGCGTGTGCATGGCGCGCCTGGAACCGCCCGGGCCCACGGAAGCCCGTTGACTTCCCGCAAGCCGCCTAGGGGCATCACGGCTTCGCTGCACTGCAAAAGATACAATCCGTCCTCAAGCGTTGCCGCGGGCCGCACGCGCGGTCCAGTCCCTCATGAACGCTCCCACGTCGCCGCAGGCGCTCCAAGCCGAGTCGCCTGTCCTCGAACCGCCCGCTCGCCTGCGGGAGATTCCGTACAACTACACGTCGTTCTCCGATCGCGAGATCGTGATCCGGCTGCTGGGCGCGGACGCCTGGCGCGTGCTCGACGAACTGCGCGGCGAGCGCCGCACCGGCCGCAGCGCGCGGATGCTGTACGAGGTGCTGGGCGACATCTGGGTCGTCCGGCGCAACCCGTACCTGCAGGACGACCTGCTCGACAACCCGAAGCGCCGCGCCGCGCTGATCGAGGCGCTGCATCACCGCCTCGGCGAGATCGAGAAGCGGCGCCAGCCCGAGGATGCGGAGCGCGACGCCAAGGTCGGCCAGTTGCTCGCCGCCGCGCAGCCAGGCCGTGCAGGAATTCGAGGACGAGTTCCGCGCCACCTGGGACCTGCGCAAGAAAGCCCGCCGCGTCCTCGCCCGCCACACGCGCGACGACAACATCCGCTTCGACGGCTTCGCGCGCGTCTCGCACGTGACCGACGCGACCGACTGGCGCGTGGAGTATCCGTTCGTGGTGCTGCAGCCCGATCGCGAAGATGAAATCCCGGGCCTGGTGCGCGCCTGCATCGAACTCGGCCTGACCATCATCCCGCGCGGCGGCGGCACCGGTTACACCGGCGGCGCGATCCCGTTGACGCCGCTTGCGGCGGTGATCAACACCGAGAAGCTCGAGGCGCTGTCGGAAGTCGAGAAGGTCAGGCTGCCGGGCATCGAAGGCCTGGTGGCGACGGTCTTCTCCGAGGCCGGCGTCGTCACGAAGCGCGTGTCCGAAGCGGCCGAGCGCGGCGGCTTCGTGTTCGCGGTCGATCCGACGTCGGCGGATTCCTCCTGCGTCGGCGGCAACGTCGCGATGAACGCCGGCGGCAAGAAGGCGGTGCTGTGGGGCACGGCGGTCGACAACCTTGCGTGGTGGCGCATGGTCGACCCCGAGGGCAACTGGCTCGAGGTCGCGCGCGTCGGCCACAACCTCGGCAAGATCCACGACGTCGAGGAGGCGTTCTTCGAGCTGACGTGGAAGGACGGTCGCCAGCCCGCCGAGAAGGCCAAGACGCTGAAGACCCAGCACCTGGTGCTGAAGGGCGCGTCGTTCCGCAAGGCCGGCCTCGGCAAGGACGTCACGGACAAGTTCCTCGGCGGCCTGCCGGGCGTGCAGAAGGAAGGCTGCGACGGACTGATCACCTCGGCCCGCTGGGTCGTGCACCGGATGCCCGACTGCATCCGCACGGTGTGCCTGGAGTTCTTCGGCCAGGCGCGCGAGGCGGTGCCGTCGATGGTCGAGATCACCGACTACTTCGCGACGCGGCCGGGCGGCGAGGCATCGAAGGCCGGGGCCCGTCCCCCGTCCTGCTCGCCGGCCTGGAGCACCTGGACGACCGCTACCTGCGCGCCGTCGGCTACGCGACGAAGTCGCGCCGCGGCACGCTGCCGAAGATGGTGCTGATCGGCGACATCGTCGGCGACGACGATGCGGCGGTCGCGCGCGCCGCCTCCGAGGTCGTGCGCACGGCCAACGCGCGCAGCGGCGAAGGCTTCATCGCCGTCAGCGCGGAGGCGCGCAAGAAGTTCTGGCACGACCGCGGCAAGACCGCGGCGATCTCGAAGCACACGAACGCGTTCAAGCTGAACGAGGACGTCGTCATCCCGCTGCCGCGGATGGGCGAGTACACCGACGCGATCGAGCGGATCAACATCGAGCTGTCGATCGAGAACAAGCTCGAGCTGCTCGCCGAGCTCGACGCCCACCTCGCCACGCCGTTCCCGCTCGGCAAGACCGACGACGCCGAACTCGAGCGGATGCCGCGCGCGGAAGTCGTCGGCGACCGCGTCGAGCAGGCGACGGAGCTGCTGGC
Source organism: uncultured beta proteobacterium (assembly GCA_963811265.1). Classification (GTDB taxonomy): domain Bacteria; phylum Pseudomonadota; class Gammaproteobacteria; order Burkholderiales; family Burkholderiaceae_F; genus JAOUJD01. The sequence continues at coordinate 885,315 of CAWEQS010000026.1, forward strand.
CTACACGCGGGCGCGCTGGTCGTACCTGCTGACGCACCTCGACACGCCGCTCGCCGAGGCGCTGCCCGAACTCGCGCGCCTGGGACTGACGCACCTGGCGAGCGCTCAGTTGCCGAACGACGGCGACCGCCGCGCCCAGCAGGCGCCGCTCTCCGTGTTCGACCTGCTGCAGGACCACACGATCCGCGTGTCGTGGAAGACCGAAGTGCGGGCGCCGCTGGAGCGGATCTTCTCCGGCGCCGCGTTCGCGCCCGTTCTGGCGGAGTGCGACGCGATCCACCAGCGCGTGCTGCGCGGGCGGGTGTTCGTCGCGCTGCACATGCACGCCGGCGACGGCAACGTGCACACCAACATCCCGGTCAACTCCGACAACTACGCGATGCTGCAGCGGGCGAACGCGGCGGTCGCGCGCATCATGCAGGTCGCGCGCGACCTCGACGGCGTGATCTCGGGCGAGCACGGCATCGGCATCACCAAGCTCGAGTTCCTTACCGAGGACGAAACGGCGGCGTTCCGCCAGTACAAGCGCACCGTCGACCCCGACGGCCGCTTCAACAAGGGCAAGCTGCTGCCGGGCGCCGACCTGCGCAACGCGTACACGCCGAGCTTCGGGCTGATGGGCCACGAGTCGCTGATCATGCAGCAGAGCGACATCAAGGGCATCTCCGACGCGATCAAGGACTGCCTGCGCTGCGGCAAGTGCAAGCCGGTGTGCTCCACGCACGTGCCGGGCGCCAACCTGCTCTACTCGCCGCGCAACAAGATCCTCGCCACCTCGCTGCTGATCGAAGCCTTCCTGTACGAGGAGCAGACGCGCCGCGGCGTGTCGATCAAGCACTGGGACGAGTTCTCCGACGTCGCCGACCACTGCACGGTCTGCCACAAGTGCCTGTCGCCGTGCCCGGTCGACATCGACTTCGGCGACGTGTCGATGGCCATGCGCGACCTGCTGCGCCGCATGGGCAAGAAGAAGTTCAATCCCGGCAGCGCGGCGTCGATGTTCTTCCTGAACGTCAAGGACCCGCAGACGATCAAGGTCGCCCGCACGCTGATGCTCGAGTGGGGCTACAAGGCGCAGCGCCTGGGCAACCGCTTCTTCAGGCCGGCGGCGAAGGTGCAGACGAGCCATCCGCCGGCCACCACCGGCGGCCGGCCGAAGGTCACCGAGCAGGTGATCCACTTCATCAACAAGAAGATGCCGGGCAACCTGCCGAAGAAGACCGCGCGGGCGCTGCTCGACATCGAGGACGCGCGCTACGTGCCGATCATCCGCGACCCGAAGCGCACGACGAGCGAGTCCGAGGCGGTGTTCTACTTCCCCGGCTGCGGGTCGGAGCGGCTGTTCTCGCAGGTCGGAATCGCCACGCAGGCGATGCTGTGGGAAGCCGGCGTGCAGACGGTGCTGCCGCCCGGCTACCTCTGCTGCGGCTATCCGCAGCGCGGATCGGGCCAGTTCGACAAGGCCGAGAAGATCATCACCGACAACCGCGTGCTGTTCCACCGCGTGGCCAACACGCTGAACTACCTCGACATCAAGACGGTGGTGGTGAGCTGCGGCACCTGCTACGACCAGCTGCAGGGCTACGACTTCGGGAAGATCTTCCCGGGCTGCCGGATCATCGACATCCACGAGTACCTGCTCGAGAAGGGCGTCCGGCTCGAAGCCGTCAAGGGCGTGCGCTACATGTACCACGACCCCTGCCACTCGCCGATGAAGCTGCAGGACCCGATGAAGACGGTCAACGCGCTCGTCACGACCGCGGACCAGGTGAAGATCGCGAAGAACGACCGCTGCTGCGGCGAGAGCGGCACGTTCGCGATCTCGCGGCCCGACATCTCGACGCAGGTGCGCTTCCGCAAGGAGCGCGAGGTCGTGCAGGGCGCGTCCGCCCTGCGCGCCGACGGCTTCGACGGCGAGGTCAAGGTGCTGACGTCCTGCCCGTCGTGCCTGCAGGGCCTGCTGCGCTACAACGACGACGCCGGCACCGACGCGGACTACATCGTCGTCGAGATGGCGCGGCACCTGCTCGGCGCGGACTGGTTCGAGCAGTACGTCGCGAAGGCGAACGCGGGCGGGATCGAGCGCGTGCTCGTCTAGCGCGCGTGCAGGTCGCGCGCGCGCCGAACATCGGGCGCTTCGGGCCCGCGGCCGATGGGCCGCCAGCTTCATCGCCGGCCCGATGCCCTGCTTATCATCGGGCGCCATGAGTCCGGGACCGGTCCTGCGCCCGATGGAAACTCCGCGCGACTGCGACGGGGTGGCCCGCGTGCGGTCAGCCTGCTTCCCGGAGTGGCCGGTGACCGGCGATCAGGTGGCCGCGACCGAAGCGCGCCGCCCGCCCGGGAAGACTGCACGAGCCGTGGGTGGCGGACGCGCAAGGTGGCGTCGTCGGCTACGCGTACATCGAAGAGCCGAACGTCGCGGCACGGCCCGGACGCATCCGGATCCGCGTGATGGTCGATCCCGCGCACCGTGGTGCCGGGCTCGGCGGCGCGCTGTACGACGCACTGGAGGCACGCGCGCGGGAAGCCGGAGCAACGGAACTGGTGACCGAGGCGCGAGAGAACGAAGCGGGCGCACGGCGCTTGCTCGCGCGTCGCGGCTTCGCGGAGTACCACCGCCGCATCGAGAGCCGCCTGCAACTCCCGGCAGGTCACGCCGGCAACGATCGCGCGCGGCATCGAGGCGCTGACCGATGTGTTCTTTCCGGACGGCGTGCGGATCGCGACCTATCGCCAGTTGCTGCTCGCGGTCCCCGATGCAGCGCGCAGGCTCTACGACCTCGACGCCGAGCTGTGGGCCGACGTGCCCTTCGGGCTGACCGGCTCGGTGCCGACCTTCGAGCAGTACCAGGCGCTGGAACTCGCCGACCCCGACTTCCTGCCGCAGGCAACGTTCGTCGCGCTCGACGGGCACCGCTGGATCGGCCTGGGCGCGCTGATGAACGGGCCCGGCTTCCTGCTGAACTCGATGACCGGCGTGGCGCGCGAGTGGCGCGGCCGCGGGCTGGCCCGCTGGCTGAAGCTTCACACGATCCGCTGGGCGCTGGAGCGCGGCGCACCCGAGTTGCGGACCTTCAACGACGCCGTCAACGACGCGATACTCGGGCTCAACCGGTCGCTGGGGTTCCGGGTGGAATCGGTCGAGGTCCGTTACCGAAAGGATGTGCGATGAAGCAGCCCGGTTGCGAACTGTGCGAAGCGGACGGCGGACGCCTGGTCCTGTCGAACGAGTTCCTGCGCGTGGTGCTCGTCGACGAACCCGACTTCCCCGGCTTCGCCCGCGTGATCTGGAATGACCACGTGCGCGAGATGTCCGACCTCGCCGCCGGGGAACAGCAGCGCCTGATGCAGACCGTGTTCGCGGTGGAGCGCGCGCAGCGCGCGGTGCTCGCGCCTGAAAAGGTCAATCTCGCGAGCCTCGGAAACGTCACTCCGCACCTGCACTGGCACGTGATTCCGCGCTTCGCCGACGACAGCCACTTCCCGCAGCCCGTCTGGGGCTCGAGGCTGCGGGATCGAAGCGAACACGCGCTCGAATCCGGGCGCGCGCAGCTCGACCGGCTGCGCCGCCGGATTGCCGAGGAAGTCGCGCGCGTCCGGCTGCCCTGAGTCAGCCCGAAGTGCAGGGCCGCAGGGTCTGCGCCGGGAACTCGCTGCGCAGCGTTGCGAGCTGGCGCGAGGCCGCCGCGTCGAGCTCGCGCAACTGGAACCGCTTCAGCACGACCGTCGAGGAGCGGTCGCTCATCCGCACGCCCTTCACGCCCAGCTTCTCGAGCGCGGCCAGATGCGACTTCGCCGCCTCGGGGTCGCGGAACGAACCGAGGCTGATCGCGAATTTCAGCGGCGCGTTCTCGCTCATCACCATCAGGTCCTTGACGCCGAGCTTGCGCAGTTCTTCCGCGCGACGCTCGGCCTCCGCCCAGCTCTTGTGCGGCGGCAGGTAGACCATGTACCAGCCCGGCGCCTCGACCGGGCGGGACTCGACCTTCACGCCGGACGACAGGGCGGCCAGCAACTTCTCGACCCGCGCCGCATCGGCGGCGGGAAAGTCGCCGAACTCCACGCAGGCCTGCGCGATGTCGAGGTCGAGCGGCGCGCTGCCCTGCGTCGCGCGCTCGCGCAGCTCCCGCACATCCGCTTCCGTCAGCACGCGGAAACGCTCGGGTTCGATCTGCCGCGCCACGCGCTCCGGTTCGCGCCCGGCCTCGGCCAGGCGGCCGAACGCGCCCTGCTGCCACGCGAACAGCAGGAGGTTGGCCAGCACCAGCAAGAGAAACGCGAGCTTCATCGGACCGACGCGCGCAGGGCGAGGCCGCGCAGCACCAGATTATGTTCGATGAGCGGTGCGAGCTCGCCCGGCAGGCGCGCCGCAAGCAGCTCGGCATGCCCGCCCGCAAGCAGCAGCCGGGGCGACAGATCGAGGCCCGCGGAGAACCGACGCCACACGCGCTCGACCAGTCCCGCTTGCGCGTCGAGCACGCCGGTGACGATCGCCCTGTCGGTCGTGTCCGGAAAGTCGACGGGCGCCCCGGTCGCCAGCGGCAGGCCCGCCGTATTGCGCGCGAGGCTCTCGAGCATCAAGCGGACGCCCGGCGCGATGCAGCCACCGACGAAACGCGAACTGTCCGCGCCCGCGCGCACGCAGTCCACCGTCGTGGCCGTGCCCGCGTTGACGACGACCAGCGACGCGCCCGGCAGCCGCGCGCAGGCGCCGAGCAGCGCGTGCCAGCGATCCGCACCGAGCTGCCGGGGATCGAGATAGCCATTGACGAGCGTTACCTCGCCGCGGAACGAGGCCTGCGAACGCATCCACTCGACCTCCGCCAGGCCCACCGCCCGCGCCGCACGTTCGACCGCCGCCACCACCGCGGCGCTCGCGACGGAGCAGCCGACGGCGCGGCGCGGAGCCGGGGCGCCTCTCCACGCGTCCGACAGGGCAGCCGCCACATCCAGCCCGCCGCGGTGCAGGGCCCGGCCTCCGGCCGACACGCTGCCGTCCGCGGCACGACGCGCCCACTTGACGGCGGAATTGCCGACGTCGACGAGGAGCGTCACGGCGCCGCGTCGCGGAACACCACGTCCCCGACGCTGACCGTGCGCGGCGGGCCACCGCCGACTTCGATCAGCAGCCGGCCGTGGCCGTCGACATCGGCGAGGCGCCCGCTCGCGACCACCGCGCCGTTGTCCATGACGTCGACGGCGCGGCCGCGGCCTTCCATCAGCGCGACGAAACGCGGCCGGAACGCCGCGAATCCCTGGCGCGTGAACACGTCGAGCGTCTGCAGCGTCGCGGCGGCGAGACGCCCGATCCATGCCTCGCGTTCGGCGGCGACGACGGCGGGTGTCAGCAGTTCATCCAGGCCGAGGGCCGGCTGGTCGATCATGTGCCGCGTGCTCGGTTCGAGATGCAGGTTGATGCCGATGCCGACAACGAGCGTGAACCGCGCCTTGTCGTCCGCGGCCAGCTCGCTCAGGATTCCGCCCAGCTTTCGTCCGCCTACGCGCAGGTCATTGGGCCACTTCAACCGGACCTCGATGCCCCGCGGCTGCAGGCACTCGGCCAGCGCGACGCCGCACGCGAGGGTGATCGCGGGAAGCGAGGCGGGCAGCTCGGCCAGCGGCATGCCCATGGAGAACAGCAGCGCATGCCGCGGCAGGGCAAACCAGGGCCGGCCCTGCCGCCCGCGGCCCTCGTACTGGAAGTCCGTCGCGCGCAGGACCGGCTGCGCGAACTGGGCGCTGCGGGCGCGCACCATCAGGTCGGCACTGGTCGACGACGTCTCCTCGACGACCTCGACCGCGCACCGGCCCGTCCAGCCCGAGTCGCCGAGCCAGCCTTCGATCGCCCGCTTCGACAGGGGCGGCGGATCGAATGCGGTGTCAGACGACGCGATCGCGGCGGAGTCCATGAAGCCCGGTAGTGACGAGTTCGGGGGAATTTAGCACCCGGGTCGCGTCGCGCCCTGGTTGCCAGTGCGGCTTGTCAATGCGACGAGGCGGGCCCGACAATCGCGCATGACCGCGTCTCCCATCGCCGGCAAACCGTGGCACACGCGCAGTTCCCCGCTGGCCCGGGGCGCCTGCGCGGTCTACGCGCTGCTGCTGCTGTACTCGGGGCTCTCGCCGTGGCGCGGCTGGCGCGATCTCGGTGTCGCCCCGCTCGCCTACCTCACGGCGCCGGTACCGCGGCACCTCACCGCCTTCGACCTGATCGTCAACATCCTGGGCTACGTTCCGCTCGGCGCGCTCGTCGTGCTCGCGCTGCACCCGCGCACTCGCGGCGCCATCGCGGTGCTGATGGCGGTCGTCGCCGGCGCCCTGCTGTCCGGCACGATCGAAGCGCTGCAGACCTATCTTCCCACCCGCGTTCCGTCCAACATCGATCTCGCGACCAACACCCTCGGCGCGCTCGCCGGAGGCGTGCTCGCCGCGCCGTTCGCGTCGAGCCTGATCGACCGGGGCCGGCTCGCCGACCTCCGGCTGCGCTGGTTCGAGCGTCGCCCGTCGGTGCTGCTGCTGCTCGTGTCGCTCTGGCCGCTCGCGCAGATCTCGCCGGAGCCGATGCTGTTCGGGTCGGGCGACCTGCGGGAAACGCTGGGCGAGGCAGTCTCCGCGCTCGGCGGCACGTGGCCATCGCTCGACCCGGCCGGGTTCGGGCCCGCCGAGTTCGTGCTCGCCGAAGCCTTCGTCGTGTCCGCCGCACTGCTCGCCGTCGGCCTCGCGTTCGCATCCGCGATGCGCAGTGTCGCGCCGCGCGCGGCGCTGCTGCTCGCGTTGCTGCTCGCCGCACTGGCGGTGAAGACCCTGGCGCACGGCACGCTGTTCGGGCCGGAGCGTGCCATCGCCTGGCTCACGCCCGGCGCCTACGGCGGGCTCGCGATCGGCATGCTCGCGCTGCTGGCGGCCAGCGCAGGGCCAGTGCACTGGCGGCCGCGCTTCGCGCTGGTCGCGCTCGCCGTCGCGCTGGTCGCCGTCAACGTCGTGCCGGTGAATCCCTACTTCCTCGTCAACATGCAGGAGTGGCGGCAGGGCGTCTTCCTGAACTTCAACGAACTCGCAAGCTGGCTGTCGAACCTGTGGCCCTATGCGCTCGGCCTCGCGCTGATGACGCACGCGGCCACCGGGCGCTCCGCGCGCTGACGCGGGCGTCCCGGTCCGGCTCCCTATAATTTGGCCTTTCCTGCCGAGAGGGCGTTGCGCCTCGCTCATGAGCTACTACCAGCGTCACGTGTTCTTCTGCCTCAACGTCCGCGAGGACGGGGCAGCATGCTGCGGCTGCCACAACGCGGAGCAGATGCAGCAGTACGCCAAGTCGCGCATCAAGCAGATGGGGCTGAACGGCGAGGGCAAGATCCGCATCAACAAGTCCGGCTGCCTCGACCGGTGTGACGATGGCCCGTGCGTCGTCGTCTATCCCGAGGGAGTCTGGTACACGTACGTCGACCAGCACGATGTCGACGAAATCATCGACACCCACCTGGTCAAGGGCGAAGTGGTCGAGCGCCTGCGCATCTAGTGCGCCAGCCAGGCGTCAACGGGCCCTAGATGCTGTCGAGCGCCGAAAAGCACACGTTCGATGGCAAGGCGGGGCGCATCGAGTTCGCGCTCGACTGGCCGGACGACGCGCCGCCGCGCGGGATCGCCTGCGTGGGCCACCCGCATCCCCTATATGGCGGAACGCTCGACAACAAGGTCGCCTCCACGATGGCCCGCACCTTCGCCGCGCTCGGGTGGCTGGCTGTGCGGCCGAATTTCCGTGGCGTCGGGCGCAGCGAGGGCACGCACGATGAAGGCCGCGGCGAAACCGAGGACTTCGTCCACCTGATCGATGCGCTTCCCGCGCTGCCCGCCGTGGCGGGCCGCATCGGTCCCGCGCTCCCGCTCGCGCTTGCCGGGTTTTCGTTCGGCAGTTTCGTGGCGGCGCACGCGGCGCGCACGCTGGCGGCGCGCCACCAGCCGGCGCGCCACCTCGTGCTCGTCGGATGCGCCGCGGGGAAGTGGCCGATGCCGAGCGTGCGACACGACACCCTCGTGATCCACGGCGAGAACGACGAGACGATTCCGCTCGCCGACGTCTTCGAGTGGGCGCGTCCGCAGAACCTTCCGGTCGTGGTCGTGCCGGGCGCGGATCACTTCTTCCATCGCCGGCTCCCGCTCCTCAAAACCCTGATAAGCGCTCACATTCTGGGGATGTCCGCGTTTGACGCTGCCCGACAAACTCCGTAAAAACGTTCGACCGCCCGCACTCGCACGGGCCGATCGAAAACGGGGACACGAGCGCTTGCAGCGCGCAAGGCGATGGATGGATCTCTGATCTACGCGAAGACGCCGAAGGGCGTGGCCGAAGTCGGCGCGCGCGGCGCGCAGCTCTCGATGATCACGCGCCGCGTCCTGATCATGATGGACGGCAAGCGGACCGTCGACGAGCTCGCCGTTTACGTGCGGGCCGGCGAAATCGGCGCGATCATCACCCAGCTCGAGAGCGAAGGCCTGGCCGAGAAGGCCGGCGCGGTCGCTGCGACGACCGTGGTCCCGCCGGCCATCACCGAGTTGGCGCCGCCGGACACGCCGACCGTCGCCCCGCCCGTGCCGGAAGGACGCGACCTCGGCCCGATCACGCTCGAGGAAGTGAAGCGGCGCGCGGTGCGCGAGCTGAACGATCGCCTGGGGCCCGAGGCCGACGGCCTCGCGATGCGGATCGAGGCCTGCAGGAACATCGACGAATTCCGCGAGCGCGTGCGCGACGCCGAGCGCTACGTCGCTGCAGCACTCGGCGCGGCGGCGGCGCAGGACTACCTGCGCGCGCTGCGGCGCGGGTCCTGAGTCGCCGGCCCGTCGCTCGAGACGCTCCGCGCTCGCCGCCCGCCTCGTCGTTTCCACTCACTGCCGGGGAGGCGGGATGAATCCCCGGCAGCGATAGAATGCGGACGCTGCCTGCCTCACCTTCGGTCACGTGCCGCCTCCCCAGTACGCGCTCGCGCGCGCCTTCCTTGCCCTCGTCCTCCTGCTGCTGACCGCCGGCGGCGCATCCGCGCAGTCCGGTCCGGTGCTGGCGGCGCGCGCCTGGACCCTGGTCGACGCCATGAGCGGCGTGACGATCACGTCGTCCGCCGCCACCCAGCGGATGGAACCCGCCTCGCTGACCAAGCTGATGACGGCCTATGTCGTCTTCACCGCGATCGGGGAGAAGCGGACCCGGCTCGACGCCGCGGTGAAGGTGAGCGCAGCCGCGGTGGCGGCTCCGGGACGGGAAGGCTCGCGCATGTACATCGAGCCGGGCCGGCCGGTCACGGTCGACGAACTGCTGCGGGGCCTGATCGTCGTTTCCGGAAACGATGCCGCGGTCGCGCTCGCCGAGCACACGGCAGGCACCACCGAGGCTTTCGTCGAACGCATGAACGCCGAGGCACGTCGTCTCGGCATGACGAACACCCGCTTCGCCAACGCCACCGGCCTGTCCGATCCGCAGCACTACTCGACGGCGGAAGACCTCGCGCGACTCGCGCAGCGGCTGCTCTCCGACTTCCCGCAGTACGCGCAGCTCTTTGCGCAGCGGGAGTTCACCTACAACCGCATCACCCAGTCGAACCGCAACCGGCTGCTGTGGAGCGACGGCAGCGTGGATGGCCTGAAGACCGGGCATACGGAAGGCGCCGGCTGGTCCGTGATCGCGACTGCTGCTCGCGCGCAGGGCACCGGCGAACGGGCATTCAACCGCCGCCTGATCGCCGTCGTGCTCGGTGCCGCCAGCGACTCCGTACGGGCGCAGGAGGCGCTGCGGCTGCTCAATTTCGGCTATGCCGCCTTTGATACCGTTCGGCTCTACAGGCGCGGCGACGTGCTCGCCCGCGCCGAGGTCTGGAAGGGAGATGCCGGCGAAGTTCCGATCGGCATCGAGCGCGACGTCTACGTGACCGTTCCCGCCGACGCCCTCCGCGCGCTGGGCAAGGCCGGATTCCAGTCGATGCTCGAACGGAACGATCCGCTGCTGGCGCCGTTGAGCAAGGGCGAGATCGTGGGACGGCTGAAGGTCACCGCGGTCGGCGTCAGCGTCGCCACGGTGCCGGTGGTCGCCCTCGAAAGCGTAGGCGAGGCGGGCCTCTTCGGGCGCGCGTACGATGCCGTGCGACTGTGGTGGAGGAGGCGCAACTGATGGAATGGCATGAGGGAACGTGTTACCTGAACGGCAAGTGGATGCCGCTCGCCGACGCCAGCATCTCGGTGCTGGACCGCGGCTTCATCTTCGGTGACGGCGTCTACGAAGTGATCCCGGTCGACACGATCGACGGGATCCGCTCGCCCTTCCACGCGCGGCCGCACTACGCGCGGCTGCAGCGCAGCCTCGACGCGGTGCGCATCTCGAATCCGTTTTCGCTCGAGCAGTGGCTCGACCTGACCGCGGAGCTGATCGATCGCCATCCCTGGCCGCGCCAGCTGATCTACGTGCAGGTGACGCGCGGCGTGGCCAAGCGCGACCATCCGTTCCCGGCGGGAGTGACGCCGACGGTGTTCATGAACAGCACGCCGTGGCCGCAGATCCCCGCCGAGCAGATCGAGAAGGGCGTATCCGCGGTGACCCACGCCGACGAGCGCTGGCTGCACTGCGACATCAAGAGCATCTCGCTGCTCGGCAACGTGCTGATGAAGCAGTACGCCATGGACCACGGCGCGTCGGAAACCGTGATGCTGCGCGACGGCTTCCTGACGGAAGGGTCGAGCACGAACACGATGCTCGTGAAGGACGGCGTCGTGATCGCGCCGCGGAAGACGGTGCAGATCCTGCCCGGCATCACCTACGACGCGGTGTTCGACATCGCCCGGAAGCACGGCCTCGCGACGGAACGCAGGCCGGTGGCCGAAGCCGAACTGCGCGGCGCCGACGAAGTGTGGCTGAGCTCCTCGGGCCGCGAGGTCCTGGCGATCACCCGGCTCGACGGAGCGCCTGTCGGAAGCGGCCGGCCGGGGCCCGTCTACAAGCAGGTGCAGGCGTTGATGCAGCAGGCCAAGCGCGAAGACGCGCTGGCATGGAAGGCCGAGCGCGGCGGCCGCACGCTCGCGGCATGACGGACGACGCGCCGCCACCGCCGCCGGGCCTGCAGTTCCCGACCGAGTTCCCCATCAAGGTCATGGGGCGGCGTGTCGAGGGGTTCGCGCAGGGGATCGTCGAGGTGGTGCGCGCCCACGCTCCCGACTTCGATGCGGCGACGCTCGAGATGCGCACCTCCAAGGACGGCAACTACCTGTCGGTCACCGCAACGATCAACGCGACCTCGCGCGAGCAGCTCGACGACCTGTATCGCGCGCTGACGAGCCATCCGCTCGTCAAGATCGTCCTGTAACGGCGATGATCGTCCGCACGCTCGGCCGCGCGGAGTACGTCCCGACGTGGGACGCAATGCGCGCGTTCACGCAGCAGCGGACGCCGGACACCGAGGACGAACTCTGGCTGGTCGAGCATCCGCCCGTGTTCACGCTCGGCCAGGCCGGTCGGCGCGAGCACCTGCTCGCGCCGACCGACATCCCGGTGATCGCCACCGATCGCGGCGGCCAGATCACGTATCACGGGCCGGGCCAGGTCGTCGCGTATCCGCTGCTCGACCTGCGGCGCCTCGGCATCTTCGTCAAGGAACTCGTGTTCCGGATCGAACAGGCCGCGATCCAGGTGCTCGAACACCACGGCGCCGACGCGCGTCGCGTGAAGGGCGCGCCGGGCGTCTATGTCCCGTACGCGGCGAGCCGCGCATCCGGCGAGTTCGCGGGGCTTGCGAAGATCGCCGCGCTCGGCATCAAGGTCACCAGCGGTCGCTGCTACCACGGCCTGGCACTCAACGTGGCGATGGACCTCGCGCCGTTCTCCCTGATCAACCCTTGTGGCTACGCAAACCTGCCGGCCGTCGACCTGACGACACTTGACATCCGCGTCGAGTGGAACGACGCTGCCTCCGGACTTGCCGAGCGCCTCCGGACACACCTGTCGTGAACAGCACCCTCGAATCCCAGATCGCGATCGAGCCCGGCTCCTGGAGCGCCTGGCTGGTCGCCCTGCGGCCGAAGACACTCTGGATCGCCGTGGTCCCGGTCTTCGTCGGGACTTCGCTCGCCGTAGCCGAGACCGGCCAGGTGAATCCGCTGATCGCGTTCCTCGCGCTCGTGGCTTCGATCCTCCTGCAGATCCTGACCAACCTCCAGAACGACGTCGGCTACACCAAGCGCGGAGCCGAGACGGCCAGCCGGATCGGCTTGCCGCGTGCCACCGCGCGCGGCTGGCTCACGGTCGCCGCAGTGCATCGAGCGCTGATCGCGGTCGTGATCGCCACCATGCTGGTCGGCCTGCCCATCGTCGCGCACGGCGGCTGGCCGGTGCTGCTGATGGGCGTGGCGTCGATCGTCGCCGCCTGGGCGTACATGGGCGGGCCTCGCCCGATCGCCTACACGCCGTTCGGCGAGCTGACGGTCTTCGTGTTCTTCGGCCTGATCGCGGCGGTCGGCAGCTACTACATCCAGACCGGCACGCTGTCGCCGAGCGCGTGGCTGGCCGGATGCGCGATCGGCTCGATCGCGGCCGCCGCGCTCGCCGTGAACAACATCCGCGACTGCGTGCACGACGCCGAGGTCGGCCGCCGGACACTCGTGGTCGCGCTCGGCAAGACGGCGGCCGAGCGGGCTTTCCAGGCCGCGCTGCTGCTGCCGTACGTGCTCACCGTCGCGCTCGCGCTCACCGACCCGCGCCTGATCGGCCTGCTGGCCGTGCTGCTCACGCTGCCAGCGGCGCTCGGGCTCGCGCGCGACCTGCCCCGCACGCCGCCCGGACTGCCCTACAACGACATGCTGTTCCGGACGTTCAAGCTCGAACTGCTCTTCGGCGCGTGCTTCACGATCGGCGCCCTGCTTCCCGGCCTGCTGCCGGGCGTCCGCTAAAATCCGCACGTTCCCCTAGCGCGGCGCGCGGCTTCGCACCCGTCGCGACAATCCTCCCATGAGCAGCACGCCCGTCCCACCGCCGGGATCCGACGCGCCGTCGCCCAAGCTGAAGGGCGAGGCAAAAACCGGCAAGGTCTTCAAGAAGTTCGACATCAAGCCCGTGCCGGCCGGCGAGGCGCTGAAGAAGCCCGAGTGGATCCGCGTGAAGGCGGGGTCCCCGGCCACGCGCTTCTACGAGATCAAGTCGATCCTGCGCGAGCACAAGCTGCACACGGTGTGCGAGGAAGCGACCTGCCCGAACATCGGCGAGTGCTTCGGCAAGGGCACGGCGACGTTCATGATCATGGGCGACAAGTGCACGCGCCGCTGCCCGTTCTGCGACGTCGGCCACGGCCGTCCGGATCCGCTCGACCTCGACGAGCCCGCCAACCTCGCGAAGACGATCGCCGCGCTGAAGCTCAACTACGTGGTCATCACCTCGGTCGACCGCGACGACCTGAAGGACGGCGGCGCGAAGCACTTCGTCGACTGCATCCGCGCGACCCGGGCCGCGTCGCCGTCGACCCGCATCGAGGTGCTGGTGCCGGACTTCCGCGGCCGGCTCGACCGCGCGCTCGAGATCCTCGTCGCCGCGCCGCCCGACGTGATGAACCACAACCTGGAGACGGTGCCGCGGCTGTATCGCGAGTCGCGCCCGGGCTCGGACTACCAGCACTCGCTGACGCTGCTCAAGGAGTTCAAGCAGCGGGTGCCCGGCGTGCCGACCAAGAGCGGCCTGATGGTGGGGCTGGGCGAAACCGACGACGAGATCCTGCAGGTGATGCGCGACCTGCGCGCGCACGACGTGGACATGCTCACGGTCGGCCAGTACCTGGCGCCGACCAGTCACCACCTGCCGGTTCGCCGCTACGTGCACCCGGACACGTTCCGCATGTTCGAGGCCGAGGCGGCCGCGATGGGCTTCTCCCACGCGGCGTGCGGCGCGATGGTGCGGTCCAGTTATCACGCCGACCAGCAGGCGCACGCCGCGGGCGTCGCCTAGGAAGCGGGCACCGTCGCGTATCGACTTGCAGGGGGGCACGCGTCCCTGAAGCAGCGCCGCGGCCGGCCGTCTCAGCCGGCTTCGGCGTCGAGAAGCCGGGGCGGCAGCGGCGCGTCGAGCGCCGCGCAGATCATCCGCAGCGTGCTGGCCGCGCGCCAGTTCGTGGCGTCGTCGGCGAACGCCGTCGCCGTCACCGCCTTGATCAGCTGCGGCTTCGCGAGCGGCGCGAGCTGGTTCAGCCGGTCGAGCGCGTCCGAAACCGCATCGAGCCGAATCGAGCCGGCGGGCGTGAACGGCGCGTCGACGCCGGGCAGCAGAAGCGCGCCCGCGTTGAAGGCGTGCTCAGCGCGCTCCGGAAGGCGCACGGCCGCGGCAAGCGAAAGCACGAGGCCGGCCTCCCGGGGCAACTCGCGAACCGTGCGATGGCTGACCGGAACGGCTCGACCCGCATCGGGGCCGAGCCGGCGCTTGAGGATCGTGAACAGCAGGAACTCCGGCACCGACAAGCGTCCGTCGGCGACGATCAGCATGTGCGCGACCCGGAGAAGCCGCTGCTTCGTGTCCTGCGGAAGCTTGCGCAAGGCCGGCATCGCCGTGTCGGCCAGCGGCTGGCGAGCACCCGGCGGCAGTTGCTGGATGCGACCGTGGTAGTCGTCGACGATCGGCAGCGCCTCGCCGCCGTACGCCTCCGCGATCACCTTGCGCTGCTGCGCGCGCAGTTCGACGTCGCGATCGACCAGCAGCGCCAGCACCAGCAACTGCGAGCGTGAGCCGTCCGCGGCGGCGGAGCGCAGGGCGGCCAGAGTGGCACGCTGCGCATCGTCGAGCGCGAAGTCGCGGGAGCGCGGCAGGCCGACCTTGCCCACGGCATCGGTGATCTGCGCAGCCGCCGCGGCGGAAGCGGCGACGAGGCCAGCCACCGGCGACAGCGCGTCGGGAAACGTCGCGGATGCGGGCTCGGCAGCGCCGGCTCCATGCCCCGGAGCGACGAACGGAATCGGCGGCAGTTCGGCTTCGGTCGCCGGACGGCCTTCGAGCGACAGCGCGACACGGTCTTCCGGCGCCGGCAGGAACTCCGTCGTCCGCCCGTAGATTCGCCGGACACGCTCCGCGATCGGCGGATGCGTGGCAAAGAGACCGCTGACGAACGCGGGACGCGCCGCCCCGAGGAACAGGTGCGACAGGGCTTCCGCCCGCGGATGATCGATGCGCGTGCCGAGTCCTTCGGTGGCGTCGAGGCCGCCGATCTTGCGCAGCGCGCCGCCGATGCCGTCGGGGTTGCGCGTGAACTGGACCGCGCTGGCGTCGGCGAGGAACTCGCGCTGGCGCGAAACGGCGGCCTTGATCAGCCGTCCGAAGAACACGCCGATGTAACCGAGCACCCACAGGGTGACGCCGGCCAGCGCGACCACCGCGATGCCGCCGCCGCGGTCGCTGCCGCCGCGGCCGCGGCCGGCGACCTCGAGCAGGAAGCGGCCAGCCATCGCGACCATCGTGAGCCCGAACAGCACCCCGATGAGCCGCATGTTCAGCCGCATGTCGCCGTTCAGCACGTGCGAGAACTCGTGCCCGATCACGCCCTGCAGTTCGTCGCGCGTCAGCCGCGTGAGGGTGCCGCGCGTCACGGTGATCACGGCATCGTTGATCGAGTGCCCCGCGGCGAACGCGTTGATCGAGTTCTCGTCATCCATGACGAACACGCGCGGCACCGCGACGCCGGACGCGATCGCCATCTCCTCGACGACGTTGAGCAGGCGGCGATCGAGCAGGTCGCGCGTCGACGGATCGACCGGCCGCGCACCGACCATCTTCGCGACCGCGTCGCCGCCGGACGCGAGCGCGCTCATCTCGACTGCCGTGCCGCCGGCGATCAGGCCGAGCACGACCAGCGTGTTGGTCAGGAAGAACCCGTTCGGAAGGGCCGCCGTCGCCCAGGGGCGGCCGGTCGGCAGGAAGGCCGTGAAGTAGACC
The DNA here is from genome assembly GCA_963811265.1 of uncultured beta proteobacterium. GTDB lineage: Bacteria > Pseudomonadota > Gammaproteobacteria > Burkholderiales > Burkholderiaceae_F > JAOUJD01. The sequence continues at coordinate 901,252 of CAWEQS010000026.1, forward strand.
CCGGCGCCGACCACGTTCACCGCGACGACGACGCAGATGACAGCGAGCGCGAAAAGCACGATCAGCCGCCGGCTCGCGCGGCGCGCGACCTCCTGATGCTCGAAGAAGTCCACGGGATGCTTCTGTCAGGGCGAGCGGGCGCGCCACGCGCCCGCCGCCCTTCGCATCTTCGTCAGAACTGCACTTTCACCGGCCGACGCTCTTCGTCGCTCTCGGTGGACTCGAGCAGTTCGGCGGGGCCGAACGAGAACGCGCTGGCGATGACGTTCGTGGGGAACTGCTGGGCGGACGTGTTGTAGCTCATGACCGCGTCGTTGAAGCTCTGGCGCGCGAACGAGATCTTGTTCTCGGTGCCCGTCAGTTCTTCGGTCAGCTGCATCATGTTCTGGTTGGCCTTCAGGTCCGGATAGGCCTCCGCCAGCGCGAACAGGCGCGACAGCGCGCCCGACAGGGCGCCCTCGGCCGCCACCAGCCCGTGGATCGCGGACGCCGAGCCGGGATCCGCGGACGCCGCCGCGTTGGCGCTCACCGCCGTGTTGCGTGCCTTGATGACGTTCTCGAGCGTCTCGCGCTCGTGCTTCATGTAGGCCTTGGCGGTCTCGACGAGATTCGGGATCAGGTCGTAGCGACGCTTCAACTGCACGTCGATCTGCGCGAAAGCGTTGCGGAACTTGTTGCGCAGGCTGACGAGACGGTTGTACGCGCCGACCGCCCAGAAGACGACGACCGCAATGATCACCAGCACGACGATCCAGCCCATGTCACCCTCCCAAGTCGGACAACCCGTGCGTCACCCGCAGCGCGGGCGCGCGGCCGAGCGTGCGTCGATCCAGCGTCGACGCCGCTCGCACAAGGCGCCGGAGCGCCGTGTCCCTGCCCTCGCCAGGCGACAGGGAGGCGGACTATAAGACAAGAGGCCCGCGAGGCAAGGCTCGATCAGGCGCCGGAAGCCGCCGCACATCAGCTGACGCCAAATTGCGACACGCGTGTCACTTCGCGGTGCCCGGCGTGGCCACGGGCGACGCGACGGCGGCTGGCGAAGCGTCGGGTGCCGGGCTCGATGCAGGCGGCGCGCCGGTGGCCGGCGCGGCGGTGGTCGCCGGCGCGGGCGGCTGGCTTGCTCCCAGGCGACGCCGCTGCACTTCCTCCGGCGTGCCGATGTCGAACACCTTCACCACCTGCTGCACTCCGGAGACACGGCTGGCAACGTACGCGGCGGTCTCGGCTTCCTTTGCCGTGACGAAACCCATCAGGTAGACGACGCCGCGCTCCGTCACGATGCTGATCGAGTTGAACGGAATCTCCTTCGTGTTGACGAACTGCGCGCGGACCTTGGTGCCGACCGAGGTGTCATTTGTCCGCTGCCCGAGCGTGGACGGCTTCGCGACCACGAGTTCGTTGACGACCGTTCGCACGTTCAGCGACCGCGCCGCGATCTCGCCCGCCTGCGCCTTCGCCTGCTCGGTGGGCACCTCTCCCGTCAGCAGCACCTTGCGTTCGAAGCTGTTGATGCTGATGTGATGTTCACTCGAGTTGGCCTTGAAGGCCGTGCCCAGCTCGTTGCTCAACCGCAGCTCGATCGACTGGTCGTCGATCTGCGCCCCGGTGGTGCGCCGGTCGGTGGCGACGACCGCCGTTCCGGCCACGATGGCTCCAATGACCAGCGGCGCGCACGCGGGCAGCACCGACACCAGCAGGGCTGCCGCAAACAGGGGTCTGGCCAACTTCATCTGCTCTCCTTCACTCGTTGTCCTAGGTCGCGAACGCGTCGCGAATCCAGTCGATTGTGCCACTGCCGTCCACGGTGACGACGTCGAAGCGGCACGCCGGCCACCGCTCGCCGCAGTGCTCGGCAAGCCAGCGCCGCGCCGCCCTGCGCGAGTCGCTTCTGCTTGTACACGTCGACGCTCGCCAGAGCACCGCCGTAGCGTTCGCTCGTCCGCAGGCGCACTTCGACGAAAACGACGACGTCGCGCTCGCGCACGACCAGGTCGAGCTCGCCTTCGCGGTACCGCGCGTTGCGCGCGAGGACGCGGCACCCCGACGCGCACAGGTGGCGTTCCGCGGCGTCTTCGGCCGCCGCGCCCGCGCGCTGCTTCGGCGTGCGCACGCCGGTGGCACGCGGCGCCGTTGCGCGCGTCGGCATCAGCGTCCGATCTCCTCGCGCTCGATCGCCCCGTTGCGATAGATGGCCACGGCCGGCGTTCGTTCCACGCGCGGGCCCGATCCGCGATCGACGGCGAGCCGGCCCGTCATGCCCTCGATCGTGAAACGGGTCTCGCCTCCGCTCCAGCGCTGCGCGACCTGGTAGGCGTCCGCGCCGAGCGCATGGAGCCGCGCGAGCTCGGCCGGAATCGGCGCCGCCGGGAGCGGGCCTCCCGCACCTGTCGCAACGTTCCCGCGCACCAGCCACGGCATGTCGACGAAGCGGACGCCGTCGAGATCGTGCGCGAGCGCGGTCGTCTCGGGAGCCGCGGCATCGCCTCCGGGGTTGAGCAGCGACGTGCCGAAGATGGGGATCGGCCGCGGTATTCGCGCTCGCAGCAAAGCCGCCGCGCCGGCATCGAGCGCGAGAAAGACGGCGTCGTGCCGGTTCGGGTCGAGCAGCTTCGCCAGGCGGTCGCCACTCTCCACGGCCGTGTCCACGACGGTCGGCACTTCCCCGCCCGACCGCAGCTCGCTGACATAGGCCTGCGCGATCCGCCGCTCGAGAGGGCCGGGCCCGGAGAGCACCACGAACCGCGGCGGCGCCGACGGGGAACGGCGGGCGCCGACGAACTCGGCCAGCGCGACGCGCACGATGTACTGCGCTTCGGCTTCCGCGGACAGTCCCAGCGCGATCATCGTGGGCGGCGCGGCCGCGCCGCGATCCGGATAGTTGAGCGCCACCAGCGGCACCGAGGCGTAGCCGCCGTCGAACACGGCGTTGACCTCGCTTCGCAGCAGCGGCCCGACCACGACCTTCACGCCTCGCTCCTGCGCGCTGCCGATCGCAGCCTGCAGTTGCGCTGCATCGTCGTCGACCTCGATCACCTGGATGGCGACCGTGCTGCGGGCCGCCTCGTGCGCCGCGAAGAAACCGAGGCGGACCGCCTCGGCCGCCCGCGCGAACACCGTCCGCTGGCTCGGCAGGATCAGCGCGATCGACGGCGTCGTTTCGCCAGCGGGCGGTGATGCGGGCGGCTGGACGGGGAGCGTCGTTATCTGGGCCCGGAGGCTGCATGCGACACTTGCCAGCACCAGCGCGGCAACAAGGCGCCGGGCGCGGGCGACAGTGGTCGTGGGAATCATGGGTGAACGAGCGGACAACAGGCACGAACGGCTGTTCGAGGTCTCCGGGGTCACGGAGCAGGAGTTGCCCGCAGGCTCATTGTATGTAGTTGCGTTGCCCATCGGCAATGCAGCGCGACATCACGCTGCGCGCGCTGTGGCTGCTCGCCCGGATGGATGTGATCGCCGCCGAGGACACGCGCGTCACGCGCCCCCTCCTGGCGCGGTTCGGCATCGACACGCCGCTCACGGCGGCCCACCAGCACAATGAGCACGAGGCCGCGACCCGGTTGATCGAGCGCCTCGCGCGCGGGGAGCGGGTCGCCCTGGTGACGGATGCAGGCACCCCCGGCGTTTCCGATCCGGGCGCGCGCGTGGTGCGGGCCGTCCTCGACGCCGGGCACCGCGTCGTGCCCGTTCCCGGGGCCAGCAGCGCGGTGACTGCGGTCTGCGCGGCAGGCCTCGCGCCGGGACCATTCCGCTTCGTCGGCTTCCTGCCGACCGGGCGCGCGGAGCGCGAGCGGCAGCTGCGCGCGCTCGCGGCGGAGTCGTCGGCGTTCGTGCTGTTCGAAGCGCCGCACCGTGTGCGCGAGCTGCTCGCGCTGATGGCCGAGGTGCTTGCACCGGCGCGGCGCGTCGTTCTCGCGCGTGAACTGACGAAGAAGTTCGAGACCATCGAGGCGCACCGGGCCGACGAGCTGGCCACGCTCGAGGCCGACGAGCGCGGCGAGTACGTGGTGCTCGTCGATGCCGGCGAGCAGGACGCGGTCGATCTCGACGCCGTCACGCGGCGATGGCTCGAGGCCCTGCTGCAGGATCTTCCGCCGGCGCGCGCCGCCGCCGTTGCCGCGAAGGCGAGCGGCCAGCCGCGCGACGCGCTGTACCGGCTCGCGCTTCAGCTGAAGCCCGCGCGCTAGGGCCTGCTAACGCGAGAACGGGACGGCCGGCCGGCCCAGCAGGCGCTCGAGCTGCAGTGCCAGCGACAGCGCGGTCGCGCGGTCGGGCAGCGCGCCGACGAGCACGCGGAACAGGTTCTCGTCGCGTTCGACGCGCGCTTCCCGATGGCTCGCGGGCAGTTCGCCTTCCGAGAAGCCGAGCACCGTCGCGACGCGCGCGGCGAGGTCCTCGGCGCTCGCCTGCTGCGAGAACGCGCCGACCTGCACGGACCAGCGCGGCGTGTCGGTGGCCGGCGCGGGCGCCGACGAGAGCGCAGGGCCGGCGGCGAGGCGGGAGCGCCCGCCGCAACTGCCGCCAAGGCGCCGGCAGCGACGATCGACGGGCCTGCCGTGCCCGCGGTCGCGGTCGGCGCTCGCCACTCGCCCGACGCGATCTGCGCGAACGTCAGCCGCTCGATCTCCACCTCGCCCGTTCCGGCGGCGGCTATGCCGAGCTTGGTCGCCGCGCCGTAGGACAGGTCGATGATCCGGCCATCCTTGAAGGGCCCGCGGTCGTTGACGCGCACGATCACGCTGCGGCCGTTGCGCGGGTTCATGACGCGCACGTAGCTCGGGATCGGCAGCGTCGGATGCGCCGCGGTCATCGCGAACATGTCGTAGATCTCGCCGCTCGCGGTGCGGTTGCCGTGGAACTGGCGCCCGTACCACGAGGCAGCGCCCTTCTGCCGGAAGGGCGCGTCGGCGGTCATCGGGGTGTAGCTGCGGCCGAGTGCGACGTAGGGGCGGTTGGCGCGTGGGTGCAGCGGCTCGACGCGCGGCACGGCGTCCGCGGCATCGGCGAGCGCGGCCGGGGTGCGGTCCGGCGGCCCGTCGTCCTGGTAGTAGCCGCCGCGCTTCGGCGTAGAGCCGCAGCCGGCCAGCAGCACCGCGCACAGCACCAGGGGCAGGCTTCGCTCGAAGGCCGTCAGTAGCGTGCGTAACGCGGCGGCAACGCCGGCGCTCACGACTGCACGAGCTTGCGGTTGGCGGCGATCGCCATCAGCAGTCCGCATGCCATGCCGAGCGTCACCAGCGCCGTGCCTCCGTAGCTGATGAAAGGCAGCGGCACGCCCACCACCGGCAGGATTCCGCTCACCATCCCCATGTTCACGAACGCGTAGGTGAACATGATCATCCCGATCGCCGCGGCCAGCAGGCGCGCGAACAGCGTCGGCGCGTTGATCGCGATCTGGAATGCGCGCACGACGAGCGCGAAGAACAGCACGACCAGCACGATGTTGCCGACGAGCCCGAACTCCTCGGAGTAGACCGCGAAGATGAAGTCGCTGGTGCGCTCGGGGATGAACTCCAGGTGGGTCTGCGTGCCCTGCATCCAGCCCTTGCCGAACGCGCCGCCCGAGCCGATCGCGATCATCGCCTGGAGCGTGTGGAAGCCCTTGCCCAGCGGGTCCGTGGATGGATCGATCAGCGTGAAGATCCGCTGGCGCTGGTAGTCGTGCATCAGCGTCCACGCGACCGGCAGCATCGCCAGTCCGCCGACCGCCATCGCCGCCAGCCACTTCCACGGCAGGCCGGCGAAGAAGATCACGAAGAACCCGGCGCCGAGCACCAGCAGCGCCGTGCCGAGGTCGGGCTGCTTGACGATCAGGCCGACCGGCACGAGCACGATGACCGCCGCCACGGCGAAGTCGAACGCGCGCAGTCCGCCCTCGCGCTTGTGGAAGTACCACGCCAGCATCATCGGCAGGCCGAGCTTCATGATCTCGGACGGCTGGATCCGCCCGATGCCGATGTCGAGCCAGCGCGTAGCCCCTTCGACCGTGACGCCCTTCAGCTCGGTGGCGACCAGCAGCGCCACCCCGACGACGTAGACGGGCACCGCGATCCGCATCAGCAACTGCGGCGACACGTTGGCGGCGATGAACAGCACGGCGAACGCGATCGCGAAGTTGCGCGCCTGGTCGGTGACGCGCCACGGGAAGTCGTTGCCTGCCGAGTAGAGCGTGACGAGGCCGATCACGGCAAGGCTGCCGACGACGGCCAGCAGCGCCGGGATCGAACACGCTGACGTAAGGCCTCAGGATCTGGCCGATGCGGGCGAGGACGCCGTGCCCGTTCACTGCGCGGCCTTCGCCTTCGCCGCCGGCGAGGCGGCAACGCCCGCGGACTCCTCGTCCGGGCCCTCCCTGGCAGGCGCGTCGGGCACCTTGCCGAGCAGGTAGTAGTCGAGCACCTGGCGCGCGATCGGCGCCGCCGCGCGCGCACCGAACCCGCCGTTCTCGACGAGGATCGCCATCGCGATCTTCGGGTTCTCGGCGGGCGCGAACGCGATGAACAGCGAGTGATCGCGATGCCGCTCGGCCACGCGCGCCTCGTTGTACTTCTCGCCCTGCTTGATGCCGACGACCTGCGCGGTCCCGGTCTTGCCGCCCACCTTGTAAGGCACGCCCTGGAACGCGCTGCGGCCGGTGCCGCTGATGTTGACGTCGACCATCGCATCGCGCACGAACTTCATGTGCTCCGGCTTGACCTGGATCTGGTAGCTCTTGTCCCGCACGGTCAGCCGCCGCTCGCCGGTGCGCGGGTCTTCGATCGCCTTCACCAGGTGCGGCTTCATGACCACGCCGTTGTTCGCGAGGTTCGCGGTGGCGTGCGCGAGCTGCAGCAACGTGAACGCGTTGTAGCCCTGCCCGATGCCGATCGAGATCGTCTCGCCGGGGTACCACTTCTGCTTGAAGCGCTTCTCCTTCCATGCAGACGACGGCAGTATCCCGGTCTGCTCGCCCTCGACGTCGATGCCGGTGATCTGGCCGAATCCCCACGGCTTCATGAAGTCGTGGATGGCGTCGACGCCGAGGTCGTTGGCGAGCTGGTAGTAGTAGATGTCGCTCGACTTCACGATCGAGCGGTGCAGGTCGACCGGGCCCAGCGGAACCTTGTTGGAGTCGCGGAACACCCGGTTGCCGAACAGGAACGTGCCGTTGTCCTGGATCACCTGCTCGGGCCGGCGCTTGCCGGTCTCCAGCGCCGCGAGCGCCAGGAAGGGCTTGTAGGTGGAACCGATCGGATAGGTCCCGCGCAGCGCGCGGTTCAGCAGCGGCTTGTCGGGGTCGTTGTTCAACTCGTCCCAGGACTTCGGGTCGATGCCGTCGACGAACAGGTTCGGGTCGAAGGTCGGCTTCGACACGAACGCGAGGACGTCGCCGGTCGCGGGCTCGATCGCGATCAGCGCCCCGCGCCGGTCCCCGAACGCGCGCTCGACGATCTTCTGCAGCTCGATGTCGACCGAGAGGATCAGGTTGTTGCCCGGGAACGAAGGCTTGCGCGACAAGGTGCGGACCGCGCGCCCGCCCGCCGTGATCTCGACTTCCTCGACGCCCGGCGTGCCGTGCAGCTCGCTTTCGTAGCTCTGCTCGACGCCGACCTTGCCGATGTGCTCCGTCCCGTTGTAGATCGCCGGATCGCCGCGCGCTTCGGCGAGCCGCTCGACGCGCTCGAGGTCGCGCGGCGAAATGCGCCCGATGTACCCGATCATGTGCGACGCGATCTCGCCGAGCGGATAGTCGCGGAACAGCCGGGCGCGCAGCTCGACGCCCGGGAAGCGGAAGCGGTTGGCGGTGAAGCGCGCGACGTCCTCGTCGGAAAGGCGCGTGCGGATCGGAATCGAGTCGAAGCGCTTGGTTTCCTCCAGCAGCTTCTTGAACCGGCGGCGGTCGCGCGGCTGGATGTCCACCACCTTCGCCAGCTCGTCGATCGTCTGCTCGAGGTTCTCGACCTTGGCCGGGGTGACCTCCAGCGTGTACGCGGAGTAGTTGCGGGCGATGATCGCGCCGTTGCGGTCCTTGATCAGCCCGCGGTTCGGCGCGACCGGCAGGACGGCGATCCGGTTCGCCTCGGCCTTCTCGCGGTAGGCCTCGTGCTTTACGACCTGCAACCACGCCAGGCGCGCCACCAGGATCGCGAATGCCGACAGCACGAAGGCGCTCGCCACGAGCACCCGCGCGCGAAAATGCTGCACCTCGCGCTCGGGATTGCGCATTGCCGCGACGCTCGAGCCGAACGACAGTTCGTCGTTCGAGCGGCGACGACTGCGGAACCAGCGCCTAGCCATGCGAGGCCTGCATCGCGCACCAACGTGCGCGCGACGCGAGCGGCAGGCGCAGCAACAGAAGAACCAGCATGAAACGAGCGGGCGGCCGGGCGGGCGCCCCGAGACGAAGCTGGCGGATTATAGGAGCGGGAATGCCCCTTTCCACCGAGGGGGACCGATACGGATGACGCGTCGGCGCGAGGCGGGGGTCGCCCGCGCCCTTTGACGCAACGCATCCAGCGCGCTGAGGCGACGTGCTCGATACTCGTTCGCACATGAACGCTGCGGAAAAACCCATCCCGCCCAACCGCGACCGCCCGACCACGCCGCGCCTGCTGCGCGAGCTCGAGACGATCGAGGCGATGACGAGGATCTACTGCGCCGACCACCACGGACCTCCACATCCGTGCGCCGACTGCCAGGCGCTGATGACGTATGCCTCGAAGCGACTGGCCGTCTGCACGTACGGCGAGGACAAGCCGGTCTGCGCGAAGTGCCAGATCCACTGCTACGGCAAGGCGATGCGCGAGAAGGTGCGCGAGGTGATGCGCTACGCCGGCCCGCGGATGATCCTGCGGCATCCCTGGCTCGCATTGATGCACGTGGTCGACAAGCGCCACGTGGCGCCGCCGAGGCCGAATGCCGGGGTGCGGCCCGCCGGGCCGACCCCACAGGCGGAGGCCGCGGCATCCCGGGCACCCGGCAACCCTCCGTCCGGCGACCCGGGCCGACCGGAGCGGGCGACATCCCCTCCCGGTTGACTCTTCGCAATACAGCGTCCCGAGCAACCGCCAAGCTGAAAGCGGTCTAGGACTTTAGTGCGCGCATGCTTGCCGCTCTTCTCCGCACCATCCCCTTGCTCGCGCTGGCGGCGCTTCTGGCCGGTTGCGCGGAGTTGCTGCCGAGATCGAAGGCGGAAACCGAAGCGGCGTGGTCGTCCTTCGACGAGGCCCGGGCCGCCATCGAGCGGATCGAGCCGTACAAGACGACGCGCTCGGAGCTGAGGGCGCGCGGCATCGGCGTCGAACGCGACCCGACCATCACGCTGCTGAGCCACGTCGACGTCGCCGTGCGCTTTCCGATCGGAGGCGTGCTGCGCGCCGAAGACGTGGACCCCGGCATCCGCGACTGCCTGAAGGCCGGAAAGGCGTGCAACGCCTACCAGATCAACCTCAAGCGCACCAACCGCAATCGCGTCGGCAACTTCTGGCTCGACGCGCTGCGCTTCAAGCGCGAGACCGACGTGTCCGGATGGAACTTCAACGCGCTCGTCCTGTTCGTCGACGACGTGGTGGTCTACGCGGTGTTCGGCGGCCAGCCCACGATCCACGAGGTCGAGATCGAGCGCAACCCGCTCGGTCCGCTGCAGGGTTGGGGCGACTGGATCGGAGCGAAGGCGCTGCCGTAGTCGCTGCATCGCTCGTGTACGCGATCCGCTGCGAGAGAACTACAGGGGACGCGTGTCGTCGCGTTCGGTCGGGCGTCTTTGAGGTGCGAGCAGCAGCCAGGAGATCACGGGCCAGAGCGCGGTGCCGACCAGGCTCTCGGCGAAGTAGATGAAGCCAGGCCAGTTGCCGCCGACCCACATGCGCACGGCCAGCGACGCAACCTGCGCGACCAGCAGCAGCGGCAGCACGTGCAGCGCCTGGGCGCCGATCGGGAACCAGGTCATGCGCCGATGCAGCGTGATGGCTCCATATGAGATCAGCGTGTAGGCAAGGGCGTGCTCACCGAACAGCGCGCCGTTGTGCACGTCCATCAGCAGGCCAAACACGAAGGACGCGCCGATGCCGACGCGCCGCGGCTGGTGCACGTTCCAGAACAGCAGCGCCACCGCGAGCCAGTCCGGCACGAACGGCAGCTGGCCCCACGGGAAGAGATTCAGCAGCAGGGCGACGACCAGCGAGCCCCAGATGAAGAGCGGGTTCGCGGGTCGCAGCAGGTAATGCGGTCGGGTCCCGAGCCGCGTACCGGACAGGTCGCGCGGCTGGCTGCTGCGCAGCGCGAAAGTGTCCCGCAGCCAGCCCCTCACTCCAGGCGTGCTCACCGGCGACCTCCCTTGCGGGGTGCCGGCTCGGCGGCCGCCGGCGCCGGCGGCAGCCGAGCGGGCTCGGCGAGCAGCACGAGCAGGTGCTTGTGGCTCTCGACGCCGGCGAGTGGAGTCATCACCACGCGCGCGAACTGGTCCGTGGTCGCGGGCTCCATCCGCGCGACCCGCGCCACGGCGAGCCCGGGCGGATAGACGCCGTCCAGTCCCGACGTGACGGCGATGTCGTCCTTCACGAGGTCGGCATTGGGCGCCATGAACCGGAGGTCGAGCGTGCCGGGCTCGGCTCCGCCGTATGCGACCCCGCGCAGGCCGTTGCGGACGATCTGCACCGGGATGGTCTGGTCCTTGTCGGTGAGCAGCGTGACCTCCGAGGTGTCGCGGAACACGCGCGTCACCTGGCCGACGACACCGATGTCGTCGATCACGGGGCTGCCCGCGCGAACGCCCTCGTTCGACCCGGCGTGCAGCACGATCTTGCGGGCGAAGCGGTCGCGCGTTTCATAGAGGACCGCCGCCAGCAGCGTAGCGTTGGGCAGCCGTTCCTTCGCGCCGAGCAGCTTGCGCAACCGCTCGTTCTCGCTGGCGAGATCGCGCGCCTGCTGCAGCGACTGCGCGTTGGCGAGCGCCGCCTGCTTCAGTTTCTCGTTCTCCTGCTGCAACGACGAGAGGTTGGCGAAATAGTCCCCGACCGCGCCGAAGGCCCGGCTGGGAATCAGCAGCACCTGCTGGACCGGGTAGAGCGCGATGCCGACGCCGACCCGCACGGTCTCGAGGACGCGGATGCGCGAGTCGATGACGATCAGGGCGATCGCAAGGAACGAGAAGAATGCGAGCCGCGCCCGCGCGGACACGCCCTGGTTGAACAGGGGCGGGGGGCCGTATTCCATTAGTCAGACACGCAAAAGTGGAAACCTACTTTTGCGTGCTCAGAATGAAAAAAATCGGTGGCAGAGCCACACGATTTTTTTGAGTTCAACTGCGAGGAGGGAAACACGACGAGCTGGTCCGTCGTCGTGCCTTGATCAGCCGGTCGCGAAGATCGTGCCGAGCTTGTCCATGCGTTCGAGCGCGATGCCGCAGCCGCGCACGACGCAGGTCAGCGGCTCCTCGGCCACGACGACGGGCAGGCCCGTTTCCTCCATCAGCAGCCGATCGAGGTCGCGCAGCAGCGCGCCGCCGCCGGTCAGCATCATGCCGCGGTCGGCGATGTCGGCCCCGAGTTCCGGCGGCGTCTGCTCGAGCGCGATCTTCACGCTGGAGACGATCTGGTTGAGCGGATCGGTCAGCGCTTCGAGGATCTCGTTGCTGGAGATCGTGAAGCTGCGCGGAATGCCCTCGGACAGGTTGCGTCCCTTGACTTCCATCTCCCGGACTTCGGAGCCCGGGAACGCCGATCCGATTTCCTTCTTGATCAGCTCGGCCGTCGGCTCGCCGATCAGCATGCCGTAGTTGCGGCGGATGTAGTTGATGATCGCCTCGTCGAACTTGTCGCCGCCGACGCGCACGCTGCCCTTGTAGACCATGCCGCCGAGGGAGATCACGCCGACTTCCGTGGTGCCGCCGCCGATGTCGACCACCATCGAGCCCGACGCTTCGGACACCGGCAGGCCGGCGCCGATCGCCGCGGCCATCGGCTCCTCGATCAGGAACACCTGCGACGCGCCGGCCGCCTCGGCCGACTCCTTGATCGCGCGGCGCTCCACCTGGGTCGAGCCGCACGGCACGCAGATGATGATCCGCGGGTTCGGCGCGAACAGGCTCGACGGGTGGACCATCTTGATGAACTGCTTGAGCATCTGCTCGGTGACCGTGAAGTCGGCGATCACGCCGTCCTTCATCGGGCGGATCGCCTCGATGTTGCCCGGGACCTTGCCGAGCATCTGCTTGGCCTCCTTGCCGACGGCCTGGATCGTGCGCTTGCCGTTGGGCCCGCCTTCCTGCCGGATTGCGACCACCGACGGCTCATCGAGGACGATGCCCTTGCCACGCACGTAGATCAGCGTGTTGGCCGTGCCGAGGTCGATGGCGAGGTCGTTGGAGAAGTAGCTGCGGAGAAAACCGAACATGTACCGCCCTGTGTGCCCTAGTGCCCGTTGGCGAGCTGCGCTGCTACCGTCCCCGCGCCTCTGCGGGCGCGTCTTTCTCCAGAGGAGCGCAGAGTCTGAAGAGAAGCCGCGATGATAAACTAATCAACTGCGCAAACTGCAGTTCAACCGTTCGCTTTAGCTCGGATTTTCGAGCCGATTTCTCCGGCCCCTCCCCGCCTTGGCACTCGATCTCGACCAGGTCCGCCGCATCGCCCACCTCGCCCGGATCGAGGTCACGGACGAGGAAGCGCAGCGCACGCTCGAGCAACTGTCCGACATCTTCGCGATGATCGAGAAGATGCGCGCGGTCGACACGACCGGCATCGAGCCCATGGCCCACCCGCTGGGGGGCCACCAGCGGCTGCGCGACGACGTCGTCACCGAGTCCGACCAGCGCGCCGCCAACCTCGCCAATGCGCCGGAGCAGCAGGACGGCCTGATCCTGGTTCCGAAGGTGATCGAGTAGCCATGGCGGACCTGGCGCACGCCTCGGTGGCGGAACTCGCCCGCGCGCTGGCCGCCAGGGAGGTCTCGGCGGTCGAACTCGCGAAGATGTTCCTCGGCAGGATGGACTCCCGCCGCGACCTGAACGCGTTCCTCGACGTGCGGCCCGAAGTCACGCTGGCGCAGGCCGGCGCCGCGGACCAGCGCCGGGCGCGCGGCGAGGCGACGCCCCTCACCGGCGTGCCGATCGCCCACAAGGACATCTTCGTCACCCGGGATTTCTGCTCGACCGCCTCGAGCCGGATCCTCGAGGGCTACATGAGCCCCTTCGACGCCACCGTGGTCGACAACCTCGGCCGCGCCGGCATGGTGACCCTCGGCAAGCTCAATTGCGACGAGTTCGCGATGGGTTCGAGCAACGAGAACAGCGCCTACGGCAACGTGCTGAACCCCTGGGACGCGAAGGCGGTCCCCGGCGGCTCGTCGGGGGGCTCGTCGGCCGCGGTGGCGGCGCGCATCGCGCCGGTCGCCACGGCCACGGACACCGGCGGGTCGATCCGCGAACCGGCCGCCTTCACCGGGATCACCGGCACCAAGCCCACCTACGGCCGGCCGTCGCGGTGGGGAATGATCGCCTTCGCCTCGAGCCTGGACACCGCCGGCCTGATGACGCAGTCGGCCGAGGATGCGGCGCTGGTCTTCAACGAGATGCTCGGTTTCGACCCGAAGGACTCGACCAGCGTCGACCGGCCCGACGAGGACTACACGCGTTGCCTCGGATCGGGCGTGAAGGGCCTGAAGATCGGCGTGCCGAAGGAGTTCTTCGGCGCGGGCCTGCAGCCGGACGTCGAGGCGGCGGTGCGCTCGGCACTCGACGAGTACCGCAAATTGGGGGCGGAGCTGGTGGAAGTCTCCCTGCCCAACGCGGAACTCGGCATTCCCGTCTACTACGTCGTCGCGCCCGCGGAGTGCTCCAGCAACCTGTCGCGCTTCGACGGCGTGCGCTACGGCCACCGCGCGAAGGACTACGGCGACCTGGCCGACATGATCAAGAAGTCGCGCGCCGAGGGCTTCGGGCCGGAGCCCAAGCGCCGCATCCTGATCGGCACCTACGTGCTGTCGCACGGCTATTACGACGCCTACTACATCAAGGCGCAGCAGGTGCGCCGGCTGATCGCCGACGAGTTCCAGCGCGCGTTCCGGCAGTGCGACGTGATCGCGGGCCCGGTCACGACGAGCGTCGCCTTCGGCTTCGGCGAGAAGGCGGCCGATCCGGTCGCGATGTACATGGCGGATCTCTACACGGTGCCGGGCAGCCTCGCCGGCGTGCCCTCGATGAGCATTCCGTGCGGCTTCGGCACGGGCCCGGTCAACAGCAAGCGGCCGGTCGGCCTGCAGCTGATCGCCAACTACTTCGACGAGGCCCGGATGCTGGGCGTGGCGCACGCCTACCAGCAGGCGACCGACTGGCATCGCCTCGTCCCGCCGGGCGCGTGACCGCCCCGCGCCGCGCGAGAATCAACCGCAACCTTCCACCAGGAACCGGGCCATGCAGTGGGAAGTGGTGATCGGGCTTGAAACGCACGCCCAGCTGACGACGGCGAGCAAGATCTTTTCCGGTTCGTCTACCGCGTTCGGCGCGGAGCCGAACTCGCAGGCGAACGTTCTCGACCTCGCGCTGCCCGGCACGCTGCCGGTCCTGAACCGCGGGGCGGTGCAGCGCGCCATCCAGTTCGGCCTCGCGATCGGCGCCACCGTCGCGCCGCGCAGCATCTTCGCGCGCAAGAACTACTTCTATCCCGACCTGCCCAAGGGCTACCAGATCAGCCAGTACGAGATCCCGGTCGTGCAGGGCGGCACGCTGACCTTCGTCGTGCAGCCGAAGACGGGCGAGCCCTATGTGAAGACCGTGAACCTGACCCGCGCGCACCTCGAGGAGGACGCCGGCAAGTCGCTGCACGAGGACTTCCACGGGATGTCGGGCATCGACCTCAACCGCGCGGGCGTGCCGCTGCTGGAGATCGTCTCCGAGCCGGACATGCGCTCGTCGGCGGAGGCGGTCGCGTATGCCAAGGCGCTGCACTCGCTGGTCGTGTGGCTGGGCGTGTGCGACGGCAACATGCAGGAAGGCAGCTTCCGGTGCGATGCCAACGTCTCGGTGCGGCCGGTCGGCGAGACGAAGCTCGGCACGCGCTGCGAGATCAAGAACCTGAACAGCTTCCGGTTCCTCGAGAAGGCGATCGAGTTCGAGGTGCGGCGCCAGATCGAGCTGATCGAGGACGGCGGCACCGTCGTCCAGGAGACGCGCCTGTACGACCCGGACCGCGACGAGACGCGCTCGATGCGGAGCAAGGAAGACGCGATGGACTATCGCTACTTCCCGGATCCCGACCTGCTGCCGCTGGCGATCTCGCCGGAGTGGATCGCGCAGGTGCGGGCGGAGATGCCCGAGCTGCCCGGGGCGATGCGCGAGCGTTTCGTGCGCGAGTACGCCTTGTCGGACTACGAGGCGCAGACGCTGACCGCGTCGAAGGCGCTGGCGCGCTATTTCGAGGACGTGGCGAAGCAGGTGGCGGACCGGAAGGCGGCGGCCAACTGGTCGCTCGGCGAGCTGTCGGCCGCGCTCAACGAGTCCGGCGTGCCGGTCGAACAGGCCCCGGTGTCGCCTCGGCAACTGGCCGGGCTGATCGCGCGCGTTGCCGACGGCACGATCAACAACAAGACCGCCAAGGATGTGTTCGCCGCGCTGTGGGCGCGCGAGGGCGACAGCGCGGACGCGATCATCGAGGCCCGCGGCCTGAAGCAGATCAGCGATGCCGGCGCGATCGAGAAGATCGTCGACGAGGTGCTGGCCGCGAACCCGAAGTCGGTCGAGGAGTTCCGCGCGGGCAAGGAGAAGGCGTTCAATGCGCTGGTGGGCCAGGCGATGAAGGCCACGCCGCGGGAAGGCGAATCCGCAGCAGGTGAACGAGATACTGCGGCGGCGGCTGGCGGGCTGACGCTCAAAAGAAAAGCGGCCCCGAGGGGCCGCTTCCGCTTCCACACCGCTCCGACTACGGGCGTCGGGACCAGCGTGAAGTCCTGCGTGCCGAGCGTCCCGCCCGATGGAACTGTGATTTCCGAGCCAAGCTGCGTTGACGTAGCCCGTCGCGGAGGCCTCGAGCTTGTACTTGGCGGCGCCACCCTGCGCCACGAAGGTGATCGACGTGGCGCCATGGGCGTCGTATAGCGTCACCAGACGCGGAGCGGCGACGGGCAACTGCAGGGAATAGATGCCCGTATCCGATGCGACGTTCGCGTGGCCCACCTCGACTTTCGGAACCGTTCCAACCGCCTGCAGCGCGCGTATCGCCGCCGTGTCGTCGAGCAGGCGCAGGGCCCACGTTGCCTGCGACCGTGCCGGACGACGAAGCTGGAATCGTCATCCGATTCGCGTCCGTGTTCAGCGTCAGTCGTCTGATCGGCCGTCACCGGCACCCGCTGCGATCACCGAGGTCGTCAAGGCCGGCCCCGAGATCACGACGTCATACGGGCTCTTCGTCGGATCGAGCGGCGCGAGAACGAACTTGCCCGTGCTGTCCGGCTGCGTGGCCTTCAGCACGACACCGTCCTTCTGGGCCGAGACGGTCATGCCGGTCGGACTGCTCTGCACGTAGCCGACGATCTTGCGTCGCCGTCACGCGCCATCATCTGGATGACCGGCTTGAGGCCATACGTGCCGTTGCCGCGCTTGACGATCGACTTGCAGGCGTCGAAGTCGAGAACGATGATACGGTCGTCTTGTTCGGCTCGATCGTGAAGCCCGTTGATCAACTTCAGGCCGCTCTGGGCCGCGCTCGGCGTGTCCAGTTCCATCTCAGCCCCGCCGGTCGGCTTCACCGTGTTCGACATCGGCACGGATCTGTTGGACACGAGCACGAGCCGCATCTGCGTGTAGTTCCCGGCCGGCACAGTGGTCTGCCCGAGGTCGACGAGGACGCCGTTCTGCAGCGTCAAGCAGATCGATCTTCCGCGCCGGATTCACGACGATGTCCGTCCATCCGGCGTCGTTCTCTCCTGCACTCGCACTTTGATGGGCGCGCACGCGCTCGACGGTCACATTGACCTCATCGAACCCGCACGCCGGCGCATCGGTCAACGCGACTCGCAGCGTCCCTGAGCCGGGACCCGGGGCCGGAGCGACGCCGCCATCCCCTCCGCCGCCACACGCCACCAGCGCGGCACTCGCCGCCACCGCCAGCAGGGCGGCCTTGATACTTGTCTTCATCGTTCTAGTCATCGCTGAACCTCCTGAACATCCGGTCCCCAGTATGAAAGCGATTTTCATTCTAGGAAGCCGGATCGATGCCGCGCGAGGGCTAGTCCGATGAGCGGACGGTCGGCCCGACGGATTCTTGCGAGAAGTCAGCGTTGCCGGGCGCGTGGTACGTGAACCAACCTACGAAGCGCCCTGAGCGACGAGAAAGGAGAACTGCGCCGGCCCCGAATGAGGGCTCCGATTCGCCACCCGCGTGGAGTTGGAGAGCTCCGACGCCGCGGCGTCGGCTCAATACGTGCGCTGCGCCGGCTGGGAGCCCTGGGACACGAGCTCGCGGAAACGCTTCTTGTCGGCGTCGAAGCGTTCGTTGATCCGCTGCATCTCGCCCTGCGCGTCCTTGATGATCTTCATCTCGGCCGCGCGCTCCTGTTCGTTGTTGGCCAGCGCGCGCTTGATCGTCTCGGGCGTTTCGCGCTTCTTGTAGAACTCGGTCTCTTCCTCGAGCCGCTTGCGCTCCTCGGCCATCCGGTCCAGCCGGACCTGCGAACGCTTCACGACCTCGTTGCTCGAAATCAGCGCCTTGGTCCGGGCCACGTCGATTTCCTGCTCGCTGGCATACGCCTCGAGCAGCGACCGGTCGCGCCGGCGCTGCGCCAGCGCCTTTTCCTCTTCCTCGGCCTTTCTCTTCACTTCGATCGCGCGCGCCTTCTGTTCCTCGGCCGTCAGCGGCCGCGGGATGACCCGGCGCAGCGAGCCGTCGCGGTTCAGTTCGCGGATATCGCTGTTCGCGCACTCGGGCGGCGGGCGATCGCCGCTGTAGGTCCGGCCATTCGCCACGCAGCTGTACATGGTCTGCGCGCCGGCGGACGCCGAAACCAGGAGAAGGAAGGCGAAGGCAGCCGGGAGGACCATCCGTCCCCGGGTCCTCTCCCTCGCCATCAGCTCATGCCCCATACCGCTCCCGATACCTTTCCACGGCAGGCAGAAATGATCGTGCAGCCGCCGCGAACGAAGACTCCGAATTGAGGAACCGAAGCAGGTCATTCAGGTCCGCAATCGCCAGCACCGGCATTCCATACGTGGATTCAACGCTCTGGACCGCGGATTCGGCTGACAAGGCGCCGTCGGCCCCGGACCGTTCCATGCGGTCCAGCGCGATCAGCACGCCGGCCGGGGTTGCCCCCGCGGCCCGGATGAGTTCCACGGACTCGCGCACGGATGTTCCGGCCGTGATCACGTCGTCGACGATGACCACCCGGCCGGCGAGCGGGCTGCCGACGATCACGCCGCCTTCACCGTGGTCCTTCGCCTCCTTGCGGTTGAAGGCGAAGGGCACGTCCGCGCCGAGATCGGCGAGCGCCACCGCGGTGGCCGAGGCCAGCGTGATGCCCTTGTAGGCCGGCCCGAACAGCTTCGAGCTGACTCGGGAAACCCAGCCTAAGTCCCGTCCTCTCGCCATCGGCTTGCTGATCGTCCGTGCGGCGCTCGTGCAAGGGGTTGTCTCCCTGGATTGCACCAAGCTGGCGGTGATCCTGTATCCCGTGGTCCCCTTTGCCGCCTTTTTCACCCTGGGCCCGGCCCTCAGCCGGCTCATCAGCCTGGGCTACTGGCTGTTGGTGGCGGTGCTGGCCTGGGAGACCGGCAATGTCGGCCCGCTAAAGAATTTCGACTCCGTGACCATCATCGTGATCTTCTCGCTGCTCCTGATCTTCATGCAGATCATCGCCGGCCACATCGACCGGGATCAGCGGAGCCGGCAGCAGATGCGGCAGTTGCTCGTCGAGCTGGAGACATCCCACCGGCAACTGCAAGCCTATGCCGACCGGGTCGCCGAGCTCGCGGCGGCTGCCGAGCGTAACCGGTTGGCACGTGACATTCACGACAGCCTGGGGCACTATCTGACGGCCATCAGCATCCAATTGGAGAAGGCGCAGGCCTACCGCGCGAGGGATCCGGAGGAAGCGAATCAGGCCATCCGCGATGCCAAACAGACCACGCAGGCCGCGCTCCAGGACGTACGCCAGTCGGTCAGCGCGTTGCGCGGGGCAGAGGACCGGTTTTCGCTCCGGCAGTCATTGGCCGACCTGGTCCGGCGGATGAAAAATGGATCACTGGAAATCGACTACCGCTTCGCGGGTGATGAGTCGGACTACGCCGGTCCGGTGCTGACCGCGCTCTACCGCGTGGCTCAGGAGGGGCTGACCAACGTGCAGAAACACGCACAGGCGCGACACGTGCTCCTCGATGTGCAGTTGGGCGAGAAGGAAGCGCGTCTCAAACTCCGGGATGATGGGACCGGTTTCGACACGGAGACGCTGACGGAACTGGCCGCCATGCCCGATCATGGTTTCGGCATCCAGGGACTTCAGGAACGCCTGGAGCTCGTCAGAGGACAGATGAATATCAGCAGCGACCCCCAACTCGGCACGGAACTCACCGTCACCGTGCCCAAACACCTTTCCCAACTGGCGGCAGCATGAGCGCTGATACAATCAGTGCTGATCGCAATCAGCGATGTGACGGTACTGGTCGTCGACGATCAACGCCTGGTGCGCGAAGGCATCGCGTCGCTGCTGAATATCCAGGAAGGCATCCGTGTGATCGGGCAGGCCGTGAACGGCCAGGAAGCCATCGAAAAAGCGTTGGCGCTGTGCCCCGATGTCATCTTGATGGACGTCCGCATGCCCGTCGTGGACGGCATCATGGCCACCACCCAGATCCACCGGCAGTTGCCCGGCTGCCAGATGATCATGCTCACCACCTTCGACGATGAGGAATACATCGTCAAGTCGCTGCGCGCGGGTGCTGTCGGCTATCTGCTGAAGGACATTCCAGCATCGCAACTGGCACGCGCGGTGCAACTCGCCCACGCCGGCATCTATCAGCTCGATCCTGCGGTGGCCGGTAAGCTGGTCGGGATGCTGGGCAGTGCACAACCTGAGCGAGCGCCACTGCCCGCGCCGGCACGGACGGCGGCAATCGAAAACGATCTCACGGAGCGCGAGTTGGAAGTGCTGCGCCTCATCGGCACCGGCGCCACGAACCGGGAGATCGCCGATCGGCTGGTGGTCAGCGAGGGCACGGTCAAGAACCACGTCTCCAGCATCCTCAGCCGGCTCGGCCTGCGCGATCGGACGCAGGCGGCGCTGTATGCCCACGAACATGGGCTGACTTAGCATTGGCTGCAACCACACGAATATAGATCAGCCGCGGAACCTGGCGAAGAGTGTGGCGATGGAGTGATACGTGAAGCGTGATACGTGATGTAGCTGTGCTGTAGAACCTGTCAATCATAGCGGCCCCGGGGATGATGCCTGGGGCCGCTGCGCACTCGAGGAATACTGGATTCTGCGCGCTCAAGCTGCGCCTCTTGATCTGCGATGGATTAGTTATGGGTTAGCAGAGGCAGATAAAGTCTACGCCAACTGGAGCCGACGCCTGGCGTGGCAGTCGGCGTTGGTGTAGAGTTGCGTTAGCTGTATCGGTCGCGGTCGGCGTAGCGGTCAAAGTGCGCTCGCTGTGTGTGTTAGTATCGAAGTTGCGCGTCGCTGTCGCGGTGGGTGTCAACGTTGCCGTCTCGGTCGCGGTCGGCGTGGCGGTCAAAGTCGCGTTCGCTGTCGCGGTGGACGTCGGTGTCGCAGTCCTGGTCGCGCTCGGCGTGGCGCTCGCCGTGGGTGTCAACGTCGCCGTCCCGGTCGCGGTCGGCGTGGCGGTCAAGGTCGCGCTCGCTGTCGCGGTGGGCGTCGGTGTCGCAGTCCTGGTCGCGCTCGGCGTGGCGCTGCGCGGTGGATGTCAACGTTGCCGTCCCGGTCGCGGTCGGCGTGGCGGTCAAGGTCGCGCTCGCTGTCGCGGTGGATGTCGGTGTCGCAGTCCTGGTCGCGCTGGCGTGGCGCTGCGTGGGTGTCAACGTCGCCGTCCCGGTCGCGGTCGGCGTGGCGGTCAAGGTCGCGCTCGCTGTCGCGGTGGCGTCGGTGTCGCAGTCCTGGTCGCGCGTCGCGGTGTCCGTCGCCGTCGTGCGGTCGCCGTGGCGGTCAGGTTGTGCCGCAGTCGCGGTGGGCGTGGGGGTCGGAGTGGCGCTCGCGGTGGGTGTCAACGTTGCCGTCCCGGTCGCGGTCGGCGTGGCGGTGACGTGCGTGGTCGGCTCCATCGCCATGTCGTCGACGTATAGGTTGCTGACGTAGGAGCCGTCGGTAGTGACCTGCAGCGTCAGGGTGATGGTCTGCCCCAGGTACGCGCTGAGATCCACCGTCTGCTTGACCCACCCGCCCGTGTTGCTGTTCCGGCACAGGGAATAAGACCGCACCTGCACGCCGTCTACCAGGATGCGCGCCAAGTCGAAGCCGCAGGTGTCCGTCGACTGGATCCAGTGCCAGTAGCCGAGCACCGGCGTCGCTGACCCGATGGTCACCTGCTGCCTGATGTACGAGATCTCGTTGTTCTCTCCGCCCAGCCACGCCGCCCAATCCCCGGTGTGGGGTGTCACCTGGATGTCCGCGCCCGGATCGAAGAGGGTCTCTGGTGTCGACGATCACCGGCAGCCCGAGCAGCGAGTACTCCTCCCAGCCGATGCCGGGGCCGCTCTCGAACCCGCCGTTGACGAGCTGCGTGCCGGCGAGCCCTGCCGGCGCCATTCCTAGCTCTGTGCCCGGGGGCCGCTGCGCAGTGCTCGCGCCGTTCACCGCCGCGCCTACGCCGCCGGCCAGGACGACCAGCAGCGCCAGGATTGCCAATAGACGCCAAATCGTATGAGTCATGCGAGGATGGTGAGCTGCTGTCATGCCGGAAGGGTTCGGCTCCGAGACGTGCCCGGCAACCTGGAAAGGTGCCGGGCACGTCGCATCCTACTTGTCCTCAGGCGGCCGGCGCCTGCATGGCGCCGGCCGGATCCTCACCCTCAGGGCACAAGTGTTGGCAAAGGCCCTACGGTTAGAGGCCGCATCATCTCGTTGTCCTCATGCTCCACGATGTGGCAGTGCCACACGTACAGGCCGGGCAGGTCGAAGGTCGCCTTGACCCGGGTGACTTCGCCCGGATAGGCGATCACCGTGTCCTTGGTGCCGGTCTCCCATGCCTCGGGCAGTCGCGCGGCGCCGGTTGGCAGGCCGGTCCCTGTGTCGAACGACTGCCGGTTCACCACTTCGAACATCACCTCGTGGAGGTGCATCGGGTGCGCGTCCATGGTGTAGTTGTAGATCTCCCACACCTCGGTCGCTCCCACCGCCGGGTTCTCGGTGATGGGGTCGGTCCAGCTTCGCTGCGGGCAGTGAACCCGGCTGCCGTTCGGCTCCATCGTGCCGAGCAGCGCCGCGATGGGGCCGAAGGGCTGGCCGCGGGACATCACAGGCGAGGACAATGTTGTCGTCTTCGTCCGTATCACCCGCACGGTCTTCGACTCTTCCTCGTTCAGCGACACCCTGCGCGTCACTGTGGCGGCGCCCAGCGGCGTGCGCGCCGGCAGCGCCAGGAATTGCGCGGGCGTCGTGGTGTCGGTCCCTACAATCGGACCCACCCTGAACTGCATCACCTGACCGGTGGTGGCCGGGTTGGCGACCTCGAAGTCCACGTCCGGCACGCCGCCGGCGAACGGCTCATCCGGGCCGAGGTTGCCGAGCACGTAGTCGCCTTCCGGGACGTTAGTGAAGTCCACGATCAGGTCGGCGCGTCCGCAGGGCACATCAGCAGCCGGTTGTTGCCCGCGGCCGTCACGTCGTATGGCGCAGGCAGGAAGCCGCCCTCGGCGCCGATCTGGTGCACCTGGACGCCCGGGATACCCTTGAAGTCCAGGATCAGGAAGCGAGCCTGGCACCCGTTGAGCATGCGCAGGCGATACCGGCGCCGCTGGACTTCCTGGAAGGGCCACGTGCGGCCGTTGACGACGATGGTGTTGCCGAAGAATTCGGGGTTCCAGATCGGCGCCACGTCGCTTTCCTCGTCGTCGCACGCCCCGTCCGGATGGAAGGGGATCTGAAGCTGCTCCAGGTCAGCCCTTCGAAGTAGGCGCGGTTGTCTGGGTAGAAGAGTTGGCCTTCAGGCGTGAACGAGCGATCCTGGATCGCAATCGGAATCTCGAAGAAGGTGCCGAACGGGCTGGATCCCGCCTTAGGCGCCGGGCCGGGCAGGACCGCCGTCGTGTTCGTCCGACTGTCCAGACCGTCATCGCGCGGTCCGCCGCGCAGCAGGTAGAAGCCCGCCGGCCCGGCGTAGACATAGGCGCGTCATCCCCAGACTGTGGTCGTGGTACCACAGGGTCGTCGCCCGTTGGGTATTCGGGTACTCGAAGGT
>CAWEQS010000027.1:0-45708 GCA_963811265.1 uncultured beta proteobacterium
GGCGGCGCCGGGTCGCCTCAGTGCTTCTGTCCCAGCCCCAGGTAGCTCTCGATCACCCGCGGGTCGTTCGCCAGCGTGGCGGCCGGGCCGTCGAGCACGCACTCGCCCGTCTCGAGCACGTAGGCGTAGTCGGCGATCTGCAGCGCGGCGCGCGCGTTCTGCTCGACCAGCAGGATCGACACGCCGCGCCGCTTCAGCTCCACGATGATGTGGAAGATCTCGCGCACGATCAGCGGCGCCAGGCCGAGCGATGGCTCGTCGAGCATCAGCAGCTTCGGCCTGCGCCATCAGCGCGCGGCCCACCGCCAGCATCTGCCGCTCGCCGCCGGAAAGCGTGCCGGCGAGCTGGGGCTTGCGCTCCTTCAGGCGCGGGAACAGCGCGTACACCTCGTCCATCGTCTTGCCGTGGTCGCGCGCGCCGGAGCGGTAGCGCTGGAAGGCGCCGAGCAGCAGGTTGTCCTCGACGGTCATCTCGCCGAAGAGCTCGCGCTTCTCCGGCACCAGTGTCATGCCGCGCGCGACCATCGTCTCGATCGACGGCTGCGTCTCGACAGCGCCGCCGAAGCGCACCACGCCGCGCGTGGCGCCGGTCGTCGGCAGCGCGCCCATGATCGCGGCCAGCAGCGTCGTCTTGCCGGCGCCGTTGGGGCCGATCACGGTGACGATCTGGCCCGTGCCGACATCGAGGTTGGCGTTGCGACAGCGCCTCGACCTTGCCGTACGAGACGGACAGGTCGCGGACTTCGAGCAGGCGGTCGCTGCTCGTGCCTGCAGCACTCATGCCGCGTCCTTCTCGTCGATGCCGCCGAGGTACGCCTCGAGCACGCGCGGGTCGCGCTGCACCTGCTCGGGCAGGCCCTCGGCGATCTTCTGCCCGAAGTCCATCACGTAGACGCGATCGACGAGGCCCATCACGAAATCCATGTCGTGCTCGACCAGCAGCACCGACAGCCCCTCGCCCTTGAGCTTGCGCAGCAAGTCCGCGAGCGCGCGCTTCTCGAGGTAGCGCAGGCCGGCTGCCGGCTCGTCGAGCAGCAGCAGGCACGGGTCGGAAGCACAGCGCGCGGGCGATCTCCAGGATGCGCTGCTTGCCGAGCGGCAGCGATCCGGCGGCATCGAACATGTGGTCGGCGAGGCCGACGCGCTCGATCTGGCGCGCGGCCTCGGCCAGCAGGCGCGCCTCGTCGTAGCGGTCGAGCCGCCACGCGCCGGTCAGCACGCCCGCGAGCAGCCCGCGATATTCGCGCCGGTGCGCGCCGATCGCGACGTTGTCGAGCACGCTCATCTGCGGCAGCAGCCGGACGTGCTGGAACGTGCGGCTCATGCCCATCAGCGCGATGTCGCGCGACGCGCGGCCCGCCACTTCCTGGCCGCGGAACTTCACGCTGCCCGACGTCGGGTCGAGCACGCCGGACACCAGGTTGAACATCGTGCTCTTGCCGGCGCCGTTGGGGCCGATCAGCGCGACGATCTCGCCCGCGCGCACGGCGAGCGCCATCTCGTTCACGGCGACGAGGCCGCCGAAGCGCCTGGTCGCCTTGTCGACCTCGAGCAGCACCTCGCCCGCGGCCGGCACGTCGCGCTTCGCGAGCCGCGGCTCCTCCGGCCGGACCACGCGCCGCTTCGCCCGCACCGGAATCCGCTTCGTCAGCGCCGGCCACAGCCCGTCCGGCGCGCGCTGCAGGATCACCACCATCAGCACGCCGAAGACGATCACCTCGAAGTTGCCCGCCTGCCCGACGATCTGCGGCAGCAGGTCCTGCAGCCAGGTCTTGCTGATCGTGATCACCGCTGCGCCGAGCAGCGCGCCCCAGACGTAGCCCGCGCCGCCGATCACCGCCATGAACAGGAACTCGATGCCGGCGTGCAGCGAGAACGGCGTCGGGTTCACGAAGCGCTGCATGTGCGCGTACAGCCAGCCCGACGCGCACGCCATCATCGCGGCGATCACGAAGGCGATCATGCGGGAGGACGACGTGTTAACGCCCATCGACTCGGCCATCACCATGCCGCCCTTCAGCGCGCGGATGGCGCGGCCTTCGCGCGAGTCGAGCAGGTTCAGCGTGGTGAAGACGGCGGCCATCAGGAAGAACCAGATCAGGTAGAAGATCTGGCGACCTGACTCCAGCGACACGCCGAAGACCTCGATCGGCGCGACCCCGGTGAGGCCGGTGTGGCCGCCGAGCGTCTCGGACGTGCCGAACAGGAAGTAGAGGCTGATGCCCCAGGCGATCGTGCCGAGCGGCAGGTAGTGGCCCGACAGCTTCAGCGTCAGCGACCCGAGCGCGGCGGCGACCGCGAGCGTGATCAGCAGGCCGGCGATCAGCGTGAACCACGGCGACGATCGCCGAGCCAGGCGATCGATGCCGGCAGTTCGTGCGTGGTCAGCACGGCGGTCGTGTAGGCGCCGAGGCCGACGAACGCGGCCTGTCCGAACGACGTCAGCCCGCCGACGCCGGTCAGCAGCACGAGCCCGAGCGCGACCAGCGAGTACAGCCCGATGTAGTTCGCCAGCGTGATCGTGAACTCGGACAGCACCAGCGGCGCCAGCCCGAGCAGCGCGAGGAAGATCGCGATGAGCCAGGCGGGCCTCATTCCTCTTCCTCCACGTGGCGCGTGCGCAGCGAGCGAAGCAGCAGCACCGGGATGATCAGCGTGAAGACGATCACTTCCTTGTAGGCGCTCGCCCAGAACGACGAGTACGACTCGAGCAGGCCGACCAGCAGCGCGCCCAGCGCCGCCACCGGATAGCTCGCGAGCCCGCCGACGATGGCGCCGACGAAGCCCTTGAGTCCGATCAGGAAGCCGGTGTCGTAGTAGATCGTCGTGATCGGCGCGATCAGGATGCCGGACAGCGCGCCGATCAGCGCGCACAGGAAGAAGGACAGCCGGCCCGCGAACTCGGTCGGGATGCCCATCAGCCGCGCGCCGAGCCGGTTCACCGCGGTCGCGCGCAGCGCCTTGCCGTAGACGGTCCGCTCGAACGCGAGGTACAGCAGCACGATCAGCGCGACCGAGCAGCCGATCACCCAGATCGACTGCGCGCTCGCGGTCAGCGTGCCGAGGCTGAAGCTGCCGTCGGAGAACGGCGGCGTGCGCGATCCCTCGGCGCCGAACACCAGCAGCCCGAGGCCGACCAGCACGACGTGCACGGCGACCGAGACGATCAGCAGGATCAGCACCGACGCTTCCGCGAGCGGCTGGTACGCGAGCCGGTAGATCATCGGGCCGAGCGGCACGACCAGCGCCAGCGCCAGCAGGATCTGCACGGCCATCGGCAGCGACTGCGGCTGCACGTTGGCGAGCAGCGCCCACATCGCCAGCGGGTACGCGAGGTTCCAGGCGAGCACGCCGCCCAGCCCCCGCGTCCGCCGCGCGCGGATCGCCTTGACGACCTCGATCAGCGAGACCAGCCCGCCGGCCACCAGCAGCAGCCACACGGTGCCCGGCAGCTTGCCCGACTGCACCGCCACCAGCGTCAGCGCGCCGTACGCGACGAACTCGCCCTGCGGGATGAAGATGACCCGCGTGACGGCGAACGCCAGCACCAGCGCGAGCGCGAGCAGCGCGTAGATCGCGCCGTTGGTCACGCCGTCCTGGGCGAGCAGCAGGGCGATGTCGAAGTTCACTTGAACTGCGTCCGTCGTGGAACCGAGCCTTTACGTGAAAAGCGCGATCGGGTCACCGATCGCGCTTCCTTCGTGTGGGGCGCCGGGCCGCCAGCCCCACAGCTATCAATCGGAGCGAGGCACGTGCGACGGCGAAGCGTCGCGTCACGCGACGTCACTTCGCAGCTTCCCGTCGCGGATCTGGATCATCACCGCGGCGCGCTGGTCGAAGCCGAGGTGGTCGCTGGCGCTCATGTTGAAGATGCCGTGCGCGCCCGGGGTGTTCTTGACGCCTTCGAGCGCGTCGCGCAGCGCGGCGCGGAACTCCTTGGTGCCGGGTTGCGCCTTCTTCAGCGCGACCGGGATCGCCGCCTGCAGCAGCACGCCGGTGTCCCACGCGTGCGCGCCGAACGTCGACACGCTGCCCTTGCCGTGCGCCTTCTCGTAGGCGTCGACATAGGTGATCGCCGACTTCTTCACCGGGTGGTCGTTCGGCAACTGCTCCGACACGAGCACCGGGCCGGCCGGCAGGAACGTGCCTTCGCAGTCCTTGCCGCAGACGCGCAGGAAGTCGTTGTTCGCCACGCCGTGCGTCTGGTAGATCTTGCCCGCGTAGCCGCGCTCCTTGAGCGTCTTCTGCGGCAGCGCCGCCGGCGTGCCGGAACCGGCGATCAGGATCGCGTCGGGACGCGCGCTGATCAGCTTGAGCACCTGGCCGGTGACCGACGTGTCGTTGCGCTGGTAGCGCTCGTTGGCGACGACCTTGATGCCGCGCGTCTCGGCGAGCTTGCTGAACTCGTTCCACCAGCCTTCGCCGTAGGCGTCGGCGAAGCCGATGAAGCCTGCCGACTTCACGCCCTGCGCCAGCATGTGCGAGACGATCACGAACGCCATCTGCTGGTCGTTCTGCGGAGTCTTGAAGACCCAGCGCCGCTTCGCGTCGACCGGTTCGACGATGCGGGCCGACGCGGCCATCGAGATCATCGGCGTCTCGGTTTCGGCCACGACGTCGATCATCGCCAGCGAGTTCGGGGTGATCGTGGAACCGACGATCACGTCGACCTTGTCCTCGGTGATCAGCTTGCGGGTGTTCTTCACCGCGGTGGTCGTGTCCGACGCGTCGTCGAGGACGATGTACTGGACCTTCTTGCCGCCGATCGTCTGCGGCATCAGCGCGAACGTGTTGCGCTCCGGGATGCCGAGCGATGCCGCCGGGCCGGTCGCGGACACGGTCACGCCGACCTTGATGTCCTGCGCGAGCACCGCGCTGGCACCAACGGCGGCCAGGAGGGTGGCCAACAGCTTGGTGGTGAACTTCATGAGTCTCCTCTTCTTCTATGGATGGAACGGTGGCCGGAGGACGGCGAGCCTGGCCAACGCGGTGGGGAAGCGAATGAGAACAAAATCAGACCCTTTCAACAAGCAGGGCGATGCCCTGCCCGACGCCGATGCACATCGTGGCGAGCGCGTAGCGGCCGCCGGTCGCGGCGAGCTGGCGCGCGGCGGTCAGCGTGATCCTCGCCCCGGACGCGCCGAGCGGGTGACCCAGCGCGATCGCGCCGCCGTTCGGGTTCACGTGCGCGGCGTCGTCCGGCAGGCCGAGGCGGCGGGTGACCGCCAGGCCCTGCGCGGCGAAGGCTTCGTTCAGTTCGATCACGTCGATGTCCGCGACCTTCAGTCCGTGCCGCGCCAGCAGCTTCTCGGACGCGGGCGCCGGCCCGATGCCCATGATCCGCGGCGGCACGCCGGCCGTCGCCGCGCCACGGATGCGGGCGATCGGCTGCAGTCCGTGCTTCGCCACCGCGGCCGCGCTCGCGATCAGCGTCGCGACCGCGCCGTCGTTGACGCCCGAGGCGTTGCCCGCGGTCACCGTGCCGTCCGGCTTCACGATCGGCTTGAGCTTCGCCAGCGCCTCCAGCGTCGTCTCGCGCGGATGCTCGTCCTCGGTCACGACCGTGTCGCCCTTGCGGCCCGGCACCGTCACCGGCGCGATCTCGCCGGCGAAGAAGCCGCGCGCCCGCGCCGCGAAGTAGCGCTGCTGCGAACGCAGCGCGAACGCGTCCTGGTCGGCGCGCGCGATGCCGAAGTCCGCGGCCACGTTCTCGGCGGTCTCCGGCATCGAGTCGATCCCGTACTGCTTCTTCATCAGCGGATTGACGAAGCGCCAGCCGATCGTCGTGTCGTACACCGCGTTGGCGCGCGCGAAGGCGCTGTCCGCCTTCGGCATCACGAACGGCGCGCGCGTCATGCTCTCGACCCCGCCGGCGATCATGAGTTCGGCCTCGCCGGCGGCGATGGTGCGGGCGCAGATCGCGATCGCCTCCATGCTCGATCCGCACAGGCGGTTCACGGTCGCGGCCGGCACGTCGGTCGGCAGGCCCGCGAGCAGCAGCGCCATCCGCGCCACGTTGCGGTTGTCCTCGCCGGCCTGGTTGGCGCAGCCGTAGTAGACGTCGTCGACCGCGGCCCAGTCGACGCCGGGGTTGCGTGCCACCAGCGCCTTCAGCGGGATCGCGGCCAGGTCGTCGGCGCGCACCGACGACAGCGCGCCGCCGTAGCGGCCGATCGGCGTGCGGATGCCGTCACACAGGAAGACGTCGTTCATGCGATCGCTTTCAGGGAAGTGGCGCCGGCCGCGCCGCCTGCGCCGCGGCCGCACGGCTGACGTCTCGCCGAAGCGAACGCGGCCGATGCCGCCGCAGGAACAGGTCGGCGACGAGCGGCGCCATGTCGGAATAGGTCAGCGGGCCGCGGTCCTTCAGCCAGGTGAAGGTCCAGTTGATCATGCCGAACAGGATCATCGTCAGCGGCTTGGCGAGTTCCGCGCGCGACGCCTCGGGCGCGAGCTGCGCGATCACCCCCGCGAAGCCGTCGACCACCTTGCGCTGGCGCGCGAGCACGCGGCCGCGGTGCGCGCGCTCGAGGTACTTCACGTCCTGCACCAGCACGCGATGGCGCGCCGCCGAGTGCTCGTACTCGGCCATGAAGGCGTCGACCAGCCGCCGCAGGTGCGCCGCCGGCGGCAGCTGCTGCGCGGCGACGTCGTCGACGATCGACGCCAGCCGGTCGACGTACGACAGCGCGATGTCGGCGAGCAGGTCTTCCTTGTCGCGGTAGTAGTGATACATCAGCGCCTTCGAGATGCCGCAGGCGCGCGCGAGGTCGGCGATCGACGCCGACGCGTAGCCCTTGTCGGCGAACAGCCGCGTCGCCGCGTCGCGGATCGCCGCGCGCTGCGCATCGAATGTCGCCGCCTTGGTTCGTGGCATCGGGTCAGCGCTCGTCGTACGAGATCAGCACCCGCTCGGTGAGCGGGTACGACTGGCAGGTGAGCACGAAGCCCGCCGCGACCTCGTGCGGCTCGAGCGCGTAGTTCTTCGCCATCTTCACCTGGCCCTCGAGCAGCTTGCCGCGGCAGGTGCTGCACATCCCGCCCTTGCACGAGTACGGCAGGTCGAGCCCGGCCGCGCGGCCGGCGTCGAGGATCGAGTGCTGGCCGGGGCGGAAGTCGATCTCGCGGCGCACGCCGTCGATCACGATGCCGATGCGCGCCTGCGCCGCCTCGGTGTCGTCGATCGGCGGCGGCATGGACGAGGTCGGAACGCCGAAGCGCTCCACGTGCACGTGGGCGCGCGGCACGCCGGCCTCCAGCAGCGCCTGCTCGACGACGCTCGATCATCGTGGACGGACCGCAGACGAAGGCCTCGTCGATCGACTCGGCCGGAATCAACGTCGACAGGAACGCCTGCGTCTTCGATCCGTCGAGCCGCCCGTTGAAGAGGTCGATGTCCTGCTCCTCGCGCGAGAACACGTTGAAGAGCGCGAAGCGCGCCAGGTAACGGTCCTTCAGGTCCTCGAGCGCTTCGTGGAACATCACCGACGCCTGCCGCCGGTTGCCGTAGACGAGCGTGAAGCGCGACTTCGGCTCGCGCGCCAGCGTCGTGCGGATCAGCGACAGGACCGGCGTGATGCCGCTGCCGGCGACGAAGGCGACATAGTGCTTCTCGTGCGCCGGATCGAGCGGCGTGAAGAAGCGGCCTTCCGGCGTCATCACGTCGATCGCGTCGCCGGGCTTCAGCGACTCGTTGGCCCAGACCGAGAAGCGCCCGCCCGGCACCTTCTTCACGGCCACGCGCAGTTCGCCGTCGTCGCATCCGGAGCAGACCGAGTACGAGCGCCGCAGCTCCTCGCCGCCGAGCGTGGCGCGCAGCGCGAGGTGCTGGCCCTGCGTGAACCGGTACTCGTCGGCGAGTTCGGCGGGCAGCTCGAACTTCAGGCTGACGCACTCCGGCGTCTCGCGCCGGACCTCCGCCACGCGCAGCGGGTGGAATCTTGGTGTCATAGTGGCTTGAAGTATTCGAAGGGCTCGCGGCAGGCGCGGCAGCGGTACAGCGCCTTGCACGCCGTCGACCCGAACTGCGACAGGCGCTCGGTGTCGGCGCTGCCGCAGCGCGGGCAGGACACGCGGGGCACGAAGGACAGGGGCTGCGCGCCACCCACCGGCCGCTCGCCCGGCGGCGCGATGCCGTAGGCGCGCAGCCGCTCGCGCGCATCCTCGGCGATCCAGTCGGTGCTCCACGCGGGCGACAGCTGCTGGCGCACGCGGACGTCGCGCGCCCCGGCCGCGGACAGCGCGTCGCGGATCGACCGCTCGATCACCTCGGTCGCCGGGCAACCGGAATAGGTCGGCGTCACGACGACGTCGACGCCTTCGTCCGCCGCCTGCACGTCCCGCACGATGCCGAGCTCGGTCACGGAGATCGCGGGGATCTCCGGGTCCGGCACGCGCGCGAGGATGTCCCAGGCCTGGGCGGTCGTCAGCATCACCAGGTTCCGCCGGGATAGGTGCGCTGCAGGTACTGCATCTCGGTCAGCAGGTGGCCGAAGTGCTCGCTGTGCACGCCGAGCTTGCCGCGCGTCAGGAACGGCGTGCGCGCGGGGATCTTCAGCGTCGCCACTTCCAGCACCGGCGTGACCGCGGCGGTCCACGCGGCTTCCAGCGAAGGCCACGCGGGACCGACCGACGTCGCCACCGCGACGTCGTCCACCGGCGTCGCGCTGAAGAACTCGGCGGTGTACGGCCACAGCACGTCGACCGCGGCCTGCATCCGGCGATGCGACTCCTCGGTGCCGTCGCCGAGGCGGATCACCCAGTCCGACGCGTGCTGCACGTGGTAGCGCGTTTCCTTCACGCTCTTGGCGGCGATCGCGGCGAGTTCGGTGTCGCTCGACTTATCCAGCTCCTGGTACAGCTCGCGCTGCCACGCCGCGACGAGGAAGTTGCGCAGGATGGTCTGGGCGAAGTCGCCGTTCGGCAGCTCGACGATCGTCAGGTTGCGGAACTCCGGCTCGCGCCGCAGGAAGGCGAGCTGGTCCTCGTCGCGCCCCTTCCCTTCGAGCGTGCCCGCGTGGGTCAGCAGCAGGCGCGCCTGGCCGACGAGGTCCAGCGCGATGTTGGTCAGCGCGATGTCTTCCTCGATCACCGGCCCGTGGCCGCACCACTCGGCGAGCCGCTGGCCGAGGACGAGCGAGGTGTCGGCGATGCGCAGGACGTAGTCGAGGTGCGCGGAATGGGTCTTGGTGGCGGCGGTCATCGCGGCACCTACATGTGGTTGACTTCGTCGGGCAGCGTGTAGAAGGTCGGGTGCCGGTAGATCTTGTCTGCGGCCGGGTCGAACATCTCGGGCTTGGCGTCCGGGTCGCTGGCGACGATGTGGTCGGCGCGCACCACCCAGATGCTCACGCCTTCCATGCGGCGCGTGTAGACGTCGCGCGCGTTGCCCAGCGCCATCTTCGCGTCGGGCGCGTGCACGCTGCCGCAGTGCTTGTGGTCGAGGCCGTTCTTGCTGCGGATGAAAACTTCCCACAAGGGCCACTGGCGGCTTGGTTCGGTCATCTGATTTCCCCTCGTTCTATGCGGCGAGCCGGTCGCGCCGGCGCTGTTTCTCGGCGTGCGCCAGGGCGGCTTCACGCACCCACGCGCCGTCTTCCCATGCCTGCACGCGGTCGGCGAGGCGCTCGCGGTTGCACTGGCCGTGGCCGTTGACCACGTTCCAGAACTCGCTCCAGTCGATCGTCCCGAAGTCCCAGTGGCCGCGCTCCTCGTTGAAGCGCAGGTCCGGGTCGGGCAGCGTGATGCCGAGCACCTTCGCCTGCGGCACCGTCGCGTCGACGAACTTCTGCCGCAGGTCGTCGTTGCTGATGCGCTTGATGCCCCACTTGATCGAGTCGCCCGAGTGCACCGAGTCCTTGTCGTGCGGTCCGAACATCATCAGCGACGGCCACCACCAGCGGTTCACCGCGTCCTGCACCATCGCGCGCTGGTCCGCGGTGCCTTTCATCATCGTCAGCAGCAGGTCGTAGCCCTGGCGCTGGTGGAACGACTCTTCCTTGCAGATGCGGATCATCGCCCGCGCGTACGGGCCGTACGAGCAGCGGCACAGCGGGATCTGGTTCATGATCGCCGCGCCGTCGACCAGCCAGCCGATCACGCCGATGTCGGCCCAGTTCAGCGTCGGGTAGTTGAATATCGACGAGTACTTCGCCCGGCCCGAGTGCAGCGCGTCGACCAGGTCGTCGCGCGCCACGCCGAGCGTCTCGGCCGCCGCGTACAGGTACATGCCGTGGCCGCCCTCGTCCTGCACCTTGGCGAGCAGGATCGCCTTGCGCTTGAGCGTCGGCGCGCGCGTGATCCAGTTGCCCTCGGGCAGCATGCCGACGATCTCGCTGTGCGCGTGCTGGCTGATCTGGCGCACCAGCGTCTTGCGATAGCCCTCGGGCATCCAGTCCTTGGCCTCGACGAATTCCCCGCGCGCGACCCGGGCGTCGAACTCGGCTTCGTACGCGGCGTCGCGCTGCTGCTCGACGAGCGAACGGGGACCGCCCCGCACCGCGTCGTCCCGGTCCGGGGACGGAATGTCCATCGCCTGTGTGTACATGGCTGCTCCTTCCTGCTGCGTTTCCTGCCGTGCCGGCTACTGCCTGGGCCGGCGGTCGATGATCCGCTTGGCCTTGCCGACCGAACGCTCGAGCCCCATCGGCAGCGCCAGGCGGACCGTCGCGTTGATGCCGATGTAGGCCTTGATGTTGTGCTCCAGTTGCTTCGCGGCCGCGTGGCGCGACTCCTGGCTGCCGTTCGCGAGGTCGGAGCCCATCTCGACGTGCACCGTCAGCTCGTCGAGGTTGCCCGGGCGCGTCACCTCCAGCGTGTAGTACGGCTCGAGTTCGGGCTGCCGCAGGATCAGGTCCTCGATCTGGGTCGGGAACAGGTTCACGCCGCGGATGATCAGCATGTCGTCCGAGCGGCCGGTGATCTTCTCGATGCGCCGCATCGAGCGCGCGGTCGGCGGCAGCAGCCGAGTCAGGTCCCGCGTGCGATAGCGGATCATCGGCAGCGCTTCCTTGGTCAGCGACGTGAAGACCAGTTCGCCCTTCTCGCCCTCCGGCAGCACCTCGCCGGTCTGCGGATCGATGATCTCCGGATAGAAGTGGTCCTCCCACACCGTGAGGCCGTCCTTGGTCTCGATGCACTCCTGCGCGACCCCCGGGCCGATGATCTCGGACAGGCCGTAGATGTCGATCGCGTCGAGCGAGGTCTTGGCCTCGATCGCATCGCGCATCGCCGGCGTCCACGGCTCCGCGCCGAAGATGCCGATCTTCAGCGACGATGATTTCGGGTCGATGCCCTGCCGCTCCATCTCCTCGGCGATCGCCAGCATGTACGACGGCGTCACCATGATGATGTCCGGCTTGAAGTCCTGGATGACCTGCACCTGCCGTTCGGTCATGCCGCCGGAGATCGGGATCACCGTGCAGCCGAGCTTCTCCGCGCCGTAGTGCGCGCCGAGCCCGCCCGTGAACAGGCCGTAGCCGTACGACACGTGCACCATGTCGCCCGCGCGCCCGCCCGCCGCGCGGATCGAGCGCGCCATCACGGTCGACCAGGTGTCGATGTCCTTCGCCGTGTAGCCGACCACCGTCGGCTTGCCGGTCGTGCCGCTCGACGCGTGCAGCCGCACCACCTTCTCGCGCGGCACCGCGAACATCCCGAACGGATAGTTGTCGCGCAGGTCCTTCTTCAGCGTGAACGGAAACTTCGCCAGGTCCGCCAGCGTCTTCAGGTCCGATGGCTTCACTCCGGCCTGGTCGAAGCTGGCGCGGTAGTGCGGCACGTTCTCGTACGCGTGGGTCGAGCGACCAGCGCATGCGTTCGAGCTGCAGCGCCTGCAGCTCGGACCGGCTGGCGCGCTCGATCGGCTCGAGTTCGGACGGCTGCGGTTTCTTGGACGGCATCTTCCTGTTCCCGTTCAGAGGTTGACGACCTGCTTGCCCTTGATCGTGTGCGATCGGCCGCGCATCACGACCACGGTCTTGCCGTGCTGGTTGGTGACCTTGATGTCGTACACGCCCGTGCGGCCCGAGCGGGAGACCTCGTGGCACTCGGCGACGAGGCGGTCGCCTTCGTGGGCCGGAGCGAGGAAGTCGACGACGATGCCGGAGGCCACCGTCATCTCGTTGTAGCTGTTGCAGCCGAAGGCGAACGCCGAGTCCGCGAGCGTCGTGATGAGCCCGCCGTGGCAGATCCGGAAGCCGTTCAGCATCTCGGGGCGCACGATCATCGAGACCCGCGCGAAACCCGGGCCGACCTCCTCGACCTGCATGCCCATCGCCTTCGAGGCGGCGTCGTTCTCGAACATGCCGTGCCGCACGGCCTCCGCGATCGCGTGGGGGTCCATGTCGCTCCTGGTTGGGTTCTGGTGCTCGGCCATGCCGTCGCTCACCCGTGGAAGCCCGCGCCGGTGTAGCCCTTGCGGGTGATCAGCGCCGAGGTGCGATAGCGCTCCTCGCCGTAGTGATCGCGCAGGTTGGCGAGCGCGCGCGCGAACACGCGCAGCCCGACCTGCTCGGACCACTCCATCGGCCCGCGCGGATAGTTGACGCCGTAGCGCATCGCGACGTCGATCGCGTCCGCGCTGCAGATGCCGTGCGCCACCGCGTCCGCGGCTTCGTTGACGAGCATCGCGTTCAAGCGAAGGACCACCAGGCCCGCGACGTCGTCGAGCGGCGAGCACTCGAATCCCGCGAGGCCGAGCGTCGCGCACACGGTGCGGAACGCGCCCGCGCCGCACTGGTCGGCGCGCGCCAGGCCGAGCCGAGGCGCGGTCGCGTAGTCGAGCGCGAGGTCGAACAGCACGAGGTGTTCGTGCGCGTCTTCCATCGCACGGCGCGTCGCCGGCCGGCCGTCGGTCATCATCACGTGCGCCGGCCCGATCTCGAGCCAGCCCGACGACGGCAGCTGCGCCTCGCGCGGTCCCTGCACGCGGACCACGTCGATGCCGGCGCGCTCCAGCCGCGTGATGATCGGCGTGGCGATGCCGAGCGAACCGACGGCGATGACCCGCTTGACCGGTTCGGCGCCCGGCTCGACCGCCGGCGCCGGTCTCACCGCGCCCTCGCGATAGTCGTAGATGCCGCGCCCGGTCTTGCGGCCCAGCCTGCCCGCGCGCACGAGTTCCTGCTGCGCCAGCGACGGCGCGTAGCGGCGCTCGCCGAACGTCGCGTCGAACACGGACTTCGTCACCGCGAAGTTCACGTCGTGGCCGATCAGGTCCATCAGCTCGAACGGCCCCATGGGGAAGCCGCCGCAGTCGCGCACGATGGCGTCGATCGTGGCGGGATCGGCCGCGCCCTCGGTGTAGGCGCGCCACGCCTCGCCGTAGAACGGCCGCGCGATGCGGTTGACGATGAAGCCCGGCGTCGACTTCGCGTACGCCGCGTGCTTGCCCCACGCCTCCGAGGTGCGGAAGACGAGCCGCGCGACGTCGGGCGCGGTCTCCAGCCCGCTGATCACCTCGACCAGCCGCATGCGCGTCGGCGGGTTGAAGAAGTGCATGCCGACCACGCGCTCCGGCTGCTTCAGCCCGGCCGCCATCGCGGTGACCGACAGCGACGACGTGTTGGTGGCGAGGATGCAGCGCGGGCCGACGATGGCTTCGAGGTCGCGGAACAGTCCGCGCTTGACCTCCATGTCCTCGACGATCGCCTCGATCACGAGGCCGCACTCGGCGAGCTCGGGCAGCGTGGCGGCGCGCATGCGCGCCGGGATCGTGGTCGCGTGTTCCGCAGGCACCTTGCCCTTGTCCGCGAGTGCCTTCAGCGACCTGGCAGCCTGCGCGATCGCGCGCTCGACCGCGCCCGGCTGCGCATCGAACATCAGCACGCGGTGGCCGGCCTGCGCGGCCACCTGCGCGATGCCGGCGCCCATCGCGCCGGCGCCGATGACGCCAACCACCACGCTGCGTTCGAGGGCCTGGTCGGTCATCCGATCCTCACTGTCCACGAAACCGCGGCGCGCGCTTTTCCATGAAGGCGGCCACGCCTTCCCGGTAGTCGTCCGACGCGCCGAGCTCGCGCTGGTAGTCGCACTCCACGTCGAGCGCGGCCGCGAAGGGCAGCTGCATCGCGCTCTCCATCGCCTGGCGGGTGCGCACGTAGCCGCGGGTCGGGCCCGCGGCCAGCTGCTTCGCGACGGCCGTCACCGTCGGCATCAGTGCGTCGTCCTCGACGCAGCGCCAGATCAGGCCCCACTGCTCGGCCTGCGCGGCCGACAGCTTGTCGCCGAGCAGCGCGAGGCCCATCGCGCGCGCCGGGCCAACCAGCCGCGGCAGCCACCAGGTGCCGCCGCAGTCGGGCACGAGGCCGATCTTCGCGAACGACTGGATGAACGACGCCGACTTCGCCGCGAACACGAGGTCGCACGCGAACGGGATGTTGGCGCCCGCGCCGGCCGCGACGCCATTGACCGCGCAGATCGTCGGCATGTCGAGCGAGCGCAGCCGCAGCAGCAGCGGCTTGTAGTAAGTGGCGATCGACGTGCCGAGGTCGACCGGCGCTTCGCCGGGCGCGACCGCGCGGTCCGACAGGTCCTGGCCCGCGCAGAAGCCGCGTCCCGCGCCGGTCAGCACGAAGCAGCGGACTTGCGGGTTGCGAACGACCTCATCGATCGCGGCGCGCACTTCGCCGTGCATCGCGGTCGTGAAGCTGTTCAGCCGGTCGGGCCGGTTGAGCGTCAGCGTTGCCACACCGTCCGCCACATCGAGGCGGACGGTCTCGAACGATTGCACCATCGGGAATGTCTCCTCGGCCGGGCCCGGCGCGCGCTGATCGAACGCCGCTGCCGTTTCGTTGACCGACCGTTCAATCGATAGTACCGTCGCCCGTTCCCGCAAGACAAGTATCGGGGCGGCCTATGAACGATCACCATGCCGCCGGCACTGTTGTTGCCATCGAATTGCCCTGGAGACTCCCTTGACCCATCCCCTTTTCGAGAAGCACCGCGCGACCCTTGACGGCGCGCTCGCCGCCATCCGTACGCGCGGCTTCTGGTCGGCGTATCCCGAGCAGCCGAGCCCCAAGGTGTACGGCGAAACCGCGAACGACGACGGCAAGGCGAAGGCCGCCGCGTACGCCGGCAAGAAGTTCGAGATCGACCAGCCCGGCATCACCAACTGGATCGCCACCGAGCAGTCGCCGTACGGCGTGCCGCTCGACGTGAAGTATCCGAAGTGCGATCCGCAGGCGCTGGTCGACGCCGGCCTCGCGGCGATGGCCGAGTGGCAGAAGTTCGGCGTCGACGGCCGCACCGGCGTGTGCCTCGAGGCGCTCGCGCGCATCAACAAGGCGAGCTTCGAGATCGGCTACACGGTGATGCACACCACGGGCCAGGGCTGGATGATGGCGTTCCAGGCCGGCGGCCCGCACGCGCAGGATCGCGGGCTCGAAGCGGTCGCGTACGCGTACCGCGCGATGAGCGAAGTGCCCGCCGAGGCGCGCTGGGAGAAGCCGCAGGGCAAGAACCCGCCGATCGTGATGGAGAAGCGCTTCGAGGTCGTCGGCCGCGGCGTCGCACTCGTCATCGGCTGCGGCACCTTCCCGACCTGGAACACGTACCCGGGCCTGTTCGCCGCGCTCGTCACCGGCAACCCGGTGATCGTGAAGCCGCACCCCAACGCGGTGCTGCCGGCGGCGATCAGCGTGCGGATCATCCGCGACGTGCTGAAGGAAAGCGGGCTCGATCCGAACCTCGTCACGCTGTTCGTCACCGACGATCCGAAGCAGACCCAGGCGCTGGCGACCAACCCCGCGGTGAAGTCGATCGACTTCACCGGCAGCAACGCCTTCGGCCGCTGGCTGATGGACCACGCGCGGCAGGCGCAGGTCTACGCGGAGCTCGCCGGCGTGAACAACGTCGTCATCGAGTCGACCGACAGCTACAAGGCGATGCTGCGCAATCTCGCGTTCACGCTGAGCCTGTACTCCGGACAGATGTGCACGACGACACAGGACATCTTCGTGCCGGCCGGCGGCATCGAGACCGACGAAGGCGAGAAGAGCTTCGACCAGGTCGCGGCCGACCTCGGCGCGGCAGTCGCCAAGTTCCTGGCCGATCCCGCGGTGGCCGCTGCAGTGCTGGGCGCGATCCAGTCGCCCGACACGCTCGCGCGCATCGACGAGGCGGCGCGGCTCGCGGAGGTCGTGCTGCCGTCGAAGAAGATCGACCACCCGGACTTCCCCAACGCGAACGTCCGCACGCCGGTGCTGCTGAAGAGCGACGCCGTGAACGAGGCCGTGTTCATGCAGGAGCGATTCGGACCGATCAGCTTCATCGTGAAGGCACGAGACTGGAAAGCCGCCGTCGCGCTGTCCGAACGCGCGGTGAAGGAACACGGCGCGCTGACCGTCGGGCTGTACTCGATGAACCAGGAGGTGGTCGATGCGATGACCGAGGCGACGCTGCGCGCCGGAGTTTCGCTGTCGATCAACCTGACCGGCAACGTGTACGTCAACCAGTCGGCCGCGTTCTCGGACTTCCACGCGACCGGCGCGAATCCGGCCGCGAACGCGAGCTACACCGACTCGGCGTTCGTCGCCAACCGCTTCCGCGTGGTCCAGCGCCGCTGGCACGCGGCCGTGTAACGAGGAGCCGGCCGTGGCCTGTTATGAGATCGATGGATTGGTGCCGGTGGTCGATCCGACCGCCTTCGTGCATCCGATGGCGACGCTGATCGGCGACGTGATCGTCGGTCCCGGCTGCTACGTGGCGCCGGGCGCGAGCCTGCGCGGGGACTTCGGCCGGATCATCATGGAGCGCGGCAGCAACATCCAGGACTGCTGCGTGATGCACGGCTTCCCGGGGACCGACACGATCGTCGAGGAAGACGGCCACATCGGCCACGGCGCGATCCTGCACGGCTGCATCGTCAAGCGCAACGCGATGGTCGGCATGAACGCCGTCGTGATGGACGAGGCCGTCGTCGGCGAGGAAGCGATGGTGGCCGCGGGCGCGTTCGTGAAGGCCGGCATGGTGATCCCGCCGCGCGGGCTCGCGGTCGGCGCGCCGGCGCGCGTGGTCCGCACGCTCTCCGACAGCGACGTCGCGTGGAAGATGAGCGGTACCCGCAGCTACCAGGACCTCACGCGCCGCAGCCTCGCGACGCTGCGCGAGGCGACGCCGCTCACCGCGATGGAACCCGGCCGCAAGCGGATCACGATCGACGTCGAGGGCGTGGTGCCGCTCGTCGCGGCGAAGCGCGACTGATCCTGCGGCCGTCTTCGCCGGCCCAACCCGGTCTGCCGCAACCCGCGGCGTCGGTACCAGGCCGATCAACGTCTGGCGACGTTGCGTGATACGGCCTTCCGCCGCTGTCGCATCGGCGCAGGCCCGCGCGGAGTGACTGCGCCCTTCCCGGCCCCGACTGCGCGCTCGATCACCTCGACAACCCAGGCGTTCAGGCTCTTCCCTTCGGCCGTCGCCATCGCCAAGGCGGCCCGATGTGTGAGCGGCGCGGCGCGAACGATGAACTTGCCGCTTGCAGGCTTGTCGGGACTCTGGCCGAGCTTTGCGCAGGCGGCAAGGTAGTCGTCAACCGATTCACGGAACGCGGCGACGACTTCCTTAACCGTGGTGCCGTGAAACGTGATGACGTCGTTCACCCCGATGACACGTCCCACGAGTATCCCGTCGTCGGCGTCGAAGTTGACGGTCGCGGTGTATCCCTTGTGTTCGAGAACCTTCACGGTTCGACTCCGATCTTGATCAGAAACTCGCGCGCCGCACGTACCCGGTAACGCAGTGCCTCCCGGTTCGGGTGCGGGCGGTGGAAGTAGGCTCGTACCCCGTGCAGCTCGAAGGTGACGGACGATCCGCTCCCCTCGATGCATTGGCATCCAACGGCAACCAGAAGCGCCTCGATCCGGCTCCACTCGATCGCGCCCCTGACTGGATCCGCGAACACCTCACCGAGGGTCTTCCTGTGCTTGTTGTTCATGTAGATAGTATCAATAGTGATATCAGCATGCCAGCACTGGCGCAGCGTTGCCGAGCCCGATCAAGCACTCGCCTCGCCCATGATTCGCGTGAGTGATCGGCGCGCCCTGGAGCGCCCGCGGCAGCCTTCGTCGGCCGTCCCGGTTTGATGTCGCGGATTGCGACTTCAAGTCCGCGAGGTTCTCGGCGCCAGATGATCGGCGGTTCATCGTAGGTCGCGGGTTCTCGCGTTCAAACGGCGTCACATGACGCCCTTCACCTGACGAACGCATGGCGCGTCGACGCAAGCGAGGCGCCTCGATGTCGCCGCAGCGGCACGCTCCAAGCCGAATTTTGGTTAGGCGAAACTTTCCAGACCATTGATTTTTGGTTAGCTTTGGATGACCATATCACCGATGACTGGTTAGCCATTACTTACCAATGTATCCATCGCGCCTGATCCTAGATCAAATCGACCGCATCCTGCGAGACGCCGCTGCTGCGCCTCCGCCGGTTCTGCCACGCGGCGGCTGGCTCAAGGCCGTGCGCACATCGCTCGGTGTTAGTACACGCCAACTTGCCGCTCGGCTCGGGGTCACCCACTCGGCCGTAGTCCAGGCCGAGGCCGCCGAAGTGAGCGGCAGGATCTCCATGAACCAGCTGCGCCAGCTCGCCGACTCGCTCGGCTGCGACCTGCGCTACGTGCTGCTGCCCCGCACTCCACTGGCCGAGCAGGTCGATGCCCGGGCCGAGAGCAAGGCGCGCGAGCGCGTCGCATCGCTGGCGCACTCGATGGCGTTGGAGGCCCAGCGTCCAGAGGGCGACTTTCTGGAACGCCAGGTAGCCGAGATGAAGGGCGAACTGCTGCGCGGTCGGCGCTCGCGACTGTGGGATTAGGCGACGCACACGTGCCGGCAGTGCTTCGTCAATGGCAGGAGACAGCATGGCTCGCTACGTGATCGAACCGGAAGTCGCGCTGGCCCTGGTGACGCGGGATCCTGCGCTTGCAAAGGCCGCGAGCAAGGTGATCGCGGTGACTACGATGGACGATCTGCTGAACTGACCGCAAAACCTTTCCAGTTTCGAACGGAGGCCAGAGTGAAACTCAGGACGTACAAGGTGGTGGATGTGTTCACCAGCCGGCCGCTGCTGGGCAACCCCGTCGCCGTGGTGCTCGACGCGGAGGGACTGGACACGGCCGACATGCAGGGCATCGCACGCTGGACCAATCTCTCCGAGACGACCTTCCTGCTGCCACCCGCCACGACCGGCGCCGACTATCGCCTTCGGATCTTCACGCCGCGCAGCGAGCTTCCGTTCGCCGGGCACCCCACCCTGGGTAGCGCCCACGCAGCGCTGGAGGCCGGACGCGTGAGGCCGCGTGACGGAAAGATCGTGCAGGAGTGCGGCGTGGGCCTGGTCGAACTCGCAGTACAGGGCAAGGGGGATGACCGTCGCCTGGCGTTCAACCTGCCGCCCGCCGCGGTGACACCGCTGCCGCCTGACGACGTCGATGAACTGGAGGCCGTGCTG
The DNA here is from genome assembly GCA_963811265.1 of uncultured beta proteobacterium. Taxonomy (GTDB): domain Bacteria; phylum Pseudomonadota; class Gammaproteobacteria; order Burkholderiales; family Burkholderiaceae_F; genus JAOUJD01. Next base: position 19,447 of record CAWEQS010000027.1, read on the forward strand.
GGCCGCGCCGTCGTGCGCGCAGCGGCTCCCGCGATCGTCGACGTCGGCGCGGTGTGGGTCGTCGCACAGCTTGCGAGCGTGGCGGACCTGCTTGCCCTCGAGCCCGACTTCGCCCGGTCCGCCGCCTTCGAGCGGCGTCTCGGCGTGACCGGGCTGTCGGTCTTCGCGGAGCACGACGCCGGCGATGCGGCCATCGAGGTGCGTTCGTTCGCCCCGTCGTGCGGCGTGAACGAGGATCCGGTGTGCGGCAGCGGCAACGGCAGCGTGGCGGTGTTTCGGCGCGAGCAAGGATCGGTGGCCGCCGTGGGCGCCGCCTACACCGCCGCGCAGGGTCAGCGCGTCGGACGCGACGGGCGCATCGCGGTCGAGTGCGACGCCGAAGGAAGGATCATCATCGGCGGGTCATGCATCACGTGCGTCGACGGGACGCTGCGTTGCTGATGGAGAACCCGGATGTCGACAACGCGCACGACCCGCCGCGGCGACCCATTGCCAGGCTGCTTCGCAAGTAATAGTATGTGTACAAATCAGCACACAAGGCCTCCAATGTCGACGACAATGACGATTCGCATCGAAGACGAAGTGAAGGACCGGCTCGACCGCTTGGCGGAGTCGACCCAGCGCAGCAAGTCGTTTCTGGCGGCGGAGGCCATCCGCGAATACGTCGCGAACAACGAGTGGCAAGTGGCCGAGATTCAGGCGGCGCTGAAGGAAGCCGACGCCGGAGACTTCGCCTCCGAGAAGGAAGTCGCAGCGCTCGCCAGGAAGTGGAAGTAGATGCAGGTCCGATGGCTCCGGACCGCGCTGCGCAACCTGGAGGACGAAGCGGCTTACATCGCGGCCGATGATCCCGCGGCCGCGCGCATAGATGGTCAGGCGCGTGCTGCAGGCCGTGGATCAATTGGCCGAGCAGCCGTCGCTGGGGCGACCCGGACGCGTTCCCGGCACGCGAGAACTGGTTGTTGTCAGGAACTCGTTATCTCGTTCCTTACCGCGTCACGCGGGATGCCGTCGAGGTCCTGCGCGTCTTCCACACTTCACGGCGATTGCCGACGCGCTGGTAGAGATTCCGCGCATCAGTCCAACCGGACGGCGACGTCGAAGTGCCAGGTCCGGCGGATTTCGACCACGTCGTATTCGCGCGCCAGCGCGGGCGGGAACGCTTCGTAGTGCTCGTGGCTTCGCACGATGCGCCGTATCGCTTCGTCGACCTCCGCCACGCCGCTGGAGACGACGAAGGTCACCGACTCCACGGATCCGTCGCTTCGAATGGCCACCGTCACCACGGGATTGGTGTGAGGCCGTTTCGCCACTTCGCGCACCGTGTCGACCGGTGTGTTGAACTGGATCTTCCGGGCCCATCCCTCCCCGTACCGCACGAGTTCGGCATTGGGATCGATGCGCCCCCACAGCCTGGCTCGACGCGCGGCGCTCAGGGAGTACGGGAGCGTCGAAGACTGGCGCGTGGCATTCGAGGCTGCGTCGCGCCGGGCCGCTTCCTCATCGAGCTGGCGCCCCATCGCTCGACGCCGCGCTTCCCGTCTTGCGTCCTCCTCCTTTTCGGCCTCGAGGCGCGCAGCCTCTTGCCCTGCCGCGGCCTGGCGCGCGGCTGCCTGACGCTGCGCCTCCTGCTGTGCCGCGGCCAGTCGCGCAGCCGCCTGGCGTTCGGCCTCCAGGCGCGCGGCCTCCGCGCGAGCCGCCTCCTGACGCGCCGCCTCCTGACGCGCGGCCTCCTGACGCGCCGCTTCCTGACGCGCCGCTTCCTGGCGCTGCGCCTCCTGCTGTGCCGCGGCCACTCGCGCAGCCGCCTGCCGTTCGGCCTCCAGGCGCGCGGCCTCGAGGCGAGCCGCTTCCTGACGCGCCGCTTCCTGGCGCTGCGCCTCCTGCTGTGCCGCGGCCACTCGCGCAGCCGCCTGCCGTTCGGCCTCCAGGCGCGCGGCCTCCGCGCGAGCCGCCTCCTGACGCGCCGACCGCGCTTCCTGCGCGCGCCTGCCCGCGCTTCTTGACGCGCCGCCTCCTGGCGCTGCGCCTCCTGCTGTGCCGCGGCCAGTCGCGCAGCCGCCTGCCGTTCAGCCTCCAGTCGCGCGACCTCGGCGCGGGCCGCTTCTTCCCGGAGATCGGACTCACGCTTCGCGATCTCTTCCCGCGCCGCCTCCGCCTGATCCGCCTGCACGGCCAGTTGAGCGGCCCGGTCCCGGGCGTCCTGGCCGACTCGCTCCCGTGCCACATCGCCGGCCTCCCGATGCACCGGCTTCGCCACGGTCTCCGCGCTCGAAGCGCCCGGCGCAGCGGCGATCACGGGGGCTGGCGCCGCGGGAGCCGCAGGCTCGACCAACCCGGGACTGCGGGACGGCTCCACGCCGACCGCGTCCATCTTCGGGGCCTTCGCGGGCGCTGCTCGGACGGGCTCACGGGCGCGCACGGGCGCCTGCGCAACGGGTGCAGGCGCCACGGCGTCTCGTTCCGGCTCGACCTCGACGACTGGCGGAGCCGCCGGCACGACCTGAAGCGCGGCACGCGCCGGGGGCACCGCGGGCACTGCCGATGGAGTTGCGGCCGGTCCACCGCCAACGGATGGCGACTCGATCGATGCCTGCTGCGGCGGCTCCGCGACGGACGCGGTCGCAGGTTCCGTGGGCATGACGGCTGCCGGAACGAGCAGGACGCGCAGCTCCGGCACCTCGATGCGCCGCTGCTGCCAGGGAAAGCCAAACCCCGGAAGCCCGCCTCCCTCGCCATCGAACGTCAGGCTCAACAGCGACCCGTGAAGCAGCAGCGAGAGCAGCAGGCAGGAAGCCATTCGCCGCCGCTCGGCGCTCGTGCGCTGGACCGGCCGCCGGCTGCGTGCCGCGGCTCGAGGCGATTGCTCGGGCGCCGGATCGGAGGGCGCAGTCAGCGGCGCGCGGGAATGCTTGCCCGATGCAGGACGATCCCCGGCCCCTTGCGCCCGCGCGCCCGACGAGCCCTCGGGCCCCGGCGCTGCAACGTCGGGTGCTTTCGTGATCCGCATCGCTCTGCCGGCGTGCGGCCGGAGCTAGGCACCGAGCGCACCGCGGGCCGCCGCGATCGCTTCCTTCAGCGTTTCGAGGTCGCCGACCTGGTTGGCGAGCAGCAGGATCAGCCGCGCGTTCAGCGCCGCGCTCTCCTGCTCGGTCAGTCCCGCGTGCGCCTCGATCAGCGCCTGGTAGAAGTCGTCGGGCCGGTCGATGTTCGGCTGCGTGTTCAGCGCCATGTCAGTGTCCCTGCGCGCGCGCGAGCGCCGCGCGCACGCCGTCGACGGTGGGGGACCGCCAGCGCGCGGCGACGTGCTGGTCGGGTCGCAGCAGGTAGGCCGTACCGGGTCGTGCGTCGTAGCGGTGCTCGGCGTGGCCTTCGAAGTCGATCAACTGTCCGCGCACGGCGCCCGACGAGGTGATGCGGACGACGCGGACCGCGTCGCCAAGTCCGGCGGCGAGTGTCACCGCGGCTTCGTCGTCGGCGTCGAACAGCAGCAGGTCGAAGCGTCCGCCGAGGTGATCGAGCAGCCAGCCCGCGTGCCCGCCCGCCTGCACCGGCGCGTCCGCGGCCGGTGCGCCGGGGACCATCGCGCCGGCGAAACTGTCGTGATCGGGCGTCGACAGCGGGCTCGCGCGATGCGTGGTCGGCATCGACAGCCGTCCGCTGTTGACGAGCCTGCGCGCAAACGGATGCGTGCGCGACAGCGCCAGCACGGCGTCGCGGAAGATCCGGCTCACCGCGCTCTTCGGCGTGATGAAATCGGTCGCGCGGGTCGAGTTCAGGAGATTCTCGTCGGCCGCCTCGACCCGCTCGCTGTCGTAGCTCGCGAGCAGAGTGGCCGGCGACTCCCCGCGCAACACGCGTGCGAGCTTCCAGACAAGGTTGTCCGTGTCCTGGAAGCCGGAGTTGGCGCCGCGCGCGCCGAACGGCGACACCTGGTGCGCGGCATCGCCGGCGAACAGCACGCGGCCGTGAACGAAGCGGTCGAGGCGCCGGCACTGGAACGTGTAGACGCTGACCCACTCCAGCTCGAACGGGCGGTCGTCGCCGAGCATCGCGCGGATGCGCGGGACCACGCGCTCGGGCTTCTTCTCTTCCTCGGGGTCGGCGTCCCAGCCGAGCTGGAAGTCGATGCGCCAGACGTCGTCGGCCTGCCGGTGCAGCAGCACGGACTGGCCGGGATGGAAGGGCGGATCGAACCAGAACCAGCGCTCGGTCGGGAACTCGCCCTTCATGTGCACGTCGGCGATCAGGAAGCGGTCGCGGAAGACCTGCCCTTTCCACTCGAGCCCCATCAGGTCGCGCAGCGCGCTGCGCGCGCCGTCGGCCGCGATCACGTAGTCGGCCTCGATCGCGTAGCGGCCGTCCGGCGTCTCGACGTCCACCCGAACGCCGTCGTCGCGCGCTTCGACGCCGACCGCCTTGTTCTTCCAGCGCACGCCGTGGCCGAGTTCCGCGAGCCGCGCCACCATGCACTCCTCGAGGTGGTACTGCTGCAGGTTCACGAAGGCCGGGCGCTTGTGTCCGGGCTCGGGCAGCAGGTCGAACTGGTAGGCCAGCTCACTGCGGAAGAAGACCTTGCCGACCTTCCACTCGATGCCGCGCGCGCAGATCGCGTCGCCGCAGCCGAGCCGGTCGAGGATCTCGAGCGCGCGCTTGGCGTAGCAGATCGCGCGCGAGCCGACGCTGACGGTGTTGTTGTCGTCGACGAGGATGAAGTCGATGCCGTGCAGCGCCAGGTCGATCGCCGCCGCGAGCCCGATCGGGCCCGCGCCGACGATGGCGACCTGCGTGCGAGCGCTGCCGCCGGCCGCCAGCTCGGGCGGCTGCACGTAGGGATACTCGGGTGCCCTGTAGGTCGACGGCATCTGTTCTTCGCTCCCCGGGGGCCGTCTAGCCTTCCAGGGCCTCCCACATTTCCTTGTCCCGCTGCGCCGTCCAGATGCGCGGATCGACGTGGCCGGTCGCCTCGTCGTAGGCGCGGGTCACGTCGAACGGCAGGCAGTGATCGAAGATCACCCAGTGGCCGAACCGCGGCTTCAGCTTCTCGTAGGTTTCCCGGTAGACACTGCGCAGGTCGCGCCCCGCGCGCGCGCCGGCCTTCACCGACTCGAACATCGCCGTGACGAACGCGCGCGTGCCGTCGAGGCCAGCCTTCACGTCCGTCGCGGTCCGCAGCGCGGCCCCGCGGCCGGGGACGAGCTTCTCGGCGCCGAGCGCCGCCACCGCGTCGAGCGTCGCCGGCCAGTCGGTCAGGTAGGCGTCGCCGGTGTACGGCGTCGCGTCGTACTCGACGAGGTCGCCCGAGAACAGGATCTTCTCCTGCGGCAGCCAGACCACCGTGTCGCCCTTCGTGTGGCCGCGGCCGAGCTGCATGATCTCGACCTGCAGCTTGCCCATCCACAGCGTCATCCGCTTCTCGAACACGATCGTCGGCCAGGTCAGGCCCGGGACCGATTCGACCGCGCGGAACAGCCGCGGGAACCGCTCGATCTCGCTCTTCATGTCGGCTTCGCCGCGCTCGACGATCAGGTCGTACGTGTCGCGGCTGGCGATCACCTGCTGCGGCTGGTAGCCGGAGGCGCCGAGCACGCGCACCGCGTGGTAGTGCGTCAGCGTCACGTACTTGATCGGCTTGTCGGTCACCGTGCGGATGTGCCGGATCACGTCCTGCGCCATCACCGGCGTGGCCTGCGCGTCGATCACCATCACCGAGTCGTCGCCGATGACGATGCCGGTGTTCGGGTCGCCCTCCGCGGTGTACGCGTAGGCGTGGTCGGACAGCCGGTCGAAACTGACTTTCTTTTCTTCCAGGTCGGCCTGGGATGCGAACTTCTTTTCCACGTTCATTCCTCGTCAGTCAGTGCAGGCAAGGATGGCGAGGATTCGCGGCCCGCGCAAGGCGCGGCGCGGCCTCACGCCATCCGTTCGACGCGCCACGCCTGGTAGCGCAGGCCGGCGACGGCGCCGGCGACGATCGCCGCCAGCGTGATGATGGAGCCGGCCGCCAGCATCGAGACACCGGACAGGCCCTGGCCGATCGTGCATCCCATCGCCGTCACGCCGCCGAAACCCATCAGCGCGCCGCCGGCGAGGTGGTTCGCCGTGTCCTCGGTGTCGCGGAAGCCTTCCCAGCGGAAGCGGCCGCCCAGCACGGCGCTCAGCAGCGCGCCGGCGAACACGCCGGCGACCGAGGCGACGCCCACCGTGATCACCTTGCTCGTGTCGCTGAAGAACATCAGGTAGTCGAGCGTCCACGCCACCGGCGCGACGAACGACAGCGCTTCCATCCGGCCCGAGTTGGTCCGCAGGTAGACCTCGTCGAGCGTCTCCGGGTGTTCGATCACGTGGCCGATGTGGCCGGACACGAACCAGACCGCGACGATGACCGCGCCCACGCCAATGCCGCCGAGCACCACTTCCTTCGTCAGCGCCGCGCGGTCGCGCAGCACGAAGACCAGCAGCCCGGCCGCGATCAGGCCCGCGACCGCGAGGCGGGCCGCGTCCAGCGCATCGCCACCGCCGGTCAGCAGCGTCGGCAGGTCCTGCGTGGTCGCGAGGTCGAACCCGACCGACTCGATCGCGCGCACGCGGACCACCGCCAGCACGCCGCGCAGCGAGATGTAGGCGACGAGGCCGAGCACGCAGACGACGACGAGGCCCTTGAGGCTGCCGGCGCCGGCGCGCACCAGCGCCTTCGACCCGCAGCCGCCGGCGAGCACCATGCCGAAACCGAACAGCCCTCCGCCGATGAGGTAGGCGAGCGGCGTGAAGCGCTTCGTCGTGTAGAAGCTCGCGGCCGGATCGATCACGCCGAACGCGGCCAGCAGCGTGGTGCCCGCCACCGCCACCGCGATGGCCAGCGCCCACTGCCGCATCCGCGTCCAGTCGCCATAGCCGACGATGTCGGCGACGCTGCCCATCGTGCAGAAGTTGGTGCGGTGGACGAGCGTGCCGAAGAGCGCGCCGAGGACGAATGCCGCGACCACGACCTGCGTGGAGAGGGAGGCGATGTCGACTTCGGGCACAACGGGCTGAGCGGTGTCTGCGAGGCGCGCGAGTTTACGCTTGCGACGCCTGGACCGACGCGGCCTGCCGGCGCTCTTCCGGCTCGCGCAGCACTAGCCCTTGAGCGCCTGCGCCACGCGGCGCACGAAGCCCGCCGAGTGCGCGCCGTCGAGCCAGCGCGCGACGACCACCGCCTGGCTGTCCGGGTCGATCCACACCGTGTGGCCGCCGGCGCCGAACATGAACCAGCTCGCACGCGAGGCATCGGCGAACAGGCGCCCGTCGCGATTGAGCCATGTGAGCCAGCCGTAGAACGGCGCCACCGCGCAGGGTTCGTGCATGCGCTGCACCCAGGCGCGCGGGATGACCCGCAGGCCTCCGTGCTCTCCGCCGTCCAGCAGCAACTGGCCGATGCGCGCCTGGTCGCGCGCGCTGATGCTGACGCCGCCGCCCCAGTGCGTGCCGCCGGGAACCGACGGCATGCGCCGGCCGTCGATCTCGACCCAGGCGTCGTCATAGCCCTCCCAGCGGAAGTCGCGGCCGCCGCCAAGCGGACGCAGCACGCTTTCGAGGAACACCTCCGGCAGCGGCCGCCTGAACAGGTGCAGCAGCGCCAGCGAGAACTGGTTGATGCGCACGTCGTTGTATTCCCAATAGCTTCCCGGCGCGCGCAGCGGGCGCAGCTCTCCCTTCCGGCCCTCGGGCGGCTTGGGGTCGTGCGACACGCGCCGGTAGTGCTCCACCTGGTCGGGCATGCCGAAGCACTCGCCCTGCCATTCGCTGGTCTGCGTGAGCAGGTGCTCCCAGGTGATCGCGCGGTTGTGCGCCGAGTCGAAGCCGATGCCGGGCAGCCGGCTGCTCACGCGCTCGCCCGGCTCGAGCAGCCCGCGCGCGTGCGCGATGCCCGCGAGCAGGGCGAGGTAGGTCTTCGCCACGCTGAAGGTCTGGTCCGCGCGATCGGGCTCACCCCAGGCGGCGACTTCCTCGCCGCGCACGCGGATCACGCCGGACACCCCGCCGCGCGGATGCACCGGCCCGCGCAGGCGGTTGAACGGCGGCGGGTCTTCGTGGTGGACACCCCAGTGCGCGGGGTCGGCGGCCGGATCGCGCGGCCACGGCATCTCGTGCGCTTGCGCGAAGGCGATTGCTTCGTCGAATGGCTGCATGCCGCCCATCTTAGCCAGCGTGCCCCGCCGGGAGCGGCTCGAGCCGGGTCTCGCTACCGGGTGCTCGGCAACCGGTCGCGCGCGATCTTCGCGGCTTCGGTCTCCGGGAACTCCTTGATGATCCGGGTGAGCGTCGCGTTCGCCGACTTGCGGTCGCCGAGCTGCACCTGGCTCTCGGCCATCGACAGCAGCGCATCGGGCACGCGCGGCGAGTCGGCGTAACGCTCGACCAGCGTGCGGTGCGCGGCGATCGCGGACTTGTAGTCCTTGATCGCGTAGTGCGCGCTGCCGATCCAGTACTGCGCGGCCGGCGCGTAGGCCGACGCCGGATACCGCGCGACGAACTGCTGGAAGCCCGGCAGCGACCCCTTGAAGTCGCCGGCGCGGAACTGCGCCAGCGGGCCTTCGTAGGCGGCGAGTTCGGCCCGGTCGACCGCCGCGGAGCGCCCGTCCACGGTGACGCTCTGCGGCTCCATCTTCTTCAGCCGCGCATCGAGATCGGCGTACAGGTCGCGATTGCGCTTCTGCAGCGTGGCCACTTCGTTGGTCAGCGTCTCGACCTGCCCGCGCAGGCGCGCGTTCTCCTGGCGCAGCGATTCGAGCTGGTTCACCAGTTCGAGCTGGTTGCGCTGCGCGCTCTCCATCCGGTCCAGCCGCGCGGTCATTTCGGTTTCGCGCTGCTGCAGCACCCTGATCTGCTCGCGAATCTGCAGGATCGCCTTGCGCGCCTCGTCGTCGCCGCCGAAGAGCTGCGCGTGGGCGGGCAGCGCGATCGACAAAGCCAAGGCAACAGCGACGAGTGGTCGAACAAGCATGGGCCCCTCCAGATGCGACGAGGCGACCGCACGGCGGTCGCCTCTCGTTGCCTTTGTAAAGGGACGAGCGCCCGGCCGCTCCGAAGCCCGTCCTTCTAACTAATCGCCGCGAGTGCACGTGCGACCGCGCAGCGGTCGCGTACACGAGCGGCGCTCACTTGTAGACGATGTCCGCCCGCCGGTTCTGCGCCCAGGCTTCCTCGTTCGAGCCCATCGCCCGCGGCTTTTCCTTGCCGAAGCTCACCGTCTCGATCTGCGAATCCGTCGCGCCGAGCAGCATCAGGCGCTGCTTGACCGCTTCCGCGCGCTTCTGTCCGAGCGCGAGGTTGTACTCGCGGCCGCCGCGTTCATCCGTGTTGCCCTCGATCACGATGCGGCGGTTCTTCGTCGACGCCAGGTACTTGCCGTGCGCCTCGACGACCGGCTGGAACTCGCTCTTGACGACGAAGCTGTCGAAGTCGAAGAACACGCTCTTCTTGTAGAGCGGGCTATTCGGGTCGTTGAACGGGTCGACGCCGCGCGCGGACTGCGCGTCCACCGGCGCCACGGCGCGCGGGTCGGTTCCCGCGCCCGTCGACGCGCCGCCCGACGGACGCATCGGTGATCGGCGCGGGCTTCTGCTCGTCCAGGTTGACGGACGAGCAGCCGGCGAGAACGAAGGCGAAGACGGTGCCGGCCATGACGGCGCGTGCGAAGCGTTGAATGTTCATGTGTTCCTCCTGACTTACTTGATGAACGGACCCCAGGTCGGCTCCCGGATGTCGCCGCTCGGTCCCGACAGCCGCGTGCGAACGCGGCCGTCGACCGAAGCGGACGCCAGGATGCCGCGCCCGTTGACTTCGGTCGCATACAGAAGCATGCGGCCGTTCGGGGCAAAGCTCGGCGATTCGTCGCGCACGGTGTCGGTGACCGGCGTCTCCTGCCCGCTGGCCAGGTCGAGCACGTGCACCTTGAACTGGCCGCCGCGGCGTCCGACATACGCCAGCAGCTTGCCGTCGGGACTCAGGCGCGGACTGATGTTGTAGTCGCCGTTGAACGTGACGCGCTGCGCGGCGCCGCCGTTGGCCGGCATCCGGTAGACCTGCGGCCCGCCCCCGCGGTCGGACGTGAAGTAGATCGACTTGCCGTCCGGGCTGAAGCTCGGCTCGGTGTCGATGCCGCTCGAAGTGGTGAGGCGGCGCACGTTGCCGCCGTCGGCGTCCATCAGGAACACCTGCGAGTTGCCTTCGCGCGTCAGCGTGACCGCGAGCGTCTTGCCGTCCGGCGACCAGCCCGGCGCGCTGTTGGAGCCGCGGAAATTCGCGACCGCCTTGCGCGCGCCGGTCGCCACCGTGTGCACGTAGACGACGGGCTTGCCGGTTTCGAACGACACGTAGGCGAGCCGCGAACCGTCGGGCGACCACGCCGGCGAGATGATCGGCTCGCGCGAGCGCAGGGCCGACTGCGGGTTCGCGCCGTCGGCGTCGGCGATGTGCAGCTCCCACGAGTTGCGCGAGGTCTGCACGACGTACGCGATGCGGGTCGAGAAGACGCCGCGCTCGCCGGTGAGCTTCTCGTAGATGCGATCGGCGATGCGATGCGCCGTCAGGCGCAGGTCGGACGCCGGGCTCACGTACGACAGCCCGTCGAGCTGGCCCTGCCGGATCGTGTCGAGCAGGCGGAAGCGCACGTCGAAGCGGCCGTCGGCCAGCCGCGTCGCGCTGCCGATCGCGAGCGCATCGGCGCCCCGCGCTTTCCAGTCGGGCAGCGAGACGGCGGCGTTCTCGGGGATCGCCGTGGAACCCGCATCGACGATGCGGAACAGGCCGCTGCGCGCGAGGTCGGCGCGCACGACGGACTCGATCTCCAGCGGCACCTGGCCCTCGCGCGCGAACGGCGCGATCGCGATCGGGAACTGCTGGCTGCCGACGCCAGTGATCTCCACGCGCAACTGCGCGAGGGACACGGCGGGGAGGGAGACGAGGGCCGCGCAGACGGCAGCGGCGCACGGCAGACGGTCGGACGATGGTGGTTTCCGTCATCGGGGGTCGAGTATAGACAGGGAGAAAGCAGCGATTTTCCCTCGGCGCTGCCTTAAACGCGCGACGACGGATGATGGGGTTACGACGTACGCGCGAAGGACTCAACGCGTGTCGACCGGGTCGAAGGTGAGCCGCAGCGAACGCGGCATCGCGCCTTCCCTTGGCCGAGGGAACGGTTCGCAGCGACGGATGGCGCGCTCGACCGCCTGGTCGAACGAGGGCAGTCCGCTTGCCTTCAGCAACCTGGGGGCCGTCGCCTGCTCGCCGGTCGGCAGCAGCTGGACCTCGAACTCGGCCACGTGCTGCTTCGGCTGCACGCCGTCGGGCACGTTGAAGACGATGTGGGGCCGGATGCAGCCGACGACCTGGCCCTCGTAGCCGCGCGGCATGCCGCCGCCGCTGGTCACGCCCGTGGCGCTGGTGCCGGTGCTGCCCGCCGGCCCGCCCGCGGCCGCGGCGATCCGCTGGAATTCCTGCTTGCGTCGCTGCTCTGCTTCGCGCGCCTGCGCCGCCTCGGCCTTTGCGTGCGCCGCCTTCGCGGCTTCCGCTTTCGCCGCCTCGGCCTTCGCGGCCTCGGCTTTCGCAGCTTCGCGCTTCAGCGCTTCGACCTTCTTCGGATCGGGCTTCGGCGGCTCGACCTTCTTCGGCGGTTCCTTGGGAGGCTCGACCTTCTTCGGCGGCTCCGGCTTCTTCTTCTGCTCGACGACGATGTCGGCCTTGCGCTCGGGCTCGGGCGCCGGCCTGGGCTCGACCCTGGGTGGCGGAGGCGGCGGCGTGGGTTCGACGATCGGCGCCGGGACGGGGGCCGGCGCCGGGGCCGGGGCGGACGCCGGCGCCGCCGCGGGGAAGCCCGACCACAGCTCGGCGCTGATGGTGCCGGCCGGCTCCGTCTTCCAGCGCACCACGAAGGCGATCGCGAGGAACAGCAGCGCGTGCGCGAAGAGCGACAGCGCGAAGGCGGGCGCGGTGCCCTTCTCCGGCGCGTGCCAGTGCAGCCGTCGTCGGTCGGTGATCGCCGGTGCGGTCATTCAGCGCTGGTTGACTTCGACCAGGAGCCCGACCCGCTCGATGCCTGCCTTCTGCAGTTCGCTCATCACCTTGAGGATCGCCTCGTACCTCGCCTGCTTGTCGCCTTCGATGACGACGGGCGTCTGCGGGTTCCCGCCCTGTCGCTGGCGGACGGCGTTGACGAGTTCGCCCGGGGCGACAGCTCTGCTCGCGCTTGGCGGCATCGAACACCGAAACCCGTCCATCCGGCCGGACCACGACGCGCACCGGGTCGCCCTTCTGCTGCCCGGCCTTGGCGACCGACGGCAGGTTGACGATGCTCGGGTTCACGAACGGAGCGGCCACCATCAGGATGACGACCAGCACCAGCATCACGTCGACATAAGGCACGACGTTGATCTCCGCCATCATCCGGCGGCGGCGACCCGAGCGGCGACCGACCAGCGCCACGGTCAGGCCCTCTGGCGCTGCAGGATGTTCAGGAACTCCTCCATGAAGCTCTCGAAGCGGTTCGCGAGGCGGTCGATGTCGTTGGCAAAGCGGTTGTAGGCGACGACGGCGGGAATCGCCGCGAACAGGCCGATCGCGGTCGCCACCAACGCCTCCGCGATGCCCGGCGCGACGCTCGCCAGGTTCGCCTGCTGCAGGTTCGACAGTCCGGTGAACGCGTGCATGATTCCCCACACGGTGCCGAACAGCCCGATGTACGGGCTGACCGAACCCACCGAGGCGAGGAAGTTGAGGCGCGCCTCCAGCCCGTCCATCTCGCGCTGGTACGACGCGCGCATGGCCCGGCGCGCGCCGTCGAGCGTCGCCTGCGCGTCGCCGCGGCCGCGCAGCTTCAGGTACTCGCTCATGCCCGCCTCGAAGATGCGCTCCTGCACGCCGGACTTGCGGCGCGGGTTCGACGCCTGCTGGTAGAGCTGCGACAGCTCGGCGCCGCCCCAGAACTGCCGCTCGAACTCCTCGGTCTCCCGCTTGGCGCGCTTGATCGCGAAGCCCTTCTGGAAGATCGCCGTCCACGAGGCGATCGACAGCACCGCGAGCAGCAGCATCACGAACTGGACGACGACGGTCGCCTTCGTCATCAGCGTGAGAATCGAGAGGTCGGCAGTCGGTGTCATGGAGTCGCTTCGTTGAGAACCATCGATTTCATCGCCTCGAGCATCGGCGCCGGCATCGCCCGCGGCGCGAGCGTCTTCGTGTCGACGCAGCCGGCGCGTATCCGCGCCTGCGCGAGCACGTCGTCGCCGCGGCGCGCCACCTGCTCGAACACGACCGAGGCCCGGCCGGCCTGGATCACGCGCACGTCGATGTCGATCACGTCGTCGAGCCGGGCCGGGCGCCGGTAGTCGCACTCGATCCGCGCCACCACGAACTGCAGGCCCTGCTCGGTTGCCAGCGTCTGCTGCCCGAAACCCGCGGCGCGCAGCCATTCCGTGCGCGCGCGCTCGAAGAACTTGAGGTAGTTGGCGTAGTAGACGACGCCGCCGGTGTCCGTGTCCTCGTAGTAAACGCGGACCGTCCAGGTGAAGGGTTGGCCGGGCACTGAGAGTCGGAAGATTGGACTGCCGCGCAGTATAGAGGCGCGCACCCGGCGTTCGCGCGAGACGCGAACGTCGAGCCAGATCCTGGAAGCACCGGCGGCCGAGTGCACGAGAACTCGGCTTGTGGCGGTGTCGAGGGTTTGATGCTGGTTCACGGCATGGCTGCTGTCGTTCAGAAACGGGCGGTAGCGGTCTTGCCCTACATCAAGCCTGCTCTCCCTTGGGAATAGGTCTTTCCCTGTGTAGGACGAAAGCAACACGGGAACTGCGTATGTCATCGCCCTGTTGTGAGAAACACCTAGGCGAGCCGAGAATTCACGGGTTTGCGATGCCACCCGGGGGTCGGGAGTGCGGCGTTACACGCAAATTTCGGCCGTTCACCGTATTCGGCGACTGGCTCGGCTTGGTTACTCATCAATTCGGGGGAATACATGAGGAAACTTGACTCCGCTCCGACACTCCGCCGCACAGCGATTTCGCTGGCGGTGGGAATGTGTCTGGTCGGCCTGGTGCATGCGCAAGCGGTCGAAGGAAGCATCAACGGAACGGCGAAGGCAGGGGCGACGGTCACGCTGACCGCGCCCGGCGGTGCGACGACCCAGGCCAAGGCAGGGGCGGACGGTACCTTTTCGTTCTCCAAGGTGGCGCCGGGAACCTACAAGGTGACGAGCGACGGGGTCACCCGTGACGTCGTGGTGGCGGCCGGTGCGGGCGCCCGCGTGGAGCTGGGAGCTTCCACGATGGAGACGATCACGGTGACCGGTTCGCGGATCGCGCGCGACACGTTCAATTCGACATCGCCCGTCCTCGTGATCACGCGCGACGAGACGATGATGTCCGGCTTCAATTCGACGACCGAAGCGCTGCAGGGCACGGGAGTCACGGCGGGCGGCAGCCAGATCAACAACGCGTTCGGCGGTTTCGTTACCGACGGCGGCCCGGGCGCCAACACGATCTCCCTGCGTGGCCTGGGTGCGACCCGCACGCTGGTGCTGCTGAACGGCCGGCGCCTGGCGCCGGCGGGCACGCGCGGTTCGGTCGGTTCGGCCGACCTGAACGTGCTTCCCACGGCCGTGGTCGACCGGATCGAAGTGCTGAAGGACGGTGCGTCGTCGATCTACGGCTCGGACGCGATCGCGGGCGTGATCAACGTCATCACGAAGAAGAACCTCGAGGGCATCCAGCTCGAGGCCCAGTACAGCTACCCCGAGGACGGCGGCGGCCAGGACCTGCGCGTGGCCGCGACCTACGGCTACGTCGGCGCCAAGAGTTACTTCACCGGATCGCTCGAGGTCTACGACCGCAAGGAACTGACCTGGGGTGATCGCGACTGGATGGCCTGCCAGACCGACTACTCGCGCACGGCCAATCCCGACGGGTCAATGGGCCCGTGGGGCAGCGGCGACTTCATCGACCCGAAAACCGGCCAGCCCAAGTGCTACGGCATCACGGGGCACGGGCAACAACGGCGTCACCATCAACACGCTCGGGCGCGGGAACCATCGCCGGCGTGGGCTGCGCCCGGCGCGGTCGCCTCGCAACACTCTTCAACCGCTGGCGGCCGAATCCGTCCGTGACGACCGGGCTGCCCGGTTACGAAGGCGTCGGCGGCGGCTCCAACAACATCAACGTCCGCGACACGTTCGATCCGCGGATGATGAACCAGAGCCTGATTTCGCCGGCCCGCGTCGTCAGCGGCTTCCTGCAGGGCGGGTTCGACACCGGAATCCTCGGGAATTCCGAGGCGTACTACGAGGCCCTCGTCACCCAGCGCGACTCGTCGCAGACCGGCTACCGCCAGCTGACGCTGGACTACACGCGCGGCAGCCCGCTGATTCCCGCCAACCTTCGCGGCTTCGCGCCGAACTTCCAGGTCGGGCCACGGCGGTCGCGCCGGGCCCGATCCAGTACCGGGCGTTCATCCCTTCGGCAACTACGAGAGCGAGCAGACCGTCAATTACTACAAGGTCCTGGCCGGCCTGAAGGGCAGCCTGCCCTTCTCCGACTGGAAGTACGACGGCGTCGTGTCCTTCGCGAAGTCCAGCGCGGACTACGGTATCGAGACGTGGCTGACCGATCGCGTGAGGAACAGTCTCGACGTCGTGCAGAACCCGGACGGTTCGTTCTCCTGCCGCAGTGGCGCTGCCGGCTGCGTACCCGCGCCCGGCTCACGCCTGCGCCTCCTCGGAGGCGAACTGCCGCAGGACTGGATGAACTACATCGTGGGTCAACACGGTCGGCACCACCAAGTACGACGAGACGACGGTCACGCTCAACACGAACGGCTCGCTGTTCGAACTGCCGCACGGCAGGCGCGCGGCGCGGTCGGCGCCGAGTACCGCCGGGCGAAGATCGACGACACGCCGTCGGCGGACATGCAGGCCGGCAACCTGTACAACTTCAGCTCCGGCGCCATCACCCGCGGTTCGGACTCGGTGTGGGAACTGTACGGCGAGATCGAGTTGCCGCTGCTGCGCAGCCTCCCCGGCGCCGAGGAACTCACCGTCAACCTGTCGGCGCGCTACACGGATTACCAGTCCTACGGCGGCGACACGACGTACAAGGTCGGAGCGCTCTGGTCGCCGGTTCGCGCCGTGTCGGTCCGTGGCGCCATCGGCACGTCGTACCGGGCTCCTGCGCTGTTCGAGCAGTTCGTCGGCGCGACCACCGGGTTCCTGAGCCAGCAGGGCGATCCCTGCAACAACTACGGCGCGCTCGACCCAGCCTCGAACCGGGCCCTGAACTGCGCAAGCGAGGGCCTGGCGCCGACCTTCCAGCAGACGCAGAGCATCGCGAGCGTCACGATCGGCGGCAAGGATGCCGGCCTCGAGGCGGAGACCTCCAAGAACAAGACGTTCGGGGTCATCCTGCAACCGCAGCTGCCCTCGGGCTGGGGCGACTTCTCGTTCGCCGTCGACTACTTCGACATCCGGGTGGACAACGGGGTCGATCGCATCGGCACGGGCAACATCCTGAGCCTCTGCTACGCCTCGCCGAACTTCTCGAGCCAGTATTGCCGCCTGGTCACGCGGGCCGACGGCGGGCACCGACCGCGCTCACGGTCAACAACAGCTACGTGAACGTGTCGAGCGACCAGGTCAAGGGGTATGACTTCACGGCGCGCTACGCGGCCGATCGGGCCGGGCAACTTCCGGGCGAACGCCCTCGTCACGCGCTACACCACGCAGCAGAACAAGCTGTTCCCGACCGATCCGTACTTGAGCTACAACGGAGTGATCGGCGCGCCGAAGATGACGGGCGTCGCGGACTTCTCCTACACGTGGAAGGCCTGGCGGGTCCGGTACGGCCTCGACTGGATCGACAACATGTCGTACTACGAGTACTACGAGGAAGATCCGGCCACCAGCATCTACAAGATGGACACGCCCAGCTACCTCCGGCACAACCTGTCGGCGGAGTACAAGGCCAGCAAGTGGTCGGTCATCGCGGGCGTGCGCAACTTCACCGACAAGGAACCGCCGCAGATCTCGCAGGGATTCATGAACCGCGTGGGCAACGCCCCGCTGTACAGCGGCTTCGACTACGTCGGTCGCACCTGGTTCATGTCGGGCAACTACTCGTTCTAACCACCGGTACGCGCCACGCCGTCCTTCGACGGCGTGGCGTTTTTTTTGAGGCTCGTCGATCATGCGAAGGACTGCGAGCGCCTGGCAGGCGTTCTCGTCGCCCTGCTGCTGGTCCCTGTTGCCATCCTGGCCAAGCCGACGCCGCCGTCGATCGAGCAACTGGCATCCTTCCCCAGGATGTCGAGCTTTTCGATCGCCCCGGACGGCAAGCACCTGGCCGCCATCGAAGCGCGCGGCGAAGACCGCGTCATCCTCGTGTGGAAGACGGACGCCCTGAACCAGCCGCCGACGGTGATCGGCTCGTCGCGCATGAAGCTCAGGAGCGTGCAGTTCATCAAGAACGACCTGCTCGCGGTCACGATGTGGCAGCCCTACGACTCGCGGCTCGACACGTTCACCAAGACCTTCATCACGAAGCTCTTCATCACGGACCTCGCGGGGAAGAACTGGCAGGAGCCGCTGCCGCAGGAACGTTCGATGAGCCGCATCGGCGACAGGCTGGCTGCGCTGGCCAATCCCGCCGTGCTCGACGCCCTGCTGAACGACCCGGACCACATCCTCGTCGTCAGCGACGAACTCGGCAACTCGGGTGACGTCTTCAAGGTCAACGTGCGCACCAATCGCGCCGAGCGCATCCACCGCGCCGACGACAAGATCGCGGGCTACCTGACCGACCTCGATGGCAACGTCCGCGCGCGGTCCCGGGCTCGCATCGACACGACCGGCGCCTACATCGCCGCCGAGATACGCGAGCCGGGCAGCGACAGCTGGGTCGAACACTTCCGCTCCTACGTGAAGGAGCGAGACAACGTCCAGATCATCGGCTTTGCCAAGGATCCGAACACCGCTTTCGTGCTGAGCAACATCGGACGCGACAAGGCCGTCATCTACGAGTACGACGTCCGCTCGAGGAAGCAGAAGGAAGTCCTGTTCGAGCACCGGTTCTTCGATGCCAGCCGGGTCCTGGTCAGCCGATACAAGGGCGAGGGCGGCGTGGCATTCGGCGACATCGTCGGGGTCACCTACCGGGGCCCGCGGGACGAGGACGTGCAGTGGACCGCGCCCGCTGGCGCAGGGGATCGAAAAGGGCATCCGCGGGGCGATGGGCCTTCAGCCCCAGCCGCTGAAGGTGACGGACCCGGCCACCGGGCAGAGCGCGGAAATGGAGTACGACCTGGATGCCAGTTTCCAGATCGTCTCCTGGACGCCGGACCTGAAGAACGTCGTTGTCGTCGTCAGCGGAGATTCGCGTCCGCCGGAGTATTACCTGCTGCGCGAGGGCAAGCTGACGCTGCTTGCCAAGGCATTCCCGCAGATCGATCCGGCTGCGCTCGGCAAGACCCGTCTGGTGTATTACAAGGCGCGCGACGGCCTGGACATCCCCGCGTTCATCACGACCCCGAACCCCGAGCTGTGCGGCCCGGCGCCGTGGCCGGCCGTCGTCCACCCGCACGGCGGACCGTGGGCGCGCGACGCCATGGGATTCGACGGCTCGATGTGGGTGCCGCTGATGGCCTCGCGCTGTTTTGCCGTCCTGCGCCCCCAGTTCCGCGGATCGGATGGCTGGGGCCGCAAGCTATGGAAGGCGGGCGATGCGGAGTGGGGCCAGAAGATGCAGGACGACAAGGATGACGGTGCCCGGTGGATGGTGGAACAGGGAATCGCTCAGAAGGAGCGCATTGCCATTTTCGGGTTTTCCTACGGAGGCTATTCCGCGATGGCCGCGGCGGTTCGGCCCGGTGGACCCTACAAGTGCGCGATCGCGGGCGCGGGCGTCTCGGACCACAAGCGAATCTGGGCACAGTTCTATACGAACCCGTTCTTCCGCGAGCGGCAGGCGCCGACCGTCGACGGTCTGAATCCGGTGGATCACGCCGAGAAACTCCAGATTCCCATCATGGTCTACCACGGCGATCGTGACCAGACGGTGCCATTGGAGCAGTCGGAGTGGTTCGTCGCGAAGGCCAAGGGGAGCACGAAGCCCGTCGCGTACCATGAAATCGCCGACTACGGCCACGGCCCTGCCTGGACTCGCAAGATCATGGGGGACCAGCTCGCCCTGATCGAGAACTATCTGCTGCGCGACTGCGGCGGGAAGGGGCTCTGAAGAACACGAAAGAGCGATGAGTCCCGCCGTGCGCAACCATTCCGTGCGCGCACGCTCGAAGAACTTGAGGTAGCTGGCGCAGTAGCCAGGTCGCCGCGGCCCAAGAAGCTGCGGCACGCCGGACCCCGACCGGGGAACGGCGCCAGGGAAGGATGTTGGGGTCTTGACTGCGGTCGTGTCAGCTTTGCCGGGGCGGTCGATCGCGGTGGTCGGCGCGCTGCTCATCGCACTCACCGGCTGCGACCGGATCACGAACAGCCCCCACCCCGCCGGTGCCGAGGCGACGAACACGTTCTTCACCGCGTTCCAGGAGCGGTCGCCCAAGTACCTCGACCCGACGGCGTCCTACTCGATCGACGAGACGCCGTACACGTACTCGATCTACGAGCCGCTCTATCGCTTCCACTACCTGAAGCGGCCGTACGTAGTGGTGCCGCGCGCGGCGGAACGCGTGGTCGAGCCACGCTACTACGACAAGGCCGGGCGCGAACTGCCGGCCGACGCGCCGGGCGACCAGGTCGCGGAGGCGGTCTACGACATCCCGCTGCGCAAGGGAATCCGCTTCGCGCCGCACCCGGCGTTCGCGCGCGATGCGAACGGCCACTACCTGTACCACGACCTGACCGCGGCGCAGGCGGCCGACAAGCGCACGCCCTTCGACTTCCCGCAGACAGGCACCCGCGAGCTGACCGCGCACGATTACGTCTACGCCTTCAGGCGCCTCGCCACCACGCGGATCAAGTCGCCGTCGTTCTCGACCTTCGCCGACCACGTCGTGGGGCTGAAGGAGTACGGCGAGAAGGTCGCCGCGTTCGACAAGGAGTTGCGCGCGACGGTCGACCCGGCCAGCCGCGACCTGCCCTTCCTCGACTTCCGCAAGATCGACCTCGCGGGCGTGCAGGCGCTCGACGACCACACGCTGCGCGTCCGCCTGAACGGCAAGTACCCGCAGTTCAAGTACTGGCTGACGATGGTCTTCACCGCGCCGGTGCCGTGGGAAGCCGACAAGTTCTACGCGCAGCCGGGGTTCAACGAGAAGAACCTGTCGCTCAACTACTGGCCGGTCGGCACCGGGCCGTACATGCTGACCGAGTACCAGGAGAACCGGCGCCACGTGCTCGAGCGCAATCCGAACTTCGGCGGCGAGACGTATCCGTGCGAAGGCGAGGCCGCCGACCGCGCCGCCAAGCTTCTCGACGACTGCGGCAAGCCGCTGCCGCTGATCGACCGCGTCGTCTTCAACATCGAGAAGGAAAGGATCCCGCTGAAGGCGAAGTTCATGCAGGGCTACTACGACAACCCGGAGATCTATCGCTTCGACTGGCTCCAGGACCTCGAGTACGACGTCAGGAACTCCGACCAGGTCGCGAAGTTGTTCCGCGACCGCGGCATCCAGATGCCGCGCACGCTCGAGATCTCCAACTGGTACGTCGGGTTCAACTGGCTCGATCCCGTCGTCGGGAAGGGCAGGACGCCCGAGGAGCAGGTCCGCAACCGCAAGCTGCGGCAGGCGCTGTCGATCGCCGTCGACTGGGAGGAGTTCGTCCGCGTGTTCGAGAGCAAGGCGGCGGGCGAGCCGGCGATGGGCCCGGTGCCGCCCGGCGTCTTCGGCTTCCGGCCGGCAGGCGATCAACCGCGTCGTCTACGACGTCGTCGACGGCAAGCCGAAGCGCAAGTCGATCGAGGAAGCGAAGCGGCTGCTCGCGGAAGCCGGCTACCCGGGCGGGCGCGATGCCAAGTCCGGCCGGCCGCTGGTGCTGAACTACGACTACCAGCGCGCGCTGACGCCGGAGCTGAAGGCCGAAGTCGAGTGGATGGCGCGCCAGTTCGCGAAGATCAACGTGCAACTGGAGATCCGCGCCACCGACTACAACCGCTTCCAGGAGAAGGCCGAGAAAGGTTCGCTGCAGGTGTTCTGGTGGGGCTGGTTCGCCGACTACCCGGACGCGGAGAACTTCCTGTTTCTTCTCTACGGCCCGAACTCCAAGGCGCTGACCGGCGGCAACGGCGAGAACGCGTCCAACTACAGCAATCCGGAATTCGACAAGCTGTTCGACGAGCTGAAGTACCTCGACGACGGCGAGCGCAAGCAGCAGGTGATCGACCGGATGGTCGCGATCACGCAGCAGGACGCGCCGTGGACGTTCGGCTACAACCCGTACGCCGGGTCGGTGAACCACCAGTGGGTCGGCAACGTGAAGCCCGGGCCGCTGGTCAACGAACGACTGATGTACATGAAGGTCGACCCGGCGCTGCGCGCGGCGAAGATCGCCGAGTGGAACCGCCCGGTCTGGTGGCCGGTCGCGCTGATGGCGCTGGCGCTCGTCGTCGCCGTGCTGCCCGCGTTCCGCGCGTGGAAGCGCCGCGAGCGCGAGACCGCGGGCCGCCAGCTCGCGAGCGGGGCGCGCTGACGTGGCGGGCTACATCGTCCGGCGCTGCCTCTACGCGGTCCTGATCCTCGTCGGCGTCAACCTGCTGACGTTCACGCTGTTCTTCGCGGTCAACTCGCCGGACAACATCGCGCGGCTCAACATCGGCGGCAAGCGCGTCACCGCCGAGGCGATCGAGAAGTGGAAGGCGGAGCACGGCTACGACAAGCCGCTGTGGTTCAACGCCGCCGAGCCGGGCGCGCGCAAGATCACGAACACGATCTTCCACGACCGCTCGCTGCGGCTGTTCACGCTCGACTTCGGTTCCAGCGACAGCGGCCGCGACATCCGCCACGAGGTCGGCACGCGCATCCAGGCGAGCCTCGCGCTCGCCGCGCCGATGCTCGTGCTGACCGTGTTCGTCAGCATCGCGTTCTCGCTGCTGCTGGTGTTCTTCCGCGCCAGCTACCTCGACTTCTGGGGCACGGTGCTGTGCGTCGTGATGATGTCGATCTCGAGCCTGTTCTACATCATCATGGCGCAGTGGCTGTTCGGGAAGACGCTGAGGCTCGTCCCGCTGTCGGGCTTCGTGCCGGGACTCGACCTCGTCAAGTTCCTCGCACTGCCACTGATTGTCGGCATCGTGTTCCAGCTCGGCTCCGAGGCGCGGCTGTTCCGCGCCATCCTGCTCGAGGAAACCAGCAAGGACTACGTGCGGACGGCGCGGGCCAAGGGCCTGTCCGAGGCGGTCGTGCTGTTTCGCCACGTGCTGCGCAACGCCTGGCTGCCGGTTCTGACGCACGTGGGCGCGCTGCTGCCGTACGCCTTCCTCGGCTCCATCGTGTTCGAGTCGTTCTTCGGCATCCCCGGCCTCGGGACCTACGTGATCGAGGCCATCGGCGGCCAGGACTTCGCCATCGTGCACACGATGGTGTTCCTCGGCTCGCTGCTGTACATCGTCGCCTACCTGCTGACGGACATCGCCTACACGTTCGTCGATCCGCGCGTGCGGCTCACCTAGGAAGGCGCGCAGATGCCCAGGTTCGTCTTCCTGTGGACCGACTTCGTGCTGTGGCTCGTGGTCCTCGGCGTGGCCGTGTACGCATGGCGCGTGCGCGGCAACCGGCACGCGCTGGCCACCTGGCGCCACGTGACGCACGACGCACCGGCGATGGCCGCCGCGGTCGTGCTCGGCGTCTTCATCGTCATCGCGCTGCTCGACTCGATCCACTTCCGTCCGCGCCTGCCTCCCGCGGCAGGCGCGGCAGCCGACGCGCCAACCGCCTATGCGACGCGCACCGTGTCCGTGCTCGACACGCTGCTCGCGCACGCGGTCGAGGCGCGCGAGAAGACGTACTCGGTGCCGCTCGCGTGGTGGTCGTTCCAGCGCGAGACGCAGGTGGTCGACGGCGTGGAGGTGCGCGACTTCCCGCGCCTCGCGCACGGCGGCGCGCACCTGGCAGGATCCCGCGCGCGACTGGGTGCCCGACGTGATCCGCAAGTCGGTGTCCGGTGTCCTGGCCGGGCTGGCCGGCGGGCTGCTCGTCTGCGCGGGAATCGCCGCGCTGCGCGGGCGGACGCGCGGCGGCTTCGCCGCTTCGGCGCGCGACATCGTCCGCGGACACACGGAGCTGCCATGGCGGCCGATGCTCGCCACGCTGCTCGCGATGGCCATGCTGATCGGCTGGATCGCCGCGCTGTGGCCGTGGTACCACCCGTTCGGCACCGACCGCACCGGCAACGACGTGCTGTTCCAGGCGCTGAAGAGCATCCGCACCGCGGTCGTGATCGGGTCGCTCGCCACGATCGCGACGCTGCCGCTGGCGATCGCGCTCGGCATCCTCGCGGGCTACTTCAAGGGCTGGGTCGACGACCTGATCCAGTACTTCTACACGGTGCTGTCCTCGATCCCGCCGATCCTGCTGGTCGCCGCGTTCGTCCTGCTCGTCAACGTGTACATCGACCAGAACGCCGACTCGTTCGAGACCGGCGTCGAGCGTGCCGAGTTCCGCCTGTTCCTGCTGACCCTGATCCTCGGCGTGACCGGCTGGTCGACGCTGTGCCGGCTGCTGCGCGCCGAGACGCTGAAGCTCGCGGAACTCGAGTACGTGCAGGCGGCGCACGCGTTCGGGGTCACCCACTGGCGGATCATGCGGCGGCACATCCTGCCGAACGTGATGCACCTGGTGCTGATCGTGGCCGTGCTCGATTTCTCCGCGCTGGTCCTGTACGAGGCCGTGCTGTCGTACGTCGGCGTCGGCGTCGACCCGAATTCGTCGTCGTTCGGCTCGATGATCAACCTCGCGCGCAGCGAGATGTCGCGCGATCCCGTCGTGTGGTGGAACCTGGCGACGGCCTTCACGTTCATGCTCGCGCTGGTGCTGTCCGCCAACCTCGTCGCCGACGCGGTGCGCGAAGCGTTCGATCCGCGCGCGCGCGCGTTCCGTCCGCGCCGCTTGCGGCTGAAGGAGGCGGCGTGAGCGCACCGGTGCTGAGTGTCGAAGACCTGCGGACCGAGCTCGACACCGACGGCGGCCTGGTACGCGCCGTCGATGCGCTGTCGCTCTCGATCGAGCGCGGCGAGACCTTCGCCCTCGTCGGCGAATCGGGGTGCGGCAAGTCGATGACTGCGCTGTCGATCCTGCGTCTGCTGCCGGAGAACGGGCGCGTCGCGGAGGGCCGGATCGACCTCGCGGGCACCGACGTCGCGCAGTTGCCCGAGTCGCGGATGCGCGACGTGCGCGGACGCCGGATCGGCATCGTCTTCCAGGAGCCGGCGACCAGCCTGAACCCGGTGCTGCCGGTCGGCGTGCAGATCGCCGAGGTGATCGAGCGCCATACGCCGCTCAAGGGGGCTGCCGCGCGCGCGCGGGCGCTCGAGTGGCTGCAGCGGGTCGGACTGCCGGAACCCGAGCGGCGGATCGACAGCTTTCCGTTCCAGTTGTCCGGCGGCCAGAAGCAGCGCGTGATGATCGCCATCGCGCTGGCCGCCGAGCCCGACGTGCTGATCGCCGACGAGCCGACGACCGCGCTCGACGTGACCGTGCAGAAGCAGATCCTCGACCTGCTGATGGACCTGCAGAAGGATCAGGGCATGGCCATGCTGCTGATCACGCACGACCTCGGCATCGTGTCGCAGGTCGCCCACCGCATCGCGCTGATGTACGCCGGCCAGATCGTCGAGGTGGCGGAGACGGCGGAGTTCTTCGCGCGGCCGCTGCACCCGTACGCGCGGATGCTCCTCGACGCGCTGCCCGGACTTCGCCAAGCGCGGCCGGCCGCTCGCCGCCATCGGCGGAACCGTGCCGCGGCTCGACCAGGACTTCGACCGCTGCCGCTTCTCCGACCGCTGCCCGGCGGCGCATGCGGAGTGCCTGAGCGGCGCGCCGCCGCTGTTCGTCCCGGTCGAAGGCCACTCGGTGCGTTGCGTGCTGTACAGGAACGGGCTGCCGCCGCATGGGCTGCCCGTGCACCGCGACGAATCGATCGGCACTTCGACGCCGGTGCCGCGCGAGCCGGGCGCGAATCCCTTGCTCGAAGTGCGTGACTACCGGGTCCATTTCCCGATTCGCCGCGGCGTGCTGAAGCGGACCGTCGGGTACGTGAAGGCGGTCGACGGCATCTCGTTCAAGCTGCAGGCCGGCCGGACCCTCGCGCTGGTCGGCGAGTCAGGATGCGGCAAGACGACGACCGGCAAGGCGCTTGTCCAGTTGCTGCGCTCGACCGCGGAGATCCACGGCGAAGCGCGGCTGGACGGCCAGGACCTGTCGACCCTCGACGGCGAGGCGCTGCGCAACGCGCGCCGGTCGCTGCAGATCATCTTCCAGGACCCGTTCGCGTCGCTGAACCCGCGCATGCGCGTCTCGGAACTCCTGGCCGAGGGCCTGCTGTCGCTTCGGCCCGAACTCGGGGAACGGGAGATCGCCGCACGTGCAATCGCACTTCTGTCGCGCGTCGGGCTGCGTGAGGACGCGGTCGACCGCTATCCGCACGAGTTCTCCGGCGGACAGCGGCAACGGCTCGCGATTGCCCGGGCTCTGGCGGTTGAACCGCGCCTGATCGTCTGCGACGAGCCGACTTCCGCGCTGGATGTCTCCGTGCAGGCCCAGATCCTGAACCTGCTGAGCAATTGCAGGACGAGCTTGGCGTCGCGTACCTTTTCATCACACACAACTTCGGTGTGGTCGAGTACCTGGCCCACGACATAGCGGTGATGAAGGATGGACGTATCGTCGAAGCCGGGAGGGCCGCCACGGTGCTTTCAGCGCCGACAGATCCATACACCCGCGCGCTCCTTGCTGCAGTACCGCGCGTGGCCGCCTGAACGACACGGCGCATCCCGCGACAGTCGACCTGTCGCCTGTTGGCTGAATGAGACAGACCGACCGCCCCCGGCGCGGCCCAATTGAGGAAATCCCGTAACGCCCCGGTCACATTCGCTAGGCTGCCAACGTTCCGGCGGGAGGGCCGCATGCCAGACATGCATCGGCGACGGGTCGGACAGGAACCTACAAGGAGAAGCGACGATGATGAAGCGTACGCAAGTGAGCCTTGCGATCGGAGCGGCGTTCAGCGCCGGGCTGATCGGGCTCTCGCCCGGCGTGCTCGCCCAGCAGCAGCTCGAGCGGGTGGAGGTC